>CAWJAF010000016.1:0-84655 GCA_963840785.1 uncultured Pseudomonadota bacterium | reverse complement strand
GCGACGACGACTGCAATGCGGATCGCATCAGCCACCGCTGTTGAGGCGCGCGGACTTCTCGGCACGGTGATCGCCAACGCCTTGGGGCTCAACTCCGCCACCTTCACCAGCATCAGCCTGGGCCACAAGAGCAAGTTGCCTTAAAACCAAAACCACTGTTGGATCATAGTTGGTGGAGCATGTCAGAATTTCATCCATACATTGCCAATCTTTTGTTCCATCTTCATCACTGAATTATTGCATCCTTGACTCTTATTGCCTTGCCGATTGCTTGTCATGTTTGGGTGATCAATTCCTGTTGATGTCGGTGTCCATCATTTTTGAGACGAACTCAATCTGCTGCTGCCGCGACAGCGCGCGCCAGCAAGTTCTAGTTCTTTCAACTTCAAATGCCTCGCTGGCACTGAAGATCTTCTTCATGATTATTTTATTGATTGCTCATGTCAAAAAGTGGTGGTGGCCTACTCACACACTCTTGGATTTGTATATATAAAATAGTGAATATTTTATATAATATTACTGTGATTGTCCTTTACCATGTTGCAATGCATTACGCATATCAATTATGATGTCCAGTGCTTATTGAATGTTGTTGTTGGTTCACATGTCATCATGACCAATCAGTGTGATGGTGAGCCATATGCTGGAGACTGTCAGCTGGAGCCCACTGCATGGATGCATTCCAGTTAGCGTGTCCTGGAATGCTCGACACCACCCACGGCCTCCCAAAGCCTCTTCCATTGTACTGCTACATGTACCGCCTTCATATGAAGGTATCATTAACCTTTACGGCGTTCAAAACCAATTCAATTGCTCAATACCACACTGCACGTTATTTGTGTTTGCTGATAGCCGTCTACGTTCATCATTCAAATTATTATAAGTGATATATTCAAAAGGAATGTTGCCGGGCTACCCCACCTCCAGATGATGTTTAGAGATTACCTTTGATGTGATCGGTTATTGAATTAGAGCACTGCCGCTTTACTCGTTCACATGACGTGTTGCTCAAACATCGTCGTGGCCGATTTGGTCAAGCCGGCGACAGTTAGGGGTTCCAGTGGACCATCGTCGCGGATCTCAACACCCCGCCCGCCAACCCGTGGCCACGCGTCGCCTTCAGGGAGCGCGGTGGAGGTGATGAATGTCATCTCACAGTCACACTTTGAAGCTTTTTCAACTGGATCAGCGAATCGCATTGTCATAGAGTACTCATCTCGGTGGCACATCATCATCATGTGGTTATTGTTTCATCATTGAACATATGAAATTTGCATTGCTGTTATCGCTTCATTTGCATCATATCAACTGCCACCATTGCATCAAAACGTTCGTCTTCGTCATCCACACTGTAACTGTTAATTTGGTTCATTATCATGAAGGCTTTATCATTTATATGTGCTGAAGAAGCTGGGTGCACAGCCAGGCGCCCGGCGAGCCTTATTGATAATCGCTGTGTGGGGTCAGCCAGGTCATGCTCGCGCAATGAACGAGATGCACCAGCCATTTGGCGATGGGTACACATCAGTCCTCCTCTATTGCTTTACCGCACTGTGTGTATGTTGGAGTATTGAATTGAACACGGATACAGTGTAAGGGATGATTGAATTAAATTCTTTTTGTATTATTTCATTACAATCAAAAAGTGATGCAAAGTCGTTGCCATTGACCGTAAAAAAAAAAAAAATGTTTATTCAAATTAAATTAAAACAAATTGAATGCCAACTTTATGGCGGTTTGTTCAAACAGGATGAATACTGTCACACCACCATGGCCCAGAAGATGTCTGCATGTGTAGTGTTAATCATAGCCACCTCAACAATGCGTTGTGGAAGGAATGGAACACGTGTTGCGGGTTCGAAGACCAACTGGTTGCACCGGCCTGCCTGCATTGCCACGTTGACGTCGATTCAGAGATCATGTGACTTTTGAACTGCATCGACCGAATCACTGAAGGAAAATACATCGCACTGATCCTTCGCCTGATCTGAAGAATCTCATTCAAAGGAAAACTGCTGCTAAAGCCGGTGATCCTTGACCGCGCACCTCACCGTGAAAAATGCCGCAGCTCGATGACTGCATTGCATATTGGTACATTGGAGATGTGGACCCCACTGCCTTGCTGTTGCTACTATAAATAGGAGAAATTTCTGCTAGAAATTTCATCCTTCATCAAGAATTGCATGACCTTTATCAGGTGATAGCTGTTACAATCATATACATGCTGCTAGGATCTATGTGTCAGTTACTGCAACACCGCCTCACCCTCATGAACACCACCAAGTCCAGGTATTGGCGTTGACCATTGCCTCACCACTGTAATGTTTGCTCAATACATTGCTACAGGACAGTGCTTTGTTCATTTTGTGTCCTATGCCTCAACCTCTGCCAGATGGCCAGTTGGATAATCATACCTGGATCTATACCCTTTGCATATGAACAGGCACACACACACACACACACACACACACACACACACACACACACACACACACACACATGAAGGAATAGTGTTCAAATTCCAATGAAAATATTGCTTTCTGTTATAGCAATGTCTCATATGTGGTATTCATTATCCATTTGTTTTAGGAATGTCCCTGGGCTACATTGTGCTGTGTTTCATTATATTTGGTGTTAATTTGAGAGGATGAAAAATAATGATATAAACTTCATTCCAATCATTCATCAATGTGACTTACTAGATTGATTTGAGGTGTCTAGCTCCTCATTCATGGACAACTGCAGTAAGTCTGCCATCTGGCTGAGGTGATAGCACAAGATGCTGTGGTTCACAAAATTCACCTGAAATCCAATGCCAGGTATCATTTGTGTTGAAAAGGGGTTCACTGTTATATATGGAATTGAAAAATCAAATTCAAATATTATTCTTATAAATGGAGTTTGTTGATCAAAATCAATATATACTGTTTGATTTATTATACTGTTGAACAATGAAGCTCTTCATGTCAATGGTGTTCCTGATTGATCATATCTCTGTGAAGTTTGTTGCATACCACCCATTGTTGCAGGTGGTGGCTGTTCCATTTATATCTGTTAAGCCATTGAGGAATGTCGTGATTGAATACATAATTGTTGTCCACACTGGTGTCTGTGATTGTTATTGAGTTATATCATTTACATTGAAGGTATCAATATACTTTATTTAGCTGTTTACGACTTGCCCAAGAAGGGAATATTTCATTTTGAATATTCAATTATGAATATTAATTAGATGTTCTAGTCTTGGGATTGTGGATCTACTGCTGATCATTGTCAGGGAATGCATGCTCACGCTTCATCAGGATCCATTCATAGTGCTATATGTCATTTTAAAAATACTAATAAATTATATACAAATTCATATTATTGCTATCTTTACCATTAGCTTTACAATGTGATGAGCAAGGTATGTAATAGGACAAATCAACTACGCCATCAATGGACAATGGTCAAGTGACGTGCTGCTCTATGAGATGATTATAGGTTACATGATGCTTTTATTCACAGCCTTGTGCACCTGGGTGTGCTTGGTTGTCATTGCTCGGACGGTTGTCCCTTCAGCCAACTGACGTCATTGCATTGCAATCAAGTTTTGTTGTGCATTGGCCTTTGTGGCTGTAGATAATCCATTTGTTCTCTGCTGCTCATGTTGGTGTGCCTTGGTGGAGTGCATTGTTGATCTGCATCCTCGTCGTTGTCTTTTGGTGTGGATCTGGTTGTGTTGGATCACATTGACGTTGAATGCTTCAGCCACGTGGATGTCGGCTCACAGCTCCAGATCAATGTTCTCAGGCCAAAATCATTTCTCAAAAATTTATCAATTATAAAGCTTATGCTTTTAGTGTTAGTGGTTAGTTCACCGCCACCGGACTGGCTCATGAAACTTATTCGTTTATCTCATAGAAAAGGAAACTGCGCGTTATGGTCAAGATATGTCGAATTCAATATATAGTTTTTAAGTGCGAGGTCAAAACCACCGAGCATCATTGAGGAATCAAAGCCTACATCACTGATCTTTTGCCCATAAAACAATTCAGGACACATCAAGGAACATTTCATGTCATCATGAAGCCAATGAAGTTATGAATATCAAAGACATTGGAAGGAGGTCGATGATCCGTGGAGCAAAACCGCGTTTACGTTTACAGCACAATCATCGGGAAAACTTTTTAATTTTTTACTGCGTCATCATCACTGGTTGAAGTGCTGAGGTGATCTAGGAAAACTGGTGTGCATCACCGGCATTCGGAGGATCTGCTTTTGCATTCACTATGTCGGACTTTACACATGAGGATTATGTCATATCAATGAGAGGATGATGAGAAACGCCTTTTCATTTGCATTAAAGGACTCCTTTGGCTACCTCCATGATCAATGTTTGCAGGTTGTGACAAATCCTTTTTAAATTGTGATTCTTCAATGAAATTAGTTTCTTCAAACTGTCTTATGGTGATTGTATGAACTGTAAAACATGACGCATTGACATTGCATATTGATGGACTTTGAGCTTGTCAGATTGAGGTGTCAAGGATGTCATGTTATAAGATTTCATTCAGCATGGTCCTCATCATATGTATTGTGACAAACCAAAGAGAGCATTGGATTGCCGAACTACAATATGGATGATATGAAGCTACTTGCATAAGAAATATTACATGCCCTTGAAGAGGATAATCGGTAAGAAGTAACTTGAAGTGACGATCCTTGCACCATTGCCTCAATCATTGCCAAAACACTAGTGATCGATTAGGGAAGGAATGATATGTGGATTGCAACACCTACGTGATCCAAATATTCATTGATCTACGTGGTGATTATTTGTGCACTTGGCCATGGTTGCATGTTGCTTATGGGAAACTTGCCATGCAAGATGGTGCTTGATTTCAATTTATGCTGGAGCGGTGGAAGGAAGACCACCACCGGCACGCAAGCGAGGTTGTTGAAACAAAAAGATGTTCAAGGCCGCTCAATGCATGCTCAATAAAGTGCATTCAAGTGGATGACATGATAGCTATTATTACCAAGAGGTTGTGATCAATGCACAAAATTACATTTGGTTGAACAAATCCGTTGGAAGTCCAATCAATGACTTGTCCTGAAATTTTTAAAATCATTGACTTCACCTGGCATCAAAAAGGGAAGATATTATGGATGAGATATGAGATCTTCCATGTGGTTTGTCAAATGGGTGTTGCTTTATTGGTTGTGGCCATTACCCATCTTGAATCTTTTATGAATGCTCAATGACTTGAATATCTCGATGATTCTTGTATACCAAATGCAAGTTGGCAAGTGCTGTGTCAAGCCCCTTTACGGTTGTAAAAATTTGAGCGACGAATTAGGTGTTTATTGATTATAATTATTTGTATGTGAAGTCATTGCTGCTCTGATGTTTGTTATCTCGAATCAATTGGTGCAAGCAAAATCTCCAGCCATTCCAACAAGGATGCTGTTTAATTATTGACTGCATTGCCGGTGTGTGGTGATATTCATCATCATAACAGCTGATGGTTACATACTGATTATTATTGTTGTTATGGGGTAAATGGAATGAAATCCATCTCATCAAGGAGTATCACTACCATTGCAGCTACTGTGGAATGATGGAGACGGTACTGCCAAAGTGGGTGTGGGGGATGTTGATCACTTTTTTATTGTGTAAATTGGATTATTGAATGACAATGTCAGTTGAATATCAGTGTTATCTATGCCAGGATCCCTCACTTCAGTGTGTTGAATGGTGTGTGATTTTTATAAATCTGAGAAATCCCTTAGGAATGTTGCTGAGCCAACAATATTTCTTAATTTGATCACTTCACCAAAATCATTGTCAGTGGGGCCCGTCCATCATCATGTTGCAGGATCTCATCTGGATGCATTGGTGTTGTCATACGCACTGTTACGGCCCGCACCAATCCCAACGCCATCCTGGTGAACTGGTGGTTAACTTGTGAATGACCGTGTGGAAGCATAAAATTAAAACGAGTTATAAAAAAAAAAAACGATTGCTTTGCGATATGGCCATTGCAAGTTCGCCCAAATATGCGGGAAAACACATTGGAGTTCCAGTTCACCATGAGCGTTGCTCACCGCCCCGCCGCAATCATGCGAATGTATCGGGGAACTGGGCGTATGGGCGGGGCACGCCCACGACAATCGACAACTTTGTGAAAGTAGTCGGGAACAAAAATATCTGTTGCTTCAAGCCGGTCCTTCCTTCCTTCGGGACTTCTCAATATTTTCTGTCCAAAATTACATACTAATTGGGCAACTAACCAGCCTGGATAAAGGAAATTTATGGCATCGATAAGCGCTAATTATGCGGAACGCAGGCACGTATCGTCAATTCGTCGAATTTCCTACCGCGATACAAGAAAGAAGTCATAGACCTGCCGCACCCCTTCCCGGCGGTACTGCGGGTTACCAATAAACTGCCAGAACACTGCTTCCTGCAATGGTAGCTGGTGGCTTTTCTTAGTGCGGATCAAGTTCTGCGTTAGTTCTGCCGCCCCCGTCTCAGCAAGCGGTCCGCTGCATTGATTTGTTAGACCATCGGCTCTTGTTGGGAATAAGCAGGTCGCCACCGCCCGTGGTAATACCGTCGATATTGACCTGAACCACCGTCCTTTCTGGGAATAGCCGCTGGAGTGTTTGTCTTGCCGCCAAGTCGGCTTTGAGATCACCGAATTCAGGCGCGATAACCGCGCCATTGCAAAAATGCTGAAGAAATCAATATAGCTGCTTCATAATTGTTGCTTGGGAATTTTTCCCGAACCGTTCAAGCACTTTTAAACACAGCCACTTCCAGCTTCCGCCCTTCGGCATCTGTCGAATCATGCAAGATATCCAAGCTGGGTTTGGGCCACTGCATGGTCAAAAGATTTGGGGTCAGGGTCGTAGCCGGCAACAACGACGCCGGGTTTGGCAAACCGCGCGGAGAAAGTCCGTATGCCCTGTCCTTGTGATATCTTTCCCTTTGATGCCGGGTAACCAAATGATTTTTTTCAGACCGAGCAGCCGTTTCAACTCGGCTTCGCAGGCGGATTTGCTCAAGCCCGGATTGCGGTTTGCATTCAGTACGCAGTCCTCGGTAATAATCGCTGTCCCGTGTCCATCCACTTCGATGCCGCCGCCTTCTAAAACTAACTCAGTTTGAAGGCATTCAAACACCTGCTTTCTTCGCACAAACACTGGCCGCGTTCCCCGCGTCCCGGTCGTAGCTTTGTTTTCCACCCCAGCCGTCGAAACCCCAATCCAGTTGCTGCCAGTTTTTTCCCCCACCATCCCCATTAACGACAAATACCGGGCCGGTAATCCCCCATCGACAAATCGTCCAGCGGGCAGACGATCAGATCAATCTTAGAACCCATTAAGTTGTTTGCGATGCGCACGTCTTCTGTTCCTTACCACATCGATACCGGCTGATACTTCGCAATCGTCAAGGCGATGGTTGCCAAATTACGCTGCACTTCCGCGAGAAGTTTGCTACCCCAAACTTGCTTACTCGCGCCGAAGGCCATCCAGGTGCGCTTATGCGGATCAGCTTCGTCTGGCATGCGCCAGGTATTTTTGTCGTTGGCGATAGCAAATACTCCTTTAGCTTGTAGCAATTCGCCTGCGGTAAGAACCGCCATGGTTTGAATGAAATCTCGTCTTAACATAACATCCTTTAACGCCTCGATCTAACGAGCTTAGAGAAAAGCCCGCGCATCAATATGCGATGCAAATACGCGGGCATATTTACCGTTCCTACGGAAAAATCGTAAGGTAGGGACGAATTTTAGAGACCGATTTCATTAGAAAGAATCCACAATTTCCCAAAAAGGGTTTTTCTACAGCCTTAACGTTTGACATGAGGGGTGACCGAAAGGCGCAGCCTTTTGGGCATCCCCTCGATGGAAGGGTTAGGATTCTGCTACTTTGGGCGTTTCATTGGTGACCCCTAGTGCCTTTGCTTCCAGTGGGACAGCGTTGGAAGTTGAACGGCCAAAAAGAGTATGTTCGGAAACCCCGTGACGCGCCAGCTTTCCTCCACGATCTTCACCTCCGGCCGGCTACGAACCAACGAGTCGTGCCCGTGCGCCGCGCCATAGGACGAAACGAAGGCTTCCCGGACGGTAGGTTCAAGGTAAACGCAGTTCTGTTCCCACCAAGATTGGCACTCGAGCACTACCTTTCCAATGTCTTCGGTGTACGTTGCAGCCATTAGCTTTCGCCATAGCGTGAATGCTTCTTGATGTGCCTGAAGTCTTCTATCAACGGCGGCGAGACGTAGTTGATGTTTGGCTTTGAGTTCCTCAATCAGCGTCGAGTACTGCGTACGGACGTTTTCAACCTTGTCTGTTATGGATGCGATGTCTTCACGTGTGGCGAGGTTCTTACCCTTCTCTGCGAGATAAGACCAAAGGTAGAACTTGATGAGCAGGTACGCGGTCGCGGCCGTGACAACCGCACCGGCGCCAAAAGCGGCGACGAGGCTTCTAATTGCGACGAATTCTTCGGGAGTCATTTCCTGAGACGCCTAACGTGGAGCTAAGCGGACGCCGCTTGCGGCGGTCCGCTTGAGCGCAGGGTTAGAACGCGATATTTGATGCAGAACACAAGCAACGATGCACCACCAAAAAGGGCGCCAACAGCAAGAGATGCCAAGTAAGCGATGACCTGCCAAGGCGCCACCAACGTATCGGGCACGAAGAACGAGAGTCCGACTACTGTTACGCCACCACCGAAGGCAGTGCCCGCAACGAAAACTAGTGCCATGCGAATGGCGACAGACGTTGGCTGAAAGAAACGAGCAGCGACGAAAGCGATGGCCAGAACGAGCACCGCGCCGGGGACTACACCCAAGGCTGTGAATAAAGGCGCCATAGCGTTCTAACGTCTGAGTTCAGCGGCGCGACGCTTGCGGCGCGTCCGTTGCAACGCGTGGTTAGGCATTTAGTCTACGTACACCTTGCCCGTCGCGTATTCGCGAGGCTTGAGGTCGACGAGGTTGGCGCAATGATATTTGAAGTTGTACTGTGATTTTTCCTTAACTATTGGGATCCAGTGCTCGCACTTATGAATGAATTTGCCTTGGATGTTGAAAAGGTCGGCACTGACCTTGCCTAGACGGATGGGCTGCGGCGCATGGTTCTCCACAGTGCCAAAGACTTCAAGCACGTACCCATTCGATTTTATTTCTGACTGATTCAATATCAAGATCGGAATCTTCCCCTCTTTGACCAGCTGATAGAACCGCTCAGATGAAAGCACTTCTGTCCGGTACCCCTTCAATATGAATAGGTATGAGGCTCCAATGACGCCAATCAGCACACCAGCTGTGAACAGCATTGTTTGTTTGAACATCCGCCAGCGCCTCCTAAATGCCTAACGAATCAAGTTGAACGGCACCCACGCGCTCGCGAGCGTCGGTATACCAACAACCGTTCCCGCGGGGTGTCCGGTCCAACGCAACGTTCGGCGTGAAAGGCTGCGGGTTAGCTTCAACGGTATCATGACCGATCAAACCAGCGGTATCTTGAGTTCATTGACCAACTCCCTCTCCAGAACATTCCGAAGCGTAAATTCCGCTGTTCGCATTAAAGCTCGCTTTATGCGACAGCGCGAATTACGCTTCGCACGCTATCAGATTTCGGCCATTTTATAAACCGCGCCGCGTTGTGCTAACGCTCCCGTCACCGCAGCACTTGTAACCGCAGCCTATCGCGCTGAACGTAAAGTAGACACCCTAAATAGATCTCGGTTAAGTCGCTCTAAGGTGAATAATCTGGATGAAAGTTTATATATCATTGTTTTTATGTAATTATTTAAAATCTAACACCCCATATATCATGGAAAACACCACCAACCGCGCAATCACCCAAATTGCTCGACCAAATCCGCAATAAATTGCGCGTCAAGCACTACGCTATCCGCACGGAAGAGCAATATTTACATTGGATTAAACGCTTTATTTTATTTCATGGCAAGCGTCATCCGAAGGATATGGGCGCGACGCAGATCGAGGCGTTTTTAACGAATCTTGGCCGTCGCCGGCAAGGTTGTCCGCTTCGACGCAGAATCAAGCGAAAAGCGCGCTGTTGTTTATGTATCGCGATGTATTTGAGCAAACGCTGCCGTGGCTGGACAATGTGACGCAAGCGCGGGTGCCCAAGCGTTTGCCGGTGGTGTTGACGGTGAAAGAGGTGCAGGCGGTGTTGGCGGAATTGACTGGCACGCATAAATTGCTGGCGGGCCTGTTGTATGGTGCGGGCTTGCGCCTGATGGAGGCCGTGCGGTTGCGGGTGAAAGATGTGGAATTTTCTCGCGGAGAGATTATCGTGCGCGACGGCAAGGGCGGTAAGGATCGCGTGACGATGTTGCCCGATGCGGTGGCGGAGGCGCTGAAGCTGCATCTGGCGCGCGTGAAGGCGCTGCACAATCAAGATTTGGCCGAGGGTTTTGGCGAGGTGTATTTGCCGTTTGCGCTGGATAAAAAATATCCGAACGCCGGGAAAGAGTGGGGCTGGCAATATATTTTTCCTTCGATGAATTTATCGGTCGATCCGCGTTCGGGAAAAACGCGCCGCCATCATCTCGATGAAAAAGGCGTGCAACGTGCGATGAAGCAGGCCGTCGCGACCATTGGTATTACAAAACCGGCGACACCGCATACTTTGCGCCATTCGTTCGCAACGCATTTGTTGCAGAGTGGTTATGACATTCGTACCGTGCAGGAATTATTGGGCCATAGTGATGTGTCGACAACGATGATTTATACCCATGTGTTGAACAAAGGCGGCAAGGGTGTGAAGAGTCCGTTGGATTTGTTGTAATTCCATTTCGAGATCAAAAACTACTTTTACCCGTGAATGGCACAACATCGGCTTTGCCCTCGCCTTTTTTTAACCTGTAAATGAAATAACCCAAAAAAAACAATTTTGCGATTCCGATCCATTCACGTTACACTGTATACAGTGTTCAATTGAATTTTGCGACAGTTGTCGCACATCCAGTAAAGCAATCGAGGAGGAGAACTCAATATGCTTACCCGCCCCCATCACGAAATGGCTGATTGCCTATTCGTTCATCGCGGGCGCGTCGGCGCTTGTCGCCGCCGATCTCGATAAAGCTGCGCCGGACAGCGTTGGCCTGTCCGCGGCTCGCTTGGCGCGCGTCGATGCAACGCTCAAGCCTTACATCGATAATAAACAACTCGCCGGCGCGGTCGTTGCGATCGCGCGCAAGAACAAAACCGTTTAAATGAAATCATTCGGCGCTGCCGATATCGATTCGAATAAAGCGATGACGGACGATGCGATTTTTCGTATCGCTTCGATGACTAAACCAGTCACCAGCGTCGCAGTGATGATGCTGTACGAAAATGGCAAATTTTTGCTTGACGATCCGATTTCTAAGTTCATTCCGGAGTTCAAAGAGCCGAAAGTATTGACTGTCGATGGTAAAACCGTGCAGCCGGCCGCGGCTACGTCAAAAAGTAGTTTCACCCGGTTCGCGGCGGAATCTGGAGCGAATTGCGCGACGATGTGACGCTCGAACACGGCAGCGACTGTCACCCGCTCTGACCGCAATTCAGCAGGCCGACGATCTTCGAGCGGACGCGGCGGCCGGTGTATCAATTGGGGCGAGAGCGAGATGTATAATTCAGTTCAGCGGATACCAGGGGTAAAGGCTAATCTCCGCACAAACATCATATATAGGAGGAATAATGCAGCAGCAACGTTGGCTTTCAATACTGTTCAGTTTGTTCGTGGTTGCGATCGGTGTGTCAAGCGTGAACAGCTATGCGCAAGAACCCAAACGCATCATGGTGTTCGGCGATTCGAACTCGTGGGGCTGGAACCCCGTGAAGGACGTGGTTCCCGCCGCGCGCTATCCAAAGGATGTGCGCTGGCCCGGTACGATGCAAAAGGCTTTGGGAAGCGGCTATGAGGTCGTGTCCGAAGCACTGCCGGGACGCACCACTAACTCGGACGATGCGTCCATCCCAGTGGGCGGCGCCGGCATGAACGGGGCAAAGTATTTGCCAGCGGCGCTCGCTAGCCATTTGCCGCTCGATTTGGTCATCATCATGCTGGGCACCAACGACACCAAGGAGCCGCTTAAATTGACCACGCTGGACATCGCGCTCGGTGCCATGCAGCTTGCCAACATGGTAAAGAACACCAATGGCGGCGTGTTCTCAATCTATCCGAATCCCAAAGTATTGCTGATCGCGCCACCACCGCTTGGCAAAATGAATCAAGAATGGGTCGAGAAGATCTTCAGTGCAGCGAGCATTCAAAAGTCGAAAGAGCTCGCCCCTCTGCTCGGCGCACTCGCCGGCGCGGCAGGGATTCCGTTCGTTGACGCCGGAAAGATAATCAGCACCGACGGCATCGACGGAATTCATTTCTCCGCCGAGACGCAGCAGACGATGGGCAAGGCGATGGCGGAAAAAGTCAAAGAATTGCTCAAATAATTCGTGGATCAAGATCGAAGCGAAAGTTCACGCGGCGGTTTATCAAGCAATTCAAGATTAGCGGCACTCCTCCAGCCGAAAGGCTGTTGATACCGCGAAGATCGCTATACGGTTTTCGCGGTTTTTCTTTTGTGTGCCAGGCTAATGTGATTAAAGTAGGCGGCAAGGATCAATCCAGCGAAGGCGTAACTCGCAATCGCCGCGTACCAAAATCCCGCCGCACCTAACGGCCGATCGCTGATGAATCCGCCTTGCAGTCCAAGCACGTAGCCGCCCCCCAAACCGATGCCCCATAGACAAACACCGCATACGATCATTGGCACTACCGCGTCTTTGTATCCGCGCAACCCATTAATGCCTACGGCAAGAATAGCATCGAAGAAGTGATAGATCGCAACGAGCAGCAAAAGTTGTGTCGCCAACGTTTGCACCGCTGAGTCCGTGGTGTAAAAGCGACTGATTGCGCCGCTGCCCATTGCAATTAACGCGGCAGTGGCTATGCCAAAGGCGATCGCGATTCGGTAACCGGTCAGGCCGGCGCGACGCGCACTAGCGCCATCGCCGGCGCCAACCGCTTGGCCGATCAACACACTTACAGCGACACTTATCGACATCGGCAACATATATGCTGCGGCGCCAAGGTTAGTAGCGATGCCATGCGCCGCGGCCGTGGTGGCCCCCAGTCGAGCAACGAATAAGGCCATGAAGGTAAACGAAGTGACATCGATCAAAAATGTCAGCCCCATCGGCAAACCAAGTTTCCATAACTGCCATTGCTGTCGCCACGTCGGCCACGACCAGCGCGAGAAAATACCGAAGCGTTTGTAATCCGGATTCCACCAGACGATGAACGCGGCGATGAATACGGTAATCCAAACGGCAACGGTTGTCGCGACGGCGCTGCCGACGCCGCCCATTGCGGAAAATCCGAAATGGCCGTGCATGAATACAAAGTTCAACGGAATTTTCAGCGCCAGCGCGAACACGCTGAGCAACATCACGATGCGCGGTTGCGAGATCGCGGTGGTGAAGCCATAAAACAAACGGAAGAAAAATTGCGCGATGCTGCCCCACGCCGTCCATTGCAGGTAAGCCCGTGTTTTCGCTTCGACTTCCGGCGAAAGTTGGCTGATGTACAAAAACGGTTCGGGAAAGTACAGCAGCAGAAACACAATCGGCGCGAATATTAACGTCATCCAAAATCCTTGGCGCATATCTTCGCCGATCGCAGCGTTATCGCGCGCGCCGAAGTGTTGCGCGACTATCGGCGGAACAGCAAGCAACACGCCCATCAGCGGCACAAATACGCTGAAAAAAACGCTCATGCCGATGCCCACCGCTGCTTGATCGACTGCGGAAATCTGCCCCGCCATCACCGTGTCGATCACGCCGTTCGCCATCAACGCGATTTGGCCAATGAAAATTGGCAGTGATAAATGGAGAATGGATTTGTACATGGCTTAATGAGCGGTTCGGAACGATTGTATATTAAGGCGCAAAGCGAGATGTGTAGGTGCCTTTGCCACGAGCCGCACTGCGCTTCGCTCGTGGCACGGCATGCTTGGAGAGCCAATCTGAGGCTTCTGCGATGCCCGTCAATTCCGTTCCATTCCCGCGCAGCGCGAATCCATGCTTATGCAAATGGATCAGGCGTCAAACTACTGGATTCCCGCCTTCGCGAGAATGAAAATATGGTTTACTTACTAACTTCGCCGTCTTGGCACCAACACCAACATCAAGGACACGATCACCAGCGCGAGCGCACTAAATTCCTGCCAGCGCGGTTGCTCACCAAGAAACCACATGCTGCTGAACACGCCAAGCACGGGAATCATCAACGTCGATAGCGAAGTGACGCTCACGGAGCCGTGGCTGATCAATTTATTCCATGCCCAATAACAAAAAATCACTGCGAGCGTCATGTTGTAAATCACGCCAAGCGCGGGCCAAAAACTGATATTGCTAATCGACACGCGCTCGAAAAATGGCGTCGCAATCCAAATCGGAATACCGCCGAGCACCATGGTCCAGCCGGTCATTGATGTCGTTGGCAAATCGACCGGAAAGCGTTTCAAAATGACGGTACCGATTGACCACGATAACGCCGCGCCGACGACCAGCAACGCGCCGAGCGGTGCTGCGCGTAATTGCGTAAATTCCACGCTGACCAAAATCAACATCGCGAACATGCCGAACACCAGACCAAGCGCGCGGTTTCCAGTTAGGCGTTCGTGCAAAAAAATCATGCTCAGCAATACCGTCCACATCGGCATCGTGTACGCGAGAATCACACCGCGACTTGCTGCGACATATTTCAAACCGAACGCAATCAGCAAATTCCAACCGGTGATATTGAACAGCGCACTCGCCATCAGCCGAGTCCATTGACCCGGCGGCACGCGAATCGCGAGGCCGTTGAATTTCGCGATCGCAAGCAGTCCAATCGCGCCGGCTGCCATGCAAAGCGAACGAAACGTAAACGGCGGAACTTCGCTGAGCACTACTTTCATAATGGCCCAGTTGAATCCCCATATCAGCGTGATCAGCGACACCAGCACCAAGCTGGAACGGGATTGCGACGTCACCGGCACGGCTATTGAGTCAGGCCCAAAATTTTTGGGCGCGCATTGGGCAATTGCGACGATCGCAACCGAATTGAATTGTCGTTTGGCATCAAAATCCTCTTGAGTGAGCGCGTATTGTAGCTGAGGCGATGATGCAAGCTATCCGTGCTGGGCGCGTTTAGCGGCGCGCCGCGCCATCAACCCAACGCATCACGCAAGCGATAATACAAAGTCCCTAGCACTAATCCAGGTGTGCGAAACAATCTTCCGCCAGGAAACGCGCGATGTTGGATGCGTGTGAATACGTCGAATCGTTCTGCTTGCCCCGCAATCGCCTCCGCCGCGAGTTTGCCGGCCATGCCGGAAAGCGCGAGGCCGTGGCCGCTGAAGCCCTGCAAATAATAGACGTTCGGCGCGAGACGATTGAAGTCAGGCGCGCGATTGAGGGAAACATCGATCATGCCACCCCAGCCGTATTCCACTTTGACGCCTTTCAATTGCGGATAAAGGCCGACCATTTTTTGGCGTAGCCATTCGACACCGTCGCCACTCGAGTGTTTCGAATAGGTCGAGCGCCCGCCCCACAGCACGCGGTTATCCGGCGTGACTCGATAGTAGTCGAGCAGAAAATTGCTGTCACACACGGCGGCGCGATGGCGAACTAAACTATCTGCCAATTTTGCTTCGAGCGGCTCGGTCGCGAATACCGTACCGCCGACGGGCATGATGCGCGAATCCAACTTCGTCGCCAACTCGCCGCTGAAAACGTTGGTCGCAAGCACGACGAAGCGGCAGGTCACTTTGCCTTTCGCTGTCGAAACTCGTGCGCGATCTCCATGCTGCAGCGACGTAACATGACTATTCTCAAACATCCGCACGCCCGCCGCCGCGCAAGCGCGCGCCAGACCCAATGCATACTTGAGCGGATGAATATGGCCGGAATAGCGATCGTAAACCGCGGCGTGATATTGCTTGCTCGCCGTCCACTGCGCGATATCGCTTGGCGGGACGTAGTCGACGAAATCGCCGTAGCCATATTTTTCGCGCAGTTCCTCGTGCCATTCCCGCAGATGTGCAACATGAGATTTGCGCGCGGCGAACAACAGCCAACCAGGCGTGAAGTCACAATCGATATTGAATTGCGCCATGCGATCATAAATTAACTTTGCGCCTTCAACGGAAATATCCCAAGCGCGTTTCGCATCTTGAAGGCCGACGTATTTTTCGATGGTGCTATTGCTGCACGCGAAGCCCACGATAACTTGGCCACCGTTTCGCCCAGATGCGGCCCAAGCAATTTGGCGGCTCTCCAATAGCGTTACGGAAAATCCTCGTCCCGATAGTTCCAGTGCGGCTGATAACCCACTAAGGCCGCCGCCAACGACGCAAACATCGGCTTCGATATTCTCTTGCAACGCCGGGAACGGCTCTCCGCGCGGCGCGGTGGCGGCGTAGTAATTATTGCCGGTGAGTTGGTCGGTTTGGGTGAAAAGCACGATTCGCCAGCCTTTACTACTTTGTCATTCCCGCTTTCACGGGAATGATGGGCTGGCCTTGGGCCACAACTTTATGATCTTCAATTTTCATTTTTTAACCTTCGCAACCTGCCCGCAGAGATAAGTCCAAACAAAAAAAGCTGCCGCATTACTGGTGAGTTCGGCGTGATCATAAGCCGGTGCAACCTCGACGCAATCCATGCCGACGAACGGTAAGTCGCGCAACTCTTCGAGAAACGTCGCGACCTGCGAGGTGCTCATGCCTGCTGGTTCCGGCGTACCGGTGCCGGGTGCGAATGCGGGATCGAGGCAATCAATATCGAGCGTCAAATAAGTTGGCGGTGAGCCCGCCGCACGAATCCGTTCTCGAATAGCATCGAGCTGTGAGGCAAGCTGGGTGCGGCTCTCCAGGCCACGCAGGGCGTGCGCGGTATAAATTTCGCCGCCGCGATTCTTGACGTATTCGCGCGCCGCAAGATCGCCAGCCGAACGAATGCCGATTTGAATCGTCGCTTCGGGAATCACCAAACCTTCTTGCAGCGCTTCGTAAGTCCAGGTGCCATGGCCGGACGGTTCGCCGAAATGATCGCGCCAGGTGTCGCAGTGTGCATCGAAATGAATCAACGCAAGAGGCCGACCAAAATGTTCGCGATAGGCACGCAGCAACGGTAAGGTGATCGAGTGATCGCCACCGAGCCAGCACATATGATGCTTGCCAACGAGATCAAGCGCGAGGGGCTGCAATTTCTCGCGCATGGAAATCAAGCTGGTGTTCGGCAGTGCTAAATCGCCGAAATCCGTTAGCGAAGCGATCGGCGATGTATTCCAGAGCGGATGAATGCCATCGCACAGCATGTGGCTCGCTCGACGAATAGCATGGGGGCCGAAGCGCGCGCCGGGGCGATTGGTCACAGCGCCGTCATAGGCAATCCCGGCAATCGCATAGTCACGACTTGATTCTCGCTCAGGAACACCGAGAAAACTATGCTTCGTCAAAAACGCAAAGTCGTGCGCACTCATATTTCTTGCTTCAGGTTAGGCAACGTGAGCCATAATAAACGCAACGCATAGAAAACGAGAATTAATTCGCAACCTTGCCACGAGATAATAAGGGCGCGGCTCGTAGGCAATGCATTGCCAGGAGCCATTATCCATGCGCCTCGTGGCAATGCCATCGAAAAATTTTGCCTAAGTCGCGGTTAAGCTGGCGCCGCAGCGATGGCAATATTTCGCTTCGAGTGCGAGGCCTCTGGCTTCGCACTCGTCGCATTCCTGAGTTCGTAGCACTTCGTCACGTCGTTGCATTGTCATTTCCGCAGTGACGATGCCCGTCGGCACAGCAAGTACGCCCCAACCGAGGAGCATAACGACGCTAGCAAAAAAGCGGCCGAGATCAGTTTTCGGCGTGATATCGCCGAAACCGACGGTGGTGATCGTCGTGACCGCCCAATACATGGCTGTGGGAATACTAGTAAATCCGTTTTTTGGCCCTTCGACGACGACCATGATCGTCGCCATGATCAACACGATCATCAGCACAAACGATAGGAACACCAGTATTTTGCGCCGACTGGCAGCCAATGCTTTTCCCAAGGCTTGATATTCGCTGACAAAACCCATGAGTTTGAACACGCGGAACATTCTGAGTAAGCGAAGCACGCGAACATCGATAAATAGATGAGCTTCAGGCACCAACAGCGCGAGATAAGTTGGAAGAACTGACAAGAGATCGATCACACCATAAAAGCTTGTCGCATAGCGCAACGGCCGTCGCACGCAATATAGCCGCGCGAGGTACTCCACGGAAAACAAAAGTGTGAACCCCCATTCGAGCACATCAAACAACGTGCCATATCGCGCTGAGATCGACGGCACGCTGTCCAAAATCACCACCAAAATACTGAGCAATACGGCGTAGATCAATATCTGATCGAACAGTCGGCCAGCGCGAGTGTCTGATTCGAAAATGACGTTGTACAACTTTCGGCGCAAACCGGCTTCAGGCTTGCCGAAGCGTCTGGCTTCAGAGGGAAGTTGCGTGCTCATTTTTTGATTCTATTTTTCGGAGAGCTAACCATACCAGAGTCCGAGCCGTGAGTGAATCACGGCCCGCGTTGACGAGTTGCGCCAGAGCGGCTATCGTCGGATTTCATTTTTCAATGCCTGCCCGATGACTCATCATTTGCTCAAATTTTATGGCTTCTCATTATTGGCGCTAGGTAGTTTGAGTGCTCCGTCCTTTGCCGCGACTATCGAATTCTTCTCGCCTGCTGGCGAAATTAAAGGCGTTCGCCAAGTCACGGCACGCTTTTCGTCCGCGGTTGTAACGTTTGGCGACCCCCGTGAGCTAGCGCCCTTCACCATCGCTTGCAATCCCGCGGATATGGGATCGGGTAAGGGCCGCTGGGCCGATACGCGCAATTGGGTGTTCGACTTCGAGCGCGATCTGCCGGCGGGTGTGCGCTGCGAATTTAAACTGAATGCAAGCACTAAAACCCTCAAGGGCGAGCCGATCACCGGCACAAGCGCTTTTGCCTTCAGCACAGGCGGTCCGGCGATCGTGCAAAGCGAGCCCTACGACGGATCACAATCACCGAAGATCAAGCATTTTTGCTGGCGCTAGATGCGGCAGCGACGAAAGAATCCATCGAGAAAAACGTCTTTTGCGACATCGATGGCGTCAATGAAAAAGTCGGCGTAAAGATATTGCCCAATGCGGAACGCGATCTGCTGCTGCGCCAAAATCGCTATTTTCTCAGCGAACATTTTGCGCGCCTGTATCCAGGACAAGATTTTTTCGCTACCGCCGACAAAAGACAAAGAAAGTCCTAAACAGCGATTCTTGAAGGAAATCGCGGAACCGAATACCAGCTTAATCGCCCTGCAATGCAAACGTGGGTTGCCGAACTCAAAAACCGTACGGTTAATTTGGGGTAAAGGCGTGAGCAGCACGAGCGGGATCGTCACGCGCGAGAATCAAACCCTCGCCTATAAGACCCGCGGCACCTTTACTGCGCGCCTAAATTGCGAACGGGTAAACGAAAAGAGTGATTGCATCCCGCTATTGCCGATGACCTGATATTTCAGCGAGCCGATTCCGTACAGCGGATGCGAAGAAAATCACGCTCACCTCGGCCGACGGAAAGCGTTATTCGCCCGAGACCAAACCGCAAGAAGGCGGAGCCGGAAGAATGGCTAACGGCGGTGAGTTTTAAAGGCCCGTTCCCGGAAAAAGCACAATTCAAACTTGAGATTCCGGCCGGCATGAAAGATGACAGCGGCCGCGAATTAGCCAATCGTGATCGCTTTCCGATGACGGTAAAAACCGACGAAAATCCGCCGATTGCGAAATTCCCCGCGAGCTTCGGCGTAATCGAATCGAAAGCCGATCCAGCCATGCCGATTACGGTGCGAAACATCGAAGACAAGATATCGATGAAGCTGGCTAGCGTTGACGCAATTCCCGGCAAGACAATGCACGTAGACGGCACCGGCGCCGAGGAAAAAATTATTTCCTGGCTGACTCGATTGCGTATTCGGGAATACGAATCGGAGAAATCGTATTTTCTCCGGTCTCGACAAAACTCAGGCCATCGCACTGCCCAAGCCCGGCGGCAAAAAAGAATTTGAAGTCATCGGCATTCCGCTAAAGCAACCAGGCTTACATTTGGTCGAAATTGCCAGCCCACGGTTGGGTCAAGCGCTGCTGCAAAAGAAGCGCCCGTATTATGTTCGCAGCGCTGCGCTGGTCACCAACATGGCGGTGCATTTCAAATGGGGTATCGCTTCGTCGCTGGTTTGGGTGACGAGTTTGGATCAGGCCAAACCCGTCGCCAATGCGACGATCAGCGTGCGCGATTGCGCCGGCAAAGAACGTTGGACAGGAACAACCGATAAGAGCGGCATCGCGCGAATCGATGCCAGTTTGCCGCGCGACGAAGCGTATACCGTCATGCGAATATCTCGGACGCATCTTGTTCGTCTTTGCGCAAACGGCGGACGATTTGTCGTTTACGCAAAGCGATTGGAACGAAGGCATCGCTACCTGGCGTTTTAACGTCAGCACCGATTTCAGCCCGCCACGGGACGCGCTGCATACGATTTTCGCGCGAACTTTGCTGCGCGCCGGCGAGACGGTGCATATGAAACACATGCGCCGCGAACGGAATGTGCAAGGCTTTGCTTTTCCGCCGTCGGGCGCAGCGAAACGACGCTATCGATCACTCACGCGGGCACGCAACAAAAATACCGAGTTGCCGATTGAAATGGGATCAAGCAAGGCATCGCCGAATCCATCTGGACGATTCCGAAAGACGCCAAGCAAGGCGATTATCATCTGATGATCGACAATCAATACGCCGGTCACTTCAAAGTCGAAGCTTACCGCGTGCCGACCATGCGCGCGATCATCAAGCCGCTCGCCGACGCCGTTGGTCAATGCGACAAAAGCAGAAATCGATTTGCAATTGAACTACCTTGCCGGCGGCGGCGCCGGCGGGTGCGAAAGTACGGGTCAATAGTGTTGCTGCAGCCGAAGTCGATTTATTTTCCTGACTACGCGATTATCAAATTGGCACGGGCAACGTGAAGGAAGGCATCGAAAAAGAAGGCAGCGATGTTTCGTTCGCCGATGCACCATCGACCGACATTCCGGCACCGACCAACGCCAGTCAGCCGCTTGCCAGTAGTAATCTAGTGTTAGATGCGCAAGGCGCAGCGCGCACGACTATCGACAAATTGCCTAAGGTCGATGTCGCCAAAGACATTTTGACCGAGATGGAATATCGCGACGCCAATGGCGAGGTGTCGGCCGTCTCGACGCGGATTCCGTTGTGGCCAGCAAACATATTGATTGGCCTGAAGCCCGACGGCTGGGCCATCAGCAAGGACAAACTTAAATTTTACGCGCTCGCGCTGGATCTCAATGGCAAGCCCGTCAAGGGCGCGGCGATTAAGGTCGATTTGCTGCAACGTAAAACCTATTCCCATCGCAAGCGCTTGGTCGGTGGATTTTACGCATATGAAAATGTCAACGAAGTAAAAGCCGTTAGCGCCGTGTGTCAAGGCAACAGCGACGCGAAAGGCTTATTGATTTGTGAAACCAAATCGCCGATCTCCGGCAATGTCATTCTGCGCGCACAAGCAAAGGACGCTTCGGGTAACGCGAGCTTCACTCACAGTGATGTCTGGGTCGCCGGTTCTGACGATTGGTGGTTCACGCAATCGAACGACGATCGCATGGACTTGCTCCCCGAGAAAAAACGCTACGAGCCGGGTGAAACGGCGGTGTTGCAAGCGCGTATGCCATTCCGTAGTGCGGCCGCGTTGGTCACCGTCGAACGCGAAGGCGTATTGGAAAGTTTTGTGACGGAATTATCAGGCAAATCGCCGGTCATCAAACTACCGTTGAAAGGTAGTTACGCACCCAATGCGTTTGTTTCCGTGCTCGCCGTACGCGGTAGAGTCGGCGACGTGCAGCCGACATCGATGGTTGATCTCGGCAAACCCGCGTTCAAACTTGGCATCGCTGAACTCAAAGTCGGTTGGCGCGATCATGAGCTTAAAGTAAAAGTCACTTCCGGAAAAAACGGTCTATCGGATACGCGACCAAGCCAACGTTTCCATTCAGGTCACGCGCGTCGATGGAAAGTCATTGCCCATCGGCGGTGAAATCGCGTTGGCCGCTGTCGATGAGGGATTGCTCGAGTTGATGCCCAACGGCAGTTGGAATCTGTTGGAACAAATGATGGCCGAGCGCGGTCTGGGCGTTGAGACGGCGACGGCACAAATGCAAGTCGTCGGACGGCGCCACTATGGCCGTAAAGCCGTGGCGGCGGGCGGCGGCGGCGATTCGATGCGTCAAGGCGGCGGCGACAGTAGCGCCCGGGAAATGTTCGACACGCTTTTGCTTTGGAAGGGCCGCGTAAAACTCGACGCGAACGGAACAGCGAACGTCACGATTCCGCTGAATGACTCGCTGACTTCGTTCAAAATCGTCGCGATCGCGAATGTCGATGCCGGGTTGTTCGGCACCGGTTCCGCGAGCATTCGCGCGACGCAAGATCTGATGCTGTTCTCCGGCCTCCCCGCTATGGTGCGCGAGGAAGATCGTTTCGTCGCGAATGTGACGCTGCGCAATGCGTCGGCGCACCAACAAGAAGCCAAGGTCACGGCAACCGTCACGGCGCTGATGAATGGAAAGTTGGGTAAGCCGGTCGAGTTGCCGATACAAACATGTCGCCGTCAAACCCGGTCAAGCAGAGGAGCTTACTTGGCCAACGATTACGCCGGTCGGCGCAGATCAGTTGCAATGGGACATCATCGTCAACGCAAAGGCCGACGGCAAGCCGGTCACGGATCGCATCAAATTCACGCAAAAAATCGCGGCGGCGATCAAAACGCGTACCGTGCAATCCACGTTGCTGCAACTCGATAAAGGCTTGGATATCGCGCTAGCCCAACCGAAAGATGCGTTGCCGAATCGTGGTGGCATCAAAATTGATTTATCGCGCTCGCTGGCCGATCAACTCGGCGGCGTTCGTGATTACATGCGCGATTATCGCTATTCGTGTTTAGAACAACGCAGCTCGAAAGCAATTGCGCTTAACGATGAGATGTTGTGGCAAAGCGTGATGCAGTCGTTGCCTTCGCACCTTGATTCCGATGGCCTGGCGAAATATTTTCCCGACATGAACGAGGGCAGCGATGTCTTGACAGCCTATCTGTTGACCATTGCGAATGAAGCCGGCTGGGCCTTACCTGATGCCGCCAAGAGCCGCATGGATATTGGCTTGCAGGCCTTCCTTCAAGGAAAAGTTCGGCGTGATTCGAGTTTGCCGACAGCGGATTTGGCGATTCGGAAATTGGCTGCGTTCGCTGCGTTGAGCCGCAGCGAGCCTGCGCCCGATCCGGTCTGGCTAACCTCGATTACCATCGAACCCAATCTATGGCCGACCTCCGCCGTGCTCGACTGGCAGTCGATTCTGCAGCGCGTTGAAGCGATGCCGGAACGCGACGCGCGCTTGAAAGAGGCGGAGCAAATTCTGCGCAGCCGTCTCAATTTCCAGGGAACGATCATGGGATTTTCAACGGAACGCAGCGACAACTTATGGTGGCTCATGATTTCCGGCGACAGCAATGCTGCCCGCGCCGTCGTCAACTTACTCGACAATCCAGCCTGGCGTGAGGACGTACCGCGCATGGTGACAAGGCGCGATCGCGCGGCAGCATCGGCGGCCACTGGAACACCACGGTCGCCAATGCCTGGGGCACATTGGCGCTGCGTAAGTTTGCGAATGCGTTTGAATCGGTCGCCGTAACAGGCACAACCTCAGCAAGCCTCGACCAACAACAGCCGAAGCACGACATGGCAAGCGAACAAACAAGGCGATTCCCTCAACCTCACCTGGCCTGTGAGCGGCGGCGACAAGCTCAGCTTACGTCACGATGGCACAGGCAAACCGTGGGCCACGGTGAGCAGTCTCGCTGCGATTCCGCTAAAGGCGCCGCTCAGCAGCGGATTCACGATCAAGCGCACCGTCAGCGCCATCGAGCAGCAAGAAGAAGGCAAATGGAGCCGGGGCGATGTGTTGCGCATTCGGCTCGATCTCAACGCGCAAACCGACGCGACTTGGGTCGTCGTCGACGATCCCATTCCTGCCGGCGCGACGATACTCGGCTCCGGTCTTGGACGCGATTCGCAAATCATGACGCAAGGCGAAAAGCGCGAAGGTTGGGTGTGGCCGGCGTTTGAAGAGCGCGCGCAAGATGCCTTCCGCGCTTATTACGAATATGTTCCGAAAGGGAAATTGGAGCGTCGAATATACGATTCGCTTGAACGGCTCCGGCGATTTTCGTTTGCCGGAAACCCGCGTCGAGGCGATGTATGCGCCGGAGATGTTTGCCGAACTTCCCAATACGACATTGCCGGTGCAATCTGTCGACGACATGAGTTTTTTCACAAAGGCCAAACGCTGGCTCGACACGTTATTTAAATAGCGATACGCCGTCTGAGCGGCTGGCAAAATATTACAGTCCGAATCGCTCAAATCCTACTTGAGCATGTAGGGACGGGCATCATTGTTCCCCTATATCCTTGCAACACAAATTAATGCGAACAAATGAGCGATGTTGTTACGCATCCCTGAAACACCGCATGGATAGTTGGTACTCCAGTAATATAGCGGCACCAACGACTGTCCATGCGCTTTCCAGGGCAGGTAATACCGATTTTGATCGACTGAATCAAACCTCTGCGCTGCGTAAACCAGGAGCCTATCGATGGATAGTGAATCGTTTGTGACAGAAAATTTCCTGCTGGCGAGCCGGGAGCCCACCAGTGTGAGCCTAGGCGGCAAATCGCAATCACCCAAGCGCCGCACTACGACGTGACGCTCAGGCAAAAAAAATTTCGGCTCGACGATCTCAATTTGTTGCCTTGGCTACTTTTCGGTACGGCGCGCCGGGGAAATTCCGATCAATATTCACATGAATACTCGCGCCGGCGCGCTATTGCAATTGTTGATCGCCGCTGGTCCGAGGGAATCGACAAACGCCAAGCGGAGAATTTGCTTTGGCCACGAAACGAGCGATAGTCGAACGCACGGCATGCTCGATTCAACGCTGTATCGGCTGCGCCAACTTCTGGAAACGGATTCGGCTTGCCGCAGCGAGCTGGGCATGATTATGCTTGACGGCGCTGTTGTGTCGATCGATGCGTGGATTTTCGATCGCGAAGTCGATGGACTGCTGGCGCGGTTGCGGCGCCGCTCGGACGACTTAGACGCCGGCGAAATCGCTATTCGCAGCGAACGTCTGCTGGAACTATATGGCGGGCCATTTTTCGCTTTGGAGACATCCGCGCCGTGGATCGTCCAAACCCGCGATCGGCTGCAAGCGAAATTCGTTCACGCAATCAAAGAAGTCGGCGATTTCTGGCAAGCCAGCGCGGACGCTGGGATCAGAGCCGCGCAACTTTACGAACAGGTGCTAGAGCGCGACAATCTCGCCGAAGAAACTTATCGCGAACTCATCCGCTGCCATCTCGTGCGACGCGAATATGCCGAAGCGATTCGCGCATTTAAGCGCTGCCTGGACATGCTAACTCAGGTATTAGGCGTCGCGCCAAGCGACGAAACCGAAGCGCTTTATCAACAGGCGTTGATTGCGCAGGCTAAGGCCTCACGCGTTTGATCGCGATGGTTATTCCGCGACATTGGAAATGAAAACTGCCTTGTCATTGCAAGTTACCTGTAGCGCGGAAACGATATTGCCCAAGGCCTGTGAACCAAAATTTAAAGCAGGGTGGATCAAGCGGTTCACCCTCCCATGAATAGTACCGGCAGCGCTCAATGACAAGTCCTTCGGTTCAATCCGTGGCTTCGGTCGGTATCAAATCCGCATCCAGCGCCACCCGCTCGTCGAACACAAAACAGTCGCCGTCAAAATACGCATTACCGCATTCTTCGAAGTATTTCAGAATGCCGCCGTCAAGCTGAAAGACATTTTTGAAGCCTTGCTGCAACAAAAACGGCGCAGCTTTTTCGCAGCGGATACCGCCGGTACAAAATGTCACAATGGTTTTTTCCTTCAGGCTTTCATTGGCGTCGCGCTATGGCTTGCGGAAAATCGCGAAATTGATTGATGGCAAAATCTTGCGCGTTCTTGAATGTGCCGTGCTTAATTTCAAACGCATTGCGCGTATCGAGCAACACAATATCGCGCCCTTCGTCCAACCATGCCTTTAAAGTCCGCGCCGATAGGCGCTCTGCGGGCATTTTCGCCGGATTAATTTCCGCCATGCCGAACGGAATGATTTCTTTTTTGATTTTGACGAGTAATTTTCCGAAAGGTTGATGATCGGAGAAACTGTCTTTGAATTGAATGTCGGTGAAGGCTGCATTCGCTGCGGAACTCGGATTTGAATGTCGCGATGTTTTCGGCTGTTCCTGCAAGAAACAAATTGATCCCTTCCGGCGCAAGCAGAATCGTTCCCTTCAGTTGTAATTCTTGACTGCGGGATTTGAGTTGCTCGCGACGCATCGGTAAATCGTCGAGACCGACGAATTTATAGGCGGCGATGTTGTGGATTGTGTTCATCACGTTGACATCAAAAAAACTACCGTGTCATTCCCGCGAAGGCTGGAACCCATGTCGACGTGGCACATTTGGCGGCCAAATGGATTCCCGTTTTCACGGCAATGACAATTGTAGACGATGATTGATGAAGAATTAATGCCAATGCGAAACGCCGTCATAAATCAATTTCGCGCCCATCAAAAACAAAATCGTATAACTAATTTGATAAAACACTTTTTCCTTGACGCGCTTGTGCAGCCAAACGCCGAGCCCCATGCCGAGCGGCGCGAACGGTGACAATACAAGCGACGTGCTGACATTCGCGAGATTGAGTTGGCCCAAAATGGCGTAGGGAATGAGTTTGAAATAATTCACCGCGGTGAAAAAAATCACGGTCGTCCCGACCAGCAAGGTTTTTTCCATTTTTAGCGGCAGCATGTAAACCATCAGCGGCGGGCCGCCGGCATGCGCGACCGTGCTGGTAAACCCTGAAAGTCCACACCAGAATATGCCTTTAGCTCGGGTTTCAGCGCCGGGCTTGCGGCGCGCGGCAAATCCAAGCCAATGATTCAACGCAAATCCGACCGCGATACTGCCGACGAGAAAACGAATCGCCTGCTCGTTTAAATGGCCGAATAACAAACCGCCCAACGTGACGCCAAGTGCCGCGCCGATGATCATGGTTTTCATGCGCGTGCGATCCCAAATGCCGCGATAGGCCCACAATCCGACGAAGATCCATTAAGCATAAAATCGGCAACATGATTCCCGCCGCCGTGATCGGCGAAATCGCCAGCGACATCAGCGGCACGGCCATGCCGCCGAATGCGCCGGGAAAGCCACCTTTGGCGATGCCAACCAAAATTACTGCAGGAATAGCGACGGCGTAGAACAGTGGATCCGTGATGATTGAAAGCGCCACTACGAATTTGAATGTCTACGCCTTTATAACGCCCATCATCGCCAACGCCGCGCGATGCAGCGGACTTCCGTCCTCGGATAACGTCTTCAATGACAGTGAAATGGTTCGTGCCCGGCAGCGGAATGTCCTGCATTGCGCAGGTCGCAGACCAGCGCTCGATCAATAAACGATTGTGGCGCTTGAACTCGTCGCTCTCATCACCACCGACGCCCATCAGCATCGGCAACTTGATACGGCGGCTGCATCAACGCCGGGCTCAAACGTTTTGCCGCCAGCGTCGTCAAGACGCACATCCTGGTTCACTGCCGTGAAGCGAATCGGATCCAAATCGTATAGGCCGCTGATACAAATCGCACCCTTGATCAGATCCTCCGGCAACAGCGTTGACACCGAGGGCCAATGCGTCACGGCCATCATCGCGGCAAGATGCGCGCCGGCAGAATGCCCTGAGATGAAGAGCTTGCTCGCGTCCGTGCCGTAACGTCGCGCATTTTGCGCCAGCCATGTAACGGCGAGGCGCGACTGGCGCACGATGTCGTCGATGCGCAGCTGCGGCGCCAGACCGTAATTAACCATCGCCACGGTGACGCCGTGCTTTGTGAAGGCAGGTGCTAAAAATGAAAAATCATTTTTATCGAGCGAACGCCAATAGCCACCGTGAATAAAAACTAGCAGCGCTTTCGAAGGCCCCTCCGAAAAAAATAAATCGAGCTTCTCCAGATAGCTTGCGCCATATTCCAGATCGAGCTCACAACGACTATTGGCGCGGACCTTGGCCGATTCGCTGATCCACTGCGCAAAGATTTGTGGATGCTCGGGAACCAATGCGCGATTGTTGTACTGGGCTTCGAAATATTCGGGCGTGGGGTTGGTCATCGTGAACTGTGAAATGGCTACCTGTCCGTCAGTCCCCTCCCCTTCAAGGGGAAGGAGAATAAAAATATCGTCGTTGAATTATAACAGCGCGGCCTAATTCAACGATTTCAAATACGCACTTCGTTCATCCTTGCTCATATTCGCGACGCGCTTTGTGGCTTCATAAAACCGCGCAAAATCACCCTGCTCTTGTGCCAGTAATTTTCGAAATGCGGGGACGAGTTCGTTGTAAATCGCGATGGATGCTAGATGAGCGTTGTTCAACTCCTGACCGAACCAACGGTCGTAACCGGCAAATCCGCCCCACGAAATTTTTAGCGCCTGATATTCCGCGCGTAGATCGCGAAAAGTTTGTTGCTTCGCCAAACGTTTCGCTTGGTCGGAAAGATCGGTCGCATAAAGGCTTTTCAGGCGTTCCTGATACTTCAAAACCAACGCTTGAAAATCCACGCGGCGCGTTTGTGCCGCCTGCCAGGTAGCTGAAAGTCCGCGCTCTTTCTGGCTCTCCAGCCAGCGCTCAATACCGGCCTGTTCCACTGCGGTTGCAAAAGATTCGTTAAACATCGAATCGTCTTTCACATACACCACTTGATGGGCCAACTCATGAAACAGAAGCCGCGCGAGTTCCACTTCGGGATAATGAATGAACGTATTCAAAATCGGATCGTTGAAATAACCGAGCGTGGAATAGGCCGGCACGCCGCCGACGAACGCATCGCTGGTCTGCGCCGGCAAACTTTTCACGAATTCGTCGGCACGTTCTTTGGAAAAATATCCGCGATAATTTACGCAGCCCGCAATCGGAAAACACCATTGCGTTAATTCGGTGGAAAATTCCGTCGTCGCAAAAACGTTCCAAATCACGAAAGGGCGCTTGAGATCGGCGTAGTTTCGATAGCTTTTGTTGTCCGGCAATTTTAATTCTTTGCTGGCATATTCGCGCATCGCGAGCAGTGACGTGAGGCGTTGCTTGAGTTCGGGCTTGGTGTCGCGATCTTGAATCACACTCTCGATCGGGCGCGATTTGTTGAGGATTTCCGCTTGACCGTTAAATGCTTGCCAGTAGAAGGAGAGGGTGGAGCAGCCGGTGAGTAAAAGTAACGCGAACACCAAAACAATGATCGGGCCGTACGGGTGGATCAAGCGAAGCGGATCCACCATCGGCGTACATGGTGGATCCGCTTCGCTTGATCCACCCTACCAATTTATATCCAATAGGTTGTCGACTTCATGACCTGCGATCCCGACGCGCATTGCGACCTTAATTGGCTCGGGCATCTCCGCCGCGCCGTGCGAATCGGCGGTCACGGCATGCGCGGCTTCGTCCTGGCGCATTTGTTCCAACACGGCGTGGCTTTTCGCATCGCTGGCGGGTAACTGATCAAGGTGCCCGCTCAGATGGCCTTCGACCTGGCGCTCGGTTTCGGCAAGGAAGGCCATATTCCAGCGATCGCCAAGCAAGCCCGATAGCGTGCCAAGCGCAAACGAGCCGCCGTACATCAACGGATTCAAAAGGCTCTTGCGGCCGCCGAGTTCGTTTAATCGTTCTTCGCACCAGGCCAAGTGGTCTTGTTCTTCATTGGCCGCACAGCTAAGCGTGGCGCGGATCTCCGGGTTGCGCGCGGTGAGTGATTGACCTTGATAGAGTGCCTGCGCGCAGACTTCGCCGGTGTGGTTGATACGCATCAAGCGTACCGATGCGGTCTTTTCTTCCGCTTTCATTTCCGAATCATTGGCACCTGCGCCGGGCGATTCGCGCCGCGCTTGCGCTGGCGCAAATACTGTCCGCAATGCACGGTCGAATTGCAATATGAGTTGATCGGCGAGATTCATGTTCGATCCATCGGTCTGATTTGTGATTGATTATACCGCGCGTACCAGCGTCGCATCGTTGTCACAAACTTGTCATATTTCCTTAATAAACTGGCCGTCATTCTGATTAACTCAAGAAACAAGGAGCTGACTCGTGGCCGAAAAAAAGCTTAATTTTGCAACCTCTACCGTAAGGCAATCGCTGCTCGCCATTTCTATTTCCGCAGCGCTGGGCGTGGCGTTCACGCCGATTGCGCACGCCGACGCGCTGGATAACTTGATCGAAAAGCTGAAGGAAAAGGGCATCATCAACGAGGAAGAATACAAGGAAGTGATCGAAGTTCGCGAAGGCGAACGCGCCGTCGTACGCCAGCGCAAGAAAGAGACCGACGAAGCGCGAACAAAAACAGAAGATCGCGCCAAGACCGAAATGGTCGGCAACTTCAACGACGGCATTCGTTGGGAATCAGCCGACAAGAAAAACTCGATTGGCTTGAATGGCCGCATGCAGTTGGATTATCGCAGCTACGGTGGCGACGACGCGCTCATAGCTAATTCCTTCGATATTCGCCGTGCGTACCTAACCGTCGCCGGCAAATTTTGGGATTATTACTCATTCGATTTGAGTGCAGATTTCGCGGGATTAGTAGGTTCGGATGCTGTCACAACAACAACCACTACGACATGTACCGCGACTCCTTGCAACGGGGCCAATCCAGGAAGCAACATTTCTTCGACTTCAACTTCGGCCTATAACTCACGCCAAAAATCGCACTTAGATGTCGCTTGGTTTAACGCCGCGTGGTGGCAAGGCGCGCAGTTCCGCTTCGGGCAATTCAAAATGCCCTTTAGTTTAGAAGAGCAGACCAGCTCTCGTTTCGTTGACTTTCAGGAACGTTCGGTTATGAATTCCCTCGCACCAGGCAAAGAGCGCGGCGTGATGGTTCACGGTACGCCGATCACTGGGCTTTTCTACGGCCTTGCCTTCTCGAATGGCCAAGGAAAGAATGAAAACGAAAACAACGCAATCGCGGACGGTACGGACTTAATTGGCCGCGTCGGGGTCAACATTGCCGAAATGGTCGGTCAAAAGAACGCCGTTTATCACTTGGCTGTGGGCTTTTCTGACGGCAAGATTCCTGCCGCCGCCACGCCAAGCGCGAGAACCGAAGGGCGTGGTCTGCAATACTTCACGACTGCGGCATTTACCAGCAACAAAGCTGATCTCGATCGCACCCGTCAAGGCTTAGAAACCGCCGTTGCCATTGGCCCGGTTAAATTCCAGGCGGAATACACCAAGGCTAACTACAGTGGAACCACCTCCGGTGCCTCAGGCGTTGACTACGATCGCAGCATTGACGCCTGGTATGCCTCTGTTAACTGGGCAATTACCGGCGAGCCATATGCGGCAAGTTATCGCAACGGTGCGTTCGGCCGCCTGCGCCCAAACAACAATTTCTCGCCTAACGGCAGCGGCTGGGGCGCCTGGGAATTGGGCCTTCGCTACAGCAATTTCGACGCATCAGATTTCCAACTCGTAGCAACTAATCCGGCGGGTACCGGCGTCCTGAATGCAAATCTGACTAACGAGGCAAAAGCATATACCGTCGGCCTAAAGTGGTTGCCAACCCCCAATACGCGCTTCTTGTTGAATTACATCCAAACGGATTTCGGCACGCCGATCACAATCAACTCCATCAAAGCCGAAGACGAAAAAGCGATAACGTTCCGCGCGCAGTTTGATTTCTAAAATCTACGAACTCTGCCTAAGAAGGCCGCCGTGTGCGGCCTTTGTTTTATGCGGCCGGCAAGTGAGCCGCGGCGTTCCGAGCATGTAACGTTGGGCGCTCAGCCGCGTAGGCAGCGCAGAATCATTTTTTAGTGAAATCCTGACCGACTTTCCAGATCTTGAGTTAGAGGATATTCAGGCGACGCTTGTATTTGCCTCACAATGTGCAATTCACGCTGGCTTGATCGCGTGAGGTTTATTCTCGACGCCGAATTACCCCGGCAGTTAGCCAAATGGCTGAGTCGCGAGTTTGCAATATAGGCCGTCGCAGCACGCGATCTTGGACTTTCCGCCATAGCCGATATTATTCTATTTGATTACGCGCGCGCCTAAGGCGCGGTGGTCGTAAGTAAGGACAGCGATTTCGTCGAGTTGGTGCATCGGTTGGGGTCCCCGCCGCAAATTGTTTGGATCACGTTCGATAACTTCACCATGCGCATTTGCGCGAACTATTCCTCGCGACCTTTGCGGACGCATTGCAACTACCCAATAGCGGTGGAAGCCTGGTTGAAATCAGCTATCGTTAGGGCCGCTTCCGCGGTTCGTGATGAAACATAAATTTCCAATGAGACGCCAACCTACGCGCATGAAGCGAATCGGCTGAAGAACAAGTGTTCAGGGGCTGGCCTAAGGCGATGAGACTCTTCAGGCATGCATTATTAGGGAGCAAGCAGAACGCGACTCGTGGCGCGGCGTTCGTAAGGTGCCCATCGCGCACGACGATCGTCGATTGATTGACGGCGACATTTGAATCCGCGTGCGCATGCGCGCGCCTGCTAAAGTCTCCTCCCCCCTGATAAGGCCGCCTTGTGCGGCCTTTTTCTTGGCTTGCGGTTTTTCGGTATTACCAATTATGCTACTATGGTAGCAATATAAGTACGCCACGTTCTCACCATGTCAGTCGAAAAACTATCCATCTCCATTCCGGGCGCGGCGCTCGAATTTGTCGAGCGCTATCGCAAGGCCCACGCAATAAAAACTCGCTCGGAAGTCGTGCAAGAAGCCCTTGCACTATTGCGAGAACGCGAGCTTGATAGCGCCTACCGCGAGGCAAATGCGGAAATCGATTCAGATTGGGATCGCACTTCAAGCGATGGATTGACCGATGAAGCGTGGTGAAATATATTTCGCTGATTTGAATCCGACCGTTGGCAGTGAAATCAACAAACGCCGCCCGGTATTGATCGTGAGTAACGACGCGAACAATCGCGCATCCTCAACGATCACGGTGCTACCGATCACGTCAAATACCGAGCGCGTTTTTCCGTTCGAAGTGAAACTAACCGCCAAGATGAGTGGCTTGCCAAAAGAATCGAAAGTGTTAGCGCAACAGATTCGCACGATTTCAAGGACGCGATTGTCGAGCGAGCGAGCGGGGCATTTAGGCAGCGAATTGATGAAGACAGTCGAGCGCGCCATCAAACTTCATCTTGCGCTCAAATAGGTTTTGTTATTCCTGCGCGGATGGGATGATTGGAAATGCTCTGCGCATTGATGTGAAATGTTTGATGCGATAGCATCTGATGTATGAGAACCACGTTAGATATTTCCAATGACGTATTACAAGCGGCGCGCGAGCGAGCGCGGCGCGAGAAAAAGACGATCGGCGAAGTCGTCTCCGACCTTGCGCGAGCGGCGCTCACCGCGACTCCCACAGCCCCTACTACTCGAGCACCCAAAGCGATCTATGGTTTTCGCCCATTCCCGCGACGTGGCGTTATCGTGACAAATGAATTGATCGATAGGTTGCGCGAAGACGACGATTATTGATGCGTCCGCTGTTGAGCGTGAATGTGCGAATGGCGTTACTTGATGCTGACAGCCACTTAAAACTCGCGTTATTCAGTAATATTGACTATGGTAATATGACTACAGTCACTATTTAGATTAAAGAGTTCATCATGCCGTCTATTGTTTCAAAATCGAAGTTTAAGCCCGCCGCATTGGAATATTTTCGTCGCGTGCAAGAAACCCAGGAGGAACTGATTATCAGCGATCACGGCAAACCCGTGCTCAAAATCATTCCGTATCGAGAAGCGGAGAAGACGGGCATTGACCCGCTTACGAAGTTGCGCGGCACGCTGAAGCGTTACGAACAACCGTTCGAGCCCATCGGAGAAATCTGGGAATCGGCAAAATGATCGTGCTGGATACGCACGCTTGGATCTGGTGGTTAACGGCGCCGGAAAAGCTAAACTCAAAGACACGAAAGTTAATCGAGCGTAACCTCGGCAATTCCAATGTTCGGGTTTCCAGTATCAGCGTCTGGGAAACTGCCATGCTAGTTACACGGGGGCGCCTGAATTTTGAGATCGATTTTTCAAGTTGGCTGCAGACGGTGATCGCCGTTCCCGGGCTAAGGTTTCAGCCCGTCGATAACGCCATTGCCTACCAGGCCGTCAATTTACCCGGGACTTTTCACGCCGATCCCGCTGATCGCATGATTGTCGCCACCGCAATGGGCCTGGAAGCAACATTGATTTCAGGCGACCAGAAAATTCAGGATTATTCTTACGTTAAAGTCGCTTGGTAATCACAGACATTGCCGTTACTATTCGCAGGTCACAACGCTTAGCGATCGTAAACTTCTTTTCGATCGCCAATTCGAATGATAAGAATAACAATCTCTTCATCTTGAATATCGCAAATCACCCGATAATCGCCGATACGATATTTCCAGAATCGGCCGAGTTCTTCGCCACGTAGTGCCTCACCGATACTGCGCGGATCGTCTAAAATTGCGATTCGCTCGCGCAAAACTTTGATGATTCGTTGCTGAATGGGGCGATCGAATTTCGATAACTCCTTAACCGCGCGTGGATCGAACTCAATCCGCCAAACCAAGCTGGCGCTCCACCTCGTCTAAGGAAATCGTTCTCGCCTTGCTACGTGTTCGCGCTTCTGCAAGGTAATAGTCTTCGAGGTCGTCGAGATATTCGCAGATCGCTTCGCGCGCATAGTAAGTCTTAGTTCGACCAGTTTTCAGCGCGAGATTATCTAATCGAGATTCAATTTCTTCGGGGAGGCGGATGGCTAACATAACGGAGCTTTCAAATTGATATACATGTATAGCATATCACAAATCCATAAATGGAATCGTCATCCAATGAAATCCGCGATGTTGAATTCCCGGATTACGCTGCGCTAATCCAGGCTACATTTTTCTTTCAAAACAAAACGGGCACCCGAAGGTGCCCGTTTCTATTTACAGCTTTCGCTCCGGCTAGGCCGGATTGAAATTAGAACGTGTGGCGAATGCCAACGCCAAAGCGGTTGGCGTCGTTGCCGTTAGCGCCGACGTTAAATGCTGCATTTTTCTTGTTGTCGACCATACCGTAGTTAACTTGAAACTCGGTACGCTTGGACAACGTGTAGGCATAGCCGATCAGGATCAAGCGCGCGCTGCTGTCCGGAACGGTGCTGCCGCTAGCCTTCAACTTACCAGCCAGGCTAACTGCGCCGCGGATATGGTGTTGGCCAAAATTCAACGCGCCAGAGAAACCGATATTGGTACGCTTGTCGCTATCGCCATCTGCCGTGTATTTCAGCGTCTCACCGAACACGTCAACTTGGAACAGCTCCGTGCCAAAACCAGCGCCTAAACGCAGAGCACGGTTTTTGCTTCTTTGGCCATCATAGTCGTTGTATTGTGCGAAAGCACCATACAATGACAACCAAAAGCGGATTTCCAGTTAGCGCCCAACTGAATGCCGTAGGGGCTTAGGGAATCACTTGCTCGACGAGTTAACAACAAGAGGTACTGCGAAACATCCTGCCAGTCGTGTCGTAAACTGGGGAGCCATCTGTGTTGCTACCAACTGACCGCATTGCCCGTTGATTACCATTCGGTTGCAATGCGCAGTTTAAGTCCCGACCGGAAGTGGTGCGTTGTCGTAACGCCATCTTTCTTACCGCCAGCCGAAGTAATGTAAGCCGCCTCAATAGTTGCGCCGCCGATGTTAGGCGATGCATACCAAATGCTTTGCGAGTCACGACGGGTAAACCCTTGATGTACGCCACCCCAAGAGGTCATCAGCGACAGGGTGCTGAAGGTGTTTTCCGATGCCGGATCCGGATCTTGCAGAATCTGCTGAATCTCATAGAGATGCTCGTTCTGACCAATCTTGATCGTACCGAAACCGCCGGTCAAACCCAAGAAGCTATTACGATTGTTCAAATCGCCAATGTTGTTGTTGTTGGTGTTCTGACCACCACCGCCGCGGTTGCTACCGGCGAATTGTTGATCCATTGCCAAACCAAATATCGCTTGTGCCCAACCCAAATCTTCGGTGCCGTCGATTTCCCAACGGGTTGCGAAAGTACCGATGTTCGGTTGACGTTTGTAAACTACGCCACCGCCATCCGCTTTTTCGTAACCAAAACCGATATCACCATGCACCACACCCGTCAGCACGATGCCGCTGCCGTCAGCCATCGCTGCAGCCGGAGCGAGGAAGGCGCCCGCGACCGCTAGAGCTATTAAAGTACGTTTCATTGAAAATCTCCTAAATGAATATTAAGTGGGCGCCCTTACAAGCTTACCCCCCTCACAGGCGGACTGCCTGACTTGCTAGCACCTCTCTAAACTGAGAAGTTGCCACCATCATGCCAAAAAAGGATTCGGTTCCTCAAGTTCTTAGTGATATGCCCCACTCCCGCCTCGGGCGCTTGTTGTTTAATTGCAACATAGCGGGTTGGCGAAGCCGGGGACTCCCCCGCGCTTAGATTACCCGAATTCAGTCATTAAATTGTCATTCCCGCGAAGGCGGGAATCCAGCGTCTTTCGCGAAAACGACGCCGGGTTCCCGCCTTCGCGGGGACGACGAGATGGTTGATCACGGTTGCGTTTAAGTCAAAGGCCAAATGGATTTTCGCCTTCGCGGGAATGACAGTGTGAAGGTATGTAGGTAACGGGTAATGGCATAATTTTATCGATAATATGTAATAATTACAATATGTTAAAAAATAAAGCCCGCACGGGAATCGGTGTCTTAGCGATCCTTTTCGTGGTCTTTTTGACGCTATTTTTGAACACCAGCTCCCCAACTTTCGACGCCGTCAAAGCCCAATTTAAGCCAAGCGAAGCCCAATTACTCGACCGCAACGGCCAGATCATTCACGAACTTCGTGTCGATTTTCGTGGGCGTCGGCTGCCTTGGGTAGCGCTGGAACGCATTTCGCCGGTTCTGGCAAAAACCGTCATTGCCGCGGAGGACCACCGCTTTTATCGCCATCACGGCGTGGATTGGCTGGCGCTGGGACAATCGGCCTGGCAAGCCGCGCGCGGCAACAGCAGCCGCGGCGCAAGCACGATCACGATGCAGCTTGCTGCCCTGCTCGATCCTGAATTGCGCGCAAAGAACGGCAAACGCAGATTCGCGCAGAAGTGGTCGCAAGTGCGCGCTGCCTTCGCCCTGGAACACGTCTGGAGCAAAGCGCAAATCCTCGAAGCCTACTTAAATCTCGTCAGTTTTCGTGGGGAGATCGCCGGGATTCATGCCGCTAGCCGTGTGCTGCTTGGCAAAACGCCAAGTGGCATAGATCAAAGCGATGCGTTTTTACTCACCGCGATGTTGCCTTCGCCGAACGGTAAGCCGCAGCAAATCGCGCGCCGCGCCTGCGCGCTCGCACGCGAATCCAACTGCGCTGCGTATGCAAGCCGGCTTGAAACGATTTTCGCCCAACCTGCGCGCGACATTCAACGCATCGCGCTTGCGCCGCAAGTGGCGCGGCAACTACTCAGCAAAAGCGCGCGGTCGGTTCACTCAACATTAAATGGCGAGTTGCAACGTTTCGCGTTGCAAACACTGCAGCAGGAGCTGGCGCAACTCAAATCGCGCAACGTCAATGATGGCTCAGTTCTCGTCGTCGATAACCAAAGCGGAGAAGTGTTGGCTTATGTCGGCAATGGCGGCGCGGCATCCAGCGCGGCGTTTGTTGATGGCGTGCGCGCGTTTCGTCAGGCGGGTTCGACGTTAAAACCGTTTCTTTATCAACTTGCTTTGGAGAACAAACTCCTCACTGCCGCCTCGCTGCTCGACGATTCGCCAGTCAACATCAATACACCGACGGGCTTATACGTCCCACAAAATTACGATCGCGATTTTCGCGGCTGGGTGACGTTGCGCGCCGCGCTCGCCAGCTCGCTTAACGTGCCTGCAGTGAAAACCTTGGGGCTAGTCGGCGGCGATCGCTTTTTGCAGCGACTGCGCCATATCGGGTTTTCACAACTAAAGGAAGGCGATGAATTTTACGGCCCCGCGTTGGCGCTCGGCGGCGCCGAAGTCAGCCTATGGGAATTAACCAATGCCTTTCGTACCCTCGCGAACGAGGGCCGCCAGGGGCCGCTCCGGTTGTCGTTCCCAGCCAAGGCATCGCCAGCAGCCGCATCCATGCTTGATCCTGGCACTATATATATAGTGAACGATATTTTGTCCGATCGCGCCGCGCGCAGCTTGAGTTTTGGTCTGGAAAATTCACTCGCCACGCCTTACTGGAGCGCGGCGAAAACCGGCACCAGCAAAGACATGCGCGACAACTGGTGCATCGGTTTCACGCGGCGTTATACGGTTGGCGTCTGGATCGGCAACTTTGATGGCGCGCCGATGACCAACGTTTCCGGCGTTACCGGTGCCGCGCCGATTTGGTTGACGCTAATGAATTACCTCAATGGCCATTCGAACGAAGACCCGCGCCCCATGCCGAAGAATGTCGTGCGCGCAGCGGTGAATGATTCAGCGCAAACGGAATTATTTTTGACCGGCACCGAAACCAGCGGCTCGGCTCTCAAACCAACGGCGACTCAGCAAACGCGCATCGCGTATCCGCGCGACGGTGAAATTCTTTCGCTTGATCCGGATATTCCTGTCGGGAATCAGCGCGTGCGATTTGCGGCGGAGCCGGAGAATAAAACGTTGCGGTGGTCGTTGATTGATACGAAAACCGGCGTTGCGACGAAGGTAAGCTGGTGGCGGCCAACGCCGGGGAAATTCACGCTGGCGTTACTGGATTCAAATGGAACACAACTTGATGCGATTCATTTTGAAGTGCGCGGCACCCCCGCGGCGCATCAGACTAATCGATGAGGCGATCTCGTATCCAATTCGTCATCGCGAGCTGCCTGTATCGGCGACGCCAATACTGCGCATTAGACGGTGTAGATACTATGAATTGAGTTGAGTCGATTGCAAAGAGAATCCTTAAGATAAGAGTTTGGCCCACCTAACGTAAAGGAGAAAGCAATGCAAACGACTCAACTCAATTCATAGTATCTACGACACTTAAAACATTTTCAGCAGTATGATCTAGCCACATGGCTCCAAATAAAATGACGAGTTTCGCGAGCTTGGAGAGTTCGCGCCAGTTGGCGGCGAAAAATGTGATGACGCCTGTACCAAGCAGCACGCCCATCAGCGCGAAGGCAAGCGTGAGATAGCGCCCCCCACCGCTCGACTGCGAAGAAACGTGATCGAGAATCGCGTGCTGCTGGCCTGGCTGAACCCAGCCGCGCTCAACCCAAGCGGGAATTTCTTGCTTCAGACGTTGCAGAAATTTGTTATCGCGCAAGGAATAACCTTTTCTCGATGAGAAGAAGTATCGTAACCTACCTGCGCCAGCAGCGCCATTCTATGCGGTTCGTGGCGATGCATAGCCTGGAAGACAAGCGGGGTGCGGCTCTCAGGACAGCCGATCCTTTCGTTGGAGTAATTGACAACACTCTACACTGTTGTTATTCTCTCCAACATGAAAGCTACCGAGTTGATTCGTTCACGCATCGTTTATTTCGAAACGGCTTTCGCGGAATTAGTGCTGTGGCGGGTGCCTAAGCCAGATGCTGGCTCAACCCATTTGTTTAAGTATCGGCTCGCCTATGTTGTGGATGGAATTTGTGTAATTCGCTACGACAACGAAACTGGCAAAGGCGATCATCGGCATTGTGGTGGCAAAGAAAACACTTACCGTTTCACCACACCCGATCAACTGATCGCCGATTTTCAACTGGATATTGCGAGGTGGAACCATGAAAACCGTGACGCTTGATGTTCGTACACCAGCCGATTCCATGGCGGATTTCGTCACCGCGTGGAAAACCAACAAGCAACAGAAGTCCGCGCGCATCAGCTTTGCGGCGCCAGAATTGCTTTGGCAAGTGCTGACAGCGAAGCGCTGGGAATTGCTCAAAGCGCTTTGTGGTGCGGGACCCGTTTCGATTCGCGAAGCTGCGCGGCGTGTTGGTCGGGATGTTAAGGCAGTGCATGGCGATGTGATCGCGCTGCTTAACGCGGGATTGTTGGATCGGGATGAAGGCGGTGGAATTATTTTTCCGTTTGACGCAGTTAAAGTCGAATTTTTGTTGCAAGCGGCTTAGTAATGGCCTTGCATAAACTTGGCACACTCGACTTCCCTCTTGTGGCCCGAGGCCAGCCACTCGTTTCCGCGAAGGCGGAAATCCATTTGGTTTTTCAACGTCAATATGGATTCCCGCATTCGCGGGAATGACACAGTTGGTTATTTCTCAGTCTTATAGGTTGGCGGTGAGGAACGAACCCCAACATTCCCATCAATACGCGTTGATGTTGGGGTTCGTTCCTCACCGCCAACCTACGAATTCGGTGCCGCGATTCGCATTCCTAGTGATAGCAACTCATCCCACAAATCTCCACGTCGCACGCCTTTGATGATGCGATCGCATTCCGCTGCATGCGATAGCGCGGTTTCTAATGCGGATTGGGTTATTCGCTTCGCGCCGCGCTCGATCAAGCCCTGTCGCGGCCCCCAGACTCGTGCATCGCGCAGCAATTGCGCCATGGGCTTACCCTGGCTCTGCCCAAATTTAACTTTGAGCAATGCTCGAATTTCTTCGGTCAAACTCCACAACAACAGCGGCGGCGCTTCGCCTTCTTCGCGCAGACCCTCGAGCGTGCGGGCGAAGCGCGCGGCATTGCCGCTGAGCATCGCCTCGCTTAAACCAAAAATATCGTAACGGGCGACATCAAGTACCGCGTCTTTGACCATGTCGAACGTTAGTGTTCCCGCCGGGAACAATAGACCAAGCTTGCGAATTTCTTGTTGCGCGGCGACGAGATTGCCTTCGACTCGATCGACGAGAAATTGCAACGCATCGCGATCGGCGCGTTGCTCTTGTTGCGCGAGGCGGCTTTGCAGCCACGCCGGTAATTGGGTTCGCGTGACCTCATCTGCACTGACGGTGACGCCGGCATTTTCAAGAACTGTGAACCACGCGCTGGTCAGCGTGGCGCGATCGAGTTTTGGTAGCGTGACCAAGCTCAACACATCATCGCCGAGCGTTGCGCAATATCGCTCGATGGTCTTCGCTCCCTCAACGCCCGGCTTGCCGGTGGGAATGCGCAGCTCGACGATTTTCCGGTCGGCAAATAACGATTGATTGCGCGAGCCGTTCAACAGGGTCGAACTGTCGAACCCGGTTTCCATCGTGTAGGTTTCGCGCTCGGTGTAGCCTGCCGCGCGTGCGGCACTGCGAATTGTGTCGGCCGCTTCCAGCGCGAGCAAGGTTTCCGGACCGTGGATGGTGTAAAGCCGCGCGAGTTTTTTTTGCTTGAGGTGGGCGCTCAGGTCATCGCTGCTCAGGCGCATGGTCTATTTTTTCGCGGCTTGCAGGCGACGCAACAGTTGTTGCACCGTATCGTTTTCCATATCGCGATAGAGCAGCGCTTCTTCTGATTCTTTCGCGAGCACTTGGGCGTCGTTAAATGAAATGGTTCGCTGCGTCACGATTTCGCTCGCCGGTAAGTCAGGTTCTTTTGTCGTGACGATGCGAAACGAAACGCGCTCGCGAAGCTCGTACTCCTGCGCGCGCCCGGCGCCGGACAACGATAAGATCGATTTCTCACGCGTATCGGAAAGGATGATCAGCCCAACTTCGGCGTCCGCTTGGCGCTCAACAACTTTCACGCCGCTTGATTTCAACACGCGCGTGAGCGAGCGCGTCAGCGACGTGCCACTTGGGCCGCTGACATACAGCGTCGAATACGGCAAGGTCGCTTGGCCACGCAAATGAAATCCGCAACTGGCCAGTACCAGTGCCAACACCGATCAACAAGTCCGTCGCATTTAATCGGCCCTCTCAGAAATTTCGATCAAATTTTGATCGGGATCGCGCAAATAAATCGAACGAATCTTATACATCGCACCGGTGCGCATCACCGGACCTTCTTCGATCGGCCACTTTTCCCGCTGCAAGCTTTGCGATCACGTCATCGAGCGGAACGCTTGCGATGAAACAAAGATCGAGCGAACCCGGCGTCGGCACATGGGCTTTGGGCAAGAACTCTTTGCCGGATTCGTGCAAATTAATTTTTTGCTGACCGAATTTAAATGCCATGCGCCCTTCGCCAAATGTTTCCCATTTCATCCCGAGCAAATCGACATAAAACGCAATGCAACGCGCTTTATCTTTGGTGGTCAGTACGATGTGGTCGAGGTGATCGATCATTTGTCTACACAACCACGTTCACCAATCGACCTGGCACGACGATGACTTTTTTGATCGCCTGACCGGCAACAAATTTTTCGATGTTCGGATGATTGCGCGCCAATGTTTCGATTGCTTCGCGCGTCGCATCTTTCGCGACGGTCATGCTGCCGCGAAGTTTTCCATTTACTTGCACCACCAACTCGATTTCATCTTGAATCAGCGCCGCTTCGTCTACCGCCGGCCACGGGACGTCGATTAATCGCGCACTGCCGGGCTTCAAGGTGCGCCACAATACTTCGCACACGTGCGGCACGATGGGCGACAACATCAACGCGGTATTCTCCAGCACTTCTTGCGCAACAGCACGCGAGGTCAGCGATTTATCGGTTAGCTTGCTGAGGTGATTGAGCAATTCCATCACCGCCGCGATCGCCGTGTTGAATTGTTGGCGGCGACCGTAATCGTCAGCCACTTTTTGAATCGTACGATGTAGTTCGAAGCGTAACGCCTTTTGCTCCGCGTTCAATTCGCCGCCGACATAACGCGCGACGATGCCCTTGCTCCACGTGTTCGAACGCAATGCGCCACAGGCGCTTCAAAAATCGAAACGCGCCGACCACACCTTCGTCCGACCATTCCAAACTCTGCTCCGGCGGACTGAAGTGAACATCATAAATAAGCGCGCAGTATCTGCACCGTATTCGTTGATAATCGCCTGCGGATCGACGCCGTTCATTTTCGATTTCGACATGGTGCCCATGCCGCCGTACTCGACCGCTTTGCCGTCAACTTTCAATTTGCCGCCGCTGATGCGCCCTTGCGAGTCTTGCTCGATATCGATTTCCGCCGGGTTGTAATACTCGATGCCGCCGGTCTCGCCTTTGCGCGAAAAAATGTCGTTGAGCACCATGCCTTGCGTCAGCAATTTCGCGAACGGCTCATCGATTTTCACTAAGCCCAAATCGCGCATGACCTTGGTCCAAAAACGCGAATAGAGTAGATGCAAAATCGCGTGCTCAATGCCGCCGATGTATTGATCGACCGGCAGCCAATAATTGACACGCTCATCGACCATGGCTTGATCATTGCCGGCGCAAGCAAAGCGCAAGTAATACCAAGAAGAATCGACGAAGGTATCCATCGTGTCCGTCTCACGTCGCGCCTGCTTCTTGCATTTCGGACATGGCACGTTGAGAAACGCCGGATTTTTCAACAGCGGATTGCCACTGCCATCGGGCACCAAATTGTCCGGCAATTTCACCGGCAATTGATCGTCCGGAACCGGCACCGCGCCGCAGGCATCGCAGTGAATGATCGGCACCGGGCAGCCCCAGTAACGCTGACGCGAGATTCCCCAATCGCGCAATCGATAAGTAGTGCGCAGTTCGCCAAGGTGCAGCGCCTTCAACACCACGCCCATTTTGTGCTTGGCTTCTTCTGTGCTGCGACCGTTGAAATCTTCCGAATCGAAACAAATGCCGTAATCGAGAAACGCTTCTTGCAACGGCAATTTCAATCCACCGTCATTCGGTTTGACCACGGCTTTTATCGGCAAACCATATTTTATCGAGAACTCAAAGTCTCGTTCATCGTGAGCAGGCACCGCCATCACAGCACCTTCGCCGTAACCCATCAGCACATAGTTCGCAGCCCATACCGCGAGCGGTTTATTTGTTAGCGGGTGATACACGAACAAGCCCGTATCCATGCCCTTCTTTTCTTGCGTCGCAATTTCCGCTTCGGTCACGCCACCGCGTTTGCATTCTTCGATGAACGCGGCCAATTTTGCATTGGTCGCAGCCGCCTTCAGCGCAAGCGGATGTTCTGGCGCGACGGCGACATAGGTCGCACCGTAAAGCGTATCGGCGCGCGTCGTGAACACTTTCAACGCCGGATCGCCTGGCTTGTGCTCCGCGTGATACGGGAAATGAATCTCGCAACCTTCGCTTTTGCCGATCCAATTCGCTTGCATGGTTTTCACGCGGTCGGGCCAGCCGGGCAACGTGTCGAGCGCCTGCAACAACTCATCCGCGTACTTGGTGATATTCATGTAGTACATCGGGATCTCGCGCTTTTCCACCAGCGCGCCGGTGCGCCAGCCACGGCCGTCGATTACTTGCTCATTCGCGAGAACGGTTTGATCGACCGGGTCCCAATTCACCGTGCCGGTCTTTAAGTAAACCAAACCCTTTTCCAACATGCGCAGGAAAAACCACTGGTTCCACTTGTAGTAGTCGGCGCGGCAAGTCGCCAGTTCACGCTCCCAATCGATCGCAAAGCCGAGCGACTGCAACTGCTGCTTCATGTATTCGATGTTGTCGTAGGTCCACTTCGCCGGCGCGACTTTATTTTTCATCGCAGCATTTTCCGCCGGTAAACCGAAGGCGTCCCAGCCCATCGGCTGCAATACGTTAAAGCCTTTCATGCGATGAAAGCGGCTCAGGACATCGCCGATGGTGTAGTTGCGCACGTGGCCCATGTGCAGTTTTCCGGATGGATACGGAAACATCGACAGGCAATAATATTTTGGTTTGCTACGGTCTTCGGTGACGTTAAACGCGCGGGCGTCCGTCCATTCTTTTTGGACCTGTTTTTCGATTTCTGTGGGTTGGTATTGGGGATTCATGAAACGGGCTAAAACGTAAAACGTCGATTATAAGGCACTAGGCCACGAATCATCCCACCTTGGCATTGCGAGCGAACGCGAAGCAATCTCACTCTTTGATATGCCGAACAAATGCGAGATTGCCGCGTTCGCGCTTTGCACTGCCTCGCAATGACGGGCTCGCTAAATAGCAAGACAATCGGCCTGTAAGCCAATACCAGAGCGGCTCTCAAGGCATTGTCAATACCATTTAGCCGCCCGCGCGCATATACGTGAAGGCATCCGTTGCCGTATAATTCCGCGATACTTCAACCGATAAGAATTCATGTCATCCGCGCTCACTCAAGGACTGAACGACGAGCAACTCGCCGCCGTCACGCTGCCTCCTACTTCCGCATTAGTGCTAGCCGGCGCCGGCAGCGGCAAAACCCGCGTGCTTACTACACGCATCGCCCATCTAATCCAAACCGGCCAGGCCAGCCCGAGTTCGATTCTCGCGGTAACGTTTACAAACAAAGCCGCGAAGGAAATGGTTGCGCGCATCGCATCGATGTTGCCGATCGACACGCGCGGTATGTGGGTCGGCACGTTCCATGGCCTGTGCAATCGCTGGCTGCGTGCCCACCATCGTGACGCGGGCTTGCCACAGTTGTTTCAAATTCTTGACAGCCAAGATCAGCTCGCCGCGGTAAAGCGCTTGCTGAAAAGCATGAACCTCGACGAAGAAAAATATCAGCCGCGCCAAGTGCAATATTTCATCGGCGGCCACAAGGAGGAAGGGCGCCGTGCAAAAGACGTTTCGCCGCGCGATGAATTTGAGCGCCAAATGGTGGACGTATTCGCGCTCTACGACGAACAATGCAATCGCGAAGGCGTGGTGGATTTTGCCGAGTTATTGCTACGAACATTTGAAGTATTGACGCGCAACGAAATCTTGCGTGAGCACTATCGCGCGCGCTTCCAATTTATTTTGGTCGACGAGTTTCAGGACACCAACACGTTGCAATATCGTTGGCTGAAGTTATTGTCGGGCGCGCAAACAGCAGTGTTCGCCGTCGGTGACGATGACCAATCGATATACGCCTTCCGCGGCGCGAACGTCGGCAACATGAAAGATTTTCAGCGTGATTTTCACGTGCAGAACGTGATCAAGCTCACGCAAAATTATCGCTCCCACGGCAATATTCTTGACGCGGCGAATGCCATCATTAAACACAATTCCAGCCGCCTCGGAAAAGATCTGTGGACATCGGAAGGCAGCGGCGAACCCGTCAGAATTTTTTCCGCGGTGAACGACAACGACGAAGCCAGCTTCATCGTCGAAGAAGCGAAGACCCTGCACGCGGAAGGCGTGAATCTTGCAGAAATCGCGTTGCTGTATCGCTCCAATGCGCAGTCGCGCGTGTTGGAGCACGCTCTATTCTCCGCGGGAATTTCTTATCGCGTTTACGGTGGCCTGCGCTTTTTCGAGCGCCAAGAAATAAAACACGCGCTTGCCTATCTTCGTCTCGCCGCGAATCAAGACGATGACGGCGCATTCTTGCGCGTGGTGAATTTTCCGGCGCGCGGGATCGGCGCACGCAGCGTCGAGCAATTAGAAGAAATCGCCAAAAAAAATGGCTACAGCTTGATGGATGCGGCCAATAGCAATGGCCTGGGAGGCAGGAGTGGAGCCAGTCTTCAGGCATTCATCCAGATCATTAACAATCTGAAAAACTGCGTTGCCGACATGGCATTGCCGGAATTGGTGACTGAAATGTTGCAACGTTCGACGCTGAAAAATTTTTATCAGCTCGAAAAAGATGGTGCGGATCGACTCGAAAACTTAGATGAATTAATCAATGCTGCGCTGGCGTTCGTTCATGAGGCCGAGGACGATAGCCTCGCCGCGTTTCTCTCTCATGCCAGTTTAGAAGCCGGGGAGCATCAGGCTGGGCCAGGCGCCGACGCGTTGCAAATGATGACAGTCCACGCGGCAAAAGGTTTGGAGTTTCACTCCGTGTTTTTGAGCGGCGTGGAAGAAGGCTTGTTTCCCCACGAAAACAGCATGAGCGAATCAGATGGACTGGAAGAAGAGCGCCGCTTGATGTACGTCGCCGTAACCCGCGCGAAACGTCGGCTGTATATCAGCCACGCCGAAAGCCGCATGCTGCACGGCCAAGTACGCTACGGCATTCGCTCGCGCTTCGTTGACGAAATTCCCGAAGCGCTGTGCAAGATCCTCGCGCCGCGACAATCGTTTTTTAACGCGCCGAAAATTAGTTCCGGCTATGGCGGCTACGGTACCTACGGACGCGGACGCTTCGAGCCAAAACCTGCTGCGAGCACCATAGTAAAAGAGGTCGTGCCGCGAACGAAATGGCAAGCCGCGAAATTTCCCTTCAGCATTGGTCAAAATGTCGCTCACGCGAAATTTGGTCAGGGCGTGATTCTCGGCTGCGAAGGCAACGGCGCCGACGCCCGAGTGCAGGTGAAGTTTCGCGACACTGGTGTGAAGTGGTTGGCGTTGGAGTATGCGAAGTTGACGGCAGCTTAGCCGTAAAAACAAGAATCACTATGTCACTCTGTGGAGTGCGACGACGAATCTGCTTTTGGTCTTTCTCGCTGCCCAAGAAAAGCAGATCCTTCACTTCGTAAGGTTTATTTCGCTTGAGGCTCGCGTGGCGCAGGTGGCCAGTCGCGCGGCTGAAAGTGCTCGTCCACGACCAAGAACCGCGTACCGGGCGGCAACACCTGCAACGTCTTCAAAAATTCGATCATAGAATCCTGTCCGTAGACTGGCAGGCGTTCAAACGCTTGGCGCTGCGCTAACGCTTCGCCGTGGTGGGCGAGTACCGACTGGCGCAGCGTCGTGAACAAACCGTGGTGGAAATAGGGCGGCTCGTTGGCCGCACCCCACAGGCGCTTGGTTAGGAAGCGACGGTTGCCTTCCTTGAATTTGGGCGACCAGACGAAGAAGTTCATATCCAGTGCCTCGGCCTCGGCCGGGTCGTTCGGGTCGGTAATGTCATGCAGCTTCAAGTCGGTATACGCCGGCACAATCACCACATCGTGATCAGGCAACAATGGCGTCAGCCGCGGTTGTGGCAGCTGGGCGTCGCTCAGGTCTATTTCCACCGCCGTTGCATCGCCCGGCCGCAGGTTAGTCGGCAGATTGTACGGATTAGGCTCGGAGTAAATCCAACCCTTCTTGTCCAATGCTAGCGCGGGTGTATGGCAACTTGCGCAGCCGATCTTGTCGAATAGCTGTTCGCCGTGCCACACGGCCTGCTCGACTTCAGGATCGCGTGGAATCACGCGACCCGGCACCGCCATGGCCGCTTGGTATAGCGACACTGCGGTGACATCGCCACGCGTCATTTCGTTAATCACACCGTCGCCATCCAAATCCGTATCTCGACCAAAGCGCTCGGTGGGTTGAATGCCATGGTGATGATTAAACGCATTGTTGGAGAATTCGCGCAACGATACGACGTTCCCCGCCTGATGCCATGGGCGGATGATCAAGGTAGGCGGATCGAGCGGCGTGGGCGAGACGACGCTCGCGCGCGGCAAGCCTTGCAGTTGGCCGATGTCCCACGACGCATCGTCGCGCCGCGTCAGCTTGCCGAAATAAACGCCCTTCGCCCATAGCTCGGCGGTGACGCCCAGCTTGAGTTTGTCACGCGCCGTTTGCAGCTCCGCCGTCATCTGGCGCGCCAGCATTTCGATGTAGCCTGAACCGAACAGCCCCGTCGTCGCGCGAAAATTACCGACGCTTTGCAGCGAGATCGGCTCACCGTTCTCATCCAGGCTGCCGCGCGTGGGCACTTTGTCCGCCGCGTCGAAGGTGGCAAAATCGAAGCGATGGCCCAGCACGAAGACGTTGGTCACGAAATCTCCGCCACCGCCCGGTATGCCATAGGGCATGTTGTGGCAGCCGGTGCAAGAGTTCGCGTCCGGCGCGGACACCCGGTTGAACGAGCGCTTACCGACCAACGGCTGGGACGGATCGGTGAGTTGCCGTCCCGTGCCCTTGCTTAACGGCCGGCCGGCGCCGTCTTGATCGGTCCAGTTGGCGGAGAAAAGTTGTGCACCATGCTTGAGCAGATCAGCGATGGGCTGCGCGGCTTCCTCGCCGAGATGATGGGGCACAGCCAACTCGCGACCGATCAGATGAGCGTCGGCCGCGCTAGTTTTGTCTGGGGCGATTGCTCCACATGTCAACGCGAACAACGCCCCAATTAAGATCCTGACTCGTGTGCGTGTTCGCTTCGCTCTCTGCTGCATCGCGCCCTTAAAGCTGCCTCAAAATCCGATCACATCTGTTGGTGTGGGTCGTATTCCGCCACCAATGTTGATATCTGTGCCATCGCCGATCTGGCCCAACCAATTCATGCCCCAGCACTTCACTCCAAGGCCGACGCGTGCGCAGGTGTGATATTGGCCAGTTTTGATGGCGATCACGCCGCCGCTCAAGCCGACTACATCGATCGGGCGTTGGCGGTAATTACCATTAGTGCCGTCGCCAAGCTGTCCATAATAGTTCCAACCCGTGCATTTTACCGCTCCTGCGTCAGTCAATAAGCAAGTATGATCGTTCCCTGCCGAGATAGCCGTAATGCCGCTTGCCGCATCCACAACGTCAGTGGGCGTCGGACTTGGAGGTGGGAATCCACCTGGGTTGGGTCTATTTCCAAGCTGGCCCAAGTTGTTCGCGCCCCAACACTTTGCCCCACCCGCAATAGTTAACACGCATGTGTGCCCGCCACCCGCTGTGATAGCGCGCAAGCCGCTGCTTAACCCTACCACGTCTCTAGGCGTCACGGTTGGGGTTGTGCTAAAGACCGTGCCGTCACCGAGTTGCCCGGTCTCATTGTATCCCCAGCACTTTGCGCCACCGGCACTGGTCAATGCGCAAGAGTGGCGGTATCCGAGTGCCATCGCGTTGACGCCCGTAGATAGCCCGACAACCGCTTTCGGGGTAGCCCTCGGGAAAAGAGTGCCATCCCCAAGCTGCCCTAATAGATTGTCGCCCCAACACATCAATGCTCCGGCGTCGGTTAGCGCGCAGGTATGTGAGAAACCGGCGGCGATGGCACGAACGCCGCTGCTCAATCCGACAACGTCTTTCCATACGAGCCTGTTGCTCGTCGTACCGTCACCGAGCTGCCCAAACTCATTGTTTCCCCAGCACTTCACTCCGCCCACACTGGTTAGCGCGCAAGCGTGCGAAGCGCCAGCCACTATTGACTGTACTCCGGTCGTTAAACCAGGCACGTCTCTCGCGGTGAGGCTACTCGTCGTCGTGCCGTTACCAAGCTGACCAGAACTGTTGTCTCCCCAGCACTTTATCCCACCCGCGCTGGTCAGCGCGCATGTAAAGTGATACCCGGCTGCAATAGTGTCAGGTTGGGCTTCTAATCGGATGCTTCCGACGTTGGTCACACCACCGCGTACCGGTGCAATAGCCTGAGAACTTCCCACCAATCTCCAGCCGGCCAAGGTCGCCGTCGCGCTGCAAACAATGTCCCCCCGGCCGGTCGACACCGCCGAAATTGCGAAACGCCCACCCGCATCGCTGGCACCCGATGTACCAAGACAGTCTATCTGCGCACCGGAGATAGGCGTGCTGTCCCTGCCCAGCACACTGCCGGTCACTGTCGTCATCGGATCGGCGATTGCCGTAATCGACACCGCCGCAGATTGCGTCGTATTGCCGCCTAAATCGGTCGCTATTGCGCGTATGGTTAATGAGGTCGCGTTCGCTGGTACCGTATACAACCATTCATAGGGTTCGGAAGTGTCGCCGCCGATATCCACCCCATTCACCGAGAAGGTAACCGCCGCAACGGCTACGTCGTCAGTCGAGTTTGCGCGTAGACTGATGACTCCGCCACGCACCACGGACGAGTTGTTGGCCGGCGCGGTGAGGGCGACACTGGGTGCGATACCGTTGCGGTCTTCGCGCGATGTGTACTGGCCAATGAATAGACGAGTATCTCCCGACGTGCCATTCTCGGCAGTGACGAGAACACTTTCCCCGGTCATATAAACATAGGGGCCGGAGACGGCGATACCCGTTCCGGCATAGTCGCCAAGCGCGGAGAAATCGATAGTTTGTAGCGTCGGGCTGTCCGGGTTGGATATATCCGAAAGAGCCACCACGTTCGGGAACAGCTGTTCAGCCAACAGCACGAAACGCCCGGCTATTTCGACGTCGCGCGGGATGATTTGGGTGGGCAAGCTGCCGCGCGCGCGCGGCACGGCTGATTGCTGAGATCCACGATCTGTAACCCCTCAGAATAGGCCGCTACATACGCCAGATTGCCGCGCACGCGAACATCTTTTGGTTCGCCGATAAAATTAAAGTTGGAGACCAGGCTAGCGCTGGCAATGTCCGTCACGTTGATAACGCGCAGGGCGCCGGGCGCATCGTCCGCGATGATCGCGTAGAGGGCACCACCGATTTGCAGCACATCCACGCCGCGCGCCGTGCCGGGGGTATCGACCTGCTTCAACAGCGTGGGGTTGGTTGGATCGACGACATTGACGATTGCAAGGCCGGCGTCACCATCCGCGACATAGGCGCGCCCCTCGAACACCATAACGTCCGTCGCATCGCCAGGTGTATCGACACTACCGACAGATACCGGACTGGTCGGATTGCTGACGTTGAAAATACGTAAACCCGAAGCTCCGTCCGCGACAATGGCGAGATTGCCGATTACGCGCACGTCGTTCGCGTTGCCGGGTGTGTCAGCCGCGCCGACGATGCGCGGGGCGAGCGGGTCGGATACGTCGACTACCTGTAGCCCGGAGGCACCGGCCGCTACGAAAGCGTAATTGCCGGACACGTCGACATTGTTGGCATAGCCCAGAATCGCGATAGAAGATAGCGCTTGCGCAGTGAAATTGCGCACAGTACCACTTGCCGTGGCGCTAAAGCCGTTGTTGGTAATGGTAATCGTGCATTGACCATCCGCCGCGCCGAACACCTTGCCAGATTCCGCACCGAAGTTACAGACCGCAATATTGCTTGAAGCATAATTTGTTCCGCGCGCGGTCGGCGTGAGATCGATTGTGCCGCCAAGATTGAATTCGCCGGTGACGGTCAGTTGCTGCGAGCCGATAGAGTTGGTGGAGTCGATAGTGACGACAAACGTCGATGGCGACGCCACAATGCGCTTGAGCGCCTTCGCCAAGTTGATACTGTTGCGATCGGTCGGGTTGCTGGTCGAAGCAATCTCAACATTATCCGGTACGAAGTCGCCGTCAGTGTCGGCCAGTAATGGATTGGTTATGAAACCGTCTCTGCCGGCCACTGCCTCTTCGCCGTCAAGGATGCTGTCGCCATCGGTGTCCGCATTGCGTAAGCCGGTGCCGCGCGCCAATTCGTCGCGGTTGTTAAGTCCGTCGCGATCGATGTCATCCAGCCCATCGGCCGGATTGTTGGGATCGAGACCGGCGGCGAGCTCTGCGTCATCGACAATGCCGTCGCCGTCGGTATCGCGCGAGAGCGCGACCATGATCTGCAACAGCCCTTGCGTGCCTTCATTATTTGCTTGGATCAAAACCGTACCGCTCTGCCGCGCGGTGATCAACCCGTTGGTAGATACTGTCGCCAGGGTAGGATTGCTGCTCAAAAACTGAGTTCCGGTAGCGCCGGTTAGATTCTTGCTGGTGCCGTCGGCGTAGCGGCCGGTAACCGTCAGTTGCAGGGTTTGCCCGGCCGACGTCATTTTGGTGTTGGCTGCACTGACCGTGACTTCAGTAGGAATCGGCGTAACCGGGCCCAGAACAATGTTCGGTACGTTGACCGAGCCATCGGTGGGGATCGTAAAAAAATCGGATTGGCCAGCACGGGTAACGCCGCTTTCGACGCACGTCGCCCGGGCGCGCACGGGACCTTGGTTTGCGGGGATGTTGGGTAACACCCAAGTACCGTCGGATTTGACCTGTACCGTGCGATTCAACACAGACACAACACAGTTTTCGTTGACCTGACCGTGGACGATAGTTGCAAACGTTATCAATAACGCAACCGCCATCCATTGTCCTGCAGTTAGCCGCCGCTTTGCTCCTATCACCATGCCAGATCCTCCATTTCGATCTCGCCAAGTTCGTTCGAGATCGATTTACCGTAGGGTACTAAATTAGCGGCCTTGGTCGCGAACATACTGCTGCGCAATGCCTTTAACGACTTCATCCTTGTTGTTCAGCTCCGCTGAAAACACTCGTAGCACATCCGGGTGTTTCAACGTGCGCAGACTGCGCGCCGCTGCTGCGCGCACTTGACTATCGCGATCCTCGCGCATCGATTTAGCGAGAACCCGCGTTATCTTTGGTATTCCTGTTAACGAAGCGTAATCGCGAAGGAGATCTACCGCGATCAAGCGATCTAGGGCAACTGCGGATTTTTGAGCGATTTGTACGACGGCATCGTATCCATAGTTATCGCCGATCTGAATTAACTCTCGACTCGCGTAAATAACGGTTGGCGCATCTTTTTCCTTTGTCGCCTGCCGCAGTGTTTCGTTTCCCTTTTGCTCTCCTAACTTAGCGAGTGCACCCGCCGCTGCAAGTCGCGCGTACATATATACATCGGTAAGAAGCGGCATCAGTTGCGGAGCGACCGATCGGTCGCCACGCGACCCAAGTAACTTGGCGGCATTTTCTCGAACCCCGGGTTCGTTGCGGGATAGCGCAGCAACCAGCGAAGGCACGTCCAGCTTGACTCCGTAATTCGTCAGGGTTTGCTCAGGCGTCGGTATAATCTTATTTGCGAAGGCGATCGAGTTAACCAACGCAAATAACAGCGCCGCTGTGTTTATGACTACTCGGAGCGACATACCTGCTTGCTCAGTTTTCATTTGCATACGTCGCAAGGATTGGTGCTCACCCAACCCGCACTTCTCGCACGCGCGCACACACCATCGGCTAACGCTTGGTAACTGGCTTTACCGTCACCGTACGCACCATCTTCGGAGATCGCATTCATTGCCGTACCAATATCGGTGAGCATTTTTAAAAATGCCGCATCAATCGTTGGCTGGTGCCTAGCCAAGACCGCACTGGCGGTTTGGGGACCGCAAGATACAGCCTCGGAAATGGCTTCGACGGTGGATTCGAATGCCGGCCAAGTTGCTCGCAAAGCCGTCTCCACCTCCTTGACATGAAAGTTTTCATGGCGCGTTACGATCGGAAAACTCGTGAATATACCTGGATCTGAATCGATACCAGGTCTACCCGTCGCATCCGGCGTTAGATCCTTTATGGCTTTGCAGTAATTACCCGAAAATAAGATGGCGGCATTGGCACTTTGCACATTAATACCTGGATTAGGTAGACAGAGCCCCGAAAAAACTGGCAAGTCGAACGGCCCACGTACGCGCAAAGACCACGTGCACTTTCCAGAAACGCATGCTGCTACTTGAGGAGTAGCGGGAAGTGTTAGGGGACCATGTGTAGCTCCGGTCATACCCGGACCGCATTGGCTCGGATCCGGGTTTCCAACAACTACTACGTTCGGAACGACCACCGTATTGGTCGAGCACGAACTGCCACCAAGGGGAGTGCACGTACCGTTCGTACAAACGCCCCCGTTTCCGGATCCGCAACACGTGCACGCCTGGGCCGGATCGGTCTGACAGGCATTTCCAATACACGCTTTGCATTGAGCACACGTCCCCGCACTGCCGGTCGGATTTGGATTACCGCCGCAATGCCACCCGGCTTTGATCACGCCGACACCCGGATCGGAGGCGATGATCGATCCGTCGTCGCTCACCGTGCCCGTGCCGATCGCGACGAATGACGCCAGGTCGTGATCGAAGCTGTACATCTCCGTTTTAGCCCGCGGCGCCAGCCCATCCATGTTCGGCATCGTCATCGCAGCGGGCACGGTGAAGCGCGTGCCGACCGGCTGAATGGTGACGACATAGCGCGGCTGTTGGCCGAAGCCGGGCACCATTGGCACTTTGTCCGGATTGACCGGCGTGACGGTGATACAGCCGGTGCGCGAGCCGCCGGGGAAGATGGCGGAGCCGGGTGCGACCGTTAGCGAGAACCCGGGCGACTTGGCCAGCTTCAGTACACCGCCCGTGGTCTCGTTCACGCAGAGCTTCGCGTCCATATCTAATTCCGGAAGATAGATCGGCATGCCGACACCGTTGTCTTGACCTGCGACGGTAACGATGTCGTACTCCAGTGTCGGGAATTGCTTGCCGGCGAGCGTAGCCGTGGTGCCATCGGCCATCAGCTTGAAAAAGCCCGATGGCGCGCCGGTCATTTTGAATAAGCCCTTGGCATCGGCGCGCACCGGCGTGCCCACTTGCACCGGCTGGTTGTTGGCGGCGCCTTGGCGGATTTGGAATAGCCGTATGGTGGTGCCGGGGATCGGGTTATTGCTGCCGTCTAATACCACGCCGCTGATCGAGGTTTTCGCCGGATCGCCGGGAACCCGTGCCGATGCGGTAAATGCCGCAGCGAACCGTGTGTTGCCGGTGAATGTTGCCTCCACCATATTGTTGTCCTGCCCCGGCTGGCTGCCCAGCGTGAGCACCGCAAGCGCGCGGCCGTCGCTGTCGGTCTTGGTCTGCAAAGTGGTCGCGCCGCCAAAATTACCGCCGCCTTGTTTAACAGTAAAAGTCACCGGCACGTTAGCAAGCCGATTGTAGCCTTGATCGGTTACGACGGCGACAAATGGCAAGGCTAGGGGATCGTTGACAGCGCCGAATTGATTACCACCGGAATCGATACTGATTTTAGCCGGCGTTTTTGTCGTTCCGGTGCCGGTGAATACCGCCGTGCCGGTAAACCCGCCGGCATAGGCTTGCACGATGTTATTCCCGGCATGATTGCCCAGTGTCCAATTTGCTTTGGCTTGTCCTTGGGCGTCGGTGTTGATCACGATTACTTGTGCTTTACTGCTGCCTGGCGCCAAGAAACCATCGTTCTCCGTGACCCGGAAAGATACGGGCTTACCCGCCACGGGGTTGCCGCCGTCGAGTAATTGAACTACCAAGGGCAGTGGCGCTACCGAACCGATGGCCGCGGTTTGATTGTTGCCGGAAATAAGCTTGATGGATTGTGCCGCCGGCGCCTCGCGCGTGACGCGAATAGTCTGTGAAACGCTGTTACCGGTTTGATCGCGGCCAATCACGGCGATATCGTTTAGGCCGAGTTGCAATGGAATGTTGGGCGCACTGAACGTTCGATTCGCTACCTGTGCTGCGACGCCCTTTACGCTGACTTGCGCTTGTTGGCTGTTGACCGTACCGACGACCAGGTCATTGATCATACCGCTAAAGCTCACCGCGGCCTCCGAGGTCACGTAGCCGCTCGGCGGAAATTCGACCATCAGCCGCGGCGGCGTGGTGTCGAGCGTAACTTGGATCGATGCGGTGCTGTTACCACCGTTGGTGTTCTTGGCCACGGCCGTTACAGTGTTATTACCTTCCTGCAGCGGCACGCTGGCTTGGAAAGTATTGCCGCTCTTATTAGCCTGAATACCGTTAACGCTGACCGTCGCGCTCGGATCGCCCGTGGTTCCGGAAATGATCACGGCCGTGGTGTTGACGAACGCAAGATTGGTCGGCTGGGATATGGTGATGTCGGTGGGGACGGTGCCGGTGATGGTGAGCGTAATCGGATTTGACAAGATTCGTGAAACGCGCCCCTGAAACGCGGCGGATACGCGGTAGGTCAGGGTACCGAGCGTTTCTTCATAAACATTAAACCGCAACGTAAACATGCGATCGCCGGCAACGGCATCGCCTTCAAGGCCGTCGTCGCGCATGATGCCGAGGATGCTAGAGCGACCCAGCGCATCAATCCGCAGTAGATTGACCGATCCTTGGATAAGCGCGGGATCAGTGATCTGCGCCGCAAACGCGGCATTGATTCCGACACCGACTGGTGTCGAGGTGGGACTCACGGCGGCGGTGATGGTTTGCGCCGACGCAAGCCCATGCATCAGGCCAAGCAGAAATACAATCGTACCTGCCAATATACGAACAAACTGCAGCATTTATTATCCCCCTACCGGAACGGCTCTGCGATTAAACCTGTTTACGCGGTCGCGCTATCCACCATGCTGCAAGGCCAAGTCCCACAACATCAAGCCACCCGGCGCCGGCAGCGGCTCGACACCTCCTGGCTCAAAGTTGAGATCATCCAAAACAAAGGAACCGCCATCGGCGAAGCCCGCTATAACGACACGCCGGAGACCGGACACGCTGGAAAACCCAAGCAGCTCATTCGGTAAGCTGCCGGCGTCGCCCGACGTTGCTAGATTGGACGAGAACGCCGAGCTTAGGAAATCGACTTGCGCAAGGTTCGTGTCGAACGCAGTCAACGTAAGCTGCGTGCTGTAGGTGAAATAAGCCGAGAAAGCACTCACCGGAACGGCAAAATCGACAATCAAGTTACCACCGAAATCGGAGGCTACAACATTGCCGGATAGTGGCGGAAAGTCGAACTCGTTTAAGGAAATGCCGGCGCTAAGCGCGACGGCGTTGCTAAATGTCAGGGATGCAATCTGATTGCCGATTAACTCTGAATCGCTCAGCGATTCGAAATCGATCGTGGTCGCAAAAGTCAGGGTGCTAGCGGCGAGGGTGCTTGCAATTAACCCTTTGATGGTATTGTTCAATGCGCGGGTAAGATTCACGGAGATTCTCCTTTTATTATTCTACTTACAGCTGCTATTTTAGCGTTGTTGACGAAAATTGCAAATGTATTGCGGCGAGAAGGATGACATGTTATCGCAAGAGTGTGGATCAACGGCCTCAGTCATGTTGACCAGCGCGGTTGTTCCGACTTGTGCCCCAGCAATATCGTCTGAAAATGCCCCGGGTCGTGGGATTTGACTATTTCGCCAGGGCGTGGCAAATAAAAATCGTATAACCGAGATAACCAAAACCGCAGCGCCGCCGAGCGGAGCACCGCTGGCCACAAATTTTTCTCCGCGTCCGTTACTGGAATAATCGCGCAATACGCATGAGCATGGCTGAGAGCCGCTCTGGGTCTAGTTCTCCAGGTGATGCTATGCACCAGTCGTTGACCGTGACGGCTAGATCGAACAGCCAAGCATCGTTTCCTGCGAAATAAAAATCGATTACGCCGCCGATGTCGCTGCCGCGAAACAATATGTTGTCGCGGAATAGATCGGCGTGGACGACGCCCCGCGGTAGCGAGGAAACATCGATGGAGTCTTGGTAATCCAGTTCACTTTGCAACAGTTCGCTTTCCTCGCCAGATAAATACTCCCAAACCTTCGCAGCCGCTTGCTTGCGCCAGGCTGATCCGCGCGGATTATCCATGGAGAGCGGAAAGCTTTTTCCGGCCATGTGCATATTCGCCAGCAGCTTGCCGACCTTTGCGCAATGCGTCGCGCTCGGTTTCAATACCGATGTGCCTTCGAGCCGGCTCACCAAACTCGCGGGTTTTGCTTTTCAATTCGCCGAGGTATTGGTTCTGCAAATTCGCAATCGGGCGCGGACACGGAATGCCGTGATTCGCGAGATGCGCCATGAAGTTCAAATAGAACGGCAGTTCCTGAGCCTTTAGAACTTCGAATAGCGTGAGAACGAATTCGCCTTCCGATGTGGTCACAAAATAGTTGGTGTTCTCGATGCCCGATTCGATACCGCGAAAATCAATTAACGTACCGACCGAGTAGTCGGTGAGCCAGGATTGTAGTTCGTCACGTAAGATTCGAGTAAAAACTGCCACGACTAAAGGCTCAACATTTTCTCGCGCTCAGCCGCCGAAGGCGCGAACCCACGCGTTTCATAATGTTGGAATATCGCGTCGACAACCGCCTGCGGCCGATCGATTACCTTGATTAAATCAATATCTTCGGGACTAATCATTTTCTCGGTAACGAGAGTGGATTTAAACCAATCGATTAATCCTTTCCAAAACGGCGAGTGAACCAAAATGATAGGGATTTTTCGGGTCTTGCCGGTTTGCGTTAAGGTCATCGCTTCCATTAGTTCATCAAGTGTGCCGAATCCACCGGGCATCACGACATACGCCGATGCGTATTTGACGAACATGACTTTGCGCGCGAAAAAATGTTCGAATGACAATGTGATGTCTTGAAACTGATTGTCGCCCTGCTCGTGCGGCAAGCGAATATTCAGACCAACGGAGGGCGATTTTCCGAAGAACGCACCCTTGTTCGCCGCCTCCATAATTCCCGGCCCACCGCCCGAGATAACGGTAAAGCCCGAATCGGATAACTTTCGCGCGATTTGCTCGGTAAGTTGATAGTAGGGATGATCCTGCGACGTGCGCGCGCTGCCGAAGATGCTAACGGCAGGATGAATTGAGGCGAGCTTCTCCGTGCTCTCAACGAATTCTGCCATAATCTCAAACATGCGCCAGGACTCGCGCGCGGTGTAGGTGGCGCGAGACTGCAACTCGCGATCTGCCAATGGTGGTATCTTTTTATCCAGACTCATCATCTCTCATGCAAACACTATTGTTGGTGGACGGATCGTCCTATCTCTATCGCGCATTTCACGGTTTACCCGACCTGCGTAGCCCGCAAGGCGAGCCGACCGGCGCGATCTACGGCGTGATCAATATGTTGCGCAAATTACGTTCCGATTATAAGCCGGATTATCTCGCCTGCGTGATGGACGCGAAGGGCAAAACCTTCCGCGACGATTGGTACCCCGAGTACAAAGCGACACGCACACCGATGCCCGATGATTTGCGGGTACAAATCGAACCGCTGCTCGAAGCGATCGCGGCGTTGGGTTGGCCTTTGCTCATGATCGAAGGTGTGGAGGCGGATGACGTGATCGGAACCTTGGCAAAACACGCTGAATCGCGCGGTGCTAAAACCGTTATTTCCACCGGCGACAAAGACCTCACACAACTGGTCACCGCGCACGTGACGTTGATCAACACGATGAGCAACGAGACCTTGGACGAAGCCGGGGTTCTGGCGAAATTCGGCGTCGCACCCGATCGCATTGTCGATTATTTATCGCTCGTCGGCGACAGTGTCGACAATGTGCCGGGCGTGGAAAAAGTCGGCCCGAAGACGGCAGTGAAATGGCTCGGCCAATATCAAACCCTCGACAACGTCATAGCGAATGCTAATGAAGTGAGTGGCGTTGTCGGCGAGAATTTGCGCAAGGCGCTGGATTGGTTACCGCAAGCGCGGCGCTTGCTCACGGTGAAATGCGATGTGGATTTGCCGTTTGATTGGAATAATCTCACGGCAAAAGAAGCCGACAAAACCAAGCTGGTGGCGTTATTTTCGCACTTTGGCTTTAAAACTTGGCGGCGGGAACTGGAGAATTCCAAGGAGGCGCTAGAAGCAAGCGACGACAAGCCCATCGCTGATGCGCACAGCGCCGCGGTAACTAGCACACAGCCTGTTGCACGCGAATACGAAATGGTGTTAACCGAAGCCGCACTGAATAGTTGGATTGAAAAAATTAAGTTGGCACCTCTCGTGTGCGTGGATACAGAAACGACCGGACTCGATCCGATGACTTCAAAAATCGTCGGCATTTCATTCAGTGTCGAGCCGCATCGCGGTGCGTATATTCCTTTGGCGCACAACTACCCCGGCGCGCCGGCGCAATTGGATTTTGATGCAACGCTGGCTCGCTTAAAGCCCTTGCTCGAAGATCCTGCGATCAAAAAAGTCGGGCAGAACTTGAAATACGATCAACATATTTTTGCGAATCACGGCGTGCAATTGCGCGGCGTCGAGCACGATACCTTGCTGCAATCCTACGTGGTGGAAAGCCATCGGCCGCACGACATGGATAGCCTCGCGTCGCGTCACCTCGACGTCAAAACTATTAAGTTTGAAGACGTCGCTGGCAAAGGCGCCAATCAAATCGGCTTCGATCAAGTGAGCGTGGAAACGGCGACGGAATATTCCGCGGAAGACGCTGATATCACGCTGCAATTGCATCAACACTTGTATCCACAAATCGAGCGCGATGAAAAGCTAAAGTACATCTACCGCAACATCGAGATGCCGGTGATGCAAGTGCTGCAAAAGATCGAACGCAACGGCGTGTTGCTCGATAGCGCACTGCTGGCGAAGCAAAGCCACGAATTGGGAACGACGCTATTGACGCTAGAAAAGCGCGCCCACGAGCAAGCCGGACAAACCTTCAACTTGAATTCACCGAAACAAATTCAAGAAATTCTGTTCGAGAAACAAGGGCTGCCAGTCGTCAAAAAGACGCCGGGCGGGACACCATCGACCGACGAGGACGTGTTGGAAAAACTCGCGCTGGATTATCCACTGCCAAAAACCTTATTGGAATATCGCGGCCTGGCGAAATTAAAATCAACTTACACAGACAAATTGCCGCGCATGGTGAATCACGCAACGGGTCGCGTGCATACGAACTATGCGCAAGCAGTTGCCGTCACCGGCCGTCTATCCAGCACCGATCCCAACCTACAAAACATTCCGGTGCGCAATGCGGAAGGTCGCCGCATCCGCGAGGCGTTCATCGCGCCACCAGGTTCGACGATTCTTTCTGCCGATTATTCGCAGATTGAGTTGCGCATCATGGCGCATATTTCCGGCGACGAAAGTTTGCTCAAAGCGTTTGCGGCGGGGGAAGACATTCATCGCGCCACCGCAGCAGAGATTTTTTCAACGGAACGCGACTTGATCACCAGCGAACAACGCCGCTACGCCAAAGTCATCAACTTCGGTTTGATTTACGGCATGTCGGCATTCGGCTTAGCATCGCAACTCGGCATCGAGCGCTCTGCGGCGCAAGCCTACATCGACCGCTACTTCGCGCGTTATCCCGGTGTCGCGCAATACATGCAGCGCACACGAGATGATGCGAAAACTTTAGGTTATGTAGAAACGGTATTCGGCCGCCGCTTGTGGCTCGCCGAAATCAAAAGCCCGAACGGCCCACGCCGCCAAGCCGCGGAACGCGCGGCGATCAACGCGCCAATGCAAGGCACCGCCGCCGATCTGATCAAACTTGCGATGATCGCTGTGGAAAATTGGCTCGAGCAAGAAAAAATGAAAACCATGATCATCATGCAAGTGCATGACGAATTGGTTTTCGAAGCGCCGAATGGTGAAGTGGAAAAATTGAAGGCCACAATTCCGCAGCTTATGACCGAGGTCGCAAGCCTCGCTGTGCCTTTACTAGTTGAAATCGGTGCCGGGCCGAACTGGGAAACCGCGCATTAACTGATGTTTTTTAGACGCACTCTACCATCCAGTACCCATGCGGCTATTGAGCAATGCCTTGCCGACAGGCAATCAGGGCGGGCTTCTTGGCGGCCCCACATCGGAAGTTGCGGACAACTTCAATACATGATGCATTGAAATTGCCTTCGCGACCCGATCGTCAACGCGACATTTGACAAAAGTTTGAGTTGGATCAAACTTACGGTAGTTTGTTGGCCTTAACTTACTAGCCTTAACAACCTATTTCGAGGTGCAGATATGCTCCAACGTCAACTCTCGGTTGGCATAGCGCTTCTCTTGATACTCGCCGCCTGCGATTCCGCCCCACCCCCACCACCATTTAAAGCAGAAGCACCGATTGCGGCCCCGGCCGACAGCGGCGGCTCAGCCAAAGGCGACTTCGGCCCCCCACAGGGCGAACCCATCAAAGCTGTATTGACTAGCCCGCCAAATGTGCCGCCGCCGACAAATCGCACGACACCAGCGAAAGTTATCGTCGATTTAGTAGTTAAGGAATTGGAAATGCCGATTTCTGAGGGTGTGAACTATACGTTTTGGACATTTGGCGGAACGGTACCGGGCAGCTTCATTCGCGTGCGGCAAGGCGACACCGTTGAGTTCCACTTGAAGAACGACCCGAGTTCAAAAATGCCGCACAACATAGACTTGCACGCGGTGACCGGGCCAGGCGGCGGCGCCGCGTCAAGTTTTACCGCGCCGGGACACGAATCGCAGTTCACCTTCAAGGCACTCAATCAAGGCTTATATGTTTATCACTGCGCCACCGCGCCGGTGGGCATGCATGTTGCCAACGGTATGTATGGATTGATTCTGGTTGAACCGCCACAAGGCTTGGCGAAAGTTGACCGCGAATACTACGTTACGCAAGGCGATTTCTATACTGTCGGCAAGTATCGCGAAAAGGGTGCGCAAGCGTTCGATATGCAAAAGGCCATCGACGAAAAAGCAACCTATGTGGTCTTTAATGGCTCGGAAGGGGCGATGGTCGGAGATAAAGCATTGAAGGCTTCCGTCGGCGAGACCGTACGCTTGTATGTGGGCAATGGCGGGCCGAACTTAGTCAGCTCGTTTCACGTGATCGGCGAGATTTTCGATAAAGTGTTTACCGAGGGCGGCACGCGCTACCAAGAGAATGTGCAGACGACGATCGTGCCCGCCGGTGGCTCTGCCATCGTCGAATTCAAAGTGGAAGTACCCGGCACCTATATTCTGGTCGATCACTCGATCTTTCGCGCATTCAACAAGGGCGCTTTGGGTATGTTAAAAATCGATGGCCCCGAAAATAAAGCGATCTACTCTGGCAAGGAAGTTGATCATGTGTATCTAGGCGACAAAGTTGCGGACGCTAAACCGATCAGCGAAGCGGCGCAAGCTACCGCCAGTGGAACACTAACGCTTGAGCAACAGATTAAGGCTGGGGAAACGTTGTTTAACGGAACGTGTTCTGTTTGCCATCAAAGCGACGGCGCGGGCGTAGCAAATGTATTCCCACCACTGGCCAAATCCGATTATCTCAACGCTGACCAAAATCGCACCATCGGCGTTGTGCTGAACGGTCTGAATGGGGCCATCACGGTGAACGGACAGAACTACAATTCCGTCATGCCGCCGATGAGTCAATTGAATGATGACGAAATCGCGAATATCTTAACCTACACTATGAACAGTTGGGGTAACAAAGGCGGTCACATCACGGCAAAGCAGGTTGCCCAGGTACGGCAATCCACGCCACGACCCAAAGGTGCGGCCGATTGAGGATCGCGAATGTTTTGTCCGGCACACTTTTCGCGTTGCTCGTAACGTCAGTCGATGTGAACGCACGGCCTAGTATTTCCACGGCGATTCTGCCGGGCGGCGTACTGCGGACGGTACTACCAACTGATATACGCCGGTCCGATGTAACGGTACCTAAATTTCGTTTAGCGCGCAGGCCCGTGACCAACGCGGAATTTCTCGCCTTCGTTCGCAAGCATGCTGACTGGCGGCGCGGATCAGCACCAGAAATTTTTGTCGATCATGGTTACTTACAGCATTGGCGCTCGGCGCTGCAACTCGGACCCGGGCGAAACCGAACCAACCCGTTACGCAGGTTAGTTGGTTCGCCGCGCAAGCCTATTGCGAAGGGCAAGGCATGCGGTTGCCGACCTGGCATGAATGGGAATTTGCGGCGGCGGCCGACGAGCACGCACGCGATGCTCGGGATAATCCTGCGTGGCGCGAAAAATTGTTGGGCTGGTACAGCCGCCCAACCGATGTGACATTGAGGTCTGTCGGCATGCAAGCGCCCAACGTCTACGGAGTTTACGACTTACACGGTCTAGTGTGGGAATGGGTGGAAGATTTCAGCGCCCTTATGGTATCCGCAGATAACCGCGAGCAAGGCGATCCGGATCTGGCGAAATTTTGTGGGGCTGGGGCGCTTTCGGTCAATGATCGAGAAAACTACGCGGTTCTCATGCGCGTAGCGTTACTTTCGTCGTTGCAGGCGAAATACACAACACGCAATTTGGGCTTTCGTTGCGCTGTCGATCTGCAAAAAACATCAAAATGATTCGCCTGACAATACTGATCAATCTTTTCGCTGCTTTGGTATGCGTTACGCCCACAGCACATGCGGAGAAATTTCCTACCGACTCGATTTATCGTCTAAATATTCCACTGACGGCACAAGATGGACGCACCGTGCCACTGCCATCGTTATCGGGACGCGTTCGAATTGTGACGATGTTTTACGCATCTTGTTCATACGTCTGCCCAATGACCATTCAATCGCTGAAGGATTTGGAATTAGGCTTGAGCGAGCAGGAACGCTCACGTTTGCAGATACTGATGGTAAGTATCGACCCCGATAGAGACTCGGTTGAAGCCCTGGGAGCGTTGGCGGCGAAGCACGAACTGGACGCAACTCGCTGGTCATTGGCCCGTGCTAACAAGACCGATATTCGTAAATTAGCCGGAATGCTCGGCGTTCAATACCGTCAACTCGAGAATAAAGAATTCAATCATTCCACCATACTGACGTTGGTGTCCACTGACGGGAAAATTATCGCCAGGACGGATAGCAATAACGGCATCGACAGCAAATTTAAAACGCAACTGCAAAATCTTCTGCGCCAACAATAACGGGTTTTAGTAGTGGTAGAACTGCTTATTCAAATACTCGACGACATCATCCAAATCTTTTTGCGACCAGGCCGCTCCCGGTGCTAGATTCGCCCACAATTTTGTCATCGACCGAACCGCGTCTAATGACTTCGCCTTGGGTGCGCCCGTTCCATATGGCGCTTCTTTGTGGCAGGAAAGACAGCGCGCGTCGTACAACTCCTTACCCAATACTTCGTCCTGAACGGCGAGAGCATGCGGGCCAATCAAAACGATTACGCTGGACAAACCCATAAACCGATTAATTTTCACTAACAAGTCTCCTTCGAACTATTTCATCTCCAAACTACCAGCCCATCGAACATAAGCATGAGCTGCCGACCAACCTACGAGGAATAGTAATATTCTCGCGCGAAGATGTCTATCTATCGCGGACAAATGCGGATTGGCGGCCTATCACTGGGAAACGGCGCATTAACTCGATGCGGCGTGTGCTTGACGCCGGCAAACGTAAACGCCAACTTGGGGCGTTGTTCACGTAGTCGATATTCGTAAGACGGGGGTTCCAATGCGGCAGGATCGAACAACCGCTCACTGACGAGGAAAATAGAGCGCGATACTTGCCGATGCTCTGGAGACCGCATGGATACTTGCTTGCAGACATAGCATCGTCGATCGGCAAGCTAGTCGCGGCTCCCAGCAAGGCATGAAAAAAGGTGCAGGATATTTCGTAGCCCGCACCTTTTGGGTTGCCAATTGCACGCGTCAATACAACGTGCTAGATCGCCAATAGTGCCGAGAAATACATCGCATTCAGATCCACGGCAACGGAACCGGAATCGAATGGCAAACCGCCGTCGCAAGCAATTGCGTGAGTGCCTTTGAGTTCAAGCTCAACGACAGACGCTGCGTTGATGGTACCCGGTGGAATAACCACTCGTACCGGCTGCGGCGATGTGATGTGATTGGCGGGGGTCACAAAACGACGTGTATCGAGCGTTTGACCATCGACGATAACCTTGACAGTGGCGTCGACTACCGAGAAGAAAATCGGCCCTAGTCCCGAGTTAAATTGGTAGGTCACGGAAATTTCGTTGGCCGCATCGAGGTAAATATTTTGTGTAGAAAGCGACAATGGCGCGACATCAATTCGATAGAGCGAATTGATGACCTTCGACCTGCCACCCAAAATCGGTGCGTCTTTACAGAAAGCGCTAACCCGATTGAAATCTTGAAACACGGCTGCCATGGGCAGGGCAAAATCGTCCTGCGGGCAATCATCCAAATGCAGGCGGCTCTTTGTTACGGCGGCAAAGCAGAGCGGGCGTTTGCTGTAGCGCGCCGGATCCATGGTCGTCGCCGCGAGAAAATCGAGATCACCTTGCACGTTCTTATCAAAGCCAATAGGCACTAGCCCGGTACAATTCCCACCGGCACCGCATGCGAGTTCATTATCTTTCACGACGCTTTGATGATCATCGAGGATGTAAGTGTCGTGCAAAAAGCCCGAACCGTTGTCGCCGGTTGAGCTAACGAACGTCAATCGATCACCCTCGGCGAAGGACAAAATAACATCCTTTTCATCGATTAAAGTGAACGCGTTATTGGTTTCGTCGAATTCACCGCGCACAAACATCCGATTGTGCCAACGATTGTTGCCGCTCACTTTTAACAGGTCGTAGCGAACCGTTCCCGCACTGCGATTAAATAACACGCTGAGGTTCTCAAAATCCGTCGGTGTGCTGATATCCAGATCGTCAACTAAGGCAAATCCCACTTCGTCGCGTGTGTTGAGGATGAAAAGATTTTTTTTGAAATTAATGGCACCAATTGTTACGTCCAGCTCAAGCCGCTGCGTCCAATTCGCACCATTTAGCAAGTCATGAGCCTTGAATCTCACCGTAGCAGACTGCCCGATTAACTCGAACGTCTGCGGAAAACACGGCACGGCAAATGTCGCTGTTAAAGTTTGTTCCACCGGATTCGTCGCGAAATTAATTGCGCCCTGCGACTCAAGCATGCAGATGATGCCTTGGGTTAACGAAAAGCTACCGGGTATAGTCGCCGGACTCCCGCTATCAATAGCCAATGCGCAGTGGACTTTTCCTTCCGCGTAACCGGGATCGGTGTTGAGCAGTACGCGGGCATTGGTCGCGTCATACGGATCGCCAGCCTGGGTACAGGCGGGGTCGTCAGGGCTTGGGTCGTTGCCGGCTTGTGCTGCGGCCTTTGTTGCAGCCACAGGTGTTGCCTCACTGCTGGCGCTGCCGATACTTGCAACGGCCTGCGATGTGTACCGCACGGCCTCGCCACTTGACGCAAACGCCGTGCGGGTGTTGGCTGTGGGTTGGGTCGTCGTACTTTGAGTGGAATCGCCAGAATCAGAACAGGCAGCGAAGATAAATGCTAAAGCGATGAGAATTAAATTGCGTTTGCAGCGCAGATAGCTGTCCATACCATTCCTTTCGGTTTGATTATTTTGAGTTTGCTTGTTGAGAAGTTCTTTCTATTTGCAATCGCGAGAACAACTCAGGTTTTCTTCACACCATTTTTTTAAGCCGAGATCGCAACAATCTAGCTGAAACTATTGGTACCTCGCGTGCGAGCATAACATACTTAATAAATAATTTTAAAACACCGTTTAACTATATAATTTATATTGTTATTTCTGTTAATATTTATCAAGATTTTTTGTCTAATTCTTGGCTCGACGCGAATATTAAGGTCACACACATGAACGATGCCTCAACAACGCCGCATCTCAAGTCCTGGAAAAGAAAAGTAAACATTTGGGCAATTGTCGCCATGGTGGCGATCTTCGCGGCGTTCTTCGCGATCGCCGCGTTATGGATAAAAATTACGCCAGCGGATTTGGTCGGCTACTCCGTGTTAACACTTGGGATTTTAGTTTTGGGCGCCCTGAGTAACCGCTACGAATTCGTCGGCATCACCATCAGTAAATTGTTCGCCGCGTATTTTCGTTTCACCGTCGGGATGTTAATTTCTCTCGGCCCGTTAGTTTTATTCACATGGCTATCACGATACGTGCTGAGCAATCATTCGCTAAGCTACCAACTACTCGTTTTTGTGCTGTGGGGACTATTGCTCGCTTGGGCAGTATTGGTGATTTTTACCGAAAGAAAACGCGAAGTATTCTTTGCCAGACTGCAAAAACTCGGCTCGTTTACCCCGATTGCGTACGCATTCAATCTGCTGATGATCGCAGTAACATTCTTTTCGTCCGTCACCTACATGCTACTGAAGCAAGGCGCTATTGCATTGGATGCAACAGGGAAAACTGAGGTCACACACGGCATCATTTCGGATTTTTACCTCTGGCATTTTTTGAATGCCGTACCATTCCTAGAGGTTAACGAAACATTGCGTTGGAAGGAACCGCTAACCTACGAAAGCGGCTGGGTCGGCTTTGCGTTGTTGATCTTCAAGCTGTTGGTGATCTTGCCGGTGATCGCTGCATTCGCTTCGTATTGGAAGCAAGTGAACAACAAATCAGAAAAGAATTTGGGAAGCCCTAAATAAGTTCGGCCTCTAAATGAGACAAGGCGCGACCAAAAATATCGACGTCGAATAGGTATGATATGTAAGGCGATGTTTTTGTGAGCCGAACATAGCGCCACGAAATCGGACTTATTCAGAGCTAGCGTAGATTAGGAAATAAGTGGAGAGGCGTATGGATACTGGGTGGCCTTAGGCCAGCGCCTTTCCAGCCACCCTATATATTACGGATACGTTTGGCGCAACGTGCGTCGCGCCAAACGTTTAAAACAACTTACTTCCCTTCTGCCATTTTCTTGACGTTATCGATACCCGCTTGGTATGCGCCATCGATCAAGCCTTGCGAGTCGGCGTCGGTTTTGCCTGAGCCCGCTTTGGTGATGTAGTTGCCGAGCCATGTGAGCACTGAGCCATTACCTTTAGGTGTCACCGTCATCGTCGATTTGTAGTGATCCACCGGCAGCGGCGACTCGATAATTTTGTACGAGTACATCATCTTTTCATCGTTGTAGGTGGTCAACTCTTCGGTAAACGTCGGACCGTCTTTCAATGTGACCGCACGCACCGAGCCGACCTGACCATTCGCACCTTTGGTAATGACATCTTTTGAGAATGCGGGATGCCATTTATTCAGTCCGTCATAATCTTTCACGATATTCCAAACTGCGGCCGGCGCCGCGTTAATCTCGATCGATTTATTCGTGGTCAGTCCCGGCGCAGCTTTGTGTTCCATCGAGCCGCAGCCCGCAAGCGCGAGCGCGATAAAAGCAGTTGCAAAAAGTTGTTTCATTTATTATCTCCTCAAATTAAATTATGCCAATGATTTTGGCGAAAAGCCACGCGAAGTCTTCACAATGACCGGCCAACTATACCGAAAAATGTCCAGGAAGCAAACGTTCGCGTTCAATGTCATTTCCTTTGGGATCCAAGCGAACTGACCGTAGTAAACTATTTCAATGTTTCACCACGGGGAGAAAATCGTGAATTATTCTCGACGAATTATCGATTGACGCCTTACAATGCCTCGCTAAAAGCAAAACGCCTTTTGAATTTGGATGAGAATTGGGAGATACCCGTGATGAAGATTTTCGAGCGCGATCAAATTCGAATTGCCATCCTCAATTTGGCGTTCGCGCCGAACATCTAGGCCGAACGGACTAATAGTGTAGGCTGCCGTTAGTTATGGCCCGCAAACGATCTCGTCACCGGAGATTCAAAACAACGACCTCGGCAAACAACAAACTAGGAGTGAAATAAATTGAGCCTGACCACGGAACTTGAAACCCAGCGCGAAAACTCTCTTAAAAACGGAGCGCCTGGATTTGCAGCGTTAATTGATCGCGTGTTAAGCGAATTACGCGAGCACGAGAAAGGGCGCGGCGCCCCGGCCAAGGGCCAGCTAGCGCCGGATTTCACCTTGCCCAGCAGTGATGGCGGATCGGTGCGGCTGCAAGAACGTCTCAAGCAGGGGCCGGTCATCCTCGCGTTTTATCGTGGCGGGTGGTGCCCCTATTGCAATTTGCAGTTGCGCGCTTACCAACGGGAATTCGAGCGCATTCTTGAGCTTGGTGCTTCGATCATCGCCGTTTCGCCGCAAACGCCGGACGCGTCCCGAGAAACCTCCGAGAAAAACGCGGTGCACTTCGATGTATTGAGCGACGTCGGTTCTCATATCGCGCAGAGCTATGGGCTTAGCTTCAAACTGCCCGATTACTTGCAAGAAGTGTACAAAGCGCGAAACATTGCGTTGCCGAAATTCAACGGTACGGAAGATTGGCTACTGCCGATTCCGGCTACGTTCGTTATCGATCGCGACGCGCGCATCGCGATGTCCCATGTCGATGTGGACTATCGGACTCGGCTCGATCCCGAAGACGTCATCGGCGCGTTGCGAACGCTTCGCTTGGCATAGTAAGGCACTACGCAGCCCAGCCGACAGATCCATGTTACCGCGACTCTACCCACAGCCGATGCCGCCAATCCATCCCGTGCCGGAATTTCTGGCGACAGGATTACGAAAGCAGTGGTACGAAGATATGAAGGAAAAACTCGGGGTGCCGTGGATGGGCGTCGTCACGATGGCGTTCGCCCAGTATCCAAATTTTTTTGAAACATTTTGGACCGGCGTGCGACCTTTCGTTACCCATGGGAAATTCGTTGAACACTGTCACGCCCTACGCGGTGTCGCGGAAGAAAAAGTACAGTTGTTTGCACCACATTCCTTGCACAAATCTCTTTACAATCTTGGATACGCTGAGCGGGAATTGAGCGAAATCAGATCCGTGGTCGAAATCTTTTCCGCCGGAAATTATCCCTATTTGCTGTTGGCCACGATCGCGCGTTTGTTGCTCGAAGGCGAAGAATTTGGATTTGGCGAGTCGGTTGAGGAGTCAATGTCTATCGCCTCGCCGATTTTCGCACCACGTCCGGCGCTGATGGAAGATCATCATGCGGACGATGCCACCCGTGCCATCTACCAAGAAATTAAATCCACATTACGGCTTCCCTTCGTCAATACCGATTACCGAGCGCTGGCGCGCTGGCCCAGCTACTTTTCGCTCGCCTGGAGCAGTCTTCAATCGTGTGTATCCCAATCGATTTACGAAGTATGCTGCCGCGCGGTACACGAATATGCGGTTGAAATTGTCACGACCTCGCTTTCCAATCCGGGCGGTCTAACGAGTGAAAACCTGCGTAGGGCTGCAGCAAAAGACGCCGAACTTGCAGAAGTGTTGCAGATCACACGCTTGTTTCAGTGGCTGCTCCCAGGGTTGGTACTAAACGTTGCATTTATGCGCGCGGAATTGGAGAGCAACTAAGGCGGCGGAGTGAATCACCCGCCCAGCTGCAAATCGATACGGGCTGACCGCGTGAAATTATCTAATGCGAGCAGCGAAAATTTCCGCAATCACAAAACCGCGAATTGCTTCTGATGCTACGCCACCCAAGGCACGGCCTTCTCAACATTCACGCCATATTTCTTAATCGCCTCACTGACTTTTTTCTTATCAATCGTGCCTTCATCAGCCAACGCTTTCAGCGCGGCGATGACAACATGATGGCGATTCACTTCGAAAAATTCGCGCAAGTTTGCGCGCGTGTCGCTGCGTCCGAAGCCGTCAGTGCCTAACGTAACGAAGCGTTGCGAAATATGCGAGCGAATTTGCTCGGGGAATGCGCGCATATAGTCACTAGCCGCGATGACAGGCCCAGAGCGCTTCTCCAGGCACTGTGCCACGAACGGCAAGCGTGGTGCGGCTTCCGGATGCATGCGGTTCCAACGTTCGCACGCCATACCGTCGCGGCCTAGCTCGGTGAAACTCGTCGCACTCCAAATGTCGCTTGCAATATCAAAATCATTCTTCAGCAATTCCGCTGCCGCAATCACTTCGCGCAAAATCGTGCCGCTACCCATTAGCTGCACGCGCGGCGATTTTTTGCCGGCGTCGATTTGCCGCAACAGATACATGCCTTTGCGAATGCCCTCTTCCGCGCCTTTCGGCATTTCCGGTTGCGTGTAATTTTCGTTCATCACGGTGACGTAGTAATAAACGTTCTCGTTGTTTTCGTACATGCGGCGCATGCCATCTTGAATGATGACGACGACTTCATAGCCGAAAGTGGGATCGTACGAAACGCAATTCGGCACCGTGCTAGCGAGCACGTGGCTGTGACCATCTTCGTGTTGCAAGCCTTCGCCCGAGAGCGTGGTGCGGCCCGCCGTCGCGCCCAGCAAAAATCCACGCGCGCCAGCATCGCCGGCTGCCCAGAGTAAATCGCCGACACGTTGAAAACCGAAGATGGAATAAAAAATGTAAAACGGAATCATCGGCACGCCGTGCGCTGCGTAGCTCACCGAGGCGGCGAGCCAAGATGAAATGGCACCGGCTTCGGTGATGCCTTCTTCCAAAATTTGGCCGTCTTTCGCTTCTTTGTAATAGAGCAATTCGTCTTTGTCTTCCGGCTCGTAAAGCTGGCCGGTGGACGAATAAATCGCCACTTGCCGGAACAGCGATTGCATGCCGAAGGTGCGCGCTTCGTCGGCAACGATCGGCACAATGTGCTTGCCGAGATTCGGATCGCGCAACAACTGCGACAACATGGTGACAAACACCATCGTCGTGGATTGCTCGCGATCGTTGGCGTTAAAAAATTTTGCGAACTTGTCGAGCGCGGGTAGCGTGAGCGCCTGTGCTTGCGTCGTGCGCGAGGGCACGTAACCGCCGAGCGCTTGGCGACGCGCATGCAGATATTTCATTTCGGGCGCATCTTTGTTCGGCAGATTGAAACGTAAATTCGTCACGTCGTCATCGGACAGCGGCAGCGAGAAACGATCACGGAACGCGAGCAGCGCTTCGTCGTCCAATTTTTTCTGTTGATGCGAAACCATTTTGCCCTGGCCCCACTGGCCCATGCCGTAACCTTTCTTGGTCTGCGCGAGAATGACTGTGGGCTGGCCAACATGGGAAACCGCTGCGTGATAGGCGGCGTAAATTTTCACCGGATCGTGGCCACCACGGCGCAGGCGATCAATATCTTCGTCGGACATGTGCGCGACCAGCGCTTGTAGCTCAGGATATTTGTTGAAGAAATTTTCGCGATTGAAGCGGCCGTCAGTTGCGGCATATTTTTGGAATTCGCCATCGACCGTTTCATGCAGTCTTTTCAAGATAACATTTTCGGAATCGCGCGCGAACAGCGAATCCCACTCCGAGCCCCACATCAATTTCAACACGTTCCAGCCGGCGCCCGCATACAGACCTTCAAATTCTTGCACCACGGAACCATTGCCACGCACCGGGCCATCGAGGCGCTGCAAATTACAGTTCACGACGAACACCAGATTGTCCAGGCCTTCGCGCGCTGCAATCGACAATCCCGCGAGTGCTTCCGGTTCGTCCATTTCGCCATCGCCGATGAAGCACCACACTTTGCGACCGGCGGTTTTTAAGATGCCGCGGTCTTCTAAATAGCGCATGAATTTCGCTTGGTAAATCGCATTGAGCGGCCCCAGGCCCATGGACGCCGTAGGGAATTGCCAGAAATCCGGCATCAAATAGGGATGGCAGTAGGACGACAAACCCTTGCCGCCGGTTTCGCGGCGGAAATTGTCGAGATGCTCTTCGCTCAAGCGGCCTTCGAGGAACGCGCGCGCATACACGCCTGGTGCGCAGTGGGGCTGCCAATAAATCAGATCGCCGCTTTGCCCGGCGCGGAAAAAATGGTTGAGGCCGACTTCAAATAAATCCGCCGCCGATGCGTAGGTCGCAATGTGGCCGCCGAGTTCGGGATGGGCTTTATTGGCGCGCACGACCATCGCCAGCGCATTCCAACGCACCAGCGCGGCAAGCCTGGATTCGACTTCCAGATTGCCGGGATACGGCGGCTGATCGGCCAGCGTGATGGTGTTGCAGTAAGGCGAATTCATCACCGGCGGTAACGGCACGCGGCTGGCACGGGCTTGGTCGAGCAACTTACGCAAAATGAAGGTCGCGCGCTCGGCACCTTCGGTTTTGATGATTGCTTCGAACGCCTCAAGCCACTCGCGGGTCTCGCTAGGGTCGGAATCTTGCGGCAACACACGCCAAAAAGCAGACAAAGCGAGTTCGGAGAGGTTAGTCATGGCAGTCGACCGAATGTAATTAGGGAATGCTTGAATTTTACGCTACAAACCAGGCAACAGAATGTCGCAATCCATTGCAAAATGATGTAAAAACAGAATAATATTTGGTTTTTATATGATTATTTGAAATAATATGCCAAATAACTCTTTAGATTCAACCGACTGGAAAATACTATCCCACTTGCAAGATAACGCCCGCATTGCCAATGTCGATCTGGCTAAGGCGGTTTTTTTATCGCCCTCGCCCTGTTTGCAGCGGGTAAAACGCCTCGAAGAATCCGGCCTAATCCGGCGTTATGTCACCCTGCTCGATCCACCCCGATTGGGGCTTACTGTGAGCGTTTTCATTCAGGTCACACTGGAAAGGCAAATCGAACAGTCGTTGGAGATTTTCGAACGCTCGATTCGCGACCGACCCGAGGTAATGGAATGCTATTTAATGACCGGCGACGCCGACTATTTGCTGCGCGTCGTAATGCCCGACCTACCGGCTTTTGAGCATTTCATGCTTGATCACCTAACTAAAATTCCAGGCATTGCGAGTATCAAATCAAGTTTCGCTCTTAAGCAAGTGAAATATCAGACAGCGTTGCCTTTGTCCAAAGATATCTGACCGACCTTTCGTCAGTTTGTCCGAGAAATATTTTGTCGGGAATCTTTACAGAACGAGTACTACGGCGATGTGTGTTTTCAATGTCTTCATACACTTAAGTGGATGGCATGGAGATTGCTTTTCATTAATAGAAAATATACAAGTTGTAAATTAAATCGACAAAAACACCGACGAGTAACGGTGATCGATCGATAAGCAAACGAGGGTTTGCGGCAACGCAACACCAAAAATAAACGTAGTTGCAATTTAATGAGGGCTGGATTGTGAATAAATCACCGATGAAGTCGGCGCTGCTGGGCGTCGCGCTGCTAGGGTTGTCGCTATGTGCAAACGCGATTCCGACGTTACAACTGGGTATCGCTGGCGGAACGTACGATAACGTTAGCGAAACGATCATCGCATCGAGCAATGCATTTAGCCTTTACGCCTACTTGATTCCCGATTCCGACAATAACATTTCCGAGACTTACAAAATCTCGATGGCGATCACCCCTCAGGTGAGCAGCCCGCAAAATTTGGGGTCGTTTACAGTAAATGGAAATGTTATCGATGCTACGTCCGGAATGAATTACGGTATCCCGCCTGCCGACCTAACGATTGAGACGACACCGGGCGGCGACAGCGACGATCTGCAAACCCATAGCATTTTCCCGACCTATTTTTCCGAGGAGTCTTTCTCCTTTAGCCCTACGGATAAAACCGGGACGTTTAATACGGCAATCTTCCCGGCGCTCGGCCCTCAGCCGGGCACCGGAATGTATTTCAAAAAATTCGACATCGACGTAACCAACTTAGACGAAAACTACGCGGTCCATTTTGACCTCTATCGCACTGAAGAAATTACGGAGAAAATTTGCACCTACAACCGCCGAAAGAAAAAATGTACCAATGTTGCAACCGGCGAGTTAGACATCGCGGAAAAAGCGCCCTTTTCGCATGATGCACAAAGTGGTCCGGGCGGCGGTGTCCCTCCGGATGAAGTGCCAGAACCCGCACCCATGCTGCTTCTTGGCCTGGGTCTGCTCGGCATAATCTGGACGCGAAAGCGCGCCTAGTTTCGCAATAAAAATTAAAAAAGCGGCGATGCTTCGCCGCTTTTTTTTCGAACTTAATTTCCTATTTCTTCATCTTCACAAAATTCTGCTCAGCTTTCGCGACCATCGCGGCCGGGTCCGTCATGAACTTTCCTTTTGCATCGGCACTGCTAAAGCAATAGGTTTTACCACCGACCATTTCATTCATACTGCAATCGGTTTTCACTTCTTTGCCCATGCTCAAACCCAGCGCGCAAAGATCGCCGAACTCACCCTTTGCCGCAAATGCGAATGCGGACACAGCACACAAACCCGCAACCAACAATGTCTTAACTGCTTTCATATACATCTCCTAGAACGTGGTGCGATCCACGCAAATGCGCGTTCGCGATCGGATCTTTCGATCCACTCAATCAGCCTTGGGGAAATATCGTTCGAACTTATCGTGCCACCGCGTCGCGCGATGGCTTTGTTGAAATTCGTTGAAAACAGTGCTTCAACATAGGTTACGACCCGCGCCTGCTGCTAAAGTTCAGTGGGCGATTTTTGAAGTCGAAAAAGCGCCTTCCTCCGCGAAAAGGAAGGCATCAAGATTGGAGCGGGATTTATAGCGATTTCAACATCGATTCCGCGTCCGAAACTTCAAATTTTCCGGCGGCCTCAACGTTAAGCGCTTTGACTACGCCATCATCGACGAGCATCGAGTAGCGCGTCGAGCGTAATCCGAAACCGCGCCCGATAAGGTCTAATTCCAACCCCAATTTTTTCGTGTATTCGGCGCTACCATCGGCCATCATACGAACCTTGCCGTCGGTTTTTTGTTCACGGCCCCATGCGCCCATTACGAACGGATCATTGACGGAAACACACCAGATTTCGTCGACGCCTTTCGCGCGCAGTTGCGCATAGTTATCGCGATAACCCGGCACATGTTTCGCGGAACAAGTTGGCGTGAACGCGCCCGGCAATCCAAAAATTGCGATCTTTTTTCCGCGTGAAATCTCCTCGACCTTAAACGCATTCGGGCCGAGGCTACAGCCATTTCCTTCGACTTCGATAAATTCTTGCAACGTGCCTTCCGGCAGTTTGTCTCCGACTTTGATGGTCATTTCGGCGTTCTCCGTTTCGTTAAATTAACGTGCGACAGCGCATTTTCCCAGACTGTTGCGGCATTTCGCAATGCGTAAAGGTGTTTGATTTTCACCTCAACGCTGAGACTTTTCTCGCAAGCGACTGATCGGATTTTGAAAAACAGCAATTTCCCTTGTTATAATCAATTTCGTTATTGATGACCTCAAAGACATTAGGAGCCCTGTATGAACAATAAATCCATCCAACTGTCCAGCGCTGCGCTCGTATTAGCTGTGAGCCTGTCGGGATGCTCGTGGATCAGAAGCATCAACCCCTGGGCCAGCGATGAACCTCAAGCGGAGAGGGTGGCCCAAGCGGAAACCACCATCAGCGATGCTCATGCATCGGAACCGATGCGCGTCGCCTCGCATGACGGCAGCGCCCATACTCACGTGCAGGATAGCAGCGGCAAAACCGTCACCAGCGGCTACGGTGATTGCGTCAACGTTGGCGCAACGCTCGATGCAGCAAATGCCTCCACTGATTGCGACAAGCAAGGTTTGAAAGCCGCCAGCGACGCCGGCTCTGCCCGCGAAGAAATGCCCAAGCCTGCGGCGGAAGCTGCGCCAGAGCCGATGCCTAAGCCCGTCGCACCGGTCGCGAAACCGGAACCGATGAACGAAAACGGCAACGGCGCGCCGGGCATTGTGCAAGAATCACCCGACGCCGGTAAGCCCACAGCCGCCGTCGCGCCTAGTAACGAGATGGCAACAGTCGCGCCGAGCTACGAAAAAATTTCGTTACAAGGCGACGCGCTGTTTCGATTCGGCAAATCCGACGAGGGCAGCATTTTGCCCGCCGGTGTCAGCAAGCTAGATGAGCTTGCGGCGCAACTTGCGGCCTATAACCGCGACAGTATTGAGAGCATCAATGTCGTTGGCCATGCCGATCGCCTCGGCAAAAAAGTCGCCAATCAAGCCCTATCGGAACGCCGCGCGATGACGGTGAAACAATATTTGATCAAGCACGGCGTCGATGGCTCGGCGATCAAAAGTTCCGGTAAAGGTTCTAGCCAACCGGTAAAACAATGCAAAGGTAAAAAGAAAACACCTGCGTTGGTCGCATGCTTAGAACCAAATCGCCGAGTAGAAGTTGTGATTCGCGGCGTCAAAGGCAATTAGATAAACTGACTTCACAATCATGTCATTCTGAGCGAAGCGAAGAATCTGCTTTCCGTAACGAATAAAAACAGATTCTTCGGCCCAACAGCCTCAGAGTGATCGCCGCGCAATAACAATCATTCCGAAAATAACTAAGCCCCGACAAACAGCAGGGCTTGTTATTTTCACGATGACAATCGCACTAACCTTCCTCGCGATCCTGCTGGTCATCTTCGGCCTCGCCGGCACGGTACTTCCGGCGTTACCGGGCGTGCCGCTGATCTTCGGTGGATTGTTGTTGATTGCCTATCAAGATGGTTTTAACAAAGTTGGCGTGGTCACGCTGGTCATTCTCGGCATACTCGCCGCGTTGGCGTTTGCCATCGATTACCTCGCTGCGATCTTCGGCGCCAAGCGCGTCGGCGCCAGCAAGCTTGCGATTATCGGCGCAACCGTCGGCACCATCGTCGGGCTGTTTTTCAGGACTCGTCGGCATCATCTTCGGCCCGTTTGTTGGCGCCGCCGCCGGTGAATTCATCGCACGGCAAGACGCCATTCAAGCAGGCAAAGTCGGCCTCGCCACGTGGCTTGGCATCGTCATGGGCGTCGCACGTAAAACTTGGCATCGCGTTTTTGATGGTCGGAATTTTTGTTGCGAATTATTTTTTGCATCGATAGCGCCAAGGCCCAATCCCCGAGCGGCTCCCATGCCATGAATCGTGAAGAAACTTTTGGATAAAGGCTCGCAGCCCATAGGCCGTAGGTAGGGTGCATTCATGCACCATTCAAACCTAAACCGGTGCATGAATGCACCCTACAAAAAGCCACCGCCTCCCGATAATCATACGAATTTGATGCGTACCGCCAGCGCTGAACATCACCTTGCCCGTCCTGGAATTCGGGCCTCGCTCAATCCTTGTTCATTAACCAATCTGATTGCTTCGCGTTTAAATTCTTCTTGAAAAATACGACGGGGAATACGTTTCATGGAAACTCCTTACAAGTTGATAAAGTATCATCAACTTGCCCGTCCTGAAATCGGGCCTCGCTCAGACCTACCTTAGCCCGACGCGACGCTTGATGCCTTTGGTGACGACGTAGTACATGAACAGTCCTGATGGCATGTCACTTCGCAGGCGAGTTCGATAGGGTCGCTTACATACGCCGTACCTGAAGGCGTCTCTGAGCACTGTGGCCCAAATTGTGACACCCCCGGCTGACATCATCCTGGCAAGGTCTTTCAGCGAACATTCATCACCGTACCAATGGTTCAAGGAGATAGATGTATCGCGGGATTCCAGGTAATGCCACCAGAGCTGAGGAATGAAAAGTACATCCCCGGGGTGGATCACCCCCTGATACAACTCCGCTTTCCTGAACTTAGGATGCCGGTGCAAATCCGGGTTCGATGGGTCAACGGAGCTCTTCTCGAACATGTCGTGAATCGGATACAGGTACTGTGCTTGTCCGGGTGCGGCGAGAATTACAGACTTGTGCCCATAGATTTGAACAAGAACGTTATCGCGACGGTCGAAATGGAGTCCAGAATGCGTGCCGCCGGTACCCATCCAGAAACTAGTTGAGGTTTCTCGCGCTCCGAGTTTGGGGGTGATCTCACCGAAATCAAAATCCGACTTCAAGCTTGGGAACGCGTTGACGTTCTTCTGCGCCAAGTAGCATTGAGAAGCGCTGTCATAAGACATCTTGTCAATCAGGTCGGCGAATCGCATGGTTCGCGCGTAGTTCTTGTCGCTCCAGAAGTAAGGCACGCCGTATCTCGGCAAATCCACAAGCGGTTTCACCATGGATTCTCCCGCGACATTCTTGAAATGCTCGGGAGTCCAATAGGAAGCTGCCCAATGCTTAACGCTGCCAGAAAAAATGAACGGCTTACGGTTGTTGGTGATGCGCAATAGAAGCTCCCGGCGGCTTGGCGAATCCAGGCGCGGGATGGGCCGTTTCTCGCTACCGGCGTCGGGTGTTTCAGCGTCTGTCATGAGTTTCACCGTGTATTTCTGCCCAGCCATCAATGTATCGCGGACCCGGCGAAACGTCAATTGCCGCTCAACGAGTGGCGTGGTGGACTGAAAATTGTTACTTTGCGCAGATATGTCGTGCCGTTGACAGGCTAGAATGGGCTGACTTCTAGCCGTTGCCGGCGTTTGCTCCGCCCGAGAGCGAGCGCGATCCTCGGCTGGACTGCAAACCCGCGTCGGTTGCGGAATCAGGCCACTTGGAACGGATGGCCCGAGGCCAGCCACTCGAATTACTGTGCCGGCGCACGCGGCGGCGCTCGAATAGGGAGGCCCCGATGAGGGAGGATGCTCACAATCACCGGCGGCCGGCTCTTCAATCGCGAAGAAGCTTTCGGCGAGTTCCTGGACCAGCCGATAGAAGTCAGTGTCTTCGGAGCGCCTTCGCTCGCAGTGAGCGGCGTTGCCCGCCGGCGCCAACTAAGCGGCTTGGCCCATAATGTGTTCTTCTTATCCTTATTCTTGTTCCTCGACCTGTTGTTATAGATACACTAGCACGGTCGCACTATGCCAGGCCACGAGCCAGCATCCGTGAGCCTTTCGGCGATGCCATTGAAAAAACCTTAGTGGAGTACAATCTTCCTTTTACTGCACGAAACATGGGGGCGACCTGGTTTCGACGTGGGTTGCAAAGCAGCGTAGGGCATACCGAGGACCAGCCACCTCGTAAATCCAACTGGAAACGCAATAGTCGCAAACGACGACAACTACGCTCTAGCCGCCTAATACCGGCTAGGCTCTGCACCGGCTTTCTCATGGGCCGGGTCCAAGCCGCAAGGCGAGGATGCAGAGTCATTTACGAGATCGTGCTGTGCAGGGTTACTTTGCGCCAGTGCTAAACAATAGGTAACTCGCCTGACGAGAGCCCGCCGGTTGGCATGCGTCAGGTTAAATAAAATGACTAGGCTAAGTATGTAGAACTGCCTGTAGAGGGCTTGCGGACGCGGGTTCGATTCCCGCCGCCTCCACCAAAATGTAAAGGCCATCCAGATTTGTTGGATGGCTTTTTCATTTTGATCGACGTGTGTTGGAATCGAATCCGCGTCCGGCGCGGGGGCGAGTGTTACAAGCACGAACGCACCCCGCAAGGGCGATTCCTGCCTGTTACTTTCAAAACGTTGCGAATGAGCTTTCCCGACCGCCGCATTGACGTCCTCTTTCTCGTCTTGCCATAAGACCACAAAAAGACTATATTCAGTCCACATTGAATTCCCGGAGCACGGCCATGCGTTACTCTTCTCAAGTCAAACCCATCAGTTACCTCAAGGCCAACGCCGCTGAGGTACTGACGCATCTCACCGAACAGCGTCAGCCCTTGGTCATTACCCAAAACGGTGAAGCGAGGGCAGTTCTGCAGGATGTCGCGTCGTTCGAGGAAACGCAGGAAACCCTAGCGTTACTAAAAATCTTGGCGCTGGGTAATCACGACGTGGCCGCCGGTAAGGTTAAGCCCGTCGCGCACGTCGTAGCTCGTCTGCGCAGCAAGCGGCCTACTGCCTGATGGCAAGCAGGCCGGCCAAGTTTGAGGTTCTGCTCACAGTAGGCGCTGAGCAGGTTTAGAAGCCATCCATGACTATATCGCGGAGTTCGACTGCGTTGCTAACGCCAACTACGTGCTGAATAAGTTGATGAAGGTCGTGAAAAGCCTGTCGCAATTTCCCGAGCGTGGCAACTATCCGAAAGAGCTGGTTGCGCTCGGTATCAAGGAGTACCGCCAGACCTCGTTCAAACCGTATCGCGTGATTTACCGTGTCACCGGCCGCCAAGTCATCATCTACCTGATCGCGGACGGTCATCGTGATATGCAGTCAGTGTTTGCTCGCAGGCTGCTCGGCGCCTAATTCTTCGGCTTCTTTACAAGCTTATAATTCCACGAAGGATCGTCAGATAAGTCCCACCGATTGAGGCACGGATCTTCGACCCCTTACAAAATAGCCGACGCATCCCTATATGTTGAGCGTGAGATTAGCGACATGATATTTCCTAACGCACTTAGGAGAGCAGGATGAAAACGGTTATCAACGTTGCGCATGCGCTCGCCCAGCATCGGGTGGGCGATGGCTTTCCCGTGCGATCGATGTTCAGCTACCAGGAAGTCGCTGAGGCGTTTAGCCCTTTCTTGTGCTGGACTACGCCGCGCCCACCAGCTTTAGTCCGAACGCATCGTCGGACCATCGGCGCGGTGTAGGCACGCACCCGCATCGCGGTTTTGAAACCGTGACGATCGTGTACGCGGGCGAAGTGGAACATCGCGATTCGATCGGGAATGGTGGCGTCATCGGCCCAGGCGACGTGTAGTGGCTGACGGCGGGTGGCGGCATCTTGCACCAGGAATTTCACTCCGAGGCCTACAGCCGCTCGGGCCGGCCATTTCAGATGGTGCAACTGCGGGTGAACCTGCCGGCGAAAGACAAGCGCGGTAGGGCGGATGAGGCGAAGCCGTTGTCCGCCGCATGCGTTCGTACATTACGCGCAAACATAATTATTTTGCCGAGCACCTGTGACAATCATGATTAAACTTGAAAACGAGTCGCGCCATCGCATGCGCACATGCGGCGGAAGACGCTGCGCTTTTCCGTACCGCGCTAAAAGACACCGATAGTCGCTCGCGCCAAGGTTTGTCGAAAAACGATCCGCCGTTGGATAAGACGTATAGCGTGGCCCATTTCGATCGCAGCTTTCGACTAATTTTTCGTCGAATTCGATCACCCGCTCATCTAAAGTATTGTTCATAGTTGGTAACTTTTAGTATCATCCCGCCGTTTTTGCATGAGCCGCAGACGGCAATTTGATCTAAATCAAAGTCTGCGCCTGACACCTTCTTAAGGTGCTCGTTGAATAATTTAATTCAGAGGAAAATAACGTTGAAAGCAGCACACTCGATATTCACTGCAGCATTTCTACTTGACTACGTCTTCAGCCGCGAACGCCGCCGACCCAGCGCCGGGTACGGAATTTAAGATTGTCCGACCTGCCCGACCATGGTTGTGATCCCGGCCGGGGAATTCACGATGGGATCGGACATGGAAGAAAGCGGCCATCCCGACGAAAAGCCGCAGCATGCCGTAAAGATCGCGAAAGCCTTTGCCGTCGCGAAATTCGAAACGACGTTCGATCAATGGGATGCTTGTACCGCCGACGGCAAATGCCCGAAAATGTCCGACGACGATTTAGGACGCGCCGATCGACCGGTGATCAATGTCGCGTGGAATGACGCGAAAACCTTTATTGCATGGCTGTCGGAAAAAACCGGAAAGAAATATCGTCTGCTTTCGGAAGCGGAATTTGAATACGCGGCGCGCGGCGGCACAAAAACGGCTTGGTTCTACGGCCTTGCACGAAGACAGTTACGGCTCACGCGAGGCATGTAAATTCGCCAACCTGCACGACGAAAGCGGCAAAAAAGCGCACCCGAATTATGTATGGTCGCATCATTTGTGCGAAGACGGTTTCGGCGAAACCGCGCCAGTCGGAAAATACAAACCCAATCCGTTCGGCTTGCACGACATGATCGGCAACCTACGCGAATGGGTCGAAGATTGTCACGGTCCCGTACAAGGAAGCACCGACTGATGGCTCCGCAAAATATCCGACGAATGCGAAAAACACATCGTCCGCGGTGGCGGCTGGATGGATGGCCCATCGACATCACGATCCGCCTACCGGCATCCGCTACCGGCAACTTTTCGCAACTACCAAGTCGGCTTTCGCGTCGCTCGCGATCTGTAGTTTCAATTTTTTCATAGTGCATCCCCACGAGGCAGCAATGGCGAGGCTCTTGACGTATGCGTCCCCAGGAACAAGTATTGACGCGCCTTCTCGATATGCTCCCCGCAAACATTTCACCAATTACGGCGCGAGCTAAATTCGGCGACAATTAGTTCATGGGAGTAGATCGTCATTGGAATGAGTCGCGCACACATCGCGTTCTTTGCGGTCTTGCTGGCTACGCTCGCGCCGACTATTTCCCATGCCGTAGCTGCAGCGACCGGCGCTGACGATAAATAAGTGCAAGTTTGCGTTGGCACGGGCGTATGGCTCGTCAAGCTTGATAGCAATGGCGTGCCGCAACCCCAGCGCCGACGGCATCACACTTCGAGCATTGCCCATTTTGTTTGATCACTCGGCGCAGTTGGCATCTTGCCTGCCGCAATCCCTGAGCTCCGATTTTACGTGCCACCGAATCGTTTCCCGCTCTGTTTCTCGTTTCTCATCGCCCACTTTTGGCGTCGGC
>CAWJAF010000015.1:0-303634 GCA_963840785.1 uncultured Pseudomonadota bacterium | reverse complement strand
CCAAGCTCGAGTGGCGTGAGAAATTCAATCGAACACGTTTGAGGTTAGTACCGGTTATATTTCTCTATCGCTTTCAACATCGATTTTTCTTCTTTGATGATCGGGATCATTTTGCTTTCTTTGTCGTCGTAAAGCTTCAAGAATTCGACGACTTTTTCTGCGGCCTCTTGCGGAACCACGACAACGCCGTCTAAATCGCCGACGATGTAGTCGCCCGGTTTGACCATGATGCCGGCGCACTTCACGGGAATTTGTTTGGCGACGCTTACGTAGCGACCGACCGATGTTGCGGGGCTGATGGCGCGGCTGAAAATGGGGAAGCCGATTTCCGTGACTTCTTCCACGTCGCGCGCAGCACCGTCGATCACCGCGCCGGCTAGGCCGCGGACTTTCGCCGTAGTCGCCATGAGGTTACCCATGCCGGCGATTTCTAGTCCATCTTCCAACACATACACCAACACGCTGCCCGGTTCGGCTTCGTCGAGAATTTCTAGTGCGTAGTTGCGGTAGGTGCGTTTGTCCGTGCGCAACACTGGACGTAGCAATGCGGTTGCGGCGGGGCCGACGATTTTGGTTTTGAAGATCGGTTTCATGTCGTGCGTCATGAAACCGCGCTGGCCCGGTGGCTTCTTCGACCGCGTCGGCAATATTGCCGGTGCTGTTTACTTTGCTTTTTAGGATGCTGATGATTTCGCTGGGAGTTAGTTTTTTGGGTTCGTCTGCTTGGGCATTTTCAACGCTGAAAAAACCAAGGGCCGCGACGACAACAAACGATGTGGCCCCAGGCCAGCCCCTGGCCCAAGGCGAGCACCCGGGACAAGGCGACCCTGACATCCCCGCGAAAGCGGGGATCCAAGTTAGCAAACGCCAAATGGATTCCCGCTTGCGCGGGAATGACAATGGTGAGTTCGTTGGGAATTGTTTAGTATCGTCCATAAGCTTCCATCGCCTTTCTTATCGATTTAGTTTCGCGAATCATCTCGCGCATTTTGATTTCTTTCGCATCGAATTCCAACGCGAGTTCCGCGATCTTCTGCGCATGTTCGAATGGAATGACGACGACGCCGTCCATATCGCCCATGATGTAATCGCCGGGCCGTACCAAAATTCCCGCGCACATTACCGGCACTTGCGCGGCGACGCTGATATGGCGCCCGATAATCGAGGCTGGTGAAAAACTGCGGCAAAACACCGGAAAACCCATACGCGTAATTTCGTCGACATCGCGCGCACCGCCATCGATAACTGCGCCGGTGATGCCGCGTACTTGTGCAGTCGTGGCCATCAGTTCGCCGATGCCGGCGATTTCCAAGCCATCTTCCAGAACGTAAACCGAGAATGCTGCCCGGCGCCGCTTCATCGAGCAACTTCAATCCATAATTGATGCCATCGCCGGGTCGTAGCGCTGGTTTAAGTTGCACTGTCGCGGCGCGACCAACGATTTTGGTTTTGAACAACGGCCGCATGTCTGTTGCGCATAAATCCACGTTGGCCGATAACATCATCAATCGCGTCGGAAACGCTCGCAACGGTGGTGCGTTGCAACGCGGCGACAATTTCGTTTTCGTTTAGGTCGGACATCTCGCTTAGCCTCAAAAAATTTGCGCGAAGATAATATAATGCAGTTTACTTGAGAAAACTTATTTATGTCATCTCAGTAACATTCTTGCTCTTGATTGTTCTACGGAATATTGTTCCGTTGCGTTACGCGTGGGCGAAAGATGCGCTCAAAAGATGAACGTGCCGGGCACCGTCATTCGGAATTGCTGTTACCGATGATCGACGCGGTATTGGCTGAGGCACGCGTCGGGTTGACGAGACTTAGACGCTATTGCTTTCGGTCTGGGCCGGGTTCGTTTACTGGCTTGCGCATTGCCTGTGGTGTTGCGCAGGGATTGGCGTTTGGCGCAAATGTTCGCGGTGAGTGCCGATTCCGACATTGCTCGCGCTGGCGCAAGCGACGGAAGAGGCGCGCGTCGTGGTGGTACTGGATGCGCGCATGGGCGAAGTTTACGTTGCGGCTTATCTGCGCGAAGGCATCGTATGGCGAACCGTTGTCGCGCCATGTCTTTGTAAACCGGACGATGCCCCGCTTTTGCCTGATGGAATGTGGGCGGGTGTCGGTAGCGGTTTTGCGACATATGGAATTATGTTATCAAAACGGTTTCATGGATGTCTTGGGCCGATTGATTCCAAGCGCTATCCCCATGCGACCCATATTGCGCAACTTGCTGCCGAACGGTTACACGAAGCCGTTGCCGCCGAACTCGCATTGCCGCTTTACGTCCGCGATAAAGTCGCGCTGACGGAACGAGAACGCGGAGTGGCAAATGAGCGCCGAACCGAATCGTTGTTGCGCTATTGCCGATGACTTTACTCGATCTGAAATATGTAATCGAGATCGAGAATCGTGCCTACGCGCATCCGTGGACGATGGGAAATTTTCGCGATTCGATACAGGCGGGACATCGCTGGTATCGTTAACCTATGGCGAAACAATTATCGGCTATTCGGTCGTGTTGATCGCGGCGAACGAAGCGCATTTGCTTAACCTTACCATCGCTCCTGATTGGCAACGCAAGGGCCACGGCCGCGCGCTGTTACTTCACTTGGCCTCGCTCGCAATCACTGAATTTGCGAGTAGTTTTTTTCTCGAAGTCCGGCCGTCAAACCCCGGCGCCAGCACGCTTTATGAATCGCTGGGATTCAAGGCGATCGGTTTGCGGCGCAACTATTATCCCGCGCAAGCTGGGCGTGAAGATGCGATTGTGATGGAGCTTAAGCTGTGAGGTATTCGCAATCGTATTTAAATGAAATGGGGCTTTGGCCGATTTATCGGCATAAATCAGCAGAAGCGGTTGTGCCAAACGCCGTAGCAATTGCTCCTGACGAATCCCCATCCGTATTAAACGAAGAGACGATCAATCGCCGTGACGAAGTCATGTCTGCGGATTGGGGCGCGCTGAAGGAATCGGTAAAAACCTGTCGTGCTTGCGGCCTACGCGCGGGCTGCAGCCAAACCGTTTTCGGCGTCGGTGATGAGAACGCAAATTGGTTATTTGTCGGCGAAGGCCCCGGCGCAGAGGAAGATCAACGCGGTGAACCTTTCGTCGGACAAGCGGGCAAATTGCTCGACAATATGCTCGCGGCGATCGATCTGAAGCGAGGCACAAACGTTTACATCGCGAATATCGTGAAATGCCGTCCGCCGGGAAATCGCAATCCTGAGTCGGCCGAAGCGGCGCAGTGTGAACCGTATCTTGCGCGCCAAATTGAATTAATTCAGCCTAAACTAATCGTCGCCCTCGGCAAAGTTGCCGCGGCGAATTTACTCAATACCGATGCGCCGATTGGCGCGCTGCGCGGCAAGCTACACGACTATCGCGGCATTCTTGTGATTGCCACTTATCATCCGGCCTATCTGTTGCGAAGTTTGCCGGACAAGGCAAAGGCCTGGGCGGATTTGGTGTTTGCGCGGCAGTCGATTGCAGCGCGGCACGCAGTCAATTAGCTTGAATTAGAATGCCGCGGGAATACCGCTGTGCCAGGAGCCGCTCCCAGTATGCTTCGTGGCGTTGCATGCTTGAAGATCCGCGCTAGTACTGGGCCCTGTGGTGTTGCGCCTAAGGATATTTAGGCGGTTCACTGTTGGGCTTTTCCCCGCCTTCAGGACCGTAGAAAATTACCCACAACGTCAAATCATCGCTGAAATTTTCAAAGTGGTGCGTCAGACCTGCCGGCACAAATAATAAATCGGTTTCGCTAAATTTTTTGCGCTGATCCCCGCACACAAATTCGCCATTGCCACGAGCGACGACGTAAATTTCATCGCGGGTGTGCGGTTGTTGCGGATCTTTTTCCCGTGGCGCGTAGACTTTAACCAGCAAACTGCCGCGGGTTAGAACGGGAAGGGATGGAAAACCCAACTCGTTGCGCCATCCGGCGTCGAGTTGGGCTGTAGCTGCTTGAACGGTCTTGAGAAAATCCAACTAGTTTTTATGCTGGGCCATAAATTCATCGGCGAGGCGATTCGATTCTGCCCGCTGCGCGTCGTTCAGATACTTCTCGCAGATGTGCATGTGAATGCGCGCTTGGCCATTACCTTGACGGGTGGCGAGTGCAAACCATTTGCAGGCGGTGACCATATCCTTCTGCACGCCGGTTCCCATGTAGTACATTGTGCCCAGGTTGAATTGGCCAAATTGATTGCCGGCGTCGGCGGATTTTTGGTACCAATCGGTTGCTTTGGCATAATCTTTTGTCGTGCCTTGGCCCATGTCGTACATCACGCCGGTACTCGACATCGCCAACGGGTTGCCTTCTTCCGCCATCGATAAAAATTGCTTGAAGGCTTCCTCGTAGTTGCCCTTGTCGTATGCGGCCTGGGCGGAAACTAAGTCGATGGCAAATGCGCTGCCGAAACTGGCGCTGAATAACGCGAGAGCCACTAAATATTGTCTTATTTTCATTTCAATCCTTTCGTTAGTTGTTTAACGCCGCCGCGAGTGTTTGTTACTTCTCTTCGACTTTCGCCTTCGCGCGAAGTTCATCCAGCAATTTCGTCATCTGTGCCTGTTGCTGCGATTGGCGAATTTTGTCTTTCACTTCGTCAAAAGTCGGGACTTTCGCGCTACGCGTATCCTCCAGTTTGATGATGTGATAGCCATAAGGGGTTTTGACCGGTTCCTGCGTCATCTCGCCCTTTTTCAATTTGGCCATCGCTTCGCTAAATGGTTTCACGAAGTTGCCTGGCATGGTCCATTCCAGCTTGCCGCCTTGATCTTTCGAGCCGGCGTCTTTGGATTTTTCCTTTGCAAGTTTGTCGAAGCTGGCACCTTTCTTGATTTGAGCGATGAGGTCCTTAGCATCTTTTTCACCTTCAACCAGAATGTGCTGCGCTTTGTATTCTTTATCACCTTCGGCGGATTTTGCCTTTTCGTATTCTGCCTTCAGCGCTTCATCTTTAACCGGATTTTTCTTCATATAGTCAGAGACGTAGGCTCGAACTAACAGTTGTTGCTTGATAAAGTCGAGTTGCTCGACGACTTCCGGACTTTTATCCATTCCGGCTTTCATCGCTTCCTGGGCAACGATTTCACCCTTAATCAAATTGTCTTTGATCTGCGCTTGCACTTGCGGATTATCGGCTTGGCCTTGTCCGGCTGCTTGTTGCGACATGATATTAAAACGCGAGGCTGGAATCAGAATGCCGTTCACGGAAATCTTGCCCGGCTTAGCGGCTACGGGGGCCGCGGGTTTCGCGGCGGCGGCGGGCGCTTTTGCGTCTTGTGCGAAGCCAGTGCCACTGCATAACAAACCGAATGCAGCGAGCATTGCAATGTTGTAATGTTTTAATGTCATAACTAGATCCTTAACGTATGGGGGTAAAAAATTAGAACTGATCGGGCGTGTAGGCGGTAATCGAAAGGGCATGAATTTGCCGCTGCATCATGTCGCCAAGCGCTTGATAGATCAAACGATGTCGAGCCACTTGCGGTTTACCGGTAAACAGTTTTGAGACAATCGTCAGCTGGTAATGCCCGCCGCCGCTTGCGGCGCCGGCGTGGCCGGCGTGTTTAGCGCTGTCGTCAACAATATCCAAGCTTTCCGGCTGTAGGCCGCTGAGCCGTTGCTGCATTAGCGATATGGTTTCGTTCAAGGCAACGCTTTGCGATAGGGTTTGACGACAACTTTCGCGTAAACGCCTTCCGTATAAAACGGATCGGCCTTAATCCAAGCTTCGGCCTCTTGCAGCGACGGAAAATCCGCGACGATCAAGCTACCGGTAAACCCGGCTGGGCCGGGATCCATGCTATCAATGGCGGGAAATGCGCCGCCACAAAGCAAGCGGCCTTCGTCAACCAATTTTTGCACCCGCGGCAAGTGCTGTGGCCGAACCGCCAGGCGGCGCTCAAGGGAATTAGGGGCATCTTCGGCCATAATTGCGTAAAGCATCAAGAGGGATCCTTTTCTTCGGGCGCGTATTTTGAAAGCAACATGCCCTGGCCGATGATGAATGCCAGCATCAGCCCAAAGCTTCCAAATAATTTGAAATTAACCCACGTGTCCGTGGAGAAATTAAACGCGACATAGAGATTGACAACGCCCATCAGTAAAAAGAAAACGACCCAACTTAGGTTGAGGCGAAGCCAAATTGGTTCCGGCAGGGTGATGTTTTTTTCCATCATGGCGCGTATCAGATTTTTGTTGAATGCAAACTGCGCCACCAACAACGCGCCGGCGAACAACCAATAGAGCACCGTCGGTTTCCACTTGATGAAGGTTTCGTCGTGCAAATAAAGTGTGGCGCCACCGAATACAGCAATGATCGCGAGGCTGATCCACATCATCGGCTCGACCTTTTTCCCGGTGAACCGGAGCCACAAAATCTGAGCGATATTAGCGGCAATGGCAACGCCAGTCGCGACGTAAATGTCTGCGAATTTATAGGCCGCGAAGAATAGCGCGACCGGGAATATATCGAATAGTAGCTTCATAAACCCTCAATTATGAGGGCAGACGCTGGGAAAGTCCACGATCAGTGGTTGCAATGCGCAAGCGAAAATCCATGTTTACCAATGGGAAGCTAGGCCTTCATGGTAAAATTCGCCGCGCAATGAAACAGCTAGTCCTGAATATTTCTCCGGCGCCTGCGCCCACATTTGTCAATTTTGTCGTGGGCCAGAATCAAGAGCTATGCGCATTGTTACAAGCCATGGCCAGCGGTGAAAATAGCGAGCGTTTCGTTTACCTTTGGGGTGCGGCAGGTGCGGGAAAATCACACCTTCTCAGTGCGTTTGCGGTTGCCGCAAAGGCGCGTCAATTGATTCGTCTTGATAAAAATGCCTCGGTGCCGGAAATTTCTCAGGTTCGAGGCGAAGAAACGGTGACGTTTGACGACGTAAATGGCTTCAGTGCGACCGGCCAACCGGCGTTGTTTCATGCCTATAATCGTATTCGAACCGGGACTGGCCGATTGGTCGTCAGTGGTGCGTTGCCGCCCGCAAAATTGGTGTTGCTGGCGGATCTGAAATCCCGGCTCGGTTGGGGGCTGGTATTCGAAGTTAAGCCATTAAGCGACGAGGAAAAATATCAAGCCTTGTCGCACCATGCCACGGCGCGTGGCTTTTCACTTACGCCAGAAGTCCTCCGCTATATTTTGGCGCACTATCATCGTGATTTGCCGTCGCTGATGGGACTACTTGCCGCGCTGGATTTGTATTCGATGCAACACAAACGCCCGATTACCGTGCCGTTGTTAAAAGAAGTCATCGATCAAGAGGAGCAGTAACTTGGATTTAATTTTGTTTGATTTGGATAACACCTTGCTCGCCGGCGACAGCGATTATGAGTGGGCGCAGTACTTGATCGACAAAGGGGTGCGCGACCGCGCCGAGCACGAAGTAAAAAATTTGCATTTTTACGAAGCTTACAAAGCGGGCACGCTCGATATCCACGAATTTCTACATTATCAACTCAAACCGCTCGCAAACTACCCACAAAAGAAGCTAAAAAAATGGCGCGACGAATATGTCGCGACAAAGATCATTCCAATCATGACCGACAAGGCTCGCGCGTTGGTTAACGAGGCGCTCAAGCAAACAGAATATGTGCTGATTATCACGGCGACCAATCGCTTTGTTACCGAAACGATCGCGACGGAATTCGGTATTAAATATTTGATCGGCACCGAGCCTGAGGAAATTAACGGCGAGTTCACCGGAAAAGTGGCCGGCACACCGAGCTTTCGCGAAGGAAAAATCACACGCCTTGAACAATGGCTCCAGGTGAGAGGTTTGGGCTTGCAATCATTCGAGACCACGCGTTTTTATAGCGATTCGCTAAATGATTTGCCGTTGCTCAATATTGTAAAAGAACCGATTGCGGTCGATCCGGACGATACGTTGCGTAGCCACGCGGTTAGCAACGGCTGGCCGGTGATTTCGTTGCGGGATTAGATTTTTGTTCGCATCAACGAGCAACGCCCGCGTCTAAATGCAACGCCCCGTCGTTGCTGTCGCACTATTAATCGTCTCGCTATTGAGCCTTTGGTTTGGGCTATCAGTCGGTAGCGTCAAGCTCACTCACACTGAAGTCTGGCAAGCGCTAATCGGACAAGGCAGTGAAGTCCATCGTCAAATCGTGCATGAGCTGCGTGCGCCGCGCGTCTTCGCCGCATTTGCCTGCGGTGGATTGTTGGCGATCGCTGGAACGTTGTTGCAAGTGTTACTCAGAAATCCGCTAGCCGATCCTTACATTCTGGGCATTTCCGGCGGCGCAGCCGTAGGGGCGCTCGCTGCTTTGGTTCTGGGCATGGCTGCCCTGTCAATCAATATCGGTGGGCTTCTTGGCGCAATGATCGCCATCGCATTAGTGTTCGCGCTCGGCTGGCGCGGCCGTGGCATCGAACCTGAGCGAATGTTACTTGCTGGCGTCGTTTTATCAGCGGGATCCGCCGCGATCGTCAGTTTGTTTTTGGTGTTGGCGCCGGCCGCGCAACTGCACGGCATGTTGTTTTGGCTGATGGGCGATTTATCGCGCGTTGTTTCAGCCAATGCAACAATGATCGTTCTCGCGATCGTCGCGGTCGCCAGTCTATTGCTGGGCCGCTCGCTTGATGTCCTGAGCTTAGGTGAAACCAAAGCGGCAACATTGGGCCTGGGTGCAAAGCCGCTGCAAATCGCGATCTTCTTTCTTGCCGCGTTGGCCGCCACGGCAGTTGTCGTGACGGCGGGTTCGATCGGCTTTGTAGGCTTGCTGGTACCCCACGCGATTCGTTTGCTTGGTGTCACACGCCATCGCGCGCTAATCGCCTGTTCTGTTTTCGCCGGTGGTACATTTTTGGTGTGGGCCGATTTACTCGCGCGCAGTGTCGCTACGCCATTGCAATTGCCGGTTGGCGCCGTAACGGCAATTCTTGGCGTGCCGTTGCTGCTGATATTGCTAGTACGCCGATGACTACGCTCGCGACCGAAAATCTGACGCTTGCCCATCCCGGTAGAACCTTGCTGCGCGATCTATCGATCGCGTTTCAGCCTCGCGAATGTTGGGCCATTCTGGGTCCCAATGGCAGCGGCAAGACAACACTTTTACACGCGCTCGCAAACTTACGCGCGGCGCAGAATGGTGCGATAAAACTAAATGATAGAGCACTCGCCGACTATCCGCGCCGCGAGCTCGCGCAACACATCGGATTGTTGCTGCAAGAAGAGCGGAACGAATTTCATGGCAGCGTGCGCGAGTATGTTGAGCTTGGTTTGTTTTCGCAAGGTACCTGGCTGTCAAGCAACACCGGTGCGGCTTCCGAGGCAGACATCGCCATGAGCCGCATGCAGATTGCCGCGCAGGCCGATCGACTTTGGAATCAACTTTCCGGCGGCGAACGCCAACGCGCACGGCTCGCGCAATTGCTCGCACAAGCGCCCGATATTTATTTGCTTGACGAACCTTTGCTGCATCTGGATTTACGTCATCAACTGGCAGTGTTGCAGTGCTTTCGCGACTTGGCGCGCGTCGACGGCAAGACGGTCATCATGGTGTTGCACGACAGCCTCTGGGCGAGCCGGTTTTGCGACCGCGCGCTGATGCTTTATGATGATGGCAATTGCCGCTTCGGTGCGGCACAAACCCTCCTCACCAAAAACAATTTAGCGCAACTTTATTCCTGCTCGATGGATAGTTTCGAATTCTCCTTACCCACATGATCAAAAAATTTATTCAACGGGTATTCGGCAAGGAGAAAAAATCTGCCGATCCGAAAAAATTCGAAGCCGAAGATTCTCAAGGTCGCGGAACATGGCATTAAGCGCGACATGATTAGCGCCTGCGCAATGCGCACCACCAAGCATTTGCAAGAAGCAGGCTATCAAGCATTTGTCGTCGGCGGCGCCGTGCGCGATTTGCTCACCGGCCGCATGCCAAAAGATTTTGATGTCGCGACCGACGCGACGCCCGATCAAGTTCGCGCCGCAATCCGCCGCTCGCGTATCATCGGGCGCCGTTTCCAAATTGTGCATGCGCTGTGCGGCAACGAAACGGTTGAAGTATCGACCTTTCGCGCTATGTCCGTGCCGATTGCCGAAGGCGAAAACGATAGCAACGAAATGCGCAGCGACGAACACGGCCGCTTATTGCGCGACAACGTATTCGGCAGCCAAGCCGAAGATGCCTCGCGCCGAGACTTCACCGCCAACGCGTTGTTCTACGATCCGGCGACGGAAGAAGTGTGGGATTACCACCACGGCGTCGCGGACATTCGCGCGAAAAAACTGCGCATGATCGGCGATCCGGCGACGCGTTATCGCGAAGATCCGGTGCGAATGTTGCGCGCTGCGCGCTTCGCCGCGAAACTCGGTTTTACCATTGACGGCCCGACGCAAAAACCGATTCGCGAAATGGCGGATTTGTTGAAGAATGTACCGAAGTCGCGGCTGTTCGACGAAATGATGAAATTGCTTTTGTCCGGCCACGCCTGGGCGTGCGTGACGACCTTGCGCGAAGAAGGTTTGCATCATGGTTTGTTGCCCTTGCTCGATGTGATTCTGGAACAACCGATGGGCGAGCGTTTTGTGAAGCTGGCGCTGGAGCAAACCGATTTGCGTATTCAAGAAGACAAATCCATTTCGCCGGGATTTTTATTCGCGACCTTGCTGTGGCATGAAGTGCTCGCGGCGTGGGACGCGAATCTGAAAACGGGTATGCGCAAACCGCTCGCGCTGCAGCAGGCCATGGACGATGTGCTGAAAAAACAATCCGCGCAACTGAATATTCCGCGCCGTTACGACGCGGTAATGAACGAAATTTGGCAATTGCAGCCGCGCTTTTTGGATCGCGCCGGCTCCAAACCGTTTCGTTTGCTTAGTCATCCGCGTTTTCGCGCTGGTTACGATTTTCTGTTGTTGCGTTGTCAGAGTGGCGAACTCGATGCGGAGCTCGGCGAGTGGTGGGAGAAATTCCAGGTCGCGGATGAAGACGAGCGCAATACCATGTTGCTGACGGAAACCGCCGAGCCGGGAACGAAAAAACGCCGTCGCCGCAAACGCAAAAGCCCGGCCGCAGGCGCGGTCGATGCGGCGTGAAAACCATCGCTTACATCGCCTTGGGATCGAATTTGGATAATCCGAAAATGCAAATTCAAGATGCATTTGCTGAGCTCGATGAAATCGAAAACACGCGGTTGCTGCAAACCTCGTCGCTCTACGCCAGCGCGCCGTGGGGTTATGCGAATCAGCCGGATTTCGTCAATGCGGTGGCGTCGGTCGAAACGGAATTGCCGCCGCGCCGCTTGCTCGATGAGTTGTTGAAAATCGAAACTTGGCATGGACGCGCAGCGCGCCTTTGCGAATTCGCCGCGAACCTTGGATTTGGATATCGCGCTTTACGGCGACGAGATTGTCGACGAGGAAAGTTTGAAAATCCCTCATCCGCGCATGCACGAGCGCGCGTTCGTGTTGGTGCCGTTGGCGGAAATCGCGCCGGATTTGGTGATTCCTGGGCAAGGCACGATTGGGAAACTGCTCGAGTGTTGTAATGATCCGAGTTTGAAACGGATGGCGGATTGAAATGCAACGCAATTTCGTTACGCTGTACCTTGGATAATGCCCCCTCCCTTCAAGGGGAGGGTTAGGGCGGGGATGGGTCGGTTTTGGGCGTCGATATGTAACCTATCCCCATCCCCGCCTTCCCCTTGAAGGGGAAGGGGCGTTCTAATTAAGTTTTCATTTACTGATTTTCGTCGTCCACATGGCGCTACCCGAAAAATATCGCTACGTAGTCATCGAAGGCCCGATCGGCGTCGGTAAAACCAGTCTTGCCAAACGCATGGCCGAGCACCTGGGCGCCGACGCGTTGCTGGAAGAGCCCGATGCCAATCCGTTCCTGCCGAAGTTCTACAAAGACATGCGGCGTCACGCATTTTCAACGCAGATGTTTTTTCTGTTTCAGCGTGTCGCGCAAGTGAGCGATTTGAAGCAGCGCGAATTGTTTGAAAAAATGACGATCTCCGATTTTTTGTTGGAGAAAGATCCGCTGTTCGCGCGCATGACGTTAACCGATGAAGAATTCGGCCTTTACCAACGTATTTACCAGCACCTCGCGCCGCAAGCGCCAGCGCCGGACTTGGTGATTTATTTGCAAGCGCCGGTGGAAGCGTTGATTAGCCGCGTCAATCGGCGTGGCAACGCCTACGAACGCAATATTTCCGAGGATTATCTGCACCGCATTGGCGGAAAGTTATACGGAATTCTTTTACCAGTATGAAAGTTCGCCGCTGTTGATCGTCAACAGCAGCCGATTAAATTTTGTCGATCGAAATGACGATTTTGAATTATTATTGCAGCGCATCAATGCGATGCGCGGCGGCCGCGAATTTTTTAATCGCGGCTCTTAATCATTTAAATCAACATTTTATTATCGGAACGTCATGCGACTGACTCTTAAAAGATTTCGCTAAAAAGTACGAAGCCAAAGAAAAAATCACCATGGTGACGATCTACGACGCAAGCTTTGCCGCAGCGGCGGAGCAGGCGGGTGTCGATATTTTGTTCATCGGCGATTCTCTCGGTATGACCGTGCAGGGCCACGATAGCCCGCTACCCGTCACGGTGGAAGATATGGTTTATCACACCCGCGCCGTGGTGCGCGGCAGCAAACAAGGTTTTGTGATCGGCGATTTGCCGTTTGGCGCCTATCACGAAAGTCCGGCGCAAGCGTTTCGCAATGCCGCGCAACTGATGATGGCTGGCGCCAATATGGTGAAGCTCGAAGGTGGCGCGATGATGGCAGAAGCGGTGGAATTTTTGGTAAAGCGTGGCATTCCCGTGTGCGGCCATATCGGCCTAACGCCGCAATCGTTCAATGCGTTGGGCGGTTTTCGCGTGCAAGGTAAGGGCGACGAGGCGCACAAGCAATTGATTAAGCGACGCAAAAACGTTGCAGGATGCGGGCATGTCGATGGTCGTGATCGAAGCCGTTCCGGCGATGTTGGGCAAAGAAATGACGGCGAGTCTGTCGATTCCCACCATCGGTATCGGCGCAGGCCCCGATTGTTCCGGGCAGGTGTTGCTGGCCTACGATTTGCTCGATATTTTTCCCGGCAAAAAAGCGAAGTTCGTGAAGAATTTTATGGCGACTGGCGGCAGCGTAACGGGCGCGTTTGCGAATTTGTCAAAGAAGTAAAAGGCGGGAACATTCCCGGGCCCGGAACATTGTTACTAGTAGCTTTATTCACAATAAAGAAAAAAAATGGATGTCATCCACACCGTTAGAGAATTGCGTGAACGTTTGCGCGGCGAGCGCGTCGCGCTAGTTCCGACGATGGGAAATTTGCACGAGGGTCACATTCAGCTCATTCGCATCGTCAAGCCAAAGGCGGCGTGCTTGGTCGCGAGTATTTTCGTGAATCGCTTGCAGTTTGGGCCGAAGGATGACTTCAATAAATATCCGCGTACCTTCCGGGCGATTGCGAAAAGCTCGACGAGGCCGGTTGTCATGTGGTTTTCGCGCCGACGGAAGAAGAAATTTATCCGCAGCCGCAAGCGTTCACCGTCGAGCCGTCGAGCCTGCAAAATATTCTCGAAGGCGAATTTCGTGCCGGGCATTTTCGCGGTGTTGCAACGGTCGTGCTGAAACTCTTCAACATGGTGCAGCCGCAGATCGCGATTTTCGGCAAAAAAGACTATCAGCAATATTTCGTGCTGCGCGACATGGTGCGGCAATTCGAATTGCCGATCGATATTATCCCTGCCGAAACGGTGCGCGCCGACGATGGCTTGCGTTGTCGTCGCGCAATGGTTATCTGATCGCCGCAACGAACGCAAAGAAGCGGTTCGCCTGAATCAACAATTGCAAAAAGTGCGCAGCGCGATTTTTGCCGGCGAGTGGGATCTTGCCAAACTCGAACAAGCCGCCACGCAAACATCTCGACGAACACGGTTGGAAAACCGATTACATTTCCGTGCGGCGGCAGCAAGATTTATTGACGCCGCAGCCGCAGGAAAAGCATTTGGTTGTGCTCGGGGCTTCCAAGCTCGGTAATACGCGACTGATCGATAATTTGGAAATTGATTTGTAGTTTGGTTCGTTCCAGCGATTTGCAATGCGGATGTAACGGCCGTCAATTTGGTGTCAAAGCGCGCTTGGGTTAGCTTGGCATCGAAATTTGTTGAGTTGCGTTACTCCGATGGCGTTCCATAAACTCCCACAACCGCTGCGCGACGGGCCCGGAAGGGCGATGGCGCAGTCGCGCGACGACGATGTCGACGCGATTACGTTTGAAATGTGTTCCCTCGAACGACGTTAGTTCGCCGCTGCGCAATTCGTCGGCGACGAGAAAATCGGGCAAGCGTCCCCAACCCATTCCGGCAACGATCAATTCTTTTTTCAGTAACTGATCGCCTACCGTCCAACTGCGCGCGCCTTCGAGGACAAAATAACTCACCGGTTTAGTATGGCGGGCGGAATCGCGGATGATGCATTGCACATGATCGCGCATTTGTTTCGGCGTGATCGATCGCGTAATGGGGAAGGGCAGAAATCCAGGCGCTACGACGGGGATGAACTCGACACGGAACAAATCGATAAATTCGATGCGCATGTCGCTTTTGTCGATATGATGAATGATCAAATCGGCTTCGTGATCAAACAGTCGCTCCCATGGGCCGGAAATGGCCTCGAAGAAAAGATGTAGGCGCGTGCCTGGAAACTCATCGAAGAATTGCCGTAGCATCGTCACCACCGTTGATATTGGGCAGGCATCGCCGATGACGACGGTGAGTTCGCTTTCTTCGCCGACGCTGAGTTGGTTGGCGAATTCCTGCAGCGATGCAACTTCCCCGAGCAACACCTTCACCCGCTGCTGAAAGGCGACGCCATCTTGAGTTAACTTAACCCGATAAGCAGAGCGATCAAACAGCACGAGCCCAAGCTGCGACTCGAGGCTCTTAACGGCCGCATAAATCGTCGGATGGGTGCGATGAAGTTTTACCGCCCCCGCTTGAAAACTGCCGGCGCTGGCAACTGCGTCAAACGCGGAAAGCTCTAGCAGGGTAAAATCTATCATTGTAGATAAATATTACAGAGAAATTACTAATAATGTAATAGATATCTACTGTCTACTGAGCCTAGACTTCTCTTCGAGTGCGGTGTGTCGTCGCGACAACAAAATCGCTTCTGCCTCGCTAACCTGAACATTTATCGGAGAAAGCTATGAATAAATCTATAGTAATGCTCGCCGCCGGCGCGCTGGCATTTATGCCATTAAATAGTTTCGCGGAGCGATCTTTGCTCAGCGTTGTTGAAATTGTCGACATCAATGCCACGCCCAGCGTTGTCTGGGAGCAAATTCGAAATTTTGACGGATTGCCGAAGTGGCACCCGTCCGTCGCGAAAAGTCGTATTGTTGCAGGAAAAAATAATGAGCCTGGCGCTGCCCGCGAATTGAGCATCAAGGATGGCCCGATTCTGACGGACGAATTGATCAGCTTAAACGATGAGCGTATGTTTTTCACCTACCGCCTCGTCGAATCGCCGTTGCCGGTGACCGACTATCTATCCAGCCTCAGCGTGAAACCTCGGGGAGCGGGAAGCGAGGTGATTTGGACCGTAACATTTAAACGTAAGAATGCGAATGCTTCCCCCGCGGCCAACGAAAGCGACGCGGGCGGCATGGATTTGCTTGGTGGTGTTTATCGAGCGGGGCTCGATAACCTCAAGAAAATCTGCGAGGGAAGTAAATAGATTCGGTAGTTAAGCCGGATGCCTTGGTAGATTACTTCAATGTTCTAATGGTTTTCACTAGGCGAATTTACTGATTTTTGTATTGTACGAAATGAGGCCTCTAAGCAAGATTTGAAGTCACTATGCTTTTGCAAAGCGCATTTGAAAATAAATTAGATGTCATGGCTGGAAGCCAAATCCAGCTTGCCTCGCAGCCATGGCATCGCTGCGAGGCAATATTGACGCGCGTGCTGGCTAGGTCGTTCGAGCAAAGGCGCATTTTGCAATGTGGGGCGAGTCAATTCCAGATAAAATATGAAGTTTTCCGGGGCGCAAGCGGCAGCTCGTTTGAGGAGAGTTAATCCATGTCGAAGTTTCTAAACCTTAAAATTTTATCGTTCGCGATTGTATTCGCCAGCGCGGGATTGACTCGCGCAGCCCAGAGCAATTGGGCGAACGATCTCTGCGCCGATCGGCGCGCAAGGATTGGAACGCCGAACGCGCAGCGCATTTGCTGGAGCGCGCCGGATTTGGCGCAACGCCGGAAGAAATTCAGCGATTTGCGGCGATGTCGCCGGAAGCGGTGATGAAAGAATTAGTCGATTTCCAAGGCGTCGACAATAGCCATCTGCGCGCCATTCGACGAGTCGGGCGTGTTCGATCCGGGCGTTGATCCGTTTCCCGATAGCCGTCCTGCGACCACCACGATGGCCAAACAAAACGGCGAAGCGTTGGGCGTCAAAGTTAAGCCGACGGGCAATCGCAAAATGCAGCCGGTGGTGAATAAGTTTTTCTATTGGCTGCGCGCCAGCCGCTTGGAAACCGATCGCCTTGGCTATTGGTGGGCGAATCGGATGCTGACGACGCAGCGGCCGCTGGAAGAAAAGATGGCGCTGTTCTGGCATGGCCACTTCGCCAACAACGAAGAGAAAGTCCGCGACTATCGCAAGATGCAGCGGCAGTTGGCGTTGTTCCACGCGAAGGGAACGGGCAATTTCCGCGAGCTGTTGATCGGCGCGGCGCAAGATCCGGCGATGCTGGCGTTTCTCGACGCCGGCGTAAACGTCAAAGGCGCGCCGAATGAAAACTTTGCGCGCGAGATCATGGAATTGTTCACGATGGGCGTGGGCAACTACAGCGAGAAAGATATTCGCGAAGCGGCGCGCGCGTTCACCGGCTGGAACTACGAAGGCGTCGAGTTCAAGAAGATCGATGCCAAGCACGACGACGGCGAGAAAAACGTCTTGGGCCGCAAGGGCAATTTCGACGGCGTGCAAGTGATCGACATTATTTTGGATCAGCCGGTCACGGCGGAATTTGTCGCCGGAAAAATTTATCGTTATTTGGTTCGTCAAGAATTTTCCGACTCGACGAAGAAGCAACTCGCCGCTGTGTTGCGCGACAATAAGTACGAACTCGCGCCGCTGCTGAAAACCATATTTCTATCGAAAGATTTTTACAGCGCGCCGTCGATCGCGACGCGTATCAAAAGCCCGGTTGAACTAGCGGTTTCGACCTACAAAAAACTCGGCTTAAAAGAAGTGCCGGGCGTGCCGGATTTCAATGATGCGACGGAGGCGTTGGGCCAACGCTTATTCCGTCCGCCGACCGTTGCCGGTTGGGCGCAGGGCAAGAGCTGGATTACGCCGGGACTATTGTTGGAGCGCGGAAATTTTGCGCGCGACACGTTGTTCCCGAACATCAATTTTCTGCCACCGGATCGTTATCCCGATGACGAAACCATTCGCATCGTCAGCGCGAAAATTGATCAAGGTTTAGATATCACGACTGCGACCAAACCGGAAGGCAAGGGCATGGGCGGCGGTGGCGAGGCGATGATGGCGATGGCCAACGCCATGGCCGATCGCGACGAAGATTTCAACACGCGTTATGCGAGTTTCCGTGGCTGGCAGATGGCGACGGAAAAAGTGAAGCCCATCGTGCGCCGCACGGCGCAGTTAGATTTGACGGCGATGGTGATTGCGCAAAAATTAACGTCGACGACGCAAGTGGTCGATTACATGCTGGCGCGTTTTCTGCGTACGCCGGCCGATAGCGCGGATCGGACACGTTTCATTGAATTTTTGAATAGCGAACTGGGCACCGACAAAGTCAGCGAAGCCGAAACGTATCTCGAGGAGCCGTTGCGCTTGCTGCTGCATTTGATTATGAGTTTGCCCGAATATCAGCTTGGTTAAGGACATGACGATGAACAACGATAAATATTTCGGTCAACGAATCAGCCGCAGAGCCTTACTGGGCGCGGGTCTTGGCGCTATTAGCTTGAACGGCGCGCGGATGTTGGGTGTGCCGTTGGCCTTGGGTCAAGTGGCGCAGTGCATGGCGGCGAATGAGGCAAGCAAGGATCGCATTCTTGTCGTCGTCGAGCTATCCGGCGGCAACGATGGTTTAAATACCCTGGTGCCCTATGGCGACGATGCGTATTACAAACATCGTCCGACGCTCGGCATTAGGCCGGATAAATTGCGCAAAATCGACGATCACTTACGGCTGGAATTCCGGCATGGCCGGTTTCGAGAAATTGTACAAAGACGGCAAGCTCGCGGTGATTCACGGCTGCGGTTACGATCAGCCGTCGTTTTCCCATTTCACCTCGATGGCGTATTTGCATACGGCCGCGCCGAATAGCGGCGAAGAATATGGTTGGGTAGGTCGCTTGGGCGATGCATTGCAGCCGAAAACCGCGGCGAACTTCATCGTCAATATCGACGCGACGCAATCCTTGGCGGTAAAAAGCCATGTGCATGTGCCGGTTGTGTTTGACGAGCCGGAGCGTTTCACGCGCAAAGGCAGCTTTCAAGAAAAGCCCTTATTCGATACGATCGCGCAAGCCGATAACGATGCAAACGCCTCCCGTGCGTTTTTACGCGCGGCGGCGAAGAGTGCGGTCGATGCCTCCGCCTTAGTGCGCGAAGCGTGGACAAAATATCGTACGCCGGTTGACTACGGCATTGTGCCGATGGGCTTAAACAAAATTAGCTCGTTAATCGATGCCGGCATGCCAACGCGCTTGTATTACACCGGTTATCGCAACAATGCTTTTGACACCCACGTGCAGCAGCCGGATCTGCACGGGCGTTTGCTAACCTACGTGTCCGATGCAATCATGGGTTTCATGCGCGATTTGGAGCGCATCGGTAAAGCCGATAACGTATCGATTCTGGTGATGTCCGAGTTCGGCCGCCGTGTACCGGAAAACGCCAATCTGGGCACCGATCACGGCACGGCAAATTACATGTTCATGGTTGGCAAGCACGTGAAGGGCGGCCATTACGGCAAGCCAGTCGATCTGACAAAACTGGATTCCGGGGACAATTTAGTTCACACCACCGATTTTCGTCGCGCGTATGCGACGATGACCAAGGGCTGGATGGGTTACAACGATACCGCTAAGATATTGAAAACGGAGTTCGAGCCGTTTCCGATTTTTGCTTAGCAGGTCAGTAGTTGGTAATGCACGGTGCAAATAAACGCCGTGCCCCTCCTAGCCCAAGCCCATGAGAGGTAGCGCTACCATTGAGGCGGCATTTTCGATGGGGAGAAAAGTAATGAAACGCTGCGTTCGGAGCTAGCAAACTCCATAGTTTGATTCGTGAAACTTAGTCCGCCGGGATTGGTCTAGAACAATCTGCTAGACTTTGTTTATTCACTTAAAAATAACAGCCATGTTCTCGAGAAATTTGTTGCTTTTCGCCGCCTCGTTTATTGCGAGTACCCTTGCCTATGCTGCGGAGGTACAAGAACTCGAACAAGAAGTCGTTATCGGCAAACGCGAGCGCGACATTCCGCGCTTGGGCTATACGACCCCGGAAGTATTCGATCCCTTTACCGATATCCTCTGGCAAGGCGGTTATCGCGACTATCCGCCATCGGAAATTCCCGATCACCTCAAGTATGCCACGGCGATGTCGCGAACCGCCAAGCTTGGCCGCATTTCCGTATGTGCCGATGCGTATTACTGGCCGTTCTCGCATACGATGAAGACATCTGAGCCGCCTGGCATCGACATCGAAATTATCCGGCGAATCGCCAAACGCCACGACTGGCGCATCGAAATGAGTTGGGCGCCGAACACCATTTCCCGTGGCGGTGTCGGTGCGGCGTTTAGTAAAGGCATCGATCGCGGTTTTTGCGATGTGTTTCTGGGGCTGGTTATTACCGGCGACGATCACCACATGGAAGGCCATCAAATGGTCTTCACCAAACCTTATATCGGCATGGGGTTTGTGCTCGTCACCCAAGGTAAAGCAAAAGACATGAAAACGTTGGAAGAAGTGGTCAAAGCCAAAATCAAAATTGGCGTGCCGGCATTTTCTCCGATGTACGATTATGTGAAAGAAAAAGGCATACCCTATGAATCCTATGCGCTCAATTTCCGCTTGGTCGATGCTTTCGTCAAAGGCGAAGTCGATGCGGCGATGGTGTGGGAACCGGGTTTGCCGGTCGCGAAAAAAGAGAAAGGCTATGACGTTAAACCGGTTCCCGGCTATGTGCCAGTCGCCGGCCAACGCTGGAATGGCGCTTGGGGTGTGAAGAGTAAGGAATCGGAGTTTCTCGAGTTTCTTGATGTCGAGTTAGTCAAGATGATCGGCAATGGCGAACTCAAACAAATTGTGGAAAGTTATGGCTTCAACTACTACCCGCCGTTCGCGAACTGTCATGCTTAGCCGAAACCTTGCGCGGGTCGTTTTGTTCGTACTGACGTGCGCTAACGTCATGCCAAAATCCGCCCAAAGCGCGGACGTTCAGGAGCTCGAAACCGAAACCGTGATCGGCAAAAAACAAAAATGGGACCCGAAGAAAACCCATCCCGAAGTGTTCGATCCGGTAAATAACGAACGCTGGCGCGCGGGTTTTCGTGAATCGTTCACGACGGAAATTCCTGAAGATTTTAAGACGGTCGATGCGCTTACGCGAATTCGAGCGATGAAGCGCATCGTCGCCTGCGCCGATGGATGGTACTTCCCTTTTTCGCGTACCGCGCCAAAATCTGAAGCGCCCGGTATTGATATTGATATTCTTCGTGATATCGCCAAACGACATGAGTGGAAACTCGACATCGTTTGGGCGAACTCGGGAATAAGTTTGGGTTACGCGTTTTCCGCCACGATCGACAAGGGTTATTGCGATTTTTTCGTCGGCCTAGTTCATTCCGACGAAAATGACGACGTGCGCGAGCATCATTTGGTCTATACCAAACCCTATGTTGGCGTCGGCTTTGTGTTGGCGGTGCAGGGTAAGGCCGCTAAGGTTAAAACCTTGGCAGAAATCAAAGCAAAGAAGCTTAAAGTTGGCGTGCCGATGTTGAGCCCGATGGAAGAATACGTTCGCACCAACAAAATGGAATACGAACTCTATAGCCAAAGCCATGGCTTAATTGACGGTATGGTGAAACGCGAAGTCGATGCGGCGATGATGTGGTCCGGCGCACTCGCGGTGGCAAAAAATGATTTTGATGTCCAGTTTGATGTCGTTGCCGATTTTGTCCCGCAGCCTGGGCAGCGCTGGAATGGCGTATGGGTTGTGAAGGAAAAGGAAACGCAACTGCTCACGTTTCCTCGATGACGAACTTCAGTCCATGCTCAAGCAGGGCAAAATTCAGAGCATTGTAGAAAGCTATTACATGCCGTTTTATGAGCCGTTTGTGAATTAAGTTAAGTCAGCGTAACTTAAACATACGCCGTTAAGTGAGCTTGGTTTTTATCCATCGGGCGATGCCCAAAATAGGAAGTCGACGATGAAAAAAAGTGTAGCGGTTTTGTTTATTTCGTTAGTGTCGGGTTTCGCGCATACTGCCTTCGCGGTTGAGGGTACGGTATTGTGGAACAATGCAAAATGCGGGGTAAACGTGATCGCAACCGATGGTGGGTATACGTTTAATCAGCAAGTTTCGGCTGGCGAATTATCAGCCGGAGATAAGCTGGAAGGTCCGCTTAATGTTCCTGAAAAGACGCAAAGTTTCGCCAATGTAACAACGGGAAAGAATGTAATGATGTGGGTCGCGCGATACTCGACAAGCAAGAAGATTATCGTGGAGCGCGTGCCGCCGAGTTGCCGAACGGATGAATTAGCGGCGCTTTAGGCGAGGCATTCCTTAAACATTAAATCGGAAATGCATGACGTCGCCATCCTTGACGATGTATTCCTTTCCTTCCAATCGCATTTTTCCCGCTTCCTTTGCGCCTTGCTCGCCTTTTAGCGCAACGTAGTCATTGAACGCGATCACTTCGGCGCGAATAAATCCTTTCTCGAAATCCGTATGAATCACGCCAGCAGCTTGCGGCGCGGTGGCGCCGATGGAAATGGTCCAGGCGCGGACTTCTTTTTCGCCGGCGGTGAAATAAGTGTCTAGACCTAGAAGCGTGTAAGCGCCGCGAATCACGCGATCCAAGCCCGGTTCTTCCATGCCGGCGTCTGCGAGAAATATTTTTTTGTCTTCATCGCTTAAGTCAGAAATCTCCGCTTCCAGCGCGGCGCACACTGCAACCACCGGCGCGTTTTCTTTTTTGGCATAGTCAACGACTTGATCGAGTAATGGATTTTTATCGAAGCCGTGTTCTTTCACATTCGCGATATAGAGCGCAGGCTTGGCCGTGAGAAAAAACATCGGCTTCAATAATTTCATTTCCTCGGCGTCGAAACCCATCGCACGAACCGGCGTGCCTTGGTCAAGTTGAATCTTTACTTTTTCCAGCAACGCGGCGAGTTTGATCGCCTCTTTATCGCCAGAACGAGTATTTTTTCCGGCACGCAAAATCGCTTTGTCCACCGACTGCAAATCGGCGAGCGCTAATTCGGTATGAATGACTTCAATGTCATCAATGGGACTGACTTTTCCGGCGACGTGAATGACGTTGTCGTCTTGAAAGCAACGCACGACGTGGGCAATAGCATCGGTCTCGCGGATGTTGGCGAGAAATTGATTGCCCAGTCCTTCGCCTTTCGATGCGCCCGCAACCAAGCCGGCGATGTCGACAAATTCGACAATCGCCGGAATAATTTTCAGCGGCTTGGCGATACTCGCCAGCGCGCTGAGGCGCGGATCCGGCACTTCTACCACGCCGACATTCGGCTCGATAGTGCAGAAGGGATAATTTTCGGCGGCGATCCCGGCCTTGGTAAGGGCGTTGAACAACGTCGATTTTCCGACGTTGGGCAAGCCGACAATGCCACATTGCAAACTCATACCTTTTCCTCTTTCGGGTCCGCTTCCGCTTGCGGACGCGTATGTAATTTCAACATTGCTGCTTGCAAATCGCCGCGCGCAATTTGCGGAAAAATTTGTAGCGAGCGCGTGATGGATTCTTTAATTGCATCGCGTTCTTCAGCGCGTGGCGCTTGCAGTACGTAGCCGACTACCGCGTTGCGATCGCCCGGATGGCCGATGCCGATCCGCAGCCGCCAAAAATCCTGTGTGCCAAGCTGTGCGACGATATCGCGCAAACCGTTATGCCCACCGTGGCCACCGCTTTGCTTCATCTTAACGGCGCCCGGTAGCAAATCCAACTCATCGTGTACGACTAAAATTTCCTGTGGCGTAATATTGTAAAACGTTGCCAGCGCCTGTACTGCGCGGCCGCTAACGTTCATAAAGGTCATCGGTTGCAGCAACCAAATTTCTTGGCCGCCGGCACTAAAGCGCGCCGCATTACCGTGAAATTTCTTTTCCGGCTTCAACGAAATCCGCTCGTTGGCGCAGAGTTCGTCGACCCACCAAAAGCCGGCGTTGTGGCGCGTCTTCACGTATTCGCTGCCAGGATTGCCGAGGCCGACGATTAGTTTAATTGACATGACGTTAGTTTAATTGTAAACACTCGATGCCCTGCGAGGAAATGCCAGCGCGGCTCTGGCCCAAGGCCACCCCGTCCAGGCATACATTGCTGCGAAGCAATGTGGAAGCGGGTGCTGGCGATATCAATGAAATCATCAGAATGACATGAGCAATAAAAAAATTGCCCGCCCGGCGGACCGGAGCGGGCAACAGCAGCAAAGAACCTTTGATAACGATTATTTCTTTTTCTCGTCTTTCTTGGCCGGTGCAGCTTTTGCGCCGGCTTTGTCGTCGACTTTGTCTTTCGCAGCCTGAGCGGTCGCTGGTACGTCGGCGGCGGCGATGGCTGTTGCTTCTTCTTCCGCGACAGCCGCTCTTGGTATCACGATCGTTGCGACAACCGGATTTTCCATCTTCACTTTGGCGACGATTTCAACACCGGCGGGCATCGGCATATCTTTCACATGCATCGAGTGACCGGCGGCCAAGCTGCCGAGATCAACCTGAATAAATTCCGGCAAATCTTTCGGCAAACAAATCACGTCGATTTCGTTCAGCACATGGCTGACCAAACCGCCGGCCAATTTCACGCCCGGTGCAACGTCGTCATTAATGAAGTGCAGCGGCACTTTCATGTGAATCTTGGTGTTCGCGTCGATGCGCTGAAAATCCACGTGGTTGACGATCAAGCGGAACGGGTGACGTTGCACGTCACGTAACAACACTTGCAGATCGGTACCGTCAAGTTTCATCGTCAAGATGGACGAATGGAATGCTTCTGCGCGCAGTTTGTGGAAAATTTCGTTGTGATCGATTTCGACCGCTATGGGTTTCTCGCTGCCACCGTACAAAATCCCGGGGACGCGACCGGCGATACGCAGGCGGCGGCTCGCACCCGTGCCCTGTGTCTTCCGGCTTGTTGCATTAATTTCAATTTTCATTGCTTACTCCAAAAATGGTTCAACCGCGACCAGTTGCCCCGTTACATTTGGTTGATTTGCATCAACCGCTAAAAAATTATTCGACGAACAGCGAACTGACCGAATCGCCCTCGCTAATGCGGCGCATAGTTTCTGCGAGCAATGGCGCGACGGTAAGTTGGCGAATCCGTTTACAGGCCTCGGCGGCCGCACTGAGCGGGATCGTGTCCGTGACGACTAATTCGTCCAGCGCGGAATTGCTGATGCGCTCGATGGCCTTGCCCGATAACACCGGGTGAACGCAATAGGATACAACTTTCTTCGCGCCCTGATTTTTCAATGCCAGGGCCGCTTCGCAAAGCGTGTTCGCGGTGTCGACCAAGTCATCAACGATCAAGCAGGTGCGATCTTTCACATCGCCGATCACATTCATCACTTGCGACACGTTCGGTTTCGGGCGACGTTTATCGATAATGACCAGATCCGCATCGTCGACACGTTTCGCAATCGCGCGCGCGCGTACCACGCCGCCGACATCGGGCGACACGATTACGGTGTTTTCGTATTTGTGTTTCCACATATCTTCTAGCAACACCGGCGTGCCGTAGATATTGTCGACGGGAATGTCGAAAAATCCCTGAATCTGATCGGAATGTAAATCCATCGTCATCACACGATCAGAACCAACGCTGGAGAGCATATTCGCGACCATTTTCGCAGTAATCGGCACGCGCGACGAGCGTGGGCGGCGATCTTGCCGCGCATAGCCAAAGTACGGAATCGCCGCAGTGATGCGCCCGGCGGAGGCGCGCTTGAGCGCATCGACCATGACCAGTAGTTCCATCAAATTGTCGTTCGACGGATTGCAGGTCGATTGCAGCACAAAAACATCTTTACCGCGCACGTTCTCCAAAATCTCAACCATGATCTCGCCGTCGCTAAAGCGACCAACAGTGGCGCGCCCAAGTGGAATGCCAAGGTGGCGCGCAACGGCGTGCGCGAGTTTTGGATTCGCGTTGCCGGTAAAGATCATTAAGTTTTCGAAAGCCATCTTTTAGGATTTAGGCACTAGGATTGTGGATTTGGCTTGGTATTCGGTTAATCAAGAAACATCGGTAAAAAATTGTGCATCCAATCGCGAGGTCGCCACTAAATCCTATCTTGTGGCTGGGGAGGTAGGGATCGAACCTACGAATGCCGGAATCAAAATCCGGTGCCTTACCACTTGGCGACTCCCCAAACTCTAAAAGTCGGCGAGGGGATGAATATTCCAGCCCTCGGCAACAAAACCTTTCATCGTTTCCGGCAGGTTTGTTAAAACCTTTTCGGCATGCCCCTGATCCGAAAACGCCGCAAAAACCGCGCCGCCGGAGCCCGTCATCCGCGCCGGCGCATAGCCATTAAGCCATTGTAAATAATGACTAACTTCAGGGAAACGATGTTTCGCTACCGCCTCCAAATCATTACGAAGCACGGCTGACGAAAAGTCCGATATTTTGATGGGAATCGAATCCCGTGTCAATTCCGGGTCGGCGAAGATAGTTTTTGTGGGTACGTGAACCGGCGGGGTTAATACCACGTACCACGCATTCGGCACTTGGATTGCCGTTAGTTTTTCGCCGGTACCTTCGGCGAACGCCGAACGGCCAAAAATGAACACGGGCAAGTCTGCGCCGAGTTCTAGGCCGATTTTCTGTAATTCCGCGCGGCTCAGGTCAAGGTTCCAAAACCGATTCAGCACGATCAACGTCGTAGCGGCGTTGGAACTGCCGCCGCCCAGCCCGGCGCCCCAAGGAAGATGTTTCTCCAGGCCAATTGATACGCCCTGGCGGGTGCCGGTTCTCGCTTGGAGAAGCCTCGCCGCTCGAACACATAGATCGTCATCCGGCGCGATCCCGTTCGGGCCTTCAATGCGGACGATGAGACCATCGTTTCGCATCGCAAAGCTCAAATAATCACGGCGATCGATAAAGGTAAACGCGGTTTGCAGCAAATGGTAGCCATCGTCGCGGCGCCCGACGACATGCAAAAACAGATTTAACTTCGCCGGCGCGGGATATCGTACAACCGAACTCAAAGCTATTCGCGAATGGGTGCGATGGTATCAACCACAAAACGGATGACGACATCGGCGCGCTTCATAATGATTCGATAAGGCAGCTCGATGTTCGCGAGTGGGCGATAGTCGGCGTATTGAATATCCCACTCTTGCTGCTTCAGATGCATAAGCCGATTGTTCGCGCCGCGTTCCTCTTCGGCGGGGCCATCCGGCGCAGCGCGGCCCAGCACCCAATACTGCATACCGTTGAGGGGAAAATGCCAACCCATCACTTGCTCCATCAATTGGTCGGCATCCGCAGCCTGGTAAATTTCCTTGGCACTAATAGTTAGTTTTGCGCCATCTTCGTTTTGCTCGATTTTCGCAACGGTTGTTCCAATCGGCGAGTAAACCGTGATCTCGTGCTTCGGGGCGGCATGCAGCCATTTCAAGCCACCGCTGTGGCCTTCGTTGCCCTGCTTGATGCCGAGTCGTCCGGAAAGTTTGAATGCTTTAATGTCGTTCGTAGCGCCTGGCTCGATAACAGGCGCGTTGCCGTCACTACGAGAACGCAGACCGGCGCAGCCGCCCAGCATTAAAGCGATCATTAACAGACCAACGCCGAATGTACGCGCAAACAAAGAATTCGACCGAGTACTAGGGTTTGAGGCGCTTAACGACTTCTAGCAAAGCTTCGTTTTCCGGATGATCTTTAATTGCGGTTTGCCATACTTGCGACGCCTCGTTACGCTTACCATTTGCCCACATTGCCTCGCCCAAGTGTGCGGCGATTTCAGGGTCGGGGCGAAGATCGAATGCTCGCTGTAACGTCGAAACGCTGTCGGCTAAGCGCCCCATTTTGAATTGCACCCAGCCAAGGCTATCGACAATGAAAGGGTCGTCGGGCGCAATTTCTAAGGCTTTTTTGATCAGTTCTTCAGCCTCGGTGAAGCGCGTGGTGCGATCGGCCAATGTGTAACCCAACGCATTGTAAGCATGGGCATGATCCGGCTTTAGTTTGATGAGTTTACGCAGGTCGTCCTCCAGAACATCCAGGCGGCCGATCTTTTCGGCGGCCATTGCGCGATCGTAAAGAAGGTCGGGATTATCCGGATGCTCCTTCGCGCCCGCATCGAGTCGATCGAAGGACTCTTGGTAGGATTTGGCCTCGCGCAACATGCCGGCGTCAGCCATCACCAATTGCGCTTTTTCCGCGGTCGTTTCGGTCTTGATGGTTTGTAAAAATTCTCGCGCTTCGCGCAGTTTATTTTGCCGCGCCAACAGACTTGCCATTTTTACGCGCGCTGAAAAATACTGCTCGCCATCGGTAATGCTTTTGTACCAATCGTTGGCTTTATCGAGTAGCTTTCGTTCTTCGCTAATCTGACCGAGAGAAAATCGAACAGCATTCGGGTCTTTAGGATTGAGTTTCAGCGCTTGAGTCAGATACGTTTCCGCCCCCTCAAAATCTTGCATTTGCATCGACGCCATCCCGACACCGATCGCGATATCGGGGTTGTCAGGCGAATTGTTGACGATGGTGCTGAATTGCGATCGCGCGGCAGGAAAATTTTTCTGGCCGGCGAGGACGCGCGCATAACTCATGCGCACTTCGTTCGACTTTGGAAAGCGTTTTAAATAATCTTCATAGTGCTTGATAGCCTCTTCTTTATTGGACTGCCAAAGAATTTGAGCCTGGACCAACGCACCGATGTCCCAACCGGGTTTAAGTTCGTTGGCGCGCTTGATTTCCTTCAGCGCCAAATCACCTTGCTTGGCGTTTAAGGCTGCTTGCGAGACGGCAAAATGGGCTTCGGCGATATTCGGAAACGGCTCGGCAAGCTGTTTCGCCATCTCCAATGCCGCAGCTTTATCGCTTTGGCGCGCGAGCAAGTTGTTTAGCTCCATGAAACTTTGGCGCGCCTGCTGATCTTCCCCAGACAGCATTTTTTGCACATAAGGTTTGGCTTGGTCGAGCTTACCTTCGCTCATCAAAACCGAGACAATAATCTGCCGTGCTTGCTGGGACTGGGGATCGACCTCGGCCCATAATTTAGCAGCCTCAAGTGCTTCGCGCGGTTGGCGCGAATAAATGGCAATTTCCGTCGCGCGTTGTGCGATTCTCGGATCTTTGGTTGACTTTGCCACATCTAGGTAGGTCGCCATGCCGACGTTTAGACGGCCGCGCTGGATGGCGATTTCAGCCAACAGCAATTGATAAACGACCTTGGCGGTTAACTCTTGATTGGGCAGGTTAACGGGTGCAGAGGCTGGCACTTGCGCCTTCCCCGGCATTGCATCGTCAAGTGACGATAGCGACGAACCCTCGCCATTGTCGGCGATGAGCAGCTTCGGTTGTCCCGCACAGGCTGAAAGCGAAATCAACGATAGGGCAATAAAGAGAATTTTTTTCATGGGCAGCCGGTTAGGATTGATCGGTAGATGAAAAGTATGACTGTTTCGGACATGATAAGGTTCGAGAATTGATTAAGTTTAGGTATATTTGTCATCTCGCACAAGCAAGCCTACTTTATTTCCGAACGCTATGCCTGAATTACCCGAAGTCGAAACTACCCGCTTGGGACTTTTGCCGCACATCCGTGGCGCCAAGATTGTCGACCTAGTGGTGCGGGAGCCACGACTGCGTTGGCCGATTCAAGCCGATTTAGCAGCAATCGTACGCGGCACGTCGATCAACGACGTTCTGCGGCGCGCGAAGTATCTCCTGGTCGATTGTGGATGCGGGCACATGATCATTCACTTAGGCATGTCCGGGAGTTTGCGGATCGTCTCGAAAGACGCGCTACCGGGCAAGCACGATCATTACGACATCGTCTTGGCGAGTCAGCAAATCGTACGTTTTACCGATCCGCGCCGCTTCGGCTCGCTGCATTGGACTGCCGGCGCGCCCGCTAAACATAAGCTGCTTGTAGAGCTAGGTGTAGAGCCACTCTCCGAGGCATTCGACGGGAGAAGCATATTTGATGCGGCTCGTGGCCGTACGGCCAGTGTCAAACAGTTTTTGATGGATCAACATCATATCGTCGGCGTCGGCAATATTTACGCAAGCGAAGCACTATTTCGCGCTGGCGTTCGCCCACAGACGAAAGCAGGGCGAGTGAGTTTGGCGCGCTGCGAAAAAATCGCTGAAGCAATCAAACATACCTTGCATTTGGCGCTGAAAGCGGGTGGCAGCACGCTGCGGGATTTTGTGAACAGCAACGGTGAGCCCGGCTCATTTCAACTGAGCTATCGAGTGTATGATCGCGACGGTAAATCCTGTTTTCGCTGCGGTGGTGTGATTCGCAGTCTGCGCCAAGGGCAGCGCAGTACCTATTACTGCCCAAATTGCCAGCGCTAAATTTGCCGCGCCAATCTCTTTTAGATAAAGGCAAAATAACTTTGTATAATGCAGTTAATAATAACCACGTAGTCGTTTCAGCCTAGCTCCAGAACTGGGAAAACAAGAAGTCATGAACATACCTATTAATTCCGCTCGGTAGCCGCGCGAAGATCGACATTTAGACTTTATGGCCCGCTCAAAAGAGACGGATAACGAGCCGATCGTTTTCCCGGAACCGAATAAGAACAATCAGGAGTTTTATCTGAATTCGCTGCGCAAACGCCGCCAGCGGGTAACGATACTGCTCACCAACGGCACCCGTTTCGATGGCGTGATTTCATCATTTGATGTGCATACGATTATGCTCAAGGCAGAGCAAGCGATCGTGTTGTATAAGCAATTGATTGCTATTATTTCGCCGCAAACCTCCAAACCACGGCAAAAAAGCGGCATGTCGTTTTCGCAGCCGGTGGATCCACATTACACGGAAGCCCCGGCCGCACGCTCGACGCCTAAATCGACACCGACCGTCTTGGTGCGCCAAAAACGGACGATTGTTAAGCCGGATTAGTTGCGCGACTGCGCTATTGCCCGGTCCATTTCGGTTTGCGTTTTTCGTTGAAGGCGGCCAAACCTTCACGCGCGTCATCCGTCATCGTTAACAAAGCAATTTGCCCCTCCATATGTGCAATGGCTTCGTCGAAGGACATTGATGCGATGGCGCGAATCGCATTTTTTCCGCGACGAATAGCGGTCGGCGATTTACTCGCGATGCGTTCAATGAGCCACTCGACCTTTGCGTCAAGTTCGACGGCAGGAACGACGTGATTTAGCAAGCCCACGGCTCTCGCCTCAGCGGCGCCGAACGGCTCGCCGGTAACACACCACTCTCGCACAATGCGCGGCGCAACAAGGTGCTGCAATAAACTCAACACCTGCATCGGAAACACCCCGACATTGACCTCGGGCAAACCGAATTGAACATGGTCGGCTGCTACTGCCAAATCAGTCATACATAACAAACCAATGCCGCCAGCCATACAAGTACCATTGATACGAGCGATACTCGGTAAATTGGCGTGATAAGCCGTGCGCAACATATCGGCGTAGTCGAGGTTGGGTTTGGATAAATCGAATGCGAACCCTTTGCCCGGCTGCAAATCGGCACCGGCACAAAAGGCCTTATCGCCCGCGCCGGTTAAGACAATCACACGGACATCGCTGTCCTCGTGCGCCTTGGCATAGCCGTCGCGAATACCTGCAATGACATCCTTGTTCAACGCATTGCGCTTTTCCGGCCGGTTAATCGTGATCCAAAACGCGGCGCCGCGTTTTTCAAGAAGTATCGCTGGCATGTTAGTCATTGCTTACGAAATCCGGATAATTGTCTGTCATGCGTCAACGGCGTTCACTTCAGCAATCGTGCGCCGCGCCGCGACCTGATCTCCAACCGCAACGTGGGTCGACACAACTTTACCCGCGAATGGCGCAGCATGAACATGTTCCATTTTCATGGCTTCAATGACGATCATCGGCTGGCCGGCCGAAACGTGATCATCGGCAGCAACCAGAACGGCGACTACACGGCCATTCAGCAATGCGCGAATTTTGCCGTCGCCGGATTTTTCTTCGAGACGGGTTGGCGCCTCGAGCGTTCGATCGACGAAATTGAAATCATTGCCCGCATATCTCATGGTTAAGTGAACGCGATCGCGATGAAATACCACGGAGTGGTCGACACCCGCGCAGCGAAATCGCGCAACGTCTTCATCGATACGGATGAGTTCAATCTCGCATGTAGTTTCTATCGCGCTAACGGTAAAGCGCCGATCCTTATTTTTCGTCACAGTCGCTGCGCTAAGTTGGCCATTCATTTCCAAACGCATCGGCACTGGATACGAATTCGACAATCGGCCTTCCGAAATGACATGGTTGGTCACAGCGGTTCGAAAAATCATCGCGGCAATCGCAAACGCAAGGGATTCTATTTTCGGATCGACCTTCATTAGCGATTCGCTATTAAACTCGATGAAAGCAGTCGTCGCGCCGCCGTCGGCAAAAACAGGATGCGCCAAACAGCGCGATAAAAAAGAAAGATTTGTCGTGACGCCCAGCGCGGTTGTTTTCTCGAGCCCAAAGATCAATTTTCTGCGCGCCTCGTCACGTGTTTTGCCGTGACAAATAAACTTTGCCATCATCGAATCGTAAAACGGCGCGATCTCGGTGCCTGCACTTAGTGCATGCTCAACTCGAAGTTCTTCCGGGATGGACCATCGCGCTAATGTTCCGCTTTGCGGCAGAAAGGATTGGCTCGCGTCCTCAGCGCATAGCCTAACCTCGATTGCGTGGCCATTGAAAACAACGTCGGCCTGAGACAACGATAGCGGTTCGCCCGCAGCGACGCGCAACTGCATCGCTACCAGATCCAAGCCCGTGATGGCCTCGGTGACCGGATGCTCAACTTGTAAACGCGTATTCATTTCCATGAAGTTGAATTCGCCCGCTTCGTCGAGCAAAAATTCAAGCGTACCAGCACCTTCGTAATTGATCGATTTGACGGCATTTATCGCGATCTCACCCATGCGTTTGCGTAATGCCGGCGTTACCGCAGGCGATGGCGCTTCTTCGATCAGTTTTTGATGGCGACGTTGCACCGAGCAGTCGCGCTCGCCAAGATGAATGGCGTTGCCGTACCGATCCGCAAAAATTTGTATTTCGATATGCCGCGCATCGTTAATTGCGCGTTCCAAAATCACCGTGGCATCGCCAAATGCACTTTGCGCTTCGGACTTCGCACTGCGCAGCAACTCGGCAAAATGGTCCGGTGATTCGACTCGGCGCATGCCACGCCCGCCGCCACCGGCACTTGCCTTAATCATAACCGGAAAGCCAATGCGAGCGGCTTCGGCGACCAATCGCGCCTCGCTTTGATCTTCACCTTCATAGCCGGGAATGCAGGGTACACCTGCAGCCAACATTAAGCGCTTTGCGCCGGACTTATCGCCCATCGCGTCGATTGCGTCGGGCGAGGGGCCGATAAACACCAACCCGGCGGCACGACAGGCGCGAGCGAAATCGGCATTTTCAGCGAGAAAACCGTAGCCCGGATGCACTGCGTCAGCGCCGGTTTTTTCTGCCGCCGCAATAATCGCATTGATACATAAGTAGGACTCGGCAGGTAACGCGCCGCCGATGCAAACGGCTTGGTCAGCTTCGCGGACGTGCAGAGCACTCGCATCGGCGCTGGAATAAACCGCAACCGTTCCGTAACCCATCGCGCGCGCCGTGCGTATCACGCGCAACGCAATTTCGCCACGATTGGCGATGAGGATTTTGCTGAAGGGCGTCGCCTGCATGGTCTAAGGTCGCGCCACCGAAAACTGCATTGCCTGCGGTGCGCGTTGATCGGCTTCGCGACAAATTGATAGCACCATGCACAGCACCGCGCGCGTATCGCGCGGATCGATCACGCCATCATCGAGCAGTCGCGCGCTCGTTGCAAACACGCTCATCTGACTATCAAAGCGCTCGATGATTTGACGTTGCAGCTCATCAAGTTTTGCTCTGTCGGCCTCGCCTCCTTTGCGCTTCATCGCCGCTTCCGTGACGATCGCCATGGTGCGCGCCGCCTGCTCGCCACCCATTACCGCGGTTTTTGCGTTCGGCCACGAAAAGCAAAACCTCGGATGGAAGCCGCGGCCGCACATGCCGTAATTGCCGGCACCAAAAGACGCACCGCAGTAAATCGTAATTTGCGGTACCGTTGCATTGGTCACTGCTTGAATCATTTTCGAACCGTGCTTGATCATGCCCGCTTCTTCGTGGGCGCGGCCGACCATGTAACCCGTGGTGTTATTCAAATAAAGAATCGGCGTGCGCGATTGGCAACAGGCCTGGATAAAATGCGTGGCCTTCGCCGCGCCATCACAATCAATTGGACCATTATTCGTGATGAGGCCCAGCGGCCAGCCTTCAATGCTGACATGGCCGCAAACTGTTGCGCTACCATAGTTCGCGCCGAACTCGAGAAAATCGGAATCGTCGGCGATACGCGCGATAACTTCTTTCATGTAAACGGGGCGTTTGTGATCCATCGGCATGATCCCGAGCAATTCTTCGGCATCGTAGCGCGGTGGTTTGAAACTGCGCGGAGTCTCGGGCGACGAATGCCATTCGATCTTCGCGAGAATTTCGCGAGCGATGCGTAATGCGTCGCGGTCGTCCTCCGCCAGATAGTCACCGAGACCGGAAATTGAGGTATGCATTTCAGCGCCGCCGAGTTCTTCCTCGGTTGCGACCTCGCCCGTCGCCGCCATCAACAGCGGTGGTCCGGCAAGAAACGCGCGGGATCGGCCGCGCACCATAATGATGTAGTCGGACAACCCGGTTTGGTACGCGCCGCCGGCCGTCGACGATCCATGGGTTACGGTAACGACAGGCAAGCCGGCCGCCGACATGCGCGCCAAGTTGCGGAATAAATTGCCGCCGCGCACAAAATCTTCGACGCGGTAGGTCAGTAAATTGGCACCTGCGCTTTCGACCAATTGCACAAATGGCAGTTTATTCTCAAGCGCCAATTCCTGAACGCGCAATTGCTTGTCGATGCCCATCGGCTGCAGTGCGCCGGCGTCGATGCCGGAATCCGACGCGCTGACCATACAGCGAACACCCGAAACATAGCCGATGCCGCATACTACGCCGCCGCCGGGCACGCTCTTGTTTAGATCCGCGTGATCGAGCCCAAGCCCGGCTAAGGTAGACAACTCCAAAAATGGTGATCCAGGATCAAGCAGTAACGCCACTCTTTCGCGTGGCAACAATTGCCCGCGCTTTTCGAAGCGTCCTCGCGACGATTCGGACGCCGCGATGGCGCGCCGCTCGAACACACGAACACGTTCAAGCAATTCAAGCATGCCGGTGCGGTTGGATTGAAACGGATCGGCGCTGGTTGCTAACTCGGATTCTAAGCTGCTCATAATCAGAAGCGTACCAAATTGCGGATAAGAAATCTTGTGTGATCGTGGGTTTCTTGGAAAAGTCGCGCGACGACGAGATATCGAAATGCTCAAAAACCAAATCGCCACGCTACGCTTTCCATGAACCCTAACGGGATTGTCACCTTTAACGTGTCATCCTGGGCAGCGCGAAGGATGACATGTGGAGGTGGACGCATGCATGCCGGCAGTTCATGCGTCCGTGAGTGATCTCGGCGGCGCTGCAACAGGCCGCTCGCAATGACGCCAAGAAAATGAAAAGCCCGGATGTTGCCATCCGGGCCGACGTTTGTTGCGTGCAAATTATTTTTAATTAATCTTCGTTTTCAACTTCATCCGCGGTGATGACATTATTCGTGTTTTCCGTGCCGCGCCCCTTCACGATTTGGTCTTTTTTCGTGCCAGCGAAAAATGCGTCAGCGTTAGCCGTGCTGCTGCTTCCGTTAAATTGCGTCGACGCGGACGTTTGCACTGGTACCATCAAAATCGTTACGTTAGGCCGCGTCGAACTGGCATCGGCATCCAACGGTCCGCGCAACTCGGTACGCGTTCCGCCGCCACCACCACCGGAAGCATTGCTGATCTTGCTGGCGTTAATGCTGTTCGGCCCGCTCTTGCTGCCTTCGACGCGTAGTTGTGTACCAGTACCGAAATTGCCGAGGTCATTTTCCGTGCCGGTGACGACTTTCACGGTAATGCCCAGAATTGTAAAACTCCCACCCGACAAACCGCTATCGGTGATGCCTTCGATGCGTACGCCGTTGCTCTTGATCTCGATTTGCGTCGCATTCAATACACCATTGCTAAGCTTGCCTTTTACTTCAACTTTGACGCCGTTTAGCAGATCTGTGGCCAGGCCACCCAAAATACTCGCACTGCCACCGTTAATGGCTTGACCCCCGACTGTGAAGTTAGACACAGAACTGAACGCGGTGATCACACCTTCCACTTGCGCTTGAGTCAAGCTGCCGCTTAAGGCACTGGCGCCATTGCAATCGTTGTCGGATTTGAGTGCTTGGGTCAGCGTCAAGGTATTGCCACTAAAACTACCTTTGGCTTCCACGCATTGGCCATTCGTTGGTGCGGATTGGCTGGCCAAGCTGATCGCCACACCGTTGATGGTGACGTTGCTGCCGCTTACACTTGCGAAACCTTTCAACTCAAACTGGCCGCTCGAAGACGATTTGGTTTGCACCAAGGTTGCGAGGATCGCGCCGTTCGGCAACGTTGCCGTTGCATTTTGGCGGAAACCGCTTACTTCGACGATAGTTCCATTGGTGAGCGATGACAGCCCCGCAACACCGACGAAACGCGTGGTTTGATCGACCAGAATCGTTTGGTTAAGCACGCTAAAACTTTGGCCGTTCACGTCAAGACTGGCTACCGGACCCGATACGCTGCGCGAAACATCTACTGTCGTTGCGGTAGGATTGTTGCCTGAGGCATCTGTGGTGCCGGTGACCGTGACTACGGAACCGACGGCTAAACGCCCTGCCGTTTGCGCTGCAACGCAATTGTCGCCTGGACCTTGGTCGATGGTGCCGTCGTCGTTGGTGACCGTTGCACCGACGCAACTAAATTTAACACCGTTAACCGTTACGCTCGCAATCGCTGCAACAGAACCCGTGCCACCTATGCCGCCGGCGATCGAGCCGCCGCCGCCTCCACCGATTCCGCCGCCACCCCCGCCGCCGCCACCACAGGCCGATAGGAACAAGCTAATTAAAAAGATGAAAAGTCCGTTCTGAAAATTCGAACGCAAATGCCTCGTATGAGGGTTAATGAGAAGTGTCATGATCGTATCCTAAAGAGTGAAGGTCATTTATGGTTTTGATAACGCTGGGGTAGCGTCGTCGGTTGGCTCAGAGTTTGTTTCGTCTTGATTGTTGTAATAAAAATAGATCCCGAAGTTTATGCGCTGATTTGCATCGGGATGGTTTGCATCCTTCTTTTCCAATATTAGCGCGCGGCGATTTACGGTTTGTAATGCTTGCATTCCGAGGGCTTCGCCGAGCGATACGAGTTCGGCCGCCGAGGCTTTAGTGAGCGTGTCGTAGTGCACGCTACGCTCGACGAACGGTGGGCCCAGTTCGAGCATATTGCTAACACTGGCGGCGATATGGTCGTGCAAGTTGTGTTGGAAGTAATAAGCCTTTTCCTCAAATCCTTGTTTCGGGATGAAGGCTTCGGTATCGAGGCAGACGCAATCGTTCGTGTCCATATGAACAATGCCTAAGCGTAACCACTCGTCGAGAACCGCGCGTGAGCGGATATCCTTGCTAACAGATGCCACGAGCGCTTCGAAGGATTTTTCGCCGCCATCTTTTGCGCCGCGTGTTAGCGGAATCGGGTGGCCTTGCTTATCAACGTATGGCGGCTGGCCAATCCATTTGGCCACGAGTTGCGCGCCGAGCGTGACGTTTTCCGGGGGAGGCGCATCGGCCTCGATCAATTCGGATAGACGCTTAACGTCTTTGCGATGTACGCCGGTCAATAGGCTGATGCGGCTGTCGGTTTGACGTTTTTTCTCGAGCTTAAATTCGTTCAACGCAACTTCAACATAGATCGATTTAAGCAGATCGATGAGAATGGTGTACGTCAACCCTTGCGATAACATGAATCGCACTAATGGCTTAAGTACACCGCGAACGGCCTGAATGACGATTCCGGATGGGGCTCCCAGCCTTGGGGTCGGATCGTTCATGATCTTTTCGTTACCATTTGTTTAGGATCGTTAATTCGTTTTGGTCTGGGTTGAGACTTTAATTTGGTGTGAAAGTTTCACACAATATAATATTTTTCATATATCATGTCAAGAAATATCCAATTGATAGTCCAAAAGGCGTAAAGGTTACTCGGTGTGTTAGTGGCCAGAAGTGACAAAATTTATATGACTGACCGGAAACCATCATCACTTACATTGAAGTCTCTGCGGATGTGGAGCAGTAAGGGCGTTGCACGCCTGCAGCAACTCGTTGGTTTGCGTGCTGAGCAGGCATTTAGCGCGACTCGTTGGTTTACGGCACTGACGCTTTTGGCGATAACTGCGCTAAGTATTGGAACCGCCAGTGTACTTAGTCGTATTATGTCCGAACTCATTCTGCATCATGATGGCGTCGTCGCCATGCAATTCGTTCAGGGTTTACTCAGGACGCACGATATTCAACCCTTCTTTTTGGGCATGAAGAGTAAAAATTCTGTTCTTGCAGAATTCGATCCAAACGGCAACGATCGCCAACTTGAACAATTTTTCGTGCAAATTGCGGCGTTACCCGACGTGCTTCATGCCAATGTGTACGATCTTGAGCGGCGCGTAATTTGGTCAAGTAATGCTGCGGCGATCAATCGCGTTATGTCCGACAATGACGAGTTAAATGAGGCGCTGGAAGGGCGATTAGTGATTGAAAATTCGCCTGAAAACATGACATCACCGATCAAAACGGAACACTTTTTTCTCGACGCCAAAAAAGCGCGCTTTGTGGAAAATTATATCCCGGTGTTTGATACGCAACACAAGTCAATCTTGGGCGTCATCGAAATTTACAAATCACCTGCCTCAATTTTTTCGGTTATCGACACGCTGATTCGCTGGATTTGGCTGTGCGCCATGCTCGGCGGTGTATTGCTGTTTGCAAGCCTGTATTGGCTCATGCGCCGGGCAGAGCGCGTGATGCGGCATCAGCAGGGGCAGCTCGTCGCGAATGAGGCGATGGTCGCCGTTGGCGAAATGGCCTCCGCTGTCGCGCACGGCATTCGCAATCCCTTAGCATCGATTCGCACATCCGCGGAGTTATGGGCCGACGAAAAATCCGGCGAAAACCACGAACAAGCGCAGGACATTGTTTCCGAAGTCGATCGACTGGAGCAATGGGTGCGAAGTCTATTAACCTACGCCGGCCAAGGACGCGCCAAGCTCGAGGCGGTTGATTTGAATCAACTGCTAAGGAATGTTGTTAGCGGTTATCAGCGCGAGTTCACTCGCACCCATATTCAAATTCGCTATGAACTGGCAAACGATATACCGTGCATCGTCGGCAATCCGGGTCTACTTACCCAGATGCTCAATAGCCTCGTCGCCAATGCGATCGAGGCAATGGCGCGTGGCGGTACGCTATCAATGCGGACGGGTTTAAGCGAAAAGAAGCGCAATATCGAACTACAGCTCATCGATACCGGTGAGGGCATTTCTCCGGAACAGTTAGAGAAAATATTTCAGCCCTTTAGCACCAGTAAGCGCAAGGGCTTAGGCTTAGGTCTGGCGCTGGTGAAGCGAACGATGGAACGCATCGGCGGTTCCATACGCATCGATAGTCAGATTGGCAAGGGCACCCGAGCAACTCTTGTTTTTCCAACCGAGAATCTCTGATGCTTTCGGTATTAATTATTGAGGATGAGGTCGTTCTCGCAAAGAATATCGCCACGTATTTGCGGCGATTAAATTACGACGTCAAACATGCGGAAACGGGCGAACTGGGGCTTGCGCTGGTTGAGAGCGATCGGCCCGACGTGGTGATTCTGGATTTCAACTTGCCGGGAATGGACGGACTAGAATTGCTTCCACGCATTCATGCAATCGACCCGAGTATCAAATCCATTATGGCAACCGGCCAAGGGAGCGAACAACTCGCGGTCGACGCCATGAAGGCCGGCGCCTATGACTATCTGATTAAACCATTGGTACTCGGTAAATTGAAAATGGTGTTGGATAAAATCGTCGGCGAAGCCCGTGTCGGCCAAGAGCTGGACTACTATCGCAAAAAAGAAGCGGGTGAAGGCGGCATCGAACAATTGGTCGGAGAATCCTCGCCGATGTTGTTGCTGAAAGGTTTAATTTCGCAAGTGGTCGAGGCAGAGCGCTGCTTGGCCGATGCCGAGCCTCCGGCTGTGTTAATTACTGGCGAGACCGGTGTGGGCAAGGAACTGGTTGCTCGCGCGCTCCATTACGCTGGGCCGCGGCGCGCCAAGCCATTCATCGAAGTGAATTGTTCCAGTATTCCGGCCGCCTTGTTGGAAGCAGAATTGTTCGGCTACGAACGTGGCGCTTTCACCGACGCAAAAGAACGCAAGCTCGGACTGATCGAGGCCGCTGAAGGCGGCACGCTGTTCTTGGATGAGATTGGCGAAATCGATTTAGCGCTACAAGCAAAACTACTCAAATTGCTTGAAGACAAGCGCGTGCGGCGCTTGGGCGCCGTGCGAGAAAACAAGGTCGACGTGCGTATTGTCACGGCAACCAATCGTAATCTCGAACAGCAAATTCGCGATGGAAAATTCCGCGCCGATTTATATTTTCGTTTACGCATCGTCCAATTAGAAGTCCCGCCGCTGCGCGTGCGCGGGAGCGATATTGAGCAATTGGCGGAATATTTTTTATCGATGCACCGCGGCCGCTACGGCAAACCTAATCTTCGTTTTAGCCGAGAAGTCTTGGCGACGTTCGCCGCCTATGCTTGGCCTGGGAATGTGCGCGAGATGCGCAACGCGATTGAGCAAAGCGTCATCCTGGCGCGCAGCGACGTGCTGTATCCGAGTGACTTGAGCTTTAGCGGCGACTTGAGTTTAGCTTCACTTGCGCCAATGCCTATGCAGTTGTCGGCAACGCCGATCCCGTTGCCATTGACGACGATTCCACCCGGTGGCCTCAGTTTGAACGACGTCGAGCGTACGTTGCTGGTTCAGGCGCTTGAGCGATGCGGTGGGAATGTTTCAAAAGCCGCGCGTTTGCTCGGCGTTTCACGCGATACGCTACGGTACCGAATTGATAAATATCAGCTTCGTTTAGCGATGTAATTTCAGCCGCGGCCAGCGGCTCAATGCCACCAATAGCTTATTATTTTTATGCCCGCCTAGAAAGCCGCATGGATATTGGCTTACAGCATGGCATATCTGAAGAATGGCTTTGATATTGCCTCTCGGCAGGTAACATTTTTCGTAAACTTCAAAATAGTTAGCCCCCCCAAAATTCGGGGAAATCACCCAGTTACCCCCAATTTTTGGGGATATTCCCCAACTCGAATTAACCCTACCTACAAAATTTCATACAGCAATGTAATAAATTTGTAATGTTATTCAAACGTTTCGTGTGAAATTATTACTTAATTAACACCATTTCAACATATGGCACGTTAGTTGCTGCCGTATGTCTGTGTAAACAAAAACATAGGCATCGAATGAAATGACCTCGATGCAAAACGAGAAAAATCGGATGGCATGGCGACCATCATAAAGCGATGCAAATTGGACTCGGCTGAAGTGATTCGCTGTTCGGAGAAAAAGGAATGGAAATGAAAAGAATATTGGTTTACTCGCACGATACCTTTGGCCTCGGCAATATTCGTCGCATGCTGGAAATATCGAAACATCTCGCCGCGTCGAATCCCGATGTGTCTATCTTGATCATTTCCGGTTCGCCGATGTTGCATGCCTTTCGCATTCCCGAGCGCATCGACTACATCAAGCTGCCGTGCCTAACGCGCACCACGCGCGGCGGTTATGAAGTCAAGTTTCTGCAGACTAGTTTTGAAGACGTGATGCGGCTGCGTGCCAATATCATTTTGAGCGCAGTACTCGATTTCGCCCCGGATCTAATCTTGGTCGACAAAAAACCCTTTGGCGTTAGCAACGAGCTCGCCCCGGTCATCGATCTGTTAGGTCGACGGTTGCAGCGGCCGAAGATGGTGTTGTTGTTACGCGATATTCTCGATAGCCCGGAAGCCACCGCCCAGGTATGGGAAAAAAACGGTTACTACGAAGCGATCGAACGTTACTACGACCAAGTGCTGGTCGTCGGTTCACCCGATGTGTTCGATCTCGGCGTGGAATATCGTTTTCCACCGGAGACGCGCGCGAAAATCCGCTTCTGCGGATACATCAAGCGCAGCAAAGGGCTTACGTCCCGCCAAATCACGCGGGAAAATTATGGTGTCGGATCTGAGCCATTGGTGTTGGTCACACCGGGCGGCGGCGAAGACGGCTACCAACTAGTCACGAATTATCTCCTCGGTCTACGCGATCATGCGTCTACGCAAGCGATGAAATCTATTCTCGTTTGCGGCCCGGAAATGCACCAAGACCAGCGTCGCGAAATCCGTACGCCTCGCGGCTGCGTGTGCCGGCGTTCATTTGCTCGACTTCTCCGATGATATGGCGAGCCTGATGGATGCTGCCGATTTGGTGGTTTGCATGGGCGGCTATAACACCATTTGTGAGTTGCTTACCCTGAAAAAACACGCGGTCATTGTGCCGCGTACCAAACCGGTTCAAGAACAGTGGATTCGCGCCGAGCGCTTAGCGCGTAAGGGCGTATTTCGCGCGTTGCACCCGGATCACTTGACCCCAAAAACGCTTATCTCTATGGTCAAGGAAGAAGTGGCAAACAGTAACGTTCATTCGCGTCTGCTTTACCAAGTTGATTTGGGCGGCCTTGACAAAATCCGCGAAGCCGTTGAACTGTTGCTGCATGATCAGGTCGCGAACCAGGCGCAGCGACACTATCAGCTAGAGAGGGTGTCGTGAAACGTCACACGCAACCGCAGCGGATTGGATTTTTAGTAAAAACCTATCCGAAGCTTTCCGAGACTTTTATTTTAGAAGAAATTCTTGGGCTCGAACGCCTTGGCGTCAAGTTGCATATCTTCTCTTTAAATCCGCCGCAGGATGTGGCAATTCATTCCGCGTTTGATCAAGTTGCGGCGCAGGTTACCTATTTGCCAATCAAAACTGCATCACTTACCAGCGTGCTGTCGCAGTTGAAGTCGTTGTTGCGAAGCCCGCTGCGTTACATCAAGGCGTTGGGATTTGCGCTTCGTCGCCCCGAGGCGGGTGGCATCAAAGACCTATTTCGCGCGAGCATCCTCAGCGATCAATTGTGTAATGCCGGTATCGAGCACCTTCATGCCCATTTCATTAGCGAACCGGCCGGTGTTGCGGAAATGGTGAGTCGTGTTAGTGGCATTCCATATAGCATTTCGGCGCACGCAAAAGACATTTACCTATCGGATTCGCGCACCCTTAAACGTAAATTGTCGAGTGCACAATTCGCGGTCACGTGTACTTGCTATAACCGCACGCACATGACGACAAATTGCGCCCGCTGCGAATATTTTTCGCATGTATCACGGCATTAATTTGCAGCGTTTCTCCAGCGATCGTCAATTGCTCAAAGCCTCGCCGCCATTGATTCTAAGTGTCGGACGGTTGCGCGAGAAAAAAGGATTTGTGACGTTGATCAAATCTTGTTTGAGGCTTCAATTGGCGGGCGTCGCGTTCCGCTGTGAAATCGTCGGCTACGGCGAAGACCGCGAAAAGCTGCAAAGCCAAATCGATGCTTACGGCTTAGCTTCGGTTGTTGTTTTGACCGGGAAAATGACGCATACCGAATTGATCGAGCGCTATCGCCAGGCGACGTTGTTCGTATTGCCGAGCCAAATTGCGCAAGATGGTGATCGCGACGGAATTCCTAACGTGTTGCTCGAGGCCATGGCGATGGAACTACCGGTCGTATCGACTGATGTCTCGGGCATTCCCGAAGTGATTAAGCATGGCGTCAACGGAATGTTGGTTCCGCCGCAGGACGAAAACGCCTTGGCGGATGCCATGGCTGAGGTCATTTCAGATGCGGCATTGAGCGAGCGAATGGGAAAAGAAGGCCGACACTTGGTCGAGACGATGTTCAACAATGACCGCAATTTGATCTGTTACTCCGAGATTTGCTTGCTGGCGCGCCTCAGTAGTCGGCAGGCGCAGGACATGACGGTCGTCGGAGAGGGTTACTTACATGCCAACTGAATCGTTAGCGCAACCCGGTCGCGTCGCAAATACAAGCCCGCACGCGCCGACGGCAATCGCGTCGACCGGCGCCAATTCGCCGAGCGAGATCGGCTACGTGCTAATGGGATTTCCGCGCCTATCGGAAACTTTCATTACTCACGAAATATATTTGTTGGAACAGCTTGGAATGAAGCTGCGCCTTTTTGCGATAAAACAGGGCGATAAGGACACTGTTCACGGTGTCGTCGAGCGGATTCGCGCACCGCTGACTTATTTGCCGCCGGTATCGTCGCTATCGGGAACCAATATCGTCGCTTGGCTGTGGCGCAATTGGCCAGCCTTCGCCGCGCAACACGGGCGCTTATTTAAGGCGCGTCCACTGGCTTATATAACGACCTTGGGCGCCGCGCTAAGAATGGCCGTCAAGTATCGCAAAAGCCTGTTTGCGCCGTTGCGCAAAGTATTCATCAAAGAATTTTTGCAGGCCGGTCATGTCGCGATGCAGATCATTGATGCGCCGGGAATTCGTCATCTGCATGGTCATTTTTGCCACGGCGCGACAACCATTACCTGGTTTGCAAGTCGCCTCACCGGTATTCCATTTAGCTTTACGGCCCATGCCAAAGACATTTATCAGGTCGATCAAAACCCAGGCGATTTGCTAGCGCGAAAGTTGAACGCCGCGCGGTTTGTGACCACCTGCACTGGCGCGAACGAATCCCATTTAGCGCAGCGTTTTCCGCATTGCGATCACCTTCACACGGTTTATCACGGTCTTGATACCGCGTTTTTTGCCCCACCGCGCTCGGAGGTCCGATCCAGCCCGGTACCTTGCATTCTTGCGGTGGGGCGTTTTGTTGAAAAAAAGGGATTCGCGGATTTAGTAGATGCGTGCGCACTGTTGCGCACAGCGAACATTCCGTTTCGCCTAAAAATTATTGGCGAAAATGGCGATCAATCCGCGTTTATTCGAAACAAAGTACGCGACCTCGCGCTTGACGATGCGATCACGTTGCAGGGCCCCGTGACGCACGATGTGCTGCAACGCATTTATCACGAATCGGTGATCTTCGCATTGCCGTGTTTGGTGGCGGCGGACGGCGATCGCGATGGTATCCCCAACGTATTGGCGGAGGCCATGTCCACCGGGTTGGCGGTGGTAACCACAGCCGTTTCTGGCATTCCGGAATTGGTTCGCCATAACGTCGAGGGCTTGATGGTGCCAGAACGCAATCCGCAAGCCCTGGCAACGGCGTTGCAAAACCTTCTGCAGGACGAAGCGCTGCGGCGGCGTTTTGGCGCGGCAGCGCGCGAGCGAGTTTGCGCGGTTTTTGACTCGCACACGACTACCCAGCAACTCAAAAAATTGTTTCTAGACAACATGCGTTTTGAGGAGATTCGAGCATGATTCTCGCAGAACGAATCCCAAGCAATCAGCGCGCGCAAGTAAGTATTTTTCTCCCGTCCTATGCTCGTCTTGATCCGCAATCGCTGTTGGATCATTACCGGCAGCGTCGCGATGTTGAGTTTTTTCCGGTGCCGGATGCCGACGAAACAAGGCGCGACAAAATCGACGCGATACTCAACAACCGCTTTGAGTTTAACGGCGAAAGTTTCGATTTACCCGACCGGATCGATTGGTTGACCAATCCGAGCCGCGATGTCGAGTGGCATATTCTGCTCCACAAATTTTACTATGCGGTTGGCCTCGGCATGGCCTATGCGGAAACGGGCGATCAACGTTATTTCGATAAATGGATGGCGTTAACGATGTCTTGGATCGAACAAACGCCGCTGGGCTTCATTGCGGCCGACGTGACGGGGCGGCGCGTACAGAACTGGATTTACGCCTACTACTATTTCATAGCGGAAGCGCCACAAACCCGATCCTATCCGTTATTTCATCTAAAGCTAATCGAGTCAATCGCCGCACAAGTGAATTATCTGTGTGCGAACCTGACACCGGCGCGAAACCATCGAACCCTTGAGCTCTATGCGATCCTGCTCGCGGGCGTCGTGTTCCCAGAGTTAAGGGATGCGAAAACATGGGTCGAGTTTGCGGTGCCGGAAATTGCTCGCAATATGCAAACCGATCTTCTGCCCGATGGTGTGCAATGCGAACTGTCGACCGACTATCATCAATTGGTATTAAAAAATTACCTCTGTGTGCGCCGCTTAACAAAGCTGAACGGCATCGATGTTCCGCCATCGATGGATGAGCAATTAGTCAAGGCGCTTGAATTCAGCATGTACGTGCACAAGCCCGATGGCATCGTGCCGAGCTTAAGTGACGGTGATGCGCGGAGTTTTCTCGATTTACTCAATCAGGGTTATGAATTGTATGGTCGCGAAGATATGCTCTACGTGGCGAGCCAGGGCAAACGCGGTACACCGCCTGAGAAGCGTTCGATTTATTTCGCTGCTAGCGGCTATAGCATTATTCGTAGCGGCTGGGGCAAATCGGCAAATTCATTTGCCGACGAGCAATATCTGATTTTTGACTGTGGGCCATTGGGCGCGGGAAATCATGGTCATTTGGATTGCTTAAATTTTGAGCTTGCTGCCTTCGGTCGGTCTTTAATTGTGGATCCCGGGCGATACACCTACAGCGAAGCCGGAGACACAAATTGGCGCGTGAAATTTCGCGGCACTGCTTATCACAACACCGTCGTCGTCGATGGCAAGAATCAAACACGCTATGAGCCGCGCGAGATTAAAGAATCATCACGCCATGCCCAGGGCAGCGTCAGACACAAAATAGCCGGGGCGGCGCCGGAGTTCGAGATGCGAACGTTTGCATCTAAGTCGCGTTTCGATTTCCTGCACGGTATCGCGCGCAGTCATGAGTATGACGCGGTTCATGAGCGTAGGCTGTTCTTTGCTTTCGGCGAATATTGGATTTGCTGCGACACACTCACTAGTGCCACGAAGCATAGCTACGATCTGCTATTTCATCTTTCCGAGCACGCTCACGATCGAGTTGCGATCAAACGTGATCGCGGCACGCTGTGTGTGCATTCGCCTAACCTCATCATTGCGCAAGAGGATCGTTTTGAGTCGATGGATTTGGGTGTCGAGCCCGGATACGTCTCCTACCGATATGGAGTGAAGCACCCGGCGCCGATCGTACGATTGAGTCAACGTGGCAATAACGTGGAGTTCCAAACCGTATTGTTTCCTTATCGCGATCACGCGCCGAATATTCGCATTCGCGAACTACCGGTGACCGCCGAAGATGGAACCGCCGGCAATGCTAGCGCTTTTTGTATTGCTATTGGCAGCGGCGAATTGAGTACCACCGACTATTGTTTTTATTCCCTTGGCGATACGGGCCGCTGGCGCTTTGGTCAATACGAGTTCAACGGCACCTATTTGTTGCTACGCAAAGATGCCTATGGGGAAATCGTATCGGTCCATGCAAACGAAGGCGCGCACCTCAGTGAGTTGGGGCATCCTCGCCATGGGTCGGAGGGATTAAAGGGTGACATCTTCTCGCCAAGTTCCGGTTGACAGCGTTCTGCCGTTTTTGTCGGTCGCGCTTGATGAGAGCGTGATGCAGCGTACATTTGTGGAACGCTTGCGTGGGCGTCATGGCACGAATATCGAAGTCACAGCATGCAAAATTGAGCGGGTAAAGTACCGCGCGGAACGCAACTGCATCATTGGCTATAGACTCAAAATTAGTGATGAAGCGGGCGAACATGAACAACGTCTTTGTGCCGGTGTTTATGCGACCGGCGATGCGAACGCCCGTTTCAAAAAGGCACTAGGCGAGGCAACTATTGCCACGCCTTATTTTGCGCCGGTCACTTTAATTGCGCCGCTCAATATGGTGATTTGGACATTTCCCAACGATCGCAAATTAACTGCGCTGCCGCTGTTGACCGACGCTGCGCGACTACGCAGCGAAGTATTGCCAGACGTGGTTCGCGCACGTTGGGGTGACGGTTGGAGCATTTCGGATCTAGCACATACGGTCTCCAACTATTTTCCTGAGCATACATGCTGTGTAAGCGTAAGGCTGACTTTACGCCACCTGGAAAAGGGAACGCATCATGCTTGGGAAATAATCGGCAAAACGCGCTATGACGATGCCGGGTCGGAAACATACCGCCAGATGGATGCATTTTCGAACGAGGAAGACGCTGATGTATCTTACGCTCGACCCATTGCATATCAGAGCAAGTATCGCCTTCTTTGGCAGGAGCGGGTGCCCGGCGTGACGTTGATGTCGCTGCTCGCCGCGAATGTTGTCGATAACAAAGTGCCAGCGCGTGTCGCACGGGCCGTCGCTGCGTTACATGGGACGCCGGTAAAGAGCCAACGGCGCATCATGTTAAGTAATTTGATTGACCGTCTGACGGGTGCGGGTAACGTCGTTGCTACCGCGCATCCGAGATGCGCGGTCGAGCTAAGACGGATTGTCGCTATCCTAGTAGCGAACTCGGGCCGTTTGAATCTCAGCTACGATGGCACGTGGCATGGTGATCTACATTCAAATAACGTCTTGGTCACCCCCGCCAACGTTTACTTAGTCGATATGGACCGTGTATCGATCGGGCCGCCGCTTGCAGAATTAGGCAGCTTTCTTGCCGAACTAATCGGTCGCGCTTGCTTAAACGACGAACCCTTGGAGGAGGTTCAACCGCTGCTGACCGTTGCCTTTGCCGCTTATCGGCAGCGCGCTTATTGGCCAGTCCCGGAACAAGATGTCGCCTGGTTCACCGCGAGCGCACTGATTTATGAGCGAGCGCTTCGATGTGTGACCTCACTAAAGCGCGTTCGAATAGACACAATCGAGAACTTGATTGCCGTTGCTACGCGCATTGCCGTTAGCGGTTCTGTCGATCTGGTCGGCGGCGTGATGAGTGATTCTTTAGAGAAAGTATCATGAGCTCGCTACCGGTTCAGGCGTTCGCGCGATTTACCGACACCATTGCTATGGGTGAGGTGTGGCGCCAACATATGCCGATATTGCTAGGCGCGCCGTTCGAATTTAATGTGTGCAACGTGCACTATGCGCGTTGTCGTACTTACCTGAATCCCGCCTCATGGCACAAGTCCTTTTTATGTGTGAGCTACGAGTTCGATGCTGCGCCCGAACGCAACACTTCCCACAAACCGATGCTGTACGGCCGAGCGTATTTGCAGGGTCGCAGCCGAGATGTGTTCACTGCACTAGCCCAGACGGAAGGCGCGCGGCATGTGGCCGAAATGGACATGATTGTTTGGAATTTTCCGGACGATCCACATTTACCACAGTTGCGCGGACTCCTTGATGTGACTCGCGCCGCGAAACATTTTCCCTACACTAGCTTGCCGTTTTCGGCGAAGGATATTGTCGATATCAAAATAGAGGTCGTGCGTTATCGTCCTGAACAGCGCTGTATTTTGCGCTACGAAATCGACTATGGACGTAACCGCGAAAGCTATATTTTGTATGCCAAGGTGTTCGCGGACGACAACGGCGCTCGCGTGTTTTCGCGGATCCAGCACTGCCACGCCATCGCTAGTACATTGGGTGTCCGGATCGCACGGCCATTGGGTTACAGCGCGGCTGCGCGTGCCGTGTGGCAAGACGAGTTGAGTGGGACACCACTGACTGCGGCGCTCGAAGTGGGCGATTATGCAGCGCCGATGGCTGCGATCGGGCATTGCCTTGCACGGTTGCATGCGGCCGATTTGCCGATGCACGAAATCGTTACGCGCGAGGGGAGGCTCGTCGATGTAACGAAGAAATCGCGTAAGTTGGCGCAAATGTTTCCCGAGCTTGCCGACCACCTGAGGGCGTTGATTGCGCGTGCGCAATTGGAATTGTCACAATTGCCACCTGCACAAAAAGCAGTGATTCACGGCGACGTACATTTTGGCCAGTTTCTCATTACCGCCGACGGTGCTTTGGCGTTGTTTGATTTTGACGAATGGACCGGGGGCGATCCGGCGCAAGATCTCGCCGACCTAATCGTCGATCCGCACGTTAGTCAATTTGCGCGCGACAAAACGGAGATAAATTGCATACTACCGGCCGCGGTAGCTCGAGTGTTACTCGACAGCTATCGCACCCATGCTGCCGGGGCCGTTGTTGATGCAGTGATTGTTTGGCACGCGCGCATCCAACTCATCAATAAAGCTTATCGTGCCGCTTTGCAACTCGAGCCGCGCTGGCGGGAGAGGGTGTCTGGGCTGGTGGCGCTTGCTGTCCTTGGGATCGACCTGGGCACAGATATAGAAAAGGAACTCGCTCGATGAAGTCCGACCATTCGCGCTTCAAGCGCATTGTTTTAAATGACTTGCGCGCGCGTAAGTGGAGTATCGCCGTGGCATTTATCAGTCTGCTGGGCGCCACCGCGATGACGCTTTTGTCGCCTTGGCCGATCAAGCTGGTCATCGACTATATTTTGTTGGCGAAGCCATTGCCGTCGACGCTTTTTTGGCTACAGCCACTATTCGCCAACGGCACAACCGTTGCACTGGTCGTGATTTCGTGCTCGATCGCGGCGATCGCTTTACTCAGCGGCGGTTTCGCTTATTTGCAGACTTATGTCAGCGCCAAGGTCGGCTACGAAATGGTCTACACCTTGCGGCGCGAATTGTTTTCGCACCTGCAGCAACTGTCGCTGTCGTTTCACAATCGTTCGCGCTCTGGCGAGTTACTCAATAAAGTGGCCTCCGACACGAATATGATTCGCGATGTGTTCGCCGACTGGGTGATTCATTTTTCCGCGCAACTATTGATGCTGATCGGTGTCGTGGCGATCATGCTGGCGATGAATTGGAAACTCGCTGTGGTGGTGTTGGCAACGCTGCCGCTGCTTTTCGCTGCGCTTTACTTTTTGAATCGACAGATTCGTCAGTCTGCGCGCACCCAGCGTAAGCAGGAAGGTAAGGTTATTTCCAGGCTCAACGAAGTGTTGTCATCCATCGCGCTGGTACAAGCCTTCGGCCGCGAAGATTACGAACAGGAACGATTCTCGACGGAAAGCGCGCATGGTCTGGAGGCGGGATTAAAGAATGCTCGCGCGGCGGCCGCGGTTTCTAAGGCGATTGGCCTGTCCACCGCGCTTGGCACTGCGGGTACGGTGTTTGCCGGTGCTTGGCTCGCGCTCAAGGGAGAGATCACACCTGGAGACTTATTGGTTTTTGTAGCCTACGTTAATGGACTATATCGGCCAATCAAAGACCTCGGCAAAATTTGGGCGAAGTTCTCGCGTGCCCGAGTGAGTGCCGAACGCGTCAGCGAAGTCTTTGCCATTGAACCGGACATTCGCGATTTTCCCGATGCGATCGAGGCGGCCAATCTGGCAGGCGAGATCACGCTCGATCACGTTACGTTTGGCTATGAGAAAACTGCACCCATCCTGAATGATGTGTCGCTGCACATTCGTTCCGGCGAGCGTGTCGCGCTGATCGGTGCGTCGGGCGCGGGAAAGTCGACGCTGGTGAGTTTGCTGCTGCGCTTGTATGAGCCGCAGGGCGGCGCTATTCGCATCGATGGCCGCAATCTTTCGGCGTACACACGCGAGTCGTTACGGCGGGAGATTGGCATCGTGCTGCAAGATACGATTTTGTTTGGTGCCAGCATCCGCGAAAACATTGCCTACGGCAAGCCGGAAGCCAGCCTTGAAGATATCGAGCAGGCGGCGCGCTTGGCGCACGCCCACGAGTTTATTGAGCAAATAACAGACGGTTACGATGCCTTGGTCGGCGACCGTGGCTGCATGCTTTCCGGTGGCCAGCGCCAGCGAATTTGTCTTGCACGCGCCTTAATCAAGCGTCCGTCGATTCTTATCCTGGATGAACCGACTTCTGCCGTGGATCCCGAATCCGCCGCAGCCATTGATCGAGCCCTGAGCGAAATCCATTCAGGCAAGACGCAATTGGTCATCGGCCATCAGTTTTCTTCGTTCGCGAAATTTGATCGGGTACTCGCGCTCAAAGGAGGCAAGTTAATCGAAGTTGACTCCAAAGATAAGCTCGTGGTCGCGCGGACAATATCGTCGCTCAAACCCGTTATGCCGAGCGATGGCATAGGGCGGGTGGCGTGATGAGTAACCTCAAGCCGGTACTGTTATTTTACTGTCAACACTCGATTGGAATGGGCCATCTTACCCGCTCGTTTGCCTTGGCGCAGGCGCTGGTGCAGGATTTTCGAGTGGTATTTTTGAACGGCGGGCCGTTTCCACCCGGCCTGCGTCCGCCCACCGGCGTGGAGATCATCGATTTGCCACCGTTGGGCATGGTCGACGGCCACAATCTGGTGAGTCGCGATGTCCGTTACGATGTTGAGGAAGCAATGCGCCTACGTCGCGATTTACTGCTGAAGGCTTTTAACCAAACCGATCCGGAAGTCTTACTTATTGAATTATTTCCCTTTGGGCGCAAGAAATTCGCGTTCGAACTATTGCCGTTACTCAAAGCTGCACGCCGGCGTGTGCGTCCGCCGCTGGTGATGAGCAGTGTGCGAGATATCCTGGTCAATGCGCGACCCGATCGACAACATCATGATGACCGCGCGCGCTGGATAACGGATCGCTATTTCAATGCCGTGTTGGTGCATTCCGATCCCCTGTTTGCGCGGCTGGAAGAATCCTTCAGTCCCCGCGTGCCGCTGAGCGTGCCGGTATTTCACACGGGGTTTGTTTTACCGCAGCGAGTGCAATCGCCGGCGGTGGAGCGCGGGCGTCACGTGCTGGTGTCCGCCGGTGGTGGCATGGCGGGCTACCCGTTATTTCGCGCCGCGATCGATGCCCACGATCTATTGTGGGGCGAAAATGGGATCCCGATGCGGCTGGTTGCGGGACCGTTTCTGCCGGAAGAAAACTGGCATGCATTGTTGGCCATGGGTGAGTCACGTCCATGGTTGGAGCTGATCCGATCCGTGCCGGATCTGTGCATGGAAATGCGCCGTGCGGCGGTGTCGGTGAGCCAGTGCGGTTACAACACATCCATGGATATATTGTCGTCGAATGTACCCGCCGTGGTGATTCCCTATGCGGAAGGCCGCGAAGATGAGCAGCTCAATCGCGCCGAACGCCTGGCGGATCTTGGTACCTTGCGGCTGTTGCATCCCAACCGGCTCAATGGTCCGGTACTGGCGGACGCAATTCGCGAGTGCCTTAGCTTTAAGCCGAATTCCTGCAAATTGGATTTGAACGGCGCGCAAAACACCGCGAGTTTCATCAGGCAATTAACCAGTACCCGCGACAATCGCCCACGCACGGACGTTCTCGCGATAACGGCGCGCGCCGCATGAGTGCCTGGCTCGATCCTCTTCGTGCGGCGCTTAGTCAAATCGAGCGGCCAACCTACTGGTTTTTTCGCGATGATGATGCCGGTTGGGCGGATCTGAAACTGTATGCGTTGCTGGACTGTTTCGCTGAGTTTCACCTACCCATCGACCTCGCCGTTATTCCGACCGAATTAAGGGATGAATTGGCGCTTGCGTTGCTCGAACGTCACCACCGCGCGCCAAAATTACTCGGCCTGCATCAGCACGGCTTCAGTCACACGAACCACGAATCGACCGGACGAAAATGCGAGTTCGGCTCGAGCCGAAGCTCCACTTTACAAGCGCAAGATATAAAAAAAGGCGCCGCTTTGCTGCGCGCAAAACTCGGTTCGGCGTTGGATCCGATCTTCACCCCACCCTGGAACCGGTGTTCGTCGGCCACGGTTACGGCACTGCTGGCGCTGGGATTTCAGGCGTTATCACGTGACGCTACCGCCGCGCCGCTGGACGTGGACGATATGACGGAGCTTCTGGTTACTGTCGACTGGTCAAAGCGCCAAAATGGGATGGAGATCAGCCGCGAAACGCTCGGTATCAATTTGGCTTATGCCTTAGAGTCGCCGCTCGTTGGTGTCATGCTGCACCACGCAGTCATGGAGCCGGCAGACTTGGTGGCGTTGCGCGAATTTCTCGAATTGCTGAATTGCCATCGTCATGTGGTGTGCCTACCGATGCGTAGCCTCGTCTCCAAACTTTCACAAGCGGCATAACATGAAAAAATTCACCTCCGTTTTTCTTTCCACTATTTTGTGCCTTTGTTTTGCGCCCGCATTGGCGCGCGATTTTTACACCGGCAAAAATTTTCGCGTAACCGGTGTTTGGTCCGGGAATGAACTGCGAGCCGAGCGCGTGCAGTTACGCGAGCCTGCGACCGACCCGAAACGCGGCCAGATCGTTGCTTACATCAGCGCAGTGGATGTCAACGCGCGCACCCTTAAAACCGGTCCGCTGACGATCGAATGGAATGAGCAAACCCAATTCAAAGGACTGATCGCGGCAAAGCTCGCTGTCGGTGTAGCCGTCCGCCTTTCGGTCGAAACGCGCGGCGAGGCACGGCTGTTGGCTACTTCCGTTCAACCACCGTCTAGCCCATTGCCCAAAGATACAGTGCAGTTGACCGGCGTCGTAAGCCTCATGCAGCCACGTTCTGATGGCGCAAAGCGACTTACACTGATGGGAACTTCGGTTGTTACGCCACAGGCCGGATATAACGCCGTCGAATCCTTGACACGTCGGCAAGATACACGGCGGCCCGAGCAACCGTTTCGAGTGCCTTTATTCGGACGGCCGCTGACGATCACCGGCGCCTACGACGGGTCCTTGCACGAACGCAGAAATTTGGAACTGGATGGTACAGAAAAACGCACCGACTTTGATCATGAATTTAAAGTCGAGTTTTTTTATCCGCTGCGAGAACGCATTTATTTATTCGCGGAGATTCAAGCGCAATACGAAGCGGAACTGCGCAACACCGGTAACGATCTCAATTCCGACAAATCGCTGGAGCGCGGTCAGATGTGGGTGTTTTTCGATCGCTTAGCGGGATCGGGATTCGGCCTGCAGTTGGGTCGCCAGAACTTACGCGAAAAGCGCGAGTGGTGGTGGGATGCGGACCTGGACGCGGCACGCTTGTACTACGACAACGGACCATTTCATGTCGAGCTCGGCGCAGGCCAAGAATTGGCGCGTGTTTCCACTTTGCAAAAGCGTATCGCTCCGGAGCAAAATCGTGTCGCGCGCCTCATGGCCACGGGGAGTTGGCAGTGGGCAAGCAAGCAAACGATCGAAGTGTTCGCGTTGCGTCAGCAAGATCGCTCACGAACCGAAACCGAAGGTGCGCGTCTGGACGAAATCGACGAAGACCCGAGCGATGCGCGGCTCACCTGGCTGGGTCTGCGCGCGATCGGCGATCGTTCGTTGGATACCTACGGCGACTTGATTTACTGGGCCGATGCAGCCTGGGTGCGGGGCCGCGAATCTTCACTTAACTTTGATACTGACGATGACGGCATCAGCACGGTCGACGAACGCCGAGACGTGAAAGTGCGTGGCGCCGCTTTCGATGTTGGGGTGAGTTGGCGCACGCCGCTGCCTTGGCAACCGGCGTTTACGCTGGGTTATGCCCGGGCGTCCGGCGACGATAGCCTCGACGATGGCGTCGATAGTGCGTTTCGGCAGACCGGATTGCACAATAACAAGTGGCGCTTCTTCGGCGTGAATCGATTTCGGTACTACGGCGAATTGTTTCGGCCCGAGTTGTCCAACTTGAATGTCATGACTGCGGCTGTCGGTTTTCAGTTTCTGCAGAATAGTTCTGTTGAGCTGTTGTATCACCGCTACCGTCAAACGAAAGCGGCGGATTCAATGCGCGACGTTCGTATCGATGCCGATCTTACCGGCGAAAGCCGCGCGTTAGGGCACGAATTCGATTTGGTGTTCGGCTTCCGCGAATGGGCGCATCTCGATCTTTCTGTGGCGTTAGCGACCTTCAAGACAGGCAGCGCGTACGGTTCGTTCGCCGGCAAGCGCGCAAATTCGTTGCTATTTGAGTTGACTTACAACTTCTAGAGATTCGGCGCGAACATGAGCCATGGATTGTGAATGATGATCGAACAATGACCTCCTGTGGGGCATTGTTCGCACAGCAACGTCTTGGAAGTGTCGTACCGCTGCCACGCAAGATGACTACGAGGCACTGCATCGCGCTCTATCCCGGCGCGTTTCGCCCGCCGCATAAAGTACATTTTGCGGCGATCGCCGATTTGGCCGCGCGGCCGGACGTCGACGAAGTTGTCGTGATCATTTCCAATCGATGCCGCTATGTTCCCGGAACGACAATGGCGCTGGATGCCGATGTTGCGCGCCGCGTGCTGGAAATTTATCTGCAGGATATCCCAAAGGCCCGCGTGGAAATCGCGTCGCACAATGCAGTTACCCACGCGCTCGGCTATCTCGAAAGAGCGCAGGCCGGTGATACCCTTTTGTTCTGCGTCGGCGAAGCCGATTTCGAGAGTGGGGACGATCGTTTCGAAGATTTGATTTCCTTGAAGAATCGTGCAGACGTTTCGGCTGAGGTGCTGCTGTTGCCGACCGGTTCTTTAAAAATTCGCGCGACGGCATTGCGCCAAGCGCTTGCCGATGGCGATGAGAGTCGCGAATCGTTTTTGGCTGCGCTACCAGAAAATCTTAGTGCAGAGCAGCGCGCAAATGTGTGGTCAATTTGTCGCAGCGGACTGCGCGAGATGAACGATATCATCGAAGAGAAGCTGCGGACGTTGTTAGATCCCAAGCTTGTCGGGGTCAACCCCGAGTTGCAATGCGTTGTGCCCGGCAAATTGGACCCGGTGTTTCGGGTGCAAGCTCTCGATGGTTCGTCTCTGTACGTGAAGTATGCCGGCGAAACTGCCGAATCGGGCAGCCTTGGGCAGTCGTTGAAGCCTAAGCCGCGCCGGCGGCTGTCGACGGAGCGCCGCGCGATTAAATGTTTACGAGCCAACTTACGTGCCGATATCGAGTTGCCCGAGGTCGTTCATTTCGACAAGCAATCGTCGCTGCTGGTGTTGAGCGAAGTACGTTCCAGTGGCAAACCACTGCAAGAGTATTTGCGGCAGGGAATATTCGACGCTGAAATCGCGGTCAAGGTAAGCCGCTTCCTTGCGGCGTGTCACAACATGACCGAAAACGTTCCGGCTCTCTGGGGTGAACACGCGACCGATCTGCAACACTGGGGAGCGATGCTGGCATTGCGCACAACGGAAATCGAATCGCCGTTATTTTCGTCGCAGTTGCGCGCAGATTTGCAGCGCCTTAGATCGTCGAGTGACGCCGCGCGCAGGAACGGATTTTTTCTGCTCGATTGTTGCCCCAAAAATATCCACGTTGGCGACGGCGCGATCGGGATGATCGATCTAGAACTTTGTTCGAGTGTCGGCGATCCTGCTTACGACCTCGGCATCTTACTCGGCCACTATGTGTTGTGGGGACTTTGCACAAGCGCCGGCGATTCATGCGAAGTGGCGCTTCGCGCAGCGCTCGATGCTTATCGGCGCGACATCAGCGCCGAATGGCCGGGCGTTTATCCGCGCGTGGCGGCGTTCGCGGGCGCCAGTATTTTGCATAGCGTCGTGCGTGATCGGCGCATTGGTGTCAGGGGCTTCGAGGCTCGATTGATAGCGACAGCGGCGGCACTTTTGTCGAACGGAATTGACGACGTTGCGGGCGTTGAGCAACGCTTAGCTGATGCGGGTGCGGGTCGGTTAATATAGCCTGCCCGAGAGCCGCATCCAGCTTGCCTTTCAGGCAATAGTGCTTGTAGAAGAGCTATACATGCGGCTCTTCAGATGATGGCCGATCCGTTTCTACAGGCGTCCAATGGCGTAATACTCTAGGCCGGCATCACGCACCGTCGCCGGCTCGTATAGATTACGGCCGTCGAATATCACCGCTTCGCGTAGCATGTGTTTGATGGCGGCAAAATCCGGGCTGCGAAATTCTTTCCATTCCGTCACGATGACCAGCGCGTCGCTATCCTTTAACGCGTCGATCGGCGAGTCGGCGAATCGAATCCGCGCGTCGTTGCCGAAGAGGTGTCGCCCTTCGTCCATCGCCGCAGGGTCATAGACCGTCACGGTTGCGCCAGCCTGCCACAACGCTTCGATCAGAACTCGGCTGGGCGCTTCACGCATATCGTCGGTATTGGGTTTAAACGCCAAACCCCAGATCGCGAATCGTCGCGAGCTCAAATCATTGCCGAAGCGACGCTTAATTTTATCCGGCAACACGCTTTTCTGTCGTTCGTTGGCTGTTTCGGTCGCAGCGAGAATTTCCAGGTGCATTCCACTTTCGTTTGCCGTGCGAAGCAGCGCCTGGACATCTTTTGGAAAACACGAACCACCGTAGCCACAACCCGGATAGAGAAAATGGTAACCGATGCGCGGATCGGAACCGATACCGCGCCGTACTTGTTCGATATCGGCGCCAAGCCGTTCGGCCAGCAACGCCAATTCGTTCATGAAGGAAATGCGCGTGGCAAGCATGGCGTTCGCGGCGTATTTACTCAGCTCGGCGGAACGAATATCCATCAGCATAATGCGCTCGTGGTTGCGTTGAAATGGCGCATAGAGCGTGCGCATGACGCGGATCGCCCGCTCGTCGTCGGCGCCGACAACGATGCGATCTGGGCGCATAAAATCTTCTACCGCAACGCCTTCTTTGAGAAATTCCGGATTCGAAACCATCGAGAAATCAATTTGCTTTTCTCGCCGTTCCAGCTCGGCACGAACGGCGTCTCTGACTTTATCCGCTGTGCCGACCGGCACGGTGGATTTATCGACGATTACTTTGCTGTTATTCATATGGCGGCCGATGTTACGCGCCGCTGCGAGTACATGGCTTAAATCGGCTGACCCATCTTCACCCGGCGGCGTGCCGACAGCGATGAATTGCACGTCGCCAAACGCCACGCTGAGGGCGATATCAGTCGTGAATTTAAGACGGCCGGCGGCAACATTGCGCAAAACGATGGCTTCCAATCCCGGCTCGTAAATCGGAATATCGCCGTCGTTGAGTCGTTTAATTTTCTGTACGTCAACGTCCAGACACAGCACGTCATTGCCGACATCGGCTAGGCAAGCGCCGCTGACCAAGCCGACATAGCCGGTTCCCACTACACTTATTTTCATGGCTTCCTCTGAAGCGAAATGACTACTTTAATAATTAAATTACCACCGTTTCAGATCATTCGTTCCGGTCGGTAAATTGCAGCTTGTTCAAATCGTTGTGATCCAAGCGGTTGCTGTTTCTGTCGCCACCACAGGGTGGCCGAGATGATTTCCCCCGCCAGCAGCGGAGCCGCTAGCAAGACAATCAATGCGAACGCGGGCATGAGAGAAACCGCTAACAATGTGATCAAGACGTATTTCAACAGGGTGTCCATGGGAGCCTCCTTAGAATCGCATCTTCAGCATGAATCCGGTTTCCAGATCCGGACTTTCTTGGCCCACGCCTTTGAAGGCATACGCTTGCAGCGAAAGGTTCTTAGCGGGCAGTTGATGCGTGAAATAGGCGGTCATCTCCGCTTCGTTTGCCGAACCGAGCAGCGCGCCTTGGCGCAGGTCTAGATACACTTCTAGCTTGGTACTCGGACTAAATTGAAAGCCGCCGCCGACATAAGCATTCGCGCTGTTTTGATAAATAAATCCTTCGGGGTTGTCGCGCAGCCGGTAACCCACGCCGGTCTCAGCAGTGAGCTTGCCGAATTCGCGCGTGAAGGCGAGTTGCAGCGAATAATTTTTCAGAATTGTTTTGCTGTCATGCAAATCGCCGTTGATGAATTTCAGTCCGCCGGTGACATCGAGACTCCAATCGCCCGGCAACGGCTGCGGTACTTTGTAGGTAATTGAGGTGTCGACATCTTGCGCGACAAAATCGGCCAAAGGAGTTCCGGAGTCATTTCGCGCCGATTTCACCCAACGATAATCGTAGCCCGGCACGCCACGTAAACCATTGACTTGCAGATACGAAACCGTTCCGGTGTAGACGAAATGTTCGCTCTCGAATCGGGCGCTGAGCGGCAGAAGGCGCGAATCGGGCTTAACGAATAAGTCGCTGGCGCTGTCGCGATCACGGATGCCGGTGCTCATGCTAAACCCTTCGCCGGCGCAAGCTTGCCCAGCAAATGTTGAAGCGGCTAACAATGCGGCGCTGAGTTTCAGTGCTGGTAGGGTGGTCTTCATTTCGTCCTCGCAAATCGGTTGGTTAAACATCTTTTAGAAAGACCCCGGCCCTGGTTTTTATTGCGGGCCGGGGTGTAAATACCTGCGTCATTCTCTGAGCGACACATAACGCAGGAGGAGGAGTTCGGCGATTACGACTGTCTGCGGTCGGCGCGGCGATTTTCGCGACGAATATGGCCTGGTGCGTCATCCGCGCCGCGCCCACGGCGGATATGGCCTGGGGCGTCATCGGCTCCACGGCTACGCCGGATGTGACCGGGTGCATCGTCGGCACCGCGCCGGGCGATGGTTTGCGTTTCTTGAGTTTGTTTAACGGCCCCACTGGCTTGCACACCGTTGAATGTGTTCGAACTAACGAGGGCGAACGACGACGTCGCGAATCCCAGGCCGAGGGTAACAAACGCAATTGCGAGTTTGGTTTTGGTCAACATGTTAAATCTCCTTGAAATAAAATTGAGTGAAGCGGTTTGGTGGCTCTACTAAAATGTGTATTTAAGTAACACTTTTAATTAAAAGCATGTGTCGTGCCAACATACGGAATATACCTGTAAAAATTTTAATATATTGTTTTAATGAATTAAATTATACTATTGGCGAAGTACGGATTGGTATAATTTTACACTAATTGCGTCATATCCCCCAATATTGGGGAATTAAGCACCCCAATAATGGGGGATATAACCCAGTAAGTTCATTGGTTAAATTTGGTTTCTTCAAAATCACCTGCCCTGTGAGGTTCGCCCAGCTTAGCGCTCGCGCATGCATGCTTGGAGAGCCGCATAGCGTAAGGCCGGCGCCCGAATACTGAGCGGTGTAAAAACCCTGGTCGCGGCCACGCGCTACAAGCGCAACTCACAAAACCGAATGGCCCGCTGCAGCGTTGTTTTGTGTTTCGAAGGATTGTAAAAAAGCGACGAAGGTGCAGTCGCGCGGGAACCGCAAGCGCGATCGTTTCGGGTTACTGGGGCGACCTTAGTTGTTCATGGCCCATGCGGAGTATTGGCAGCGCTAGTACGTGCAGCTTGCGATGACCGGCATAAGCGTCAAGGACGGAACCTGATCCCATTTGACGGCTGCACGAAGATGCGGCCACTTAAACAGCGTTTGACGAATTCGATGTAAACGGGCGCTCCGGCTGGCGGCGATTAATCCTCAATCTCAATTTCGCCGCCGCCTGCAGCGCTTGCGTCGATTTGGTTGTCGGGATTTTCTACGCCGTTGACGGCGACAATCGTGCCCGATGGCGTTGTATCAAAGAAGCTGTCGAAACCCATTAAGTCGCCGTTCAGTCCGGTGAATTTCGCGCCGTTATCGGTCGCGACGCGAACGCCTAAAATTGTAAACACCGCATTTGCCTTATCGACCGTTTGCAAAGGCCCGTGTATCCGCGTGCTGCCGTTGCCCCGGCCGATCTGCGTCGCGATGATTCGCGCGTCGCCGACTCGATAGCCCAAAATCTTTAGTGGGCTGCCGGAAGCAATACCGGTGAGTTCAATCGCGTCCTTAAATTGCGTCACGCTGCTGACTTTGACGTTAATCCCAAGGATGTTAAAAGTCTGTCCGGCAACGTCGGCCGGCCCATCGGCGAGTGCTTCGATTTGCGCGCTACCTTTAACGAAGACAACACTTTCTGCGATTAAATTTCCGAGGGTATCGATCGTTCCGCTGACTTCGATTTTGCGGTTATCGAGGAGGTCTGTCGCATTTCCGCTGTTATACATCGTTTGCGAGGTGGTGACTACGCGTTGTCCTTCAATAGTGAATGAATTGCAAGGCGTCGCACAGTCGGCGGTGACGCCTGTGATCTCGAGCACACGTTGCGCTCCCGGGTTGATCGGACGGTCGATTCGCGCGATCGACGTGGCGATTAAAGCGCCGGTTGCATCGAAGGTCGTGCCCTTCACTTCAATATAAAGCGGTTGTGTCAAATCGCCCAAGGTCAGGTTCTTAAACACCGTCGTCCCAGTATCATAGTCGATCGTCAGTGCCCCAAGCTTAAACATTGTTGAGTTGATATCGAGCGCGCTTAAATTACCTTTGATCTCAACTTCTGTAGAGCGATTGGTAAACGCGCCTTTTTTCTCGATAAAACTCGCGACAATATTGCCGCGGCTGTCCGGCGAGCCACTCACTTCGACGATATCGTTTACGTTCAAATCGCCAAGGCCGCTCGCGTTTAAGAACTTTGTACCGATAACAGGATCGCCATCGATCAGCACCGTCTGTCCCATCGCTGTGAAGCTGCTGTTGACGGGATTTTTTTCGGTGATTGGGCCTTCGAGATTGTCAAAATAAATGACTTCGCTGGCTGTGCCCGCCGTTGCATTGGCGTAAACGCCGCGTACTAAAACGATTTGCCCGATTTTGATTTTCGACAGATCGCCTTTTCCGCTCTGCGTTTCGCCTTCGATTAAAACCGTGGCGATGTCGGTTTCGAATTCCGTGCCGTTAACGAAGATACTACCGAAGCCGCTCACCGGTCCAAGTGATGAGCCCGTGCCACCGATACCGCCGGCCGATTGACCTCCACCCCCGCCGCCGCAGGCGCTAAGCAGAAAGGCGAGAATCGCGAGTGCAATAATTTTGGAAGGATTTATTGCCATATTATCGTTGTAGTTCCTTTAGCCAAAACAGCTCGGTGCCACAAAGTGCCGAGCCGACTTGCGCGTTGCGGCAAGCCGGCACTTCACCGTATCGGCAAGTAACTATAGTTTGATTGGCTATATACCCGAGCGGCAGGGGCAATTTAACTGTTAACCTGAATCAGTGTCCCAATTGTAATAGAGACATCTGACCCTATCAACGGAGCTGTAATGGAAACGATTTAGTCGTGATGTCCGAATCGTTCAATCAATTCCGCGCGGCGCGAAACTTGTAATTTGTCGAACGCGTTAGCTAGATAATTTCGCGCTGTTTTCGGACTGAGTTCCAGCGCTACGGCGATTTCCTTGTTAGTTTTACCGTCCGCAACCAGCGTCACCACTCGTTGTTTTTGCGGCGAAAGTGAGTCCTGTGGAGAACTGGTTTGTCCCTGCGAGATCGATGCCTTATTCCGAGCCAACATTTGTTGATTGATCGACGGATCCATAATCCGATTTCCCTCGGTTTCCCCTCGGTCAACTAAGGGAAATAGGATTATGAGTCTCTTGTAAGCCGAGAATCGCGGTCTCTGCTTTTTCGATGGCTTCAGTCGCTTCCTCGAGATACGCCGGATTTTGAGTGGTCGCATAGGATGCTGCCTCACCGGCGGCACGAACGAGCGCGATGTCGAAATCCGCGTTCGGTGTAGCTTGTCGCGCGTCGCGCGTTTGAATTCGCGCCAATCGCCGTAGCTCGATCAGGTCGAGAATCGCGTCGCTGGTAAGCGCTGCCACCATCACTAGCGCGACGGCAGAAATAGAGATCAGTTTTGAATCGAGGCGCGAAAGGAATCACATGTTTGTCTCCAAATAACGCAACGCCGAACAATCTTAATCGCTGCGGTATAAAAGCAGCTAATTGTCACGCCATGAGCCGCTCCCAGCTTGCCTCGTGGGCAATTATGCGAGAAGAGTGACTGGCCCCAGGTCACCCCGTATCCATGACGTTCTTCAGGCGCCTAGTTTTTTCGCAGTACGTCAAATATTTTCTTCGCGATCTCGGTGCTGGCTTTCACCGGATTGGCGCGAATGGCTTTTTCTTCGTCCGCCATCATCACAAACAAACCGTCGAGCGCTTTTTGCGTGACGTAATTTTCCACGTTCGCTTCATTCTCTTTGACTAGCCCGAGTTTCGAGGCTTTGCCGGCAACAGCATTATATTTTTGTGCTAAACCGACTTTTTCGATGGCTTTCAATACGATCGGCAAGAATCGTCCGCGCAGCGGCTCTTCTGTCGCTTTGCGAAAATATTGTGTGGCTGAATCTTCGCCGCCGCTGAAAATGCCCTTCACATCGTCGGCTTTCATCGACTTTATCGCGCCGACGAAAAGCGCTTTCGCTTCCGGCACCGCAGCTTCGGCGGCACGATTCATCGACAAAACCAAATCATCGGCCTGTTTTTTCATGCCGAAGGCTCGCATCATTTTTTCGGCCTGCTTCATCGCCTTAGGCAACGGAATTTTTACTTTGTCGTTAGAAAAAAATCCGTTTTCCTGACCGAGCTTTGACACGGCAGCAATGGCGCCTTGTTGCAGGGAATCTTTCAAGCCCGTGGTCATATCCGTTGATGTGAATTGATCGAGAATTCCGGCCTCGGCGGAGCAAATGAAGAGGGGGCACAGCAACATAAATGCTAAACGGAACATAGTTCACCTCTGTTGGTTAAGTGTCATTTTGCTATCTTTGCAGCGTGACCTAGAATGGCAAATGTGCCATGATGCACAGAATACAACGCATACCCGTGAAAATTGTTACAGTTGTAACCAAATATCACCTTAGCCGTTAACGTTGTTTGACGCCCAATGTTGGCGGCATAAATAATTAAAATTGTTGGAGTTTGGCTGGTTTAATGGCGCTCAGATTTAGGCCAAGGTAACTGATCAATCTCATCCTAATGAAAGGACTAAAAATGACCCGTAGCGCGCTCTCGATAATTACAATTGCAATAACTTCTTTTCTCTCTGCTTGTGGTGGTGGCGGTGGAGGAGGCGGCGGCGACGGGGGTGGCGGCAGCGTTGACATCAATACTCAAACTAGCATTACCAATGCCAACTTCGGCGAAGTCGCTGGCCTAGCGGTTCGCAGTAATTTAATCGTCGCCGATTCACCGAACTACAACGAGGGGTTTCCCGCAGCGGCCGTAGGTGAGACGCCACGTAACTCGGTCAACGTGATGAACATGTCACGCATGCAGCTGGTTGAGATCAGTAAGGTAAAGTCGAGCGAAATGGTTAGTGCGGTTTTGCCGATCGGCGCGGCGCCACAAAACGGAGCCTCAAACTGCGGTGCAACTGCCGCCGACGGTACGAAAACAAAGACTTATATTGATTCTGACGAAGAACTGACTACCCGAGTTGTCGGCGATAAACTGACGATCGACTATAGCGGTTGTAAATTGGATCTGCAGCAAGAAGCACAAAACTGTGTGCAACTGTCCGAACGACCGAATAATTTGACCTTGAATGGCCGAGTAGAAACGTTAATAACTGGGGTTTCCGGGGCGGACTACACCACGCAGCTAACTTATACGAATTTGGTCGTTGCCGGTACACGAGGTTCTTCCACGATTAACGGCAATATTGTGATTTCTGTGGTCGAGGGGACGCCGAAAACGATTACGCTAACGACGGTTGATAGTGCCGGATTGACGACTAAGACCGGCAATGAGACCGAGCGTCTGCGCAGCGCGACGATCAAGTACACGGACGACCAACAGGGTTGCGGAACGACGCCGGCTAGTAATAACGCCTATGCGATTCTGAAGACTGTGACCCGAGGAGAGGTTGCCAGCAGCGCGCTTGGTTATGTAAATATAAGTGTCGAGGAAGATCTCATTGGCGACAGCGATGTTGAAGGCGGTTTCCCCAGTTCCGGCAAGGTTCATATCGAGGGCGCCGGCGGCACCAACCTAGACATCGTAGCGGCCGTCGGTGGTAAAGCAACTATCACGATAAACGGTACAACCCCTTGCGGTCCGCAAACTTGGAATGACCTATTCCAAGGACTTCCCGGCGGTTGCAAATAAGCTTTTCAATCCCGGTTACGTAGTGAATTGTGATCGAACTCGTGGGCGGCGGCGATATTTTGTCGCCGCCCAATCCCTTCTGATCTTACTGTCGGGAGCGGTGTGCGGCGAAGAACTAAATTCCGTAGGTGTTGGTCTCTCGCTGCTTTCCTTTCGCTACGCCGAATTCCCCGACGACGAACGCCTACGAAATAAGGAAACGGGTGTGTTACCGGGCATCAATGCCGCGCTGAAATTTTCCCCTGCTTCATGGCGCATCGGATTCAGCGGATCGGCTCATGGTGGTGAGGTTGACTATGATGGCGCCACGTCAGCATTTCGGCCACACCAAACTCAAACAGATACCTTAATCCTGAACGCAATGGCATCGGTTGGCTATGAGTTCGGGTCGGATGCATCATTTACGCTTACGCCTTATGGCGCAGTCGGTTACCGGTTTTGGCGACGGGATATTTTGCCCAGCAACGGCGTTCGCGGATTGCGCGAAGACTATCGATGGATGTACGCGGCGGCTGGCTTGGAACTGGGTTGGCGCAAAAGTGAACGATTTCGTTTCGGCGCCGACTTCCGACTGATTCGGCCAATTGACGCAAAAGTGGATGTGCGTATTACGCCGGAAACCACGCTTGAACTTGGTTCTCGAACGGGTTATCGGGTAGCGTTGCCGATGCTTTGGTCGTTCGGTCAACGCTTTGGCGTGGCCTTCGAGCCTTACTACGAACGGCAGGAGTTGGGCGCGAGTGCGCCGAAAAATGGTATTTTGGAACCCTCAAGCGATACCAATGCCTTCGGCATGAATATCACTGGCCGCGTGATGTTTTAATAGGAGGTACGCGATTTACTGATCTTAAACTGTCGAAAAATTTTACAGTTGGTCAGGTCACATCCGGGTAATGAATTAGGCCGAATTTGATTTACGTATAATTTTCATGTAGTTAATAAGTTTTTGGTCTGATCGGCACATTAATTGCTTTTGTTTGTTGTACGATATAAAAATAACAGGTCTAAGCAATTCGCCATTGTGGATTGAGTTATAATTTGTGGTGTAGTAACAAAGAAATAATATAAAGGTAGTATTATTTGCAGTGGCTGGCGGGTGAACTTATTAATTGGTTCAGAATCAAAAAATATAAATTTGAAATTACCTGCTCGACGTAATCGTTAGAATTACGTGATAGGACATAGAAAGGACAATAAAATGTTGAAGCGCGCAACCCCGCTCTCGTTGAGGGCAATGTTAGTAACTATAGTGTTTGGTTTTGCTTTTGAGGCCTCAGCCCTGCCGCTTAGCCCGAAATGGATGAAAGCAGCCGAACCGCTCAAAATTTCTCAGCCTGTCGGAGACCTCGACGGTGTGGGCGATGGTGGTGGTGGCGGATCCCAAGACTTACCGGTTCCGGCAACATTGATTCTGTTTGCCATAGGCGCTGCAGGTATGGCGCTCGTACGTCGGAAAAAGTAGCTCTGTAAACGCTTCCTACTGGTCAAACGCTACGCAGCGCTAGACCCAGTCTTTTCCTGCCAAATATTCTTTGTAAAGCCGAGCTTCTTCGGAGCTCGGTTCAGGCGACCAATCATAGCGCCAGGTTACGACTGGCGGTAGTGACATCAAAATCGATTCCGTCCGGCCTTGAGATTGCAGCCCAAATAGGGTGCCGCGGTCGTAGACTAAATTAAATTCCACATAGCGTCCGCGGCGGTAGGCTTGGAATGAGCGCTCGCGCTCGCCGTATGGCGTATTTATTCGGCGCTCTAAAATCGGCGCATAGGCCGATAGAAAATGATCGCCGACGCTTTGCATCAACGCGAAACTGAAATCAAAATCCCGTTCGTTCAAATCATCGAAGAAAATCCCACCGATGCCGCGCGGCTCTTTGCGATGCTTGAGGTAAAAATACTCGTCGCACCATTTCTTAAAGCGCGGATGAAAAGTGTCGCCGAACGGCGCCAGTGCATCTTTGCAGGTTTGATGAAAATGCCTTGCATCCTCGTCAAAACCGTAATAGGGAGTGAGATCCATCCCGCCGCCGAACCACCAGACCGGCGCTTCCGATTCGTGCGTCGCAATGAAAAATCGAACATTCATATGCACGGTCGGCGCGTAAGGATTGCGCGGATGCAACACCAACGAAACCCCCATCGCTTCGAAGCCGCGCCCGGCTAATTCCGGTCGCGAAGCACTTGCAGATGGCGGGAGTTGCTTACCGAAGACGTGTGAGAAACTAACGACTGCGCGCTCAAAAATTGTTCCGTCTTCCGTCAAACAACTTACCCCACCGCCGCCCTCGGAACGATCCCAACTATCGCGACGAAATGGTTTACCTTCGATGTTTTCCAGCGCGGCAACTATCCGATTTTGTAGCCCGACGTAGAATTCTTTTGCCCGCGCTGCAATCATCGGAAAATCTTTCCGGTGCGAAGATCTTGGATCGTCGACGGATTTTTTCGCGCGCCGATTTTTCCGGGAATCACCATGACATTTCGTCCCAACCGGCGCAAACATTCGCGTGTTGTCCTAACCGGCCGTTGTCCGGCGCGATTTGCGCTGGTTGATACCAGTGGTGTTCCCAGACGAGCGCATAGATTTTTCGCATCGAGGTGCGCAGGCACCCGCACGGCAAGCGCTACGTGCTGACCGCGCAAAGCATGTTTCGTGCGCACATTGGCAGGCACTAACCAGGTGTGCGGTCCCGGCCATGTCGCTTGCATACGTTTCATCGCTTCATTGTCGATGGCGCAAATCAACGAGGAAAAACGCTGTATTTGATCGGCAACGACGATAAGTCCTTTGGACTTTGGTCGGCGTTTGATGCGCAGCAGTTTTCGCAATGCACGTTCATTTTCGGGATCGCAGCCCAAGCCGAAGCAAGATTCCGTCGCGTAGGCGATAATGCCGCCACGGCGCAAATGTACGCGCACGCGCCGCACTCGCGCGACTGTTAAGCCATGCATTATTTGCCGGCGAGGGCACGATGGCCGATGTCGTGGCGCATTTGCATGCCATCAAATTGGATGCCAGCAGCCAACGTGTAGGCGCGCTGTTGCGCAAGCTTCATGTTGTCGCCGAGCGCCGTCACACACAGCACGCGGCCACCGGACGTCAGTACGTCGTTATCACGCAGCGTCGTTCCGGCATGAAACACTACGCGATCTGGGCTATTCGCCGGCAAACCGTTGATGAGATCGCCTTTGCGCGGCGATTCCGGATAACCCGCCGCCGCTAACACCACACCCACGGCGATGCGGCCATCCCAATCGGCTTCGATTTGATCCAGCGTGCCGTCCACTGCGTGATCGAGCAACGTTGCTAAGTCGCTTTTCAGCCGCATCATAATCGGCTGCGTTTCCGGATCGCCAAGGCGGCAGTTAAATTCCAACACTTTCATATTGCCGGCCTGGTCGATCATGAGGCCGGCATAGAGAAAACCGGTATAGGTGATGCCTTCGTTTTTCATGCCGCGCACCGTCGGGCGAATCACTTCGCGCATGACTTTTGCATGAAGCGCTGGCGTCACGATCGGCGCCGGTGAATAGGCGCCCATGCCACCGGTATTGGGGCCTTGATCGCCATCCAGCAAGCGCTTGTGATCCTGACTGGTGGCAAGCGGCAAAATATGTTCGCCATCAACCATGACGATAAAACTTGCTTCTTCACCGACCAAAAATTCTTCGATCACCACTCGCGCGCCCGCCGCGCCGAGCTTATTGTCGGCGAGCATAAAATCAACCGCGCGATGCGCTTCGTCGATTGTCATTGCGACGACGACACCTTTTCCCGCCGCAAGGCCGTCGGCCTTGATCACAATCGGCGCGCCGAAGCGATCGATATAGGCGTGTGCTTCAGCAATATCCGATGAGGTTTCCGAATTCGCCGTCGGAATGTGATGGCGCTGCATAAAACGTTTAGCGTAATCCTTCGAACTTTCTAACTGCGCGGCAGCGCGCGTCGGCCCGAAAATTCGCAACTTCGCATCACGAAACGCATCGACAACACCGGCGGCGAGTGGCACTTCCGGGCCGACAACCGTGAGCCCAATTTCTTTATTGCGCGCAAATTCGACTAGCGCTGGGATATCGGTGATGTCGACATTTTCGATGCCGGGCTCCCGCGCGGTTCCTGCGTTCCCGGGCGCAACGTAGATTCGCGAAACGCGTTTGCTCTGTAGCAGTTTCCACGCGATGGCGTGTTCTCGACCGCCAGAACCAATGACCAGAACCTTCATAACGTTTCCGGAATGCCTGTGCTGTGAGCCGCTCTGCTGTTCGATTGTGGCCATGCATGCCTGAAGCACCGCATGAATAATGGCTCGCAGCCTATCGGCTGGTGCAGCGCCATATCAATGGCGAAAATGCCGAACACCGGTGAACGCCATAACGATGCCGTGCTCATTCGCGGCAGCAATGACTTCTTCGTCACGCACACTGCCGCCGGGTTGAATCACCGCAGTCGCGCCGGCTTGTGCGATCACATCCAAGCCATCGCGGAAGGGAAAAAACGCATCTGATGCGGCAACGGAATTCGTCAACTCCAATCCTGCCTGTTGCGCTTTCATCGATGCCAATTTCGTTGAATCGACGCGGCTCATTTGCCCCGCGCCGATGCCCAATGTTCGGCCTTGTCGAGCAGAACACAATCGCATTGGACTTCACGAACTTGGCGACGCGAAACGCGAAAATCATATCGTCCAACTGGGCCGGACTAGGTTTCCTTTCGCTGACAATTTTCAGGTCGCGGGATTCCACTAACGCGCTATCTGGCGATTGCAACAACAATCCCCCGCCGACGCGTTTCATGTCCCAGCGATGGTGGCTTAACGCGAACTCCACCGCGAGTACGCGCACGTTGGTTTTTTGTTTGAGCAGATCGAGCGCTGCGCGCGAATAGCTCGGCGCAATCAGCACTTCCAAAAATTGCTTAGTGACTGCCTCTGCCGTGGTGGCATCCACTTCGCGGTTAAACGCGATAATGCCGCCGAACGCAGAGGTCGGGTCTGTCGCGAACGCATGGCGATACGCGTCTAGCGGTCGTATCGGCGGTCGCGGCGCCGCAGGGATTGGCGTGTTTAATAATGACACACGCAGTGTGCGAAAAACTTTTCACACATTCCCAAGCCGCGTCGGCGTCGGCGATATTGTTGTAGGAAAGTTCTTTGCCTTGCAGTTGTTGATAGTTCGCGAGCGTACCAGGTGCGGGCTTAAGATCGCGATAAAACGCGGCTTGCTGATGCGGGTTTTCGCCGTAGCGCAATGTTTGAACTTGCTCGAACTGCAAATTCAATCGTGTTGGAAATTCGCCGGGTTTTGATTCGCTATCCAACGACGTTAAATAATTGCTGATCGCGCCGTCGTATTCCGCGGTATGGCTGAAGGCTTTGCAGGCTAAGCGAAAGCGCGTTGCATCGCTTAATCCGTCTTGTTGCATTAATTCTTTCGCAATGCTCGCGTAGTCTGCGGGATCCGTCACTACCGCGACGCTGGTGTGATTTTTCGCCGCGCTACGCACCATCGCCGGGCCGCCGATGTCGATGTTCTCAATCGCATCGGCCAACGCAACCTTGGGTCGCGCGACAGTTTCGCGAAACGGATAAAGATTGACGACGACTAGATCGATCGGCGGAAAACCTTGTGCTTTCATTTGCGCAACGTGTTCCGGCAATTCGCGTCGACCGAGAATACCGCTGTGAATTTTCGGATGCAATGTTTTCACGCGGCCATCGAGCATTTCCGGAAAGCCGGTGTAGTCGGATACTTCAGTCACCGCAACGCCAGCCTCGCGTAACATTTTCGCCGTGCCGCCGGTGGAAAGTATTTCGACGCCACGCTCGCGCAAGGTTTGAGCAAGCGCGAGAATACCAGTTTTATCGGAAACGCTAATCAGCGCACGTTGAATCTTGATCATCAGAATTTATGCACCAATGCGACGTTAATCGATACCGTATTGCGACATCTTTTTGCGTAGCGTATTGCGGTTCAATCCTAAAATATCAGCCGCCTTAGTTTGGTTGCCGCCTGCTTGATCGAGTACAACTTCGATCAGCGGCCGTTCCACGCTTTCTAATACAGCCTCATACACCGCACAGGGCTTTTCTCCGTCCAAATGTTTGAAATAGTCGCTAACCGTCCTGCGCACGCAGGCGGAGATTTCGTTTTCTTTTTTCATGCGGCAAGTTCTTCCGGGACGTAACTCAGGCGCTCGTTTTCTGCTGCAAGTGCGCCAAAGAAATTGTTGATTGTTTGAATTTGTTCGTGACTCGTCTGCAGCTGCATCAGCCCGTGGCGGAAGTTAGCCGATCCGACCAATCCTTTGGTGTACCAGCCAATATGCTTACGGGCAACTTTAACGCCGGTTTCTTCACCATAAAATCCATACAAGTCATCCAAATGTTTCATCATCACGCGGTGGATTTCCTGCACTTTCGGTAAGGGTAGGTGAGTCCCGGTCTGTAAAAAATATTCGATCTCGCGAAAAATCCACGGCCGGCCCTGCGCGGCGCGGCCTATCATCACCGCGTCGGCGCCGGTGTAGTCGAGCACGTGCTTGGCTTTTTCCGGCGTGGTTATATCGCCGTTGGCAATCAGTGGAATTTTGATATAGGTTTTTACGGCGGCGATGGTGTCGTACTCGGCATCACCGGTATAGGCGCAAGCGCGCGTACGACCATGCATCGCTAGCGCTTGAATGCCGGCGCTTTCGGCGATACGCGCGACCATGATGGCATTTTTACTTTGCTTATCCCAGCCGGTGCGGATCTTCAGCGTCACCGGCACGTTCACCGCGCCGACCACGGCGTCGAGAATTTTTCCGACCAATGGCTCGTCACGCAGTAACGCCGAACCGGCCATAACATTACAGACTTTTTTTGCCGGGCAACCCATGTTGATATCGATAATTTGCGCACCTTTATCGACATTGTATTTCGCGGCCTCGGCCATCATCGCCGGATCGGCGCCGGCGATCTGCACCGATTTAGGTTCCACTTCGCCGTCGTGATTGGCGCGGCGCAGGGTTTTTTCAGATCCCCACAATAATGAATTGGACGCAACCATTTCTGAGACTGCCATGCCCGCGCCCATCATCTTGCAAAGCTGACGAAAGGGGCGATCAGTCACGCCGGCCATCGGCGCTACGACAATATTATTCTTCAGCAGATAGGGGCCGATTTGCATAACAAATTTTTTGGGGGGAGGCTGCGAATTTTACGCCTAATTTTTAAGCGAGTAAAACGAACGGGAACCTTCCGCTAGAATGTGCACTCCAACTCAACCGCAACAAACTACATTAACAACTCAATTTGCCTTCGAGGAACTTATGAACAAAAAACTGATCCGTGCCGTCGGTTTGGCCATATTCTTTTCGTCCAACCTCTTTGCCGCCGAGTGTCAGCCCGAAGGCGCCTATGACCAGTTTGCTTTCCAGCCGCCGCCCGGGTACGTCGAACTTCGTTCCCGCACGGCGCAAAATGGCATTACCTACACGTTCCGGGAAGATAAATTAGAGAACGAAACCGCCGGGATGATTCAATTGGTTTTCAACTACACCAAGGATGATTTTTCCTTGCTCAAGCCGGAGTATCGTGAAGAGGTGAAGGACATTTATATCAATCGCTACATCGGAGGTATTGAGAACCGCCGCGCCGAGTTCCAAAAAAGCGCAGTAACAAGCGAAACCGTGGGCAATAGTGAATACAAAAAAATCGAATGGTCGGGCAAGGCGGGTCAAGAAGAAATGAAGGGGGTGATGTACGTTACCGTCACGAATAATGTCGTGACGGTATTGAACTTACAAATGCCCGTTCCGAGTGATGAGGCGATGGAAAAGGCCGTGCAAAGTTGCCTGAGCACTCTAAAACTTACGCTCGATTGAACGTCGAACCCTGCGGCCAATTGAAATAGCCGACGTTCCCGGGATTTGTTACAGAAGTTTACAATCAATGAAACCCAAGCCAGCTATGCTGGGTTCATGGATACTAATCTCCCGTCGTTGCTCCTCTGTGGTTTTTTGTTGATGTGGATACTTGCCTATTGGATTTTCCCAGTAATCGTGGCGCGCTTGCGCAAGTCGCGGCAAGTAGAATTTGCCGAACCTAGTCGCTTTTTAGCTGAGACCGGCACAGTTCATCGACTTGGCCGCATTGATTCCTCCGAAACAGTCTGAATAAATACTTAAAGCGCGGCTGACGTCGCGCCGAGCTGAATCAAAACATCTGATCGTCACTCCCACGCAAAGCCGTTAAACTAACGGCCATGCGACTCCAATTCGTTTTCCAGTGTTAGTTAAGCTTGCCGGCGGCAAGGTTATCGATCCCGCTTGCGGTGTCAACGGCGAACTGCGCGACCTTTTTGTTCGCGACGGCCGCATTGTCGAATTGCCCTCCAACGACGAGAAAATTGACCAGACCATCGACCTTGGCGGAAAAATCGTTATGGCCGGCGCGATCGACATGCATACCCATATCGGCGGTGGCAAGGTCAACATCGCGCGGGCTATGCTGCCGGAAGATCATCGTGGTGATCCCTTGGCGCGCACGGCGCTTACGCGAAGCAGCGCCGGTTACGCCGCGCCCGGCACATTGGCCACCGGCTATCGCTATACGGAAATGGGCTACACCACGTGTTTCGAGCCGGCATTGCTGCCGGTCAATGCGCGTCAAGCGCACCTGGAAATGGCCGATACGCCAATCATCGATCGTGGCGGCTACGCCATGCTCGGCTCCGATGATTTTTTGTTGCGCATGCTTGCCGACAAGCGCGATCAAAAAGCGATCAATGATTACGTCGCCTGGACCTTGCACGCCGCGCAGTGTATAGCGATTAAGGTCGTCAATCCCGGCGGCATCAGTGCATTCAAATTCAATCAGCGTAAGCTTGATCTCGACGAGGAGCACGTTCATTATCGCCAAACGCCGAGGCATATTTTGCGTACCTTGGCGCAAGCGCTCGAAGACTTAAAAGTACCACACCCGCTGCATGTTCACGCCAGTAATCTCGGCATGCCAGGCAATGTCGAGACGACGTTGGAAACGATAAAAGCGGCGGAAGGATTACCAATTCACCTGACCCATATTCAGTTTCATTCCTACGGCATCGAAGGCGATCGCAAGTTTTCGTCGGGCGCGGCGCGTATTGCCGAGGCGATTAACTCCAATAAAAATATCAGCGCCGATGTCGGCCAAATTCTATTTGGCCAAACCGTAACAGCTTCGGGCGACAACATGGCGCAGCATCGCAACTCAGGCTTTGCTCACCCGAAAAAATTCGTCGTCATGGATATTGAATGCGATGCCGGTTGTGGCGTTGTTCCGTTCAAATACAGCGACAAGAATTTCGTCAACGCGCTTCAATGGGCCATTGGCCTCGAGATATTTTTATTGGTAACTGATCCGTGGCGCATCTTTCTGACGACTGATCACCCCAATGGCGCGCCATTCACCAGCTATCCGCATTTGATCAAATTGTTGATGGACAAAACCTTTCGCAATGAGCAGCTTTCGCGCCTCAATCCGGATGCCGCTGCGCTAAGTACCTTGGCCTCGATTGCTCGCGAGTATTCACTGTACGAAATCGCTATCATGACCCGCGCGGGCCCGGCGAAGATTCTGGGCTTGGGAGATCGCGGCCATCTCGCGCCCGGTGCCGCGGCAGATATCACAGTCTACGAAGACTTGCCGGATCGTGAGAAAATGTTCGCTAGGCCGACTCATGTTTTCAAAGATGGTGAGCTTGTAGCGCGGGACGGCAAAATTGTAAAGGTCACGCGTGGTAACACGCATGTCGTGAAGCCCGAGTTTGATCGCGGCATTGAAAAAGAGCTGGAAAAATATTTTGATCGCTATCAAACCATGCGCCTGGATAGCTTCAAAATTGGTGACGCCGAAATGGCTGAGATCGGCCAGGGATCTAGCCTTCACGTGCGTGAGTGCATTCGCCAGTAAACAAAATGTTTAATGAACTACGATTTGAAAATGCAATTAACTAAGGATCAACTAGTAAGTTACGAACGCGACGGCTTTTTAGTTTTGCCCGAGATATTTTCCCGCCGCGAAGTCGAGGCGATGAAGACTGACTTACAACGTATACAAAAAATCGACACCGATCACTTGGTGCGCGAGCGTGGCAGCAACGTGGCGAAAACCATTTATCGAGTGCACGAAGCCGACGGGCCGACCGCATCGCCGATACTTCACCCTGCCGCCCGTTCGCCGCGCCTGCTCACGCCGGCGCAACAACTACTCGCCGATGATGCGCTCTATGTGTTTCACACCAAATGTAATTTGAAAAGCGCGATCGATGGCTCTGTTTGGCAATGGCATCAAGATTATGGCTCGTGGTGGCGCGATGGCGTGCCGGAGCCGTCGCTGACGACGGCGTTGATCATGCTCGACGAGCCGACAGAAATGAATGGTTGTTTGTATTTCCTTCCTGGCAGCCACAAGTTCGGCAATTTGGAATCGGAAATGGATGACCAGACAACGTCCTATCGCCTTTGGGTTGTGCCGAAAGATCAGTTACTAGATATCATGAAGCAAGGCCCCGAGCCGGTTGCGATCCTCGGTAAGCCAGGCACCGTGGTGTTTTTTCATTGCAACATTTTGCATGCGTCCGGCCACAATTTGTCACGACACGATCGTTGGCATATCTATGTGGTTTACAACCAAGTGGCGAATAGGCCGAATGCGATACCGAATCCGCGGCCGGATTATCAGCGCTCGATCAATTTCGAGCCGTTGGTGGTTGGGACGGATAATCTTCTTGCTGAATTGAAAGAGAGAGCATTCTAAGGGGTGGGCTGCGGCCCAGTATTCATGCGGTTCTCCAGGCATTAACTGAAACCATAAAGGGCATTAACCATGATCCCAGAAAAAATTGAAGTCAACATCGCGGGTGGGTTGGATATTCCACTGCCGCCAATGGCGCGCGTGCGGCAGAAATTCGACGGCGCGAAATTGGCTGACATTTCCGGTGCGATCCACAAAGAATTTTTGCAACCGGAAATTCGCGAGCGCGTGAAGCCAGGGCAAAACATCGCGGTCGGTTGTGGCAGCCGCGGCATCGCGAATATTGCGAGCATCGCCATCTCAGTCATCAACGAGCTTAAAGCGCTCGGTGCCAAGCCATTTATCTTTCCGTGCATGGGTAGCCATGGTGCCGCGACCGCCGAGGGCCAGAAAAAAGTCCTGGAAACCTACGGCATTACGGAAGCCTCGACCGGCGTGCCGATTCGCGCGACGATGGAAACTGTGATTGTCGGCCATCTCGCCGACGGTACGCCGGTGCATATGGACAAGTTTGCAGCGGAAGCGGAAGCCGTCGTCGTGATTAACCGCATCAAACCGCACACGGGTTTTCGTGGCCCAACCGAAAGCGGTTTGACGAAAATGCTCGCCATCGGCATCGGCAAAATCACCGGCGCAGCGACCTATCACACCCACGGCATGGATCGATTTCCTGAATTGTTGCCGCAAATTCGCGAAGTGAATATCTCGCAACGAAATGTGCTGTTTGGTGTCGGCATCGTTGAAAACGCCTATGATGAAACGGCCTACATTGAAGTCGTCCCCGCGCGAAAGCTCAAGTCCCGCGAGCCCGAATTGCAGGTAATGGCAAAGAACATGATGCCGCAATTGTTTTTCGAGGACATCGACGTGCTGATCATCGACGAGATGGGCAAGAATATTTCCGGCGCCGGCTTTGATCCCAACATCACCGGACGCAATCGTCGCAATGTGAAATGGCAAGATACGCCGCGCGTGAAGAAAATTGTAGTGTTGGGTTTGACGCGCGTAAGTCAGGGCAATGCCACTGGTATTGGCTCCGCGGATGTAATCACCATGCGGCTTTACAAAGAGCTGGATGTCGCGTCGACTTATGCAAACGTCATCACCTCGATGAATTTGGATGGCGGTGGGATTCCGATCATCATGAACAACGATCACGATGCCATCGCGCTTGCCGTGAAAACCGTTGTGCGAGTGAAGCCGGAAGATTGCCGGATTGTGCGCATTCGCAATACCTTGCATCTGGGTGAGATCGAGGTTTCCAATGTATTGTTAGGTGAGGTGCGTCGCCAGCCGGAGCGATTTGAAATCGCTGAGGCGCCGCGTGATGTTAAGTTCGACGGGCAAGGAAATCTTGCGCCGTTGCTTGGTGCGGTGCATGCGGCGGCTTAGAGTCTGCCATTCCCGCCTACGCGGGAATGAGAGGTTGGCATTGAGCCACAAATTGGTAAGTGTCCTCGAATTGCCGTTTGCGACCATTTGAAAAATGAATAGGAAAAACCTTTGAAACTATACGAACTACAAAATCGCGGCGGTCTTGACAATGTTGTCCGTACAGACCGGGCCGATCCAAAACCCGGTTCCGGCCAAGTGTTGCTGAAAATGAAAGCCTGCTCGCTCAATTATCGCGATCTGTTGGTGGCCAAAGGTGGTTATGGCGCGCCGCCGCCGACCGGCCGCATTCCGCTGTCCGACGGCGTTGGTGACGTAATCGAAGTCGGTGCAGGCGTGTCGCGCGTGAAAGTCGGCGATCGCGTTTGTGGCGCATTCATGCAAGGTTGGTTGGGCGGACGGATTCCCATTGAAGCGCCGTTGACCGCGTTGGGCGGTGCGGTCGACGGCATGTTGGCAGACTACGTGGTGCTCTCGGAACAAGGTGTGGTGAAAGTGCCGGCGCATTTGACGGACGACGAAGCCGCCAGCTTGCCCTGCGCCGCCGTAACCGCGTGGAATGCGCTCGTTTGCCAAGGCGATTTGAAGGCAGGTGATACCGTCGTGTGCCTTGGCACCGGTGGCGTATCGATGATCGCCCTCGCGTTCGCGAAAATGTTTGGCGCGAACGTGATCGTGACCTCAAGCTCCGATGAAAAGCTCGCGATCGCAAAGAAGCTCGGCGCGGACGACGTCATCAATTACAAAGCAATTCCCGATTGGGATAAAGCGGTGATCGAGCGCACCAATGGCCGTGGCGCCGACGTCGTGATCGAAGTCGGTGGCAGCGGCACGTTGTCGAAATCCATTAATGCCGCGCGTCTTGGCGGTAACGTTGCGCTGATCGGCGTGATCGCAGGAACGAGTGGCGAAATCAACACGGCCGCGATTCTCCGTCGCCAAATCCGCGTGCAAGGCATTTACGTCGGTTCGCGCGAAATGTTCGAAGAGATGAATCGCGCGATCGAAATCAACAAAATGCGCCCAGCGATCGGCCGTAGTTTTGGATTCGAAGAGGCGGGCGCGGCGTATCGTTATCTTGAAAGTGCGGTACATACGGGTAAAGTTACGATAAAGTTCTAGAATATTGATGGCCTGAGAGGCAGTATCCATGCGGCTCTTCAGGCATCTTTACATTGCGGTCATGCAACGCGGTTGCCGAGCAACAGTCGCTCGCATACCATAGCCTCATGATCATCAACGGCACGCACATCGACGACACCTTCGCCGAAGCCTTCGGCATGAAGGCAACGCGCATTGTGATCACCGCGCACAATTTGAAATGGGCATATCACTCGGCATTATCCCTGACGGGATTCGCGACATCGGTGATCGCCTGCGGATGCGAGGCGGGCATCGAGCGTCGTCTCGGTCCGTCGGAAACCCCCGACGGTCGGCCGGGCGCATCGGTATTGTTGTTCGCGGTGTCGACTAAGGAACTCGCGAAACAATTGGAACGCCGCGTTGGCCAATGTGTATTAACGGCACCGACCAGCGCCTGTTTTGCCGGCATTCACGAAGGTGAAAAATTACCGCTCGGAAAAAATCTGCGCTACTTCGGCGATGGTTTCCAAATTGCAAAACTGATCGACGGCAAACGCTATTGGCGTGTGCCGGTGATGGACGGTGAATTTTTGTGCGAGGAATCAACCGGGATGGTGAAAGCCGTCGGCGGCGGAAATTTCTTGATTCTTGCGACTGATCAAGCAGCCGCGCTCGCCGCGAGTGAAGCGGCGATCGAAGCGATGCGCAGGGTGCGCAACGTCATCATGCCGTTTCCCGGCGGCGTCGTTCGCTCCGGTTCCAAAGTGGGCTCGAAATATAAAGCCTTGCCGGCCTCGACCAACGATGCGTTTTGCCCGACCATTCGCGGCATCACGAATTCGGAGCTGACACCTGACATCGGCGCAGTGTTGGAAATCGTCATCGACGGATTGACTGAGGCCGATGTCCGCGAAGCAATGATCGTCGGCATTCGCGCCGCGTGCGCGCTCGGCGCAGAAAAAGGTGTGAAGCGCATCAGCGCCGGAAACTACGGCGGCAAGCTCGGTCCGTTTCATTTTTATTTGCACGAATTGATGAAAGCGAAGTCGTGAGCGCGCTTACGTTTACCTTGAAGCAGCCGCTCAAACAGCGCGTGGATTGCTCGGCGCTCACCCCCGATGGCCTGAGAGGCAAAACTGGCGCGGCGATCCAGCGTATCGAGTTGCCCATCGGTAACACCGGCATCGCCGTCGCGGAACTGTTCAAGGTTACCGGACAACAAGGGGACCACATCGTTTTTTCCGGCGAATGCGGCAATCTCGATCGAATCGGCGCCGGCATGAACGGCGGGAAAATCCTCGTCGAAGGTTCGGTGGGTGACTACACAGGCCTGGGCATGAAGGACGGCGAATTGCACGTCACTGGTGATCTTGGAATTTTCGCCGCATGCGCCATGCGCGGCGGCTCATTGCAGATCGACGGCAGCACCGGCGATTTTCTAGGCGGCGGATTGCCCGGCGAGCGGCGTGGGATGTTCGGCGGAACCGTTGTCGTCAAAGGCAATGTCGGCGCTCGTGCAGGCGATCAAATGCGCCGCGGCCTGATTTTGGTCGCCAGTAGTGCGGGCGACTATTTAGGATCACGCATGTCGGGTGGGACCATCGTCGTCATGGGCAAAGTCGGTGCGCTAGCCGGTTATGCCATGAAGCGTGGAACGTTATTGTTTAAAGATATTCCGACGCAGTTGCCGGCGACTTTCAATGATTGCGGCGTACATCCGTTTGGAATTCTTGGGTTGTTGCTTCCAACGATACAGAAATATGGAGAGCCGTTTGTCGATTTGAAATTCGCTGGTAATCGCGCACAGCGTTGGATGGGCGATGTGGCGAATGTGGGACGCGGGGAAATTTTGACACCGGAGTAGGGTGGATCAAGGGTAGCGGATCCACCATGGCGAGTTTGGTGGATCCGCTACGCTTGATCCACCCTACGAACGTTCAGCGTACGACGCCGATACCGCAACGACGGCAGCGCAAACATCAAGCCCAAAGCCAATCCCGCGATCACATCGATCAACACATGTTGTTTAATCGCCATGGTGGAGTAGGTGATGGCGATGAACCACAGCCAGTTGAATGTACGCGCCATCGGCGGTGCACCGATGTCGCGCAAAATATAGTTGAGCCAGAACGCCGAGAACACGGCGACGGCGACATGCATCGACGGACACGCGTTTGCGGCCGCGTCTACCCCTTGCAACATGCTGAAGCTCGCATGTTTGCTCCATTCCTCCGTCGGCAGCAGCACAGTGGTCGGCCAAAAATAAAAGCACGTGAGTCCCGCCACACAGAGTCCCGCGACCCACCATCCATAACCGATGAGCTCACGTCGATGCAAAATCAGCGCCGCCGGCAGCGAAACGTAAACCCACAAAGTCAGATAGGGAACCAAAGCCAGCGGTTGAAAGGGTATCAGGTCATCGATCGCGGTGACGGGCATCACGGTGACGGCGGCGCTTGGATTCTTCATTAAATGAAAATAAGCGATGAAGAACACGCTCATGTAAGCCGTAGTCCCGATGGACTTCAACAGGTTGTGAGTGCGAATTCGCGGGAGGATCTGGCGATACCACGCGTGCGGTTGCGCGGGTGCGCCGTCGGTTGCGATAGGGGCGGAAGACTGAATCGGTTGCATGGAGTTAATTTTCTCAGGATCGCGTGGCGCCGGGGGAAAAATCTTTAAGGTTATGGATGAGGCACTGCGCCACGAGCCAGAGTCAGTGCGGCTCGTGGCAATGCCTGCCATGACAGCCAACATCCATGCGGCTCTTGGGATGGTGCCCGCGACCGAGCTGCCCTGTGGCAGAATGAATCAATTGCCTGACGTTGTGGTCGAACGGTGAGATACGTAACGGAGAAAATCATGGAACAAGCCAAGGAACGAGTTTATTCGGAAAGTGAAATCAAAGCTAAACTCGAGAGCGAGTTGCCGAAATGGTTTTTCGAAGACGGGTGGCTACGCCGTAAATACAAAACCGAGGGTTGGAAAGGCACGCTGATGGTGGTCAACACCGTCGGTCATCTCGCCGAAGCGGCGTGGCATCATCCCGATCTAACGGTGTCTTATGCCTTCGTGATCGTCAAGCTTTGCACCCATTCGGCCAAGGGTATCACCAACAAGGATTTTGAGTTGGCGAAGAAGATCGAGTCGGTGGTTCACTGGCAGCCGAAGCTGGAAGCGAAAGGCTTGGAAGGTACGCCGAACGAAGACCAGCGCTTCCGATATATTAAGTACGACTATTGAAGGTGGATATGGGTGAGTTAGGCCGCGCTATTTCGCTGGTATTCGGCGCCATTTTCTGATCGGCTTGCCTTTTCCCGAATAGGTCATTGCGTCACCGTCAAACATAAATGTCCATGCCCCATTGTCGTTATCGCCGACGAGTTTATCTCCGTCCATTTTGAGTTGATAAGTTCGTTGCCCAACGAATGGGGCGCCACCTGCGGTGATCGCGGATCCGGTATCGTTGAACGTAACGTAACGATCGTAGCCAAAACGCCAGGTGTCTTTGGTGAGCGTGTAGGTTCCGTAGCCATAGTTCGATTTTCGCGTACCCTGGCTTTCGCGATGCATCAATATCATCATCGCGCCGTCATGCAATGACATGCGCCCATCGGCCTGCGGTGGATGCAGCACTTCATCGTCCGCCAGCGATTCTTCGAGTCGCCAGTTTCCTTCTAGGGCGGCTTTCTCTCGGTCGAGGTTCATCTCTTCGCTCCACGTGATTTGGGGGAGAAACAAGGCGGCAAGGAATACGCAACGCCAATCAATGCGCCGCATGCCGGAAAGCCAGATTGATTTTATTGCTTGCATTGTATTCCTCCGTTTAGCAGATCGATTAAGAAATCAAACAATAGTAAAACCGCCATCGACCAGCAACGAATGGCCCGTTACCATGCGCCGCGCCATCTGAGGTCTGGCGAAAAACGCACCTTTTAAATTCACGTTCATTATCGAATCGTATTCTTCTTCCGTAGAATCAATCGAAGGCTTTACCAGAATCGATCCGGCATCGTTGACGAAAACAGCAATTGCCTCAATTTGCGGCTACTCACGACTATATCCGCACCCGCATTGGCGCACGCCAGTGCAATGATTCGCCCGGTGCCACGGCCGCCGGTGACGGCAATGGTTTTTCCATCGAGGCTGAAATTGGCATTTGGCATGTCAACTGGCATCGCCGAATCCATTAAGTTGCGTTTCCTCATGGAGCAAATTCTGGGCAATTACCCGATTGTTTGCCGTGCACGGTCGCGTTTTTAATCGAACCCAAAGTCAATCAAGTGGGCTAAAGCGCGGAGAGAATGGGGTGCGCAGTCGGATTTCGTTTTTCAGCCTTGGATAAGGCGCGAGACAGCGCGGATGTGCTCGCATATCCCGCGTATCGCGCGGCTTGCTTTAGTCCCTTTCCGGATTGCACTGCGCGCCGAGCGAGTGACATACGTATGTTTGAAAGATATTTTCCCGGTGGTTGATTCATAACGTCGCGAAAAGTTACTGCGAATGAAGTGCGAGACATGCCGGCTTCTTCCGCCAGCCTTGCAAGGATCCAATTGTCTTGTGGCTTTGTATGGATGGCTACCAATGAAAGAGCGATTCTCGGGTCCGCCAAACCGCTAAACAGTCCCTGAGAATTTTTTGGATGCGCGATCAGGTGTCGAAGAAGGCCAATAAACAGGATGTCTCCAGCTCTATCGAGCAGCGTCGATTGGCCACAACGGGGTTGAAGCAGCTCGGCGGAGATTAAACCGATCACATGACGCAGTGATGGGTCAGTCTGTTCCAGTGGCACAACGTGAGCTTCGACAAACTCGCGGAGCAACAGCGAGGCAATCGGCCCGGCCATGAAAGCCTTCAGGCACATCAGATTTTGCAGTCCTTCTTGCGACACGGGCTTCAGTGCGTGGGCGGTGTTCGCGTGACAAACAACGATGGCGGGGGCAGTAACCATTGCGCTTTCGTGAGAAGCAATATGCAGGTGCATCTGCCCGTGCGTGAGAACATAGACATGCAAAGATTGTTCCGCGGATGCTGCGACAGTGATTTCAGAAAGGTCGGTAGCAAACTGGATAACCTCGACACGGGGAGCCAAACCTTCCAGCAGTGCCGATAACCGATCCAAGCGAGGATTGTTTCTCATATTTGAACGAACGGCTAACGAAAATGGACTAATTGTTGCCCATAGTTCAGCATACTTCGTTTCATTGGTCAAGCAGTGTCGCAGTTTCAGCTTGGTCTCAACTTTTTCTTAACCGTATGCAGGCCGACTATTGCCAGCCTGCGTGAATTCGAAAGGAGTCGCTATGACCGCAATACCTCTATTGCCACGTAAACCCGTTCCTACCTTGAACGTACCTTTGACGACAGGTGGACGATTTGTCTTAGGTGAAACGCCGGGAGAGCGCTTCGATTTACTGGTCTTTTATCGCGGCTATCACTGTCCCGTTTGCGCTAAGTACCTCATGGAACTTGAGCGCTTGATGCCCGAGTTCGAAAAACGCGGGGTTCGAGTTCTCGCGGTAAGTAGCGACGATGAAGAACGCGGCAAAGCGATGGCTGACAAGATCAAGGCCAGCGCCTTAAGATTTGCCTACGGATTGAGCCTCAAAAGCGCGCGACAATGGGGCCTCTACATTTCCACCTCGAAGGGCAAGACCTCGCTCGGGATCGAGGAGCCCGCACTCTTCAGTGAACCCGGCGTTTTCATAGTTAGGCCGGATGGCACACTTTATTACGGAGCGGTTCAGACGATGCCGTTTGCACGCCCTGAGTTCCAGGACCTTCTGGGCGCACTCGATTTTGCAATTGCCAGCAACTATCCGGCGCGTGGTGAGTATACGGGTGAAGTGTAAAACAATTTAAATACAACCCTCACGAAGTGAGACGAACCAATGAAAAGCGTATTGCTACTTGACGTTAACGAGTCGTTGCTGGATTTGCGTGCGCTAGCGCCGCATTTCAAGCGCATTTTTGGTGACGAGAATATCTTGTACCAGTGGTTTGGTCAGGTATTGCAGAGCGCAATGCTGACAGTGATTACCGACAGTTATCGTGACTTCGGGACAGTCGCGCGCTCGGCGCTGGATATGATGGCAGAGCGCTATGGCATTGCAATAAGCGACACCGATCGTTCGGCGATTGTCGGTGGGATGCGAACGCTCCCGCCGCATCCCGACGTGCTGCCCGCTTTTCGGAAGCTGCATGCAGCTGGTTACCGTATGGCATCGTTGACCAACTCGCCGCCCGCTGTTGCTCAGGCACAATTGCAAAACGCCGGCCTGGCATCGTTTCTCGAGAAAATCATATCCGTCGACGAAGTAAAAAGTCTGAAACCCGCAGCCAAGGTATATCACTACGCCGCGAAGACCATGGGTGTTGACCCCGGAGCAACCAGATTGATTGCCGCGCACTCTTGGGATGTTGCCGGAGCAATGCGCGCCGGCTGCCAAGCTGCATTCATTTCACGCGCAGGCATGGTGTTGAATCCTCTGTTCGAGCGACCGGACATAGTGGAACCCGATCTCATTCAAGTTGCGGATCGAATCATCGCAATGGATGCTGAATAGATGGGTATTTTTAAGAGTTCTATCGAAACCCGCATGCGATACTTTGGCGCAAATGTAGCGACGCGTCACAAATTGCACGATGGACGCTTCGCCAGCTTAGCAATAGACTGATGGCTGGTGGAAAAGGGCGTTTAATTTTCCGATTCGCCACTTTCAGTTTGTTGATTTTCGTCGGGAGTGAAGCCAAAGGAAGTCACTTTTTTTATTGAGATGCAGGCCACATCAATCGACTACTCTGCTTAGATTTTGAGCGGGGCGAATAGAGGAGTGATTACTCTGGCCATGTTAGCTAAGATACGATGGATGTTTCATCGCGATAGTCTGTCAATCAGAAAATTTGTGGATTTGGATTTGCGGACTTCGCAAAAGTCGACATCCCTTCAGACTGCAAGAACTTGAATGCTTGGCGTGCTGAAGTGGCAATATGCCCTAGCATTGCTGGATAAACGCAAGGAACGCGTAGATGGAACTTAATGCCAATTTCAATGAAAGCGTCGCCGTTCATGCGGAAAAGTTCGACCGGGTAAAGTTACCCATGCGGGGTGTGGATAGGCGCATGCTTGACCGTTTGGGCGGCGAAGTGGCGCGTGCAACAACCATCGTCCGCTATGCGCCAGAAAGCAAGTTCGCGTCACATGTTCACACAGGCGCTGAAGAGTTTGCGGTTCTGGAAGGCGTGTTTCAAGATGAACCGGGTGACTTTCCCGCGGGGAGCTATATCTGCAGCCCACCGGAGTCTTCACACACGCCGGGGTGCAAAACCCGGCTGCGTGATTTCCGTCAAGCTCCGGCAGTTTGCTATGGCTGACCGCACACACGTAGGCATCGACACCAACAAGATGAAATTTGTTGATGATGCAAAGCGAACGGGCGTTCAAGTTTTGCCACTATTCAACGATGGTCGTGAAGACGTAAGCATGGAACGCTGGGCAGCCAACGCCCAGATCAAGCTTGCAGCACCCAACGGCGCTGACGTTCTGGTGCTGGAAGGCAGCGTCACGGAAAGTGGAGAATCTTTCAGCCGCAATTCCTGGCTCAGATCGCCAAAGGGCGGTTCTGCTGTAATCAAGACAGGGGCATCACCAACCCGCGTTCGGATCAAGCACGATCATCTCTCAGTAACTCCCATCGCACCGTGCAGCTAACAAGTTATTTCGGGTCACGGCTCTCGTTGCTATGAATCTGATAAACGGACTGCGATAGAACTGTGACCCGGCCAATACTCGGCACGTTGTTTATTACGGCGCTTGCCATTCTGGCCTTCGCCGGCAATTCCGTTTTGACGCGCCTGGCTTTGACGCAATCATTGATCGGTGCGGCTGACTTCACCTGTATCCGGTTGCTGTCGGGTGCTTTCATGCTTGGGCTTCTGTGCAGAAAGAATTTGCGATCAGTACTGCCAACCCGCAAGGACACGATGGGTGTCGCCACGTTGTTTATCTACGCCATCGCCTTCACCATTGCCTATCTTGAAATGAATACCGCCACCGGTGCACTCGTTCTATTTGCGACAGTGCAACTCACTATGCTCATAGTTGCGCAGATGAGGGGTGCACATATGTCGTGGTTGGAATATGCTGGCGTGGCGTTGGCTTTTGCCGGATTGGTTTGGCTCCTGTTGCCCAATGCAACCGCGCCGCCACTTAAAGCCACGGCTCTCATGGCCGTTGCCGGAATTGCCTGGGGCTTTTACACATTGGATGGCCGCGGTGCTGTTTCACCTTTGCAAAAGACCGCCCGAAACTTTGTCGGTGCGGCACTGCTTGGGTTTATTCCGCTGGAGTTTTTGAATGCCTCTGAGCGCAGCGTCGAAGGTATTGCCTTGGCCGTCGCTTCTGGTGCAATCACTTCAGCGCTGGGCTATGCCATTTGGTACCGAGTCTTGCCGCGCCTCTCCGTGGCCATGGCCGGAACCAGTCAACTCGCAGTGCCCATGGTTGCAGCGGCCGGCGGTGCATTGTTGATCGGTGAAGCACTTAACTTCAGGCTGCTCATCGGCAGCGTTGTCGTGTTGGCTGGAATTGCGCTGACTGTGTTTGGAAAAGATTAAACAATAACGTCGAAGTCACTCGCTGTTGTCGCTGGCGCTGGACCAGGCTTGGCACAAGCCCTTGGAAACGCTTAACCGATGGCGATTATCATGTGGTGGGACTAGGCCGTTCTTCTGCCTAAAATGGATTGCATGAGTCTTCCAAAATCGACTTGTCGCAGGACACTGACGTCGCCGCGACCATCGAGGGAATAATCAAGGCCAAGGGTGCCCCGCGCGTCGTTGTCCACGACATGTTGGCGCGCGAGTTTCAACCCAACGGCATCCATGTCGTACCTGTCATCCTTGACGGACTGACTAACGCGGCCCGTTCGCGCGTGCTTCATGGTTTCGCGCCAGAAAAAATGATGAATACCGCAGATATTACTTGGGTTTGCTGGCAGATTGCTCATCAACCTCGATCAACCGAGCGAGGTCGCCAAACTCTGACGGAAGATCGTAACTGCGGCAACCTTAGTGCGCGGTTTCCCAATTTGGACCGGCGCAAATTTTTAACAGCAACGCCACAGTCAACGTTACGACGCCGGTCGTGAGATTGGGAGCCGCAGATTTAATTCATTCGACGCCCGAGTTCGGTGCTTCGAACACTAGTTCATCATGTACCTGCATGATGATCATGGTTTTAGCGCTTCTTTTCACACATGGCATTTGGAACGCTGGCGATCAACGGTTTGTGAATGCCGACGCTCGCTGCGGCCTCGCCGCGAGGCATCGCGCATCGACACCAATTATTTGAAGTCCAATCGGTGCAATATGTCGTGGCCCAAAACGAGCCTTGACATATTACCAACTAGTTGGTAGACTATCAGCTATGGAAATGCGAGAAGCCTTAATTAACGAAGCGACACAACTGGTACGCCGTAGTGGCTACGCGGGGTTTAGTTACGCCCATCTTAGCGATGTTGTCGGCATTCGTAAGGCAAGCATTCATTATCATTTCCCAAACAAAGAAGATCTCGGCGTTGGAATGGTCGAGGCCTACCGAGATTTTTTTCGTGGCGAACTTGAGGCAATTTCGACACGCGAAGCTTCGGCGAAGCATCGTCTCGCCGCCTATGCTGAGCTGTATCGTCAGAGCTTGAAAGATGGCAATGGTTGTCTGTGCGGGGTGCTGGCTGCGGAATTCGGCAATTTGCCGATCGCCGTTCAGGCCGTGGTAACGCAATTTTTTGAAGAAAACGCTGCGTGGCTTGAAGGCGTATTGTCCGACGGGCGCCGCGATGGCGAAGTGCGGCGCGATATTTCTGCCGCGAAGCTGGCGCGTATGTTGCTCGCAGCGTTGCAAGGCGCCATGACTACCGCCCGCGCACACGCGCAGTCCGCAGTTTTCGACGATGCGGTTACCGCCGCGCTGGCAGCGATCAAGGCTTAGCTTTTTTTACGCAAGTTAACTACCAACTAGTTGATATACAATTAGTTAAATTATTAAGGAACGCCAATGTTTGATATGAGCAATTTGAAGCGGATCGCAGGTTTCGGGAAACAAGCGCCGGACGCCATGGCTGGTTTCATGGCGCTTGATAAAGCTGCGTTGGCCGAAGGCGCCATTCCGAAAAAGTATAAGGAATTGATGGCGATCGCCGTAGCGCTTACTACGCAGTGTGGCTACTGCATCGAGGTTCACCGGAAGGCGGCCGTTGCTGCCGGCGCAACGTCAACCGAACTCGCGGAGACAGTATTTGTCGCTACTGCATTGCGCGCCGGCGCAGCGATTACGCACGGCTCTCATCTATTCCCGGAATGAGTTCGGTGAATACATTGATGAACTCGTTTGATCTATTTAATTTTGAGGCAATTACCACATGAAAATTTATGATTTCAAAGGTTTTCCGAATCCCGCGCGTGTTCGTATCGCGCTTGAGGAAAAGGGTTTAACTACAGAGGTAGAATTTGTCAGCGTCGATGTGCCGGGCGGTGCGCACAAATTGCCGCCGTTCTTGGCGAAGAATCCGGCCGGTGCCGTTCCGGTACTCGAGCTCGTTGATGGGACTTGCATCGCGGAGTGCACAGCAATTACCGAGTATCTCGATCATCTGCGCGGTGAGCCTTCGCTAACCGGTAAGAGCGCAAAAGAGCGCGCGATGATCCACATGATGCAACGTCGCGCCGAAAGCGGTCTGCTGGATGCTGTCGCGGCTTATTTCCATCACGCGACACCCGGCCTTGGGCCGCACATCGAAACATATCAGAACAAGGAATGGGGCAATAAGAGTCGCGAACGTGCAATTGATGGCATGCGCTATTTCGACGGGGTGTTGGCACGGCAGCCTTATCTGGCAGGCGAACAATTTTCGATGGCGGACATTACGGCGTTCGCCGGTCTTGCGTTCGCCGATTTCGCGAAGATCGAGGTGCCCGCGGCGGCCCAAAATCTAAAAGCTTGGCGCGCGCGCGTTGCGGCGCGTCCAAGTGTCGCGCAAGCTTAAATCGAATAAACGTGCGCCTCAACGCCGATTTCTCTAAGCGCGTCGCCGTTCACGCGGCGGGTCTCGCCTGGGTGCCTTCGCCGATCGTCGGTGTTGAGCGGCGCATGTTAGATCGCATCGGTGACGAGGTCGCTCGCGCAACGTCGATTGTGCGGTACGCGCCCGAGAGTCAATTTGCGCCCCATACTCACGGCGGCGGTGAGGAATTCTTGGTTCTTGAAGGCGTGTTTTCCGACGAGCACGGCGATTTTCCGGTCGGGTCGTATGTTCGAAATCCACCGACTACCCGCCACACGCCTCACTCAAAACCCGGTTGTGTTATTCTCGTAAAGCTTTGGCAGTTCGATCTCGCGGATCGATTCGCGTTACGACTCAATACCGCCAACTTGTCGTTCGCGGCGACGCGTAACCGTATAAATGTTGAATCGATGGCGTTGTTTCGCGATGCAAAAGAAGATGTGCGCATCGAAAGATGGAAACCGAATAGTAAGATTGGCTTGCTGGATGCTGGCGGCGCAGAGCTCCTCGTGCTAAACGGGGGATTTACGCAGAATGGTGAGCAGTTCCATCGGCAATCGTGGTTGCGTTTACCGCCGGGTGCAACGTTGAATGCCATTGTCGGACCGAATGGTTGCGAGGTTTGGGTAAAGACCGGCCATCTGCGCGATGTCGCGGTGATGCCACCTAGCTGATCCTGCATAATTAGATCGGATCGCGTTCGCGATCGAACGCTTAAGGAGGAGAACTGATGTCACGAACGAAGAATGCACTTACTTACGAGCGGCGTGTCGCTGCCGGCGGGTTATTAGATCGCCGGTTATTTTTATCGCGAAGCCTAAGTTTTGCCGCTGCAGGATCATTGGCTGCCGCGAGCCGGGCAGCGCCCCTTGATGTGCCCAATTATTCAAAAGTGCCGGGCGAATCGTTTCGTCCGTACGGAGAGCCGTCAAAATTTGTTTTGCCGACATTAAAACGCGGCATCGGCCAGCCCTACGGCCAATTAGCCCCTGGCGCAGGCGCGGCGTTCACTCCGTTGCAGGCGCTACACGGCACCATCACGCCGGCGAGTCTGCATTTCGAACGCAGCCACAGCGGCGTGCCGGACATCGACCCCGGCAAACATCAATTGGTTATCCATGGCCTAGTGAAACGCCCGCTGGCATTTGACCTCAATTCTTTACTTCGCTATCCGATGGTGAATCGAACGATGTTCATCGAATGTTCCGGCAATAGTTTATTTCAGACCTTCGCCGAAGCCCAGCAATTGCCGGTCGGCATGTTGAATGGCCTGGTGTCATGCAGCGAATGGACCGGCGTAATGCTTTCGACTCTGCTCGACGAAGCGGGTGTTGACCCAAAAGGAAAATGGATTTTGGCAGAAGGTGCCGATTCGGCCAGCATGAGTCGCAGCATTCCGCTGCAAAAAGCGCTTGGACGATGTGCTGATTGCGCTGTATCAAAACGGTGAGCCGATTCGGCCGGAACAAGGATTCCCGATGCGCTTAGTATTACCGGGGTACGAGGGCAACATGAGCGTGAAATGGCTGCGCCGCATTAAGGTCACCGAAGGCCCAACTCATACCAAAGATGAAACATCGAAGTACACGGATCTGTTGTCCGATGGGAAAGCGCTGCAGTTCACGTTCGTCATGGGCGTCAAATCGGTCATCACTAGGCCTTCGCCGACGATGACCATGGGCGCGCCGGGGTTTTACGAAATCTCCGGCATCGCCTGGTCGGGCGCTGGGAAAATCAAGAAAGTAGAAATTTCGGCCGATGGCGGCAAGAGTTGGGCCGATGCCGCAATACAAGAACCGGTGCTCGATAAAAGCCTAGTACGTTTTCGCTTGCCTTGGAAATGGGATGGCGCCCCCGTCGCGTTGCAGAGCCGCGCAACGGACGAAAAAGGCCGCGTGCAGGAACCGCGTGAAAAATGGGCGGCGCAATATTCCCCAGGCAACATCTACCATTTCAACGCCATTCAAACCTGGCAAATTGAACCAACCGGTGAGGTGAAAAATGCGTTCGTTTAATCGCACCCTGCTGGTAGTTGCTCGCGTTTTGCCTGGCAAGTATTGAAACGCAAGCCGGTCCACGACCTCGGCAAAGCCATCGACGAAAAAGACATTTCGACATGGGACATCAGCATTCCCGCCGAGCGGAGAAGGGTTGCCGCCGGGAAGTGGGTCGGCGTCGCAAGGGCTGGTCGTTTACGGCGACAAATGCCTGGCCTGCCATGGCGAAGATGCGCGCGGGCAAACCGGTGGATGCGCTTGTTGGCGGAATAGGCACGCTAAAATCCAAGAATCCACAGCGCACCGTAGGCAGTTTTTGGCCCCATGCGACGACGCTGTTCGACTATATTCGACGCGCCATGCCTTACGCGAAGTCCAAAGTATTAACGAATGATGAACTGTATGCCCTATGTGCGTTCATTTTGGCGAGGAACGGGATCATCGCGGAGGACTTTGTTCTCGATGCGAAATCTTTGCCGCAAGTGAAAATGCCGAACCGAGATGGCTTCATCAACGCGTGGCCTGACAAACAATAATGTTTCAGGCACTGGGTTTACGGTATACCAAGTACGGCTATTGAGCGTTACTGGATAACACATGTCACAAATTTAGATGCAAATTTGATAGTTGCGGTGAAAAAATTCTCGCCGCGATTACCGTTTTTGGCGATCTGTTTTGATAACCATAGACTTTCAATCTGAAAGAAATCGCGCCGGGCATTTTTGTGCACCAAGGCCAGATGGTCGCCGAGCGTACGCCGGCGAACATGGGCGATCAGGCGAACATCGGTTTCATCGTCGGCGAAAAATGCGTGGCCACGCTTGGATGCCGGCGGCAGCATGAAAGTCGGTTTGCTGTTGCGCGAAGCGATCAAAAAAACCACCGATAAGCCGATTTGCTACGTTATCAACAGCCACGTTCATCCCGATCACATGTTCGGCAATCGCCGCATTTAAAGCGGATAACGTTGATTTTTATTGGCCACGAGCAGGCTGACAAAAGCGGCCGCGGCGCGCAGCAATAACTACAGCAATTCCCTCAAGCGCGATTTGGGCGAGGTTGCCGACGGCAGCGAGCTAACGCCGCCGAATAAAACCGTCAAAGCCGGCGAAACCTTAGATCTTGATCTCGGCGGCCGCAAGCTGAAAATCCAAGCCTGGCCGGTTGGCCACACGGATAACGACATCAGCGTATTCGATGAAAACACACAAACCCTATGGCTGAGTGATTTGTTGTTTATCGATCATGTGCCGGCGATGGACGGCAGCATTCCCGGCTGGCTGAAAGTGATCGACGATTTGAAGAAAATTCCGGCGAAGATGGTTATCCCCGGCCACGGGCCGGTCACCGCGCCTTGGCCCAGCGCGATTGAGCCGCAAGCAGCGATATCTTACCAAGGTCTCGGACGGCGTGCGTAAGGCTTTGAAGGATAAACAGACTATTCAAGAAGCCATAGAAGGCGTGGCGTGGGACGAGAAAGATAAATGGCAGCAATTCGAGCAATTCCATCGCCGCACCGTGACGGCAACCTATGCTGAGATTGAGTGGGAAGAGTAGGCTATACTCACAAATCGACTTGGACAAAAGCGCTTATCATGAATCTAATATCTATAATTAATCAAAGCGTTATTCGTGGCCTACGCGTTGGGTTGCTAGGTGTCGGTGTCGTAGCGTTTGCCGCCGATCCGATCCCCGATGGCGATCAGTCGGAAGTTTGGAAAAAAGTTCGCGCAGAGTTATTTCGAAAACCGCACGATTACCGACGATGTTGACGGCAAAGTCGTGCGCTCAAAGCACCGAAGCGCGCCGAAGACGCCGCAACGGTTCCCGTTCAAATTAAGACTGGCCTGAATCAAAGCAAAGATCGCTTCATCCAAAAGCTTTATCTGTTCATCGACGCCAATCCGTCGCCGGTCGCCGCTATTTTCACCTTCACGCCGGAAAGCGGCCGTGCCGATATCGATACACGCGTGCGTATTGAGGCTTATTCCCATATGCGCGCCGTCGCGGAAATGAACGACGGCAAACTTGTTCATGGCGACCCACTACATCAAAGCGGCCGGCGGTTGTTCGGCGGCAAATGGCACGCTGCCGGATTACGCGAATTTCCAGCCGAAGCTGAAGTTCAAAGTCGATCCCGAATGTGGAAAAGGATCAGCCGACACTTGCGCAATTATTGATCAATCACCCGAACGCGTCCCCGTTAGTTAAGGATCAGGTTACGCATTTATTCCAGCCCGCCTACTACGTTCGCACCATCAACATTAGCTATGCCGGCAAGCAAATCATGACCGCCGATGTGGATTTTTCAATCAGCGAAAATCCGAACTTCCGATTCTATTTCACACCGAACGGCGAAGGCGAATTGCGTGCAGAAGTAGTCGATACAAAAGATGTAAAAGTAGAAAGTTTCGTGAAAATTACCCCGACCGCGGGCAAGTCGTAAAACTTGCAAGCGTCGACATTTGAGCATAGCATTGATAGTTAAGAAAAATTACTGAAGGAGATGATCCGTGATTAAAAGCATTAAACACCTGGTTTTTGCAGTTCTGGGTATGAGCCTATTGGGTTCATCATTCGTTGCGACTGCGGCGGCCGACCCCGATGAAAACGAAAATTGGCTCAAAGTCCGCAAGATGATGTTCCAAGATCGCGAAATTCACGCCAACGCGACGGACGTTTTGCAACTTTGGGTTCCGAAACAAGCGCAAGATGCGGCGGTTGTGCCGGTGATGATTCGCACCAAGGTCGAACAAACGCCGGAACGCTACATCAAAAATGTCTGGTTAATGATCGACAATAATCCCTCGCCCGTTGGCGTGAAATTCTCGATGACGCCGGAAAGTGGTCGCGCCGATATTGAAACCCGTGTGCGCGTGGAAACCTATTCGCCGATGCGTGCGATCGCCGAAATGAACGATGGTTCGCTGTGGATGCATACCAGCACCATCATCGCCGCAGGCGGTTGTTCGGCAGCGGTCATGAAGACCGAAGCGCAACTAAAAAACATGGGGAAGATGAAAATCAAAGTCGATGATTTCGTCGAGAAAGATAAGCCGGTGCTCGCGCAGTTGATGATCAATCATCCGAATTTTTCTGGGTTGGCGATGAACGAGCCGGATTCCCATTTCATCAAGCAAGTGAACGTTTATTATTCGAACAAGCTCGTCATGTCCGCCGATATTGATTTCACCATTAGCGAAAATCCCAATTTCCGTTTCTACTTCGTTCCGAAGGAAAAAGGCGAATTGCGCGCAGAAATTGTCGATACGGCCGATCTGCGTTTTGAGACGAAACTCGTGGTGAATGATTCGAGCTTAGTGCCGGCTCAGGTGGTGAAGCAGTAAGTTTTTTGGAATTGTTTTTAAGAGAAGGGCGGCTTTGGCCGCCCTTTTTTTTGGAGATTGTAGATGCGCGTCTCTAATTGTCATTCCCGCGAAGGCGGGAATCCATACTGAGTCGTTCTTGGCCGCAGCCTAATGGATTCCCGCCTTCGCGGGAATGAGGGGCTGGCCTCTGGCCGCAAGGTGGTGTTTTGAGATCGGTGGCCTGGAAGCCGCGTCCTTACTTGCTATCCGGGCATGCCATGCCACAAGCCAGGCGCGACGGGCCGCCCAGTCGATGCTCCTATCGCGCGATGTCAACCAAGCCGCTCGACAGCCGATCGATATCCTCAACCGTATGCGCCGCCGACAGCGAAATCCGCAATCGCGCCGTTCCCGCAGGAACAGTAGGCGGACGAATTGCCGGCGCCCAGATGCCGATTTCCTGCAAACGTGCCATCACATTTAACGCCGCTTCGTTTGTCGCCGATGATGAGCGGCTGAATCGCTGTTTGTGATGGCAATAACGTCCACGGCAATCCACTTAAACCCGCGCGTAAGCGCGCCGCGAGGGCTTGCAGATGCTCGCGCCGCCACAGTCATCGCGTTCGATGATTCCCAAGCTTTCCAACAACGCGACAGCCAACGCCGGTGGCGATCCGGTGCTGAAAACATAGGTCCGCGCGCGCTGTACCAGCCAGTCAATGACATCCGGCTTGGCCCGCGACGAATGCGCCGGATACGCCGGCGGCTTTGCCCAACGTACCCATGTAGATAACGTTGGCCGAACGAACATCAAAATGCTCCAACGCGCCGCGCCCGTTTGCGCCCAACACGCCGAAACCATGAGCATCGTCGAGCAGCAGCCAGGCATCGTGGCGCTCACATAGCGAACCAATTCGCGCAGCGGCGCGATATCGCCGTCCATGCTAAACACCGCGTCGCTGACGACGAGCTTGCGCTTGGCGCTGTGAAGCTTCCAAACCATGCGCGCAGCTCAGCCATATCGGCATGCGGATAAATTTGCAGCGCCGCACGCGACAAACGTGCGCCATCGATGATGCAAGCATGATTCAACGCATCGGAAAAAATTTCGTCACCGCGATCAACCAGCGCCGGAATCACGCCGGTGTTGGCCGTGTAGCCGACTGGAAAAATACAAAGCGCGCGGCAGGCCGACGAAATTCGCCAGCGCAATTTCCAGTGCTTCGTGCGGCGCCATGTGGCCGCTGATCAAGTGCGAAGCCGCAGCGCCGACGCCAAACTCTCTTGCGCCACGAATCAGCGCCTCCGTAATCGCCGGATGATTCGCCAGGCCGAGATAATCGTTGCTGCAAAACGACAGATAGGATTTGCCGTCGACGACTAACTGGGTTCCTTGCGAACTCGCCACGATACGGCGCTTGCGCAGTAATTTTTGCGCGGCGAGTTCGGCGAGTTGCGGTGTGAGATTTGGCACTTTTCTCCAGATGAGAACGATAAGAATCGTTATCGCGAATTGTAACAGCGGGTATTTTCTCAACCGGAAAAAATATAAAAGTAGCAGGCTTTCAAACTGTAGCCCGAGGCCAGCCCCTCATTCCCGTTTTCACGGGAACGAGGGGCTGGCCTCGGACCACAACGTCGGTCAAGCTGAAGCCATAGCCAAAATCGAACGTCACCATCGCGCCACAATTCGCCATCACATTGCCGAATCTCGCCGTCACTCGCGCATTGCGAATTGCTTAAATTCAATCAGTAGCACAGTTCCTCCTCCACTGTGCCGGCATCGCTCCCTAGATGCCATTGAGACGCGGAGGCCGACTGGTCGACCTCCGCGTTATTTTTCGCACCTTAGTGTTACCATAAAGTTCAAGACTAAAGAGTTCGTCGTCCCCGCGAAGACGGGGAACCAGTATAGTTTTCGCAAAGACACTGGATTCCCACCTTGTCGGGAAAGACGATGTAAGAGTATGCGTCAGTATCTTTAATAATTTCGAGGAAAAAATGGCACTCACTTTCTACTACGGTTCCGGCTCGCCCTTCGCCTGGCGCGTGTGGCTGTCACTTGAACACAAAGCGCTTCCCTACGAATTCAAGCTGCTATCCTTCGACGCGAAAGACACGCAAAAGCCCGACTTCCTTGCGCTCAATCCGCGCGGCCAAGTGCCGGTGATTGCTGACGGTGATTTCGCGTTATACGAATCAGCGGTGATTCCGGAATATCTGGAAGATCGTTATCCGGCCACGGACGCGGCCCATGCGCTGTTGCCAAAAGACGTCCAACAGCGAGCATTGGCGCGGCGTTTGGCCCATGAAGTCGATACCTATTTGTGGCCGCAAACGCACAAACTGGCGATTCAATATTTCCGCACGCCGGAAGCCGAGCGCAACGCGGCGATTATTTCGAAACACAAATTAGGTTTGCTCGACGAAATCAATTTTCTGGAAAAAGAAATTCGCGGCGATTGGCTTGCCGGGCCGCTGTCGATTGCGGATTTCACGTTGTATCCGTTTTTAGCTGTCTATGTTTCGCATCGAAGCGAAGAAGGATGCGAACTTGGGCATCACGCAGCGTTACCGCCGAAAATTGCCGCTTGGCGAAAACGTTTCGAGTCGCTACTGTATTTTCAGAAGTGTTTGCCGCCGCATTGGAAGTAAAGAATAGTTGTGGATCAAGGCGTGGCACAGCGACAAATGCTGCCACCAGCGTAGCGCTGGATCCACCTTTGATGAAAAGCAGCGCTTCGCGTTTGCTCTGGATGACATGTTGATTGGTGAATCCAGGTTGCTTGATCACCCAACGATGATGTTTTTCCGAAAACCGGTTTGATTTCCGTAACTTGCCGCTGTGGATTAGAATAGCGCTTTACGAAGCACGTCAGAGTCACGCTATGAACTCGCCGGTTCTCGATATCAAAACTTACATGCAAAGCGTCGGGCAGGAAGCTCGCGCGGCTTCGCGCTTGATGGCGAAGGCGAGTACGGCGATGAAGAATGGCGCGTTGTTGGCGATGGCGGCGGCGATTCGTCGTGATGCCGATAAACTCTTGGCTGCAAATTAGGCTGACCTGGAAGCCGCGCGGAATAAGGGCCTTGAGCCTGCCATGCTGGATCGCCTTGCCCTGTCTGCCTCAGGGGTCGAGTCGATGGCGCAGGGTTTGGAGCAGATTGCTTCCTTGCCCGATCCGATCGGCGAAATCACCGGCATGAGTTATCGCCCGACCGGCATTCAAGTCGGCAAGATGCGCGTGCCGCTCGGTGTGGTGGGCATTATTTACGAAGCGCGGCCGAACGTGACGGCGGATGCGGCGGGGCTGTGTTTGAAATCCGGTAACGCGAGTATTTTGCGCGGTGGCTCGGAGGCGCTGAATTGCAATCTCGCGATCGCGGCTTGTGTGCACGAAGGTTTGCGCGCGGCGGGGTTGCCGGAATCGGCAGTGCAGGTGATCGAAACCACCGATCGCGCCGTTGTCGGCGAATTGGTGGCGATGAAAGATTATGTCGATGTGATCGTGCCGCGCGGCGGCAAAGGTTTGATCGAGCGCGTGTCGAAAGAAGCGCGCGTGCCGGTGATCAAACATCTCGATGGCATTTGTCATACGTTCATCGACAGCACCGCCGACATCGATAAAGCGATCAAAGTTTGCGACAACGCCAAGACGCAGCGTTACGGCACTTGCAACACGATGGAGACTTTATTGGTCGCGGAAAGTATCGCGGCGCGCGTGTTACCGCCGCTCGCGAAAATCTATTTGGATAAATCCGTCGAGCTAAGGGTATGCCCGAAGACCCGCGCCCTGCTTGCCTCGCAGGGCATCACCCAAGTGAAAGATGCAACCGAAGAAGATTGGCGCACGGAATATCTGGCGCCGATTTTGTCGATTCGCATCGTGTCCGATGTCGATGCGGCGATTGAGCACATCAACCAATATGGCTCGCTGCACACCGATGCGATCATCACCGAGAATCACACCAACGCGATGAAATTTTTGCGCGAAGTGGATTCCAGTTCCGTAATGGTGAACGCCTCGACGCGCTTCGCCGATGGATTTGAATACGGCCTCGGCGCGGAGATCGGCATTTCGACGGACAAGTTTCACGCTCGCGGACCGGTTGGGCTGGAAGGTTTGACCAGCCAAAAATATATCGTGCTCGGCAACGGCGAAGTGAGAGGATAGCTCGCTGAGCCCACGTCCCCGCCATCGGCATCCTCGGCGGCAGTTTCGATCCTATTCATTTTGGTCATTTGCGTTTGGCGCAAGAGGCGCAGGATTTTCTGAATTTATCCGAAGTGCGGTTTGTTCCCGCCGGGCGACCGCCCCATCGTGGGCCGGCGAAAGTTTCCGATGTGCATCGATGTGCGATGCTCGATGTCGCCAACAGAAAATAATCCAAGCTTTCGCGTCGACTCGCGCGAACTCGGCAAAACCGAGCCGACTTACACCATCGATACGCTGCACTCGTTGCGCGCGGAATTAGGAACTGAAATACCGCTCGTTCTATTCATCGGCGCCGATCAATTTTTGTTGATGCACACCTGGAAGCGTTGGCAGGAACTGACCGACGTTGCGCATCTGCTCGTCGCCATGCGGCCGAGCACCGAACCTTTTTCGCCGCATAATCTTACCACCGGAAGTTCGCGAGTGGTATCAAGCGCATCAAAGCGATGATCCTAGCAGCCGCAAGACAAAAGCCGGCCGGCCATATTTTTCTGCTCGGACTCACGCCGCTGGCGATTTCCAGCACGGCGATTCGTGCAACAATCGCGGCGGGGCAATCGCCGCGCTATTTGCTTCCGGACTGCGTGCTCGATTATATTCGTACCCACAAACTTTATACCTAAGAAGGAAACATTCACCCATTGATTAGAATAGCCACTTTGCGAAACGCCGTTGTCGAAGCCCTCGAGGAAAAGAAAGCGAAAGATATCCTCGCGCTGGACGTTAGAAACATCACATCATTGTTCGACTATGTCGTGATCGCCAGCGGCGATTCGAACCGCCAGACCAAGGCGCTTGCGCGCAATGTTCAAGATCGGTTGAAAGAGCTGGGCGCCCATGTCTACGGTGTCGAAGGCGAACAAACCGGCGAATGGGTGCTGGTCGACTTCGGCGATATTGTGGTGCACGTGATGCAGCCGACCGTCAGAGCGTATTACAATCTCGAAGAATTATGGGCGTCCGCCAAGAAAGCGCCGAAGCCACGTAAGAAAAAGGCCGACGCTGCAGCAAAATAGCAATGAAAATCGCGATTGTCGCAGTCGGCAATCGGATGCCGAGTTGGGTGAATGAAGGATATCGCGAATACGCGAAGCGCATGCCGCCGGAAGCGCAAATTGAATTGGTCGAGGTTAAACCGGAAAAGCGCAGCAAAGGCGAAGCGGCCGAAGGCATCTTGGCGACTGAAGCAAAACGCATCGAGGCGCAGTTAAGAAAGTATCGGCCGGTGATCGTGTTGGACGAGCGCGGCGAATTGTGGGATACGAAACGCATCACAACGTTGTTGCAGGATGCGATGGCGAACGCGATGAACCCGGCTTTTGTGATCGGCAGCGCCGATGGGCTTGACGACAGCATTAAGCAACAGGCCGCCCATCGCGTTGCGCTATCGAAAATGACCCTGCCCCATGGTTTGGTGCGGGTGATGTTGGCGGAACAGCTTTATCGTGGATGGTCGATTTTGCAAGGCCATCCGTATCATCGAGTGTAGTGACTTAGAAATGAACACATGAACGCTCTGGAAAATCGAATTTATTTGGCGTCGCGCAGCCCGCGGCGGCGTGAATTGCTGAAGCAAATCGGCATTAATTTTGAAGTGTTGATCATGCGAAGTTTTCCGACCGTACGCGCCGATGTCGATGAAACGCCACGTCCCGGCGAATCGCCCGGCGATTACGTTACGCGCATCGCCGCCAATAAGGCGATGACCGGTTGGACGCGTGCACTTGAGCGCCGCTTGCCGCGACTGCCGGTATTGGGTGCCGACACGACGGTAACGCTGGATGGCGAAATTATCGGTAAGCCCGCGAATACCGAAGATGCGGCGATAATCTTGCGCAAATTATCAGGGCCGTGAGCATGAAGTTTTCAGCGCCGTCGCTGTAGCGCATAAACGATAATGTGACCAGCAAACTATCATCTTCGCGAGTACGCTTTGCTGAATTGAGCGATCCGCTGATTCAAGATTATGTCGATACCGGCGAGCCGATGGATAAGGCAGGCGCTTACGGTGTGCAAGGAAAAGCGGCGACGTTCATCGCCGAAAATCGAAGGAAGCTACTCGGGCATTATGGGCTTGCCGCTTTATGAAACGGCGCAGCTGCTCAAGCAAGTCGGTTTTTCGGTTACTGTAGCGAATGAACGAACAAATTCTCGTCAACGTTACGCCGCAAGAAACCCGCGTCGCAATCACCGAGCAAGGCGTCGTGCAGGAGTTGCACGTCGAGCGGCGTTCGGCGCGTGGCTTGGTCGGCAACATTTATCTGGGCACTGTCGCGCGCGTATTGCCGGGAATGCAATCGGCCTTCATCGATATCGGTCTTGAGCGCGCGGCATTTTTGCACATCGCCGACATTTGGAGTGCGCGCGAAAAAGGCGATAACGGCACGCCGATCGAACGAATTTTGAGCGACGGTCAAACGGTTCTGGTGCAGGTCATCAAAGATCCGATCGGCAGCAAAGGCGCGCGCCTATCGACGCAAATCAGCATGGCCGGCCGATTGCTCGTTTATTTGCCGCAAGAAGCGCACATCGGCATTTCGCAGCGCATCGAAGATGAAGGCGAGCGCGCGTTGCTGAAAGAAAAATTGCAGCAACTCCTGCCGGATAACGAAGAAGGCGGGTTTATCATTCGCACGGTTGCCGAGTTTGCCAGCGATAAAGAACTCAAAGACGACATTGAATATCTCACGCGCTTGTGGACGCGCATCAAGGAAAGCGCGAAAACGGCGCCGCCGAGTACGTTGATTCACCAAGATTTGAGTTTGGCGCTACGCGTAGTGCGCGATTTCGTTAACGAAAAAACCGAACGTATTTTGGTCGATTCGCGCGAGACGTTTCAATCGATGCGCGAGTTTGCCGAAAGCTACACGCACAGTGCTGTGCCGGTATTGGAGCCTTATACCGGCGAGCGGCCGCTGTTCGATTTATTTGGCGTTGAAGATGAAATCGAGCGCGCGCTTGGCGCGCCGCGTCGATCTGAAATCCGGCGGTTATTTGATTATCGATCAAACCGAAGCGCTGACGACAGTTGACGTGAATACCGGCGGTTTTGTCGGCGGGCGCAGTTTCGACGACACGATTTTCAAGACCAATCTCGAGGCCGCGCAGGTGATTGCGCGGCAACTACGGCTGCGCAATTTGGGCGGCATCATTATTGCCGATTTTATCGACATGGAAAGTGACGAGCATCAAAGAAAGCGTGCTCGCAGAATTGAAGAAAAATATTTCGCGCGATCGAACGCGGCTCACGCTGAATGGATTTACCGCGCTGGGTTTAGTCGAGATGACGCGCAAGCGCACGCGCGAAAGTTTGGCTCACGTGTTGTGCGAGCCGTGCCCGATGTGTCAGGGCCGCGGCGAAGTGAAAACCGCGCAGACGGTGTGCTACGAAATTCTGCGCGAAATTTTGCGTTCCGCGCGGCAATTCGACGCGAAAGAATATCGCATTCTCGCCTCACAAAAAGTGATCGACCTCTTTCTCGATGAAGAATCGCAGAGCATGGCGCAACTGGGCGACTTTATCGGCAAGCCGATTTCGCTTGCAAGTCGAAACCCAATATTCGCAAGAAATTTACGATGTTGTGTTGATGTAGCATGCTGCAGAGTCGCTTGCTAGAGCGGATCTTCAAGCAGATGATGGGAAAGGAAAACTCGGCCAGCACGGGCTGGGTGCGCGCCGGCCGAGGGCACAACAGGATTACTTCTTCAGTTCGGCGACGCAAGCCTTGATCTTGGCATCGTCTCCTTCAAACGCTTTTTTGCAATCTTCGGCAGTAGCGGGCGGATCAGCCGCAAACACAGGCATGGTGAATCGCGGCGAACAGTGAAACTAAAAGAGCCATCGCTAATTTTTTCATTGCAGTAATCCTTCCAAGAGTTAAGTAATTAGCTGGCGTTGATGCCAGTACTGATTTACTACAGCATAGACCGTGCCAGCACCCCGAGTTTTTTTGATAAACAATAGCTTGCGACGTGAGAACTTGAATACTTAGAATGACGTCCAGTTTTGGACAGTCAAACTGTTTGCATATGCCGACAGTTTTCGCGTGACTGTCGCTAACTGCTTGAAAATTGGGCGCATAGTTCTGTCGTTGATTGGGGACAGTTTTCGGAATGCATGCGAATTAGTCAGATTCGCTGCTCGACGTGGCTCATGCCAGCGTGCATCGGTCGGCAGGCATGTGCTTGAAGAACAGCTCTGGTATCTGGCTCTGCCGGACCATCTGGCATTTCGAGCCTGATTCCCGCTGGGAAATAAACTAGCCGGTGTGTTCCCGCTCAACCACGCCGCGCCGCGAACGCCGCTTGAATCACCGTGTTGGTTGCGCACCAGTCTTGTGTTGACGCTGTCGGAAAATATATATTGCCCCACCATTGGCGCGGCACGTTGTCGTACAGCCGGGTAATATTCGACAGGCCGCCGCCGAGAACGATCACATGCGGATCGAGGATGTTGATAACGTGAGCGAGCGCGCGCGCAAGGCGCTCCTCATATCGATGCATTGTCGCTTCGCATTGCCATCGCCTTCGGTGCGCGCGGGCGGCGATTTGCTGCGGTTCGAGTTTGTTCGCCACAAATGTCGAAATGGTCGCGCTTCATTCCCGGGCCGGAAAGAAAAGTTTCGATGCATCCGCGTTCGGCCGCAATAACACTGCGTACCAGGCACGTTCGTCGTCACGCGGCCACGGGAACGGATTGTGGCCCCATTCGCCGGCGATACCGTTGGCGCCTTGCAGCACTTCGCCGCGAACGACGATGCCCGCACCGACGCCGGTGCCCAAAATGACCGCAAATACCGATTTTTGCGCCGGCGCCTGCGCCGTCGGTTGCTTCGGAAAGCGCCAAGCAATTCGCGTCGTTCGCGATCGCGACGGGGCGCTTGCAGAATTTCCTGAAGATCGTTCTGCAGCGGCTGGCCGTTCAAACAAGTGGAGTTACAGTTGCGCATCTTGCCATCGATGGGCGAGGGCGATCCTGGCGTGCCAAAACCAATCGGGATAACGCGCGCCGAGTTCCGTATCGACTTGCGTGACCAAATCCTTGATCATCGCCAGCGTCGCCCGATAGTCGCCCGAGGGCGTCGCAACGCGGCGTCGCACCAGGGTCTTGTCCGCTTCGATCAAGGGCGATGATTTCAGTTTTCGTGCCGCCGAGATCGACGCCAAGTTTGATGCTCATTTCTTCAACAAAATCGTATCGTCGTGGGAATACGCGGGCGAACATGCGCACAAGTATTTTCATGGGTTCGTTGCGCCGCTATTGTTTACGCAATGGGCTGAGCCCGGCGGGATCGCGATGCTGTCGCCTGCTGCGACGGCAAAGGTTTTATCGCCAATGCGCATGGTGCCACGTGCCTTGCGTGAAATAATAAATTTCTTCGGTAATTAGATGTTGATGCAATGCCGTTCCCAGCGCCGGGCATGACGGTCGCTTCCGCTAGGCTTTGCTGGCGATTGCCTTGTACATTCGGATGCATCAGCTCGCGAATTTCGGAGCCGTCTTTGGTGATGTACGGCACAACTGCGTAATATTGGCTTTGTATAACTTTCATAGTCGTAATATCATAACTTACCGTTCGGATCGTTCGGCTATTAAGGAGGGGTAAGCTGTGTTCAAACATATTCTAATTCCTTGCGATGGTTCGGAGTTGTCGAATCGCGTCGTCGATAAGGCGATCGAATTTGCCGCGTGAGATCGACGCGTTCGTGTCACCGGTTTTTATGCCCAACCTGAATACAGCGTGCCCTACTACGAAGGCGGCATTCCGATCGACGCGATGACGCCGGAAAGTTTTACCACGCTCACCGAGAGCCAAGCAAAGTCGATTCTCGATGCGTTCGCCGCAAAAGGCGAGTGCCGCCGGCGTTGCGCCACGAGATTTATACGTCGGTCAACGATTCGCCCTTCGAGGCGATTATTGACGCGGCAAATGCAAAGGTTGCGATTTGATTTTTATGGCTTCCCACGGGCGGCGCGGCATCGCGGGCTTGCTCATGGGCAGCGAAACACATAAAGTGCTAACTCATACAACGATACCGGTCTTGGTTTATCGGTAATCAAAAAATACGTCAAGCTGCATTCGATTGAACCGCCACCAGAGCGGTCTTCCGGCCTATCTCTTTCGGCCTACAACTTTAGGTTAATTCATTTTTTCAACGCACGCGCTACAGTAGCGTCGTGCTTGAGTCGTCTACGAGGGTGAACGAATGAAACGAACGATCGGTGTGATGGCGGCAATTTTGGCGGTGGTCGCGGTAAGCGCGTGGCTGAAACCTGCGGATGTCGCGGAAATGAATCAGGCGCAAGCGCAAGATGCGCCGCCGCCGCAAACGCCAGGCCAATAGCGGCCCGCCCAGCGCCTACGTCGCGCAGGGCTTCTTTGGCGGTGACGAAGGCTTGAGCGACAGCGAACGCGCCGGGCGGCACATTTGGTATTTCGCGACCGCGGGCAATTCGCGTTTTTACAGCTTACACATTCCAGCAGCGCCTCGGCGTGCTGATCGATTGGTACCGCGTGCTGCGCGCCGACGAGCGCGATGATCGATTCAAAGCCTGGGGCCTGATCAACGATCCGGGCTGCTGCACGCCCGGCTCGGACAATTGCCCGGCGAAATCCTTGGACGAAACTTACGGCTTTGACTAGTGCCTCGGCGACGATGTGCTGCTCAAGTTCGTCGGTAAAAATGGCTATCGCGATCCGGCCTGCGATTTCAAAGACGCGCCGCTCGACGCGAAAGACGTGCATGGCAAAGAAGGAAAAGTCGACCAGCGCCACAGTTCCTGCGATCTTGCATTCGGCACCTCCACCGGCGCGCTCGGTGTGCGCAAGTTTCCCAATCCGCGCTTCGACAAAGAAAAGTGGGTAAAGGTCAACGGCAGCCTCGGCCAACTGGGATGGTTACAACAACGGCACTCGCAGTGATAGCAAACATTCCGATTCGCGCGTGTCACGCTTGGCCGACGGCTCGATCGAGCCGCCGTTCCTGATCGGCACGTCCTGCGGCTCGTGCCACATCGCGTTCGATCCGCTCAATCCGCCGGCCGATCCGGCGAATCCGAAATGGGAAAACATCAAAGGCGCGGTCGGCAATCAATATTCGCGCATGTCGGAACTGCTCGACTTCCGGCATGCCGATGGATAGCCTCGAGTGGCAGGTGTTTTCCCATGCGCGGCCCGGCACCAACGACACTTCGGCGATTTCGCACGATCAAGTCAATAATCCCGGCACCATCAATGCGCTCATCAACCTTGCGCAGCGGCCGACCTTCAACGATGAAGACGTCTGGCGATGGCGCAAGACCAATTCCTGCGCAAGCGGCGCGCGCGACAAGAAACCTGCTGGTGCGAGCCGGGCCGCGACGGAAAATGCTGGGAGAAAAAACTTGAAAAAGAAAGCGGCGTCCATCATATTCTGAAGGGCGGCGAGGATTCCATCGGCGCGCTGGAAGCCATCCAGCGCGTGTACTTCAACATCGGCTCGTGCTCCGAGCAGTGCTGGGTCAATCACCTGACCGATCTGCGCCAGCTCGATCCGCAGCAGCGCAACTTCGGCCAAACGCCGTTCGACATCGGCCAGTGCCGGCGCGATTGCCCGAACTTCCGCGCGATCGAAGATCGGCTGCCGGACATCTTTAATTTCCTCGCATCGCGAGAACCAACGCGACGGATCTGCACGAGCTGCGCGCGCTAACGAAAAGAGCAATCCCGAGCTACGCGTACGAAAGCCTGGTTAGCCGGATCTGGAAACGCAGTTTGGCAATGGCGCGGTGGAGCGCGGCCGCGTCGTGTTCGCGGAGAATTGCGCGCGCTGCCATTCGAGCATTCCCGAATCGGTCGGCAACGAATTCAAGAATCGCGATTTCCGCAAAGTCGCCGCCAACGGCCTGCGCGAAGATTGGCTCGGCAACGATCAGCCGACCACGGCAACGGAAGTGGGCACCTACCGCTGCCGCGCGCTGCATTCCAATCATATGGCCGGGCACATTATCAGCAGTACGGCTCGGAAACGTTGCGCAACCAAGCGCCCGATCCGAACATTAAAGAAGGCCGCGACGGCGGGCGCGGCTACTACCGCAATATCTCGTTGCTGAATCTGTGGGCGCACGCGCCGTTCATGCACAACAACGCGATCGGGCCGGAGCTGTGCGGCCAGCCGAAGCAACAAGAAAAACGATTTTTATCGCTCTGCGCTATGCCGACGCGAGCGCCGGCAATTTCCCGTTGTTGCCGGAGGACAAGCAGCCGGCGTGCTGGCCATATCGACCCGAGCGTCGAGGGCCGCTTCAAGCTTTACGTGGAATCGATGAATCAACTGCTGAACCCCGATTCCCGCGGCAAGAAAATCACGCGCTTCAATTTTCCGGTCGTGTTGGATTTCGGTCCTAAGCTTGTGGGATGGCACGGAAGAAAAGCAAATCATCGGCCTGAAATTAGAAATTCCTGCCGGAACTGCTGCGGGATTGCTGGGCAATTTTCAGCATAAGGTTTTCGTCAACGATTTGGTGCTAGCGAAAAAAGATCCCGCTGCGCTTGAGAAAAAACTCGTCGCGCAATTGGGTGATGCCGATGGCAAGTCGTTGGCCAAGGCCTTGAGCGATACGCTTAGCTGCAATTCTGAAAGATCCCGCAGGAATGATCGCCGCAGTTGGAAAGAATCCGAAAATTCTCGAAGCCTACAGCACCTGCACGGCGGACATCGAGAATGACGGACATCGCTTCGGCGAGAGTTTGCCGGCAACGGACAAGAATGCATTGATCGCGTTTTTGGCGACCCTGTAAATTACCGGAGACGAAGCGATCATGAATCTACGTCTTCCGATCATTCGCAATCGCGTTGGCGGCTTTGACCGGGTGCGACTATATTCAGGCGCTGTTTACGCCGAAGCCGGATATCAAGTTCGCGACTTATGGCGCTGACTATCAGTCCAAGCCCGATTTTGCCGCGGTCGAGCACAATTTTCCGCTTGCGCCGACGGAGCTGGAACAAGATTACGCCACGCTATCTTTCGACGCTTGATCAGGAGCAGATCGATCAGATCTATGCGCGACTTGAGCGCCGGGCCCGATTCCCGACGGCGCGTTTGACGGCGATTTGTTTTTCCCGCGCGGCAGCAGCGGCCGCTTGCGCCTGTCGGAAATCGTCGGTGGTTTGCCTGGATTAGTCGTTCAGCTGAAAGGCAAGAAGCTCGATTTGATCGGCGAAACTTTATGGAAAGGGAAAGTGTTTTATCGCAACGAGCGCGTGCTGCGCAATCGCATTGAGGATATCAATTTATTGCGCACCATGGGGCTGGTGGACGCGCGAGCCGACAGAAAATCGATGTAAAAGGCAAGGACGCGTGGCTGTTGTTTCCCGCCAAACTTTACTGCGGACAAAGTATCATGGATTCGCGCCGAGAATCGATCATTATCGATTACGCATTCACCGACGAGATTGCCGGTTACATGGAGAAACCCGATTTTCTCGCGGGTCGGCGCGGCTTTAAAGTGCGCGATGAGATTCGCATGGTGCGGCCGGGATTTTATTTGGGCCGCGCCTATCTCGATCGAATTTTCATTTTGAATTTTACCCTGGTCAACGACGAGATCGCTGCTAAGGATGGCCCGCAGTTCACTAAAACCGGTCAATCGCAAGAAGACTGCTGGACCGGCACTCAGCAACGCAAGGTGCTGGCGGCGCAGTGATGCATGGGTCGAACTGCGCTTTGGTATTGGCTTGCCGGGCTTTCAATCATCGTCGCTGCGGCGTTGTTCGTGGCGGGTCACCTACGCATTGCAAGTGATAAACGAGAGTTTGCTATCGACGCCGTGCGACCACCCGAATCGACGAACTTTGCTAGTGTTGTCACTGGTTCGAACTTGCCACCCGCCGGTCGCTCGCTGTTCGATCAATTGACCGGACATCGCACGGGCTGGCACATTCCGTTTCCGTTTTCGAAACTATTGGCTTCGTTGTCGCAAGCAGGCGGCTGCGCGCAAGAGTGCTACCAATCGGTATTGATTCCGCTTGGTCGATCGTTGCAACGTACCGCGGCCGCGCCGGATTTTTTCAAGTTTCCGCGCAAAGTCGTCGCGTTTAACAGCGACACGAAATCGGATGGCGAATTTCCATTGCTCAAAGATCGTTTGTATTTGGGCTACCAGGAAAAAGCGAACTTGATTGAAGTTATCAGTTTTAACGAAAGCGCGGGACGCTTTGAGTTTCAACTGGTGAAAAATTACACGGCAGGAACTGAACCCCAAGTTTTTTACGCCAACCGTTCTGTCTGCGTCAGTTGCCATCAAAATCAAGCACCGATATTTTCGCGGCAAGTGTGGGATGAAACCAACGCGAATCCGGAAATTGCCAAACTATTGGCCGATGCGCACGGGGATTTCGATGGCCTTCCCATTCGTATTGGCGTTGATATTGCAAATGCGATTGATGACGCGACTGATCGCGCTAATCTGCTTCCGGCCTACGAATTGTTGTGGCGCGATGGCTGCCAAGATAATCGCCGTTGCCGGGCGCGCGCGCTGGTCGCGGCGTTGCAGTATCGGCTCACAAGCGAGCGAGGTTTTAATTTTCAGTCTGCGGGTTTTCAGCAAGATTTTCTCGTGCCGTTCGAAAAAAATTGGCAATCCCATTGGCCAAACGGCCTGAAGATTCCGAGTAACGATATTCCGAATCGCGATCCGTTGCAGTTCGCCGATTCCGCGCGGCTCGCACATGTTCCCGCGCGTTTCGAGGCGCTGCTGCCGCGCGGACACAAGGAAATTTGGCAATGGGAAACCGACCGGTTTCGTTTGATTAAAGGCGTCGGTGAATTTTTTAGTGGTCACGATATCCGCTTGATCTCAAGCAAATTAGGGATCCCGTTGGGCAACAAAGTCACTGTCGAGTCGATGCTGAAATCGCCCGGTTTCACTGCGCTTGATCAGGCAGTCGAGTCGATGCTCAAAGAACCAGCAGGGCAAGCCGCATTCGACTATCCAACCATCCAACGTGCGCCGTTGCGCGATGCGCTGTTTCGAACGCTTGGTATCGAAGCTGGCACAAGTTGTTGCGATAACGATGCGCCGGCGCCGCCCGCGGCGCTAGACGAAGATCAGATAATCGCCGCCGCGCGGCGCGACGCCGGCCTCAATCATTTCTACGCGCATTGCGCACGATGCCACGCGACGCGGGAGCCGTTTCCGCCGAATTTTATGCATGGAAAATCGGAAGACGTTCAACGTAACTTAGAGCGCTGTGCCGACCGAATTTATTTCCGTTTGACGATGTGGCAGGTGGCGGCCCAGCTGCGCCCGAAGACACCGATGCCGCCAGAAACCGTGTTTGCGCAGCCGTCGGTCGCAAGTGATGCGTTGAGCGCGATGCGCGCCTACGTTGCACCATTCGCCGATGCATCGCTCAAACAATCGCCGGACCGGTGGTTAGGCCGCAGTTACGAAACGCTGCGCAGTTGTACGCTGCATTGAAATTCTAAGTCGCAAAAGGGATTCGCAATATGTCAAAACTCGAAGAAGCTTATCCGTCCGGACCGACGCGTGCGCAATTGTCGCGGGTGAAATGGTATCGGCGTTTGTGGCTGTGGGTGATCTTTTCTCTCGGTGTGCCGCTGCTCGTTGTGGCTTATGGCGCAATGCGATTCTTGCCCGATCGAACAGTACACATTTCGATAATCCCGAAGAACATTTCAAGTACGGTTCCACCGGCGGCGAGCGCACGGTCGGCTTCCCGCTTAAGATCTGGCAGGCATTGCCCGAAGTGTGCCGTGAATACTTGCCCGCAGGCATGCCTGCCCCGGAAGCCACGCCCTATGCGGCGTTCGGCATGGTCTATGAAGCGAATAAAGATCTGCCGATTGGTGTTTCGAAGCGCCGCCATCTCGGTATTGATCGCGTATTTTTGAATTGTGGCGCATGTCATACCAGCACGGTGCGCGATTCGCCGCAAAGCGTAGCGCAGATTTATACCGGCATGCCGGCGAATACCCTAGATATGCTCGCGTTCCAGACATTCTTTTTCAATTGCAGTGCGGACGCAAAATTTAGTGCTGAACATATTGTTCCGGAAATCGATCGGCTGATGGCAAAAAATAATGGGCGGCTGAGTGCGATCGATCGTTACGTTGTCTATCCCGTGGCGATTTGGATTATGCGCGATCGATTGTTGTCGTTGCGTAATCGGTTCGCATGGGCGCAAGCGCAACCACACTGGGGGCCGGGACGCGTCGATACGTTTAATCCGGGTAAGGCAGGTTACTTCAATTTTCCGATAGCCAAACTGCCGGAACACGAATTGCAAGCGCCGGTGGATTTTCCCTCGGTTTGGAATCAACGGCAAAAGACCGGCATGCATTTACATTGGGACGGGAATAACGGCAACGTCGTCGAACGTAATAAGAATGCTGCATTTGCCACCGGTGCCACGCCGCCAACGATTGACCTTGAATCCATCGGTCGCATGGAAGCTTATCTGCGCGACGTTAAGCAGCCCGTGTATCCCTATGCCATCGATCAAAACAAGGCCGCGACAGGCGGCAAACTCTATGCGGAATACTGCGCCGCGTGTCACGGTGCCAATGGTCAAACATTCGCACCGAAAGAAGGCTTGCCGCAAACGGAATGTTTGAAACCCGGCGAATCGGAAGACATCTACGGGCCAATCGTCGGCAAGATCACGCGCATCGAAGACATCGCAACGGATCGGCGCCGGCTTGATTCGTTCAGCTACCTGCTCGCCGTCAACATGGGCTCACCGTACGCCGGAACGCCGTATCGCTTCTGCCATTACCGCAAAACGTTTGGTTACGCGAACATGCCGCTTGACGGCTTGTGGCTGCGCGCGCCTTATTTGCACAACGGTTCGGTACCGTCGCTGCGCGATTTGCTGGATGCAGGCGATCAACGGCCAATGGAATTTTATCGAGGCAACGATGTATACGATCCGACTAAAGTCGGCTTTGTATCGACGATTGCCGAAGAAGGCGGGCGAAAATATTTTCGTTTTGATACAGCGATTCCCGGCAACGGCAATCGCGGGCACGAGGGTAAAAGTTATGGCACGGAGCTGAGTGCGGAAGAAAAGGGCGCGTTGGTTGAGTTTCTGAAAACGTTCTAAGGAGCACAAAGGTAGGGTGGATCAAAGCGCGTCGCGCTGGTTCCACCACTTTGAAAAACTGGTGGATCCGCGACTGGTGGCAGCAGTAGTTTTTATGCCACGCTTGATCCACCCTACGATTTTCCATAGAGGGTAACCAATATGACCCGGAGACATCATGCTAGCGAGTGACGCGAAACGCAAACCAAAAGGCCGCAAGAAATGGATATTGTTGGCGCTTGCAATCCTTGCCGCCATGGGCGGCTACATCGCTTGGGATCGTGGCTTCCGGGAGCATCCGCAAGAGGCGTGGGTTACGGCAACGCCGGAGATGCGCTTCAAGTATGGTTCCATCGGCGCGGAATTTGATGCTGGTATTCCCTACTGGATTTGGTATGTTCTGCCGCGCATGTTCCCGGAAAAGTTGCCGAAGCCCGGCGGTTACGCGGGCCTTGGCGTGCCATGGGAGCAGGGCATGGACGTGCCGATTGGCTTTAGCAAAAAGACCATCGGCTTTCCGCGAGTCGCGAATAATTGCGCCGGTTGCCACACTTCTAGTTATCGCTCTAAGCCCGATGAGATTCCAACCTTTGTAGTCGCCGGCGGATCGCATACCGCTGACATCGAAGGTTTCTTTCGCTTCTTAGTCGATTGCGCCAAGGATCCGCGCTTTAATGCCGACAACATCATGCGCGAGATTAATTTGGTGACCAAGCTCGATTTGATCGATCAAGGTTTGTATCGTTTTTTCATCATCCCGATTATGAAAAAGCAACTGATCGAACGCGAAAATCAGTTCGCGTGGATTTATCGCAAAGATTTTCCCGAGTGGGGGCCGGGCCGCGACGACGCGATGAACTTGACGAAATATTTCATGATTAAACTTACCAATGGACGACACCTTCGGCCCGACCGACATGCCGTCGAATTGGAATTTGCAGAAGTACAAATGGGACAAAGGCCATCGCATGAACTACGCCGGCGATAGCCACGACGCCCAATCGGTGATTATGGATTCGGCGATGGGTTTGCTCGGCGCTGCGCCGCGGAACAAGGAAAAATTTCTAGGAGAAGTGAAATGGCTACACGAATATCTGGGTAATTTACCGGCACCGAAATATCCGTTTACCATCGACCATGCTAAAGCGGCGCAAGGCAAAGCGCTTTTTGATGCAAACTGCGCGGCCTGCCACGCGAGCGATCGCGCCGGCACGCCGTTGCCGATTGATGAAATCGGCACCGATCGGGGGCGCCTCGATAGCTGGAATAAATCCGCCGCGATCGCGGCAAACAAAGTCGTAAAAGAAATGGGACTGGATCGCAGAGGCTTAGTCGAAGAAGATTTGAAAGGCTACGTGATTCAATTTCTCGATGGCATTTGGCTTGAAGCGCCTTATTTGCACAATGGTTCGGTACCGACCCTATATGATTTACTGCAGCCCGCCGCCAATCGACCGAAGGATTTCTATCGCGGTTATGATGTGTATGATCAGAAAAAAGTAGGCTTTGTCACCGAGGGTGTGGAAGCCGAACGCAGCGGTACGAAACACGATACCTCATTGCGTGGCAACGGCAACCAAGGCCACGAATTTGGTACGAACTTAACCGACGAAGAGAAGATGACGTTGATCGAGTTCCTAAAAACGCTATAGCAAAAAGGATTGAGGTGAATCGCATCCGGTCGTTGCAACCATGGTTAGCGATTTTGCTGTGCTTCTGCCTGTGCGATGCGCCGGCGGCGGCGCCAGACCTTACTTACCAAAAACGCACCAATCGAAGCGAGGGGATCAAACCCAAGCCGGTGTCCGGATTCGATATCGAACTATTGTCTGCTCAGGTCGATTACCCAGAAACGGGTGATAAACCGGCTGAACGGTTCTATGCGCGATTTTTCCTCGAGCGTCCCACGCGAGTGTTTTTAACGGTGCGTGAATTGGACTACAAGCATTACTATTGGCTCGACAATATCGAACCGCGGGGCAATTGGCGCGCGGGTTTCGACAATGTTTTCGATTGGCCGACGAAAGATGTTATTAGCTCGCTTCCCGATCTGACGATCAACGACCTCGGCACGGTGGCTCGTCTGGAGAGCCCGCAACCGCGCGCCATAGAAACGGTTGCGCCGGTAATTTTTTATCAATTCCAATATCCCAATGAGATTAAGGGATATCGCTTCGCCTTTAAGCTTCGCGACGATGCCAAGATCAAGGCCTCAATCTATCCTGAGAAGGGTGGCGTCGGCATCTTATTGCAGTCCCTGGCACCCCAGCGCGGTGGCCGTCCCTTCTGGATCAAATGGGATGCGTCTAGCCCGTCGTTACCTCAAGGAAACTATAAACTAGTTGTCGGCGGTTATTTGTTGAACACGAATGATCCGCTTAACCAAGTGGTTCGATTCCGTCATCAGCCGCGCTTGCAGTAGTGCGGATCGATTGGACCACGAGAATAACGAGTTCGCCCCCAATTCCATGAGCGATATCTTCATCAGTTATGCGAGTGAGGATCGTGAGCGGGCGCGACAAATTGCCACAGCGCTGACGGGGCAAGGCTGGTCGGTTTGGTGGGATCGTCAAATTCCGTTTGGAAAGACTTTCGATAAGGTGATCGAAGACAATCTTGCTAGAGCAAAATGCGTCATTGTCCTTTGGACCAAACATTCGGTCGAATCGCATTGGGTGAGAGCCGAAGCGTCTGATGGCGTCAGTCGAGAACTGTTGCTTCCGGTGGTGTTGGAAAAGGATTTGAAATTGCCGCTGGAATTTCAAATGGTTCAAGCGGCAAATCTGGTCGATTGGAGTCCGGATAAGCCCCATGAAGAATTTCAGCGAATGTTGAAAAGTATCGAATCACTGCTGAACGCTACGCTGACCTATGCGGCTTTGCCGCCCGCGGCGAGCTCTCAGCACGAGCGGCGTGGATGATGCTGGTGCCGACGTTGCGGCGTTGCAAAGAATGAAAACCAGGAAGGCGTTCTACTTGTTCGGGCTATTGGTTATCCCCAGCGTCTTCATTATGGTTGCGGCATTTAGCCTGATGAACTGGCCTGTGCCGACCCGAGTGCAAATTGACTTGGTGGTAGATCGTGTTGCGTTTTCACTTGCCGGTACACAACCGGTGCCGATATTAGATAACGCGGTTGGCTTTCATACGCTCAGCATCGAAAGTTTCGAATCGATTACCTTCAAACCGGCGAAATTATAAATCGCCGACTCAAGGCGCGCCGAAGACAGTAGCTCCGATATCGCTTGGAATTCGATCAGCGTTAACGAAGCGGTCGTATTGCGGGGACGCAAGGACGACCTGCCGATTGTCACCATAACGGGTGACCCTGAAGCCATCGGGCCAGCGGCACGACTCGAAGCCATTAGCGTCTGAACCGGGAACACAAGTCATCTTCGAAACCCTCGGTGGCACGGGGCTCACCATACGGCTCGATGGGCAGCATAGCGCACCCGCGGTGTTGCCGCCGCGTACATTTCGATTGAATGCAGCGCGCACTATTCAAGCAGGGGAGTTGGCGACGGTAGTACAACATGCGATCCAACGCTATGGCGTTACGAGCCGAACTCGCGCAAGACAGCCCACTGATCGACGTGCAGGGTCTGCCGCAATCCTTGGTGTTGACCCTAACCCCAGACAAAAACTCGAGGATCGAGTTGTTGTCAAAAACCGGCGCGCCGATTCGAGGCATTGAGTTTACTCGGCAAAATCAAAGTGGCGCGCGTGAACCCAGCCTCGTCGCGGCCGGCGAAATAAGCTATCCTGATTTCTCCGCGAAGGAAAAGACTGTCGTTGATTCCCGCGATTCGCTCGGCCTTGACCGATTGGATCATTTCTTCATTTCCCAACTTGACTCTGACTCCCGACGGCATGCATCATTCGATTGCGTCTTGCGAGGCGTCGCTGGACATATTCAAACGCTGGCCGGTGCCGATCGCGAAGATAGGCGGCTGACGCGATTCGATACGCTTTGGTATGGTTCTAAGGCGACGGTATTGTTTGCATATCTGGTGTGGGTATTTTCTGTGACACTTGGGGCGTATAAGTTTACAAGGAGATTAAATCGTGAGACAAAGTTTTCGGTTCTCATGCGTCGCCTTGTGGTTGGGGCTAAATAACGCGGTGCCAAAGCCCAGGATATCGAAGCGTTGCGGGCGGGCGTGGTCAAAATCACCTCGCACACCGAGGGCAAACGCAAAACCGGCGCAGGATTTATCGTCAAGCTCGAACCGAGTATCGCATACATCGTTACCGCGGCTCACGTGGTGGAGGGTGATGCCATCCCGCAAGTGGAATTTTTTACGCGCCAGAATGTTTTTGTCAAAGCAGAGGTTCGTAAAATTGAAGGTGGCGATTTGCAAGGTCTCGCGCTGTTGGTTGTGCGTGGCAAGGAAAATCTACCGCTGGGCCTGATGGCGTTGAAACTTGGCGCTGCGTTACATTGAAAGTCGGTGTCAGATCAAGTTGCGGCAATCGGATTTCCCAGCGGCGTGGCCTCGTGGGGAGTGTTGCGTGTCAATGTTGTTTCCCTGGAAGGCCGCAACATTGTGCTTTCGAAAAATTTGGAAGAAGGAAATTCCGGAGGGCCCGGTGATAAAGGACAATTTGGTCGTCGGCCTGGTTATGGGTTTGAACCAAGGTTTTGGGCTTGCCATTCCCGCCTCCATTGTCAAGACAGTATTGACTAATTGGGGCGTCGCGCTCGCGTCGGATGCCGTGGCATCCGTGAAGCCCGATATCTCCGTTGAAAGAAAATCAGCACCGCGCCTACGCCGCCCGCCAGGGCGTTTGGCCCTGGATACCAATCGATTGGAGTTCGGCGATCAAGAAGTTTGCGTGACTCAAGAAAAAACAATTCGCTTAACCAATCGCTCCTCCAGTCCGCTAAGTATTCAGTCGTATTGACGCTAGATGAACCGCGTGCTTTTTCCGCACAAGGCTGCATCGATCAATCCGTTGCGCCGGGCGAAAGTTGACGCATTGAACGTCAGATTTATGCCGAAGAGTAAAGGCGCATTCCAGGGATTGCTGACCGATCCTAAATAGCGTTGATAGTCAACCACAATTTGTCGTCACTGCCGGCGTTGCCGCGGCGCGAGGGCGTTTGTTGCTGGTACGGTTATGTTTATCCAATGAACAAAAAACCTGTCGCAATATTCAGGGGATATTTCGGCGTGAATGAACTTGGGTTCCAGTGCCAGAAACCGAAAATTCAGCCGTATCCTGTTCGGCCCGATTGCCCACCCACGAAATAGCCGGTACAGTTCGATTTATCGTGACCTGGTTCGGATAATTGCTACTGCGTACTGTTTTCCTAGCCTTTGGCTCCTAGTTACGCTCATGCATGGCTTCCCGGGCTGCGGACGATCTTTTTCAGTTGGTTAAAACAAATGCCCGCGGCCTATGCCGGTGTGAAAGATTACACCGCAACGTTCACGCGTAGCGAAATATTGCGCGGCAAGCAACGGCCGAAGAAACCATCGCGCTGAAGTTTCGCGAGCCGTTACAGGTCTATATGAAATGGTTGTCGGAATCCGGTAAAGATCGCGAGGCGATCTACGTGAAAGGCCGCGACGGCGATAAGGCGTTGGTTCATGAGCCGGGTTGGATTTCGGGGCACTTCACCGTGCTGCTGCCGCCGGACGGGCCGACGATCATGAGCCGCAGCCGTCATCCTTTCGATGAAATCGGCATCGGCCGAATTATCGAGTTGATAATTTCGACGTTTGAGAAAGCGAATCAAGCGGGCGAATTGGAAATGCGCGATCGCGGCACTGTTAACGAGGATGGACGCAATGTGCGCGTGATCGAAGGAATTTTGCCGAAAGATCCCGCGAAAAAATATTATTGCTACCGCGCCATCGTCAGCATCGACGAAAATTTGAAATTGCCGGTGGCGTGAAAGTTTATGATTGGAACGATAAGCTGATTGAGCATTATCAGTATAAAAATGTTCAGATCAATCAGGGTTTGACGGATATGGACTTCAGCCCGGAAAATCCCAACTACAGTTTTCCGAAGACGCGAATTAATCGGCGATAAATTTCAGGGTAGGAGTAAAGCTTTCAATACGCTGTATTGGCATGACGGGAATTTGGTCGATGTCGTATTCAGTATCGACGAAAAGGGTAATTCTCTTGTGCAGATTAGCGCCCTCTTTTACAAGAATGAACAAGCCGCGACCAGAGATGCATATCAAATCAAATGCGAGGGAGTGTCGCGCTTCAGCAGCACAATTGACACCACTGAGCTTAAATCCAACATGTCCGCTGGTAATATTTCTGGAGGTTACCTTAAAGAACATTCGCTTTGGGTCTACCTCTTTGATGGATTGCTAGAAATTCGCGCTAAGAAATTCCAACTCATCAAATGCTAACCTTATGCCAGGAGCCAGTATCCATGCGGCTCATGGCTCGATGATTACTTCATCTTCCAGCGCGATTGCGAAACAAAGCATACTTTCCACGCGATGATGCGCCGACTAAATAATCCGGCACGACACTTTCTAGCGAGCTCGGTTTGAAGTCGAATGGAAATTCGCAGTTGCATACGCTGTCCACTTGCATCGAATAATAATTGTCGCGCGTCATGAGTTTCACCGGCAGCCATTCCATGAGCCAAGCTTGCAAATAGGAGAGGCGCGGCCCAAGGCCAATGATGGGACGGCGTTTACCGAGCAGCGCTGCGATCAACTCAATTATTTCCCGCAGTGTGTAAATTTGCGGGCCGCATAGATTGTAGGTTTGTCCAAACGTGCGCGGCTGTTCCAGGCTATCAACAAACGCGCGCGCCACATCTTCGACGTGAATCGGTTGAAATCGCGCGTTGGGGCAGGCGAGGACGACGACCGGCAACATCTTGATCAGCTTCGCGAATAGATTGATGAAGCTATCGCCTTGACCAAAAATTACCGAGGGGCAGAAAATCGTCGACGTTGCCGTAGCCGGCTTGATGAAACGCGAGCACGCGTTTTTCCGCTTCGGCTTTGCTGCGCAAGTAGGCACTTGGCGCGTTCGCCGTGGCGGCGAGCGCGCTCATATGCAACACGCGCTTCACACCACTTGCGCGGCAGGCATCGAGCACTTTTTGCGTCAATTGAACATGCGCGTTGTCGAACGAATTTTTCCGGCTTTCATGCAAAATGCCAACCAAATTAATTACCGCGTCCATTCCGCTGAATTGCCGCACCAATTCTGCCGGATCATGAACGTTAGCCGCGATGACTTCCAGCCGAAGGCAACACCAGTAAATGTCTTCGCGCGCTCGCGATTACGCGTCAACACGCGAACGTCATAACCGCGTTCAACCAATTGGTGAGCAATGTGGCGGCCGACGAAGCCGGTGCCACCGATTAAACAAATGCGTTTTATTGTCATAGGTTCCGGCTAGGGTGTCTCTGTGTCGCTGTCTACATCTTCGTCGACCGCCTCGTAGCGTGCTGGGATCGTTCCTATTCGGTCCTTGAGCGATTGCCATTTCAGGCCGAGTATGCCGGCGTAGGTTGTCGCGTTCGCCATCACTTTTTTGACGTAGTCGCGGGTTTCGCCAAGCGGAATCGATTCGATATAAATCGCGCCTTCTAGCGGCTTGGCATCGCGCCAGCGCTTGGCTCGGCTCGGGCCGGCGTTATAGCCGGCGGTGGCGAGAACGGCATGACCCAAATCATCGAGCACATGGCGCATGTAATAAGTACCGAACGCGGTATTGGTATCGACCGTGGTTGCATCGCTCGCCCGAAAATTACTGACGCCCAACCGTTGCGCGATCCAGCGCGCGGTCGCGGGCATGATCTGCATTAGGCCCATCGCGCCGACGCGCGATTTCGCTTCGGAATAGAAGCGGCTTTCCTGGCGCACGATACCGTAGACCCACGCTTCGTCTAAGCGGTATTGTTTTGCGCCGGCACTGAGCTCGTTGCGAAATGGTGCGAGAAAACGCAAGTTGAAATCATGCAAGGTTTGCGTTCGTTCGGCGGCGTATATGGCGCGATCGTACCAGTGCGCGCGATTGGCAACTTCTGCTGCAGTAAGCAACTGTTTGTCGTCCAGACCGCGCATCGCGACATTCCATTCCTTCGCGCCTTCCTGCCACAATCCTAAGCGATTGAGATACAGCGCACGTTTGACACCTACGTTTTCTTCAATAGCTTTGAGTTCGTCGGCACTAGGCTTCCAAATTTCCGGGGGATTGCTGACTACGGTGCCGACTTCTTCGGACGCTAATTGCCCATAGAAGCCAAACTCTTGCGCCAACGGCAAAAACAAATCGCGCGCTTCGTTGGTTTGGCCCTGTTGCTTAAATGCACGGGCTTTCCAATAGCGCCACGTGGCGATCTTCTGCTCGGAGGCTGACATGCGGTCAATCGCGTTTAACACTTCTTGCCAATTTTGCGCGCGCAACGCAGCGCGGGTTTTCCAAGCAAGCTGATTGTCGCTAAGCGGCGCGTCGCCGGCTTTTTTAAACCAAGTCATTGCCGCTGAATCGTGCGACCACGCCGCTTGAAAGCCGATTTGTCGCCCATACGTCGGCGCTGGTCTTTTTCCGGAAAGCGTGGCGACAGCGCGGTCCAATGGATCGGCCGCCTGGCCATGATCTTTGCGGGCAATCTGCAACACGCTAAATATGCGCGATCTCGCGTGCGGCGCGGGATTTCAACGGAATCGATTTTTTCGACAAATAAGCGACCGGCGCACGCCGCGCTTTGTCAAATGCCCGGATATCTATTGCTTCGTTTGCCGGCAGATAACTATTCGCCGCGCTTAATACACCGGCATTGCTGGCGATGCTGGCCAACCGAATGCGCGCCCAAATATCGTCCGTGGACAACAAGTTTTCACCGAGCAGTTGGGCAAACAGCGGATCGCAACTTTCCGGTTGGCTGCCGCCACTGAACCATAAGTGGCTTGGCCAGTGTGACCGCTTCCTTATCACCAATTGCGACGCGGCGTTGCAACTCGTAGCAGGTCAGGCCTGTATCGTCCGCCTTCAGTTTTGGGAATTGAGTACGCCGAACGCATCCCACTCCTCATTTTGGCCGAGTAACCTGAGCCAGTCGATGCGCAGCCGTTCCGCTAGAGGGCCATCGGGATAACGCGCTAAAAAATCGTTCACTCTGGTCGGTTCGGCATCTTTCAGCGTTAATTGCAGCAACCAATATTGCGGGTAATCGGCTAGGAAATGATCTTTAAGCGCGGGAACATAATATTCCAGCGCCTTCACATCGCGCGTGCGAAACGCTTCTTCGGCGGCGAGAAACTGCTCGTCCGAATTCGCGGCATTAATCGGAGTAGCCGCAAACAGACTAGTGAAGAACAGCGGCGACAATCAGCAGCAAACTTGCCGGAAACCCGGAAATCGGCGAGAATCCGAGCCTTAATTGTGGTTCGTCTAAGTATTTTCCCATTGTTCTATTTTAAGGCCTAGCGCCAAATTTTCCATTCACTCAAATGATAACAGGCTACTTTACCCCGGAATGGTGGGCCGCGCTTCTTAAGATCATCGGCATCGATATCGTGTTATCCGGTGATAACGCGGTTGTGATCGCCCTTGCTTGCCGCTCGTTACCGCCTTCGCAGAAGCGGCTTGGCGTACTGTTCGGCACCGCTGGCGCTGTGTTCCTGCGCGTCGTACTGATATTTTTTGTCGGCTTCCTGATGAATTTCCCCTTCTTGAAGCTGGTCGGCGCATTGCTGCTGCTTTGGATTGGCATCAAATTAATTCTCCCCGAAGACGAGCACGGCCCCAACATTAGCGATAACGATAATCTCATGGCGGCGGTACGCACGATTATCATCGCCGATTTTGTGATGAGTTTGGATAACGTGATCGGCATCGCCGGTGCGGCTCATGGTGATATGGGTTTAATCATCATCGGCCTGTTGATCAGCATTCCCATCATTGTCTTCGGTAGCCAAGTCATTATGAAGGTGATGGATCGATTCCCCATGATTATCACGATCGGCGGCGCGCTGTTGGGCTACGTTGCCGGCGAAATGGCGGTGACTGATCGGATAGTTGCCGAGTGGGTCAAGGTTCACGCGAATTATTTGCATTACTTGGTGCCGATCTTCGGTGCGATATTTGTCGTTGTCGTTGGAAAGTGGTTGGCGTCGCGTCGACCGGTAAGCACGGCGCCGCTGGTGAATTTGGCAACGGAAGATTCGGCGCCGTGATGCAAAACGATAAGGAGTAATGATCGATGAAGATACTCATCCCTGTTGACGGTTCCGAGAGCGCGAATAGAGCGGTTGATCACGTCATCGCGCTGGAAAAGCAATCGCCGGGACTGGAAATTCACCTGTTGAACGTGCAGATTCCGATTCGTTCTGGTCATGTCAAGATGTTCATCAGCGAAGAGCAGTTGAATGACTATTACCGCGACGAGGGCAATGTCGCCTTGCAGACGGCGCTGGATAAATTGAACGCTGCCGGGATAACTTACAAACATTTTATCGGTGTCGGTCATCTTGCCGAAACGATAGTCCAATATGCCAAGGAGCAGCAGATCGACCAGATTGTCATGGGCTCCCGTGGCATGTCGGCGTTGTCAGATTTTGTGCTCGGATCGATCGCGACCAAAGTCATTCACTTGGCCAGCGTTCCGGTCACTCTAATTAAGTAATCATCAATGCCGCTGCCTGACACGGTCGGAAAACGCCGACATTTGCATACGCGTACCATCACTATCGACGGCTATGAGCGCGAAGATGGGTTGTTCGAAATCGAAGGTCACCTTACCGATGTTAAACATTTTGATGTGAACGCCAACCATTTTTCTCGCAAAGCGGGCGATCCGGTTCACGATATGAGGTTGCGGCTGAGACTCGACGGCGAGATGAATATTGTCGATGCCTTCGCTGTGACCGACGGCATGCCTTACATCGACGAATGCAACAAAATCACGCCGGATTATCGCGAGAAATTGAAAGGCCAAAAAATCGCTGCGGGCTTTCGCGTTTTTCTCGCTGGGTTATTCGGTAAATTAAAGGGCTGTGCACATATGACCGAATTGCTCGGCTCCATGGCGCCGGCGGCGATTCAAGCGATGTACGGTCAAGGCCGCGCCAAAGTAACCGACCCTGACAAAAAGCCTTTTCAGCTTGACGGTTGTCATGCGCTTGATACCCGCGGCCCCGTCGTGGCGAAGTATTATCCGCGCTGGTATCAACCCGAAACCGCTAACGCGTCAGAACCCAAGTCCTAAGCGAACATGAAAATTCACGAATATCAAGGCAAGGAAGTCCTGCGAAAATTCAACGTGCCGGTGCCACGCGGCATTGCGTGTTTTTCCGTCGATGAGGCTATTGCGGCTGCTGAAAAATTAGGCGGCAAAGTGTGGGTCGTCAAGGCGCAAATCCACGCCGGCGGGCGCGGCAAAGGTGGCGGTGTCAAAGTCGCGAAATCGCTCGATGAAGTGAAAAGTTACTCAAGCCAAATTCTCGGCATGCAACTGAAGACGCATCAGACCGGGCCGGAAGGACAAAAAGTCCGTCGCCTGCTGATCGAAGAAGGTGCCGACATCAAGAAAGAATTGTACGTCGGCATGGTGGTCGATCGCGGCACGCAACGTGTCGCGTTGATGGCGAGTTCCGAAGGCGGCATGGACATCGAAGCGGTTGCCGAACACACGCCAGAAAAAATTCATAAAGTGTTTATCGATCCAGCAACAGGATTGAAGGACGGCGAAGCAGACGACATCGCACGCAAGATAGGCGTGCCAGAAGCGAGTATTGGCGCGGCTCGTGGCGTGCTCAAAGGTTTGTATCAAGCGTTCGAAGAGACCGATTCGTCACTTGCGGAAATCAATCCGATGATTTTGACCGGCGATGGTAAGGTCATCGCCCTCGATGCAAAATTCAACTTCGACGACAACGCGCTGTTCCGCCATCCCGACATTGTTGCGCTCCGTGATCTCGACGAAGAAGACCCGGCTGAAGTCGAAGCCTCGAAATTCGATCTCTCTTACATTTCGCTCGACGGCAATATCGGTTGCTTAGTGAACGGCGCCGGTCTCGCGATGGCGACTATGGACATCATCAAATTCTACGGCGGCGCGCCGGCGAATTTCTTGGATGTCGGCGGTGGCGCAACACAAGAAAAAGTTACCGAGGCGTTCAAGATCATGCTGAAAAATCCGAGCTTGAAAGCCATCCTGGTCAATATTTTCGGTGGCATTATGAAATGCGACGTCATCGCTAACGGCGTAGTCGCCGCGGCGCGCGAAGTGCAATTGAAAGTGCCGCTGGTGGTGCGGTTGGAAGGCACGAACGTCGATTTGGGAAGAAAGATTTTGGCTGAGTCCGGCTTGCCGATTATTTCCGGTGCGAATATGGCGGATGCGGCGCAGAAAGTCGTGGCGGCCGCGAAGACGTAACGGGAAAATTATGAGCATCCTGATAGACAAAAACACCAAAGTCATCACCCAAGGCATCACCGGCAAAACCGGACAATTCCATACGCAAATGGGCAAGGCCTATGCGAATGGCGCGAATTGTTATGTCGCGGGCGTGACGCCGGGGAAGGGCGGGCAGAGCTTCGAGGGTATTCCGATTTTCAATACCGTTGCCGAGGCGCGAGAAAAAACCGGTGCAACGGCTTCCGTCATCTACGTGCCGCCACCTTACGCTGCTGCGGCAATCGATGAAGCGGTCGAAGCGGGACTGGATCTAGTGATCTGTATCACCGAAGGCATTCCGGTGCGCGACATGATTCGTACGCGCTACAAAATGCAAGGCAAGAAAACGATTCTGGTTGGGCCGAATTGCCCCGGTGTCATTACGCCGGAAGAAATCAAAATCGGCATCATGCCCGGCCACATTCACAAGAAAGGACCGATCGGCGTTGTGTCGCGCTCCGGCACCTTGACCTATGAAGCCGTCGGCCAGTTGATGGAACAAGGCCTCGGCCAATCGAGTTGCGTCGGCATTGGCGGCGATCCCGTGAATGGCTTAAAACACATCGACGTGATGCGCATGTTCAATGACGATCCGCAAACGGAAGCGGTGATTATGGTCGGTGAGATCGGCGGCAACGACGAAGAGCTAGCCGCCGAGTGGGTTAAGCTGAACATGAGGAAACCCGTGGTCGGTTTCATCGCCGGCGTCACCGCACCGCCAGGAAAACGCATGGGTCACGCCGGCGCGATCATCTCCGGCGGCAAAGGCACAGCGCAAGCGAAACTTGAAGTGATGGAAAATTGCGGCATCAAAATCACGCGCAATCCGGCGGAGATGGGTAAGTTGTTGAAGTCTATTTTGAATTAGCATTAGTGGCCGGCGAGGTTGGCCACTAGGTCAGCTGTGCCAGAGCCAATTGGTAGGGTGGACTCAAGTTCATCGCGGATGCACCATCGCGTCGAAGCGTTAAAAGAAACGTCGTTCACACTCGTTCAGATTTTGCTTTCATTGCTGGTGCGATCCGTCCTTCTGCGGGACGTTGATTCCCACCCTACGATAGATGCTAATTCCGTCATACCGAAAAACTAGCGCGACCGCCCCGCCGAATTATGCGCCGACGGACGTTTCACCTGCGGCTTGCCACCACGCACGCCAACCGGTTTTACCGTCGGCGGCTTACCGCGATTTCCCGATGCCGGTCTGCCACCACCTGGCCGCCCTTGACGCTGACCATTTGCTGGTCGCTGCCCACGATTCTGCCCGTTGATAATTGGCTCCGCCTTGATGTGCGGATTCGGCTCGAAACCCGGTAACGTTACTGGCCGGCACTTCGCGCTTCATCAAGTCGCTCGATGTCGGAAAGCAATTTGCGTTCGTCGATACACACCAGCGATGTTGCTTCGCCTTCCGATCCCGCGCGGCCGGTGCGGCCGATGCGATGCACGTAATCTTCCGGCACGTTCGGCAATTCGAAATTCACCACGTGGGGCAATTCGATAATGTCGATGCCGCGCGCGGCGATGTCGGTGGCGACCAATACTTGCAATGAGCCGTCTTTGAATTCGGCCAGTGCCCGAGTGCGCGCCGCTTGGCTCTTGTTGCCGTGGATCGCGAGGGACTTGATGCCTTCTTTTTCCAACTGCAACGCGAGTTTGTTCGCGCCGTGTTTGGTGCGTGTGAACACCAACACTTGAAACCAATTATTTTCTTTAATCAGATGAGCGAGCAAATCTTTTTTGCGCTCGCGATCGACGTTGTAGACTTTCTGCGTGATGAGTTCGGCGGTCGCACGTTCGCGTGGCGCTTCGATCATCAAAGGCTTATTCAGCAAGCCATTCGCCAGGGTCTTAATTTCCTCAGAGAACGTCGCGGAGAATAATAAATTTTGCCGCTGCTTCGGCAACAACGCGAGCACACGCTTGATGTCGTGAATGAATCCCATGTCGAGCATGCGATCGGCTTCGTCGAGCACAAGGATTTCAACCTTCGACAGATCGACGGTTCTTTGCTGCACGTGATCGAGCAAGCGGCCTGGCGTCGCGACGAGAATATCGACGCGGCGCTTGAGCATTTTGATTTGCGGATTAATGCTGACGCCGCCAAACATCGCCATCGACGTGAGATTCGAATATTTGCCGTAGGTGCGCACGCTTTCTTCGACTTGCGCGGCGAGTTCTCGCGTCGGTGTGAGAATTAGCGCGCGGACGGGTGGACGGCCTTCCGAAGGGCCTTTTGTGGTGCGGTTTGCGAGCCGGTGCAAAATCGGCAGCGTAAAGCCGGCGGTTTTGCCGGTGCCGGTTTGCGCACCGGCCAAGAGATCGCCGCCGGATAACACTGCGGGAATCGCTTTCAATTGAATAGGGGTGGGGATCGTGTAACCGTGTTCAGTAACGGCACGAACAATATCATCGGCCAGGCCGAGTGAGGAAAAAGACATACAACTCCAAATGGAATGATCAGCCTGTCGCCGCTGTTAGCAGGGCGCCAGTCTCAGGCAGAAGGGAAAAACTTTGAAAGGCCAGATTGGCTGCGGCGCGAGGACTGGAAACTAATGCCGCGGCGCGAAGTATACAGGGTTTTGGTTACATGGGTTGTTTATTTCACGCTCAACTTATCCTTTGTCATTCCCACCTTCGCGGGAATGAGTGGCTGGCCTTGGGCCACACATTGGTGTTTCTACAACAACGAACTACGGTGACGCGAAAACATTTTTACAACGCCAAAGACGTTTTAATTCACCACCACCGGCAAACTTGCCCAACCGCGCAACGTATTATTCAACTGCAATTTCGGCTCGCCAACGATCCTAATCGCCTCAACCCGCTTCGCCAATTCAGTCAAAATAATCTCACCTTCCATGCGCGCGACGGCCTGGCCGACACAACCATGAATGCCCGTGCCGAATCCCACATGGCCTAAAGTTTTGCGGCGAATATCGAAACGCTCGGGACTCTTCCCACTTACGCGGATCGCGATTCGCCGCGGCTAAAAATAACAACACTTTCTGTCCTTCACCATTTCAACGCCGGCGACATTCACCGGCTTAGTTGTGGTGCGGAAAAATGTCTGCACCGGCGATTCAAAGCGAATCACTTCTTCGAATGCCGAGCGCGCCAGCGTTGGATCGGCACGCAAGAGTTGCCATTGATCGGGGTTCGTTGCAAAGCAGTAAATCGCATCGCCGAGTGCATGAACCGTCGTATCCAGGCCAGCGGAAATGAACGAGCGCACGAGCAATGCGGCCTCAGCTTCGCTTACTTTTTCCGCGTCGGCGGCTTCGTAAATTCGTGCGCCGAAGCCGTCGGCAGTCAACGCACTACGTTGACACCACGTCCCCGCCCACTCGAGCAATTCCTTTGCATTTACCATTGCCGTTTCAAATAAATGATTGCGCGGCCCGAATGCGTTGAACACCATGCTGCCGTAGGGCAATAAATTTTCGCGGCCATTTTGCGGTAACCCAACGGCATCGGGAAAAACTTTCAGCGGAAACTTTTCTGCCAAATCGGTCACTGCGTCAAAGCTACCACGTGCGACGAGTTCATCGAGCAGTCGAATCGCTTCCTTGGTAAACGGTTCACGCAACGCCTCGATCGCCGGTCGCGAAACGACGCGCATCATCACGTTACGCGTGCGCGTATGCAGCGGTGGATCGGCCTCGAGCAACAAGCCCGGCGTGCGCCATGGTTTCTCCCTGCGAAAATCGCTCAAGCCCACGCCGGCGCTGGAACAATAAGTTTCCCAATCGCCCAACACCGCATGCACTTGTTCGTGCCGCGCCATCGCCCATATCTGGTATTTTTCTAACCAAACCACGGGACCCGCTTCGCGTAATTCTTCGTGATAGTGATGAGGACTGCGTAAAAATTCGTCGGAAAACGGATCGATTTGCGAGATTGGATAATTGTTTTTTCGGGCGGTGGTTGCATCCATGGGTAAACTGTTTTCAAAAAAGGGCGGTTAGAATCTCGGCATTCTATCAATCTTGCGGTTGTGGAAATTCGCCGAGCGCCGACGCGATATCACGATAGAGTTCGCGTGTCCAAGTAGGTAAATTTTTAGGCAATGCCGGATTGCTGTTTACGCGAAAATCCGTTGGGCTTACCAAGACAGAAACTTTGTTGAGCCCGACCCGTGCCGCTAGCGTAAACAATTCTTCGGCGGCGCGATCGCCCATCGCCAGGCAGCCGATCGACACGGCCTTGCCGTGGATCATGATGTCGCCGCCGAGGTTCGTGCGCTTATCAAGCTTGGCCATTCGCTTGTCAAATGCGTTGGGATAATTAAGCCGCAGCGAAACATGATAACTGCTGTTCGGATTCAGTAACTCAATCTTGTATTGACCCTCGGGAACCTGGTAGTCGCCTTGTTTCAACTTCGGACCAAGATCGCCGCTCGCGGCAATTACAGGATAGGTGCGCACAAAGCGCCAATCGCCGCTTTTAGCGCGGGCGTAGAGTTGCAGCGTTTCTTGATCTTTCAACGCCACGATGGCGATGGAGTGGGGCGGATATGTCAGCTCCGCGCGCACGAAATGCGGCGCTAAGCGTGCGTTCGCCGCCTCGCCGAATTGTGCGACGCGGTCCGCCACTGAGCAACGCCCTGGGTTGCACGCTGCTGCCGTGACCCAACGCGATGCGAGCAAACCAATACTCAGCATCATACAAAGTAACGCCGCTGAGAAACGAATTGACGTGAAAAAGCCCATCGCTCGCGATCATAGTTTAGATGGGCGATTGTGCCACGGGCAGTAGTATGGCGAGAGGTTTGGCGCGGGCAAATTGTGGCGAAATTAGGATGTTTCGCCGAGAGGTTCGCGGATGCTTGGCCTTGAGACATGCCGCGCCACGAGGCAAGGTGGGCGCGGCTCGTGGCAATGCCGCTAATAATGTTTTGGGTTGGACAGAGGCACGGTCGGGGCCAAATTTCTGTCGGTAAACTTTACACATCAAAATGGGTCAGGTATTTAACGTATTGAATTAATTAGGAATAAAATTTCGGTATAAAATTTGCTTAATCGCTTACTGCTGTGACAAAACTAAAGATTCAACAATCCCAATTAATTAAAGGACTAATCAGCAAATGAAGCGTAACCACTCAATTAAGGCCACCACCTCCGTCATCGCACTGTTTGGTGCGTTGGCGTGTTTTTCGGGCGCTGCCCAGGCTGAACGAATTTCTCACGTCGAAAGCAACACCGTCGCCAATGCCGACGGGACGTTTACTTATAACTTTACTGTGTTTAACGACAGCACCACAGATGAGGGTGGCGTAACTTCGGTCATTTTCGATTGGGAAATGCCTTACTTCGACGATGCCGGAATCACAAATATTCAGTCCCCCCTCGATATTTCTGGCTACGGTGGTACCTGGGACTACGCTATTGAAACAATCGGGATAGCAAACGGCGAAACCGGGTGGGATGGCGTAGCCAATTGGCAGGATCCCTCGGATCCGTTTTACGCCGGCGCGACAAGTGCGTATACGACCGCCACAAAAGTATTGCATTGGTACGTGCTTGATGTGTGTGGTGATGGATGCTTCGACGGGGAAATTTTCCCTGGACAGTCCCTGAGTGGTTTCGGCTTTACTTCGCCCTATGGCCCGACCGGCGCACCGTATCAGGCATCCTGGCGTGATGAGTTGCCGCGCACCGGTGACCCAGACTTTCCACTAGCGGGCCCAAATTCGCCGACGGTAAACGGTAATCCGAACGAAGTGCCCGAGCCGACCTCGCTTGTGCTGCTTGGCTTGGGATTGCTCAGCGCATTCGGTATGAGCCGCCGCAAGACGAAGTAGACTTGCCTCACGATCCGATTTTTGTGATCATAAAAACGGCGGCCGACGGCCGCCGTTTTTATTTTATGCCCTCTCAATTTATGTGTAAGCTCCGGCAATGGCACGCATCCTTCTAACCTGGGAACTCGGCGCGGGTAGTGGTCACTTGAGCACGCTTGGCGGGCTCGCTGGCGTGCTACGGGCACGTGGTCACGAAGTCGTTCTCGCGCTAAAGGATTTATCGCGCGCGGAGCGTTTCTTTCCCGGCGAGACCTACACAGTCATGCAAGCGCCGGTTTGGACGCCGCAAGTGCAAGGCCTCAACACGCCTTTTAACTACAGCGAAATTCTTGGCTATCACGGTTATATGGATCGCGATGGGTTAACTGCGTTACTGCGCGCGTGGCGTCATCTAATGAATTACGCCCGACCCGATCTCATCATCGGCGAACACAGCCCCACCGCGTTGCTTGCTTCGCGAGGTTTGAAAGTAAAGCGCGCGCGTATCGGCAGCGGATTTATGTGTCCACCCCCAGCACAACCGATGCCGTTTATGTATTGGTGGCGCAGCGAAACGCCAACACGACTGGTTCAAAGCGAGGAAGTACTGCTGAAAAATATCAATGCGGCACTCGCGGCAATCGGTCAATCGCCGATGACCGCCATTGCCGATTTATTCGATATAGACGAGACGTTTATCACCAGTTGGCCGGAAGTCGATCACTATCCCGAACGGGGAAATAGCGCGCGATATTGGGGAACGATCGAGAAAAGCGATCGCGGTGCCGAACCGACGTGGCCGGCTAATGGACGCGAAAAAGTGTTTGCATATTTCGCCTATTGGAACGACGCGGTGCTGAAGCAGGCATTGCCCTTACTGCGTAATGCACCTTATTCCACGCTGCTGCATGCACCCGGCCTTCCATCCGCCACCGTTGCGACAATTGCGGGCCCGAATCTGATCTATTCGCCGCATATGCTGCGAATGGCAAGCGTACTCAAAGATGCTGTCGCCATTGTTTGTCACGGCGGCTATGGCACGGTCACGACGGCGTTGCTCGCGGGAAAGCCGATCCTGCTAATGCCTATTCAATTTGAGCAATACATGTTTGCCAAGCGCATCGAACAACTCGGCGCTGGCCTCATTTTGGAACCGTCGCAGAAGGATCCGGCGGGTTTGTTGCGCCGGTTGATCGAGGAACCGCGCTACACCTTGGCCGCGAAAGCGTTTGCAATCCGCCAAGCCCATGAAACTACCGATGCGCGGCTAAGTGCTATCGTCGATCGTTGCGAGGCGTTGATTGCAACATAGGTAGCCTGATTGTATAGCGTTAAAGGCAGGCTACCGACGTTGCGTTATTTCAAAGTGTCCTTAACCGCATCCAACGCGGCTTGCGCGCAGGCTTCGTCTTGATCTCCGCTGGCGCCGCTCACGCCGATGCCGCCGATATGTTTGCCGCTCGCCGTGATGATCGGTAATCCGCCGGGGAAGGTCGCCGTTCTCGGTGTGAATTCAATTCCCTTAACTTGTGTCGCGATCTCACCGAATTTCCGGCTCGAAAACGGAATGCCTGCTGACGTGTTCGCTTTCATTTGCGAAATCTCGACGCTGATATGAAACGAATCATCCATACGGCTGAAATGTTTTAAGTTGCCGCCGTCATCGACGATGGCAATGATAATTTTCCAGCCTTCTGCTTTTGCTTTTGCTTCGCATGCAGCCGCCATTTTTTGCGCCGTCGCTTGGGTCAGAAATACTTTTGATTCTTGCGCCGATGCGGCATTGATCGCGCCAAGGCTCATGCCAATGAACCCGCTAATTGCCAACAGTTTTGCTGCACGCATTTGATTTTCTCCAAGGTTGTGGGTGAATAGAAAGCGCCGCGGTGAGACACTTGTAGCGTCCGCCGCAACGCCAAAAGTTAGTATACGACTGCAAATAGGACGAAATTGAAAACGTCAAAAATATTGTAGTCGATCAATGGTCGGCCGCTGGCTGCGCCACGGGATTTTCCGGTGCATCGCCAGAATCAACATCGTAGAAATCTGCCGAAAAATGGGATAATTTGATCGACTACCAAGTTAATTCAAAAGGAGACGCTGCCATGCAAACTAATACCAAACAAATCGCCCTTTCAGTTTTGCAAATCACCCTGCCAATGTTGTGGATAGCGACTGCGAGCGCAGCAAACGGATACACCCGCGCTAGATTTAGAACCGCCACAAATCGCCGCGCCCGCGCAACGCTGGCTGTCGCACCAGGATTGGCACTGCCTTCCGAATAAATCCTACGATCCGAAAAAATACATCCTCGACATACGCGCGCGAATGAATACGCTTGGGCAATTGGGATGGGAAGTCGTGAACTTTACGCAGGTGATGATCGCCAATAAGTCCTGCTACGTCGTCACGTTCAAGACGCCTTATGAGATGACGAAGTAAATTCACCTCCCGCAAAATGCGAATGCTGCCGCAGTTGACAGCGCTATTTATTGTAGCTACATTAATAAATGGAAATTGAGTTCGATCGGCCTAAGGACGCTGCGAATTTAGATAAGCACGGTGTCTCATTGGCGTTGGCGATCGAACTCGATTGGGAAGCCGCATTGGTTTGGATTGATGAACGTGTTGAGTACGGTGAGTTGCGCATGATCGCCCTCGCACCGAAGTCCGAGATTCTCTACTACGTGGCGTTTGTAGATCGTGGTGAGGTGCGAAGGATTATCAGCCTGCGCCGCGCCAATCGTCGTGAGGTGAAACATTATGTCGAAAATATCTAAGCGGCCATCAATAGTCATGCCAACTGCGAAAGAAGACAAAGCCATCACCGCCGCATCGAAGGCTGATCCCGACGCGCAGCCGCGTACGGCGAAGCAGTTGAAGGCGATTGTTCCGATGCGAACGTTACGCGGTCGCCCTAAGTCCGCGAGCACAAAGCAACTCGTGTCGGTACGTTATAGCCCCGTGGTGCTGGCGTATTTCAAATCAACCGGCGAGGGTTGGCAGGCGCGCATGGATAGCGTGTTGAGGGCGTATGTCACGCGACATTCGCGTCGGGTGTAAGAAACCGAGTTTGGTTTGCCATTGCCAATAAGTCGTCGTCCTCGCGAAGGCGGGGATCCAGCGTCGTTAGGCGAAAGACACTGGATTCCCACTTTCGCGAGAATGACACAATAGGAGTTTTAGACGCATCGCCAAAAGCCTCATGGATATTGGCTCTCCAGCCATGCCACGCCACGAGCAAGGCTGGATATACCTGGCCCTAGGCCACCCCGTCGTGGCTTACCTAATACGAAACGTCATCGCGAGCGAAGCGCGGCGATCTTGTTTTTCAACCGACATTGAAAGTCGAGATTGCTTCGTCGCGAAGTTTATTCTAAAGCAAAGCGTGGGACTCCTCGCAATGGCAATCAAATTTCGATGTCGTCAATTTAGAAAAGGTAGGGCGCAATAGCATTGTGCGGAATGGTGCGATAATTTGTGTCACACACGGTGGAAGGCGATTCGTTTTTCTCTTACCTGGCTTAATTGTTACATTGAGGCGCTATGAAAATAGTATTTAGAAAGAGTCGTATTCTGTTTCTAAGTTTGGTTTTCCTCGTTTCAGTGTCATATGCAGACAAACAGGAATCTGGCGCGGATCTTGGACTAAAAATAGTCAAAGACGATCTACTGAAACGCGGCAATTTCTATTTCGTAAAAGGTATCATCCATAACCCAAACAACGAACCTGTTAAGAACGTTAAAATTCGGTATTTAGTCTGGAAGAAATGGATGGGACAAGATGGCCACGGCTCGATTATTCGAGACACGGGCGGGTTGGTCCAAAGTCTTACCAAATTCATTCCGCCAAAGCAGTCGGTTGAATTTACGGCGGTTGGTGACAAAACCGCCCCCGTAATGACGGTCAAAAGTGGGCTGCTACCAGATCCGATAGAGGCCGAGATTTTTGCTGAATGGGATAGATAATCAAATGGGCTCAAAAACAGAAATGCTTCAAAAGGAAGTGCATTGTCCCGTAGTCGGGCATCCCGTTTCATTAACCGGTTCGCGGGTTTCGCGTCCCGGATTCGGTGTATTTGAGGTGGCTAAAAAGAGTTGCTCAAATATTGAGAATTGCCTAAAAGTACATCGCACAATTGAGAATTTACCTGCATGCCTACTGCATAAGTTTCAAGGATAGGTATCGTACTTTCGCGGACGGAGATACTACAGTTTCACGGCATGCTCCCGCGTAGCATGAAACGTCAACTTCGGCCACCGCTCCTGCGTCAATTCCAAATTAATACTATTCGGCGCAAGATAAGCCATATTCCCCGCCGCATCGTAAGCAACGTTATGCCCTAAATTTTTCTCAAAGTCGGCGAGCATGCGTTTGTCTTCGCCGGTGACCCAGCGCACGCAGGTGGTGCTGGTGCCTTCGAATACGGCATCGACGCCGTATTCGTTTTGCAAGCGGCTCGCGACGACTTCGAATTGCAGCACGCCGACCGCGCCTAAAATTAAATCGCCGCCGCTGACGGGTTTGAACACTTGCACCGCGCCTTCTTCGCCGAGTTGTTGCAGTCCTTTGTGCAATTGTTTGACTTTGATCGGATTGCGGATGCGCACGGCGCGGAAAAAGTCCGGCGCGAAGTAGGGGATGCCGGTGAATTGCAGCGCTTCGCCTTCGGAAAAACTGTCGCCGATTTGCATGTTGCCGTGATTCGGCAGGCCGATGATGTCGCCGGCGTAGGCTTCTTCGACTTGCTCGCGGCTCGCGGCCATGAAGGTGACGACGCTGGAGACTTTGATGTCGCGCGCGATGCGCAAATGCCGGACTTTCATGCCGCGCTCGAAGCGGCCGGAGCACACGCGCAGAAACGCGATGCGGTCGCGATGGTTGGCGTCCATGTTCGCTTGAATTTTGAACACGAAACCGGAGAACGGCGTTTCCGTCGGCGCGACGTTGCGCACTGTCGCATCGCGCGCAATCGGCGCGGGCGCCCAATCGATCAGCGCGTTGAGAATTTCGCGCACGCCGAAATTATTGATCGCGGAACCGAAGAACACCGGCGTTCGCGTGCCGGCTAAAAATGCATCGAGATCGTAAGGGTGCGACGCGCCCTTGAGCAATTCGATTTCCATTTTCACGCGCTCGATCTCGAGCGGAAACATTTCGGCGAGGCGCGGATTGTCGATGCCCTTGATGATTTCGACATCTTGATTGGCTTTTTCTTCGCCGGGCGTGAACAGCAAAATCTCGTCGCGCAACAAGTGATACACGCCGCGAAATGTTTTGCCCATGCCGATCGGCCAAGTGACTGGCGCGCATTCGATCTTCAGCACCGATTCCACTTCGTCGAGCAATTCCACCGGATCGCGCGTTTCGCGGTCCATCTTGTTGATGAAAGTGATGATCGGCGTGTCGCGCATGCGGCAGACGTTGAGCAACTTGATGGTTTGCGCTTCGACGCCTTTCGCCGCGTCGATCACCATCAGCGCCGAATCGACGGCGGTGAGCACGCGATAAGTATCTTCAGAAAAATCTTGGTGGCCCGGCGTGTCGAGCAGATTGACGACGTGGTCGCGATAGTCGAATTGCATCACCGAACTCGCCACCGAAATGCCGCGCTGCTTTTCGATTTCCATCCAGTCGGATGTCGCGTGGCGGCCGCTCTTGCGCGCCTTCACCGAGCCGGCGAGTTGAATCGCGCCGGAGAACAGCAGCAACTTTTCCGTCAGCGTGGTTTTACCGGCGTCCGGGTGCGAGATGATGCCGAAGGTGCGGCGGCGCGCGACTTCGCGAGCGATTAACGCGTTTGGGGCGTCGGTGGTGACGGTCTCTGGAATGGCGGACATCGAATTGCTACGGGCGAAAGGGAGTGGATTTTACCGGAGATGGGCGTTCGATGCGAATGCACAGGTTTCGTAGGGTGGATCAAGCCCCGCAGGGGCGGATCCGCCGTGTTTAATTGATGGTGGATCCGCTACGCTTGATCCACCCTACCAAACGAAAAAAACAGGGTAGGGCGGGTTTTACCCGCCGTTCAATATAGGAAATGGCGGGTGGGACCCGCCCTACACTTATTTTTTTGCCTTCGGCGCATGTGCGCCAACTATTTGCAACAGTTGCGAAAACACTTTCGGCGAACCGCAAACCAAATTCCCGCTTTCCATATAATTTTCCGTAGCCGTCGAGATCGGCCACTAAGCCGCCGGCTTCGGTGATAAGTAATGCGCCCGCAGCCAAATCCCATGGCGCCAGGCCCATTTCCCAGAAGCCGTCGAATCGCCCGCGGCAACCCAGGCTAAGTCTAGCGCGGCCGCACCAGGGCGGCGGATGCCGGCGCATTTTTCGGTCACGGAGCGGAACATCGCGAGGTATTGATCTAAGTTCTGCAGATCGCGGAACGGGAAGCCGGTGCTGATCAGGGCGTCTTTGAGATGCAATGTTTTGCTGACGCGCAGGCGTTTGTCGTTGCAGTAAGCGCCACGGCCGCGGGTGGCGGTGTAAAGATCGTTGCGGTTGGTGTCGTACACGACAGCTTGCGTGATCACACCTTTTTGCACCAGGCCGATGGAAACACAATACTGCGGCACGCCGTGCAAAAAATTCGTCGTGCCGTCGAGCGGATCGATGATCCATTGATATTCGGAATCGGTTTTGCCGGCCGCGCCGCCTTCCTCTGCTAAAATTCCGTGATGCGGATAGGCTTCCATCAATATGTCGACGATGGCTTGTTCCGCGGCCTTGTCCACTTCCGAGACGAAATCGTTATGACGTTTTTTAGTGACGGTCAGCGCGCCGACATCGAGCGAGGCGCGGTTGATGATGCTGCCTGCGCGGCGCGCGGCCTTGATCGCCGTGTTCATCATGGGATGCATGGACATAATCTAAATTTTCTTGAGCGTTAAAGAGCAGAGATTGCAGTGCGCATTTTAATATGAACGACGTATCTCCGCTCGCGAAAATCCGCGTCGTGCTGTCACACACCAGCCATCCAGGCAATGTCGGCGCTTCGGCGCGGGCGATGCGTACTATGGGTTTGCGCGAGCTTTATTTAATTAACCCGAATCGTTTCCCTGGCCCGGAGGCTACGGCGATGGCGGCGGGCGCGGATGATGCGCTAGCGAACGCTATCGTGTGTGGCAGCTTGGACGAGGCGTTGGCGGGGACAACATTTATCGTTGGCCTTACGGCGCGCAAACGAGATTTGTCGCACGAAATGGTTTCTGTCCGGGAAGCGGCGGCCCAGATTATTGCCGAGGCAAAAAACGGTAAAGTTGCCGTGTTATTCGGCACCGAAATGTCAGGCCTAAGCAATGCAGAATTGGATCGTTGCCAGTTGCTGGCAAACATCGCGGCGGACGAAACTTTTTCCTCACTGAATCTTGCTGCGGCAGTTCAGGTAACGGCCTATGAGCTGCGCCAGGCCTCATTCTCCGCGATTTCGCCGTCGAAAAAAGCGTTCCCGTTTGCCGATTTTGAGCAAGTAGAAGGCTTTTACGGCCACCTAGAAGAAGTCATGTACGAGACCGAATTTCTCGATCCGGCGCAACCGAAACGACTAATGCGGCGGCTGCGACGGCTGTTTTCGCGGGCGCGCTTGGAACGCGAGGAGGTGAACATCCTGCGCGGCATTCTTCACGCGGTGCGCAAAAAGCCTATAGAATGAGTTGAAATAATCCCAAACCTATCCCATACTTGAAAAAATACTATAAGGAAATCAAGGATGTTTAGACGATTGCGGGAAGATATCGCAATGGTGCTAGAGCGCGATCCGGCTGCGCGATCGACGCTCGAAGTCTTGACGCTGTACCCCGGCGTGCACGCGCTCGCATTGCATCGTTTCGCCCGTGGTCTGTGGCTGGCCAACTTTAAATGGTCGGGCCGCTGGGTGTCGCAATTCGCTCGCTTTCTTACGGGTATCGAAATTCATCCTGGTGCGACCATCGGTCGACGAGTTTTTATCGACCACGGCATGGGCGTCGTCATCGGCGAGACTGCGGAAGTCGGCGACGATTGCACGATTTATCAAGGTGTGACCTTGGGCGGCACGACGTTGAATAAGGGCAAACGTCATCCGACGCTGGGGCGATTTGTCATCGTCGCGGCCGGAGCCAAGATTTTAGGGCCATTTATCGTCGGGGATGGTGCGAAGGTCGGTTCCAACGCGGTGGTTTTGAAGGAGGTTCCTCCCGGCGCGACGGTGGTGGGTATTCCGGCTCGCATTGTCAATAAAACCGACGATTCTGTTCACTATCCGGGCGAGAAGCGTGAATTCGTTCCCTATGGCGTCAGCAACGACGACGATGAGCGCATCGAGCCGTTGCTGACATCGGATGTTGCCGAGCCGATTTACAACGAACCAGAACTTGAGATCGAGCCGCCAAGGCAATTCCCGCGGCCGCAAAAAGCGAAGCCCCTGACGGAGCCAATTCAACAGCAAAAAATCGAGCCGACGGTGGTCAGCGAAGAAGCTATGCGGAAATGGATAGCCGTATCGATAATGTTCTCAACCAAATTGCCGATCTGGAAGAAAAATTGGGCGCGCAAGACATCGAAAACGCGCAAAGGAACGGTGATATTGCCGGGCGCTTAAATGAACCTGCCGCGAATGTTGGCAGTCCAAAGAATTAGTATTGAAATTCGGCGATTGACCGCCATATACAGGTTTACAATGACACAGCAAATGATCACATTAACCAGCAGCGCCGCGCAGCACATTCAATCCGCCCTCGTTAAGCGGGGTAAAGGCGTCGGTTTGCGCCTGGGCATTCGCAAGTCGGGATGTTCCGGCTGGGCCTACAAAATTGAATACGCCGACGAGCAGACCAATGACGATTTGCGTTTCGACAGCAACGGTGTCGCCGTGTTGGTTGATCCCGAAAGCATGCCGTTTTTGGAAGGCACGGAAGTAGACTATCGCCGTGAGGGCTTAAATGCGACGTTTAAGTTCAATAACCCGAACGTGAAAGATTCCTGCGGTTGCGGTGAAAGCTTCACGGTTTAACCGCGAAAAGTTATTTCGAAAAAAGGCAGCTTCGGCTGCCTTTTTTTATGCCTTGCCAGGATGCAATCGGGGTGTGCCTCCCGCGGCATGCATTGCTGGGAGGCAAGCGGGACGCGGCTCTTCAGGCAATGCTTGAAAAGCTATTTTCGCGAAAGCAATTCAGCCTACAATAACGGCATTCGGGAGGAAAAAGTCCATCACCATGATAAACGCGTTCGAATTGACCCGCGAATTGCTGCGCTTTAACACCATCAATCCACCTGGCGATGAACGTGCTTGCGCGGAACATATTGGCAATTTGCTGGAAAAACATGGCTTCACCTGCGCGTATCACGAGTTTGCGGAAAAGCGCACGAGCCTCGTCGCGCGCATTGGCACTAGCAACGGCAAAGCACCGATCTGCTTCACCGGCCACATTGACATCGTGCCGCTCGGCAATGCGCCTTGGAAAAAAGATCCGTTCGCCGGCGAGCTCGATTCGGGAAAATTGTTTGGGCGCGGGTCGAGCGATATGAAAAGCGGCGTCGCGGCTTTTGTCGCGGCCGCAGTTCAATTAGCCGATAAACTGAAACATTCTTGTGGCGTGGTGTTCATTATCACCGCGGGCGAAGAACGTGGCTGCCAAGGCGCAGACCATCTGGAAAGCCTGCATCGGCAGTTCGGTATTTTGGGCACAGCGGGTGCAATCATCGTCGGCGAGCCGACTGGCAATTATCCGTTTGTCGGGCACAAGGGCGCTTACTGGCTCAATGCAAAAACGCGCGGCATTACCGCCCATGGCTCCATGCCGGAACTCGGCGACAACGCCATTTACAAAGCAGCAAAAGCCGTCGCGAAATTAGAGAAATACGAGTTTACCGCGCCATCGCATTTCATGATGGGCAAACCGACATTGAACGTCGGCACGATCCACGGCGGGTTGAATCCGAATTCCGTGCCTGACGAAGTCATCACCAGCATCGACATTCGCACCATACCTAACCAAGACCATCAAGAATTGCATCGACATTTACAACAGACATTGGGACACGACGTCGAGTTGACCACGGTGATCGACGTGCCGAGCGTGTGGACCGAACCGTCCCATGCCTGGGTGCAAAACGTATTCGAAATTACCGGCAAATATTTGAACGAACGGCCGCAAGCGCGTACGGCAACTTATTTCACTGATGCTGCAGCCTTGCGTAAAGCCTATGGCGGACCACCGACGATCATTCTCGGCCCCGGCGAAGCGCAGATGGCGCATCAGACCGACGAGTATTGCTTCGTCAATAAAGTCGAAGCGTCGGTTTCGATGTATGAAGAGATTATGGCGAAGTGGTGCGGAGTTTAGTCCCAATGCTGTTCGTTTAAGCGCCTACGCGGCGTTTTTGAGCATGTCGCTTGGCATTCCCAGAGTCTTCGAGAACGATGCGATATCCCTCGCATGATTACCGCTAATCCTACTGGAAATTCAAATAAAAACGCCCCGGCTTAGGGGCGTTAAATGTTTTTGCGTCAGAAAGAAGCAAGGGCAGAATGCCCTTGCTTAATCTCGCTAAACTTCGCTTAGCAAATTCCTACTACGGGGCCGTGCATAGAATGTTTATTACTGGACCGCTGCCACGATGTCCCGGAGCGGGGCCGTAGTTTCCATCGTGATCCACGATCACAATCTGCCTGATCGTACCGCTGATGTTTGGCCCATCTTTTTTGACTGTATCCGTGACGATAACGGCTACATCGTCGGGAATAGTTGCCGGCGGAACGGAACTGTTGCCCGGACGACTTTGCCATGTGCCACCGCAGAAAAGGTCGGCGGTGCTGGCATAGCCTTTGAAGCTTGCCACACCTTTGCTGACCAAACCGCTCATGAAGTTATTTTTCCACCACTGGGCGCCCCAGAAATTCACCACATCGCCGATCGCATGTGGTTCAACATCACCGATGACGAACAGCGGTAGCGTTGCCGGAACCGGCCGCAATCTGGCTTGCAAGTTGAGGCTGTTGGTCGAATTCTCCGCGGTGTAGATCACCGTATCGGCGCCGTTGTAGCCGGCGCAGGCAGCAGGTTGAGTTGCAGAGCCGTCACAGACAATTGCGCCGGCCCCAGGCAATGCGAAAAGTCTGAAGTCGACAAACAATGCGCCGGGATTTCCGAGTGCACCGGCCGGAATGAACACCGATGCCAGGTCGATTCCGGAGACGATCGCAAAATCGTCACATAGTCCGCCGAGTGGGTTTGACGGCGGGGGAATCGTGCCGCCGTTAGGTGGCACAGGCACAAGGCCGCAAGCGCCCGAATTGGCGCTTTCTGTGAAGGCGACCGTTATCGTGCCGGCAGGCAGTTCTCCGGTTCCCAGGCGAAATTTCGATAGAATGTCGACGGTACGCAGCACGTTGCTTTGATCGCTGATGCGCTTGTTAAAATGACTGACTATCGTAATATCGGTCCAATCGGCATCGGTCAAGAGACCCGCCTTGCCCTCAACGCGCAGCGAACTGCGCATAACACTTGTCGACGGATCGGGGAAACCTGTTCCATTCCCGATAACGCCGCCATTCGCGCACGTGGACGGCGTCGCATTGAGTGCCTGACAACCCCATGCGACGAATTGCCATATATTAGGTGGAACCGATCCGTCACCAACCGGCGCTCCGGGAGGTGTTAATACGGCAATAGAAAATTCCAAACCACCGAAGCCAGCCGTGGATCCGACAACACCATTCACTCGCCCGACGGTCGCTGTTGCAGACGCCGAGAAGCCTGTCGTGTCGGAAAAGGGTAAATCTACTGCTTGGGCGGATAACGTAATCGTTGCAGCGACCACTCCACCTACGAGACCCGCGTGTGTGCGGCGTATTACAGATGCGTATTTGCTCTTCATACCAGCCTCCTAGTGAAATAATGAAATTGACGTGAGTCATTGTTTAAGCAAGTCCTTTATCGATGGGACTTTGCGAGTGTTTGTTAATGAAGTATTTCTCCTTTCCGTAATTTAAGATAAATCGACGCTACACCAAAAATCGACAAAAGGGAATATATCTTATGGCCTAGGCCGAAAGTAGTAGATATTTGGAAAAAATGCCCGTGACATACAAGATTCCGGCTCAGTTACATCGTTCGCTTGGTAATTGCGGCTAAGTTTTCAGCAGCGGTCCGGAGATCCGGCCGGCGCCCCTGGATTCCAAGCTGACGGCCAACTTCGCAGGAATGCTTACCAAGAAATATCGGGTTTAGTTTCGTATACGTGCACGCCTCAATAGAGTTGGCGCTGCCCTGAGACCCGCTCTGGTACGAGGTGGCCTAGGGCTATTGGTTCTCTGGTCAATGAATGCTGTCTTGAGTTCCGCTGACTTAAAAGGAAAGTAATGCCATTTCCGCGTAGGCGGGAATCCATAGTGCGGTAACAAATTAGGAACCAAATGGATTCCCGTGCGCAAAGGGCACGCGGCAATGACAATTAAAATGGACAACGAGGGATGAAGTCCCTCTGAGGCTAAATCTGCTTTAAATGCTCCAATTCCCACCGCTTAATTTCCCCGCCGCCGGCGATTGCCGTGCGCTCGAAAGCTTTCCCTTCAATTCATGAATCAGCATTTGCTCTTCGCTGATATGTTCGTGGCGCTGGGATTGCTTGAGTTTCCGGTGCAGTAACTTGATCAGCGCCGCGCGGCGATTGCCGTTGCCGACCATTTTTCGTTCCAAATCGCGGCAGATTTCAGTGAGAATTGAGCTGCCGACGTGGTAGCCGAGTTTGCGATAGCTTTCGAACTGGGTCTCGTCGAAAAATTGATCGGCGGTACTTTGATGGGGGAAATTGCGATCGGTATTGCGGTAGTTCAACAAATCCGCGGGCTCATTGCCGGTAAGCGTCGGTTTTACGTAGAGCAAAATTCCCGATTCGCAGTTGCCGTCGACTAAGCCATATTTGATTTCGCCGATCGCCCAATGGGATTTTGCAAGCTTTGTCGCAGGATCGATTTCTAGATCCTTCACTTGCAAATCGATCTCGATACCAAAATCGGTAAAGCACTTTCGAATCGCGCCGCCGAGGTCGTTGAACGATGATTTCGCGTCGGCCCCCGCGTCGATTGCAACGATCAACGCGCAACGCCGTCGCACGAGTTCGTAGACGCCGAGATTTTCAAAATGACCGCCATCGGATAAATAAACGTATTGCGAATCGGCGTTGGTCGAGCCCAATAATTCCTTGATCAGCCAGCCCAATCCAAATCGGGGGCTGGATCTTCTCCAATCGCTCTGGCGCGGATTGGCATTCCAGCGACCCAGTCGCACGTTAAAAGCGGTCATCAAAAACGACAGGGCGGGATTGCTGTGATAGCCCATGTTGGGGCTTGCGGCCGCGCCGGAAATCGCCATGGCTTGCCCGAGTTTTACGCCGTCATCTTCATCGCGAAAATGCTCGATCTTGTCACGCATTCCACCGGCCGAAATTTCACCGCCGACGATATCGCGTTTTCCAGCACCATATTCCCGCGTAGCGCGAAAGCAGCCGCGAGCCAGATCGTTCGCGCCGCTAGGATTTAAATGCCCGGAGCGCTCCGGCGTTTCAAAGCCGCAAAAACCCGGCGAAAAGAAAAATGAAGCGGCTTTGCGTTGCTGCCAGGCGAGTTCTTTTCCCTTGACCAAATTAAGCGCGGTATTGATGAGATGAAACGGGCGCTGCAGATGGTGCGCGTTAATACTATTTTCCGGCTCGAGTTTCCATAGCAAGGCCGAAAGATGGGGGTCGTCGCGGATATCAAAACCGGTAAACGGATGCGGCTGACGGCTGTCGTTCGATGCGCCCAAGTAACAGCGCACTAAGCGATTGCGATACATCATATACATGGAAAATTTATTGATATCCACGCGCCATGCCAACACGATTGCCACTAACCCACATCCGGCGATGCTTGCGAGCAGCAGCTTAATCGAGGTCAATTCGGAGGCATAAAACCCCGTGTGAAAATAATTACCGAGTGTCACTTTTATCGAATCGGGAAAGATCGGTTGCGTGATCAGTGCTTGGATGATGCAGGCAACAAATAGCAGCATGCCAACGACGAAGATCGGCGGTGCAATTGCAAGGAGCCGATCGTTCATTCGGCTCGCCGGCGCTGCGTCCGAGCGCTCGCTTTTTCCGTAGATGACGCCCGCCAGACTCGGCAAGAGCCAACCGATGGTCAGAGTCGAGCTCGCCCAGGCACCGACTTCGCGCGTGAGCCAAGTGATGAAAGGTGGACCGTACAGACTAATGGTGAACAATACCACCCAACCGCTGGTAAAAATAATCGTCCAGCCGCCCATACGGCTCCACCACTCGCGGCTGCGATCGTCGTAGGCGCGTCCAAGTAAGCCGACCAACAGCACCATCGCGATACCAAAAATAGCCAGCGCCACGGGCATGCCAAACGTCACTAAATTGACCGGATGGTTTAGCGGATCGCGGCTTCGCACCGGCTCGGCCAATTGGCTGATAACGAAGGCGATGAGCAAATGGCCAATGATCAGCGCCGCGATACTAAAGCCTAAATGCGGCGCGATTTGCGTCCAAAATCCGACATTCGATCGGACGCAAAGATTGTTGGCGATATTGATTCGTTGGCCAAGTAGCCCACGCCGCCCCCCATACCACGAGGTAAACGACGGTCGCAGCGAACCAGTAATGCCAGTCAACTAGAAAATTCTGGATCCCTTCAAATTCGTACCATAACCAGACGCTGCCGAAAAAGCCCGACATCATTAGCGGCATGACGACTCGCGTCAGCACGCATTCTTGTTCTTGGCAATACAACCATCGCTGCTTGTTGCGCGGGTGTGGGATCAACGAAATATGCAGCGAAATAAAAAATACCGCGACTAAAAATGTGAAGAGCGCGATTGCGCCGAACCAACGGGCGAATCCGGGAGTGAACAATTCACCAAATTTCACTGCCGAACTATATTCATTCACGAGCCATAGCAACAGACGTGGAAACAGCAGTACGACGCTTAACACCGCCGCCAAGATCGCCATATTCAGCAAGACGTTGCGTAGATAGGTTGCAATGACCGCCCAAGTATCGGCGCCGAGAATGCCGACTTGCGGCGTCAGATAGTTGCTGTATTGGCGCAGAAATTTGATCTGATCGGGTTCGGTTTTATTGGCGGTTTTCCTTGTGGAAATCGCCAATTTCTCTTCGACTTTTTCGACTTCGCCTTGTTCTTCGTGGATCCATTTCGAGAGCCAACTGCCGATGTAGCCGCCACCGGACACGGTCGATAAGTAATGGAACTCGCGCAGTAAGCGTTGTTCCGCTAATGCTTGGGAAATGCCAAGATTGAACGTGGCGCTGCGAATGCCGCCGCCGGAAAATGATAGGCCACATAACTGATTGCGATGCGCGCGTTGCGTGATGTCGCTATCGGCCGCGGGGCGCGGATCGGCTTTGTCGGGAATGATGCCACTGCCTTCTTCGTCCAGCGCATCGAGTTCCCATTGAAACGCTTCGGCAAAGATGGTCCCGGCATCTTGATTGAGTTGCCACCAGGTGAAGTCGTCGCATACGCCATCCGTCCGCGGCAGTTTGTGATGTTTCTGAAATGCGCTGACGGCGGCGACCGTGGCCACGTCATAGTGCCCGTGTTGCGGCCCGTGGTAATGACCGCAGCAATATAGTTTGCGCTGTAGCGCAGCGACTTGTTCGCACTTGCTGCGTGTTGCCGTCGCGCCATCGTCGGGCGCGATAACGGCGCTGTGAATTAACGGGAGACGCGTTGCGGCGTCGCGGATGCCGGTGGTCGCTAACCCGGATCGCTTCTGAAACGCGACGATCGCAGGAACGATAAACGTGTTGTAAGCGCCGTCGACAAATCCCTTGTAATCACCAAGAAAATAAAGCTTGCTCTGCAGCTTGGTCATTTCGTCGCGCAGCGCGGCACGGGTGGCTTCGTCTAGGCAGCCGCTTTGCGGCAAATTTTGATCGACTTGAAAAGCGATCAGGGCGTTCTGAAATGAACTCGCATCGGACTTTTCGCCATCGCCGAAAAACCCGAGGCAACGCAATGCGCCGCGTTGCAGGCTTAGGTGTGTATCGAGTTCGAGTGCGCTAGCTTGGTCGAGTTCGCCGGTCGCAACTAGCTTGAGCGCGCTTTGCAGCGCCTTGAGGGCAGCGCCGGTGGCGTCATTAAACTCACCGTTCGGTTCCCCAGCGAAATAGCCAAGTATTCTTAAGTAAGCTTGCAATTCCCGAACGGAATCGCCCTTTGCCCCAGCCTTTAATGTGCTCATCACTAAATCTTGCCCTCAAGATTCGTTTTTATCCGGCTAGCAGCGTGATAGCCGGTACTTCAGAATGCATTATGGACTGGCGAACTCCTCCCTAGCAATACGGCAAATGGGCTAGGCCGAAAGCACTACAGCGCGCGATTGGCCGCAGCGCCGCGAATCAACGTGCCGACACCTTCGTCGGTTAAAACTTCCAGCAACAGCGCGTGCTCAACACGGCCATCAATGATGTGCGCAGTCTTAACGCCGTTACGGACCGCATCCAGTGCGGTTTGGATTTTTGGCAGCATGCCGCCGTAAATAGTGCCGTCGGCGATCAATTCATCGACCCGCGCGCTGGTGAGGCCGGTAAGGACGTTACCTTCCTTATCCATCACCCCGGCGATATTGGTGAGCAGAATCAGCTTTTCGGCTTGCAATGTAATCGCGAGTTTGCCCGCGACGGGATCGGCGTTGATATTATAAATTTCGCCATTTTCGCCTACGCCGATCGGCGCTATCACAGGAATAAAGTCGCGCGTATCGAGCAGCGAAATCAATTCCGGATCGATGGAAACTACTTCGCCGACCAGGCCGATATCGAGCAGTTCGTCTTGCTTATCCTTATTTTTGACCAACATTTTTTTCGCGCGGATCATGCCGCCGTCTTTACCATTCAGGCCAACCGCTTTGCCGCCGTGTTTATTGATGAGGCTGACGATCTCCTGGTTCACCAAACCACCGAGCACCATCTCGACGACATCCAGCGTCTCCTCATCGGTTACGCGCATGCCTTGGATGAATTCGCTTTGCTTGCCTACGCGCGTGAGCAATTGCCCAATCTGCGGCCCACCACCATGAACCACCACGGGATTCATGCCGACCAGCTTTAGCAACACGATATCGCGCGCGAAACTATCTTTGAGCTTCTCGTCGGTCATGGCGTTACCACCATATTTAATGACGATATTGCGGTCGTGGAAACGCTGAATGTAGGGGAGCGCTTCGCCTAGGATTCGAGCTTTTTCGGTGGCGGTGGTCGGAGCGGTAGGACATGGGCGGCCTGTGTCTGAAATGAGTCGTTATTTTACACAGTAGAAAAGTGATTCAAAACGATTTGTCCTGCAGGGCTATCCAAGCAGATGAATATCGTTGTGGTTATACGCCGCCTAGCAGAACCATGCCTGGAGAGGCGCGTGGATATTGCCTCTTCAGGCATGGAAAAACGGCAAATCGGCCGGGCGCAATGCACCCGGCCACGTCCAACTCGCGGTTTAATGAGTTAAACGACGGCGACCATTTTTGCTTTCGCCACAGCCTTTTTCGGCAGCGCCAATTCCAGCACGCCATTTTCATACTTTGCCGAGGCAGCTGCTTCGTCGACTTCGCTTGCCAGTGTAAAGCTTCGCGAGACTTTGCCGTAGTAACGTTCCGAACGCAGCACGCGTTCGCCGTCTTTTACTTCCTTCTCGTTCTTGGTTTCGGCACTAATCGATACTTCGTTGCCGTCGATTTCGATCTTGATGTCTTCCTTTTTCACGCCCGGCATATCGGCGTGAACGACGTAGCCGTTCTCTTTCTCACTGACGTCCATACGAATCGGCACGACTACGTCGCGCGTCGTTACCGCAACAGGGCGAAATATATTGCGCACTAAACTGTCGAATTGATCATCCAAGGCTTCCCAACGCATCACGTTTCCCATCATCATTCCTTTTCAATAACCGCGGCACGTTGCCGCTATGTATCCAACATAGGGGTGACGAAAATGCTTTCAAGGCCGTTACAAAAATTTTTACATTTGTGAAGGATGCGTGACAATTCGTCGTCAAACTTTCGTTGGGGTCAGAAAATTATTTTTCAAGCCTTGTCAGCTTTTGATCCAAGTCCCGGTCTTATCCGTTATGAGAGCAAAAATTATCTGTGATGCTGTTTCAAAAAACACAAAGTAGTTTCGAGGCGATGGTGCACGCGCACTCCAGCGATTTATATCGTTTCGCGTATTGGCTTTGTCGCGATCGCGGCGTGGCGGAGGACTTGGTGCAAGAAACGTTTACCCGCGCCTGGGCCAATTGGAAGGATGTGCGCGACGAGAAATCGGCAAAGGGTTGGCTGCTGACTATTTTGCATCATGAACACGCGCGGCTGTTTGAGAAGAAGCGCATTGAAATCAGCGACGACGATTTGAACGATTTAATGGTCGCGGCGGAAACCGATGTATTGGGCGAGTTGGAAATGCGCGATGCGTTATGGAAATTGCCGGAAGGTTTTCGCGAGCCGCTGTTGCTGCAAGTGCTCGGTGGTTTTTCCTGTGCCGAGATTGCGACGATGGTGAATTTATCGGAAATGAATGTAATGCAACGCTTGACGCGTGCGCGTCAGGCGCTGCGCAAGATGATGGAACCGAATACACAACGAAGAGCGAATAAATTATGAACTGCTTACAATTTCGCCGAAATAAGCTGGCTACGCCGCGGCAGATGCCGAACGACGCCGCGATTCACGCGCTGGAATGCCCTAGCTGCGCCGAGTTTGCGCGCGAGATGGATCGCTTCGAAAGCCAGCTTGAAGTGGCGGTAAATATCCCCGTCGATCCGACCATGGCGCAGCGCATCGTCTTGGATCGTAAGCTCAAGACGGGCCGTAGCACGCGCTTATATGCCATTGCCGCAAGCGTGTTGTTGGTATGCGCGGTGGCAGTGGGCGTTGGTTATCGCGAGTTTGCGCCGGATACGCGTTTGGTGCATGCCTCGGTGGATCATGTTTTTCGCGAGCCTTACGCATTTGATTCCAAACAAATGGTGAGCAAGGAAGATTTGAAACTCGCGTTGGCCAATTCCGGCGCGCAGCTTAAGGAAGATTTTGCCGATGCAGTGATTTATTTGCACGATTGCCCGGTGCCAGGCGGCGTCGGGAAACACATTATTTGGGTCACGCCACGCGGCAAAGTTACGCTCATTACCATGCCGAACCAGAAAGTGTTTTGGCGCGCGGAGGGCGAATATAAAGGTTTGATCACGGCTTTACGGCCGGCGGGGCGCGGTAGCTTCGCCATCGTGGCCGATAACGAAGCCGCACTAAAAACGGCTGAAGCTATGCTGGATCAGCATATAAACTGGAGGAGCTAGTATGCCTAAAAAAGCCTTGTTTCAACGAGCCGATTTGGAGCCTTTGACCGGCTACCTGCATCGCTTCGCGTTGATGAAACTACGCGATGATGAGTTGGCGAAAGATGCGGTGCAGGATACCCTGGTCGCGGCGCTGGAAAACCGCGCTAGCTTCGCCGGTAAGTCGACCTTAAAAACCTGGCTCACGGCGATTCTCAAGTTTAAAGTCATTGATACGATTCGCCGCCAAGCAAGAGAACCGGCGTTTTCATCGCTCGCGGACAACGATGGCGAAGATATTGAGGATTGGTTAGAAGACGAAACCAGCCCCTTCACCCAAACGGCGCCGGTGTGGGAGCGGCCAGAATCCGCCTTTGAGGAAAAGGAATTCTGGCGAATTTTCGAAGCGGGCCTGGGTTTGCTACCGGGCAAGACGCAACGGGTCTTCGTGATGCGCGACGTTATGGGCAATACGACCGAAGAAATTTGTAAGGAACTGAAAATTACCGAGACGAATTGTTGGGTTATTCTTCACCGCGCGCGCATGGGCATGCGACAATATCTAAATGACAACTGGTTCCTCACAGCCGAAAACGGCGCTGCCAGCGGGCTGCTTGGCCGTTTCGCAACTCCAGTCCCAGGCGCTGGATCGCGAACTTACGCGGGCGGAAATCGGTCTACTGAAACAGCACTTCGCGCGTTGTGATTCGTGTCGTGCACGTTGCGACGAGTTGCGTTTTGTGCATCAAGCCGCTCGTCACTATGGTTTAGAACTGCTTCGTAAAGCCCTCAAGGCTTGAACTTCGCCGGTGCCCCGGCATTGACTAACCTGTCTCTAAGGAACCTCAAATGAAAAAATCCACACTTTTAATTCATTCCGCTATCGCTAGTTTGATCGCTGTGTCGTCGCTGACGGCGACCCAGGCTGTTGCCGCCGAAGGCAAAGACAAATGCTACGGCGTAGCGAAGAAAGGCCAAAACGATTGCGGTACGGCTAATCATTCCTGCCACGCCAAAGCAGCGGCGGACAATCTGCCCGACGAGTGGAAATTTGTTGCCAAAGGCACGTGCGAACAAGTCGGCGGCAAGCTGACGGCGATGGCCGGCGACAAAAACAAAGAGCCGATGAAGTAAATCCTGTCATTCTGAGCGAGGCGAAGAATCTGCTTTCCTTTGCGATATGAAGCAGATTCTTCGCCCTCATGGCCTCAGAGTGACATGAACCAAAAATGCTCAAACTTGATCAGACTTTGAGCATCTCTAATTTTACGCATGCAGGTCGACCCGCGAGTGCGATTCCGGCAAAGGTAGGCATTGGGTTGCGCACACCGCACTACCGAGAACTACTCGACACATTACCGCCGATCGGTTGGTTTGAAGTTCACAGTGAAAATTATTTCGGCGATGGTGGCCAGCCTCTGTTTTTTCTAGAGAAGTTTCGTTCACATTATCCGCTGAGTTTGCATGGCGTCGGCCTCTCGCTAGGTTCTACCGATCCGTTAAACGAAACGCATCTAATGAAACTCAAACGCCTGGTCGATCGCTTCGAGCCCGGCTTGGTGTCCGATCATTTGTGTTGGTCGTCGGTCGGCGGGCAATTCTTGAACGACCTATTGCCCTTGCCCTATACCGAAGAAGCGCTTGATCATGTCGTCACGCGTATCGGCGAAGCGCAGGACTTTTTGCGTCGGCAAATCTTGATTGAGAATGTCTCAAGCTATTTGCAATATAAACACTCGACCGTTCCAGAGTGGGAATTTCTCGCCGAAGTTTCGCGCCGCGCGGGCTGCGGTATTTTGCTCGACGTGAATAATATTTACGTGAGTTCGCAGAATCATCATTTCAATCCGCTCACTTACATCAACGCGATTCCCAGGAGTGCAGTCCAGGAAATTCATCTCGCCGGATTCGATAGCAATGGCGAATGCTTGATCGACACGCACGGCAAGCCGGTTTTCGATGCGGTGTGGCCGTTGTATGCGCACACCATTGAGCGCTTGGGTCCGAAACCGACATTGATCGAGTGGGATGTCGATATTCCCGCACTCGATATCTTGCTCGGCGAAGCATGGAAAGCACGTGAAATTTTGGAGCGCCACGATGCGACTGTCGGCGCTTGAAACAAGTTTTCGCGATGGCATTCTCGCGCGCGATGAGTCTGTGCTCGCCAAAATCGAAGCGGGAAACCTCACAGAACAAAAACGCCTCAACATTTATCGCAACAATGTTTTCAGCAATTATCGTAATGCACTCGAAGCGGTTTATCCGGCAATCGCGAGTTTGGTCGGCGCCGATTATTTTCGCGCCGCCGCGCATCGCTACATTGAGCGCTACGCCTCTGTTAGTGGCGACATACATCGCTTCGGTGAAGATTTTGGGGAGCTACTTGCAAGCCTGCCCGGCGCGGTAGATCTGGCGTACCTTCCCGATGTGGCAAGGCTGGAATGGGCTGTCCATGCAGCGTTTCACGCTGCCAATGTTGAGCGCCTTGATTCGCGCCGTTTGCAGGCCGTGCCAACCGATCAATATCCGAACCTTCGATTTGTGTTGAATCCCGCTGCACGGCTGCTCAAAAGCCATTTTCCGATCTGGCAAATTTGGCGAGTCAACCTTCCCGACTATCGCGGCGATCAACATGTCGATCTCGGGGAGGGGCCCGAATCGCTATTGGTAATGCGGCGTAATTTTGTGATGGAAGTGGAAGCAATCGCAGCCGCAGAGTTCGCGATTCTGGATGCGTTTTCGCGGCATGAATCATTCGGCGATGCGCTTGATGTAGGCGTGGCCATCGATCCGATTCTCGATGTTGGCGCATTCTTGCAACGCTACGTTCATAGCGAAACTATCGTCGATTTCAGCGTATAACGTGTGACTGGGCATGCCTCGAAGCGCCGCTCTGCACCTTGTTCCTGGCGCGGTAGGCTGCGATCGCCGCGTGGATATTGCCTTCTGGCATAGGGCAATTATACGATCGGAACCTCGGACGGTTTATGACGGCCGATGCGCATGTTCAAGCCGCAGGATACAGTCAGAGTTATAACCGCTATACCTACGTCTTCAATAATCCGCTGACCGGCACGGACCCGAGCGGATTCTTTGCCGAGCTACTTCCGTTAATTGGAGCCCACCAGTCAGTAACATCGGGCGCCATTGAAGACGTGCTACGCAATCCGGGCGAAATCTTTAATTGGTACGCGCTAGAGCATAGCCTGCCGGGCCGTGCTGCGTTGGATAAGCACGTATTCAGTCACGATTGGGGCCAAGCCATCGGGCATATAGCGATAGGTGTTGGTTCGCTGTTTTGTACCGGTGCCGCACCCGCTTGCTTCACCGCCGGCGAAGCACATATTGCAGGATACAACGCATGGCTGAATGGTGGCGACCATGATGATGTTGCCGAAGCGTTCATTTCTGCCGGTTCCATGGCAGTAATTTCGTCCGCCGGTAATCTTGCGATTGGGGGTACATTCCCCATTAAAACGGCGCCCATTAGTAATATTCTTGCGCACGCGGTCATGGGCTGTGCGATGGGCGAGGCGTCTGGGGGCTCGTGCGGTGCTGGTGCGCTGTCGCGCGCCATCACTGCTGCTGTTGATATTGGCACGCAACAAGGTGGCGTTCTTGACACCGGATTCTGGGGAAACATGGCTGTCTCGGTCGCCTCCGGTTGTCTGGCTTCCCATGCGGGCGGTGGAACGTGCGAAGCGGGGGCTCGTAGTTCGGCGATTATTTATCTTTATAACAGTCAGGGCGGGAGAAAGCCTTCCGGTGCAGGCTCGGCGGCAGTAAGTGGTGAGATATGCAAGATTGCCTGCTCGCTCACCACGGATAATGTGGGCGATGCCAGTGATGCGGCAATCGAGGCTCGCTATTCAACAAAAGATCTCGGCGATGCTCCTATTAAGCGATATCCAGAGAATTTTTATTCGGGGGTCTGGTATGGATACTATCTTCGAGATGAGTTGGTGACAGATATCGGATTTGGGGTATATGAGTTTGGCATTAAGTACATAAAACCTGGCTCGTCATCACCTAGTGTGGACGCATATAATTGGATGCAACACGGAGCAGCAATTGGAGCGAATAACAAAACCCCCATCGCAGCAATGAAAGACTCCTGCGGATGTGTTTGGTTTCCTTAAGTCAAATCAAATTTAGGGTTGATAAAACCAATGCAAAAGTTAAAATATGTTTACGTGATGGTAGTCATATGCGTCGTTGCTACTCTAATCTTCGCCGAATTTAAATCCGGTTTCGAAGGCAAGTTCATATTTGGCGGATTGATGCTAAGTGTTCTGTTGTTCACTGTTATCCCAGCGGTGTTTGAGTTTAGAGCGCAGAAACATGTTGGACAATTTGGGGTCGCAACTGGTGTAGTAGTTATCGGTTGGCTGATATTATATGGTGTAGGCATCGCTTTTAATTTCCAAGTTCGATCGCAAATCGACACCCTGCTAAAGGCGCTAGAATCTTTTAAAAATAGTGAAGGCAAATATCCAGCAAAAATTGAGCAACTTGTCCCCAAATTTTTGCCGAAGATACCTCGACACGAGCCTGCTCGAAATCTTGGTTTTCTTCAATACTATGAGTACCAAAAACCGAAGTTGGAGCATTGCGTTCTATACGGTACTTATCCAGGATATAGAGAGATGATATGCCTCGAAAGTAAGGAACATCGCGTTTTTTCTGACTGAAATACACAGCAAGCGTAGCCCGGAAGAAGCGACGCGCATTCCGGGAATTACATGCGTTTGCCTAACTTTCTACGAACGCTTTTTGCGAGCTACGCCGATTAATAGGAATATCGGTGAGCGACGATGGCGATCCCTCGAAGAGCCGCTCTGCGCATTGTTCCTGGCGCGGTATGCTTCGATCGCCCCATGGATATTGCCTCTAGGCTCGATGCAAATGTTGCTCCCAGCACAATTTCACGATTGACAGCCACCTCAAGACTAGTCGATCATGATTCCTATGGCTGACGACTGAGGGATCGTTAGAATCCTACATACTAAAAAAATTCCTACAGGAGGTTTTATGCCGGGAACGCAAACATTCCCTTTTGCACTACGTCGCGCATCTTATATTGCGTTGATTCTCATATTGCCGTTGCTACCCGCCTGCGCGTCTGATAGCGCGCTCATGCGCGCTAATGGGGGTTGTCCGTCGATTGCGGCGCAACAAACTAACCAAGCTAAATATGCAACGGCCGCGCTGACGTATCTTAAGGTCAGTCCAGGTGAGCATCGAGTGACAGACCCAAACAAGGAGCTCACTTTCCTATGCGAAAACGTCGACGAGCTGCAGCAAAAGCATGTGCGTTTCCAGCAGAGTTACGAAGGCATTCCGGTTTGGGGGCAGCAGGTCATCGTCCATTTTGATAAGCAAGATCAAGCCACATCGACCAGCGGCAACATTCAGTCGATCACGCAAAAGTTAGTCACCAAGCCCAAGCTGGATAAATACATCGCGTCGACGACTGCAACTAAGGCGGCGGGAGAGGGCTGGAAAGCGCGCGACAGCGTCCTCTATGTCTATCCGCAAGAAGGCGGCGCACGGCTCGCGCACCTCGTCAATGTGGCAAAAGGCTTGGAGCGCGCGATGATTTTCGTCGACGCGGAAACAGGCATCGTATTGAACCAAATTTCAGCGTCGCCAAGCGCAAACTAAACATCAGCGAAAACTCGAGGAGACAAAAACATGAATAAGCATCGCAAACAAAAGATATGGGTCTACGTCGCCGCGATTATCGGTGCCGGTTATCTCGCCGTTTCCGTGGCGGACGATTTGCTGCGGCCAAAGCCGCTGAGCGGGCTGTCGCTTGCGCCGGATCAGCGTGCTGCAAGTTTGAACGCGTTGGTGCAGCGAGGTGCCAAGACTGAGGCTGCTTGGAAGGATAAAACCAAGCGTACGAAACTAACCAGCGATGTCGAATTTTCGCGCCAATCAAATGCGCTCGCGGCGAAACTGCGCGAACGTCGCGCCCGACAGTTGGGCGTCTCTAATCCAGCGATTCCAATCACAGGTGAACAACGCGCCCATGTCGCAGCGCTAAACGGCGCCTTTCATGCTGCGGGTGGGGTTGAGACGCGCTTCGCTGGTGATAATGGTACGGTGACTTATTTGGCGTTACCGAAAAAAGCCGCCGCTGGCATCAAGGGGAATCCCGCAAATGCAGCGAAGGCGCAGCCGCAAATGGTTGCGAAAAAGTTTCTCGCAGAAAATCGTGCGCTGCTTAAATTGGACGATCCCGACGCTGAAACACAACTGACCGGCGAACAGGTCGAAAGCAGCGGTCAAAGTCATTTACGATTTCAGCAGACCTATCGCGGTGTGCCGCTATTCGGCAAAGAATTGTTGGTGCATTTGGACGGCGAGCGCGAGGTGTATCTGATGCAAGGCCGCTACGAACCGACGCCGAAAGCCATCGATACAGCGCCAAGGATCACGCCAGACGTCGCTACCAGCGCGGCGTTCAAAGAGATTGGATTGGGCGTTTATAAACTTCCGCACAGCACCAGTGCGTTGGTGATTCATACGTCGACACGCGGCGCCATGAAGCTCGCATACAAAATCGTCACGACGCCTAGGCTCGACGAGCGTTGGATTCATTTTGTCGACGCTAATACCGGCGCGGTGATTGATCGAATTTATGATGTGCAAGAGGCGGTTGTGGCCGGTAGCGGGACCGACTTAAATGGCCAAGTGCGCAGTTTCAATGTTTGGTCGGCGGGTAGCGGATTCAATTTGATCGATCCGAATACACCAACCGTGGATAGCGTTGGATATGATCCAATTGTCGCGATTAACGCGGGCAATCCCAAGAGCGATACATTCATTTTGACCGCTAAAAACCTCGATGGCTCAAATCTCGATTTTGTGACGAGCACGTCCGCTAACTCGTGGGATGCAACGGGTGTGAGCGCTGCGGATAATACGCGAAAAGTATTCGACTACTATAAAAACACCCATGGTCGAAATAGCATCGACGGCAAAGGCGGTAGTTTGCTTGCAGTTATCCGTTTTGGAGATCGGTTAGAGAATGCATTTTGGAGTTCGCCCTATATGGTTTATGGCGACGGCGGCGATACGTTTAAGCCGCTCGCGGGTTGTCTGGATGTTGCGGGTCACGAGATGACGCACGGCGTGGTGGAAAATACCGCGGGTCTAATCTATCAAAACCAGAGCGGCGCGTTAAACGAATCATTCGCTGACATTTTCGGTGCGATGGTCGATCGTGCCGACTGGACGCTTGGCGAAGACTGCACCAAGCGCTCACCGTTTTATCTGCGCAACATGGCCAATCCGGCGCTCGGGCTATCAAGACAGCCGACTAAAATGAGCGAATATCGACAATTGCCGCAAACCAAAGCCGGTGACAATGGTGGCGTGCACGTTAATAGCGGCATTCCGAATCGCGCGGCCTATCTGATGGCTGAAGGCCTTACCCTGGAAGGACTTGGTACGAGCATCGGACGAGGAAATACAGAAAGAATTTTCTACCGGGCATTGACCACTTATCTGACGCAATCATCGCAATTTCTCGACGCACGGCGCGCAACGATTAGAGCGGCACAAGACTTGTTTCCAGGTAACGAGGTTTCGGTTGCCAGAGCGTGGGATGTGGTCGAAGTGACCGATAACTCAAATCCTGCACCCGTTCCAACGCCGACGGATCCGATCGCCGGAAACGATTTGATGATTTATCTGAGTAAATCGGTCATTCCCGAGCCGCCTGGGTCTGGATTCGACATTTTCGTTCAACGGTTAGCGAATCCGCTCACGGCGTACAGCGCGGCGAACGACAAGCAATCAACCGTAACAGATGCTCAACATACCCGGCCGGCGGTGTTTTCGTTTAATGAGGGCGGTAGCGGTAGATTGCTAACGGATATTCTATTCGTCGATGGCACAAACAATGTTTCGGCAACGGAGTTGGATCCAGCGAATCTCACTTTCCTCACGACCGATGTGTTTACCGACAGCGGCGATTTCTCCAGCATCGCGATATCGCCCGAGGGACGTTTTTTCGCCTATACCACGACTGACGGGGCGGATAATCAAATCCATTTCCTGGATGGCAATGATGACACCGGCCAGAGCGATTTCAACATCACCATCGTTCCAGAGAATCATCAAGATACCGCCGCTGTGCAAAACACCGTGCTCTACGCCGACGCCTTGCACTTCGACTATAGCAGCCGCTACGTCATTTTCGATGCGCTCAATTGTGCTTCGGTTCCGGGCAGTCAATGTTCAGATGTAGGTGGCGGTTTCAACTATTGGTCGATTGGTCGAGTGGATCTTCAGACGAAGCAAGTGTTGTACCTAATTCCAAACCAAGATCCGTTGGTCGACACCGGTAATCCGGTTTATGCCACGAATAGCCAAAGCATTATCGCGCTCGATGTGGCGGATCGTCGCGATGCGGCAAACCTTAAATATAAAGTGGTGACGTGGGATTTAGAGCAACAAACGGAAAATCTCATTCGTGACTTGGGCGCCAACGGTTTCGGTAGCGGTAGCCGTCCAAGCTTTTGGGGTAATGACGATTTCATTACATTTTTGTTACCTGATTTTGCCAAAGGCCGTAAGGCGTTCCGAATCGGCGTAAACCAACAAGGCGTTGCGACGACAACTGTGCCAGAGGAACTCAATCCGAACGCCGCGACCACGCCTATCATGCACCGTGCCGGTGTGCGCTCTCTAACGGGCGCGCTATTGTTAAACGTATCGCGACTGGACTTTGGTTCCGTCGCGCAGGCCGACAGCAAAACGCTGTCGATCACATTAACAAATGGCGGCAACAGCGATGTGTCGATCACGGGGATTAGCATTGATAACGCCCAGGCATATCAAACCAACTTAACCAATGGCTTGATTCCTCGCGGAACCAGCGCGACATTCAATGTGACGTTCTTACCGACGGGACTAGTGGGCACTCAAATCGCAACATTACGTATCACGACGGATGCACAGACGGCCAGCGTCAATGTGCCTCTGAATGGCACCGCGACGGGTACGCCGTCAGGTGGTGGAGGCGGAGGCGGCGGTGGCGGCTGCACTATGGCGGTCGGTAGTTCGGCGGTCGATTTTGGATTGACCCTAGTTTTGCTACTTGCGATCGGGGGCGGTTTGTTGCGTCGATTTCGTCCGGCAGTAGCGCAAAAATAAAATGTAACTTGCGGCCTCCTCTGCCCTGGAGGCCGCGCTACGCTTGGCTCTTGGCAAGGCATGCTTGGGGAGCCGCATCGCTATTGCCTCCTGGCATACCCTGTCTCGAAACCCATTTCTGATGCCGTGCCACTTGTCTGAACAAGCTCAGCTATGGTATCTTTCGCAGTCGATTTGGCGGCGGTTCGGTTTGAACCGCCTTTAGAGTGAGGTAAATGGTTCGTTCCAGCGAAGTAACCGCAAGTCCGATACTCGCAGATTATTGCCAGACGACGACACGTAATGTGTCGCTGAGCCGTGCCGGACGTCGCTTGTTTCTTGGGCTGATATCCTTAAATACAGGTGTGCTCGCGATGGCGTGGGCAATCGCGGGCGCGTGGCCGGTGTTGCCATTTGCGGGACTTGAACTCGGGTTGCTCGCCTACGCGTTTCACTACGTGGGTAAATTCGACGGTGATTTCGAACGATTGACGATTGCGGGTTCGTCGTTAACTTTGGAAGTTTGTGAACGCGGCGTAACTAGCCAACGTACTTTTAATAGGCCGTGGGTGCAGTTGGTTTGTCAGGAACACGGAACGCGCTGTTACTTAGCACTTCAGTATCAGGGGCATGAATACAGGCTCGGCAAATTGATGAATGACGAGCAACGATCCGCTTGGGGGCGGGAACTACGCAAACAGATTCGAATGGTCAGCGGATAAATATCGGGGAAAGTATGGGTCTACATAACATCAAATCAACCTTGTCGGGAATGGGGCTGGCGCTTACGTCGATGGCGGCTAATGCTGCGTACGACTACGATCTGCCGGTACCGGGATCACAACTTACGCACGAGATTTATGGCCTGCATGTGCTCATAATGTGGGTATGCGTCGCGATTTTTATTGTCGTGTTCGGCGCTATGTTTTATTCGATCCTAAAGCATCGAAAATCCGTCGGTCACAAAGCCGAACATTTCCATGAAAACACAACTGTCGAAATTCTCTGGACGATAATCCCTTTCTTGATTCTTGCCGGCATGGCCTATCCGGCAACGAAGTCCGTCCTCAATATGAAGGACACGACCAGCCCGGACATGACGATCAAGGCAACCGCCTATCAATGGCGCTGGGAATACGATTACATGGCCGATGGTGTGAAATTTATCAGCGTCTTATCCACTCCTTACGAGCAGGTAATGAATGAGACGCCAAAGGGCGAACACTATCTGCAAGAAGTGAATAATCCATTGGTCGTGCCGGTCGGCAAGAAAATCCGCATGGTGATTACCTCCGGTGACGTCATTCACGGATTCTATGTGCCGCAATTGGGCGTGAACCAATACGGTATTCCTGGATTTATCAAAGATGCATGGTTCAAAGTCGACGCACCCGGCACCTATCGCGGTTATTGCAGCCAGATTTGCGGTAAAGAACATAGCTTCATGCCAATCGTAGTCGAAGCGAAATCGGAAGCGGATTACGCTGCATGGATGACCGCACAAAAGGCGGCGCTCGCGCCGGCTCCAGCGGTCGCTCCCGCAGCGGCACCTGCTGCCGAGGCTCCGGCCGCGGCACCCGCAGCGGAAGCAGCGCCAGCAGCAACTGAAACGAAATAAGCAGTATCGATTGTTACGGGTTAACACCTAAACGGAATACGGAGAAGAGTTTATGGCAACGTCCCATGCCCACGATCACGGTCACGATGATCACCACGACCACCACCCATACGGATTAATGCGCTGGGTCAAGACGACCAATCACAAGGATATCGGCACGCTTTATTTGTGGTTCGCGTTGATGATGTTCTTCGCCGGTGGTTTCTTGGCGATGGGTATTCGTGCTGAATTGATGAAGCCAGGCATCCAATTGTTGCAGCCGGAACTATTTAACTCATTTACGACCATTCACGCGCTGGTGATGATTTTCGGCGCGATCATGCCGGCCTTCGTCGGTTTTGCGAACTGGCAGGTGCCGTTGATGATTGGCGCGCCGGATATGGCTTTCGCTCGGATGAACAACTGGAGCTTCTGGCTCATGCCGCCGGCGGCGATTCTGCTGTTTAGCTCGTTCTTCGTGCCGGGTGGCGCGGCGGCCAGCGGGTGGACTTTGTATCCGCCGTTGGTGATTCAAGGCGGTATTTCAACCGACATGACGATTTTGGCGATTCACATCATGGGCGCATCGTCGATCATGGGTTCGATCAATATCGTCACGACGATTCTGAACATGCGCGCGCCGGGCATGACGCTGATGAAAATGCCGTTGTTCGTATGGACTTGGTTAATCACCGCTTATCTGTTGATTGCGGTGATGCCGGTTCTGGCTGGCGCAGTCACGATGTTGTTGACCGATCGTCATTTCGGCACACATTTCTTTAATGCGGCTGGCGGCGGCGACCCGACGATGTTCATGCACATCTTCTGGTTCTTCGGCCATCCTGAGGTGTACATCATGATTCTGCCGGCCTTCGGCATCGTGTCGCAGATCATCCCGACCTTCGCGCGCAAGCCGTTATTCGGCTATGCCTCGATGGTTTATGCAACGGCGTCGATCGCGATTCTGTCGTTTATCGTGTGGGGGCATCACATGTTTACGGTCGGTATGCCGGCGGCGGGTAACTTATTCTTCATGTACGCAACCATGTTGATCGCGGTACCGACTGGCGTGAAAGTGTTCAACTGGATCTCGACCATGTGGAGGGGGTCGATGACCTTCGAAACACCGATGTTGTTTGCGGTTGGCTTCGTGTTCTTGTTTACCATCGGTGGATTCAGCGGCCTGGTGCTGGCGATTACACCGGTCGATATCGTGATCCACAACACCTACTACGTTGTGGCGCACTTCCACTACGTGTTGTTCTCCGGCGCGGCGATGGCGATTATGGCCGGCGTGTATTACTGGATCCCGAAATGGACTGGTCATATGTACGACGAAACGCTCGGCAAATGGCATTTCTGGCTGACCTCGATATTCTTCAACGTTTGCTTCTTCCCGCAGCATTTCTTAGGATTGGCGGGGATGCAGCGCCGTTATGCCGACTATGCGTTGCAGTTTGCCGATTGGAACTGGTGGTCGAGCATCGGCGCCTTTGGCCTTGGTTTATCGCAATTGATTTTCTTGTGGGTCGTCTTGAAGTGCGTGAAGGGCGGACAGAAGGCAACGGATCGCGTTTGGGAAGGTGCCGAAGGCTTAGAGTGGACGTTACCTTCGCCGGCGCCGTACCACACATTCGAAACACCTCCGTTAGTTAAATAGGAAATTTCAGGCAGCAGAACATTGCTGGGCGCAGTTGGAAAATTTGAGTACGAATAGAAATACACCATCGAGCAAAGGCAAGTACATTACAGGAGGTTTGTTGATCCTGTTTTCGGTGGGCATGTTTGTGTACACGATTTTGCGGCGCTGGTGAGATGGATTTAGCGGCGCAGAATCAAGTGATGTTAAAGAAGTTGCTGGCGATCGTGGTATTGATGGCCGGGTTCGGGATTGCACTGGTTCCGTTCTACAAAAAGATTTGTGAAGTAACCGGTATTAGCCAAACGCGAGTCGTGACGCGAGCGGAAGCAAAAAATACGCAGGTAGATTTATCGCGCACGATAACCGTTCAGTTCGACGCGACAATCAACCAGCAAATGCCGTGGCGCTTTGCGCCGGAGCAACGGACAATTCAGGTACATCCCGGTGAAGTTGCTCAAATGGTTTACACGGTGACGAACACGACGGGCAAAGCGATGGTAGGTCAAGCAAGGCCAAGCTATGGCCCGGAAATCGCGGGAAAGTATTTCAATAAGCTGGAGTGTTTTTGCTTTAATCAGCAGACGCTTGCAGCGAATGAAACTAGGCAGATGCCGGTAGTATTTTATGTAGGGCGCGATTTGCCGAAAGAAGTAACGACACTGACGCTGTCATACACGTTCTTTGATATGACGGCGGAAGTAGGGAGTAAGAGTTAGGATGTTTAGGGCATTTCAGGCAGTATTTTGGAGTTTTTTTGGCGTGCGCAAAGGCAGTGACTACGATCACGATGCGATTGCGTTAACGCCCGCCCAGGTCATTTTTGCGGGCATTGTAAGTGCCTTAGTGTTTATTTTTTCAATCGTGTTGTTAGTGTATTTTGTGACTCGTTGAGATATGGTCCATATGGCCAGCTTATCAGACTATAAGTGAGGGAGAATAAAAGGTGAGTGCACAATCCGTTGGTCATTATTTTGTTCCGCAGCCGTCCCATTGGCCGATCACCGGCTCAGTATCGTTGCTGTTGCTGGCATTCGGCTTGGTCACGCTATTGCATGGGAGCGCGAACGTTGCTTGGTTGATGATTGGGCTCGGTTTTGCGGTTCTGATTTATATGTTGTTCGGCTGGTTCGGCACCGTTGCGCGCGAAAGCGAGGCGGGAAGCTATAACGCGCAAGTAGATCGCTCATTCCGCTGGAGCATGAGTTGGTTCATCTTCTCCGAGGTCATGTTCTTTGCCGCATTTTTCGGTGCGCTGTTTTATGCCCGCCAACTGTCGGTGCCGTGGTTAGGTGATATTGACAATAAATTGCTTTGGCCGAATTTCAATCCGTCCTGGCCGACCAACGGCCCACTGCCGTTCGAATCAAGAGGGATCGAGAAAGTTAACGCGTGGGGCATCCCCGCGCTTAATACGCTGATCCTACTGACCTCTGGCTGGACCATTACCATGGCCCACTGGGCGCTCAAAAAAGGTAACCGCGGTGCGCTGAATTTGTGGTTGTTTCTAACCATCGCGTTGGGCGTGGTGTTTTTGGGCTTCCAAGTTTACGAATACATGCATGCCTATCATGAGGGACTAACGCTCAAGCAAGGCGTGTTTGGTGCGACATTTTATATGCTGACGGGTTTTCACGGATTCCACGTCACGATCGGAACCATCATGTTAATCGTGATATTGTTCCGCTGCATGGCGGGCCACTTTACGCCCGAACAGCATTTTGGATTTGAAGCCGTATCATGGTATTGGCATTTCGTCGACGTAGTCTGGTTGTTGCTCTTTATCTTGGTATACTGGCTATAGATTTAAGGCAGTCAAAAAAGCAGGTGGAGGGGGAGTTAGCAGTGCCGTCGTAGCAAGAATAAAAATCCAGCAAGATAAACACGCCGCGCCTAGCGCGGCGTGTTTTTTTGTGATTGCTACTGCTTATTCATCATGCCTTGTGGCTCAATGAAGCCGAAGTGGTAGCCGATCATCAGAATCAAGAATAACGTGATGGATAGTCCGATGCGCCAGGTCAATGCGCGAACGGTTCGCGTCGATTGGCCTTTATCTTTGACCATGAAGTATAGGGCGCTGAATAGGCTGCCGAGGATGAAAACGATAAATAGTAAAATGACGTATCTCATAAACGTTTCTCCGATTGTTCGCAGAGTCTAAGCCAATGCCATACCCCTTTGCAATTCCAGCGCGAATTACGGAAGCCCTGATTTATTCCGATTTCGTCGCAATCCTGCGTTACTCCAGAAAAATTGTTCCTCACATATCAACATATGCTACGTCACAATTTTTCTCTCGCGCCTTGTCTTGCCTAGAACTCGAAATAAATCAACGCTTCCTAAATGCAACTCGGAAATTATGATTTTCGGCCTCGCTTGCTCCCGACAATTGCAACTGTCTGCATGATGGCGCTTACGTTTTCCGCAGGACGTTGGCAGCTAGGACGAGCGGAGGAAAAAGCCGCATTACAGGTGCGCTTCGAACAAAAACAAGCGCTCGCGCCGATTAATCTGGATAACACTACCGGCGATGTTAGCGAGTTGCGTTATCGCCCGCTCATGGCCAACGGGGAATTTATTCCCGGTAAGCAAGTCTATATCGATAACCGCGAACATGAGGGGAAATCGGGCTATCACGTCATCGCGGCGCTTAGAATTTTTAATTCCAATCAAGTCGTGTTGGTTAACCGTGGTTGGATTGAGCGTGATCGAAACTACCCGAAAGCGCCGGAGGTTGCATTTCCCGTTGGGCGCGTGAAAATTGTTGGAACCGGCAGCGTCCCGTCGGCGAAATTCGTTGAGTTATCCGATCAGGCTATCGCCGGGAACGTGTGGCAAAACCTCACCTTCGAGCGTGCGAAAAGCGCGATGGCGTTATCGGTCTTGCCGATTGTGGTTCTGCAACAAAAGGATTTAGCCGCGGGTTTGCGCGCGGTGATTGAACAACCCGATTTCAAAATCGATATGCATCGCGGCTACGCGTTCCAATGGTTCGCGTTGACTGTAACTCTTATGGTGATTTATGTCGTCGTCAATACCAAACGCCGCGCAGCGTAGTTTTCGGATCAACTTAGTTCTGATTTTTGCGGTGTTCGCGGTGCCGTTGATCGCGGCTTATCTCAGTTTCTATGTTTGGCCGCCGCAAAGTCGCTTGAATTACGGCGAATTGATCGAACCGAAAACGCTGCCGGATGTTCCGTTAGTTGATGCTCAGGGGAAGGAATTTCCGCCGAGTAAACTGCGTGGTAAATGGATCATGCTCACGGTCGATTTGGCCGATTGCGGTGAAGCATGCAACCACAAACTTTATTTGATGCGTCAGATCCGAATTTCGATGACGAAAGAAATGAATCGCATCGAGCGCGTGATGTTGTTGCGTGGTGGCGCAAAATTGCCGCCGGAACTTGCTGCGAAGTATCCCGGCATGCACGTGCTAACGGGCACCATAGATGCGCTATTGCAAACACTCGGCCCCGACGCGAACGTGAACGATTACATTTTTTTGATCGATCCGGTCGGCCAGGTCATGATGCGTTACGTCAAAAATCCTGACCCGGCCGGTATTCGACGCGATTTGAGTCGTTTACTGAGCGTGTCGCAGGTGGGGTAGGGATGTATCGTAACCTAATTAAATTTGCGACCGTATTGACCTTCGGCATCATCGTCCTCGGCGCATTTGTGCGCCTGTCCGATGCCGGGCTCGGCTGTCCGGATTGGCCCGGTTGCTATGGCCACGTCACCGTGCCTGACGAGGCGCACGAACTCGCCACTGCGCAAGCGAAATTCCCGGATCAGCCGGTCGAAGCGCGCAAAGGCTGGATCGAGATGATCCATCGCTATTTTGCGTCGTCGCTCGGTTTGCTGATCATTGCAATTGCCATCTTGAGCTGGCGCCGGCGCGCAGAAGGCGCCCAAATTGGTTTACCGCTTTTCTTGGTTGGCCTGGTGGTATTCCAAGGTTTGCTTGGGATGTGGACGGTGACCTTGAGGCTTTATCCCGCAGTGGTTACCGCACATCTGATCGGCGGCATGACAACACTGGCATTGTTGATCTGGCTACTGATGCGTCAGTATCGGCCCGCCGTTCTCGGAGGCATCAACCGATTTCAGGAACTACAAGGCCCCGCAAAGTTAGCGTTGGCAGTTTTGACCATTCAAATCATCCTCGGCGGTTGGGTGAGCACCAATTACGCCGCGCTTGCCTGCACCGATTTTCCGCAATGTCACGGCAGTTGGGTGCCGGCGGCGGACTATGCTAGTGGCTTTTATCCGCTACGGGATCTCGGTCGCACTGCGACGGGTGAGTTATTGCATCAAGACGCGCTGACGGCGATACATTGGGTGCATCGGGTCGGTGCGTTACTCACTTTTTTCATAGTCGGCTATCTCGGTTACCGACTGGTTATTCTCGAACGATTCAGGCGAATTGGCGTCGCACTATGTGGCGCTCTCGCGCTGCAAATTTCCTTGGGCATCGCTAACGTCTGGTTCAGTTTGCCCTTACCCCTTGCCGTGGCGCATAATGCCGGTGCAGCTTTACTGCTTATGCTACTAGTCGTCCTAAACTATCGATTACACAATAATAATTAGCCTGATTTAAATATGTCGACATCTTTCGCAATAGAATCGCCGGTCAGCCTGGCGCAACAATTTTTCCAACTCACCAAGCCGCGGGTGGTCTCGCTGATCGTATTCACGGCGGTCATCGGCATGTTCCTCGCTACGCCGGGCATGGTGCCGCCGGCATTGTTGGTCGCGGCGACCTTGGGAATCGGTTTGGTGGCCGGTGCGGCCGCGGCAATTAATTGTTTGGTCGAACAAAAAATCGATGCGGTCATGGCGCGCACCCGCGGACGGCCGCTGCCGCGCGGAACGCTGACCTCGCCGCAAACGCTGGTGTTTGCCTCGGTAATCGGCGGGATTGGTTTACTGCTGCTTTATTTCGCGGTCAATCCGTTGACCATGTGGCTGACCCTTGCCACCTTTGTCGGTTATGCGGTCATCTACACTATCCTGCTCAAGCCCGCGACGCCGCAAAATATCGTGATCGGCGGCGCGTCCGGTGCCATGCCGCCGGTGCTCGGTTGGGCTGCCGTGACCGGGCAGGTTTCTTCCGACGCGCTGATTCTGTTTTTGATTATCTTTGCCTGGACGCCGCCGCATTTTTGGGCGCTGGCGTTGTATCGCAAATTGGAATACGCCAAGGCCGGTGTGCCGATGCTGCCCGTCACCCACGGCGATAAATTCACGCGCTTGCATGTCTTGCTCTACACCGTCATCCTCACCGCCGTGACGCTATTGCCGTTCGCAACGCGCATGTCGGGCTTCATTTATCTGGCGTCCGCGTTGATACTCGATGGTGTGTTTATTTACTTTGCGCTTAAAATTTATTTCCACTATAGCGACGCGTTGGCTAAGCGCACGTTCGCTTACTCGATCCTATATCTTTCGCTGCTATTCGCAGCGCTGCTGGTCGATCATTACGTTCGATTTTAGTCTCGTGATGTGGCGCGGTTTAGCGGTATTGGTTTTACTTACAAGCCTTGCGGGCTGTGACAACGTCGCGAAGGATTCCCAAGCCCAATTCCAAGGAATAGACATCACCGGCGCCGACTATGGCAAGGCGCTAAAGCTTACCGATCACACCGGAAAAATACGTACCCTCGAGGATTTCAAAGGTAAAGTGGTCTTAGTTTTTTTTGGGTTCACCCAGTGCCCGGAGGTTTGCCCGACCACTCTGCGTGAATTGGCGAACTTGATGAAACTACTGGACGCCGATGCCGATCGTGTACAGGTTTTGTTTGTCACGCTTGATCCCGATCGCGATACCCAAGCCATGCTCGCAAAATTTGTTCCTGCGTTTCATCCGAATTTTTTGGCGTTACGTGGCGACGAAGCAGCCACTAAGGCGGCGGCGCAAAGCTTCCACGTATTTTTCGAAAAGCGTCCGGGCACGAGTCCAGATAACTACAACATCGAGCATTTCTCCGGAACCTTTGTGTTCGACCGCGACGGCAAGTTGCGCTTACTGATGAACTACGGCATCTCGCCGGACAAAATTCTGCACGACGTGAAGTTATTGTTGCGTTAAAGAGTAGTCCCTGATTCGGTTACGGTAAAATGAAGAATAATCATTAAGGAGACCCGCATGGCGGCCACACGCAAAGTCATTATCACCTGCGCAGTAACAGGTTCCATTCATACGCCGACGATGTCGAAGTTTTTGCCGATTACACCGAAAGAAATTGCCGATGCGGCGATTGGTGCAGCGGAAGCGGGCGCGGCGATTGTGCACCTGCATGCGCGCGATCCGAACGACGGCCGGCCGACGCAGGATCCGAATTTGTTCCGCGAATTTTTGCCGACCATCAAGGCGAAATCCAACGTCGTAATCAATCTCACTACCGGCGGTGCGGCAACGATGACCACGCAGGAGCGTTTGCAACCGGCGTTGCAGCTGAAGCCCGAAGTCGCGTCATTGAATATGGGTTCGATGAATTTCGGCCTTTATCCGATGGTTGATCGCTACAAAAATTTCCAACACCAATGGGAAGTTGATTATCTTGAGGGTAGCCGCGACCGCGTCTTCAAAAATACCTACAAAGATATCGAATTCATTTTGAGTTCGTGCAACGATAACAGCACTCGATTTGAACTGGAATGCTACGACATTTCTCATTTGTACAATCTCGCGCATTTTGCAGATCGCGGCATCGTCAAAGCGCCATTCTTCGTTCAATCGGTATTCGGCATTATGGGCGGCATCGGTGGTCATCCGGAAGACATTCTTCACATGAAGCGAACGGCGGATCGGCTATTTGGTAACGATTATGTTTGGTCGGTACTCGGCGCCGGGCGCAATCAAATTCCGGTCGCAACCATGTCAGCGGCGATGGGCGGCAACGTGCGTGTTGGTTTGGAAGATTCGCTTTGGGACGGTCCCGGCAAACTCGCCGAAACCAACGCGGCGCAAGTCAAGCGCGCGCGCACGATCATCGAAGCGCTGTCGCTGGAAGTTGCGACACCTGATGAAGCACGGGCTATGTTGAAACTCAAAGGCGGAAGTAATGTGGCATTTTAGTGCGGCGCTCATGTTATGCGCTGGGACGACAATTGCGGTCGCCGCACAGGGATTTTATTCCGCTACGGAAGAATGGGAAACAACCAAGCACGAGATTGGCGGAAAAACCGCAGCCGTTCGAACCAACGCGGCGCTTTCCGCTATCGTAACGCGTGCAGAGTTCGGTCGCAGCTTAAGATTTTTTGTCCCGTTCAATACCCATAACGATCGGCCATTTCCAGAACGATTGGATCGCGAAGATCTCGAGAAAATCGAAGCGGCGATTGAAGATCAATTAGTTGACCCCGGTCATGCGATATTCGCCACGATAATCACGGTTAATAACGCGCGAGAATTTTTGTTATATGTGAAGAATATGGACCACGCGCAGACGCTAGCAGAAGAATTGATCGACGGTATCAAGACTCACAAAATTTCCTTCCGTTTAGAAAGCGACCCGGAATGGGATGCTTGGTCTAAATTCAGTACGGAAAAGTTGCAAGGGCGCTAGGACGAGCACTTTGGCCGCATCATTCGTCTCGATGAAAAATAATAGAAATCGAGTTTGGTTCTATTGCACATTCCTTTATTTTTTCGTGGTGATCTCTGCATATCAGTTTGCCTTCGCCGCAAACGAAGTGTCAAAAACGTCGGCGTCGAATTACATTGACGACCAAAGTCCGATGAGCTTGAAAGAGAAAATCAGCGCGGGCCGGCGCAAATTCAGTGAACCATGGTCGCTGCGAAATGATCTCGAAGGCGTGTGGGGCTTAGGTCCAACATTCAACGAAGCCAGTTGCCCCGCGTGTCATCAGAATGCTGCGCGATCTGCCGCGCCGGCGCATGGCCAAGCGGTCGAACGCGGGATGGTCATTCGACTGAGCGTACCCGGGCGTGCCGACAATGGTGGTGCGCTACAGCATCCGCGCTATGGCGAGCAACTACAAAACCGTAGTATTGCCAACCGCGTGCCGCGGGAAGGGCGCGCGACCGCTTTCTACGAGCCGGTAGAAGCGAGTTTCTCCGATGGCGAAAGAATCGTTTTGCGTAAGCCGCGAATAGAATTCAGCGATTTGCAATTCGGCGAACTTGGTCAAGAAACACTCATCTCGTCGCGCAACGCGCCACCGCTATTTGGCCTTGGATTGCTCGAAGCGGTTCCGGAATCGGCGTTGCTGGAATTGGCGCAACAACAGAAATCAAAAGGCGTAAGCGGAAGACCGAATTACGTTTGGGACGAAGTGGCGGGCAAAGTCGTGATCGGCCGTTTCGGTTGGAAAGCGAATCAACCGAATTTGCGTCAGCAAATCGCCGCGGCCCTCATAAATGATATCGGCGCGACCTCGGATATTTTTCCTGTCGACAATTGTCCTGACGATCAACACGCGTGCCGCACGGATCCGATGACGACGAACTGTGGCGGCGGTTGCGCCGGGCAATTGCTCGCCGAAGTTTTGCCGAGCCGATTGGAAACCTTGACCGTTTATCTTCAGACGTTACAAATTCCAAATGCCGCCCCGAGTGCTAACGTCGACTCAACGCGTGGGGAAGAATTGTTCGTGGAAGCGGGCTGCGGCACCTGCCACGTAGCGGAACTCAAGACCGGTGATGTAACGGACATTCCGGATAACGCCAACGTCGTGTTCAAACCTTACACCGATTTATTACTACACGATATGGGCGATGCGCTCGCCGACGGCCGCCCGGATTTTCTGGCCGATGGCCACGAATGGCGTACCGCGCCGCTATGGGGAATCGGTGCGGAAAATCACAGTGATTTGCTGCACGACGGACGTGCCCGCGATGTGACGGAGGCCGTTCTATGGCATGGCGGCGAAGCGCAATCCGCTCGCGAAAAATTTCGACAAATGTCGGCGTCGGAGCGCGCGGCCCTGATCAAGTTTGTCCGAGGACTCTAGCCCGATGATGTACTACAAAGGCACCTTGAAGTTCTTCGCCATCTGCCTATTTTCTGCCAAGAGATGCCCTGAGAGCCACTATACATGCAGAGTTCCGAGGTATTTAATATGTCATCCCTGAGCAACGCGAAGGATGACATGCGGAGGAGAAAGCAAGAACGCTGGCGGTTCATGATCCGTGGAGTATTGGCCGCGCCTATAGAGGCCGCTCGCAATGACGGGATTCCAATTAGTTTAGCGTCAATGAACGCTACGCATTCCCTTCTGTCCTGGCCTTCGCCGTTTTCGCAAAATCCAACATCCGCGTAATACACAGCTTCGCCTTACGGCTGATTTCTGCGTCGATGTGAATTTCATTTTTGCCGGTTTCTAACACCGCTGCGAGGTTTTTTAGGCCATTCATCGCCATCCACGGGCAGTGACCGCAACTCTGGCAGGTGGCAGCGTAGCCGGCGGTTGGCGCTTCGATGAAGTTCTTTTCCGGCATTAACTTTTTCATTTTATGCAGGATGCCGTTGTCGGTTGCGACGATGAATTCCTTCGCGCTGGAGCGTTGTGCGGCTTGGATGATGCCTGTCGTAGAGCCGACAGAATCGGCGAGGCGAATCACGTCGTCCGGCGATTCGGGATGGACCAAGACTTTCGCGTTCGGATGTTGCACCTTCATTTCCGCGAGTTGCTTGGCTTTGAATTCGTTGTGGACGACGCACGAGCCTTGCCACAACAACATGTCGGCGCCGGTTTGTTTTTGGATGTATTCGCCGAGGTGTTTGTCCGGCGCGAATAAAATCTTTTTGCCTTGATCGTGCAAGTGCTTGACGATTTTTTCCGCGATGCTGGAGGTGACCATCCAATCGGCGCGGGCTTTGACCGCTGCGCTGGTGTTGGCATAGACGACGACGGTGCGATCGGGATGCGCATCACAAAACGCGGCGAACTGATCGGGCGGGCAACCGAGATCGAGCGAACATTCTGCTTCCAGATCGGGCATTAGCACGCGCTTTTCCGGATTCAAAATTTTTGCCGTTTCACCCATAAAACGCACGCCGCAAACAATCACCGTTTTGGCGGGATGGTTGTAACTGAAGCGCGCCATTTCCAATGAATCGGAAACCACACCGCCGGTTTCTTCAGCGAGATCTTGCAAGTCGCCATGCACGTAATAGTGCGCGACGAGGACGGCGTCTTGCGCATTCAACATTGCCTTGATGCGCGTTTTGAGTTCGCCGCGTTCTTTCTTATTCGGCTCGACGGGCGCTTTGGCCCAGGCTTCGGCCGTGGCGAGGTTTGGGTGTTCGAAGCGAACGCGGATGGGAGACAGGGATGTGGCCATGATTCAATTCCTATTGCATTTATTTGTGTCATTCCCGCGTAGGCGGGAATCCATTTGGCCTTTGAAAGTCAACATGGATTCCCGCTTTCGCGGGAATGACAAGAGGTGAGGGTTGTGATTTTCTTCGAAATCAAACGCCGGTATACGCCGTCTTCACCGTCGTATAAAACTCCGCCGCATAACGCCCTTGCTCGCGCGGCCCGTAGCTCGAACCTTTGCGACCGCCGAACGGTACGTGATAGTCCACGCCCGCCGTCGGCACGTTCACCATCACCATACCGGCTTGTGCTTTGCGTTTGAAATGCGTGGCGAATTTTAGCGATGTCGTGCAGATGCCTGACGATAAACCAAACTCCGTGTCGTTCGCGACGGCGAGCGCTTCGTCGAAATCTTTCACGCGCACCACGTTGGCGACCGGGCCGAACACTTCTTCGCGGCTGATGCGCATTTGGTTCGTGGTTTCCGTGAACAGCGCCGGTTGCATGTAAAAACCTTTGTGCTCGCGTTGCAACAACTCACCGCCGAAGGCGAGTTTCGCGCCTTCTTTTTTGGCGATGTCGATGTAGCGCAGGTCTTGATCGAGTTGCGCTTGATCGACCACCGGGCCGATGTCCGTGCCTTGTTTCAATGCGTCGTCGATTTTTAGCGTTTTCAATTTCTCGATGACCGCCGCGACAAATTTATCGTGAATGCCTTGCTGCACGATGATGCGGCTTGACGCCGTGCAACGTTGGCCGGTGGAGAAAAATGCCCCTTGTACCGCGCAGTTTACCGCCGTGGCGAGATCGGCGTCATCCATAATCACCAGCGGATTTTTGCCGCCCATTTCCAATTGCACTTTCGCTTTGCGTTTTGCCGCGGCTTCCAGCACTTTTCCGCCGGTCGCAACCGAGCCGGTGAAGCTGATCGCGTTAACTTTCGGATTATTCAAAATCACATTGCCGACAACGCTGCCGGAACCCATCAGCAAATTGAACACGCCTGCCGGTAAACCCGCGCGGCTGATTATTTCCGCTAACGCCCAAGAGCAACCGGGCACGAGATCGGCGGGCTTCAAAATCACGCAATTACCGTAGGCTAACGCCGGCGCGACTTTCCAAGCAGGGATCGCGATCGGGAAATTCCAAGGCGCGATAATGCCGACGACGCCGACCGGCTCACGGGTGATTTCCACGTCAAGGCCAGGGCGCACGGAAGCCATTTTTTCGCCTTCGATTCTAAGTGCTTCTCCGGCGAAAAATTTGAAAATATGGCCGGCGCGCGTCGCTTCGCCGATGCCTTCCGGCAGAGTTTTGCCTTCTTCGCGCGACAGCAATTCGCCGAGCTCTTGTTTGCGCGCCAAAATTTCCGTGCCGATTTTATCCAGCGCGTCGAAGCGCACTTGCGGCGTCGATTCAGCCCAACCGGCGGCGGCTTGCGCAGCGGCGTCGATCGCATCGTTCGCCTGCTTCTCATCGGCGCGAACGTAATCCGCGATCACGTCGCTGACGTTAGACGGATTGATATTCGGTTTCGCCATGCTGTTGCCGACCCACGCACCGCCAATAAAATTTTCCCGCGCACCCATTGCCGTTTCCTCGAAATCGATTAAAGAATGAAATGATACCCGTTGGCGCGTCCGTCGGACAAACTTTGCTGCGCGATTCTTTCTCGATGCCTGGAGAGCCATTATTCATGCGCCCTTCAGGGCATAGACGTTGCAGTGGCAAGCGGGGAGCGGGTGGTGGCGTGATGGCTTTTTTGGAGGCGAATAAAATACTATTTATCATATTCTTATGACGATATATTCATTTGTGTTGTAAAGTTGTACTCTCGTCCACGACAATGTTTTTCAAACGCAAAGGTTCAGGATGATTTTCAGACATTTCAGTGTTCGCGCCAAACTCGCACTGCTGCTGATCGTCGCGATGGTGTTGCTCGCAGCCACGCGCGGTTTGGGGCTGATTCAGTTGGGCGGTTATCTCGATCGCATGAATGGCTATGCGCTGTCGCTGGACGAGCTGCATCAGCAACTCGAGACGCTGCAAGATTCGCGCATCGCCGATATTCGGCGCCGGCCGCGCCGATGCCGCTTCGCAGACGGCGCACGAAGCGAAGATCAAGGCGTTACGCACGGCGTTACAAGCCAAGCGCGCGGAATATGCGCAAGTTCAACAGCGCGAACGTTCGATTATGTATTCGACTTATTTCGCGATGCTGGTGTTGGTGTTTGTCATCAGCGGCGCGATTTATTGGATGTTGATGGCGCTGGTGATTCGTCCGTTGGAAGGCGTGGCGCGGGTGGCGAACTTGGTGGCGGCGGGTGATTTATCGACGGATGTGGAGGTCAAAAGCACCGACGAAATCGGCAAAGTGATGAGCGCGTTAAGCGAGATGAATTTCAATCTCGGCAATTTGATCGGAAAAATTCGCAGCATTTCGCAATCGATCGGCAACCACACCGAACAAATATCAACGAGCGGTGACGAGTTGTCGCGGCACATCGAAGCGCAAGCGGACGCATTGCAAAAAACAGGCTCCACGATGCATGCGCTTGCAACGACTGTGACGCGCAACGCCGATAACGCTGGCCGCGCGCGCGAGTTGGCGGCGAAGGCGCGCGATGTCGCAATCAAAGGTGGCGCCGAGGTCGGCGAAGCGGTGAATACGATGTCCAATATCAGCGGCAGTTCACGCAAAATCGTCGACATCGTTTCGATTATCGATGGCATTACCTTTCAAACCAATATTCTTGCGTTGAACGCTGCGGTCGAAGCGGCGCGCGCGGGCGAGCAAGGCCGAGGCTTTGGTGTTGTCGCGGCGGAAGTACGCAATCTCGCCCACCGCAGCGCCGCGGCTGCGAAGGAAATCGCTGCTTTGATTAACGAATCGGTCGATCAACTCAATCGTGGCGGCGATTTCGTCGGCAAAGCCGGCGCGACGATGACGGAAATTGTCGACGCCGCGCGTGCGGTCGACGACATCATGACGGAAATCGCGTCCGCCTCGGCGCAGCAGCGCCGCGATATCGAGCAAGTGCGCGCCGCCGTCGACAAAATCGATCGAACCGGCCAACAACAAGCGTTGCTGGCCGACGCCGCGGAGGTGATTCGATCGATGCAACAGCAGGCGGAAGAACTCATCGCTGCGGTCAGCGCGTTTCGCTTACATATAGGTTCGCCGAACGTTGCAAAGATGACTCGGGTCTCAAACCCTAGGCAACTCAGAGCGATTGCCAAATCATTGCTACCGTCGTCGGACTCGTAAAAAATGTAGAGTGCATTTATGCACCGTCAAACCATGGTGCATAAATGCACCCTACCTCTGCTATGATTCATCGTCGTAACGTTACAAATAGCCATGCCCAATATCGATTTCCACTGTCATTCCGAAATATCCGACGGATTGCATCCGCCGTGCGATGTCGTGCGCTTCGCCGCGACCAATGGCGTCGACGTGCTGGCACTGACCGACCACGATAATCTCGGCGGTTTGGCGCAAGCACGCGAAGCCGCGAGCGCGCATGGTATTCGCTTTATCGACGGCGTTGAAATCTCGGTGACTTGGACCAGCAAGACCTTGCATATCGTCGGCGTCAATATCGATCCGAGCGAGGCGAATTTGCGCACCGGATTGGAATTATTCGCTCCGGCCGAATGCAACGTGCCGAGAAAATGGCCGAGAGTCTGGCGCGAACCGGCATCGGCGGCGTGCTGCAAGGCGCGCTGACCTACGCGAAAAATCCGGACATGATCGGCCGCACGCATTTCGCGCGGTACCTCGTTGAGGCGGGTCACGTAAAAGACGTGAAAACCGTCTTCAAAAAATATCTCGTGCCCGGCAAGCCAGGCTACGTGCCGCACGAATGGGCGAGCTTAGGCGATGCCGTGCGCTGGATCACGGGCAGCGGCGGCATTGCGATTATTGCCCATCCGGGCCGCTATGATATTGGGCCGAATGCGATGAAGCGTTTGCTCGGCGAATTCAAAACTCTTGGCGGACGCGGCGTAGAAGTCGTGACGAGTAACCACAGCGCGGAGCATATCGAGCGCTTTTCGCGCTTAACACTGGAGTATGAATTGCACGCTTCGCGTGGCTCGGATTTTCATGGCGACGAAGATGGCCGCGTGCAGCTTGGGCGCATTCCGACGTTGCCTGCGCAGTTGAAACCCGTTTGGACCCTGATACCTTCTCTGCAATAATTATTTGAGTCTTTTTTCGCGCGAATTAAATGGCGCAATTTTTCGCTATACATCCCGATAATCCGCAGCCGCGCTTGATTCAACAAGCGGTTCAGTTGATTCACGCCGGCGGTGTGATCGTATACCCAACGGATTCCGGTTACGCCCTCGGCTGTCATCTTGGCGATAAGGACGCCGTGGAACGCATGCGCCGTATTCGCGAGATCGACGATCACCACCATCTCACGCTCGTTTGCCGCGATCTGTCGGAGATCGCGAAGTTCGCGCGCGTGGATAACGTACAATATCGCTTTTTGCGCGCCCATACCCCTGGAAGCTATACCTTCATCCTCCGTGCGTCGCGGGAAGTGCCGCGGCGATTGTCCCACCCGAAACGCAGCACCATCGGCCTACGGGTACCGGCGCACCGCGTAGTGCAAGCGTTGCTCGAACAGTTGAACGAACCCTTGCTCAGCACGACCTTGATTCTGCCGGGCGATGTCACGTCGTTAACGGTGGGCTACGACATTCGCGAGCGGCTTGAACATCAAGTGGAGTTGGTCATTGATGGTGGGGAATTGTCGTCGGAGCCGACCACAGTCATCGATCTTTCCGAGAGCGAGCCGGTATTAGTGCGCAAAGGTAAAGGCGCGATCGAAGGCCTTGGAATTAATTAGGAAAAATAAAGACGCTATGAATTTCAACGCAATGATTCAACAGGTGGCGATCTCCATCTTGCCGGTGATGTTCGCGATCACGATGCCGGAAGCGGCGCGCGCTTACATGGCACGCAGGTGTGGTGATAACTCGGCCTACGCAGCGGGACGCATGACCTTAAATCCGGTGCCGCATATTGACCCAATCGGCACGATCCTATTGCCGCTGGTATCGATTTTCGCCGGTGGCATTTTGTTCGGGTGGGCAAAGCCGTTGCCGCTTAATTTTCGCGCATTCAAAACGCGCAACGATTTTATTAAAGTGTTCGCCGCAGGTCCCGTAGCTAATATCGCACTGGCGTTTTTTTGGGGACTGATTTTTAAGATTGCAACGATGTTGGATGGGAACAGTTACGCTGTTCCGCTCGCCGCAATGGCGCAAGCAGGAATTTTCATCAGCGCCGGTTTGGCGGTATTCAACCTGTTGCCGATTCCGCCGCTGGACGGTGGCCGCATCGCCGTCGCGATGTTACCGCAACAATACGGTCAGGCGCTCGCGAGTATTGAGCCGTATGCCTTCATCATTATCTTGTTGCTTGTGATGACGAAAATGTTGAGCATGTTAATGATGCCGTTCGTCACATTGATTGTCAGTCTTGTTGCGTTATTTTTTGGAATATAGTTATGTACGCTGATCGCGTTCTTTCCGGCATGCGTCCCACTGGCGCATTGCATCTTGGCCATTACCATGGCGTGCTGAAAAATTGGGTGAAGTTGCAGCACGAATTCGAGTGCTTGTTTTTCGTCGCCGATTGGCATGCGCTCACTACTCATTACGATTCGCCCGAAATTATCGAAGCGAATGTTTGGGACATGGTCATCGATTGGCTCGCCGCCGGTGTCGATCCGGCACAGGCGACATTGTTCATCCAATCGAAGGTGCCGGAGCACGCGGAATTGCATTTGCTGCTGTCAATGATGACGCCACTTGGTTGGCTCGAGCGTGTGCCAACCTATAAGGATCAGCAAGAAAAATTGAGCGAGAAAGATCTGAGCATTATGGATTTTTGGGTTATCCGTTGTTGCAAAGCGCGGATATTTTGATTTATCGCGCCAACCAAGTGCCGGTCGGCGAGGACCAAGTACCGCACGTGGAGCTGACGCGCGAAGTGGCGCGGCGCTTCAATCATCTGTATGGCCGCGAACCGGGCTTCGAACAAAAAGCGTTGGACGCCGTGAAAAAATTAGGCAGCAAGCGCGCACGTTTATATCAGGAACTTCGCAATAAATTTCAGGAGCAAGGCGACGAAGCGGCGCTAGAAGGCGCAAAAGCGCTACTGCAAGAGACGCAAAATCTGGCGATGATCGATCGCGAGCGTTTGTTCGGCTATCTCGAAGGTGGCGGCAAAATGATTTTGGCCGAACCGGAAGCGTTGCTAACTGCGGCCTCGCGCATGCCCGGACTCGATGGACAAAAAATGTCGAAGTCCTACAACAACACCATAACATTACGCGAAGATGCCGACAGCGTCGCAAAAAAGATTCGCACTATGCCGACGGATCCGGCGCGCGTGCGCCGCACCGATCCCGGCAATCCAGAAAAATGCCCAGTCTGGCAATTGCATGAAATTTATTCTAGCGAATCGACCAAAGAATGGGCGCGCAACGGTTGTACCTCGGCGGGCATCGGTTGTTTGGATTGTAAGCAGCCGGTGATTGAAGGCGTGCTCGACGAACTTGCACCGATGCGTGAGCGCGCGAAAGTATATTTGGAAGACCCAACGTTAGTGAAAAATATTATTGCCGATGGTTGCGAGAAAGCGCGGCGTATGGCGCAAGATACGATGCGCGATGTGCGCGATGCGATGGGACTTGGCTACAATTAGCGTATCTGTTCTTGGTGCTGCGTTTCCGTGCGCTTTAGACTAAGGCCCGGTGGTAAGCGATGATTGTTGTTTTAATGGGCGTCACCGGCGTTGGTAAAAGCACAGTGGGAAAGCTACTTGCCGCGCAATGCGGTATGGATTTTTACGACGCCGATGATCATCATCCGCCGGCTAACGTCGCGAAGATGCGTGCCGGAACGCCCTTGCAGGATGGAGATCGCTGGCCTTGGCTCGATCGACTCAACGAACTATTAAAACAGGCGCAGACGCAACATCGAAGCGCCGTGCTTGCATGTTCTGCGTTGAAAATAAGCTATCGCGAGCGACTCAGCGTCGGCTGTGACGACGTTCGCTTTGTATTACTCAGTGGCGAAGCTCGATTAATCCGTCAGCGACTCGCGGAACGCAAAGGCCACTACATGAATCCAGCGTTGTTGGATTCACAACTGGCGACGCTTGAGGCGTCTACCGATTGTTTGTTGGTAGATATCTCGGACACGCCTCAAGCTTTGGCGATGCACATCGACGCTGCACTACGGAAGCTCTGATTAAAAACCTTTTCATGAACCTTACCGGGATTGTCCCAATAACATGTCATCCGGAGCAACGCGAAAGATGATATGTGGAGGCGGAAAGGAATGCTGGCGGTTCATGGTACGCTGTATCCAAAGTAGGTCGGTGCTTGGAGAGGCGCATGAATATTGGCTTTCAGGCCATGCATTATCGATCGGCAAGCGTGGTGCGGTCGCTGGCGCGAGGCTATTTATTATTCTGCGAAAGATTATCTCGTGACGCAATCGTTCGATTGGATTGGAGCGTATCCATCTCGACGCACGCCGGTGATGGCGGCGAGTGTGGTTGCGGCCTCCCAACCGCTGGCGGCGCAAGCGGGGCTGGCGATGTTGGCGAAAGGTGGCAGCGCGGCCGATGCCGCGATCGCTGCTGCGGCAACATTAATGGTGGTTGAGCCGGTCAGTTCAGGTCTGGGTGCCGACGCGTTTGCTCTGGTCTCACAACGCGGTGAAGTCGTTGGTTTGAATGCGAGTGGCCGTACGCCTGCGAGGAAAATAGCAAATTATGACGGCGGGAAGATTGCGGATTTTGGCTGGCCGAGCGTGACGATTCCCGGTGCGGTGTCGGGCTGGGTGAGCTTGTCCGAACGATTTGGCAAATTGCCGTTCGCCGATTTGTTGGCACCTGCTATACGCTATGCTGAAGAAGGGTTTCTAGTTACACCGGTGGTCGCGCGCGTATGGCGCGGACTCAAAGTTCAGTATCTCAAGTTTCCCGAAATCCTGAATTGTTATTATGCCGAGGGCGCAGTGCCTGCGCCGGGCGCGCTTATGAAGCTGCCGGTATTGGCGCAAAGCCTGCGACAAATTGCGGCTACCAAAGGTCAGGCTTTGTATTGTGGCGAATTGGCGCAGCGAATGTCCGCATATGCGCAGGCCACGAATGGTCATCTCGCAATGAGTGATCTGGCCGCGCATCAGGCGCAGTGGGTCACGCCGCTGCAAATCAAATATCGCGGAGCGACTCTCTACGAAATGCCGCCGAATAGTCAGGGCATCGCAGCATTGATTGCGCTGGGCCTGCTTGAACGATGGGACATGTCGCAATACAAACCGGATTCCGCGGACGCGATTCATTTGCAAATCGAGGCGACGCGTTTGGCCTTCGCCGAAACCTATGCCCACGTCGCCGATCCCGATGCCATGACGGTTAGCGTTGAGGAATTGTTGTCGGCGTCGCGCCTATCCGCGCTGGCGAAGAAAATTTCCATTGCTCATGCGCAGTTTCCAAGCGCCGAAGCGAATTGTAGCGGCGGCACAACCTATCTCACGGCAGGCGATAGCGATGGATTGGTCGTCTCCTACATTCAATCGAGTGGTCACGGCTTTGGCTCCGGCCTGGTCGTGCCGGGAACGGCCATCGCGTTGCAGAATCGTGCGAGTGCGTTTCATCCGGACCCGCGACATGCTAACGCGTACGCGCCAAGTAAGAAACCTTTTCATACCAATAGCCCGGCAATAATGATGCGCGATGATGGTTCGATGATGAGTTTTGGTTTGATGGGCTGGAGTGTTCAGCCGCAGGCACACGTGCAGTTTGTCACGCGCGCGGTGGATGGCGGGCAATCAGCACAAACAATTCTAGACGCCCCGCGCTGGCGCCTTACCGTACAAGAACCCGCAATTGTTTTGGAGCCGGCACTGGCTTCGCAAGTGGGGGCGGAACTCGCTAATCGTGGCCACACTGTTGTGCTGACCGAACAATTTATGCCTGCGAGCACGCCATTCGGCAGTCACTTAATGTTCGGCGGCGCCAATCTAATTGAACAAATTTCTGGTGGCTACATCGCCGCATCTGATCCACGGCGCGACGGTGCGGCCGTCGGTTTCTAAGGACTGTTCCGGTGCCGAAAAATTCCGTAAGCAGGCCTAATACGCTTGATAGACGAATCTAAAATGCTCACCAGCAAATAGGAGAACCAGCGCCAACGCCAATCCCAATAACACCGCACGTAGCCAGAGGTTTTTCCATTTGACGGAAATCTTCATCCGCTTAGTCCGAACGTCAAGAATTTAAGATAAATCTTCAAACTGAGATTGATGTCATCGACACGCCAGGTAAACGCAAAGCCCAGAACGACGTAGTACCAGGTCGCCAACGTCGCGACCGCTCGCCACAGATTCGTTGTCCGAAATTGAGCCAGCCAAGGAAACTTAGCGGCATAGCGTTGAAAACGCGCCAAGCAAACGAGTCCAATTCCGTGATGGACGCCCCACAATAGCCAGCCGGGATTAATGCCATGCCAGGCGGCGCTCGCGATCATCGTCGCAAGCAACGGCACAACGGTATTTCGATACTTGACCACCAATGGAAAATAGATATAGTCGCGCAGAAAACTCGATAGACTAATGTGCCAACTGCGCCAGAATTCCGCTAGGTTAGAGCGCAGCAAAGGGAAATTGAAATTGGGGATTAGTTCGATGCCAAACAACCGCGCGGTGCCTCGGGCCATGTCAGTGTAGCCGGCAAAGTCAAAATACACGTAGAGAAACTTAGCCGTACATGCGAATACTAATGACCACCAACTGACGTCGGCGAAGGCGGTCTGCGAAAAATCCGCTGGCGGTAACGCTGCCGCGATCAAGCCGTCGGCGATGACAAATTTCTTAAACGCGCCGCTGGTCAGTCGTTCCGCTGCGACGCCAAAATGATCCCAACCCAATCTTGCGTTTGTAACTTGGCTGATGAACTTAGGATAGCGTTCCAACGGACCGGCAATCAAGGAGGGGAAAAAGAAAATGTACGCGACATAGCTGGCAAAATCAGCATTTTTAATTCCGCCGCGATAGCATTCAAATAGGAAATGCGATTGGCGTAGTGCGAAAAACCCCAAGCTTATGGGAACGATCCAAGAAACCTTTGGTGACGCGACAATACCCAGCGGAGCACCTAGCAGCGGGACTAGAAAGATGCAAAATGGTAGGGCAAGTCCGCCGAGCATTAAGGTTTGCGACCGCTTTTTCATCATCGCCAATCCCAGACTAAAGCTAAGCAGTAGCGATATCGCCATTGCTGCTAAAAAAATTAGTGCGATATTAGTTTGAAGATTTTTGCGAAACAAATAAAACATTACGCCAAGACTGCCGACAACGATCGCAATAAATCGGGCGCGAACGCGATTGCCAATTGACCAGTAAATCAGTACGGCGATTGTTAGACGAAGAAAATAAAGCGAAGACTGAAACAACATTGGCTAAGGTTTCGTGCGCGGTGCGTTAGCGGTAAGCCACGTTGCCAAGGCATTTGACCATTTGATGCGGCCGGTTTCAGTGACATGCGTGAGATCGACAAAATCGCGAGTTTCCCAGATGACTTTGTCATTCAAATTCAATTGTTCAAACCGATAGGTCTGATTTAGGTCTCGCAATAGTGTTTCAAATTGCTCAAACTCCCGAGGAAAAGACTTGCGAAATTCATCATTGAATTCAGGTGGCCGCGCAATCAACACGTGACAACCGTGACTATTCCAATACTCTAGAATTGCGCCAAGAGTATTTTTTACATAAGGCAAATTCGCTTCGGTATTTTTTCTAAATCGATCTTCGAAAATCTTAATTTGCGCCAATCGCGCATCGGCGGATTGCGCTTTGCGACCGACATACAGGTATGGCGCGTAATTTTTCTTGCCGACGCCATACACCTTGGCTTGAATCCAGTACTTGAATCGATAGTTGAGCAGCCGATAGAGTTTTTGTCGCGCCACTCGTGCTTGATAGAGCAAGCGACTAGTTATATTGAGCCAGTAAGTCGGAAAAACACCGTGTTGAGAATAGCGTTGAATCAAGCCTTCTGGGGAATGTAGAAATCCGCCATGTTCGATTGCGTTGAACGGTCGATTTTGCTGCAAAATCGTTATCGACGCGAATAAGACAATTAGTTGACCAGGCTGTGGTTCGATCGTGTTCGAAATCAACAACGACTCAATCAAAGATTGTGCACTTGATGCGAGATTGACGACCTCGAAATCTATAAGATTCCTCTGAAGTTCATTGTCGGTCAACAAAGCTTCACGGATTGCAGAGGTCCCTAAAAAGAGCGCGTCGGCATTCGCCGCGTCGCCAGATTGCACTTTTGCCATGACGTAAGCCTGATCGTCATTCTTAGTATCGGTAAGAGCGTACCAATGACTTTGACTAGCGCTCCAATCCAGTGCGACGACGGAAAAATATAGGGCTAGCAAGCAAAATAGCCCAGCAAAACTTGCAGCTAGGATGACGCCGCGCCAAGTCAATGGCGTCGATTCAATATCGATTTGCGTCGCTATCGGTTGGGAATGCTTAAGTTTTGCCGGAAAGCTTATTTTCAACATATCCAGCCACGGACGCCATCGAATCGAAGTTGTCCATACTCAAATCGGTTGGATCAACCTGGATATCAAAGTAAGTTTCTACGAATAGAATTATTTCGACAATATTCATTGAGTCGACCAGGCCCGAGGAAAATAGGCGGTCGTCGGATGTGAAATCATCCAAAGGCACAGCACTTAATGATTGCAGTTTCGCCGTCAGTGCGGCGTAGAATTCCAGCCTATTCATCGCTACCTGCCACCTGTTGTCAGCGGCACCCCATTATTTTGATGTAGCCCCAGTCTGTCGTGAAGCTTTGGTCAATCGCGAAATTCGAACGTATCTTTACACGAGTCAAGCCGAAAGGCAAGCGGGACGTGCCGTTCCGAGCATGCTAGTCCACAAACCAAGCCAGATGCGGCTCGTGGCAGGCCGTCACTCCAGCTTGCTCGATTTGAACAACCGATGGATCGTATCGCTAGAAAATCCGCGACCTTGAAGAAAGCGCATTTGCTTGGCTTTTTCGGCGGAACTTTCCGGCGGCAATGGAAATTTTCTTTGCCAGACGGTGCGTGCGGATTCGAGCTCTTGCTCTCGTGAGGCGATGGTTAGCCGTGTAATGCTTTCGGCGTCGATGCCTTTAGATTTGAGCTCGTGCGCGATTTTGAGATGGCCGAAACGTTTTTGTTTGGCGTTGATGAAGTGTTCGGCGAAACGTTGATCGGACACTAAGTCCGATTGCGCTAGTTCGTCGATCAGGGCTTCGAGGTCGTCGCGTTCTTCAACATAGCGCGATAACTTCCGCGATAACTCCGCGCGCGTATGTTCGCGCTGCCCGAGTAGGCGCAGCGCGCGTTCGCGCAAATCACTTTTCTTTGGCGTCTCCATTAGTCTTTGCCGCGGCTCTTGCGACGCCAACGGTGGCGCGAATTTTGGCTTCGATCTCTTTAGCGATTTCCGGATTTTCTTTCAGATATTCGCGGGAGTTGTCTTTGCCTTGGCCGATTTTGTCGCCGTTGTAGGCGTACCAGGCGCCGGACTTATCGACGATTTTGTGTAGCACGCCAAGTTCGATGATTTCGCCTTCGCGCGAGATGCCTTCGCCGTAGAGAATATCGAACAGCGCTTCACGAAACGGCGGCGCGACTTTATTCTTGACGACTTTGACGCGGGTTTCTGAGCCGATCACTTCTTCGCCTTTTTTGATCGCGCCGATGCGGCGAATGTCTAAGCGTACCGATGCGTAAAACTTCAGCGCGTTACCGCCGGTAGTGGTTTCCGGATTGCCGAACATCACACCGATCTTCATGCGAATTTGGTTGATGAAAATGACCAGCGTGTTGGAGCGTTTGATATTCGCGGTGAGTTTGCGCAACGCTTGTGACATCAAGCGCGCATGCAAGCCCATATGCGAATCGCCCATCTCGCCTTCGATCTCGGCCTTCGGCGTTAATGCGGCGACGGAGTCGACGACGACGATATCGACCGAGCCGGAGCGCACCAACATGTCGGCGATTTCCAATGCTTGCTCGCCGGTGTCCGGCTGCGAAATTAAGAGTTCGGAAACATCGACGCCAAGTTTTTGCGCGTATTGCGGATCGAGCGCATGTTCCGCATCGATGAAGGCCGCGACGCCGCCCATTTTTTGCATTTCGGCGATGACTTGCAAAGTTAACGTGGTTTTGCCGGACGATTCGGGTCCGTAGATTTCTACGACGCGGCCGCGCGGCAGACCGCCGACGCCTAGCGCGATGTCCAGGCCCAGCGAGCCGGTGGAAACGACGTCGATATCTTTCACAACATCGTGGTCGCCCAGTTTCATCACCGAACCTTTGCCGAATTGCTTTTCTATTTGCGAGAGTGCTGCAGCGAGCGCTTTGCTTTTATTGTCGTCCATATTGATTCCTTAGAGTGTGTGACTTGGTAAATGCGAACGAGTAATTATCGCATAGCGGGCGCAGGGAATGTTCGGTTGTGGTTGTGTGCCACTGGTGTTTGGATGACCGAGCGCAACCCCTCACCCTGCACCCTCTCCCAGAGGGAGAGGGGATAGACTCCCTTCTCCCTCTGGGAGAAGGGGTGGGGATGAGGGCCGGGCGATACTCACTCCACCAATAGAACAAATAAAAAACCCCGCACGAGGCGGGGTTTTCTGAAGCAAAACAGCGAAAGACTACAACAGCGCTTTTGCCGCCATCATCGCCGCTTCCATGTCAGGCAAATTGGTGATTTCCGGTACGACTTGAATGTAGCGAACGATATTTTCTTTATCAGTGACAATGACGCTGCGTGCGATTAAATGCAATGGCGCAATCAACAAGCCATAGTTTTTAGCGAAATCGCCGGTTTTGTAGTCGGATAAAAACGTCACGTTGCTGATCTTGGCTTCCTTGGCGAAACGTTGCTGCGCGAACGGTAAATCCATGCTGACGGTATAGAGCTCAACTTGCTTGTCCAAGCCGCCATTTTTTTCCGATAACTGATGGGTTTGTTCTTCGCAGGTTTTGGTGTCGACCGACGGAACAATATTGATAATCTTGACCTTGCCTTTGGTATCGGCCAAATTCACCGGTCCCAGCGCGCCGTTGGTTAGTACGGCGGACGGCAACGGCTTGCCGACTTCGATGCCGGTACCCATCAGCGGCAGCGGGTTGCCTTGGAAAGTAACGCTGTTGCCATCGCCGGCTTTGTTGCTGCCTTTGTTCACGGTGAGCGCGGAGGTGTCGGCCGCAAATGTCGTACCTACATGTAGCGCGGAAGCGAGCGCCACTAGGGTGATAATTTTTTTCACAATAATTCCTTTGAGAGAGAGGACGGGAAATTTAGGCGCAGGATAAAAACGCGGTTGCTCTGACATGCTTTGACCGCGAGCCTACGCCCGACTTTAACAGAATATGCAAGGTGACCTCGTACAGAAAATACGGAACACCGGATACGGAAAATACGCAATTTAGGTCAAGGCAAAAGATTCTGCGACACGGGTTAAATTATTACAAAAAATTGATCTGGCCACCAATCAACCCCCATGCGGCGTTCGGCGATGCCATGCCGAAGGCCTAAGTCCAGAGCGGTTCTACGCATGGGCGTCTGGAAATCTTGCGATACCTTAGGAATCGATCGCGACGCGCCCCGGCACGGCGCCGCGCAATGCGTTGCACACTATCAGTGAAGGCCCGCCGCGCAGGTCTGCCCGCCGCAAGCTTCGTTCGCTCGCGCCCCAGGCCGGATCTTCCAGCAGTAGCGCGCGCATGATGCCCGGCAATGCCCCATCGCTCAGCGGCGGGGTCCACCAGCGCCCGTCGATTTGCACGAAAATATTGCAGCGCCCACCCTCGACGAGGCGGCCATCGTTGGTAAAGAAAAGACTGTCGAACGCACCGCGTGCTTCGGCTAGGCGCGTGCCTTGGTCGTACTCGTCGCGTCGTGTTGTTTTGTGAGCCGCTAGTGGTCGGGGCTCGCTTAACGGTTTTGGCTCGATCAGCAAATCCATGCGCCCGTCGGGAAGCGGCAAAAGTGGCGCGCTGCTGATTTCGATGTGGCCGTCACGGAACAATGTCAGGCGAAGTCGCGAAACGATGTCCGGCATCATGCGCGTAAGTTCGGCATCGAGTTCGCGGCGCAATTGATCTCTGTCGAAGCGAAAATCCAGTGCGGCGGCGCTGCGCTGAAGCCGTGCGAAATGAAGCTCGACGTGGCGCACCTGCTGGTTGCGCGTGACCAGCATCGTCTCGAAGAGCTGAAAATCCGATTCGAGTTTTGGTTCGGGGTTCATCGCAAAGAAGTATATTCGGGCTGCGAGGCAATTTGGATAAGCGTCTTCAGGCAGTCATGCTGAAACGCCCCGCCGTATAAGCCTCTCAGGCACGCATGCTCAAAATATCCGGATTCAGTTCATCTAGCCGGCTGCGCCCGAGCAGCGCAAGCGCGAGATCGATTTCATTTTTCAAAATTTCCAGCGATCGCGCCACGCCTGCCTCACCATCGGATGCCAATCCATACAACCACGCGCGGCCGATCATGCAGGCGCGCGCGCCCAGGCATAGCGCCTTGATCACGTCGCTGCCACGGCGCACGCCGCCATCCAGAATTACTTCAGCGCGATCACCCACTGCGGCGACCACTTCCGGTAACGCGCTGATTGCGGAGATCGCGCCATCGAGTTGGCGGCCGCCGTGATTGGAGACGATGATCGCATCAGCGCCGTGGTCGACGCAGCGGCGCGCGTCCGCGCCCGTCAATATGCCCTTCACCGCAACGGGGCCACCCCAGGTGGTCTTGAACCACTCCAGGTCTTTGTAGTTGACCGTTAAGTCATATTGATTGGCGATGAATTGAGTGATGGTGACAGCGTTTTCTATCTTTGAATTACTATTTTCGAAATTGCGAAACGTGACTTTCGGGCCAAGACCCACATCGAGCAGCCATTGAAAATGCGTGGCGAAATCCAACATCGTGCGCAGCGTAAATTTCGGCGGCACCGTAAAGCCGTTGCGCATGTCGCGCTCGCGCGGGCCTTGCATTTTCGTATCGACGGTCAGCACCAGCGCCTTGCAATTCGTCGCTTTGGCGCGCTCGATAAAGGTTTTCGTCAACCCACGATCGCGCAACACATAAAGCTGAAACCAGCGCGTGACGTTTGACGCTTCGGCGATTTGCTCGATACTGCAGGTGGCCATCGTCGACAGGCAGTAGGGAACGCCAGCCACGTGGGCAGCACGCGAGGCGGACAATTCTCCGCGGCGATGCAAGATTCCGGCAAGACCGGTCGGCGCAAGTATCAGTGGCGACGCGGATTTTTCACCGAGAATCGTGGTCGATTGATCGCGCTGGGAGATGTCAGTGAGCACACGCGTGCGCAATGCATAGCGTTCGAAATCTTCACGATTCGCGCGCAGCGAAATTTCGTCCTGCGCGCCGCCGTCGATGAATTCGAATATGGTTTTGGGTAAACGTTTGCGCGCGAGGGTGCGCAGTTCATCGATGTTGATCGCAGGCAACAGATTTCCCGTTATTCGAGTTTGGAATTAAGGATTGTAGAGTGGATCAAGCGAAGCGGATCCACCATCTCTTTAAAAGCTAACGGCGAACGTTGTTCGCCACGGTGTATCCGCTTCGCGTGATCCACGCTGCAACACTCACTTCGCCGACGAAGAAACCGACTTGGAAATCGTTGCGTTGGTTTCTTTCGCATTTTTTAAAGCCGCCGCGGCTTCCGGTGGCATGTAATTCTCGTCATGTTTGGCAAGCACTTCGTCCGCATGAAAAACGCCATCGTCGGTTAGTTTTCCTTGCGCGACCACGCCTTTGCCCTCTTTGAAAAGATCGGGAAGGATGCCGGTGAAAACGACGGGTATCGTCTTGGCAGTATCGGTGACGACAAAATTCACTGTGAGGCCATTTGATTCGCGCTTCAGGCTGCCGGACTCGACCATGCCACCAATGCGAAAGCTGCGACCGATGGGCGCTTCCTTCGCGGCGACTTGACTTGGCGAAAAGAAGAATACGAGATTGCTATTGAAGGCGTTAAGGACGAATACGGACGCCACACCGAGTGCGGCGAGGCCGATGAGAAGAAAACTTAATCGTTTGTGTCTGGTTTTCATATTTTCTAAGAATCAAAATTGTTTTATGTCTTCCTGAACGCTTAGGATGACATTGTGGAATAGCTGCACTATTGACCGCCTTTGCGTTCCAAGGTTCGTTTGCGATTTCGCAACAACACCAATTCGCCAATCATCACGATGGCGGTGACGACGTAGGAACCCCATACATACAATCCTCGTCCACCCATGTCAAAAAATGTTGCCCAGTCCAATTGTTATTCCTTTGCTTCGTTCAACCACTGCGCTTGCTGCTCGCGCTCGCGCACAATGCAACGCAAGCGCATCAGCGAGACGGCAATCGAATAAGCCCAAAACGCGAAGGTCATGATGAGCATCGCCAGCAACATGGTTTTCGCCATGGACGATCCTTTTGTGACGCTGACCGATGCGCCTTGATGCAAGGTGTTCCACCATTTCACGGAAAAATAAATGATCGGTATGTTGATTGAGCCGACGATCGCGAGCAGCGCGCCAGCACGATCGGCGCGGCGTGTATCCTCAATTGCAGCGGTCAGAGACATGTAGCCGACGTAAAGAAATAACAGGATTAATTCCGAGGTCATGCGCGCGTCCCACGCCCACCAGGTTCCCCAGGTTGGTTTGCCCCAAAATGCGCCAGTCCATAATGCGACAAAGGTAAACATCGCGCCGGTCGGCGCGAGCGCATGCGCCATCATGAATGACAATCGTGTGTTCATGATCAATCCCAGCGCCGCCCAGAACGCCATTGCCAAGTAAATCACCATCGACATCCATGCGGCGGGGACGTGAATGAAAATGATGCGATAGACTTCGCCCTGGGTCGCGTCAGTTGGCGCGACGAAGAAGCCCATGTATAAGCCAATGATCGTCAGAATCGCGGCGGGCCAGGCAAACAGCGGTATTAACGTGCCGGCTAGCGGATAAAAAGTTTGTGGAGCGGAGTATTTCAGCCAATTCATGACGTAAGTTTAATCTAACCCAATGCGTAGCGCGATGGCGCTGGCCCAGGGCGCGAAGGCAAGCGACAAAACGAGGCCCGCCGTGAGCAGCGACAGATGGCCGTTCGGGCTCGTGCCATGCATTACTGCTTCGACAGCGCCGGCGCCAAAAATCAACACCGGAATGTAAAGCGGCAAGATCAATAACGCGAGCAGTACGCCGCCACCGCGCAATCCCAATGTCAGTCCTGCGCCGATCGCGCCGAGTGCCGCTAGGATTGGCGTGCCGATCAACAAGGCTAATGTCATTGTTAGAAGTGCATCTGCGGGCAGATCGAACTGTAGGCCTAATATTGGCGCAAGGATCACCAACGGTAATCCACTGTTGATCCACAGTGCGATGATTTTTCCTAACGCCGTGACCGCAAGTGGATATGGCGCGAGGACGAGTTGTTCCAATGTCCCATCGGCGTAGTCCGCGGCGAATAATCGATTCAGCGAGAGCATTGTCGCGAGTAGGGCGGCGACCCACAGAATGCCTGGCGCGATGGTTCGCAATAACGCCGTCTCCGGGCCAATGCCGAGCGGAAACAGGCTGACGACGATGATGAAAAAAAACAGTGTGCCCAACACATCAGCCTTGCGGCGCCACGCGAGGCGCAGATCGCGGACGACGACGGCAACTAAATGAGAAATGAATCCGCTCACGCGTTGAGCTTGAGTTTGCGCGGCATATGGCCGGGAATCGGCACGTCTTGGTGCGTGGTAAATAACACGATGCCGTTGCGCTTAAGTTGCGCCGCGATCATTTGCGCTACCCACGACACCGCGCTCACATCTAACGCGGTAAACGGCTCATCCAAAATCCACAATGCTCGTTGGCTAACGCAAAGCCGCGCTAATGCGACGCGGCGGCGCTGGCCCTGCGATAAATATTTTGCTGGCAAATGCAATCGATCTTTTAGTCCTGCATCGGTCAGCGCTTGTTTCGCCTTCGCTGTGGAAGTTTGTTCGCCGGCGAGTTGCAGCGTTAAATTCAAATTTTCCAGCGCGGTGAGTTCGTCTTTGATCGCGGCGGCGTGTCCTAGATAAAGCATTTCGCGAAAATAATCTTCCGCCAATTCATCAATTGTTTCATTTGCCCAGCGAATTTCGCCACTGGCCGCAGCACTTAAGCCCGCGACGATGCGCAACAAACTGGTTTTGCCGCTGCCGTTCGGCCCCTCGACCTGAAGCAACTCGCCGCGCTGCAGCGTGAGTTCAAGGCCGCTGAACAATTCGCGTTCACCGCGTCGGCATTGGAGTTTTTGAAGGGTGAGCAAGAAATAGTTTTTGAGAGCCCAGGATTGAGGAAATTATACCGGACGACCACGACGCGCAAAAAAAACCGGCCCACGAGGGGGCCGGGAACAGGGGAGGAGGGTGTGCTGCAAATCTAAACTCGCGCTACTTTCGCAAGTAGCGCGCAAATCAACGTCCTTACCACTTGTAGCTAGGCGAGAGCGGATTGCGGTTATCGAGGTAAGAGACGATTTTCAGATCCGAGGTCACCAGCCAATTCAACTCGCCACTACGATTGAACGACGGGCTAAGTGGATTGCGAACGTCAGCGTAACGAGCGGCATCGCCGGTTACTTTGGTTTGCACCCAGTTAGCAGCTTTCTCCTGGAAGTAAGAAGGATGCAGCGGATTATTTCCGGCTTGCGCGGTTGCGGCAAATATCGTTGCGGCAGCGATAGTGGCAAAAAGGGCTTTCTTCAACATGATGTGTATCTCCAATTAAGTTAAATTAAATTCAAAAAATCGATAATTAAAAATTCGTTAAATACGCTTGAAGCTTGGGTTCAGCGGATTCGTGCTGTCACGATAAATTTGATCGCGGCGCAACGTGGTTGCGACCCAATTAACAGTTTCACCGGATCGCGTGTAAGTCGGCACGAGCGGGTTGCGGTTATCGATATATCGAACCGCTTCGCCGGTTGCGGGGGCAGCAACGGCCACATCGAATTTTTGATAGGTTGGGGCGAGCGGATTTTCCGCGGCGGAACCTAGTGCGCTAACAGCGATCAAACTTAAACCGGCAATACTAGAAAGAATCATTTTGGTACTCATGGTCAATCTCCTAATAAATTAAATTAACTAAAAATAAAGCGGAAAATTTGCTGCCTCTGTCCTATATACGGGACTTATTCCTTTTTGGATGTTCGTCATGTGCATGTCATATTGACCTCGCTTTCCTTAACCTTAGTAGACTGGTCAACTATAATTAGTAGACCAGTCGGCTATTAAAAAGTTCAAAAAAAATTCAGTAGCCCAAAAAAACTTAAACTAGAACCCGCTCAAACAAAATATCGGCCATATCTTTCATCGGTAGCGCCGTTTTGCTGACTTTGGAGCGAAGCATGCCGCCCTCGAGCCCGATAATAATAAATTCTGCTAACAAATCGACATTCGCGTCGCGTTTTAGTTCCTTCGCAGCCTTTGCTTCGCGCAAACAGTCGGCGATGATTCGCTTCCATCCATCCCAAATCTCGTTTAGCTTGACGCGGAACCGGTCATTCTGTCCGGCCATTTCTTGCGTCATATTGCCGAGAAAACAACCTCGTGCGCAGCCATCGACTTCGATCTCCGTCGCCACTACTTGGAGGTAACGACGCAGCCGCGCCATCGGTGTTAAGCTTTTATCCTGCAAATAACCTTCGGCGTGGGCTTTGGCTTGCACAGCGAATAAATCTAAGACGGCTAAACCGAACTCTTCCTTACTCGGGAAGTAATAATAAAAAGAACCTTTCGGAATTTTCGCCGTTTTCAACACCGCATCGATCCCGCAGGAATTAAAACCCTTGTCGCCAAGGATCTCGAGCCCCACTCGGATAATGTCGTCTCGTGTTGTGTTGCGCGTGTCCATGGATTGAATATTAGACCAGTCGTCTAGTAACTGTCAAGCAATTATTTAAAAATTATTTCAATTAGTGGAGAATACTGTTTCAAACAATTCATTCAATTGATTTTAAATGAATTTATAGTTATCTTCGGACCGTCTTGAGCGCCGAGATTATGGGTTGAATCGGCATTTTCATCGATCGGAAGCGAGATTAGCAAATCAAAACCGCCCGCGCGGCGACGTCGCGGCATCGACAACCATTCCGATCGCTTGGCCATCGAGTCGCGCACTATATATCGCGTTACCTGGCTGTGGCAGTATATTCGAATTAAGTGCGCGCCGATCATTCGACGTTTCGCTTTGCCGAGATAGTGCAAACGCGCAACGATCTCTTGCCCCGTATAGCAACCTTTTTGAAAACTCACCGCGCCGATCAAATCATCGTTCACCATTTGCGGGACGAATTGTTCTTGCGTCGCTGGATAAATTTCTGGAATGCCCGCGCGAATTTGCAGCCAGCGCCATACGGATGCGCCGACCGGCTTCGAACCTGAAATTAGTTTCTGCCATAACGCCAATGCATCATTTGCGACAAGGATTTCATAACGCCCATTCGGCAATGCGATTACGGTTCCGAGTGCGGTAGAAACGGCATCCATCGATTGCGCAGGCACTTGCGCAAACACTTCTTTTATCAGCGAAGCCGCATTTGCGCCGGCAACGCCGAAACGAACCACCGAATTCGACATATCCGTCAACACCACTTTCGAGCGCAGCACATACATCTTCAAGCGCTTTTGAATCGGCTCCAAAATTTCCCGCGGCAACTGCAAAAAATAATCGTCACCCGATTTCCACGCAAGAAAATGCGCCAGCAATCGCCCTTTCGGCGAACAGTGCCCGGCGAACGCTGCGTGCTCGGCGGTAATCTTCGCAACATCTTGCGTGAGCTGGCCTTGAAGAAACGTCAGCGCATCAGCGCCGGAGACCTGAATTACACCCAAGTGCGACAAATCGGCAATGACGGTGGCGTTTGAAGCTGCCGCGAGTTCACGATCGGAATCACCGAAGTGCTGTACCACGCCATCCGCAAGCGTAGCGCCCAACGATTCAAGCGAGAGTTGCCAAGTGTTGACCATAGGCCCCATATTAGCAAATTCGCCCCGAGGTAATTTCGCGCCCGTGAATTTGGCCCCAATCAACGTCGCATTCAAACCATCACGCCGACTAGCGGCGGTGTTGTTGGTCGCGCACATCGCCAGCGCAATTCTGATTTTAGTTTTGCCGTTGCCGCTATGGAGCAAAGCAGTCGCGCTGCCGTTCATCGCCGCATCGGCCTGGCATGCCGTGCGCGCCTACGCGTTACTCATCACGCCAACCGCCGTGCGCGGCCTGCGAATACTCTCCAACGGCAGTTTAGAAATCGATCGCGGAAAATTGCAATCCGCGAGGCTAGTAGGCGAACAATTCATCCACCCGCAACTCACCATCATCCGCTGCAAAACTGAAACCAGCCGCCCCATCGCAATCGTCATCGTGCCCGACATGTTAGACGCCGAAACCTTCCGCGCGCTACGCGTGCAACTCAAGTGGCGTGCATAAATTTTTATCCGCAAGGCAATACAAACCATGCGGCAGCAAAACAAAAATGTAGGGTGCAATACCATTGCACCGAACAAAGAAATGTTTCGTATGGTACGCCACGAGAAAACAAACACGCGGCTTGTGGCGTAATGCGAACTTTAGTTTGGAGTGGTGAGTTTAAGCGTGCCTCGCTAACTCAATCAGTACGCGCCTGCTGGCCTAGGCAACGCCAAGAGGCAAGCAGGACGCGGCTCCTGGCTCGATGCGCGGTAGACTGCGGGCGAGCGAATTATTCTCGAATGATATAATTCTGCCCTTGCAATTTCCTACTCGATCCCGCTCTATGACCAATATCCTTCACCTGCGCGGCGGTGCCGCGTTGTCTTCATTTCGCCGTACAAAATTACTCGCTGCTGTCCGTGAGCGCGTGCCGGCGGTTGCGAATGTTGCGGCGGAATACTGGCATTTTGTCGAAGTTGCGGAAGCGCTCGATGCGAGCGAGCGCGAGATTTTGGCTCGCATTTTGACTTATGGTGACGATGCGGAAACGCAATCGAGCGGGGAATTATTTCTCGTCACGCCGCGCGTCGGCACATTGTCGCCGTGGTCATCGAAGGCGACGGATATCGCGCGTAATTGCGGTCTCGCGAAGGTGCGGCGCATCGAGCGCGGCATTGCATATCGGATTGTCGGCGATGCCTTAACCGATGCGAAGAAACAATCGATTTTGTCGCTGCTCCACGATCGCATGACCGAGCACGTGTTTTCTTCGCTTGACGACGCCAATCGTTTATTTCATCACATCGCGCCGCAACCGTTAGCGACGATTGCGCTGCAAGCCAATGGCCGCGCGGCGTTGGTCGATGCCAATCAACGCTTGGGTCTTGCGCTGTCGGAAGACGAAATCGATTATTTGTTCGCGCAATATCAACCGCTGAAGCGCGATCCGACGGATGTTGAGTTGATGATGTTCGCCCAAGCGAATTCCGAACATTGCCGCCACAAAATTTTTAACGCCGATTGGATTATCGATGGCGAAGCTCAAGCCGAGTCGCTGTTCGGCATGGTGCGCACGACTCACGCGAAAAATCCTAAAGGCACGGTGATCGCGTATTCTGATAACGCGGCGGTGATGGAAGGCAATGTCATCGAGCGATTTTTTCCAAACGCGGATGGCAGCTACGCATTTCATACGCAGCGAACCCACACGCTGATGAAAGTGGAAACACACAATCATCCGACTGCGATTTCGCCTTACGCCGGTGCGGCGACGGGCAGCGGCGGCGAGATTCGCGACGAAGGCGCGACGGGTCGCGGCGCGAAACCGAAAGCGGGGCTCACGGGTTTCTCTGTTTCCAATTTGAATATCCCCGGTGCGATTCAGCCGTGGGAAGAAAAAAGTAATTACGGTCGTCCGTCACGCATTGCGTCAGCCTTGCAAATCATGATTGATGGCCCGATCGGTGGCGCGGCGTTCAACAATGAATTCGGCCGGCCGAATCTCGCCGGTTATTTTCGCAGTTTCGAACAATCGTTCGCAGGCCAAGTGCGCGGCTATCACAAGCCGATCATGATCGCCGGCGGCGTCGGGCAAATCAGCGATGCGCACACCGCGAAAGAAAAATTAAGCGCCGGCGCGTTGTTCATTCAACTCGGCGGGCCGGGTTTGTTGATCGGCCTTGGCGGTGGCGCAGCATCGAGCATGGATACCGGCGCGAATCAAGAATCCCTCGACTTCGATTCCGTGCAACGCGCCAACGCGGAGATGGAACGCCGCGCGCAAGAAGTCATCGATCGTTGTTGGGAACTCGGTGCCGACAATCCGATTCTCTCGATTCACGATGTCGGCGCGGGCGGTCTGTCGAATGCATTGCCTGAATTGGCGCATACCGGCGGCGTCGGCGCGATTTTCAAATTGCGCGCGATTCCAAGCGAAGAGCCCGGCATGTCGCCGCTGCAGATTTGGTGTAACGAAGCGCAGGAGCGTTATGTGCTCGCGATCGACGCCAAGAGTTTGTCGACGTTGCAGGCAATTTGCGAGCGTGAGCGCTGCCCATTTGCAGTCGTTGGCTCGGCCACGGGCGAACATCATTTGCGCGTGGAAGATGATCACTTCAACAACAACGCCGTTGACATCAGCCTCGATGTGATTCTCGGCAAAGCGCCTAAGATGACGCGTGATGTGAAGCGTCTCGAAGCGCAGCGCGAAGAATTGAATCTGGACGATGTGAATCTGGTCGAAGCGGGATATCGCGTTCTCGCGCTGCCGAGCGTCGCTGACAAAAAATTTCTCATCACTATTGGCGATCGCACCGTTGGTGGCTTAACGGCACGCGATCAAATGGTCGGACCGTGGCAAACACCGGTGGCAGATGTCGCGGTGACACTCGCGGGCTTTAAAGAAACGTCCGGCGAAGCATTCGCGATGGGCGAGCGCACACCGATCGCATTGCTCGACGCGCCCGCATCGGGCCGCATGGCGGTGGGCGAAGCGCTCACCAATCTCGCCGCCGCGTCAATTTGGGATATCGGCGAAGTGAAACTCTCGGCGAATTGGATGGCGGCCGCAGGCCATCCCGGCGAAGACGCCGCGTTGTTTGATACCGTTTACACGGTTGCGATGGAATTGTGCCCCGCGCTGGGCATCAGCATTCCTGTCGGCAAAGATTCGCTGTCGATGAAAACCCTATGGCGCGATGAAACCTCCGGCGAAAATAAATCCGTCGTCGCGCCCCTGTCGCTGGTCGTCTCGGCATTTGCGCCCTGTTCCGATGTGCGCCAAACCCTTACACCCGAATTGCGAAAAGATGTCGGCGACACCCTGTTGATTTTGATCGACCTCGGTTTCAACAAATGTCGCCTCGGCGGCTCGGCATTGCTGCAAGTCTACAATCAAGTCGGGAACGTGCCGCCGGATGTAGACGATCCGCGCATGTTGAAAGCGCTATTCCAGTGCATTCAACGCTTGAACCAAGAGGGCTTGTTGCTCGCTTATCACGATCGTTCCGATGGTGGATTGTTCGCGACAATTTGCGAAATGATGTTCGCAAGCCATGTCGGTGTGACGCTGTGGATGGATCGATTCTTCGACGAGCATGTGCTCGGCGATGGCACGCAGAGTATCGACGATCGCCTGCATTTGCTGCATCTGTTGTTCAACGAAGAACTCGGCGCGGTGATTCAAATCAAGCGCGAAGATAGCCCGACGGTAATGCGCTATTTGGACGAGGCGATGCTCGCCAACAAAGCGCACGTGTTCGGCACGCTGAACAACGATGACGCGCTGATTATGTACGGCGTAAATGGCACGGTGTTCGAAGAGCCTCGTGTTTCCTTGCAATCAGCGTGGTCGAATACCAGCTTTCAGTTGCAGCGCCTGCGCGACAATCCCATCTGCGCGCAGCAGGAATTCACCGCGATTCTCGATTCCAGCGATCCCGGTTTGCACGTCAACTTAACCTATGACGTAAACGAGGATGTCGCTGCGCCATTCATGATCGGCAAAGTGCGTCCACGCATCGCGATCCTGCGTGAGCAGGGCGTAAACGGGCAATTGGAAATGGCGGCGGCGTTTGATCGCGCGGGATTCCTCGCGGTCGATGTGCACATGAGCGACATCATCGCGGGTCGCAAGAGCTTGAATGAGTTTGTCGGCCTCGCCGCCTGCGGTGGATTTTCGTATGGCGACGTGTTGGGTGCGGGCGAGGGCTGGGCGAAATCAATTTTGTTTAATGCGCGCGCGCGCGAAGAATTCGAAGCGTTTTTTAAACGCGCCGAAACGTTCGCGCTTGGCGTTTGCAACGGTTGTCAAATGATGAGCAACCTGCGCGAGATTATTCCGGGTGCAGAACGCTGGCCGAAGTTTTTGCGCAATCAATCGGAGCAGTACGAAGCGCGATTCGTGATGGTTGAAGTGCAAGATTCGCCGTCGATTTTGTTGCAAGATATGGCCGGCAGCCGTATGCCGATTGTTGTGTCTCACGGCGAAGGCCGCGCGAGTTTCGCGAGCGAGCAGCAGAATGTGAGTTTGCGCTTTGTCGATAACTACGATGAAGTGACGGAGCATTTTCCGTTTAACTCGAACGGCTCGCCGCAAGGCATCGCGGGACTTACCACGCCCGATGGCCGCTTCACCATCATGATGCCGCATCCGGAACGCGTGTTCCGTGCGTTGCAAAATTCCTGGCGATCTCGCGAGTGGGACGAGGATGGCGCGTGGATGCGACTGTTCCGCAACGCGCGCAAATTTGTTGGTTAGTTGTAGGGCGGGTCCCACCCGCAATTCAAGCGTGGTTCGTGGCTGGTAGGACCCGCCCTACACTGATTGTCTGAACGCCGCTTCCTGATTGCCGCCTGGCGTGGCATACCATGGAAGCCTTATCCTGCTTGGTTCCCCGGGCAGTTCATTTTTTTAGAAATTAGCTCCGATCCTACTTGACCAAGTAGGTTGACATCCGTCGGTACACGAGCACGCTTTACCAAGCGGGAAGAAAGTCTCTGCCCACGCTTACTCTCAATTAATCTTCAGGAGGGTTCAATGAAGATCAAATCATTGGCGATGTTAGTTTCTGTGTTTATGACTTTGTGTGGGATGCAGAGTTTTGCCGCCGGCCCGACTACCAGCATCAAAAGTGAGTATTTGATGACATTAACGGCGAAGCTTGATGCGCCGCAAGTCATCAATAGCAATCTCTTTATTTATAACGTTCCAAGTGGGACGGTCGAAGGGCCGAAGAGCAAAGGCAAAATCATACAGCCCGCCGCAGATTGGTTAGCGTTGATGCCAAGTGGTGTATTGAGGCTCGACGTGCGACTGACCGTTTTGACGGACGACAATCAGTATATTTATGTGACCTACAACGGCGTTATCAAAACCAACCCCGCCACAGACAAGAAGTTTGAAGAAGGTAAGGAAGTGATAAAAGCTGACGAACAGTATTTCATTACAGCGCCAACATTTCAAACATCGTCGCCAAAGTATGCTTGGTTGAATGAAGTGCAAGCGGTTGGCAAGCAGATTGCAGTTAAAGGTGGAAGCGACAGTTTTGTGCAGTACGATATTTTTGCGATCATATAGAAGGTGGATCAGGGCGCTTCACGCCAGATCCGCTGTGGGAACTAGTGGTGGATCCATCCTTCGGACTTGATCCACCCTACGGCTCAACATCCAGATTGCCTCGGGGCGCTCGCAATGACATCATTGTCGTTGTGAAAATTTTCTACACCGACCACTTCGTTTTACCCTTGCCGGCGAGTCATCGCTTTCCTATGCGCAAGTACGGCGATTTGCGCGCGCGAGTGAAGCGAGCGACATGGCTCGGCTCAAACATGTTGCATGAGCCACACGCGGCGAGCGATGCGGAACTCGCGCGCGCCCATTGTGCGGACTATGTGCGCCACGTGCAATCGGGCGAGCTTGATATGAAGGCCATGCGCCGTATCGGTTTCCCGTGGACGCTGGAAATGGTTGAACGCTCGCGCCGTTCTTCTGGCGCGACGATCGAGGCTTGTTTCACCGCGTTGGCGGAAGGTTGCGGCGTGAACCTTGCCGGTGGAACCCATCACGCGTTTCGCGATTTCGGCGAGGGGTTTTGCGTGTTCAACGATTCCATCGTTGCCGCACGTGCCGCTCAAGCGAGTGGCTGCGCGACGCGTATAGCGATCATCGATTGCGATGTGCATCAAGGCAACGGTACGGCGGCGATCGCGCGTGACGATGAAAGCATTTTTACTTTCTCCATGCACGGCGCGAATAATTTTCCGTTTCAAAAAGAAACCAGCGATTTGGATATCGAGTTGGACGATGGAGCTGCCGATGCGCAATTATTTGCAAGCGCTGACGCGCGGTGTGGCTGAAACATTAGATCGAGCCAAGCCGGACTTGGTGATTTATTTGCAGGTGCAGATCCGCACGAAGGCGATCGCCTTGGTCGGCTTAAGTTAAGAAAGATGGTCTGGCGGCCCGCGATCAATTTGTGTTGTCGACGATGAAGCGAAAAAATATTCCGGTTGCGGTGACGATGGCGGGTGGCTATGGCAATGACATCGCCGACACGGTGGATATTCATTTTCGGACGGTGGAGACGGCAGTGGAGATTTTTTGTTAACGCCGCGGATGATTCCATCTTTGTCGTTCCCGCGAAGGCGGGAACCCATGCTGCCGTGGCACACGGTGATGCGTCCTATGGATCCCCGCCTTCGCGGGGATGACAGTCGAAGTTTTTGTGATTTTTGTCTTATAACCGCAGGTGCTGCACGTAAGGTCGAGCTACCGATTCGGCGGTAAAATATCGCCCATATGAAACTCGAATTGGCCTTTTTTCCGATCGGCGTAGTAATGCTCCAACGTCACCTTAATCGTACGAAACGCGAGTTCTTTCCACGGAATTTCGTCTTCGCGAAATAATTTTACTTCCAAACTTTCCGTGCCGGCGGCGAAATCGAGATCGAGCAAGCGGCCGCGAAACATCACATAAATCTGATTGATGTTGGGTAAGTTTAGAAACGTGTAAAGCTGATCGATTGCCACGCGTGCACCGGCTTCTTCCAAGGTTTCACGCAATGCGCCATCGGCCGCGGTCTCGCCGTTTTCCATGAACCCGGCCGGTAACGTCCACAATCCGTAACGTGGCTCGATGGCGCGGCGGCACAGTAAAATTTGATCGCCCCATTCGGGAACGCAGCCGACGACCATTTTGGGATTTTGATAGTGGATCGTGCCGCATTCGTTGCACACGTAGCGCGGAACGTTGTCGCCATCGGGGATGCGCAGCGAAACTTTTTCGCCGCAGTCGCTACAAAAATTCATCGTTGGAGTAAACATTTTACTGGCGATACGTTAGCAGAGTTGCCGCAAAAGATAAATGGCTGTGAGGCACATCACGCTTGCCGCGTGGCATTGCATGGCCTGTAAGCCAATATCCATAAGGCTCTTCAGGCATCTCTATAAACGCGGATGTTTGCGATGCCAATCGGTGGCGTGTTGATAAGCGCGGCCGGCGCGAACTAAAAGATCTTCGGAAAAATGTTTGCCCACCAGTTGAAACGCAATCGGCGTGCCCTTGGATGTAAAGCCCGACGGCAAGGTAATGGTTGGGCTGCCGGTCATATCGAAGGGCGACGCAAATCGCATCAGCGCGAGCAGCGCATCGGCATCTTGGCCTAAGGTTTCCATCTGCGCTTTGGTCGGCGAGGCCATGAATTGCGCCGGAATAATTAGTAAGTCTATCGATTGAAACATCGCGCTGACGCGTCCGGAAAAATCACGGCGGCGCAAAAGAATCTTTTGGTAGTCAAACGAGCTGACGTTTTGCGCCGAGGCGATGAAGCCACCGAGGCCGGGCCCATATTCGCTTTTACGCGAAGGATAGGTCGCTTCGTGAGCGACGGCGGTTTCGATCGCGCAATTCGGTGCCCAGTCGCGCAGCGTTTGGTCGAAATCCGGGAACTTAACGCTGACAATGTCGGCGCCGAGTTGCTTTAAGACATTCAGCGCATCGCGCGTGGTGTTAATCATGTCTGTGTCGGACGCGTCATAGGCGTAACCTTCGTCGATGCCGATGCGCAGGTTGCGCAAATCGCGAGTATCGCCGTCCAAATAATTCGGCACAGATTTTTGCACCGCCGTTGGATCGTTCTTATCGGCGCCGGCGATTGCGCCGAGCACGACACCGCAGTCGGCGGCGGAGCGGCACATTGGGCCGATGTGATCGAGTGAGGCAGCCAATTCGAATGCACCGTATCGCGACACGCGGCCCCAGGTTGGCTTTAAACCCGTGACACCGTTCGCCGCCGCCGGAAAACGAATCGAGCCTCCGGTGTCGGAACCAAGTGACGCATAACATAAGCCCGCCGCCGTTGCGCTGCCTGAGCCGCTCGACGATGCGCCAACCCAATGATCTTGGTGCCATGGATTCACCGGCACCGTGATCGACGGATGGTGATCCGCGAACGCGCCTTCGGTCAGTTGTAATTTGCCAAGGCAGATCGCTCCGGCATCGAACAACCTTTGCACGACGGTGCCGTTGAAAGCCGGGCGAAAAGTTTTGTGAATTGTCATGCCCGCGGCAGTGGGAATATCTTGGGTGTAACAAAGATCCTTCAGACCAATTGGTACGCCGTGCATTGCGCCGCGATAACGAAAATTCATGATCTCGCTTTCCGCTTGCCGCGCTTGTTTAAGCGCGAGTTCCGGCGTTAACGTTGCATAGGCATGCAGACGTTTGTCGAGCGAGTCGATCCTTCGCAGCAGCGACTCGGTCAATTCCACCGGCGAGATTTTCTTCATCTGAATCAAATGCGCGGCTTCGGTCAGCTCGAGGTAGTGGAGTTCGTTGTCCATTGGCTGGGGAAAAGTATTGTTACGAAGATTTTAAAGGATACTAAGGTTTGCGGGAAATTTGTGATACTGATCGTGGCTTTGCCAGGAGCCGCGTCTTGCCGGGGTGGCCTTGGGCAATTGGCTCGTGGCAGTGCATACCTGGTGACGCGCACGCTGCTTGGCTGCTGTTGCCGCTCGGCCAGGCTTTCTGCGAATTTCCGCGCTTGCTCAAGCGCGCCGCACCCGCCAGAATACGACTTCTGAGCAAATTCAATTCACCAACCCGATGCGCCCGTCTCACCTTACTGCGATACTCGATCGCGAATTTTTGTCTACCGCCGCGAGCAAATCTGCGCCCGTTATGGTGTGGGGGCCGCCCGGCATCGGCAAATCGCAAATCGTTGCGAACGTTGCGAAGCAGCACAATGTGCCTGTCATCGATATTCGCCTCTCGCAGATGGAACCGACTGATTTGCGCGGCATTCCGTTTCGCGATGGTGATCATGTAGTGTGGTCGATTCCGGCGCTATTGCCGAACGCCGAAAAGCACGGCGCGCGTGGCATCTTGTTTCTCGATGAAATCACGTCGGCGCCGCCGACCGTTACGGCCGCAGCGTATCAGTTGATTCTAGATCGCCGTCTTGGCGAATATCGCGTTCCCGATGGCTGGGCAATTTTCGCCGCGGGCAATCGCCACGGCGATCGCGGCGTGACCTACGCGATGCCGGCGCCGTTGGCGAATCGTTTTACGCATTACGATCTTGAAGCTTATCTTGATGATTGGATCGCGTGGGCTTATCAGCACGATATCGACGAGCGTGTGATCGCGTTTTTACACTTTCGCCCAGAGTTGTTGTTCGAAATGAAGAGCAGCACGACGCTCGCGGCATTTCCCAGTCCGCGCACATGGGAGTATGCGTCGCGCGCGCTGAAAAAATTCGGCGACGCGCCGGAATTATTGCTCGATGGTTTGCAAGCCAGCGTCGGCGCGGCGGCCGGAATAGAATTCAAAGCGTTTATGGATCATATTCGGGATTTGCCCGACATCGACGCGATCGCGCAAGGCCGCAGTAACGTGATGCCCAGCGCGATCGATTTGCAATACGCGGTTGCGTCATCTTTAGTGCGGCGCGTGGTGCGCGAATCGGAAAAACCCAACGGCGATACGATGATCGGCAACGTGCTGCGCTACGCCAATCTGTTTCCGCAACGCGAATTAGGCGTCATGTTGGTGAGCGATTTGCAACGTGCCATTGGTGCGCCATTGTTTGATCGTCCGGAGTTTTCCGAATGGGCCAGTAGCATTTCCGATCTCTTAATGTATCGCCAAGGGCAATAAAATTTTCCCGCAATCTTTCCTACTGTCATTGCGAGTCCCACGCTTCGCTTTGGGATAAACTTTGCGAAGCAATCTCGTTTTTCATGGTTGAACCAACGGCAAGATCGCCGCGTTCCCCTCAGGCTCCCCGCGATGACAGCCCCAATTTATCTTTTACTAATCCAATGAGTGTATTTGTCGAATCCCTAGATCACGAAGGCCGCGGCGTTGCGCACAACGACGGCAAAGCGATTTTCATCGATGGCGCGTTGCCCGGCGAAATCGTTACCTATTCGCCCTACCGAAAAAAGCCGAGCTTCGAGTTTGCGCAAATTGTTTCCATCGAAAAATCGAGTGCCGTCCGCACCACGCCCCGCTGCCAACATTACGGCGTGTGCGGGGGCTGCAATATGCAGCACGCGGAATTTTCCGCTCAGGTTGCGTCGAAGCAGCGCATCCTCGAAGACAATCTCGAACGCATCGGCAAAGTAACGCCCGATGTTTTGTTGCCGCCAATCTACGGACCGGCGTGGGGTTATCGCCAGCGGGCGCGTTTGTCGGTGCGTTATGTGGAAAAAAAGGGTCGGGTGCTGGTTGGCTTCCACGAAAAGAAATCGAGTTTTGTTGCGGCGATGGAAACCTGCGAAGTGTTACCGCCGCATATTGCCGCGCTGATTCCGAAGTTGTCGGAATTGATCATGGGTATGGATTTACGTGATCGCTTGCCGCAGATCGAGCTGGCATGCGGCGCTGAAGTCACGGTGCTGGTAGTGCGAAATCTGGAGCCGGTCTTGGAGCATGATGCCCTGCGATTAAAGCAATTCGCGGATCTCCACGGTATTCAATTTTGGCTGCAATCCAAAGGCCCGGAAACTGCGCATCCGTTTTGGCCGCTTGATGCGCCACCACTTTATTATTCGATTCCCGAATTTGATCTCAAGCTGCACTTTTTTCCAACGGAGTTTACCCAAGTCAATCACGCGGTCAATCGGGCCCTGGTGAAACGCGCAGTGACGTTGCTCGCGCCGCAACCGGGCGAGCGCATCGCAGATTTATTCTGCGGCTTAGGTAATTTCAGTTTAGCGATTGCCCGTAGCGGCGCACAAGTTATTGGCCTGGAAGGCGCGCCAGGATTGGTTCTCCGGGCAACGGAGAATGCCAGAAAGAATGGCTTGGCGGAAAACGCAAAGTTTCATGTCGCGAATTTATTCGCGTCCGACACCGAACCAAACTTTGCGCGCGCTTGGCAAGTTCGACAAGCTATTAATCGATCCGCCACGTGATGGTGCGGTCGAAGTCGTCAAGGCGATCGAAGCACCATTTCCGCGCAGCATCGTTTATGTGTCGTGCAGCCCAGCGACCTTGGCACGCGATGCGGGAGTGCTCGTGAATACTAAGGGTTATAAACTGAAGGCCGCTGGCGTGATCAACATGTTTCCGCATACCGGTCACGTCGAATCCATCGCGTTGTTCGAACAATAAAAAAGGCCACCCGAAGGTGGCCTTTTTTTGAAGCAATGATGCTTATTCGTCGCGACCACCGAATATACCAAGCATTTGCAGCAAACTTGAAAACAAGTTGTAGATGCTAATAAATATGCTCAACGTTGCGCTGATGTAGTTGGTTTCACCACCAGTCACCACCGAGTGCAACTGATAAAGCATCAACATCGCGGATAGCGGGATGAAGATTGCGAGGATCGTCATGTGCATGGCCGACGATTGGAAGAAAATATTCGCAATCACCAACACCATGGCGACGATCACGCCGATGCCGAGGAATTTACCCAGACCGGAGAGATCGCGCTTCGTCGTCGTGGCGATACCCGCCATGGCGAAGAACACCGCCGCCGTGCCACCGGCCGCAAGACCGATCAACTGACCGCCGTTGCTCATGCCGAGCGTTCGCTGAAGCAAAGGACCTAACAGCAAGCCCATGAAGAAAGTAAAGCCGAGCAACAGGCCGACGCCGAGTGAGCTGTCGCGATTCTTTTCAATCGCCCAAATCCAGCCGTAGAAAACTGCGATGATACCGATCGTCATCATCATCGGGCTGGCGCGCATGAAGCTGAAGTTCGCATTCACACCGACCAGCGCGCCGATTACCGTTGGAACTAGCGCAATGGCCAGCAGCAAATAGGTATTGCGTAGGACGCGATTCTGCGAAAGTCCTAGCGAGGTTGAACCAGTTGCTAACGGGATGTTGGGTTCCATATGTTTCTGTTGCTCCTGTTGAGGTGAAAATCAGATCGTTAGAATAGATAAATGGAGGAAAAGTTGCAAGTTTTCAATGGCTTTTCGATTTTTTCTTATATTTCATCGGCTTGCGTAAGCCTTTCAATTACAGGAAAATTTCCCCGCGGCCAAACTCTGTTACTTTTCCGCTGACTTTGATATTTTTGGCGGAGTCGAGGCGAAGATTTAGCCGGCAGGGCCGGCCGGTTTGTGCGCCTTGATCGACGGTGATTTCTAATGGAACAGCGGCATTTTGCTTCAGCAAATAGCCGCCTAAGTTGGCGCAAGCCGATCCCGTTCCCGGATCTTCGCACAAGCCGTTGGCCTTTTCGAAGAAAAATCGCGAAGTAACGTGGTCGTCACTATCCATCACCCAAAGATAAATCATCACAACGCCGCGTTGATTGCGCGTCGGGCGATCAAACAATGCAAGCATCGGCTGGCAACGCTTCAATGCATCAACAGAATTGAGCGGAACGAGCAACTGCTCCACGCCGGTATTCACCCACATTGCCGGTGTGCCGATGTCTGCGGTCGAGAGGCCCAGCGCGGCCGCAAGCCGATCCGTTGAAAATTCGAGGGGTCGCGTTTGAGGTGCAGCAGCTGTCAATTCCCAATTATTGTTCTGGGCTATTAATGGGATGATGCCAGACAACGTTTCCAACGTGAGCGTATCGCCTGCGGAGAAGATCTCGCGCACGACCGACGCGCTGCCCAGCATGGGATGACCGGCAAAGGGCAACTCCACGTGCGGCATAAATATCCTCACACGCGCAGTGGCCTTGGTGCTGGGAAGAATGAACGTGGTTTCCGATAAGTTGAATTGCAGCGCAATCGCTTGCATCTCTTCATCGCTTAAGCCTTCGGCATTCTCGACGACGCACAGCGGGTTACCAGAGAAGGTTTTGCCTTCTAGGCTAAAGACATTGAGTATGCGAAATTTGCGTGGGGTCATTGGATGGATGCGGCGTCACGGTTTGAGAGAGATTTTCCTCCCCTTCAAGGGGAGGATCAAGGTGGGGATGGGTCTGTTCATGCCCAAGACCCATCCCCTTCCCAACCTTCCCCTTGAAGGGGAAGGAGCTCGCCCCTCAATTGCGAATGAAGCATTGAGTTAGACCTTCTTCGCCGTTCCCTTTTCCGCCATGTATTTTCCGAATTCCACTTTGGCAATCGCATTGCGATGCACTTCATCCGGACCGTCAGCGAGGCGCAAGGTACGGTTATGCGCATAAAACTCAGCCAAAGGGAAATCTTCGCTTAAGCCACCGGCGCCGTGGGCTTGAATCGCCCATTCGATGATTTGCTGCGCGATATTGGGCACATAAACTTTGATCATCGCGATTTCAGCGCGCGCGACTTTATTGCCGACGCGATCCATCATGTCGGCGGCTTTGAGCACTAGCAACCTTGCGGAGTCGATCATGATGCGCGCTTCGGCAACCCGTTCTTGCGTTACGCCTTGTTCCGATACTGCTTTGCCGAACGCGACGCGGGTCAATGCGCGCTTGCACATGTATTCGAGCGCGCGCTCCGCGACGCCGATGGCGCGCATGCAATGGTGAATCCGGCCCGGGCCTAAGCGACCTTGGGCGATTTCGAAACCGCGCCCTTCGCCGAGCAAAATGTTTTCATACGGCACGCGGACATTATCGAACTTCACTTCGGCGTGGCCGTGGGGTGCGTCGTCGTAGCCGAGCACGGTGAGCGGACGCACCACGGTCAAGCCCTTGGTATCGCGCGGCACCAGAATCATCGATTGCTGATTGTGGCGGCTGGAATGATTCGGATCGGTCTTGCCCATCACGATGAAAATTTTGCAGTTCGGATGCGGCGCACCGGTGATCCACCATTTCGTGCCGTTGATCACCCAATCTTTGCCGTCGCGCACCATGCTCATTTGGATATTGGTCGCGTCCGATGATGCAACCGCGGGCTCGGTCATCGCAAACGCGGAGCGAATTTTGCCTTCGAGCAAAGGCACCAACCATTCGCGCTTTTGCGCGTCGTTGCCGTAGCGTTCGATGGTTTCCATGTTGCCGGTGTCCGGCGCGTTGCAGTTGAACACTTCCGGCGACCACAACACGCGGCCCATGATTTCGCACAGCGGCGCGTATTCCAGATTGGTCAAACCCGCGCCATGATTCGATTCCGGGAGAAATAAATTCCACAGACCCGCGGCACGTGCCTTCACTTTTAAATCTTCCATCAACTGCACCGGCTGCCATCGATCACCGGTGTTCACCTGGCGATGAAATTCCGCTTCGTTCGTATAAATATGCTCGTTCATGAAATGCACGAGGCGTTCTTGTAGCGATTTAACTTTGTCTGAGAATTCGAAATCCATTTTATTTCCTAAATGTAGGGTGCATTTATGCACCGAAAAATAATGAATGGTGCATAAATGCACCCTACGTTATTGTGAAAGAATTTTTTCCACTTGCCGCCACCCAGCTTCCGCCATTGGCCTTGCGCGTTTGCCGGATTCGATCGCGTGCTGGCTCGCGGCTGTGCCGTCAACGACGCGTCCCATAATGCCCTGCAAAATCCCTGCGAGGCGAAACATGTTGTAGGCCATATAGAAATCCCACTGGCGAGGATCGAGCGGCGAACGTCCGGTGCGTTTAAAATACGTGGCGACGTATTCTTCTTCCGTCGGAATGCCGAGCGCTTTCCAATCGTAGCCGGCGATGCCGCGAAACTCGCCGGGCGACAAACGCCAGCTCATGCAGTGATAAGAAAAATCCGCGAGCGGATGGCCGAGCGTCGAGAGTTCCCAATCGAGAATCGCGGCGATGCGCGGCTCGGTCGCGTGGAAAATCACGTTGTCCATGCGGTAGTCACCGTGGACGATGCTGGTTTCCTCGCCTGGCGGAATGTTGTCCGGCAGCCAGGCGATGAGGTTATCCATTGCGTCGATTTTTTCCGTTTCCGAGGCCTTGTATTGCTTGGTCCAGCGGCCGATTTGCCGCGCGAGATAGTTACCCGGTTTGCCGAAATCGCTCAGGCCGATTTTTTCGTAATCGACTTGATGCAGCGCCGCGATGACGCGATTTAACTCATCCCAAATGGCTTTGCGCTCTTCCGGATTCATGCCCGGCAACGCTTGATCCCAAAGTACACGCCCTTCGACGCAATCCATAATGTAAAACGCGGTGCCGATGATGTTTTCGTCTTCGCACAATGCGTAGGTACGGGCGACTGGAATACCGGCCGAATACAACGCGGTGATTACGCGATATTCGCGATCCACCGCGTGGGCTGAGGGCAACAATTTGCCCGGCGGCTTGCGGCGCATGACATAGCGCTTTCCCCCCGCGCTTAAGCGATACGTGGGATTAGATTGTCCACCCTTGAATTGCTCGACGTTGAGCGAGCCGGAAAACCCTTCGACGTTCTCGCGCATAAAACGCTCAAGCGCCGCAGAATCGAAGCGATGCTTATCTTGAACCGGCATGGTGCCGACGAATTCTTCGTGCATAACTTTAAAAATTTCTTTTGCCGACGGCGAAAGTGTTGATTTAAAAAACTAACTTGCCGAGTCCATTACCCAAGCCCGCATATCCCAGGGCTGATAAAGTGTCCAGATGTAATCCTTGCACGCGGTTTCACGCAAATGATGCACGTTGTCGCGATCCATATCGTCGATCATTTTCTGGAAAATCGCTTCGCTTGGAAATTCCACGACGATAAAAATCTGCCGCTTAATATCGCCGTGCATGTGGCGAATCGGATCGTGTCCCGAAGCAACAACTTTGCCGCCGTAACCATAAATAATCTTGCCGGCCTTGACGCTGTATTCCTTGTACTGTTCTTCCTTGCCGGGAATGAGCGTGAAGACGTTGAGAGCATAAACCATAGGAGTGTTACTATTGCTGAATAGCGAATTATGCCATAACCCGCTCGTAAAACTTCTTGGAGGACTCCCGCAATGCCCACACAAAACACGCAAGTTCTATTGGCCAGCCGTCCCGAAGGCTGGGCCTCGGAAACTAATTTTAAAGTTGTACAAACGCCCGTCGCCAGCCCAAAAGAAGGCGAGCTGTTGGTCAAAAATCATTTCCTTTCACTCGATCCCTACATGCGCGGCCGCATGAATGCGGTGAAGTCCTACACCAAGTATCAAGAGCTAGACGAAGTGATGACCGGCGGCACTGTCGCCGAAGTGATCGAATCGAAGCATCCAAAATTCAACGTCGGTGATTTCGTCGTCACGATGAGTGGTTGGCAGCAATACGCGATCAGTAACGGCGAGGGCTTGATGAAGGTTGATCCGAAAATGGCGCCGCTGTCTTACTACGTCGGCATTCTCGGTATGCCCGGTGCGACGGCGTGGATCGGCTTGAACGAGTTTATGCAGCCGAAAGCAGGGGAGACCGTTGCCGTATCCGCCGCATCCGGCGCAGTTGGCAGCGTGGTGGGTCAATTAGCGAAAGCCAAAGGCTGCCGCGTTGTCGGCATCGCCGGCGGCAAAGCGAAATGCGATTACGTCGTCAAGGAATTGGGCTTCGATGCGTGCGTTGATTACAAAGCCGGAAACCTGCGCGAAGATTTTAAAGCGGCCGTGCCGAATGGCGTCGATTCCTATTTTGAAAACGTCGGCGGCGAAGTGATGGACACCGTGTTGTCACGCTTGAATGCGTTTTCGCGCATCGCGCTTTGCGGCATGATCTCCGAATATAACGACGCCGATCCGAAAGGCATCCGCTTGTTGCGCGCGCTGCTCGTGAATCGTACGATGCTACGCGGCTTTATCGTCACCGATCATTTAGATAAATGGCCCGCCGCGTTTGCGGATATCGGCGGCATGTTGAAGCAAGGCAAGATGAAATATCACGAGACCATGAGCCAAGGAATTGAGAGCGCGCCGAAGGCGTTTATCGGCATGCTCAAGGGTGAGAATTTTGGCAAGCAATTGGTGAAGCTGGTTTAAGCGAGTATCGCCAAGACTCAGTAAGGGTGCGGTTCTTCAGGCATGCCATGCCATCAGGCAATACGGGTGCGCGTTGCGACATGGCGTGCCGACTCCGCGTACGTTTTACAGGACAACTTGCGCGCCGAGTTCGACCACGCGATTGGGCGGCAGCCCAAAGTAGTCGGCGGCCGTACGTGCATTGCGAAACATCGCGACAAAAAGTTTTTCGCGCCACTGCGCCATGCCGCCATTGAGGCGCGGCACAATGGTTTCGCGTCCGAGGAAAAATGAGGTCTGCATCGGGTCGAATGCGAGTCCTTGTTCGCCGCACCAATCTAGCGCCGCAGGCACGTCGGGTTGTTCGGTAAATCCATAGTAAATTTTCACGACATAGAATTGTTCGCTCAGCCGTTCTACCAGCACGCGCTGCGCATCGGGGACACGTGGAACCGACAGCGCCGTGACGCTCGTTATGACATTTGTTTCGTGTAGAACTTTATTGTGTTTGAGGTTATGCAGCAATGCATTCGGTACATGATCGGGATCCGGCGTCATAAATATTGCCTTGCCCGGGACGATGGCGATCCCCGCGCCTGCAAGCGAAGCGATGAAATCGCGCAGCGGTAATGCACCAGCGTACAGCCCGGCAGTAAGGCGTGCGCGGCCGTTCTTCCAGGTCGCGAGCAGTATGAAAATGACGGCACCGAATACCAGTGGAAACCAGCCGCCGTCGCGAATTTTTATTGCGTTAGCGGTAAGGAACGCGACGTCGACGAAAAACAGCGGTACGAAAACCGCTAGCACCTTGACCGTATCCCAACGCCACACGCTTCTGGCCAAAAGGAACGCAAAGCCTGTGGTGATGATCATTGTCCCGCTGACAGCAATGCCATAGGCGGCGGCAAGATTGCTCGACGATTTGAACATCAGCACCAAGCCTACCACTACCGCGAGCAAGGCCCAGTTCACGCCGGGCATATAAATTTGTCCCATGAGGCTTGCCGATGTATGTTGAATCGTCATATGTGGCGCGTAGCCTAGTTGTATCGCTTGTTGGGTCATGGAAAAAACGCCGGAGATGACCGCTTGCGAGGCAATCACGGTTGCGGCGGCGGCCAAGCCCACGAGCGGATATAGTGCCCACTCGGGCGCCATCAAGTAAAAAGGATTTCGTATCGTCTCGGGATTTTCCAGCAGCAGTGCGCCCTGGCCGAAGTAGTTGAGCAACAGCGCCGGTAACACTAACGCGAACCACGCCAATCGGATCGGCAAGCGGCCAAAATGACCCATGTCGGCATACAGCGCCTCGGCGCCGGTTAATGCGAGAAAAACCGCACCTAACGAGAAAAATCCCATGCTTGGGTGGTGCGTAAAAAAATTAATGGCATAGCTGGGTGAGATGGCAACTAAGATACTTGGATGCTGAGCAATTTGCAGAATACCCAGAATAGCTAACACGAAAAACCAAAGCGCCGTGATAGGGCCAAAGACAATGCCGACGACTGCAGTACCGTACTTTTGCACCGCGAAAAGTGCGACCAAAATGCCAATGGTGATGGGCATCACGTAGGGCTTAAACGCAGGCGTTGCAACTTCCAGTCCCTCGATTGCAGAGAGCACAGAAATGGCGGGCGTGATCGCGCCATCACCATAAAACAGCGCGGCGCCGAACAAACCAAGTGTGATCACGATCGCTTTGTTGCCCGCGTTGAGTTTCGCTTGGTCGAGTACCAACGCCATCAACGCCATCATGCCACCTTCGCCCTTGTTGTCGGCGCGTAAGATGAACACAACATACTTGATTGAGACAACAACAATGAGTGACCAGAGAATCAGCGATAGTATTCCAAGCACGTTGTCGGGCGTGATCGGCACCGGGTGATGACTGCCACCAAACACCTCCTTAATCGCGTAAAGTGGGCTGGTGCCTATATCCCCGTACACCACACCTAATGCGGCCAGCGTTAGCGGCGCGACGGTGTTTTTAGTAAGATTGTCGGTCAAGTAGATCTCCAATGATTTAGCGATGTAATGTTCACAATTGAAAGCGATAGCCGACGCCGGTCTCCGTCAAAATGTGGCGGGGTTGTGTGGCATCTGCCTCGAGCTTTTGCCGCAGATTGCCGACGTAAATGCGCAGATAGTGGCTGCTTTCCACGTGTGACGGCCCCCAAATTTCTTTCAGCAATTGACGATGTGTCAGCACTCTTCCGACGTTCATGATCATTAGCGACAGCAATCGATATTCGATGGGTGTCAGGTGTACCGGCTCGCCGCCGCGCGTGATCGCACGCCGCGCGTGGTCGATGTGCACATTGCCGAATGCAATCGATGTACCTTGCGGATCAGCTGGCTCGTGACGCCGCAACGCCACGCGCACGCGTGCAAGCAACTCGCCCACACCAAACGGTTTGGTCACGTAGTCGTCGGCACCGGCGTCTAACGCGGCGATTTTTTCCACCTCTGCCGAGCGCGCAGACAGTACGACAATCGGCATGTTCGACCAGCTTCGCACGTCGCGGATAAAGTTGACGCCGTCGCGATCCGGCAGACCAAGGTCGAGCAGGATCACGGCGGGCTGTAACGCGGCGGCCTGCTCGAGGCCTTGCGCCGCGGTCGCGGCTTCCGCGAAACGCCATCCTTCTTCGGCAAGTGCGGCGCAAACAAAGCGGCGGATTTCCGGCTCGTCTTCTACCACAAGTATCAATGGCAGTATCTCGTTCATGGTGCGCGATCCGCCAATTGCTCGATCAATGCGGGGTCTATCGGCGGCGGCGTTCCAACCGGTAGTGAGAATGTGAATCTTGCGCCGCCGCCGGGATTGGCCGAAGCTCGAATTTGACCGCCGTGGAATTCGACGATGGCGCGGCAGATTGCAAGACCGAGACCAACGCCACTGACTATATCCTCGTGCTGGCCGCGTTCAAATAGCGCGAACAACGTATCCTCTGACCTGACGGCCAGGCCGGGTCCATTGTCGGCGACGCTGACCTCAACGAACGCGCCGATTCGTTGCGCTTCAATCGTAATTTCGCTATCCGGCGCGTACTTAATCGCATTTTCCAATAGGTTAACCAGCACGCGCTCGATTAACACCGCATCGAACTCGAGTAGCGGCAGATCGGCTGGCAAGCGAGTCACAATTCGATGTGCGGCCAATGGGATTTCCAAGCTTTTCAGGCTACTGCCAATCACCTCCTCTAAAAGCTGCCATTCTTTGTTTAGTTTCACTTTGCCGGCCTGCAAGCGCGCCATATCGAGAAGGTTATGCGCCAAGTTGCTCATGCGCATCGCGTGCAGCCGAATGGCGGCCGCGGTTTCGCCGTGGCGCGCCGGTAACGGCGGCTTGGCGCGTGCAAGGGTATCGGCAAGGCCCACCAAAACCGTCAGCGGCGTTCGAAGATCATGCGATAGGGCGGACAACAGGGAATTGCGTAACCGTTCCGATTCAATATTAATCAGCGCTGCTTGAGCAACTTCGACGTAGTGAATTCGCTCGATCACGATCGCGGCCAGCGACGCAACCGCATCCAGTAATTGGCGATGCTCCGGCGAGAGATTGCTTGCCGGTTCGCGAAATGTCACCATCAACACGCCGCGAACGCGCGTCGGCGCTTTTAGCGGTAGACAAAGTCCCAGCGGAAACGCTTCTGCGTCCGTGACGAATATTTCTGGCTCGCCCTGTTCGTAGGCGGCACGTGCTTGTGCACTCGGGATCGTCAAAGCACTTTCCTGCACCTTGATCGCGGCCAATTCGCCCGTTTTATCGGGTAGCAACAAGACAGCCGATGCGGCCACGTTTTGATCGACAAAGTATGCGATGATTTCCGCAACTTGCGTACTGCTTATCGCGCCGCTTAGGTCGCGAGTCAGTTCGTAAAGCGCGCGCGAGCGTCGTTCGCGGCTCACGGCAGTGTTCGTTTCCTGGCGCAGCCGTCCCGCGAGCCGGCCGATAATAAGCGCCACGACTAACATGACCGCAAACGTAATGAGATATTGCATGTCGTTCACAGCGAGGGAAAATCGCGGTGGGACAAAAAATACGTCGAACAACAACACACTCAAAAATGCCGCCAACACCGCGGGTCCCCAGCCGAGCCGCACCGCCACCAAAACCACGGCGAGCAAGAACAGCATGACGATGTTGGCAAGATCGACCAAGCCGAGCAGCGGTGTCGCCAAGAGCGCGGTTGAACAACATGCCGCGACTGCTAGGCCGTAGCGTTGTACCTGAATTCGATTGATTTGCATTCTGCTTTCGTTTTTTTGAAAACTTTCTATCGCAACCATTTTCATTTCGCCGCCTAACAGCGCCGGACAGTTTAAAATGGATCAGCTTAGTTATTATCTTAGTCGCACGAATGTAAAAATAGCGTAAAGATTTTCGCCGTGGAATAGTTGAACGGCGCGTGCCGCGATGGCGCGCTAAGGCAATCTCTAAAATCCAATTCGCCGAAGATTTATTGGCATGCTCAAGGACGAGACTTTCGTGATGCCGTTGGTTTAGACCAGTATTGCCAACAGGTGACTTTGCGCCGCGCGGCAATATTGATGCGGTTCTTCAGGCATGCCGGTTCGAGAGGCAATGTGGGTGTGCCTTGTGGCGTGGGCTATTTTTAAAAACGTTGGATATTCTGAATATGTTATTTCCGCGTCGGCGGGAGCGACATATCAGGAATTGTGATGGATTGGGCGCAGTGGATCCAGCAAAAAAATGGGCGCATATCGCGCCCATTTGCCAATCTAAAAAACGCTGCAAATTAGGTCATCGTACCGCCACGCGTTTCAACATAAACCGCGTACAAGGATTGCGATCCGGTCATGAACAAACGATTGCGTTTGGCGCCGCCGAAGCACACGTTGGAAATGATCTCCGGCATTTTGATATGGCCGATGCGCGTGCCATCCGGCGCCCAGCAATGCACGCCGTCGTAGCCGTCTCCGACCCAGCCGCAGCCGCCCCAGACGTTGCCATCTTCGTCACAGCGTATACCGTCAATGAAGCCGGTTTTACCGTTGAATTCGCCGCTGGTGAAGAGCTTGCCGTTCTTGAGTTTTTTGCCGTCGACGTCGTAAACCCAAATGCCGCTCTTGGCTTCCTTGTAATGCGAAACGCCGGTGTCGGCGACGTAAACTTTTTTGTAATCTGGCGAGAAACATAGGCCATTCGGTTTGAATGGTTCGTCTGCAACTTTCTCGACTTTGCCCGGCGCATCGATACGGTAAATCGCTTCTTTTTGGATCGGTTGCGGGCTCTTCGCGGAGGAGGGCAGGCGATTGCCTTCGTATTCCATTAAGCTACCGTAGCCGGGATCGGTGAATAACATCCAACCATCGGGATGCACCATGCCGTCGTTCGGTGCATTAAATTCCTGCCCGTTCGGCGCCTTGTCGGCTAACACGGTTACGCCGCCGTTCCACTCGTAGCGAATGACTTGGCGCGTGCCGTGGCAAAAGGAAATCTGCCTGCCCTGAAAATCAAACGTGTTGCCGTTGGCATTACCGGATGGAAAGCGATGCATGCGCGTGACGTGGCCATCTTCTTCGCACCAGCGCAATACTTCGTTGTTCGGAATATCGCTCCAAATCAGGTAACGGCCGTTGCCGCTCCACGCTGGGCCTTCCGCCCACATGGTGCCGCGATATAAACGCACGATCGGTGTATTGCCCAATTTATATTTAAAGCGCTTGTCGAGGCCGATTACATCGGGTTCAGGATAACGTGTTGGTGGTGCGCCGTCGGCATATCGATCGTGATCGGCAAACGCGTCTAGCGCTGCGCCGGATCCTACCGCCGCAGCCGCAGCCATTTTCATAAAACCGCGCCGATCTAAACCTCTTGGCAGATCGGCCTTTGGGTCGCTGTATTTAGCTAGATCGAGATACTTGCTTGATTTTTCCTGCTCCATCACTTCACTCCTCGAAAATTATTGGGATGAACTGCGTGTTGCCGCGATTTTCTTAGAATCGCAACAATCAGCATATCACTGCATAACGGACGAAGTAGAAGAATTTTTTTGACAAAATTTTATAGAGTGGATCAAGCAATCCGGATGCGCCATTGGATTTAAAACATCGCCCCACGCGCACTAATCGGCCACAATTGTTCGACTACATCGTTTCGAACACCTACATACCAATCGTGCATGTTCACCGTCGGATCGCAATGCCCTGGCGTTAAGCGAATGTTTTCCCCAAGCGAAATTTTCGTTTCGCTATTTTTAATCAACAACACGCCGTGTTCATCGGACGCGCGAGCATATTCGACACCGCGCAAGTCCGCGACCAGCGGCATGCCGGAATCGACGCTCAGCGCTTTCAATCCGGCGTCGACGACTGCGCGATCACTTGTCGGCCGGCTCATTACCGTTGCCCAGACAAATAAACTCTGGCGAAATGTCGAAACCGGCGCGCCGTCATCCGCGAAATTGCGGCCGTAGTCGGCATCCATAAAAATATAAGAACCCGGTTGGATTTCGTTGTAGACCTGGCTGGCGGCTTCGAGCGAATAGGTTCCAGTTCCGGCGCCTGTGATGATGGGGCAATCGAGCCCGGAGCCTTGCAGCGCTTGTCTCGTGGCGATGGCATGCGCGCAAGCCGCATGGATACTGGCTCTGCGGGCAGCGTCGGTTCGTTGATGCTGCGCTGCGCCGTGATAGGCATGCAGCCCGGCGAAGCGTAAGCGCTTGTGCGCGCTGATTTCTTTTGCGAGTGCGACGGCTGGTTCGCCCGGCGCGACGCCGCATCGAAACGTGCCAACATCGATTTCTACATAGACGTCGAGTTTCGCGTTTACGCGCGCCGCCGCGGTGGCGATATCGCGCACGTTCTGCAGATCGTCGACGCATACGCCGATATTCGCGAGTTTTGCCAACGCCGCGAGGCGTTCCAATTTTTGTGTGGCGATGATTTCGTTGCTGATCAACACATCGTGAACGCCGCCGTAAACCAGTGCTTCGGCTTCGCTGACTTTTTGGCAGCACACGCCGATCGCGCCCCATTCCATTTGCTTCAACGCGATGATCGGCGATTTGTGAGTTTTCGCGTGGGGTCGAATGCGTACCGGTTTGCCGATCAAGGTCTCCGGTAAGCCTTCGCAAATTGAATTCGAATGCATCGAGATCGATAATTAGCGCAGGCGTGTCGACCGCGCTAAGCGGATCGCCAATGCGTGCGGGTGGGCGTGTCATTGCGGATTCCTCGGCAATAAGTAACTTGAATGTGCCGGTGGCTTTCGCGCATAAATTTTCATCGATGTCGCGCACTTCGCCTTCGCAAAATACCAGTGATTTTCCGGCGCGGGTCGCGCGGCCTTCGGCGTGAATGCGTCCCGTCGCGGCCTTTATGAAATTCACTTTGATTTCGACCGTGATCGAGCCGTTCGAGCGCATGTCGACGCTGCGCGCCGCCATGCCGAGCGTTAGATCGAGTAAGGTCATCACTGCGCCGCCATGGGCGACGCCCCAACTATTCATCAGTTCTGGTTTTATTTCCAGTGCGGTGCGCACGAAGCCGTCGCCTTGCTCAAGTGGCTCGATGCCGACGTAGTCGCCGAAGGGAATGGTCAAGCCAAAGATGCGTCCGGTCATTTTTTTTCTGCAATTCGCGCGTAGCTGATGGTGTGATAGGTGAGTAATTTACCACTATTAGTGCGGCATTCGGCGGTGCCGAAGATTTGTGTCTTGCCGATTTTCAACACCGTTGCGCTGCCGATGATGTCTTCTTCTTTTGCGGCGCTGAGGAAAGTCGAATTGAGTTCGGTGGTAACGGTTTGAACCTCGGTTCCCAATTTAGTCATGATCGCGAGCCACATCGCGACATCCACGCAGGCGAAATAAACCGGCCCGGCGACGATGCCGCCGGGACGCTCGATGTCTTTTGAGAACGGAACTTTGATCACGCATTGGCCATCGCCATGGGAGACCAGTTGAAAGTCGTAGAGTCTTCCGAAGGGCGTTTGTGCCAGGATGTGCTCTAGTTCTTGCGAGGTTGGGGGTGGGTGATTTGACATACGGTGTGGCATGGATAAAGATGACGCGGCAGAGGAAAATTTTATTCCCTCTCCCTCGCGAGGGAGAGGGCTAGGGTGAGGGTTCAGTGGTAACTATTGGCACTGTGCCCTCATGGCCTTAGGCCACCCCGTCCTAACTCTCTCGCCAGAGGGGAGAAGGAATTAACTATACCGCCATCACACCACCATCAACAGCTAAACACTGCCCGGTAATCTGCTGCGAGGCATCGGAGGCAAATAACACTGCCGCGCCTTTCAAATCTTCCGGCCCGCCGACGCGGCCGAGCGGCACGCCTTTGGTCAACCCTTCTTGCCCCAATATTTCGAAAATTCCTTTAGTCATTTTCGATGGAAAAAATCCCGGGCAAATCGCGTTGACGGTGATGTTGTATTGTCCCCATTCCGCCGCGAGCGCGCGCGTCATGTTTACCAGGCCGCCTTTGCTGGCGTTGTAGGCGACTGTGCGCAACGTGTCCGGCATTGAACCTTTCAATCCGGCGATGGAAGCGAGATTAATGACCCGGCCGTATTTACGCGGGATCATGCAATGTTTGGCGACTGCTTGCGTCATCAAAAACACGGCGGTCAAATTCAAATTCATGACCTTGTTCCACGCGTCAAGCGTGTGATCTTCCGCAGGCGCACCCCATGTTGTTCCTGCATTGTTGACGAGGATGTCGATCTTGCCCCAGCGTTTGATAACGTCTAGAACTGTTGGCTCGGCGACGCTCGGATCTTGCAAATCCGTCACCAGCGGATAGGCGTCGATGCCCATACCGGAAAGATGTGCGACGGCTTCGTCGAGTTCGTTTTTCTTGCGTGCGGTAATTGCGACCTTTGCGCCCATTTCGCCGAGGCCTTCAGCCATTTGCAAGCCGAGGCCGCGCGAGCCACCGGTGACCAGTGCAATTTTTCCTGACAGATCGAATAGTTTTTTGAGACTCATAAAAAGATTCCTAAATTAATCGTTCGTTATTTGATTTCAATTTGTACGACTTCGAGCACTTTATCGCCGAAGTTGCCGATGAAACGCTCCAGTCTTGCGGGTGCGAAAAAATAATCGCCCGGATCATAGTCAGTCAAGCGGCGCTCCCGCGGGAAATTGAACACGGCCTTGCTCGCTTGCACGATCGCATAAAGCGTGGGGCGCGTCAGCGTGTGCTCCGGGGTTTTTGCACCGGGAATAAGCGTTAGGCGCGAAATGCGAACGCGATCGTTTTCGAGCACGGGTACAAATTCCTTTGGTAGTTTCGCCATGCCGATTTCGGATTCTGTTAGCGGTTGGCGTAGCTCAACATCGAGTACGCGAAAATCTGTTTGGCCGAGATTGCTAACGCGATGCGTCATCGGCGTCGTCGCGTGTGGGCGATACCATACATCGCCGGCTTTGAACGGTGGGCGTTTCTGTATTGGTTTGCCGAGTTCTTCCGATTGCGTTTCACCGCCGTTGATGCACACGAACGCGCTGTCGAAACTGTGGATGTGAAATTGTGACACGTCGCCGACGGGAATTTTTGTGTCGAAGATTCGAATGAAGTCGTTTTCGAAGACGAGCTTGTGGCGGGGTTCTTGCTCAATGGGGACAGGTGCGTCTTGTGCGAACAATTGCATCGACACAAGTAACGGTAGGAAAAATATAAATCGGAATAGGTGCGTCATGAGATAGAAAACCTTATCGCGATAGGTAGTCGGTGGGTGGACCAAGCGTAGCGGATCCACAGTTGCGAACAACAGTTCGCCGGTTTTTTGGATGGTGGATCCGCTGCGCTTGATCTACCCTACGAAGGTTCCCTTGCTAGGAGCCGCTCCCTGCTTGCCTCCCAGGCAAGCAGGCTCCGAGAGGCAATAAGGATGGGGCTTCCAGCTAATCGATAAATTTAATGTACGACCTCAAACAACCCCGCCGCACCCATGCCGCCACCTACGCACATGGTAACCACCACATATTTCACACCGCGGCGGCGCCCTTCGATCAACGCGTGGCCGGTCATGCGCGCGCCACTCATGCCGTAAGGGTGACCGATCGGCGACCGATCCGCCGTCGACGTTAAGCCGATCATTCGGAATGCCTAGATGATCGCGGCAGTAAATCACTTGCACGGCGAAGGCTTCGTTCAATTCCCACAGGCCGATGTCGTCCATTTTCAAATCGAAGCGCTCGAGCAAGCGCGGCACGGCGAAGATCGGGCCGATGCCCATTTCGTCTGGCTCGCAACCGGCGACTTCGAAGCCGCGGAAAATGCCTAGTGGCTTGATGCCGCGTTTTTCCGCGAGCGTGCTGTTCATCACCACACAGGCCGACGCGCCGTCGGACAATTGGCTGGCGTTGCCGGCAGTGATGTGGCCGTTCTCCCCGATCACCGGCTTGAGGTTGTTCAATCCTTCGAGCGTGGTTTCCGGGCGATTGCCTTCGTCTTTTTCCAACGTGATCTCGACCATCGTCGATTGGCCGGAATCTTTGTCGATTAATTGTTTGTAGGTGTGAAGCGGCACGATCTCGTCTTTGAAGCGGCCGGCCGCTTGCGCGGCGGCGGTGCGTTGCTGGCTTTGCAGGCCGTATTCGTCTTGCCGTTCACGAGAAATTTTGTAGCGCTCGGATACCACTTCCGCTGTTTGAATCATCGGGAAATAGAGCTGCGGTTTGTGGCGCTTAATCCACTCTTCGTGGGCATGCCAGTTATTTTGATGGTCGTTCTGCACCATGCTGATGGATTCCAATCCGCCCGCGACCATGATCGGCACTCGGTCGACAATCACGCGATGGGCCGCCATGGCAATGGCTTGCAGGCCCGAGCTGCAGAATCGATTGATGGTGACTGCCGACGTGGTGACCGGCAGGCCGGCGCGAATCGCCGCTTGGCGCGCGATGTTGTAGCCGGTGGCGCCTTCCGGATTGGCGCACGCCCATGAATGACATCTTCGATTTCTTGCGGCTCGACACCGGCGCGTTCGACAGCGTGTTTGATGACGTGGCCACCGAGTTTGGCACCGTGAGTCATGTTGAAGGCACCGCGATAGGCTTTGCCAATTGGCGTGCGGGCGGTTGATACAATCACTGCGTCAGTCATTTCTAGTCCTCCTCGTTATCGTGGCATGGATTGCCCATGCGGTTTATGTTGATCCCTGAACAATGATTATGTTATTCCTGTCCAGGGCAAAATCACAAGCGTAATATTTTTACGGTTGCTAAGCTTCCGTTGGTGATCTGTAGATCGTATTCTTCGGCGTCGCAAACACACGATGGACCATCGGCTCGAAAAATTCTAATGGCAAGGTTTCGCCCTTTCGGATCGAAGGCTGGGCCATCGTATTTGTCGCAAAATTTCACCGTGCGCTCAAAACCGGGATGACCGCGAAATTGCTCGCGCATGTTTCGATCCAGGCCTAAATAATGGAAGAAAAAATAGCCTTGAAAAATTCCATGCTTCTCGACCATCCAAAAATTCTCTTCGGAAACGAACGGCTTCAGAATCGAAGCGGCAACATCGGCATGATTGAAGCTGCCGAGGGTATCGCCGATATCATGCAGCAACGCGCAAACGACGTATTCTTCATCCTCGCCACCGCGATGGGCATTCGTCGCTGTTTGCAGCGAATGGGTCATGCGGTCTACCGCGAAGCCTCCGTAGTCACCGGACAAGAGCTTAAGGTGCGTCAAAATTCGATCGGGGAGGGCTTTCGCATACGGCACGTATTCTGCGGCGATCAATTTCCATTCCGCTTCCGTGCTTTTTTCCATCGTCGTGAATGTGGCTCGTAAGCCTTGCTCGTCGTGTGATCCCATTTTCAATCTCCTTTAATTTCAGGTTTCCCTCCCCTTCAAGGGGAAAGAGTCTGATCTCTACCGATTAAACGTCTTTCCCTCGTCAGCTAACTTCTTCAACGACGGCGTCACCTTCCAGAAATGCCCGTTACGGCCCTTCTCAAATCGCTCCATCGTCGCTACAACTTTTTTCAACCCAACCGTGTCGACATAAAACATCGGCCCGCCACGATAAAGTGGAAATCCGTACCCGGTCAAATAAACCATGTCGATGTCGCTCGCGCGCATTGCAATGCCTTCGTCGAGAATTTGTGCGCCGACATTCGCGAGCGCGTAAATGCAACGCTCGATAATTTCTTCGTCGCTGATCTCGCGGCGCGGAATGTTGTGTTCCTTGGAATAATCGACGATGAGTTTATCGATAAGGGGATCGGGAACCGGCTTGCGATTGCCTGCTTCGTAAATGTAAAAACCCGAGCCGGTTTTTTGACCGAAGCGGCCCATTTCACAAATGCGATCGCCGATCGCTGAAAATTGTTCGCCGGTTTCGGCCATTTTGCGTTTGCGGATTGCCCAGCCGATATCCAGGCCGGCGAGATCGCTCATGGCGAACGGGCCCATGGCCATGCCCCATTTTTGCAGCGCGCCGTCGACTTGTTGCGGCAACGCGCCTTCTTCGAGCAAGAAGGTGGCTTGGCGGATATATTCTTCCACCATGCGGTTGCCGATGAAGCCGTCGCACACGCCCGATACCACGCCGACTTTGCGCATTTGCTTCGCCAGCTTCATCGTTGTCGCGAGAACGTGAGTTCGAGGTCTTTTTGCCGCGCACGATTTCGAGCAAACGCATAACGTTTGCGGGCGAAAAGAAATGCGTGCCGATGACGCTTTCCGGCCGCTTGGTGACTGCGGCGATGGCGTCAACGTCCAGCGTTGAGGTATTGCTCGCAAGAATCGCTCCGGGTTTCATCACGCGGTCGAGCTCGGTGAAGACTTTTTTCTTCACGTCCATTTGCTCGAACACGGCTTCGATGACCATGTCGACATCTTTTAAATCGTCGTAAGACATCGTCGTAGAAATCAGCGCCATGCGCTTGTCCATATCTTCTTGCGACAAGCGACCTTTGGCGACGGTGTTGGCGTAATTTTTCTTGATCGTTGCCAGCCCTTTATCCAGCGCCTCTTGTTTCATTTCCAACATTTTCACCGGAATGCCGGCATTGGCGAAATTCATCGTGATGCCGCCGCCCATGGTACCCGCACCGATGACCGCGGCGGATTTGATTGGGATCAGCGGCGTGGAATCGGGCACATCGGGAATCTTGTTCGCTTCGCGCTCGGAGAAAAAGGCATGGCGCAGCGCCGCCGATTCGGTTGTCTTCATCAGATTCCATGAAGCGCGTGCGCTCGTTGATATAGCCTTGATCGTAGGGAATGCGCGCCGCATCTTCGACACATTCCAAATTTTTCATTGGCGCCGGAAAGCCGCGCGAGGCTTTTGCGACTTCCAGCGCGGGCGATAGGGAAAAATACGTCCGGCCCACCCGGGACGTTGACGCTCATGTCGCGCACGCGGCGTAAGCGGTTTATTTTCCGCGACGACCTTTTCCGCGTAAGCGACGCCGCTTGCAGCAAGTCTCCTTGAACCAATTCATCAACGAGGCCGAGCTTCGCCGCTTTTTCTGCTTTGATCGGATCGCCGGTCGTGATCATGCGCAAGCTTTGTTCGGCGCCGATCAAGCGCGGCAAACGTTGCGTCCCGCCCGCGCCAGGAAGCAAACCCAGCTTGACTTCCGGCAATGCCAACAACGCGTCCGGCCCGGCGACGCGATAGTGACACGCCATCGCCAATTCCAAACCTCCGCCCATGGTCGGGCCGTGAATCGCGGCGATCAGGGGTTTTTTCACTGTATCCATGTATTCCGTGAGTTGGCGCAGATCGGCCTTGCGTCGGATCGTTAGGCTTACCGAACTCGGAGATATCCGCGCCGGCGCTGAAATTGCGATTCGCGCCGATCAGCACGAAGGCTTTGATGTTGTCGTCCGCCTCGCCGGCAACTAGGTGATCCTTGATTTCCTGCAGCAAGCCACGCGTTTGCGTCAGCGCATTCAACGGCGGATTGTTGAGGGTGATGACGCCGACTAGTGTCTTGTTTAGTGAATTGAGTGAGTGCCATATTTTCTTTCGGAAATTTGAAGTGCGATTACCAAGCAACTTTAACTGGGTACGATGCAATCTGTTTATCGGGCGTAAGAATTGTAAAGCCATTAGCCAATGCCTGGCAGATGAGCATGCGGTCGAACGGGTCTTTGTGCACGCTTGGCAGCCGGGAAAGGTTAACGACGGCATCCTCGTTTAATGACAGACTGTCTATTTTATGGGCGGTACGTTGTCTTGTGAAGTATTCGTGCGCCGGTTCGGGAAGCTTGAGCGCGCCGGTAGCCGTTTTCACCAAAATTTCCCAAATCGAAACAACACTGAGATAAATTGTGTTTTCGGGTGATGACAACACGGTCCGAACCGATTTCGGTAGATGCGGCGAATCCTCGACTAGCCACAGGAATGTACAGGTGTCGAGGAGAAACGCGTTCACTTTCCGCCGCCGTTAAACAGGTCAAGGAGATCATCCGGTAACGGATCAAAAAATGCCTGCGTGACCGTGAAGTCACCCTTGCCCAGCCCGATCGGGCGTTTGCCGGTTTTGATTTTGGGAAGTGGGCGAATTTCCGCAATCGGAATATTGCGTTTGCATAGGGTAATGACTTCCCCTTTTTCGACCAATTCCAGGTAGCGAGAAAGATGAGTTTTTGCTTCGTGCACGTTTAGTTTAATCATAGGTTTATTGTAAACTAATAACTAAACTAACTCAAGCGCGTTAATTCTATACTTCGAGCCATTCCTTGCGAATTGCATGATTATTGCGAAGCGCCTGTGGCGTGCCTTCAAACACTATTTTACCGTGTCCCATGACATACAGCCGCTCGGAAATTTTGAGCGCAATAGTGAGCTTTTGCTCGACCAATAAAATCGCGATGCCACGACTTTTGATTTCTTCCAGCAAGCGCGAAACATGCTCGACCATTTGCGGCGATAAACCTTCCGTCGGCTCGTCGACCATGATCAGATCAGGGTCGCCCATCAGCGTGCGGCACAGCGTCAGCATTTGCTGTTCGCCGCCGGAGAGCACGCCCGCCGAGGTGTCGGCGCGCTCACGCAGGCGCGGAAACAGGTTGTACATGTCCTCCATGCTCCAGCGCGGCTTGTATTTTTGTTTTTCTCGCCGAGGATGAGATTTTGTTTGACCGTCAACGTCGGGAAAATATCGCGATTTTCCGGCACGTAGCCGATGCCCAGATGCGCGATTTCAAAGGCTTTGCGGCCGATGAGTTCTTGATCATTGAATTTGATTGAGCCGGTTGCAGCAACTTGACCCATGATGGCTTTAATGGTGGTCGAGCGGCCGACGCCGTTGCGGCCGAGCAAGCTGACGATTTCGCCCTTTCCCCAAGCGCAAATCGACGCCGTGCAAAATATGGCTCTTGCCGTAGTAGGCATGCAGATCGTGGGTCTCAAGCATGAGTGGCGGTTCCCAAGTAAGCTTCTTGCACCTTCGGATTCGCGCGAATTTCTTCCGGCTTGCCGGTAGCGATGACTTCGCCGTAGACCAACACCGAAATGCGATCGGCGAGATTGAACACCACGCCCATATCGTGCTCGACCATCACCAACGTGCGGCCTTCGGAAACTTTACGAATCAACGCGACGGCTAGATCGGTTTCTGAATGGCTCATCCCGGCGGTCGGTTCATCGAGCAAAATCACATTGGCGCCACCCGCGATTGTTACGCCGATCTCCAATGCCCGTTGCTCGGCGTAGGAGAGCAATCCCGCGAGCGCGTCGCGTCGATGACGGAGATTGATGCTCTCGAGAATTTCTTCAGCGCGCTGGCGTACCTCGTTGAGTTTTGAAACGCGGTGCCAAAATGAATACTTATAACCTTTCGACCACAACACTGAGCAGCGAATATTTTCGTACACCGACATCTTCGCGAAAATATTCGTGACTTGAAAACTGCGGCTCAAGCCACGGCGATTGATGTTGTAGGTCGGCAGTCGCGTAATCTCTTCGCCGTTGAGTTTGATGCTACCGCTCGAGACCGGAAAACGGCCGCTAATGAAATTAAATAGCGTCGATTTGCCTGCGCCATTCGGGCCGATCACGGCGTGACGTTCGCCTTTACGAATGTCTAGATTTACGCCGTTGATGATCGCAGTCTGGCCGAATTTTTTGCGGACATCGTTTAGCGAAAGCGCCAAATCCGAACTCATACGGCCTCCTTCGCGCGTAATGCCAGCGTGATGTCATCCCAGCTTGCGCGCACTCTGCGGCGCAATCGCGCGCAATAGCAATAGTCCGCCAATGAGTAACGCCAAACAAATTACCCAAGGCAGGGTATTCGATGCATCGAACTGAATACCGAGCAAGGACATTTCCGTTCCCGATCCCGCTGCGCTTTGATGGTGTATATAATCTCCACCAAGCCAATTAGGCCGGCGAGGGCGATCGATCCGGCCATCGCCGCGAGAGCGTAACTCGATGTGAGTTTGCGCATCAGCGATGCTTTCCAAGCGGGGCGATGCATTTCGATCAAGCTCGCGAGGCCACCCGGCGCATACATCACCATGATCAAGAAAAACAATCCGAAATACAGCAGCCATGCTTTGGTATAACCCGAAAGCGCAACTTGTAAAAACGTGACGAGGATCGCGCCGATGATCGGGCCATAAAACGAGCCGACGCCGCCGATGAAAGTCATCAACAATACGGAGCCCGACGTCGTCGTGTTGACGTTTTCGACGGTGACGATTTCGTAGTTGATTGCCGATAGTCCGCCGGCGATGCCGGCAAATCCGCTGGCGAGAATCAAAATAAAGTAGCGCACAAATTGTGGGTTGTAGCCGACGAATTGCGCGCGCTCGGCGTTGTCGCGCACGGCGTTTGCCATACGGCCGAGCGGGGTTTTGGTCAGGGCATACATCAGCGCAGCACAAATGATTGCCCAAATTGCGATCAAATAATAAACCTCGATTTGCGGGCCGAAGCTGATGCCCATCAATTTTTCTCCGGCGACGCGGTTGCCCGAAATGCCTTGCTCCCCGCCAAAAAATGCGGTGAACATCAAAGAGCATGCGGCGACCAATTCGCCGATGCCGAGCGATATCATCGAGAACGGGGTGCCGGAACGCTTCGTCGACACGTAGCCGAACAACACGCCAAAACCTAATCCGGTCAAGCCGCCGATGACCGGCAACAACGAAACCGGTAGTCCGAGGGAACCGGCACTGATCATGTTCAGTGCGTGGATGCTGAAGAATGCGCCGAGGCCGAAAAACACCGCGTGGCCGAATGACAGCAAGCCGGTTTGGCCGAGCAACATGTTATAGGACAGCGCGAAAATAATGTTGATGCCCATTTGGCAAAACAACGATAGCGCGAAGCTTTGCTTGAAGATGAGCGGCAAAACGACCGCGATGATTGATGCGACGAGCCAGGCGAGCCAATGTTTATTCATTGGTAGTTCTCAATGTGTGCATCGCCAAGAGGCGCATGGATTCTGGTTTTCGGCAATGCATGCCTGAGAACCGCATGGCCCTAGGCCACCCGGTGAATACTGGATATCCATCATGTCTCCCGCGTGCCCATGAGGCCCTTCGGACGCACGATCAACATTAACACCATTAACAAATACGGCAATACCGGCGCGGTTTGCGCGATGGTGATGGAAGACAATGCGGAGTCGCTCGCGAAATTGATGCCCAATGGCGCGAGCAGGCTGGCGATCGAATGATCCATCGCGACAGAAAAGGTTTGCACCATGCCGATAATGAGCGAGGCGATAAATGCGCCGACTAACGAGCCCATGCCGCCGAACACCACGACGACGAATACGATGCTGCCAACTGCCGCCGCCATGGCCGGTTCGGTGACGAACGCATTACCGCCGATCACGCCTGCGAGCCCGGCTAACGCTGCGCCGGCACCGAATACCAGCATGAACACGCGCGGCACATTATGGCCAAGCGCCTCGACCATTTCCGGATGAGTCAGCGAGGCTTGAATGATTAAGCCGACGCGGGTTTTTTTAAGCGCGAGGTACAAGCGAAGCCAACATGCCGACCGAAATCGCCATCATGAACACGCGATAGGCTGGATATTTGGTGCTGTAAATGCTGAAAGCGTGAAAATCTAAGGCCTGCCGGGATTTTGTAATCCACTGCCGCGCGGCCCCAGATCAAATGAACGATTTCTTCGATTAAATAGGCAAGGCCGAAGGTCAGCAACAGCTCCGCGACGTGGCCGTATTTGTGCACCAGGCGCAAGACCGAAGCGCTCGATCAGTGCGCCGACGCAACCAACAAGAATGGCGCCACGATCAGCGCAGGCCAAAAGCCGAGCCAATGGCTGATCTGATAGGCGAAATAGGCGCCGAGCATATAGAAGCTGGCGTGGGCGAAATTCAATACGCCCATCATGCTGAATATGAGCGTGAGGCCGCTGGACAGCATGAAAAGCAGCAGGCCGTAGGACAGGCCGTTAAGCAACGAAGTTAAAAGAAATTCCATATATTTTTTGTTCTCCCTCTCCCTCGGGGGAAGGTTGGGCGGTGAGGGTCGAGCGTTGGCCTTCCCCTCATGGCCCTTGGCCACTCCGCCGTAGCCCTCTCTCCAACGGAGAAGGCACGTGAGTTTTTTCTTGTTAAGAAGGCCGATTCATTTTGCAAGTAGTCGGCATCACCGTGTCTTTGCTCTCGATGCGGCGATCGGTTTTGAAGCCATTGCCGGTGCGCTCGACATCGAACTTCACATCTTTGCCATCGACTTTAGAATAGGTCGAAATGAACATCGGCTGAATCAACTGATGGTTGTCGGCGCGCATCGAAACTTCGCCGGCGTCGTCCTCGAACTTCATGCCTTCCAGCGCTTTGCCGACCATGTGCCGGGTCAGTGGATTTTGCCTGCTTCCATCGCTTTCGCCAGCATTTCCAGCGCGATACGATGGGTGGTAAAGAACAGATCCTCCTTTGCGTCCTTGAATTTCTCTTCGTAAGCTTGGCGGCCTTTGGCGACTTTTTCGTTGCCGATGTTGGCGTGCCATTGCGTGACTTGCTTCAGATGGCCGATGCCCGCGTCACCCAAGGCCGGGGGTGTTCCGAGGCCGCCGGCATAATAAGTGTAAAAGTCCGGCTTGTAATCGGCGTCGCGCGCGGCCTTGATCAACAAGGTCATGTCGTTGCCCCAATTGCCGGTGATGACCGTGTCGGCGCCCGTGGCTTTGATCTTGGCGATGTAAGGCGCAAAGTCTTTCACCTTGCCGAGCGGATGCAGTTCGTTGCCGACGATTTCAACGTCGGGCCGTTTCTTCGTCATCATCGCTTGACCGGCCTTGGAAACGGCTTGGCCAAATGCGTAATCCTGATTGATGATGTAAACTTTTTTAATGGTTCTTGTTTTGCGCGATCGCGTCGGTCAGCGCCGCCATTTTCATATCGGCGTCGGCGTCGAAGCGGAAATGCCAGAAGCTGCACTTGTCGTTGGTCAGCGCCGGATCGACGGCGCCGGTGTTCAAAAACATCACGGTTTTGTCGGGGTTGCGCTCGTTGTGCTTGTTGACCGCTTCGATCAGCGCGGCGGCGACATTCGAGCCGTTGGTTTGATTGATGTAGCGAACGCCTTGATCGACCGCTTGCTTGAGCGCGAGTTGCGCTTCTTGCGGATTGCTCTTGCTATCGAGCGGGATGATTTCAAACTTGGTGCCGAGCACGCCGCCGCGGGCATTGATTTGCGCCGCCGCGAGTTGCACGTGGCGCACCATCGCTTCGCCGACGTTGGCGAACGGGCCGGACAGCGGATCGATCACCGCAATCTTGATCGGGTCGGCGGCGAGCGCGGAAAAGGAAATGCAACAACGCACAGAGGCGAACGGAATGTTGGCGAAATTTCATGGGTATTGCCTCCTAATTGGGTCGGGATCTAAATTTGCTCGGGAACGCCCGAGGCGCGCCTCAGCGTGTTTGTCCCAACGCCTGGCTTTCGGTTTTGGTTTACTAACACTACAATTGACGCAATCGCTATCACATTACTACTGCATTGTATTGCTTGCCGAATCGATGTCGCATGCGCGCGCGCAGGCACCCCGTGGATATTGCTCGCAGGGCATGCCTTGCCAGAAGGCAGGCGTGGCGCGGCTGATCGGTCGGCGGTGCAACATGTTCACAAATCTAAGGCGCTCAAGTTACGTGACTTCATGATGCAATTTCGCCGGTTAGTGACTCGCAAATTCATCTGAAATGCAATCGAATTCGCAGCTGGTTTGCTCGCGCCGCTGTCGGTATGTCGACGCAGAGGCATTGATCAGGCGTTACTTGCGCTACGTTGCGAGCGACGCCAATGCGGTGCCACGGTCAGATGAAATGATCTAATGTTTGGAGAAAAATGATGGCAAAACAACTTTCGACTCAATAAAAATCGCCGGCGCGTATTGCAATCGGCCGCGGCTTTGGGCGGCGCGGCCGCGCTGGGCTTCCCGATGATCAGCCGCGCGCAAGATAAGCCAATCAAGATCGGCATGGGGACGATTCTTTCCGGCCGCGTGGCTCAGTTAGGCATTTCTTCGCGCAATGCGGTGATGATGGAAGTCGAAAAATTCAATGCGGCCGGTGGTTTGGGCGGCCGCAAAATCGAGATGGTGATTCGCGATTCCAAAGGCAAAGCGGAAGAATCGGCGCGCATCGCCCGCGAATTCGTCACCAGTGACGGTTGCGAAATTATTTTCGATTGCGAATCGTCTGCCGGCGCATTTGCAGTGCACGAAGTTGCGCGAGATTTGGGCGTGTTGTGCATTCATAACCTTTCGGAAACGACCTCGCTTTCGGCCGACCCGAAATTGCGCATCCCGAATGCGTTTCGCACGGCGCGCCAAGGCGTACACGATTCCATCGTTGGTGGCGCTTATGCCGCGGCGATCGCGAAAGAAAAAGGATTGAAAAACTGGGTTACCGCTCGCACCGGACTACGCTTATGGCCGTGATGCCACCGGCGATTTCGTCGAGTTTTTGAAAAAGTTTCAATCCCGATGTGAAAATCGTTTCGGAAGCCTGGCCGAAATTGTTCCAACCGGACTACACCGAAGTCATCACCAAGATTTTGCAAGCGAAACCGCAGGCGATGTATTCGTGCCTGTGGGGCGGCGATCTGGCCTCGTTCATCGATCAAGCGAGCATTTACGCGTTGTTCAATGATACGCAATTTTTCGCCGTGAACATGGCGGACTACACGACGATGAAGGCTGTGAAAAATCTGCCGAAAGGGCATTCATTCCGGCAATCGCTATCTGCGCAACTTTCCGAAAAATAAAGCCAACATGGATTGGGGCAAGGCCTACTTTCAGCGAATACAAAGAATATCCAACCAATTGGTCGTGGGAAGCGGCAGTGGGCATGCAATTCCTGATCGAAGCGATGAAGAAAACCAATAGCACGGACACGAAGAAATTTCCGATGCGTTGCGTGGTATGAAAATCAATTCGCCGTTCGGCGCAGATGGCACCATCACCATGCGCGCCGAAGATCAAACCACAGTTGGCTATGCTATCGGTTGGGGTGTGACGATTCCGAAAGATCCGTTTGTGCCGGACGTTCAGGCCGGCGACTGGAAGAAAGATTTTTGAGCTCGAAGCCGAGTGGAAAAAGCGCAAAGGCTTTGCATAATAACAATTTGATAGTCAGAAATCCCCGGCGATCCCGGGGATTTTGTTTGTACTGGGGGAATTATCTTGGACCTAACGGCCCTAATCTCATGCTTCACTTCGCTCTCATGCGTGGTGACGCAATCCACCAGCGGCATGATTATCGGCGGCTTGCTGTTTTTGGTCGCCGCTGGCCTGACGCTGATCTTCGGCGTGCTCGGCGTGATCAATTTCACCCACGGCTCTTTCTACATGCTGGGCGCGTATTGCGCGCTCATCGGTTTATCGCGTCACGGATAGTTTCACGATTGCCATCATTGGCGCAGCGCTGGCGTTGCGATATTCGGCGTCGATTTTCGAGCGCTTTTTCATGCGCCGCGTGTACGGCAAGACGTCTTGATGCAATTGTTGGTGTGCTATGCGTTTGTATTAATTCTCGATGACGTAGTCAAAATTGTTTGGGGCCCTGAGTTTCAAGCGATGGGCATGCCGCCGACATTTCAGATGCCGCCGTTCATTGTTGGCGGCGGGATCATTCCCGCGTTTTACTTATTTCTGATTTGCGCAGCCGCTGCGATCGCCATCGTGCTGTGGTACGTATTGGTAAAAACCAAAATCGGCAAAATCGTTCGCGCCGCAGCGGTGAATCCACAGATGACCTCCGCTTTGGGACTGAACACCAGCTTGATCTATGCCAGCGTGTTCGCCCTGGGTGGCGCGCTCGCAGGTATGGCCGGTGCGCTCGCGGCGCCGGTGCGCTCGATGTCACCGGGCATGGGATTTTCGATTTTGATTGAATCCTTCATCGTCACGGTGATCGGCGGCATGGGCTCAGTGAGCGGTGCGCTGGTCGCCGCGCTGTTGATGGGCTTGGTGCGCTCGTTCGGCTCAATCGGTTTCCCGCTATTTGTCGAAGGCATCATGTTTGCAGCGATGGTCATTATCTTGCTGGTGAAGCCAAACGGCATTATGGGTAAGGAGAGCCGCTGATGGGTGCTTATACTTTTCGCCGCGATCTTCTGATCGGGCTGATTGCGCTTGGCAATTCTCGCGGCATTGCCATTCATTTTTCCGTCGCGTGTGGTGATTGGATTTCATCATTCGCGTTGCCGCGTATGGAATATTCGCCACATCGTTGAATTTGCTCGTCGGCTTCGGCGGCATGGTGTCGTTCGGCCAGGGCATGTTCTTCGGTGGCGGGGCTTATGCGTTCGGCCTGATTATGCAAAATACCGGTGCGTCGATTCCGTTGGCAATTCTCGGTAGCGTGACTTTTTGCGCATTACTCGCGTTGGTAATTGGCGCGATTTGCGTGCGTCTAAAAGAAATCTATTTCAGCTTTTTGACGCTGGCGTTTCAGATGTTGATCCATAGCATCATCATTTCGTGGCAATCACTGACCGGTGGCGACCAAGGCTTGATGGGCGGTATTTCGCGCGCGCCATTTCTCGGCATTAATTTGGCCGATCACAATCAAATGTATTGGTTTGCCTGTGCGTTGTTAATTGTGTGTTTGTTGGCGATGCGCCATATTTTGCAAACGCCATTCGGCTATACCCTGCGCATGGTACGTGACAACGCCGACCGCGCGAAATTTCTCGGCATCGAAGTCTGGCAAGTGCGCTTGAAAGCATTCGTTATCGCCGGGATTTTCTCCGGTATCGGCGGCATATTGATGGGGTTGTTCGTCTCGGGCGCGTTTCCCGAATTCGCGTACTGGACCACCTCCGGCGACGCTATCATCATGATTATGATTGGCGGAATACAAACCTTTATCGGCCCCATTGTCGGCGCAGTGGTGTTACTTTCACTGAACGACGTGATCACGAAATTCACTGAGTATCATGGCTTAGCACTGGGTATAGCAGTGCTAATATTCACATTGGGATTCAAGCGCGGAATCGCTGATTTTTTGCAGCAACTTTTCGGACGTCGCGCTGCAAAGGAAGTGGCATGAGCGCGATTTCCTTGAGTGTCCAAAACCTCAACAAATCCTTCGGTGGTGTAGCGGCGACGCAAGACATATCGATGGATTTCCCTCAAGGTTCGCTCACCGCCATCATCGGCCCGAACGGCGCCGGCAAAACCACGTTCTTCAATTTAATCTCCGGCGCTCTTAAACCCGATAGCGGCAAAGTGCTCCTCGAGGGCGATGACATCACGCAAATGTCGAGCGCGGAAATCGTCACCAAGGGTATCGGCCGCGCGTTCCAAGTCGCGAAATTATTTAAGACCCTCACGGTGGAAGAATCACTGCGCGCGGCACTGATGTCGCCCGCCGGAAAATCGGCAAATCTTACGCGTCGCTTTCCGATGCCGGAAACGCGCGAACGCGCTGAAGAAACCATGGAGTTGCTCGGCCTCACGGCAAAAGCGAAAACGGTCACCGGCAATTTGTCTCACGGCGATCAAAAGCTAATGGACATCGCTCTCGCGCTCGCAATGAAACCGAAAGTATTATTGCTCGACGAACCGATCGCCGGTATGGGGCCGGAAGAGCGCACCAAAATGATCGATACGGTTTATCGCCTCTGGCAGAACGGTGGGTTGACGTTGATTTTCATTGAACACGATATGGACATCGTGTTTCGAATCGCGCAAAACGTCAACGTGTTGTGCTACGGAAAATTGTTGGCACACGGCACGCCGGATCAAATTCGCAATAATCCCGCTGTGATCGAAGCGTATCTCGGCGTTGCTCACGGGGAGGCGACATGAGCATTCTCAGCGCGCAAGGGCTCGAAGTTTTTTACGACACCAGCCAAGTGCTTTTTGGCATGTCGCTGACGATCAACAAAGGTGAAACGTTAGCGTTATTGGGGCGCAATGGCGCCGGCAAGAGCACGACGATGAAAGCCATTGCGGGCTTGCTGCCACTACGCGCGGGACGCATTGATCTGGAGGGGCAGGCGATACAAGGCCGCGCCGCGCATTTGATCGCCCGCGCCGGCATGGGTTTCGTGCCGGAAGACCGGCAAATTTTTCCAGAGCACACGGTAGAAGACAATCTGATTATTGCGGCGAAACGTGGCAAAGATGGCGAAGATTTTTGGAATGCGCGTCGCGTGTACGACATGCTGCCGCTGCTCGAACCGTTGAAGAATCGTATGGGCGGGCAACTCTCCGGTGGCGAACAACAAATGCTCACCGTTGGCCGCACGTTGATGGGTAACCCGAGCGTGTTGTTGCTCGATGAACCCAGCGAAGGCCTCGCGCCGATTATGGTGCAAAAGATCGCCGAGCTGATCAAAAAATTGCGCGAGCTCGGCTCGACAATTATTCTCGCCGAACAAAATCTTCATTTTTGTTTGTCGCTCGCGGACCGCGTCGTCGTCATCGATCGTGGTCGCGATGTTTATCACGACACCATAGAGGCGCTCAAAGCCAATGCTGAAGTGAAGCAGCTTTATCTTTCGGTTTAGCAGTATGGTGCTTGGAGAGGCGCATGGCGATTGCGCTCTGGCCGTAGACCTCGTCGCTCAGGCGATGCGATTGTAGGGTGATCGCAACGGGATCCACCGTGGCAAAGTCACGACTGCAGGTGCCGCTCTTGAAGCCTTGTTCTATGCCCGCTGGATCCACCCTCGCGCGACAATTACACAGCGATTGATTCAGCCCACGCTTGAGAAAATCCCAATGCCCACCGATTCGCGCTTACCGAACTTCCGCACGCTAACCCCAGCGCAGCGCCTGGAACATATCGCTACAGTGGCTTCACTGTCGCTGAACGAAATATCATTGCTCGCAAAACCCGGCGCGTTGAATATCGAACGCGCCGACGGCATGATCGAAAATGTCATCGGCACTTTCGAGTTGCCGTTTGCGATCGCCGGAAACTTTCTGATTAATGGCCGCGATGTTTTGGTGCCGATGGTAGTTGAAGAGCCGTCGGTCGTTGCCGCCGCATCGTTCATGGCGAAATTGGCGCGCGAATGCGGTGGCTTCGAAACCTCAAGCTCCGCGCCGCTGATGCGCGCGCAAGTGCAAGTGATTGGCATCACCGATCCGCATGGCGCACGCCAAGCGCTGCTCAAGCATCGTGACGAAATCATTGCGCTAGCGAACAGTCGCGACAAAGTGCTGATCGGTCTTGGCGGCGGTTGCAAAGATATCGAAGTACATGTGTTCGACGACACGCCGCGCGGCGCGATGATGGTGATGCATTTGATCGTCGACGTGCGCGACGCGATGGGCGCAAACGCCGTGAATACCATGGCGGAAGCCGTCGCGCCGCTGGTGGAAAAAATCACCGGCGGCTCGGTGTTGTTGCGCATCTTGTCCAACCTCGCCGATCTGCGCCTCGCGCGCGCTCGCTTGCGGCTCACGCCTGAAGTGCTCACCACGCCCGAGCGCGATGGCGCCGACATTATCGAAGGCGTGCTCGACGCTTACACGCTAGCGGCAATCGATCCCTACCGCGCCGCGACGCACAACAAAGGCATCATGAACGGCATCGATCCGATCATCGTCGCGACGGGCAACGATTGGCGCGCGGTAGAGGCGGGCGCTCATGTTTATGCCAGCCGCAGCGGACGCTACACTTCGCTCACGCGCTGGGAAAAAGATCGCAGCGGCGCATTAGTCGGCACCATCGAAATGCCGATGGCCGTAGGCTTAGTCGGTGGCGCAACCAAAACCCATCCACTTGCACAACTCGCACTGAAAATTCTCAATGTGAAATCCGCGCAAGAGTTAGGGGAAATCGCCGTCGCCGTCGGGCTGGCGCAAAACTCTAGGCGCGTTGCGTGCGTTGGCGACCGATGGAATTCAGCGTGGACATATGGCGTTGCACGCGCGCAACATCGCGCTCGCGGCGGGCGCGAAGGGCGATGAAATTGATCGAATCGCGAAAATCATGGCGCAGGAAAAAGATGTGCGGATGGATCGAGCGGTGGCGCTACTTAAAGAAATTCGAGGCTAACGAACCTGAAGCTGAGTGATAAACCAGTTCGTAAGATTATGTCGATCGCGAAAAAAAAAAAATGTAGGTCGGATTAGCGCAGCGTAATCCGACGAATATCTATTGTGGTTCAGCATATAGGATTCCATGCGGCAGAAGGCGCTTCGCTTTTCTGCCCTACGAGTTTTAATTTTTATCACAAAAGCACTTCTGTTTACTCTCGATGTCTTCCAAGTTGGCTAGTATCATCGGTGATCGCAGCAGTAGTAAGTGCAAGGCGTTCCTATTCATGGCGCTCGATAGGTATTGCGGGCTCTTGAGTGCCCCGTCATAAGCCAATTCCTAAACTTCAGGGAGTTAAAATATTGTTTGCCCGAAATATAGATCAGCTGGAGAATGTACTTTTTCGCCGGATGCGCTAGCGGCTGTCTTTTCGATTCAAAAGCTGGGCAAATGATTCCAAACTATTCAATTTACGAAATGTGATTCCTTGACTCAGATTATGTGCAATAGCTGGTCATATAATACTCGTTTTACCCTGGGTATCTACAGCGTAAGTGCTCAATTCCAACGTGCCTCGCATCTGAGTTAATTTCTGGGCTAGCATGGATAAACCACTTGCCGCTTAATGCGTCGCACCGTAATCTTCCTTTCTAGTTGTTGCAAAACTATTGCAATTAAGGCATACTGCTCTTTCCGGTACAATCAGTATACTCCTGGCTACGTATTTTGCATAAATCTACACCCCGTTCTCGTGACTCAAGTAAGTTCATCCATGAATTTGCGGCCAGCTTTATGCGTATGGTCTATCATTGTTATAGAGATTCAAGAACTCTGATTATGATGGAGCCTTACGTATCAATAAACGAATTTCTGCTGTTTCGCGAGAAATTTATAATGTAAGGATTTGCGCTCGTGGAGCGAACATTGGGCGGCAACACGTCACGCGGACTCGACGATGCCAGTGTGCGCATTGCACATCTTGGTTAATCAAACCGTCGCAACTGGCGTAGCAGGTGAACCAATCGCCCCCGGCAATCGCAACGGCGGCGCAGTCAGCAAAAATCGACTGCGCTGATTCTTGCGCAACCAAATCGCTAATTCTTGCAACCACCAAATCTCTCCAAGCGGAATGCCGAGCTTGAACAAACAATGCTCGTGCAACGGTATCATCGGCCGTCGGCCTTCACGCGGTTTTGGTGGCCAGTATTCGACGGCGTAGTTATCGGCGATGAGCGCACAGATGCCGCTATCGGTAATCCATTGCAACAACTTGTCATCGCGGCCATCGAGGCCGACGCAGGAATTATCGAGGACTTCCATGTTCGGGTGTTTGTTCATCTGCATGATGAGTCCGGTCCAGCCGGTGTGGAGTAACAGCATGTCGCCTTTTTCGACTACGACGTTGTCTTGCTCGATGATGCGCATGAAATCGTCATAGCCGACCGCGTGTTTTTTCGTGCCGTAGTGCGCGTGCAGATCGACCAACACGCCGCGGCCTTGCAAACATTTTTCCGCCATGTTCTCGATGCCCAGCGATGTGGCGCCGAACGGCGGTTCGCATTTGTGTTGATACTTTCCTTGGTAATCGATCGGGCCGCGAATGTGTTGGTTGGCGCGAAAGCCATTGTAGTAAACCTTCTCCGGGACGCCGTCGTCGTCGGCATCGAAATGCGAACCGATGTGCGCGAGGGAATCCCACTGCGTCGAATATTGCAAACACATGGTCACCTGATCATCGCTGATGATGGTGGTGTTTTGCGGATCCATCAACTCGGTGGGATAGTTAATGTAGGGATTGCCGTCGCGATAGGTCGGCGCCAACACCGGCGGCAAGCGCCGCACGTTGAGCTTGGCTTCGCCGGGATAATCGAGCGGAATGCTGAGGCAAAAAGTCAGGCCTTCTTTGACTTCCGCGATGCCTTGCTTCACTTTTTCCGGCGTTAAATAATTTAGGCGGCCGAGTTGATCGTCGGGACCAAAGTCGCCCCAGTTCGAGCCTTCTGGGCGTTTCTTCCAGCGTGGGTTCATGCTTTCCTCCAAGTTAAATTGCTATCGATGTGCCATTGTGGCAAAAGTCCCATTGATTGCATACTGAACCAGGCGTTACCCGGAAAGGCGCGTGGATACTGCTTGTGAACGATGCCTTCGCCGGGAGCTAAGTGTGACGCGCCTCGTGGCGTGCCTGTGTCGACATTTCCGAAACTAACCACACAATGACGTGAATAAACGGAGGTGGCATGCGTCGTTATTTTGGGACGGCATTCATCCGACTACGGCCGGCCATACGCAGATCGCGCGCGCTGCATTGGCGGCGACAATTCCCGAGCCATCGAGTTTGGCGTTGATATCGATCGTTGGATTTGTAATTGTTACGCGTCGGGTGATGCGCAGTAAATTGCGCTAGACCTGTAGGGCGGGGACCACCCGCCAAACAATTTTTTTACGGAAATGGCGGGTGGTCCCCGCCCTACACCTTTGTTTTAAGAATGTCATCCTGAGCAACGCGAAGGATCTGCTTTCTCTAATGCCAAAAGCAGATCTTTCGCTACGCTCAGGATGACAATGGTAGTTTTTTCAGCGCGCTAAGGATCAATCAACACACCCGGATTCAACATCCCTTTTGGATCGAGCGCTTTTTTCGCCGCCCTAAACGCTTTCGCAAATATCTCGGGCCGCTGCTTGTCATACCACGTGCGATGATCGCGCCCAACTGCGTGATGATGCGTAATCGTGCCGCCATTTTTGATTAATACATCGGATGCTATTTGCTTGATGCGCCAGCATTGATCCATCATGCGTTCTTTGTCGCCGACGGCATGAAAGCTGAAGTAGGGTGCCGGTCCGTCGGGATAAACGTGGGTGAAACGGCAGGTGACGACGCCCGCTTTCCCCGTCGCTTCCTTGATGGCGCGGTGTGTCGCGTCCATGATGTTGCTGTGGAAATCTTTCAATTTGTCCCAGGTGATCGCGGTCTCGAAGGTTTCGGTGATGATGCCGCGCGGCGTTAGATTTTCGCGGAAGTAGGGCATGCGGATGAAGCTGTCGCGCCACTGACCCGCTGCGCCTTCGCGGTTGCCGGCGTTGCTTTCCAATGCTTGTTTGTCGTATTCGCCACCGTGGTCGTTGACCAATTCCAACGTGCGTTTCATCCACGCATCGACCGGATGATCGGCCGATTCGAATGCCAACACCAGCATGTGATAGGTGCCATCGCCTGCGCCGGTGAGCATCGCTTCGTTGGCATCAACTAAGCGACAGTTGCTCGGATACAAGTGAGCTTGTGCGATGGCGCGAACACAATCGGCGGCTTTGTAAAAATCTTTGAATCGTACCGACGTGTTTGCGCGGAATATCGGTCGCTTACGCAAGCGCATCCATGCTTCGGTGACGATGCCCAGCGTGCCTTCGGAGCCGATCATCATGCGATCGGGGCTGGGGCCCGCGCCGGAGCCGGGTAAGCGGCGCGATTCCATCACGCCTGCTCGGCGTTACGGCGCGGACGCTTTCGACTAAGTCATCGATGTGCGTGTAAAGCGTCGCATAGTGCCCGCCGCCGCGCGTGACGATCCAACCGCCGAGCGTGGAGAATTCGAACGATTGCGGCAAGTGGCGCAGCGTTAAGCCTTTGGTTTTAAGCACCGCTTCCAATGCCGGCCCAAACATGCCGCCTTGAATGCGCGCGCATTGCGATGTTTCATCGATTTCGAGAACTTGATTCGAGATTGCGCAAATCGATTGTGACGACCGGACGATCAGCGCTGATTTCCGGAAGGCGGCTCAATGCCGCCGACGACGCTGGAGCCGCCGCCGAACGGAATCGCGACCGCATCTTCGCGGCCGCACCAATCGAGCACGTCAACGATGTCTTGCTCGTTGCGCGGCAACGCGATAACGTCCGGCGGATTGGGAAATTCGCGAGCGAACGCGCGCGCGCTATCGAAAAACGATTTGCCGTAGCTGTGTAACAAGCGTTCGTAATGATCCGTCGTGCAAAGTTTTGCAAGCTTGATGGAATTTCAAGTCGCGGCTTGCGCAGCGAGATTTCTTCAGCCTTTGGCGCAGGGGTGGCCTGGAAGCCGCTCATACCAAGGTGCTTGGCGTAGTTGCCTTCGAGAAGCGCTATTTCATTGGCTGTTAGAAGGGTGTCTTCAAAACCCCAGCCCCAAAATTTTAGTTTTCTTGATGTCATTGTGCGGCCAACCTGTGCGGAAAAAATAGAGGATGCCGCACATCCTTCCGAAGGTCAAACTTAGTGTTGCAGGTCGATTACCTCGCCAAACGTTTTCCATTCCTTGCCGTCGAATCTTCCCAACTGCAGTTGCTCGAACGGAAAGAAATCCGTCGGGCTGGTGTTGACTTTGATGCCGGGAAGCAGCATCGGCAACTCGACATTTTTCAGATTCGCCGCCTGACGCATCACGTTTTCTCGAGTGAGATCATTGCCGCATTGTTTCAATACCTGCACCAACATGTGGCCTTGCATGAAACCATAGACGTTGTGGCATTCCTTGGGGTCGCCGTCGGGATAATATTTTTTCATGAATTCCAGATAGGCTTTTACGTCCGGTGAATTGTCCCATTGCGGATCGTTGATGTCCTTTATGGTAACTGCGCGGTTATCAGGCCGACAGATTTTTCCAGGCCGGCAGGCACCAGCACTGCGGCGACCGACGACTACAACATAGTCGACAAAATGCAGTGGTTTCCAGCCGATGTCATACACTTTGCGGATGGTTTGCGAGGCAAATTTCGGTGTGGCAAAGGTGAACAGCGTGTCGGCGCCGGAACCCTTCAACGAAAGAATCTGCGAATCCACCGTCGGATCGGCTACTTCGTAGGACGCTTCGGCGACGATCATCGAGGCTTTTGCGCCGAGGCCGTCTTTCAGGCCCTTGAGCAGATCTTTGCCAAAGTCGTCGTTTTGATAAAGCACCGCGATCTTGGCGTCGGGCTTGGTTTTCAGTAGATAGCGCGCGTAGATTTGCGCCTCGGTTTGGTAGGCAAGTTACCGCTCATGGTCCATGGGAAGTTTTTCGGATCGCCACATTTGGTCGCGCCGGTCGAGATGAAGAGATGAGGAATTTTTTTCTGATTGACGTATTTGTGAATGGCGGAATTAGGCGCTGTGCCTGACGTTTTGCCAAAGGAACAAAACCTCGTCTTGTTCGACCAATTTACGAATTTGCTCGACGGTTTTGGGTGGCGAGAAGGCGTCGTCGAGGCTGATCAAATTGATCTTGCGGCCGTTGATGCCGCCTTGCTCATTGATCATTTTGATAAAGGCTTGTTCGGTTTTACCAATCGTCCCGTAGGCCGATGCCGGGCCGCTGTAGGGCATGGTTTGGCCGATTTTGATTTCTGTATCGGTTGCGCCGGTGTCGTATTTGTTTTGCGCTTGGGCTACATCCCCCGCAAATAAGAAACGATAAAAAAGCCCGAAGCAATATACGAGATTTGTTCATTTCGTTTTCTCCTCAATTTAGAAAGTTCTTGAAATTGACGTCAACATTCGAGCAGTCTGTTTCACCCGACGCTGTAAGAATAACCAAATTGAGTAAATAAAACCCTACCTGGTCAGGTAGGAGTTGCGCATTTTTCGCAATATTTTTGCGATCGGCTTTTGGAATTTGGGGTGGCCTGGAAGCCTCTCCCAGAAAAGAGCTTGGCGTACCCTGCCTGGAGACGCGCTATTTAATTGGTTGTAAGGGCGGTGTATTATTGAGATTCCAATAATTCACGACAGTCATCGCGAGGAGCGAAGCGTGGGACTCGTTTCCATGAACCTGAATTGAACGCGCTTGTTTTTAGGACGGCTTGCCCCTCACCCCCACCCCTCTCCCGATAGGGGCGAGGGGACGATACTCCCTCTCCCGCTCTGCGGGAGAGGGGTGGGGTGAGGGTCGGCTTCGGTTTGAGGCCGGTGCGGTTCATGGTCCGTGGGCTGTGTCGGCTACGCCGATACAGCCAGCTCGCAATGACATGATCTGTGGGTGTCATGATTTAGGGAATTCGCATTAACGCCACAGCCCCAGAATTTGAGTCGTCGCGGCGTCATTGCGTAGTCAGAAAAGCAAAAAAAAGGGATGCCAAGCACCCCCGTGAAGCTAAAACTTAGTTTTGCAGATCGATCAATTCGCCAAAATTCCTCCATTCCTTACCGTCAAATTTTCCCAATTGCTGTTGGTCTATCGGAAAGAAATCCGTCGGGCTGGTATTGACTTTGATACCGGGAAGCAACATCGGTAATTCGACGTTTCTCAAATTCGCTGCTTGGCGCATGACGTTTTCTCGGGTGAGATCATTACCGCATTGCTTGAGCATTTGTACCAGCATATGGCCTTGCATATAGCCGTAGGCGTTGTTGTATTCCTTAGGATCACCGTCGGGATAATATTTCTTCATGAATTCCTGAAAGGCTTTGATGTCCGGCGAATTGGCCCATTGCGGATCGTTGATATCTTTGAGGTAACTGGCGGTGATAAGTCCAACGGATTTTTCTAGGCCTGCGGGCATGAGTACCGAGGTGACTTGTGCCGAAACGTTATTCACAAAATGTAATGGTTTCCAGCCGATGTCAAACACCTTGCGGATGGATTGCGCGGCGAATTTCGGCGTGGCGAAGGTAAACATGGTGTCGGCGCCGGAACCCTTGAACGACAGGATTTGCGAATCAACCGTTGGATCGGCCACTTCGTAGGACGCTTCGGCGACGATCATCGAGGCTTTTGCGCCGAGTCCATCTTTCAGACCCTTCAGCAAATCTTTACCGTAGTCGTCATTTTGATACAGCACGGCGATCTTGGCGTTCGGCTTGGCTTTCAGCAAATAGCGCGCGTAGATGGTGGCTTCGATTTGATATGCCGGTTGGCCGCCCATGGTCCACGGGAAATTCTTGGGATCGCCCCATTTGGTTGCACCGGTCGCAAGGAAAAGGTGCGGAATCTTCTTTTGGTTGACGTATTTATGAATGGCGGAATTAGATGGTGTGCCCAAGGTTTGCCACAACAACAGCACTTCATCTTGTTCCACCAGCTTACGAACTTGCTCAACCGCTTTGGGCGGCGAGTAGGCTATCATCGAGGCTGATTAAATTGATCTTACGGCCGTTAACGCCGCCCTGATCGTTGATCATTTTGATATAGGCTTGCTCGGTTTTTCCGATCGTGCCGTAGGCCGAAGCGGGCCCGCTGTAGGGCATGGTCTGGCCGATTTTAATTTCTTTATCGGTGGCACCGGTATCGTATTTATTTTGCGCCTGAGCGCCCAGGGCGAAAATTGCCGCAACGGTCGCGATCAATCCCGGTACGAATCGTTTAATCATGTTTACTGCTCCTCAAATGGATTATTTGAAAACCTTAGGCGCTCATTCCAGAGCGCTTGAACCTTAACGTCTTCAACTGCTCGCGCGCTGACGTGCGAATAGTTTGCGCCGTGCGATATGGATAAACCATGCCACGCCCTGCGGCATAATATACATGAAGCCAATCAGGAATATGCCGTAGACAATTTGCGGCGGAATGCCGACGACTTTCTCGGCGATGTTCGGGGCGAATTGCACGAACGCTGCGCCATAAAGCGCGCCGGACAAGGTCGCCAAGCCACCAACGACTACACCCACCAGCAGTGAGATCGACAAAAACGGCGTGAAACTGTCCGGTGCGACGTATTGCACGACGATGGCGCCGAGCGCACCCGCAACGCCGGTGTACAACGCGGAAACGCCGAAGGTCAGCGATTTGAACATGGCGAGATTGATGCCCATGGCTTCTGCGGCGATGGGCTGATCGCGGATCGCGACCAGGGCACGTCCAATGCGGCCGCGCAACAGGTTATAGGCGAGGACGAACATGATGACCGTAATCGCCAGCGTGAAGAAGTACAACCAAAGATCAGCGGTAATTTTCAGACCAAAGGGCGGATCAGGTTTAAGGATGTTGATGCCTTGCACGCCGCCGGTCCAATGTTCAATACCTTTGTATTTGAGGATCTGCGGCACCGCAACGGCCAAGGCGAACGTCGCTAACGCAAGATAGTGGCCGGCCAAGCGTAGCGCCGGTAAACCAAACAAGAAGCCCGCGATTAAGCACACCACGCCGGCAGCCGGGACGGTGGACCAGTAGGGCAGAGCAAACTTGTCCATCATGATCGCTGCGGTATAGGCGCCGATGGCGTAGAACGCACCGTGGCCGAGGGAAATTTGCCCGTTGTATCCCGTCAGAATATTCAGACCGAGAATGGCGATGGCGTAGACCAACATCTGCGTGAGCACGAGGTGGTGGTAGCCCTTGAGGAAAAACGGCACGACGCAGGCAATCGCGAGAAGCGCGATCAACGCCCCGGCGTGGGGCTTAGGCCCGCTATGGCCAAGCGCGGCGCTTTTTTCTGTCGTGGCTTTAATGGGATCCATGGCTAGACTCGCGTGACCAGAACTTTGCCGAACAAGCCTGCGGGCTTGAACAACAACACACCGATGATGATCACCAGGGCGACAGTCAGCTTTAGCTCGGGGCCGACAACGTAATGCCCCGCTAAATTTTCAATTACGCCGACGATAAATCCACCCACCATGGCCCCCCAAGGATTGTCGATGCCACCGACCAACGCGGCGGCAAAAGCGTACAGCAGCACACCAGACATCATGTTCGGGTCGAGGAAAATAATGTGCGCGACCATCATGCCTGCCACCGCGCCGATGGCGGCGGCGAGTCCCCAGCCCAAGGCCAACATGCGCCCGACGTGGATGCCGACTAGGCGGCTCGAAACGGGATTCTGTGCAGCGGCGCGCATTGCCAAACCGATTGGCGTATAGCGAAAGAATAGATAAAGCAATGAAAGTACCACCAGCGTGACGACAATCGAACCCAACTCGTGGCCCGATAAATAACCGAAGGAGCGCTCAGGAAATGGGCTGGGGAAAGGCTTGTTGGTATAGGTATAAATCCAGCCTGCAAGGCCGTTCAAGATCAAAAGCAAGCCAATGAAAACGATGATAACTGTCAGCACGGGAGATTTTTCTACGGGCCGAATGATGATCCGCTCAATGGCCATGCCGCCGAAAAAAGAGATGATGACGGTCAACACGAATGCTAACCAATAGGGCACGCCTGCGTTAATCATCGTCAGGGCAAGATAGGTCGAAAACATCGCCATCTCGCCCTGCGCGAAATTAATGTGATGGGTCGCCTGGTAAATCATGACTAAGGCCATGGCGACGCTGGCGTAGATTCCGCCAGTGGCGAGGCCAGATAGGAGTTGGTGTAGGAAAGTTTCCATTTGCTAAACTCTTAAGTGGCTCTCGGCATACCTGGAGAGGCAATAGGGGCGCGGCTCACAAGCCATGCATTGTTGTGAGCAAGTATCTATACGGATCCTGGCGATGCTCATCTCAATAACCAAGATAAGCCTTCCTCACGGATTCGTCACCTGCAATATCCTTCGCTGCGCCGGCAATCACAACTCGTCCCGTTTCCAGCAAGCACGCATGATCCGCGAGATTTAACGCAAGCGAGGCATTCTGCTCGACTAACAAAATACTTACGCCATCCTGTTTGTTAATCGCAGCCATGATGCGAAAAATCTCCTGAACGATCACCGGCGCGAGGCCAAATGACGGCTCATCCAGCACGAGTAACTTGGGCTTAAGCATCAGCGCACGACCGATGGCGAGCATTTGCTGTTCGCCACCAGAGAGCGTACCGGCTTGTTGCGTACGGCGTTCCTTTAACCGCGGAAAATAGCCATAGACGCGCTCGAAATCTTTTTCCGTTTCCGTTTTATCGCGGCGGGTGTAGGCGCCGAGCTTTAAGTTTTCTTCGGTGGTCAGATGCGTGAATGTGCCGCGTCCGTCCGGCACATGGCCGAGGCCCATGCGCACGATGTCTTCGGTGGATTTGCGCTCGGTGCGCTGACCGAGAAAGCTGATCTCGCCGCGCGTGTTGACCATGCCGGAGATGGCACGAAGCAACGTCGTTTTGCCCGCGCCGTTGGCGCCGAGAATGGTGGTGATGCCACCTTGTTCCACTGAAAAACTAACACCGAATAGCACCTGGGTTGCGCCGTAGGATGCGTCCAGGTTTTGCGCGGTGAGAATGGTACTCATGCGGCCACCCCAAGATAAGCACGGATGACATCAGGATGATTCTGAACTTCTTGCGGCACGCCATCCGCAATTTTGCGGCCGAAATCGATGGCGACGACTTTATCGGAAACATTCATCACTAAGTTCATATGGTGTTCGACCAGCAAAACCGTTAAACCGAAGCGATCGCGCAAATCTTGAATGAGCGTTTTGAGATCATCGACTTCGGAATGATTCAAGCCGCCGGCGGGTTCGTCTAACAGCAATAACTTTGGCTTGGTCGCGAGCGCGCGCGCAAGCTCGACGCGTTTTTGCGTGCCGAAGGACAAATCGGAAACTCTTAGTTTCCGCGACGGAGCGCAAATTGAGCGTCTCGATCAAATCTTCCGCTTGCGAGCGCAATTGGGTTTCCTGTTGCGCGACGCCTGGCAGACGCAACGCATTGGCGAAGAAGCCGCCGGTGGTTTGCGAGTGTCCGCCGAGCAAGATGTTTTGCGTGACGGTGAGATTGCGAAACAACGCCAGATTTTGGAAGGTACGGCCGATGCCGAGCGCCGCGATGCCATGGCGCGGTACCTCAGTCAGCGCGCGATCCTCGAAGGTGATTGCGCCGCTGTCGCATTGGTAGAGACGCGATAGGCAATTGAAACAGCGTCGTTTTCCCCGCGCCATTCGGGCCGATCAAGCCAACGATGGTACCGCGCGCTACATCAAAGCTAACGCGATCAAGCGCCACGATGCCGCCGAACCGCACGGATACGTCACGCAAGCTCAATAGCGGCGCTGCCTGCCCTTCAATCAACGGATAATCCTCCTAACGACTACTGCTTTATTGCGCCGACATTCAAACGTCGACGATTTAGTAAGCTCCTTCCCTTTCAAGGGGAGCGAACTTCTTCTCCAAGCATACTATATGAATGCGCGAATGTACTTATTTACCAATTCCGGCTGCTCATGAATCACCCAATGGGAGCCGTCAGGAATCCGCTTCAACGTCAAATTGGGAACGAATTCTTCGAGCCCGTCGAGCAGGCACGGCAGCAACGCGCTATCGGCATCACCCCAAATAACAAGCGTCGGCATCTTTACGATGACCCGCGCAGGATCAATCTTGATCGCGCTCGCGCCAGGGTCTTCCGCCGTCGGTGGATAAAGCGGCGACGAGCGATAGTAATTCAAACCGCCGGTGACGGCGCCGGGCTGTGACCAGGCTTCGATGTATTTGGCTTTTACGTCATCGGTGAGCCAAGCGCCATTTGAGCCAGCGCTTTTCAGCATGCCGACAAGGCGCGCGTAATTGTTTTCGATCATCACGCGTTCGGCCTTTTCCATGCGGAAAAGCAGCATGTATTGGCTCGCCGCTTGTTGCGCCGGGTTGTTGGTTAATTCGCGCGCGAACGTCGCCGTGTGCGGCGCGTTGATGATGACGAGTTTTTCGACATACTCGGGAAGGCTTGCGGCGAAAGTCCACGCTGCGGCGCCGCCCCAATCGTGGGCGACGAGAATGCATTTCTTATGGCCCAAATGTTCGATCAGCGCGCGTAAATCTTCGATCAAATGTTTCGCGCGGTAGTCGGCAACGGCCGTAGGCTTCGAAGAAAGATTATAGCCGCGCATATCGAGCGCGACGGCTTGGTAGTCCTTGCCAAATTCATCAAGCTGGTTTTGCCACTCGTACCAAAATTCCGGGAATCCGTGAACGAATAGCATCAGCTTACCTTCACCCACGGTAACGTAATGCAATCGTTGGCCATTCACATCGGCGAAGCGATGCTCTTGCTTAGACGACACGCACTGCTCCTTGCAATAATTTTGTTACTAGCGGCACGACGCCGAGTTGTGCCGCATAGCGCACTTCATCGGCGACGCCTGAGCGCTCCATTATGCGTCCGACGCGCGAGCTGATTAAGCAATCGTAGGCGTCGTGAGTTCGAAATAAACGCAAAGCCGATTGGGCGGCATCGGTTAAATCGCGATCGGGATCGAGCCCGCCGGCCAGTTGATCGACGATATAACCGGCACCATAAAAATCTTCCAAATTCATGCCGCCCGCCGAGCCGCTGCAGACGACCAACACCGATTCATCGGCATGATGTTTCTTAATATGCGCGACTGTTGCTGCGCCATTGAGTAAGCAAGCCGCGTAAACGTGAGGTGCAATCGATGCTTGGCTTAGGGCCACGGTACCGTTGGTTGTGGAGTAAATCACGCGCTTACCTTTGACGCCCACTTCCGTTAACGCGATCGGTAACGGCGTAACGAAACCTTCGATGGCATGAATCATCTTCTCGCCGGACATCACGACGGACTCTGGCGGAAACGGCTTCGCTTTTGTCCGCGCATCATGTTCGTCAATCGCCGGAATCACTTCCGTTGCGCCATGCGCAAGTGCGGTAACGATGGTCGTGGTCGCGAACAAAACATCGAGCACAACAACGACATTCGCTGTTAGGCGCTCGGCGTTGAAATCTTCCTTGCGCAATAACACGTGAACTTTATTCGTTACGCCGCCGAGCACCGCCGCGGCGCGCGCGAATTCCGCAGGATGGCTCATTGTTTGCCCGGTGTGCGGCGATTGAACATGCTGATGCCTTCCATCGACATCACGAGTTCGTTATGTTGATTGAACATTTCCCAGCGGGATTTGACGATGCCGATATCCGGCTTGCTTGACGAGGCGCGCGATTCCAGAATGACGCGCTCCGCGCGCAATGTGTCGCCAGGGCGAACTGGCTTGAGCCAGCGAATATTGTCAACGCCCGGCGAGCCGATGCTGGCGGATTCATTCAAGTACGAATCGCACATCATGCGCATCGCGATGCTGCAGGTATGCCAACCACTTGCGATGATGCCGCCGAAAAACGATTCCTCGGCTTTCGCTTTATCGACGTGAAACGGCTGCGGATCGAATTCTTTGGCAAAGCCGATGATTTCTTCTTCAGAGAGGGTTTTGTTGCCGAGCGTTATGCGCTCGCCGACTTTGAAATCTTCCCAATAATATTTAAACGCCAAAACGAACCTCGATCATTAAAATGTAGGATTAGCCGCAAAGCGCGCCAACTGGTGATCCGCGTCGCCAAGCGTCGCGTCAATCGCTGTCAATCGCCGGAAATAATGGCTCGCCGATAACTCATCAGTGATGCCCATGCCGCCGTGAAGTTGCACTGCTTCTTGCGCGATCAATCGACCATAACGCCCGACGGCATTTTTTGCTGCGGCGACGACTCGCTGACGCTCATTGGCGTCGTCCGATTGCACTTTCACCGATACCAAATAAGCCATGGAGCGCGACAATTCAAGATACATCAACATGTCGACCATGCGATGTTGCAGCGCTTGGAATTTGCCGATCGGAACGCCAAATTGGCGGCGCGTTTTCAGATATTCCAGCGTTGCTTTTTGCAACGCGCCCATCGTGCCAACGGCTTCGGCGACCAGCGCCGCGTTGGCGATATTGGTTGCGCGTTCGATGGCCTCAAGTGCGTTTCCGGGTAATTCTGCGTCGGCATCGACGCGAACATTGTCGAAGCGAATATTCGCCGCACGTTGATTGTCGATGGTTCGATAGGCGGTAATGGTTATGCCGGTCGCTTTCGCGTCGACTAAAAATAACACAATCTTTTTTTCGTCGTTTGCCGAAACAATAATCTTGTCGGCGCAATTGCCATGAAGCACCACGATTTTTTCACCATTCAACACATAGGCGCTGCGGTCCTTTTTTGCAGTGCTCGAAACACGCTTTAAATCGTAGCGCGCGCCCGCCTCGCTATGGGCGAAGGCGAGTTTTAACTTACCCTCGACAACTTGCGGCAATAGCGACGACTTTTGCGCGTCTGATCCGGCGAGTTGAATCAAATTGACGCCGAGTACGACGGTCGCCAAATAAGGCTCGACCACCAAGGCAGCACCGAGCCCTTCCATCACGATCATCGTATCGACAGCATTGCCGCCAAAGCCGCCCTGGGCTTCATCGATGCCGATGCCGAGCATGCCGATTTCCGCCATCGCGGCCCAAACTTTCTCGCTATAACCTTCGGGCGAATTGATGATGGCGTGACGTTGCTTGTTGAATTCGTATTCGCGCTCGATCAAGCGATTGACCGTGTCGCGCAGTTGTTCTTGTTCGGGAGAGAAATTAAAGTCCATTTTTATAGCCCCAATATATGTTGCGCGACGATGTTGCGCTGGATTTCGTTGGAGCCGCCGTAGATGCTGGTTTTGCGGTAATTCATATAGCGCGGCGTGAAGGGCGGGCCGTAATCGGGGCCGACGATGGATGCATTCGGCACGCCGTTGACATAATCGGGGAAGAACGGCAACGCATAAGGCCCAAGCGCTTCCATTTGCAATTCCGTCAACGCCTGCTGAATTTCCGTGCCCTTAATTTTCAGGAAAGAAACTTCCGGCCCTGGCGCTTTTCCGCGGCTTTCAGCAGAGAGCACGCGCAAGCTGGTGACTTCCAACGCCATCAAATCGATTTCCAATTGGGCCACCTTGTCGCGATAGCGTGGGTTGTCGAGCAGCGGTTTGCCGTCGAGCATTTCTTTGCGTGCAATTTCTTTAACGAATTCCAGTTCGCGTTTCGAACGACCGACGGCGGCGATGCCGCTGCGTTCATGTCCCAACAAAAATTTCGCGTAGGTCCAGCCTTTATTTTCTTGGCCGACTAAATTCTCGGCCGGCACTTTCACGTTTTCGAACCACACTTCGTTGACTTCGTGCGCACCGTCCATCAATCGGATCGGCCGCACTTCCACGCCCGGCGATTTCATGTCGATCAGTAAAAAGGAAATGCCTTCTTGTGCCTTACCGTCGCTTGACGTGCGCACTAGACAGAAAATCCAGTCGGCCCAATGAGCGAGTGTCGTCCAGGTCTTTTGGCCGTTGACGATGTAAAAATCGCCTTGGCGTTCGGCCTTGGTTTTTAGCGACGCGAGATCCGAACCGGAGCCCGGCTCAGAATAACCTTGGCACCACATTTCGTCGCTGTTGAGCATTTTCGGCAAAAAGCGTTGCTTATGCCAATCGTTACCGAATGCCATGATCACCGGCGCGCACATCATCGGGCCGAACGGAATCACGCGCGGCGCACCGGCATCGTCGTATTCCTCTTCGAATATGTAGCGTTGCACGGAGTTCCAACCGGTGCCGCCGTATTCTTTCGGCCAGTGCGGCGCGAACCAGCCTTTTTTATACAGCGCTTTTTGCCAGGCTACTTGCTCGTCGCGGTTGTGATGAATGCCCGCTAAGACTTTGTCGCGCAGTGTTTTCGGGAGTGATTCTTTTAAAAACGCCCGCACTTCTTGGCGGAAGGTATTTTCTTCGGAGGAGTAATTTAGGTCCATCGTGATGACTCGCAATTGGTTTTAGCGAGGATACGAGAAAAGCCGGTAAACGGCAATCTTGTAGGTGTTGGCCTGAAGAGCCGCTTCCAGATTGCCTTGCAGCAAGGCATGCCTGAAGGCCAAGCATCCATGCGGCTCCTGGCGCGATGCCGATGGGTGCTAAGGTTTTTTCGGCGGACTAAACAGAATCGCCGCGTCGACTAAACCTTCGACGGCGTATGGCGTTTGTTGATCATTGCCGCGGTGATCCCAAAACATATTCTTCGTCGCCGGTTCGCCGAGTTCACCGGGGATAAGCGTACTTTTGAGTTGAAATTCATCGGCGATAGTGATCTGCGGATAGAGCAACGCGATATCGACCAACACGTATCCGGTGTCTATATCGTTTTCATTCGCAGAAACATATGGCGAACCTTTTGTCGCATTCTTTGCGTCTTCTAATCTGGCGAAAGGTGGCACGCTACCTTTGGGATGCACGCGAACGTTAATCAGTTTCGGAGTTACCACTTTTCCCGCAATAGAAAATTCATGCCCTTGAATCGCGAGTTTGCCGAGGCCCGATACATCGTGCTTGACCGCTTTCACATCCAGGTAATGAAATACGCGGGCACTCTCGACACGATTGAACGTGTATGGCGCGGGAGCATATGTTCCATCGTTGTTTTTGCCACCAAGTTGATTCGCGACCAATAACGATAGCGACACGCGCATGTAGACCATCATGCCGGTGGGTGTGTAATCGAAGTGCGCGGCGCGCAGGTTGTAGCTGACTTCGGCGTGGCCGAAAGCGTTCGTCGCCGCGAAGGAAATCGCGGCGACAAAAAGTAATAATACATTACGAATGAAGACGGCCATAACTACGAGATGTCATCCTGAGTGAAGCGAAGGATCTGCTTTTCAATGCAAACGGATCGCGCCGGAAAGCAGATTCTTCGTCGCTTCGTGCCTCAGGATGACATGCTTTTTTACTGACCCGGCGCGGTTGGATTCCATAACTTGCCCTTGAAATCTTTCTCGTATGCCTTAGTCTTGTAGCTAACTATTTCCATCTGCACGCCCCACGGCGCTAAGAAATACATCCACGATTCGCCAGCACTCGGCCCTTCCCCCATCACGGTCGGCTCACCGAACATTTTCACATTGTGTTTTTTCAAGTGAGTGACTGCCTTCGTCATATCGTCAACGAAGAACGCAATGTGATGACCACCCGCATCGCTATTGCGCGGCGGCGTATTGTTCTGATCGGGTGAACTCCATTGGAACACCTCGAAATTGGTGCCGTGACCGCAACGTACCAATTGCATGGTTGGAATTTCCGCTTTGGGATTGACGTTCAGATGCACTTCCATCTAGTCGTTATCGGCTTTGAATGGGCCCAATTTGTAAAAGGCTTCGCAGCCGATGACGTTGACTAAAAAATCCACAGCTTGTTTCAAGTCCGGAACGGTAATGCCGAAGTGATCCGCGCCGCGCATGCCCGGTAGACCTTCGGCTGAAGCTGCGCCGCTCAATGCCAAAAACATTGATGCGATAACCATTCTAATTTTGCGTAACATTCTTTCTCCCCCTTATGGATATTGAACTACACGACCTGCTGAAAAACCATTTCCCTAATTCACTGTCATTCCCGCGAAGGCGGGAATCCATGTTGACCTTGAACGGCCAAAGGGATTCCCGTTTTCACGGGAATGACACATTAGTGTTATTTCGTAAACTTACTTTGCCGCCGCTAAAACAAAATCATAATGGGCTTCCCAAAACGGTGTCGCCGATTTCGTACCGTCCGGCGCTTCGCCCTCGCGTTTCACAAAATCCGTAATCAACGAATTCTTTACACCGAACACCGCATCCGATTGCAAATACGCATCGCCCTTCACAAACACATGGGTGGTCACCGGCTCGAATCCCGGTGCGGAAACGATCGCGTGAATATGCGCCGGACGATAGGGGTGTCGCCCCATGCCGTTCAACATTTTCCCCACAGGACCATCGATTGGAATCGGATAACTCACCGGCTTCACCGTGCGAAAGCCGTAACGGCCTTCGGCATCGGTAGTGACTTTGCCGCGCGCCTGCATGCCTTTGATGTTCGGCAACTGCACGTCGTAAAATCCTTCGCCGTCGGTCTGCCACAAATCCAATTGCGCGCCGGCGATTGGCTTGCCGTCGACGGATTTCACTTGGCCGGAAACGTAAGTCGGCTCGCCCGCCACGCCTTCCGACACGTTTGCCCACTTCGGCAAGCTCGGGCTGCCGTTTACATAAAACGGCCCGAACACCGTCGATTCTGTCGCGCCGCCGGGCTTGCGATGGTTGATCGCGTCGACCAACATCGAGACGCCGAGCGTATCCGAAAGCAATATAAATTCCTGGCGCTTGTCGTCGCATTTTTGACCGGTCGCGGTGAGAAATTGAATCGCTTCGAACCATTCGCCTTCCGTCAATTCCACGTCGCGCACGAAATCGTGCATGTGGCGAATCAGGCTAGACATGATTTGTTTGAAGCGAGGATCGGTCGCGCCTTGCAGGCGAGCCAACACGGCATCGGTGAGATTGCTTTCGGTGAAGTCGGACACGGCTTGATTCTCCTCGAATTGAATTTTTCGCTTTTTATTGCAGCGAATATTCCGGTGAGGTTAAGCTTGTGAGGATTGAGCTGTCAAGTTGTCGTTGCGAGGCGCAATGCGACGAAGCAATCTCGATTTGCGACGCTCGTCAACATCGAGTTTGCTTCGTCGTTCCTCCTCGCAATGATGGGAGGATGGAGAATCTATTTTTCTACGAACGCCCGCTCGATCACGTAATCGCCCGGCACACCGATGTGCGGCGAGATCTGAAAGCCGCGTGCGTTCAGCAATGCAGCCGTATCTTTCAACATGCTAGGCCCGCCGCAGATCATCGCGCGGTCATGCTCTGGATCAAGTGGCGGCAAGCCAATATCCTCAAACAATTTACCACTCTCGATTAAGTCAGTGAGGCGTCCACGATTTTGGTAGGGCTCGCGGGTGACGGTGGGGTAGTAAATCAATTTTTCGCGAATTTCTTCGCCGAAGTATTCGTGTTTTGGTAATTCTTCGGTGATGTATTCGGCGTAGGCTAATTCGCTGACGACGCGAACGCCGTGCACCAAAATAACTTTCTCGAAACGCTCATAGGTTTCCGGATCGCGGATTACGCTCATGAATGGCGCGAGGCCGGTGCCGGTGGCAAATAGGTATAGATTCTTGCCGGGCTTCAGGTCGTGCAACACCAGCGTTCCGACGGGTTTGCGGCTGACTAAAATTTCGTCACCGGCTTTGAGGTTTTTCAGGCGCGAAGTGAGCGGGCCGTCTTCGACTTTGATGCTTAAGAATTCCAAATGCTCGTCGTAGTTCGGGCTGGCGATGCTGTACGCGCGCATCAGCGGTTTGCCTTCGACTTGCAGGCCGATCATCACGAAGTGGCCGTTTTCAAAACGCAGGCCCTGCTCACGGGTGGTCTTGAAGCTGAATAGTGATTCGTTCCAGTGATGAACGTCTAACACTCGTTCGATGCCTACAGTTGCCATGATCAATTTCCGCTTGCGGCGTTTAAGACAGATCGAAGTATAGTATAGATGCATTAAATCGGAAAATCAGGTAATTTGGATATTTGTTATCTATTTTATTGATATAAGAATGCGCTATTCATTGAGGCAACTCGAGGTTTTCGCGGCGATCGGCCAGTTCGGCACTGTTTCTGCGGCGGCGGATAAGCTTGCAATGTCGCAATCGGCGGCGAGTACATCTCTTTCGGAATTGGAACATCAGTTCGATTGCCGTTTGTTCGACCGCAACGGAAAACGCTTGCGGCTTAATGAAACCGGGCGCTTGTTGCTGCCCAAAGCGCGCGAATTGCTCGATCGCGCCAGCGAAGTCGAGGCGATTCTCGCCGGTGGCGAGGCGTTCGGCGCATTGCGCGTCGGCGCCACGTTGACAATTGGCAATTATTTGGGAACGCTGCTGGTCGGCGAATTCATGCGTCGCCACCCAGGCAGCGAAGTCGCGCTCGAAGTTCACAACACCACGCGCATCGCCGAGCGGGTGAAGGATTTCGAGTTGGATTTGGGCTTGATCGAGGGTGAATACGTCGATAAAGATTTGGTCATGACCGATTGGGTCGCGGACGAATTGGCGGTGTTTTGTGCGCCGGATCATTCGCTGGCGAAGCGGCGCGGCGTGCTGATTTCCCATGCGTTGAAGGAATGGTGGATCGTGCGCGAATCCGGCTCGGGTACGCGCCAAACGATGGATCGTGCGCTCAGCCAATGGCGCGATAAGGTGAAGATTCGCCTCGAATTGGAACATACGGAAGCGATTATGCATGCGGTGCAAGCCGGGCTGGGCATCGGCTGCGTGTCACGTCTGGCGCTGAAAGAATCGTTCCGTCGCGGCAGTTTGGTCGAGATTAAACTCAAGGAAATTGACCTGCGCCGCAAGTTTCATTTCCTGTTGCACAAACAAAAATATCGGACGCCAGGCGTTGATGCATTTTTGAGTTTGTGTCGCGAGGTCTCGGCGAATGCAAAGCGTAGTGATGATATTCTGATAACGGGAAGATGAGCGAAATGTTTTTGGCTTAATCGGCGGCATCCCTCTCACCCTGCGCTCTCTCCCCAGAGGGGCGAGGGGCTCCCTTTGGGATAAGGGTGGGGACGGGGTAGCCTAGGGCTATGCTGGCCGGCGTTTGCGGAAAATTACGTTTGCAACTTCCGATAAGCTTCATCGAAACCCGCATCATATTTGCCTCGTGGCACGGCATGGCCTGCGACGCAGTATCCACGCGGCTCTCCGAGCATCAAAATATTTATTCCAATTTGAATACGCAACGACTCGAAATGCTTGACAGAAAAATGGTGCAGTGCAACAATACGATTTTTAGCAGCAAGCAAATCCTTCACCGTTAGTCAAAAAAGCGGAAGCGCGGCATTATAATAGGCCGCAGTCAAACAAAAATGTGCTTGCTCTTAGCCATTCCATCCAGAGGAACCGAATGATGAAGTCGCACGCCACGCCGTTTCCGATCGAAACGATGTTGAAGCAATTCTCCGAAGCCAACCAATCGCTAGTGAATGATTGGCAGAAACGTTTTAATTTCACGCTCGAACCTAACGGCGATTTCGCTGCAACCTATCAGAAATTCATCGGCGCGTTGTCGCAACAGCCGGCGCAGTGGACCGAGCAGCAGCAGATTTATCAAGCGAATCAGATGAAGCTCTGGGAGAGTTTTCTGAGTTTCGGCGCCGCAGGAACCCAACCAAAAACCGAAGCCAAAGGCGATCGCCGATTTAGTGGCTCGGAATGGTCTGAGATGCCGCTATTCGATTACATCAAGCAATCCTATTTGCTCGCTTCCGATTGGCTCATCGGCGCGGTGGAAAAAACCGATCTCGATCCGCAAACCAAACGCAAAATGTTGTTCTTTGCGCGCCAATATGTAGACGCGATGTCGCCGTCGAATTTTCTCGCAACCAATCCTGAAGTGCTAAAACTCGCGTTAGATAGCCAAGGCGAGAGCCTCGCCAGCGGTATGAAAAACTTGATGGAAGACATCGAGAAGGGTCGCATTTCAATGACCGACGAATCGAAATTCGCCGTCGGAAAAAATATTGCGACCACGCCAGGCGCGGTGGTATTCGAGAACGAATTGATCCAGTTGATTCAATACACGCCGACGACCAAAACCGTTCATGAGCGGCCGCTGTTGTTGGTGCCGCCATGCATTAATAAATTTTATTTAATGGATTTGGAGCCAGAGAATTCCTTCGTGCGTTTTGCGCTCAATCAAGGGCATACGGTGTTCATGGTGTCGTGGCGCAACGTGAAGGAAGATCAGCAGCATATGACTTGGGATGATTACCTTGAGTTGGGCATTATCAAAGCGATCGACGTGACGCGCGATATTGGCAAGACTGAGCAAATTAATTTACTTGGTTTTTGCGTTGGCGGGACGCTCGTTACGGCGGGGCTTGCAGTGCTCGCTGCGCGTGGAGAAGATCCAGTGGCCAGTGTAACGCTGATGACCTCGCTCCTGGAATTCACCGATGTCGGCGACATCGGTGCCTACATCGACGAAAACATGGTTCAGCAGCGCGAACAGCAGTTGGCCAATGGCGGGCTGGTCGCGGGCAAAGAAATAGCGATGGCGTTTTCCAGCCTGCGCGCCAACGATTTGATTTGGCAATATGTCGTCAATAATTATTTAAAAGGTAAAACGCCGGAAGCGTTCAATTTACTCTTTTGGAATAGTGACGCGACCAATTTACCCGGCCCGATGTACGCTTATTATTTGCGTCATTTTTATTGGCAGAATGAGTTGGTGGAAAAGAATAAGCTCACCATGTTGGGCGAGAAAATCGACATCGGCAAGATCGATATGCCGGCGTATATTTTTGCGGCGAAAGAAGATCACATCGTGCCTTGGACTAGTAGTTTTAAAGGCGCGCAAAATTTAGGTGGCAAATTGGAATTGGTGTTGGGTGCGAGTGGGCACATTGCGGGTTCGATGAATCCGGCGTCGAAAAATAAACGCAATTATTGGGTCGGCGGTAAAGTTGGCAAAGGTAACGACGAGTGGTTGGCGTCGGCAAAATCGGTCGATGGCAGTTGGTGGAATCACTGGGAAACATGGCTGAAGAAGCAAGCGGGGCGCGGCGTTCCGGCGCGTGCTAAGTTGGGAAATACGAAATACAAATCGATTGAAGCAGCGCCGGGGCGATATGTGATGGAGCGTTGCGACTAGCTGGCATTCCCGCCTTCGCGGCAATGACAAACAGGTTATTTATCTAATTCGGGGAAGAACATGGCACAAAAAATTGCATTGGTAACAGGCGGTATGGGCGGTATTGGTGAGGCGATTTGCACAAAACTGTCCGATCAAGGTTACAAAGTATTGGTCACGCATTCGCCGCATCGCAGCGGCGCTGCGGAATGGGTCGCCGAGATGGCGAAACACGGCTACGATTTCAAAGCCTATTCAGTCGATGTCGGCGATTTCGATTCCTGTCAAAAGATGGTCACGAAAATTCAGGGCGAAGTCGGCAACATCGATATTCTGATCAATAACGCGGGGATCACCAAAGACACGACGTTCAAAAAAATGACCAAAGTGGATTGGGATGCGGTGGTAAATACCAACCTCAACAGCGTATTCAATATGACTAAGCCGGTGGTCGATGGTATGGTCGAGCGCGGCTGGGGACGGGTGATTAACATCTCGTCGGTGAACGGGCAGAAGGGCGCGTTCGGTCAGACTAACTATTCCGCGGCCAAAGCCGGGATGCACGGTTTCACGAAAGCGCTGGCACAGGAAGTAGCGCGTAAAGGCGTGACGATTAACACCGTGTCGCCGGGCTACATCGGCACAAAGATGGTGATGGCGATTCCGAAGGATGTGCTCGATACGAAAATCGTTCCGCAGATTCCGGTCGGTCGTTTGGGCAAGCCGGAAGAAGTCGCGGGGCTCATTGTTTATCTCGCCTCCGACGAAGCGGCGTTCATTACCGGCGCGAATGTGTCGATCAACGGCGGTCAGCATATGTATTAAATGGGTAGGGTGCATTTATGCACCATTCCCTTCGGTGCATAAATGCACCCTGTGGTAGAGTTAGTGCTGGCGCGGCGCTCCAAGGCATTGAGCCTGAGAGCCGCACCCCACCTGCCTCCTGGCAAAGCTTGACGACAAATATCTTTAACAAGATGGTCGCTCTTGCTACAATGACGTCCACTCCAAATTTACCTTAAGCGCCGCAATGACCAAGCGCGTGATGAAACGTCGTGCGAAAAAAGCCGGTTTGCCGCCGGGCTCACTGGTTTATCTTGGCGACAAGACCAACGTCACCACCAAGATTCAGTTATTCGACTACCTCGACGGACATTTAACCGAGCGCGACGTCGCACAGCCGGAAGAGTGCGCGCCGTATAAAGATTCCAATACCGTGACCTGGATCAACGTTGACGGCATTCAAAACGTCGGCGTGCTGGAAAAAATCGGTAAGCAATACGATCTGCATCCGCTGGTGATGGAAGATATTCTCAACACCGATCAGCGGCCGAAAGTCGAAGATCACGAGCGCTATCTATATGTCGTGTTGAAAATGTTGTCGTACAACGACGCCGATCAAGAAATCGCGATCGAGCAATTGAGTTTGGTGCTCGGCGACAACTTCGTGCTGTCGTTTCAAGATAAGCCAGGCGATGTGCTCGACCCACTGCGCGAGCGAATTCGTCAGTCTAAAGGAAAAATCCGCAAGCTCGGCCCAGACTATTTGCTCTACGCCATCATGGACGAAGTCGTCGATCATTATTTCGTGGTGATGGAAAAACTCGGCGAAAAAGTCGAGCAGATCGAAGACATCGTCGCCGTGCGCCCAAAGCCGGACACATTGCAACAAATCCACCGCCTCAAGCGCGAGATCATCATCTTGCGCAAAGCGGTTTGGCCGCTGCGCGAATTGATCAGCACATTGCGTCAGGACGATACGCCGCTGTTAAAAGAAACGACCGCCATTTATTTCCGCGATTTGAGTGATCACATCGCGCAAATTATCGATGGCGTAGAGGCCTATCGCGATATGCTTTCTAGCATGCTCGATGTTTATTTGTCGATCATGAGCAATCGCACCAACGGCGTGATGAAAGTGATGGCACTTTTTTCAGCGATCTTTATGCCTCTTACCGTTATTACCGGGATCTTCGGCATGAACTTCAAAGATTTTCCCGAGTTGGAATGGAAATATGGTTTTCAAGGGACCGTGATCTTCATGGTTTTATTAGCCATCGGCATGGTGTTTTTCTTCAGGCGCAAGCACTGGTTATAGGATGATCGAGGGGCTTGGCGTGGCCCTTGCCCATGATATAATCCGCGGTTAATGCATTAATCAACGTAAACAAGCTGGTAGCAGCGTGTTGGGAGCGAATTCAGAGTGAAAAAGGATCAATTCATGGGCGCACGTTTGTCGAAATGGCTCGCCATCGCCGCGCTAAGCGCGGTCAGCGCGACCACCTGGGCGGAAGGCGATGCCGCAGCAGGACACAAAAAAAATCACAGTTGCAGCGGGTGTCATGGCATTCCCGGCTGGCGCACTGCGTTTCCGGAAGTTTATAAGGTGCCGTTGCTCGGCGGTCAAGGCGCTGCCTATATTGTTGCGGCACTGAAAGCTTATAAGTCTGGCGAACGCCAACATGGCACGATGCAGGCGATTGCCGCTAGTTTGACGGAACAAGATATGGCCGATCTAGCCGCTTACTACGCCACAATGGCGGCGAAATAAACGCAACGGGGATGATGATGAAATACCTAACTCAAGCACTAATCGCGCTCTCGATTATTTCGGTCGCAACCTTAGCAAACGCCGGCGATATCGAAGCCGGCAAGAAAAAGGCCGCGGAAGTCTGCGCAGCCTGTCACGGCGCGGACGGCAATACGCCGTTGATGCCCGAATATCCAAAGCTTGGTGGCCAGCATGCCGATTACATTGCGGCGTCGCTGAAAAAATATAAAAACGGCAAGCGCGCTAACCCGATCATGATGGGTATGGCGGCGACTTTGTCCGAGGCGGATGTGTTGAATGTCGCCGCGTATTACGCATCACAAAAGGGCTTAGCGCTTAAGTACTAACCTGTTCAATGCAGGCGAGGTAACTCGCCACATCGGGCGGTGTGCCGTGGCGCTGCGATTGCCACAACATCTCGCCCAAACAATCGATAATTTTGTGCCTGGCCTCGTGATCCGAGGCCAGTTTCATTTTTAACGCCTCAAAAGCCGCAACAATGCCTTGCGGCTGATCGATCGAGAGCTGCTCCGCAATCGCCACATGCATGCCCAAATGCAAAAACGGATTCACATCGCCGAATTCCGGTGGGAAATCTTTGTCGAGAAATTCGTCCGGCGATTCCAGCACGCGATGATATTCGGGATGGGCAATCGTGACCTCGACCACGACGCCTTCCATAGCCGACAATGGTTCTTGATTGCGATATTTACGCCAACTGTCGATGAAGAATTGACGAGCTTCGTTGCGGGACGGATTAAACATCCGATAACTTTTCCCTCTCCCTCGGGGAGAGGGCAGGGTGAGGGAGTGCGATTTTATATTTCATCGAGTGTATTTATTTCTCGGCGGTTTTGCTCTTGTAATCACACAAATCCGCAATCGAACACTTCCAACATTCCGGCTTACGCGCCTTGCATACGTAGCGCCCGTGCAGAATCAACCAATGATGCGCGCCGTGCATAAATTCTTCCGGAATGTGCTTCAGTAATTTAAGCTCCACCGCAAGCGGCGTCTTCCCCGGCGCGATGCCGATACGATTCGATAGTCGAAAAATATGCGTATCAACTGCCATGGTCGGCTCGCCGAATGCCACATTTAAAACGACGTTCGCCGTCTTGCGTCCAACGCCCGGTAATTTTTCCAAGTTCTCGCGATCAGAAGGAACTTCGCTGTTGTGATGTTCGATCAGCAAGCGGCAGGTTTCGATAATATGTTTCGCTTTGGAGCGAAACAAGCCAATCGATTGGATAAATTCAATCAATCCATCAACACCTAGCGCAAGAATGTTTGCTGGCGTGTTGTGGCGGCGAAAAAGCGGCTTGGTCGCAAGGTTAACGCTTTTGTCAGTCGCTTGCGCCGACAGAATGACTGAAACCAATAGTTCAAATGGGGTTTGATACTCTAGTTCCGAGCGCGGATCGGGATTCGCGTCGCGCCAGCGCGAAAAGATCGCATGCCGCTTAGCCGCATTCACCTTAGTTCTGCCGGCATATCCTTTGGAGAGGCGCGCCAGATAAGGTTCTTCAAGGCATAAAGAATGCCGAGCATTATCAGCGCGCCCGGCGCCATACCCGCCAGAATGAAGCTATAGTTTTTTGGCAGCGGGTGCCAGAGCCAGGCTTTCGCTGGTACGCCGAACAACGTTTCTGCGCCCGCGAATAATGTGCCGTAAGCGATTAATTCACGTAGCGTGCCGAGCAGTGTTAAAACAAAAATTACGGCAATGCTTAATATTACGGCGTCGCGCATTGTGGCAGCGACTGATTGCCTGAATGCGACGGACAGGCCGCGCGTAAAAATCAAACCATTCGCCGCAATTATCGGAACAAATAGGCCAAGCGCGGCGTAAACGGGAAACATAAACGCAGCCAAATTCATTTGTAGCAACGTCGTGAGCAAGGTGCTAATCACGAGCAAGAACGGAATGCGCCAAGATTCGGCAATGCGGTTTCGCAGCATCGAGCAAATTAAGCTGGTGCCGATAAAAATCAATGCGACGATTACACCTATGGAAAGGCCTTTGGTTAAAGTGGTCGCGACGGCGAGTGATGGTATTAAACCCAGCAGGCCGGCCGCCGGTGGCAATAGATTTTTGTCGGTCATACTCAGAATGCGCTGCGTAAATTAATCCTTAAGTCTATGGGGAATCGGTCGAATCGACAAGCGGGCGTATAATGATTTCCTTCAAAAATAGCGAAAAACACTATGCGTTTCTCAGGCACCGATACCTATGTGGCGACCGACGATTTAATGTTGGCCGTCAATGCGTCCATCACTTTACAACGACCTCTGTTGATCAAAGGCGAGCCGGGCACCGGCAAGACCTTGCTCGCCGAAGAAGTTGCGCGCGCGCTAAACAAACCGATTTTCGAATGGCACGTGAAATCCACTACGAAAGCACAGCAGGGTTTGTACGAATATGATGCCGTGTCCCGATTACGCGATTCGCAGCTTGGCGATGGCCGCGTTCAGGATATCGGCAACTACATCGTCAAGGGAAAGTTGTGGGAAGCATTCGATTGCGAGCAACAATCGGTGTTGCTGATCGACGAAATCGATAAAGCCGATATCGAGTTTCCCAATGATTTATTGCGCGAACTTGATCGCATGGAATTTTACGTCTATGAAACCCGTGAAATGGTGAAGGCGCGCCATCGGCCGATCGTGTTCATCACCAGCAACAACGAAAAAGAATTGCCGGACGCTTTCCTGCGCCGTTGTTTTTTCCACTACATTCGCTTCCCCGATAAAGATACCATGCAGCAGATTATCGACGTGCATTTCCCGGGTATCAAAAAAGAATTGGTGAAGCAGGCAATGGAAGTGTTCTTCGATATTCGCGAAGTGCAAGGTCTGAAGAAAAAACCTTCCACTTCGGAATTGCTCGATTGGCTCAAGCTTCTGCTCGCCGAGGATATTCCAGTCGATGCGCTGAGGTCGCAAGATTCCGGCAAGATTATCCCGCCGTTGTATGGTGCGCTGCTGAAGAATGAACAGGATGTGCATATGTTCGAGCGATTGGTGTTTCTTTCGCGACGCGCTCGTTAGGTAAAACATGTAGGGCGGGTTAGGCGCTTTGCGCCGTAACCCGCCAAACAAACCATGCTAATCGACTTCTTCTTCACGTTAAAAAAAGGCGGCGTGCCTTGCACGATTCGCGAGCTATTAAATTTGCTTGACGGTCTCGACAAGCAAGTGATTTACGGCAACGTTGACGATTTCTACCATCTGTCGCGCATCTGTTTAGTTAAAAACGAAGCCCACTTCGATCGTTTTGATCGCGCCTTTGCGGAGTATTTCAAAGGCGTTGAAAAACTCGATGATTTAATCGGCAAAGAACTCCCGGAAGAATGGCTGCGCAAGCTCGCAGAAAAAGTACTGACGGACGAAGAGAAAAAACTCATCGAAGCCCTAGGTGGTTTTGATAAATTGATGGAGACACTGAAAAAGCGCCTCGAAGAACAAAAGGGCCGTCATCAAGGCGGTAGCAAATGGATTGGCACGGCGGGCACCTCGCCGTTTGGGGCCTACGGTTATAACCCGGAAGGCGTACGCATCGGGCAAGACGGCGGCCGCAATCGCCGCGCCGTGAAGGTGTGGGATCAGCGCGAATATCGCAATCTCGACGATCAAGTTGAACTCGGTACGCGCAATATCAAAATCGCGCTACGCCGCTTACGTCGCTTTGCGCGCGAAGGCGCGCCGGACGAATTCGATTTGCCGAATACGATTCAGTCGACGGCGAATAACGCGGGATATCTCGACATCAAAATGCGTCCCGAGTTACACAACAAAGTGAAGGTGTTGTTGTTCCTCGACATCGGTGGTTCGATGGACGATCACATCAAAGTGTGTGAGGAATTATTTTCGGCGGTGAAGACCGAACTCAAACATCTGGAATATTTTTATTTTCACAATTTCGTTTACGAATCGGTGTGGAAAGACAATCGCCGTCGCTTCAGCGAGCGGACTTCGACGTTGGATGTGATTCGAAAATACGGGCCCGATTACAAAATTATTTTCGTCGGCGACGCGACGATGAGCCCATACGAAATCATGGAGCCGGGCGGCAGCGTCGAGCACAACAACGAAGAGCCGGGCGTGACGTGGATCAATCGCCTGCTCAATCACTACAAACACAGCGCGTGGCTGAACCCGACGCCGGAAGGCCATTGGGATTACACCTCGTCGCTGAAACTCACCAAGCAGATCATGGGCGATCGCATGTTCCCGCTCACCATCAAAGGGCTGGAACAAGCCACTAAGCTGTTAGCCAAGTAGCATGCGGGTCTCGGGGCATGCATCGCCAGAGGCCGCACCGGTAGGGCATGAGCGGATATATGCCGTAGTGAAACGCATCCCAAGAGGTAAAGTAGCGTCCTATGGCCAAATCGCCCGCATCGTTGGCCGCTGCACGGCGCGAATGGTCGGGTATGCGATGGCAGCGGTGCCGGAAGGTTCACGCGTGCCGTGGCAGCGTGTGATCAACTCGCAGGGGATGATCAGTGCGCGCAGTCACGGCAACGGTGATGAGCGACAGCGGGTGCTGCTGGAGAAAGAAGGCATTCAATTTGATGCGAAGGGGAAGGTCGACTTGATCGTGTTTCAGTGGCAACCGTCGACGGCGCTATTTGGACCCGATGTGTGGCCCAAGGCCAGACACTCATCCCCGCGAAGGCGAGGATCCATTTAGCCAACGCAGAATGGATTCCCGCTTTCGCGCGAATGACAGTAAAATCATGGTGATTGCGAGAAACTACGGCTGCGAAAAATGCAGCACGCCGTCGTCATTTTCACTACGCGCCAACCGCCCGCCATACATCAAATAATTCAAATGCGCGATCGCCTCGCCCATCGCAAACACCACCTGATGTGCGTCCAGCTCGCGCCGAAATAACACCGGCAACAACGCCGCCGCAGTTTTCGGTTCCACGCAGGCCTCGACTACTTCCGCAAGACGATCGTCGTGATGCTGTTTTAATTGGCCGAGCCGCTCGTGCAGGCCACGGAACACCGGGCCGTGTGATGGCAGAATCAACACATCCTTGGGCAAATCTGCAAACTTATCCATCGAATCCAAAAACAATTTCAGCGGATCGCCATACGGTTGTGATGGCCATACGCCAACATTGGTGCTGATCTTCGGCAATACTTGGTCGCCGGAAATCATGACGTTGTTTTCCGCGCAATAGAGAATCGCGTGCTCCGGCGCATGGCCGCGCCCGACGATCACGCGCCAGCTTTTTCCATCGACGCTGATTACGTCACCTTCGAGAATGCGGCGGAACGAATAGGGCAACGAGGGCACACCCTTTTTATAATTGTTTTTGCGCACCGCGTTGGATTCCAATCGCTCACCAGTCAAGCCATGGCGACGAAACAACTCAGTCGCGCGGCTGATCGAATCGCCACCACCGTCGGCCACTGCCGCGTGGGCCGACAGATATTCCGTTTCCGTCATCCACACTTCGCAATTCCAGCGCTGCTGCAACCAGCCGGCACAGCCGACATGGTCCGGATGATAATGGGTGACAATGATGCGCTGAATCTTTTTCCCGTCGAGCAAGGTGGCAAAAATTTGTTCCCACAGTGCCAGCGTCGCGTCGATGCCGAAACCGCAATCGACCAGCGTCCAACCGTCACCATCGCGTAATAACCACAAATTAATATGATTAAGTGCGAACGGCAGAGGCATACGTATCCAAAAAATACCCGGAGCAACTTCGGTTGCTTGCGTCGGCGCCGGAACGTCGGCAAAGGGGAAGGTCAAAGCGTTCAGTTGTGTTTGGGTCATAATGGGCGATCAAATTAAGGTTTCAGCATAGCAGGTTTGTTGAAATCTCAGTAGGCCGTCCCCATATGAGTGGACAAACACCTACGATATTTTGACCTCAAATTTTCTTGGAGACAACGATGACTGATCAAGAGCAAAAAGCAATTTTATCGATCGCGATGATGGCCGCGCTTGCCGACGGAAACCGCACTGAACAGGAGCGCGGCGCGATTGAAAAACTCGCGGCGTCGTTTGCCGGCACCGCGCTCAACGTTGATGAAATCTATCACGATGTGTTGCTACGCAAGATTAGTTTGCCAGAGGCCGCAGGCCAATTGCAAAGTGCCGATGCAAAGGAAGCCGCATACGAATTGGCGGTTGGCGCAAGCAATGCCGATGGCGCGACGAACGAATTGGAGAAAAAATTCTTAGCCGCACTGGCGCAGTCATTAAACTTAGCGCCCGACGTAGTGAGCAAATATCACAAAGAAGCGGAGGCGGTGGCGCAATTACCGGTCCCAGCGGGTGCGCCGGCAAGCGCCGCACCGAAAATGAGCGAAGCGGAAATGGACGAGATGATACGCAAAGCCGCCATCGTCAATGCGGCGCTGGAATTGATGCCCGAAACCCTGTCGACGCTCGCGATTATTCCGTTGCAGATGCGCATGGTCTATCGCATCGGGCAAAATTTCGGTTTCGAATTGGATCAGAGTTACATCAAAGATTTTGCCGGCACGTTGGGCATCGGCATGACCTCACAATTTCTCGAAGTAGTGGCGCGCAAAATCCTCGGCGGCGTATTGGGTGGTGCGGGGCGTCAGGCGGCGAGTTCCGGTATGTCGTTCGCGGTAACGTACGCGTTGGGGCAAGTTGCAAAGAAATATTATGCCAGCGGACGGAAAATCGATATGGCGCAATTGAAGGAAACTTTTTCCAAAATCGTGGCGGACGCCGGCACGATGAAGGACAAGTATAGTCAGGAAATCCAGAGCAAAATTGCTGAACTTAAAGGTAAGAGTTTTAGCGACATTTCGAAGGGTTAATTGTTTTTGGTTAGACCCATCTCTCCCCTCGAAGGGGAGGGATGTAGGTCATCGCTGCGTTCGGCATTCCTCCGTATAATTGTGAAACAATAATCCGAACGTTTTCATGTCCACCCTTTCCTGGATCATTCTAGTTAGCCTCGCCGGCGGCGTGTTGTCGGTGCTTTGCGCGGCACTGTTTGCGTTCGCAGCACGGCCGGCTTGGATGCCGGTGTTGGTAAGCTACGCCGTAGGCGCATTGCTCGGTGCGGCGTTCCTGGAAACGCTACCGCACGCGTTCGAACATGCCAAAGATGTCCCCGCTGCGACGACCACAGTGATGCTGGGCTTGTTGTTTTTTTTCGTGTTAGAAAAATTAGTGTTGTGGCGCCACAATCATGCTCACGATTTCGGCCACGGCGAGCATCATTTGGACGACGGCCACGATCACGGTCGCAGCGGCATGATGATTATCGTCGGCGACACATTTCACAATTTTGTCGATGGTGTGTTAATTGCCGCCGCGTTTATGACGGACGTGAAGCTAGGCTTGGTGACGGCGTTTGCGATGATCGCGCACGAGATTCCGCAAGAGGTTGGCGATTTTTTGGTGTTGCTGCATTCCGGTTACAGCAAAGCGAAAGCGTTCACGCTCAACATTATCTCCAGCCTCGCGACTTTAGTAGGGGGGCTGCTGGCTTATTTCGCACTGCAATCAATGCAAGATATGGTGCCGACTTTGCTGGCATTTGCGGCAGCGAGCATGATTTACGTTGCAGTTGCGGATTTGATTCCCGGCTTGCATCGGCGCGCCGAACTGGCGGAGACGGCGCAACAAATTTTGCTGATCGCGCTCGGTATCGGCACGGTTTATCTGAGTCACGAGGTACTGGAACACTTTATTTAGAGAACGCATTACGCCAGGAGACCCGACCTGGATGCCTGCTTGTGGCAAGCATGTCCTGAGAGCCGCTCTGGTATTTGTTCTTGGCGAGGTCTTTAGGGTGCATTTATGCACCAATGGTTTTGAACGGTGCATAAAATGCACCCTACCTGTTTACATCATCCCCAATTGCGTCGGCAGCCACAGCGAAAGCGGCGGCCAGTAAGTCACGAGCAACAAAAATGCGAGCATGGTCAGCAGCCACGGCCATACGGCAATGGTCAATTCGGTGATGCCCATTTTCGTAATGCCACTTGCCACATAAAGATTCAGCCCGACCGGCGGATGACACATGCCGATTTCCATATTGACGACGATCAGAATACCGAAATGGATCGGATCGATACCAAGTTGCATCGCGACGGGAAATAGAATTGGCGCGAGGATCAGCACGATGGAGGAGGGCTCCATGACGTTGCCCGCGAGCAGCAGCAATAGATTGACCATCAGCAAAAATCCGACGGTGCCAAGGCCCATGCTTAGTAACCATTCCGCCATCGCCTGCGGTATATTTTCGTAGGTCATCAGGAATGAAAACAGCACGGCATTGGTGATGATATAGAGCAGCATTGCGCTCATGCTGGCGGAGTCGAGCAGCACTTTTGGCACTTGGCGTAAGGTCAAATCTTTGTAGACAAACACCGCCACGATGAAGGCATACACGGCACTCATCGCTGCCGCTTCGGTTGGTGTGAAGATGCCTGAATAAATACCGCCGATCACTACTACGATTAGCAGCAATCCCCAAAAGCTATCGCGAAGTGCGACGAAACGTTCGCGCCAGGTTGCGCGAGTTAGGCGCGGATAGTCGTTCCTACGTGCGCGATACCAAGTCGTGAGGCCGAGCAGCGTCGCGAGCACCAAGCCGGGAATCACGCCGGCCATGAATAATTTGCCGACGGAGGTGTTGGTCGACACCGCATAAATAACCATCACGATCGAAGGCGGAATGAGGATGCCCAGCGAGCCTGATGTGGTGATGACGCCGGCGCCGAAGCGCGGGGGGAACCCTTGCTTCGCCATGGCGGGTAACAAAATGGAACCGATCGCGACCACCGTCGCGGGGCTTGAGCCGGACACCGCCGCGAACAACGCGCAAGCAAGTACGCCAGCTAAGCCCAGACCACCGTACCAATGGCCCACCATGCTGGTGGCGAAGCGGATCATGCGCCGCGCGACGCCGCCGTGGGTTAAAAAATTTCCGGCGAGAATGAAAAATGGGATCGCCATGATCTCGAACTTTTCGATTCCGGTGAATAACTTCAGCGCGACGGTTTCGATCGGAATATCGCTAAGGCCAAACAGAAATGCCAGCACCGTTAGGCCGAGTGCGATCGAAATCGGCATGCCGGTGAGCATGAACGCAATCAGCAGGCCGAAGATGATGTACGCGCTCATGCCCTCTCCGGCTCCAAGCCTTCTACGTGAGCGACTTCGTGGCGCGGCAATTCGCCGGTACGACGGAAATTCCACGCGACTTGGAGAAAGCGGAAACACATCAAGAACGAGCCGAGCGGAATCGCGAGGTAGACCAGCCACATCGGCAATTCCAGATCTGCCGACGTCTGCCCTGTTTCATAAATACCTAATACGAGTTTTGTGCCGAGAAAGCCGATGATGCCGGTGAACAGCGCACCGGCGAACAGGCCAAAGTAAACGAACAGCGCGCGCTTGCGCTCGCTTAGGCGATTGATCAACACATCGACGCCGACATGAATGCCGGTGCGCACGCCATAGGCCGCGCCGAATTTCGCCATCCATACGAAAAGATAGATGCACAATTCCTGCGCCCAACTCATGTTGATGGCAAGGGCGGCGTCTTGGAAAAAAGCGATGCCCGAGGCGTAGCGATGCAGCACTGCGACGAAGATGATCAGGGTGGCAATCGCTATCAGCGAGGCGATGAGCCACTCTTCGATGTGGTCGAGGAATTTCATGGGTTGCAAGATTTGCTTCAGACTTTTTCGCGCCCCCGGATTTCGCTTTGCTACATCCGGGCTACATTTTTATAACCAAACCATCAATCCCATTTCCAGCGGATGCGTCATCAGTTCATGCCACGGATAGGCGCGAATTTTGTAGTCGAGACTGCCGCACAATTCGGGTTTTAATTCCAACGCGTAAATGTGTGCGCCGCCGTCGTCCGAGGTGCCGGTGGAATGGAAACGAAACTGTTTGTTTTTATCGAGGTCATGACCAACCAATGGGCGACCAAGTAGCAACTCGACGACGATATCATCGGGCGTTAGTCCATTCAGTTGCAGCGCGACTTCAAATCGCAGGCTATTGCCATAGTCGATGCGCCTAACGGGCGTATCGCGCCGATGCAAACGCACTTCGCGCCACGCTTCATTAATGCGCGCTTTCCACAGCGATAGCTTCGACGCGTTTTCGTACTGATTGTCGGAAAATCGCCGCCATTGTTTCGTCGCCGCGAGATAAAATTTGCTGAGATATTCGCTGACCATGCGCGTCGAGTTGAACTGCGGCAGCAAAGTCGAAATGGAATGCTTCGCCATTTTTACCCACGCGTCGGAGTAACCCAACTTGCCGCGGTCGTAGTACATCGGCACGATTTGGTCTTCGAGAATTTCGTACATCGATTGCGCTTCTTCGCGAGTACGGCGATATTCTTCCCAATTCTCCGGGGCAGGCTTTATCGCCCAGCCATTTTTGCCGTTATAGCCTTCGCCCCACCAGCCGTCGAGAATGCTGAAATTCATCACGCCGTTGATGCCGGCCTTCATACCTGACGTACCACTGGCTTCGAGCGGATAAAGCGGCGTGTTGAGCCAGACATCGACGCCGGAAACGAGGCGGCGCGCGAGGCCGAGATCATAGCCTTCGCATAACAAAATATGTCCGGCAAAATCTGGTGAGCGCGAGATGGAGCTGATGTGGCGAATCAAATCTTGCCCAGGTTTGTCGGCGGGATGCGCCTTGCCGGCGAATACGAATAACACGGGCCGATCGGCGGCGGTAATGATTTTCTTCAACCAGTCGGGATTGTCGAACAACATGGTCGCGCGTTTATAGCTCGCAAAGCGGCGTGCGAAACCGATGGTGAGCACGTTAGGATCGAGCGGATCGGCGTGGCGAAACAGGCGATCAAGATGCGCGTCGCTGCCATGGATGCGCATCTGTTGTCGGCGGATGCGCTTGTGTAAGGTGTCTAACATGCGCGCTTTCAGCGCTTGATGCACGCTCCAAAAAATGTGATCAGGAATTTCGTCCACGCGCGCCCAAAATGCCGGATCGTGGCTGTAGCGCCATTCCTGTCCGAGATAGCGATCGAACACTTCGGTCCATTCCCAGGCAAGAAACGTCGGCACGTGGATGCCGTTTGTGACGTAGCTTAGGGGGTTATCCTCCGGCTGAATTTCCGGCCACAGTGGCGCGCAAATCTGCGCCGAGACATCGCCGTGGATACGTGATACGCCGTTCTGAAAGCGTGAGCCGCGAATCGCCAGTGCGGTCATGTTGAAGTCTTGACTGTCGTTCACCAAGCCCAACGAGTAAAGCTGATTGACCGGAATCATTGGGTTGCGGCTCAGCGGCTCGAGGTAAGGCATCAATTGATCGCGGGTGAAATGATCGTGGCCCGCGGGCACCGGCGTGTGGGTAGTGAACACGGTGTTGGCGGCGACTGCTTCCAGCGCTGTCGCGTAGTCGAGGCCTTCCTGCATCAGCTTGCGAATGCGCGCAATGACGAGGAACGCGGCATGGCCCTCGTTGATGTGCCATGCCGTTGGCTTGACGCCGAGTTCGCGAAGCATGCGCACGCCACCGACGCCCAGTACCATCTCTTGCTTAATGCGCATTTCGCGATCACCGCCGTACAGTTGGTGGGTGATGTCGCGATCGGCTTCGCTGTTATCTTTGAGATTGGTGTCGAGCAAATACAAAATCACATGGCCGGCGCGAGCGCTCCAAACCTTTGCGTACACTGTGCGGCCGGGCATATCGATATGCACGATCACGTCGCTACCGTCCGCGCGAAGCGCAGGTTTGACCGGCAATTTATCCATATCGGCATCTTGGTAAATCGCGATTTGATTGCCGTCACCGTCGATGCGTTGATGGAAGTATCCTTGTCGGTAGAGCAAGCCCACGGCGATGAAGGGCAGCCGCATATCGCTCGCCGCTTTGCAATGGTCACCAGCGAGAATGCCCAAGCCGCCGGAATAAATTGGAAAGCTTTCGTGGAAGCCGAACTCGGCACAAAAATAGGCGATCAAATCATTGCGCAGCAACCATTCGGAACCGTCGCGGCGCAGCGGCTCGTTGTGGTAGGAATCGTAATCGGAAATGATTTGATTGAAGCTGGAAAGAAAAACTTGATCGGTCGAGGCTTCGATCAAATTGCGCTCGTCAACGCGACGCAAAAACTCTTTCGGATTATTGTTGACCGCGCGCCACAAATGGCGATCAAGGCGCGAAAACAAACTGCGTGTTGGCCGATGCCAACTGTACCAAAGATTGTCCGCAATTTCTTCCAAGCGATGCAACCGGCTCGGAATTTTCGGATTGACTTCCAGACTAAAAAGCGTGCCCTTGTTCATAGGATGAACTCAATGCAAAAAATATGCCGGATTAGGATTTAAAAAGGTTTGCGCGGTAATACTTCAGCTCATCGATCGATTCGTAGATGTCCGCTAGTGCCTCGTGTTTGCTCTCTTTTTTGAAGCCGTCGTACACCGCTGGATACCAGCGTTTTGCCAATTCTTTTAGTGTGCTGACATCGAGATTGCGATAATGAAAATATGCCTCAAGTTGGGGCATGTGCCCTGCGAGGAAGCGCCGATCCTGGCAAATCGAGTTGCCGCACATCGGCGAAGCGTTTGCCGGAACGAGAGGCTTCAGAAAATCGATCATTGCCGTCACGACCGCTTCTTCGTTCAGCGTCGAGGATTTCACTTTGTCGATTAATCCGGAGCGGGCATGCGTGCCCTTGTTCCAATTATCCATGCCGTCGAGAACGGCGTCGCTTTGGTGCACAACTAGCACCGGCGCTTCGGCGACGGTGTTGAGATCGGCGTCAGTCACCACCAGGGCGACTTCGAGCACTCGATCCGTGAGCGGATTTAGACCGCTCATTTCCATATCGATCCAAATCAGTCGGTTTTTGTCTTGGGGCATGGGTTTGGGTTTAAAATGTTGAGTTATAGTGCGCAGCCCCCATATTGTGACATAAGGCGATGTGAACCAACACTAGGAACGCGCGGTCGAATCGCTGGAAGCATCATGCCAGAAGGCGCATGGTACTTGGTTCGTGGCAGCCTATGTTCCGAGATCCGCACCAATATTGGCTGTCCAGATGTGCCGCCATTTTGACTGCAGTGCGAAATTCGAATCAAATATTGGAAGCAAATGAATAAATTTACGATTCTTTTCTTGTTACTGTTAGCAATTACCACGGCGATCAAACTTTGGTTGTCGTTCCGCCATGGCGCCTACGTCATGGCCCATCGCGATCGTCTGCCGGCGCAGTTCGTCGACAGCATTCCGCTTGAGGCCCATCAAAAGGCGGCCGACTACACCCATGCCAAAGTCAACTTAAGCGGGCTGGGAGTCATTCTCGACGTCATTGTGTTACTGGCGTTTACGATCGGTGGTGGCATCAATTGGCTCGATGGTTTTTGGCGTGACCAAATCGGTGACGGATTGATGAGCGGAGTGGCCGTGATTGCCAGTGTGTTGGCAATCGCCGCGTTGATCGATTTGCCGTTTTCGCTTTACCGCACGTTTAATCTTGAGGCGCGCTTCGGATTCAACAAAATGACGTTGAAATTATTTTTCAGCGACATGATTAAGCAGAGCTTACTCGCTGCGGCGATCGGTTTGCCAATCGTACTCGCAGCGCTGTGGATGATGGAACGCTTGGGCGAGCAATGGTGGTTCTTATGCGTGGTTGGCATGGTCGGCGTTCAATTTATTTTTGCTGGCGATTTTTCCGACTTGGATCGCGCCGCTGTTCAATAAATTTACACCGCTGGATAACGCCGAGCTGAAATCGCGCATCGAACGTTTGTTGCAAAAATGCGGGTTTCAGTCGTCGGGCCTGTTCGTGATGGATGGCAGTACCCGCTCGAGCCACGGCAACGCCTATTTCACCGGATTCGGCAAAAATAAACGCGTCGTATTCTTCGATACGCTGCTGAATTCACTCACCGGCAATGAGATCGAGGCGGTGCTTGCGCACGAGTTAGGACATTTTAAACGTCGCCACGTTATCAAGCGCATCGTCTTGACCTTTGTTGGTAGTTTTGTATTCCTATGGCTGTTGGCGCAGTTGATGAATGCGCCGTGGTTTTTCCAAGGACTCGGTGTTGAGCGTTCCGGAACGGCGCTCGCGTTGATTCTCTTCTTCCTCGCGCTGCCGGTCTTTACGTACGTGCTGCATCCGTTGATGAGTTACTACTCGCGTAAACAAGAATTCGAGGCCGATGAATACGCCGCGCAGCAAGCAAACGCAAAGGATTTAGTCAGCGCGTTAGTGAAACTGTACAAAGATAATGCATCAACGCTTACGCCCGATCCGTTGCATTCCGCGTTTTATGATTCGCACCCGCCCGCGGCGACGCGAATCGAGCGCTTATTGGCCGCGGGCTAACGCCCGAACCAACTTGCAACCGTAAGCAACAGCAACAAGCCAATCCAAATCACCATCGAGCGCCAGATCAAGCCTTCGGCGCTGTGAAGGTGATCCGGCTCGGCGATTTCGCCGCTGCCTAATTCCGGCCGATATTCGATTTTTTCGTTCGTCGCGATCGGTTCGCCCAGGCGTACGCCGAGCGCGCCCGCGCCGCTCGCCAGCAACACACCGGCGTCGCGATCCGGCCAGGCATGGCCTTGCGAGCGCCAACAAAATGCAGCGTCTTCAAAGTTGCCGACGATCGCGAACGTGATCGCGGTAAAGCGTTGCGGAATCCAATCGATCCAGTGAAATGCTTTGCGCGCAAAATCAGCAAATGCTGGGCTTGTATCGCGCTTACCTTCGCCCCACACCTCGCGCAGCCGAGAGGCCATCCAATAGATCAATGGACCGGTGGGGCCCGGTAACAGCGCAAACCAAAATACCAATCCAAACCAATGGCGGTGCACGTCGATGAAAGCTTGCTCGATTGAGAGTCGTGCCAGGGCCGAGGCATCAAGCGCTTCGCTAGGCATACCGCGCCAATCGGCAAGCGCAGCGCGGGCCTCCGTGAGGTCGTCTTTGCGAATATTGATGGCCATTGCCGTCATGCGATCGGCGTTGCGCTTAAAGTGAATTAAGCAAAATAGTACCGCGACATTGAACAGCCAGCCGAGCACGGGGCTGAAATAGTTCAGCAGAAGAAAGATTACCCAAATGCCAAGCGCCACAGGAAGGGTCACCGCAAGCCACGCGATCAAGCCAAGCCGGTGCTCGCCACCATCCAATTGGTGACGCACGAAATCGGAATAGGCATTCAGTAACAAATCGAATTGACCGCGCACGGGAAGGATGACGTACAAATCCAACAATAATGCGGTGAGCAACGAGATAAACGTCATAGGATAGATTTGATAATCACAACGTGAACAATACCATACAGCGCTTGCCTGCCAAAACCTTCAAATATTTGGAAAAATACGGGCAAAAAAAACCCCACCTATTTCTAGGTGGGGCCAACCGCTCTCGGAGGAGAAAATGATGGTGAACGAGGAGGAGGAACGTTCATCAAACCTTACAGTCTGCCATCACTTTACTACAAAGCAGTAACCGTGCCAACTATTTTTTCATTAATAATCATTGAAATAGTAAAAACACCTAATAAATTACATATGACAATTTACGTCACATATTGCCGATAAGTGACGTAAGTGTCCGATTTTTAGAGCATTTTGTTCGCAAATGACTGGGCCACCACCCGAGCATGGTGGTCGTTCGATTTGTTGCCGACTGCAAAATTTTACGGTGCGAGAACTCGCGCGAAGAATTCAGGATCGGTGTTTCCACCGCTGATAATGACGCCGACCTTTTTGCCGGTGATATTGAGTTTATTTTCGAGCACTGCCGCGGCTGCTAACGCGCCGGTCGGTTCGACGACAATTTTCATGCGCTCGAAAAGATAACGCATCGTTCTGATTAACGCCGCGTCGCTAACCGTAACGAAATCGTGGCAATGATTGAAGACCAGCGGGAATGTGATCGACCCGAGTGATGGTGTACGCGCGCCGTCCGCGATCGTTTCCTGCGCACGCGGCGCAGTTTGCAGGGTTTTGCTATGAAACGAGCGCGTTGCGTCGTCGCCCATTTCCGGCTCGACGCCGATGACTTTGCAATTCGGGGACAGCGCATTCGTGGCGAGCGCGCAGCCGGAAATAAGACCGCCACCGCCGACGCAAACGAATAAATAATCGAGTTCACCGACCTCTTCAATCAACTCTTTAGCCGCCGTGCCTTGGCCGGCGATGACGTGAGGATGATTGAATGGCGGAATGATTTCCAGGCCGCGTTCCGTCTGCGATTTTCTGCGCCACGACTTCACGTTGTCTCCTTGCCAAAAACATATAGAATCACCTCGGCGCCATAGCCTCGTGTCGCGGCAATCTTGATTGCCGGTGCATCGTTCGGCATCACGATCGTGGCTTTGATCCCCAGCAATCGTCCCGCGAGCGCGACGGCTTGCGCGTGATTGCCGGATGAATAGGCGATTACGCCGCGCTTTTTCTGCTCGTCGCTTAGTTGCGCGAGGGCGTTATAAGCGCCGCGAAATTTAAATGCCCCGATGCGCTGAAAATTCTCGCACTTGAAAAATACTTGTGCGCCGGTTTGTTCGTTAATAGTGCGGGAGGTGAAAACAGGCGTGCGATTGGCAACGCCTGCGAGGCGCTGCGCCGCCGCCTCAACATCTTGATAGCTGGGTAGGGCGGCCACGACGGCATTTACTTAAAGGATTTCGGTTTTTTCTGCGCAGTCCGCTCGAAACGTTCTTGCTTGCGACGATCGATAATGTCGAATTCGACTTCCGCCTCGACCGCGGCAAGCGCATCTTTTAGCGTATCTTCCGAGACCTCGTTCAGACTTTCGCCAAGCAAATCTGCCGCGTCCCAGCAGCCACGAGGCAAAGCGTTGACGTCGACATTTGCCACAAACGCTGCGGCTGCACCGGCGATTTTCAACAAGCCATCACGTTCGCCCATCAACAATTCCATTTCACCGCGCAGCATCGCAATTTCTTGCTCTTTCGCTTCTAAAGCCATAACGCCCACCCATTCCTGAAAACATTAATCATCTGAACTATTCTGGTATTCTAACGCAATGGTTAACCATGTTGATACGCGCAGTGCGCGGATTTTTTACGGGAGCGAAGTGTGAAAATTGCAGGCATGTGTTTAGTGGGGACAATTGCGTTGAGCAGCGGATTTGCGATGGGCCATGGATTCCATGTAGACGCGAAAGAAGTGGCAGCGGCATTGGAAATGGGCGAGCATCCGTCGCATGCGTATCAAGAGGAAGTAAAGCGCTTGCGCGCCGAGAGCGCGCAGTTGCATCGGTTCGGTAAGCATCACGAAGCTGAACGAGTGATCGAGCAGGCGGCGAAGTTGCGCGATCGAAAGTAGATCTATCTGGCGCAGGTATTTTGGGGTACGGTACGCGATGGTATGAAAGACGTTCAGTTTAACTTACAGATTGAGCCCAGAACCGGCGTCATTCAATGAATATGTAATCTCATATCTGTGGCCTAGTTTTCTCTAACCTTTTCTTAGAAGCCATGAACGCAAATTCAATAACGAACATTCGTTGGTTATCTGTGCTCGGAAGCTACACGATTAAAGGTAGTTCGATTATCTTCAAGGGCGGTGAACAAACGTCCGAAGAGGGTCAACCAAGAGTAGAAATCGGAAACTTTGTCTCCAACCAATACTTTGGAGGTGGGAAAATAGGTGCTAAATTTGAGTTTCGTGGCACAGCCAGCCCAACGGCCGCCGGGCTCATTCTGCACTATCAGCCAACTTCACAAGCGTTTGTCCTGGTACAAATCGGTGGCACAAGCCTTTGCTCGCTAAGGACGTGGAGTGGGCAAGAGTGGCAACACCACGCCTCACTAGGTTCGATGGATCAATTGAATCCCAACCAAACATACCTGTTAGAGGTGCACGTCACGGGCTCGTGGGTATCCATCAGCATTGACGGGGTAAAGATCCTAGACGCTGCGCTCCCGTTTCCTCTGCCGCACGGTCAAGCCGGTGTATGGGCAATGGGCAGACAGGACGTTTCAATCTCGGATTTTTCCGTGTCGCCACAGAGCCCTAAACTTTTCGTGATCATGCAGTTCACGAGTCCCTACAATCAAATGTACAGCGACGTGATCGCGCCCGTCGGAAAAAGCGCGGGTTTCGTCGTCATTCGCGGGGATGAGGCATATGGACCGGGTCTGATAATTAGTGATATCGAACGTGAGATCCAGGAAGCCAAAGCAGTCGTGGCTGACATTACTCCAATCAATGCAAACGTGTATTGGGAAGTGGGGTATGCATATGCCGTTAGAAAGCCCACGATTTTGTTAGCGGAACGGGATACCAAGCTACCATTTGATGTTTCGCCCTTTCGAACTCTTTTTTATGAAAACACGATTGCTGGTAAGGCAAAGATTGAAGAAGGCTTGAAAAAGCATTTGGATGCGATTCAATCGCAATGGCCATCGGGTTGAGGGTATGCATACAGCGCGCTTTGGCGTTAGGAGCCTTGCCGATTCAAAGTTTATCGGCGTTCCAATAAAAAAGCCGCAGACACCTGCGGCTTTTTTGTATCGTAGCGGATTCGATACGATTACATCAACGGTTTCCATGCAATACATTCCTGGTTCTGCTCGCCCAGGCCTTGGATGCCGACTTTCATTTTGTCGCCAACTTTTAAGAACACCGGATTCGGCTTCACGCCCATGCCTACGCCAGGTGGCGTGCCGGTTGCGATCACATCCCCCGGCATTAAGGTCATGAACTTACTGACATAGCTGACGATGGTTTTGACGTCGAAAATCATGGTTTTGGTGTTGCCGTTTTGCCAGCGATGGCCGTTCACTTCCAAAAACATGCTGAGGTTTTGCGGGTCGGGCACTTCGTCTTTTGTAACGAGCCACGGGCCAATTGGCGCGAAGGTATCGCAGCCCTTGCCCTTGTCCCACGTGCCGCCGCGCTCGATTTGAAATTCGCGCTCGGAGACGTCGTTGACGATGGTGTAACCGGCGACATAATCCAACGCGGAATCCAACGGCACATGCTGGGCGATGCGGCCGATGACGATTCCCAATTCAACTTCCCAATCGCTTTTCACCGAGTCGCGCGGAATCATCACCGGGTCGTTCGGGCCGTTAATCGCTGTTGTCGGCTTCATGAAAATGATCGGTTCCTTCGGTACCGGTAAACCGGATTCCGCCGCGTGATCGGAATAGTTCAGTCCGATACAAATCACTTTGCCGATATGCGCAACCGGCGCGGAAATGCGCGGATTGCCTTCGACCAACGGCAAGGTTTCCGGATTGATGTTCTTCAGCGTTTGCTGACCCATCACGGAAATTACGTCGGGATATAGATCCGATGTGACTTTCGATAAATCGCGGATTTTGCCGGCGCTGTCGAGCATGCCAGGTTTTTCGCCGCCGAGCGGGCCGTAGCGTAGTAGTTTCATGGTTGTCCTCTTGAATACGTTTGAAATAGGAAACTGTGATTAAGTTGTCATTCCCGCGAAAGCCGGAATCCATGTTGACTTTGAACGGCCAAATGGATTCCCGCTTTCGCGGGAATGACGGGGTGGCCTAGGGCCACACGTAGGTGTTTCAATGCTAAGTGGTCATACCACCATCGACTATAAACGCCTGCCCGGTCGCAAATCGCGATTCGTCCGACGCAAGATACACCGCCAGCGCCGCAATTTCCTCGGCTGTTCCTAAGCGCCCCATCGGTTGTCGCGCGATGAAATCTTTACGTGCTTGTACGGGATCGGGCAGGGCGTTGATGCGTTCTTGCAGCGAGGGCGATTCGACTGTGCCGGGGCAGATCGCGTTACAGCGAATACTTTTGCCAACGTAATCTGCCGCGACAGCTTTGGTCAATCCGATTACTGCCGCTTTGCTCGCACCGTATACAAATCGATTCGGTACGCCCTTCACGTTCGATGCGACCGAGGCGATATTGACGATGCTGCCGCCGCCGCTTTCCAGCATGCTCGGCAAAAATGCTTTGATGGTGTAGAACATCGAACGAACATTGAGATTAAAACTGAAATCCCAGTCTTTTTGTTCGCAATGCAAAATATCGCCGTGGTGAACGAAGCCCGCGCAGTTAAATAGCACATCAACTTTGCCGATGGCCTTCGCGGCGACGATGACTTCGCTTTCCTGCATGACGTCGAGTTTGCGAACTTTAACGCCAGGCGCGGCGGTGAGCTCGGCGAGTTTGTCTGGGTTTAAATCCGTCGCCCATACTGTTGCACCTTCTCGCGCAAAAGCCAACGCGGTGGCGCGGCCAATGCCCTGTGCCGCCGCCGTGACCACAGCGATTTTTCCGGTCAACCTGCCTGACATTTTCCCTCCAATTGAGCATTAACGGCGAAGAGGCCGCCAAATTTTTCTATCTCGCATTATAATCGATCAACAATGTGTTCGTCATGATTTCAGCTGCGCCGTGCCAGGAGCCGCGTCGCGCTTAGTGTTACAAGCAAGCATGCCTGGGAGGCAAGCAGGGAGCGCCTTGCAGAGCATCGATTAAAAAATTGTGGAGTGAAATAATGGCAAGCGAGCAGTGTCATTTCGGCCCCAAGCTATTCCGATTTTTGCGCGAGTTGGCCGCCAGACAATAATAAGGCATGGTTCGCAAGAAAATAAGCCGCGTTACGAAGACGACGTCAAAGAACCGTTGCTGCATTTCATTTCCGATTTCGCCGATCACTTGGAAAAAATCACCGAGCAATTTAATTCCGATCCACGGCCGAATGGCGGCTCGATGTTTCGCATTTATCGTGACGCGCGTTTCGCAAAAGATAAGGAACCCTACAAAACTCATGCAGCGGCGCATTTTCGCCATCGTGTCGGCAAGGACGTTCACGCGCCGGGCTTTTATTTGCATCTGGAGCCGGGCAATTGCTTCATGGGCGGCGGCATTTGGCATCCCGATCCGCCGTCGCTGCGCAAGATTCGCGATGCGATTCTAGCCAAGCCCGATGAATGGAAAAAGGTGTTAAAGTCCGGCCTCGTGATCGAGGGCGATACGCTTACGCGCGCGCCGCAAGGCTATCGCGCCGATCATCCGTTTGTTGATGATTTAAAGCGCAAAGATTTTTTTACGTCAATTTCTTTTAGCGATAAAGAAGCTTGTTCGCCTGACTTCATCAAGCGCTACGCAGACGCGTGCAAAAAATCGGTGCCGCTGATGAAATTTTTAACGCACGCCGTTGAGTTACCATTCTGAAATCGCGACATACAAACAACTCTAGAGGAGAAAGAATGAAAATACTCAGTAACATCGGGCCTGATTTGGCTATTTATTGCGAGCTTCGTCTGGGCCGCACCGTTGCCCGAAGCGGCCCCCGATTCGGTCGGCATGTCAAGCGAGCGCCTAAAGCGCCTCGATGCGACGCTTCAAAAAATTATCGACGATAAAGAATTCCCTGGCGTGACGGTCATGATCGCGCGCAAAGGCAAATTGGTTTATCAAAAAAGTTTTGGTTTTCAAGATCGCGAGAAAGCGACGCCGATGGCGAACGATTCTATTTTCCGCATCTATTCGATGACCAAACCCATCGTCAGTGTCGCTGCGATGATCTTGGTCGAAGAAGGAAAACTGCATCTCGCCGAACCGATCTCGAAATACATTCCGGAGTTTAAGGAAATGAAAGTCGGCGTATCGATTCCGTCGACGCGAATGGAACTGCATCGTTTACGACCGTTCCAGCGAAGCGCCAAATCACCGTTCAAGATTTGTTGCGTCACACGTCCGGATTGACCTACGGCGCGCCGCTGAATGACAAGACCACGGTGCAAAAAATGTACAAGGAAGCGGGCATTGGCTTAACGGCGACATCGTTGGACGATTTTGTGAAAGCCCTGGCTAAACTGCCGCTGCAGTGGGAGCCGGGAACGACTTACGAATACAGTTATTCGACCGATGTGCTCGGTCGCGTGGTGGAAGTCGCGAGTGGAAAAAATCTCGACGAATTTTTCGCGAACGGATTTTGCGTCCGCTGAAAATGAACGATACCGCGTTCATTCTGCCGAGCGAAAAATTGAGCCGCATGGCCGAACCGCAACCGGATCGCCAAACCGGCGCGCGGCAAGTATCTGCTCGATTTCTACGAAGCCGACAATTTCTTCGCAGGCGGCCATGGCCTCGCTTCGACGGCGGGTGATTACTTCCGTTTTTGTCAAATGATGCTCAATGGCGGTGAGCTGGAAGGTGCGCGGATATTGGGCTCCAGGACAGTGGCTTATATGGCCTCGAATCATGTTGGGCCGAGTATTGGCGTCGGCACGGTGTGGAATCCGGGCGAAGGCTACGGTTTCGGATTAGGCTTTGCCGTGCGTAAAGAAAACGGTTTGGCGCCATGGCCTGGTTCCGTGGGTGACTATTATTGGGGTGGCTATGCCGGCACTTATTTTTGGATGGATCCCAAAGAACAATTAACGGTGACCTACATGTCGCAAGAAATTAATCGCCGCAATCATTATCGGATTTTGCTGCGCGATTTGGTTTATCAGTCTCTAGCCGATTAATTTCTATGCTGTCGTTGCCAGGAGCCGCGCGACGAAGCAAACTCGTTTTTCCCTCCGCGGAAGGCGAGATTGCTTCGCGTTCGCTCGCAATGACAAAGGATAAATTTAGGCCGCTCGACGAAATTTCGCTGTTGAAAGTTCGCAGGTGATGTATGGCGCTCGACGCACTCTTAGCGGTATTCCACCATATCTGCGTATTCGGACTATTCGTGATTCTCGCTGCGGAGATGACGTTGGTGCGGCCTGGAATTGCCGCAGACTCGGTGATGCGCGTCGCGCGTATTGATGGAATGTATGGCCTTCTTGCCGGTCTTGCGCTTGTGGCGGGCGGTCTGCGCGTTTTTTACGGTGCGAAAGGCGCCGATTTTTACACGCATAACCCAGTGTTCTGGACTAAGCTCGGATTATTTGTCGTGATCGGCTTATTATCGATTCCGCCAACGCTGAATTACATTCGCTGGCGCAAGGCGCTTCGCAATAATCCAAACGCATTGCCTGATGATGCGGCAATACAGGCCACCCGCAAGCTGATTCATATCCAATTAGCATTGCTGTTCATACTCCCGATGCTCGCGGCCTTAATGGCGCGAGGTATCGGGACGTTGGTATAGCGCTTCGATTAGAAAGTCAGTCCTTCAAAACAAACGTAATCTTCATCGACACGCGGTATTCGCTGATTTTCCCCTTGGCGTCGACAACGACTTTTTGATCCTGAATCCACGCACCTTGAACATTCTTCAGGGTTTTCGCGGCGCGCGCGATGCCGACGTTGACTGCATCTTCAAAACTTTTTTTGGAAGATGCAGTGATTTCAGTAACTCGTGCAACGGACATGATGGTTCCTTTCATTGAGATTAAACAAGACTACGGACAAACTATTTAGGCACGAACCTGCGTCGACGCCGGATCGTACAAAGACTTAAATTGCAACGTCGCCGCGACGCGTTCGCTCGCGACTTCCAATTCGTAGGCGCCCGATTCTAGCCACGTGTCGATCACGCCTTCCGGGCGACGCACATAACCGTAACCGATGTTCTTCTTCACAGTGTACCCCCAGCCTGCGCTGGAAAGCCAGCCGACGCGTTCACCATCGCGATAAATCGTTTCGCGGCCGAGCAGGACGATTTTGGCATCGTCGATAGAAAAGCAAACGAGGCGTTTTTTTAGCGCCGCATTTTGTTGTTTCAGTAACGCGTCGCGACCGAGAAAGGGAATATCTTTTTTTAATTTCACGGCCCAACCTAGGCCCGCTTCCAGTGGTGTATGATCCGGCCCGATATCGCTGCCCCAGGCACGATAGCCCTTTTCCAAGCGTAACGATTCGATGGCGCGATAGCCTGAGAGCCTTATACCATGCGGCTCTCCGGCATGCATCAGTGCATCGAGCAGGCGCAACGCGAACTCGCTCGGCACATGAAGTTCCCAACCCAGTTCGCCGACATAGGTCACACGCATCGCGCGCACCGCTGCGGCGGCGATGGCGATGTCTTGGTATGTGGCAAATGGAAAATTCTGATTACTGACGTTGACGTCGGTCACGGCGGACAACACGTCCCGCGCGCGCGGACCCATCAATGCGAGGACTGCGTAGCTCGATGTGACGTCACTTAAACGAGCATCGCAATCATCCGGAATGTTTCGTTCGATCCAAGAAAAATCGTGCGTGGCGAAGCCGGTACCGGTGACGATATAAAACTCGTCATCGGCAATTCGCGCGACGGTCAAATCGCATTCGATGCCGCCATGCCGATTGAGCATTTGCGTGTAGGTGAGCGAGCCGATCGGCTTTGCGATATCGTTGGCGCAGATCCATTGCAACGCGCGTTCAGCATCTTTTCCAACGAGTGAAAATTTCGCGAACGACGATTCGTCGAACAGCGCAACCGTTTCGCGGCACGCGCGGTGTTCCTCGGCGACATAGGGAAACCAATTCTGCCGCCCGTAGGAATAAATATCCTTTGCTTCGAGGCCTTCAGGCGCGAACCAATTGGCGCGTTCCCAACCCATTTTCTCGCCGAATACTGCGCCGCATTCTTTCAGCTTTTCGTAGAGCGGCGAGACGCGTAGCGGCCTGCCGCTGAGATGTTCTTCGAATGGCCATGCCATTGTGTAATGTTTGCCGTAGGCTTCCAGCGTGCGCGTGCGTACCCAGTCGACCGATTGGTGCGGCTTGCCGAAACGCCGGATGTCAACCGGCCACAAATCCATCGGCGCTTCCCCGTCTGCGATCCATTCCGCGAGTGCCCGTCCTGCACCGCCTGCAGAGGCGATGCCGAACGCGTTAAAGCCCGCGCCGACATAAAAGTTTTTTAGTTCTGGCGCTTCGCCGAGAATGAAATTGCCGTCTGGCGTGAATGATTCCGGGCCGTTGATCAACTGCTTCACGCCGGCCGTTTGCAACGCTGGCACACGGCCAATGGCGAGTTCCATAATGGGTTCGAAGTGATCCCAATTGTCGTTGAGCAATTGAAACTCGAAGCCATCGGGAATGCCGTTCTCCGCCCAGGGAATAGGGTTCGGCTCGTAGCCGCCCATCACCAAGCCGCCGACTTCTTCTTTGTAATAAGTCAGGCGATCGGGGTCGCGCAGTGTCGGTAAATTTTTCATCACGCCGGGAATCGGCTCGGTCACAATGTATTGATGTTGCACCGACACCAGCGGCACGTTCACGCCGGCCAGTTGCCCGATCGCACGCGCCCATTGGCCCGCGCAATTGACGACGATTTCCGCTTGAACATTTCCTTGATGGGTTATGACACCGCTGACGCCGGCCATTCTTTTGTTCTATCGCGGTGACGCGGCAATCTTCAATAATTTTCACGCCGCCCATGCGCGCGCCCTTCGCCAACGCTTGCGCGATGTCCGCGGGATTCGCCTGTCCATCGGTCGGCAGAAACGCCGCGCCGACCACGTCGCCGACATCCATGATCGGCCATAAATCACGCGCTTCGTTTGGCGCCAGGATGTGCATTTCCAAACCGAAACTTTGGGCCGTGGTTGCTTGCCGCTTAATTTCCGTCATGCGTTCAGCGTTGCACGCAAGGCGCAAGCCACCATTGCGTTTCCACCCTGTGGCTTGCCCCGTTTCCTGTTCGAGTTTGTCGTATAACTCGACGCTGTACTTGAGCAATTGCGTGATGTTGGCCGACGTGCGCAATTGTCCGACCAAACCAGCGGCGTGCCAAGTGGAGCCGCTGGTCAGTTTCGCTCGTTCGAGTAGCACCACATCTTTAACACCCAGCTTCGCCAGATGATAGGCCACGCTGCAGCCGACGATGCCGCCGCCGATAATGACGACCCGCGCCGACGTAGGAAATGCGCTCACGCGCGGGTTAGGGTTTGTTGGTGGGGGGAGCGTCTTTCTTCTGTCCCAGAATTGTCATCGCCGATTGAATCATGGTCGCGACATCGGTGAGGTTGCTAGGCACGATCAGTGTGTTTCCGGTCTTTGCTAGATTGCCGAACGCCGCGATGTATTGCTCGGCGACCTTCAGGTTTGCGGCTTGCAAACCGCCTTCCGAACCGATGGCGGAGGCCACCGTGCGCACGGCCGAGGCGGTCGCTTCGGCGATCGTGGTCGTCGCCGTGGCTTCGCCTTGCGCCTTGTTGATGGCGGCGGCTTTCTGGCCTTCGGATTTCAAAATGTCTGCCTGCTTCAATCCCTCGGCGAGATTGATTTCCTCTTGTTTTTGGCCTTCCGATTTCGCAATCAGCGCACGCTTCTCGCGCTCGGCGGTAATTTGCGCTTGCATGGAATGCAAAATCGCTGCAGGTGGCGTGAGATTTTTGATTTCATAACGCAAAACTTTTACGCCCCAGGTGCGGCCGGCTTCATCCAGCACGGCGACCACTTGGTGGTTGATCACGTCGCGGCTTTCAAAGGTTTTGTCGAGCTCCATTTTGCCAACTTCAGAACGCAGCGTCGTCTGCGCTAATTGAGTAATGGCCGATAGCGGATCCGACGAGCCGTATGATGCCAAGCGCGGATCCATGACCTGATAGTAGATGATGCCGTCGACGGCAAGTTGCGTGTTGTCGCGTGTGATACACACTTGTTCCGGCACATCGAGCGGAACTTCTTTCAACGAATGCTTATAGGCGACGCGATCGATGAAAGGCACAATGATGTTAAGGCCCGGTTCCAACGTGCGAGAAAATTTACCCAGGCGTTCGATTACCCACGCGCTTTGCTGCGGCACGACGCGTACGCCCTCGACGACGAATACCACGATCAAGGCAAGCAGCAAAAAGGGAATGGCTAAACCTTGCGTCGGCGGAAAACTCCACATGACCACACTGGCCATCAGTACCGCAATTAATTTTGCTAGCATTAAGCGACTCCTTGAAAGTTGGGTTATTGAGCAGAGGGTGAACGTGATACGCGCAATTCGCTGCCATCCGCGCTGTGAATGTACAGTGTGTCGTTGAGCTGAACGTTGGCATCACCGATTAATTCCGCATCCCAGGTTGAGCCACGATACTTCACGCGCACGCGTTTGGAATTGTGGTCGAGCCAGGATTCGAGGATGACGACTTGGCCGACATCGAGCGAGCGTTCCTGTGGTGTCGTCGCTGGGCGGGATTGATGCCAGCGATGAACTGCGAACAACCCGATGGCGGCGAGGACGCCAACACAACCAACTTGCACAAACGCGCCGGCTCCAGAATATGCCGCCAGCGCACCAGCGAATGCGGCGATGCCTAACACCAGTAAATAGAAAGTTCCGCTCATCACTTCGATGATGATGAGGGCAAGGCCGGCGATGAGCCACATTAGATAATCAGACATGAAATGACTTTGTCATCAATAGAAATATTTAAATATCGGTAAGGCCGCTAACACTATCTATGTCATCCTGAGCGCAACGCAGGATTTGTTTTTTCGGCGTATGAAAAACAAAAGCAGATCTTGCGCTGCGCTCAGGATGACATCGTTGAATATCACGACGACATTCGTTGTTCCCATTCTGTATAGGCATTTTCGAAGCGCTGAAGATTTTCATCCGTATAAGTAACGTAATCAAAATCGATGGTCGAATAAAGTTCCGACATAATACTCCACATGGTTTCGCGCAGTAATGACGCGCATTTCATCGCATAAAAGTGATTGAGCAATTCGTCATCGATGCGGCCGAAATAACTTTGCAGCAACGTGTTAGTGAGTTTGTCGTCGAATTGATTGTTCGATGCGAGCCCGCCCAAATCAAACAGCGGGCTGTTGTAGCCGGCGTAATCCCAATCGATCAACCATAGACGTTTTCCGTCATCGAGGAAATTCGCCGCAAGTAAATCGTTATGTGAAAACACCAAAGGCATGTCGCCAACAGCCGCTTCCAGCTTGGCTGCGCAAGGCACTAGGCTTGAGAGCAAAGACTGGCGCGGGCTCTGGCTTTGCCTTAAGTTGGCGATGTAGCCGCGCAAAATGTGGAACACCCAAAACAGGAGTACCGGGCCTTCCAGATACCGTGCGACATCTTCGTGGGTGCGCTTGAGCAGTTCAACCACGCGTGAAAAATTTTTCGGATCGCGCACATCAGCGGATGTATAGGTTTTGCCTTCGATGTATTGCAACACCATCATGCCGTGTTCGGCAAACACGACAAGCGGCGATACGCCGGCAGCATGAGCGGCACGGCTCGCAGCGCGTTCGTTGAAGCGCAGAATGCCATGTAACGGCATATCGTCACCAAGCCTGACGACGAATCGCTGCGAACGATCATTCACAAGAAAATTGCGATTGGTCATGCCGCCCGAGAGCGGCTGGGGATCGACCTTGCCTGACCAACAGGGTAGGGCCGCGATGCGTCTGGCAGATTCTTCTGGGGTCACGCCGCGCGCAAGTGCCAGGCCTTTGGGCGACAAAACGTTTGGATGCCGTAGTGCGACAACGTTAAGCCCACACCGGAATGGCCGACGCCAGACCACGGCAGACGCGGGCTGACGCGATCGCAACAATTCCAATAGGCGGTGCCGGCATTCACTTGCGACAAAATATTTTCGGCACGGCTTTGATCGCGCGTATAGACGCTCGCCGTTAAGCCGTAATTGGAATCGTTCATTAGCATCAAGGCTTCGTCGTCGTTTTTTACTTTTTGGATGCCGATAATTGGGCCGAAGCTTTCTTCGCGCATGACGTCCATGCTGTGATTAACGTTGGTTAACACCGTCGGCGAAAAATAATTGCCAGGGCCGGGAATGCGTTTGCCGCCGTGCAGCACGCTCGCGCCTTTTGCCTTTGCGTCGGCGACTTGGTTTTCCAGAACGTTCATCTGTGCGGAGCGGGTGAGTGGGCCGATGTAGGTTTTCTCGTCCATCGGATCGCCGACCACGAAATTTTCTACCTCGTGCATAAACGCATCAACGAAGTCATTGTAGATTTTGCTGTGAACGTAAATGCGTTCGACCGAGCAGCAACTTTGGCCGGCGTTATAGAACGCGCCATCGGCGGTGCTAGCTGCTGCTGTTTCAATCGGAATATCGTCGCACACGTAGGCGGGATCTTTGCCGCCCAACTCCAATTGCAGCTTCACCATGCGGCCTGCCAGGGCCTCGGCGATGCGCTTGCCGGTCGCATACGAGCCGGTGAAAAATACGCCATTGATCGACTGATCGAGTAATGCCGCGCCAGCAGTGCCGCTGCCGACGATGACTTGAAAAACGTTCTGCGGAACGCCCGCTTGATGCAATAGCGCGCCGATGGCGAGGCCGGTGAGCGTCGCAAATTCAGAGGGCTTGTACAGCACAGCATTTCCTGTGAGCAACGCCGGAACGAATACGTTACCGCCGACAAAGTACGGATAATTCCAAGCGGAAATGTTGGCGATCACACCAAGCGGCTCATGGGTGATCCACTCATGGGTATCGCCTTCGGTCATTAACGCCTCGTGCTTAATAGAATTGCCGACGCTATCGCAGAAAAAATCGATGCGCGGCAAAAGGCTATTCAATTCGTTGCGCGCTTGGCGGATCGGTTTGCCCATTTCTGATGTGAGTGTTTTCGCGAGTGGCTCCATGCGGTTGGCAACGAGCGCGCGAAAGCGTTGTAGGCATGCGATTCGCTCGACGATCGGTGTTGCGGCCCACAATTTTTGCGAAGCACACGCGGAAGCGTATTTTTCAGCGATACTTGCGGCGTTATCGTCAGCTAGCTCCTTGATCAACACATTGTTCGCGGGATTGAGAATTTTCAGCATGTTTATCGTCTCGTTAATTGGTGCGCCCGCCGCGCTCAAAAATTCGTCCAAGATCGGCTTAGTATCAAGCAAATCCTTGCGCATCAGGGTCTTGAAATTCCGGATGCCATTGCACGCCGAACAAGATAACTATCACCTTGCCAACGCAGCGCTTCGGGAATGCGATCAGGCATCGACCAGGCCTCTACCGACAAATCTTTGCCGATATCTTTTGCCGCTTGATGATGCACCGTATTGATTTTCCCTTTAGTCGTGCCGGGATACAGTTTCGCGAGTCCTGAGTTCGGCGCGAATTCGACTTCGTGAAACGCCTGATCGTATAACAGTGCATCGCGATGGGTTTGGGAGTCAGGGTGCTGTGTGGCGATGTCTTGAAACAACGTACCGCCCATCGCGACATTAATGAGTTGCACGCCGCGGCAGATCCCCAGCACCGGTTTATTCTCTTTCATGAACGCATGAGTCAATGCGATTTCGTAGTCGTCACGAATCTTGTCGCCACTCCATTCGGGCTTCATCGGCGTTTCTCCGTAACTGGTCGGGCTGACATCGGAGCCGCCTTGCAACACCAAGCCATCGAGTTCCCGCGCGTAGTCGCTGAGTTTAATGGGGCTATTTTCTTGCGGCGACGGAATCATGAAGAGCATCACGCTTCGCGTCATTACCCAACGCGCAATCGATTGTTCCAAATATTGCAGCGTTTTGCCCTTAAAGATATTGCGGCTTGGGTCAGGGTGAAAGAAGCAGGCAGATAGGCCGATTTTCAACATAGTCAAAACGCCTCGGAGAATATTCGAATGAAGTCCTCTTTCGTACAAGGCCGCGGATTTGTGTGATGGCAAATATCCGGCACGGCAATCTCGACCAGGCGATCCAAGTGACTTTTGTTTACACCCACCTCGGCGAGCGTTGCGGGAATTCCGATTTCCGCTTTCAATTTTGTCAGCCAATCGATAAATGCATCCGCGCTCGCGTCGCGGGTTGATTTTTCCACGCCAACCGTTTGCGCGAGAACATGAAACTTATCAAGCGCCGCGGATTTATTGAAGCGCATCACGTGGTCGATCATGATGCCGTTGGCCAAACCATGATGCATGTCGGCGACCGTGCCCAGCGCATGGGCGCAAGAATGGGTCGCGCCCAAATCTTTTTGGAAGGCGATGGCGCCCATCATCGAAGCCATCATCATGTCGCTGCGCGCTTGGATATTTTTCCCGTCACGGAAGGCGATCGGTAGCGCGCGTGCCGCGATACGTACGCCCTCCAGTGCGATACCGTCGCAGATCGGATGATACGCAGGCGAAAGATAGGATTCGACGTTGTGAGTGAGGGCGTCCATGCCCGTCGCCGCCGTCACTTTTGGCGGCAAATCGAGCGTCAGTGCCGGATCGGCGAATACCGCTTTCGCCAGAATCTTTGGCGAGAAAATTACGCGCTTGATGTGCGATGCATCCTCGGAAATCACGCTGGAACGTCCAACTTCACTGCCGGTGCCGGAGGTCGTCGGCAATGCGACGAAATAGGGCAATTCGTTTTCGATCGGACGCACATTCGGATGATCCCACGCATATTCGATAACGTCGCCCGGGTGTGTCGCGAGCAAACCAACAACCTTCGCCACATCCAGCGCTGCGCCGCCACCGAGGCCAATCACGCAATCCGCGTCATGGGCGCGATAAGCAGCCGCTCCCGCCATCACTTGGCTCGCGACCGGATTGCCCTGAACCCCAGTAAATACGCCCACTTCCAGGCCGTGCAGGCTGGCTTTGAACTGCGCCAACAATGGCAACGGTTCGATGCCTTTGTCGGTCACGATTAACGGGCGCTTTAATCCAAGCGCGATTAGATGCTCAGCAACCTGTTTGCTTGCGCCTGGACCAAAGTGAATCGGCGTTGGGAAGTTAAATTTTGAAATCGTCATGAGGATAGATTTTGCCGATGAGGTAAAAATATGCAGCGTGCAGCTTTGATTGTAAAGGCGTCAGGTGAGATATTGAAGCGGAATATTTCTCACCAGAATGCCCTAAGAGCCAATACCTGCCTGCCTCTCAGGCAATGCATCGCTGCGAGCCAGTATCCATGCGGGTTCTGGCGGATGCCTTAGATTATTTCAAAGTAGCGCTTAAATTCCCAATCGGTCACGGCATCTTGAAACTGTCGCCATTCCCATTCGCGGGTGGCAATAAAGTGTTCGACAAATGCGTCGCCGAAAAATTCGCGTGCAAGCTTAGATTGTTTAAACACCGCCGTGGATTGTTCTAATGTTCGCGGTAAACGCGCGATATTCTCGGCGCCGCGATTTTCACCTTCGATGGGCGCCGTGGTTAATTTAAGATTTTTTTCGACGCCGTGCAAGCCCCGCCGCGAGGCACGCGGCCATCGCGAGATAAGCATTGACGTCGGCACCGGGGCAGCGTGTTTCCAATCGTGTTGATTTTGGCGAACCGGAAATAACGCGGAACGAAGCGGTGCGATTGTCCACGCCCCAGGTGGGCTTGACCGGTGCCCAAAAGCCATCGACTAGGCGCTTGTAACTATTTATCGTCGGCGCATATATCGGCATCAATTCCGGCAATACTTTCAGTTGGCCGGCAAGATAACTTTTAAACATCGCGCTCATGCCGTGCTTGTCTTTGCGCGTCGTAAAATAAATTTTTCTTGCCGTCCGACAGGCTCTGATGAATGTGCCCACTACAGCCGGGATATTGCTGCGACCATTTCGCCATGAAGCTCGGCATAATGCCGAAGCGCATGCCGATTTCCTTCGCGGCTTGCTTGAATAGAATCGCGCGGTCCGCCGCTTCCAGCGCTTCAGAATAGAGTATCGCGGCTTCGAACACGCCGGGCCCGTCTCCGTATGTAAGCCCTCTATCGGGATGCCGAACTTCGGCATCTCTTCCATCAGCGCTTTAAAAAACGGCTGATTTTGCCCCATGCGAATCAGCGAATAGCCGAACATACCGGGCGAAATCGGCTCCGGATGGGTGTAGTGTTTCTCGGCAAAGCTTTGCGGCGTTTCGCGAAAATTAAACCATTCGTATTCCATCCCGCACAGCGCTAAGACGCCCATCTTTTCCGCTTTTTTTAACACGCGCTTTAAGGTTTGGCGCGGGCATTCGCCGAGCGGATCGCCTTTGCCGTCGATGAAATCGCCGAGGAAAAAACGGCACGTTGTCGTCCCAAGGAATTTTGCGATGGGTTTCAGATCGAGCTTGACCATCGCATCAGGAAATCCCGTGTGCCAGCCGGTACATTTGGTATTGTCGTAAGTGACATCGTTGAATCCCAGCCGAGCACGACGTTGCAAAAACCGAAGCCACCGTCGATGGCCGAGATGAATTTATCTTTGTGGATGTACTTTCCGCGCAGCACGCCGTCGATGTCGGCGACGGCGACTTTGACCCGTAGCGATATCGGATTTTTTAATGGCGTCGATGATGTTGTTCGGGGATTTGTTGGCTTTCATAGAATACCAATAAGTTTAGAATATGTCATCCTGAGCAACGCGAAGGATCTGCTTTTTTGCGGTGCTTTAAAATACCAAAGCAGATCCTTCGCGTTGCGCTCAGGATGACATGTGAGTTATATAAGATGACATTGGGTTAAATCGCCGTGAATGCATTGTCCACGAATAAGTGCGCGCCATTCACAAAACTCGCATCGTCGCTCGCGAGGAACAGCGCGGCTTTCGCCACTTCTTCCGGCTCGCACATACGGCCTTGCATCGCCTTCATCGCCGCTTCCGAAGCATCGACGCCGAGCTTGGTCAGCGCGTCAACTTCGTGCATACCGTGGGGCGTACGAATAAAGCCGGGACATACGGCGTTACAGCGAATACCGCGATCGCGATACTCCACAGCGATCGCGCGCGCGAACATATGTACTGCGCCTTTCGTGGTGTCGTACAACACTTCCATCGGCGTCGCGGCGACCGCAGAAATTGACGATGTGCAAACAATCGCGCCGCCGCCCGCCGCCAGCATCGACGGCAACACTGCCTTAGTCATCAGGAACATGCTTTTAACGTTGACCGCCATGAGCCAATCCCATTCTTGCTCGGTGGTTTCCAAGAACGGCTTCACCACGATGGTACCGGCGTGATTGAACAACACGTTGATCGCGCCAAAGTGATCGGTCGCGGCTTTCACCGCCGCGTTGACTTGGTCCGCTTTCGAAACGTCACAGGCGGCGTACATCGCCTCCCCACCCACGGCGTCGATCTGCTTCACCAGCGCGCGGCCGTCTTGTTTATCGACGATGACAATGCGGGCACCTTCTTTAGCAAACAACAGCGAAGCCGCGGCGCCGCAACCGCCCGCGCCGCCGGAAATCAAGCGCGGTTTTACCTTGCAGACGCCCCGGCATATTTACGTTACTTCTCGCCGACCGCGCGTTCGGCTTTTCGATTTCTTTTGCGCGTTGCTGAATCATCACGCCTTGCGGAGGGCCCTTAAAACGGCGACGTTCAAAGCCGAACCAGACGATCGCAGTGAGGATGAAAAAGGCGATAGTGATCTTCAGGGCTTTATCGGACGGCGGTTGCACGCCGATGACAAAATCAAAATCATTGCCAGTATGCAAAGTATTGCGACCAATTTGTATTTGGGTCCCATGTCCCAGGGACCCATCTTTGTCCACGTTTTTCCGTGAGCAAGCAAACCAAAAAGATCGGTACGGTAAAGGACAAAAATAAGAAAATGACCGTTACCGAAACGATCACCGCGTACCACTCTGCGTAGCTGGTAAACAACACGGCCAATATCGGCCGACACCCAAATTGCCGCGACCGGTGTACGATATTTCGGGCTCACTGTGCGCAATGTGCCGGGACCTGGCAATCCGCCATCGCGGGAGAACGCGAAAATCATCCGCGAGGCCGACGTCACTGTCGCCAAGCCGCACAGATATTGCGAAATAACAATAACGAATAAAGAATTTGCTTCCAAGCTGGCGGTAGCACTTGATCGGAGGTCCAGAAAAATATTCCCATCCCTGTTTCGCGCCTTCACCCATATCCGGTATCGCAAGCACGAATGCGCACAACATTAGTCAGCCGAATATCGCCGACCAGATCACCGAATTGACCATGCTTTGGGCACGGAGCGCGAGGCATCGACGGTTTCTTCCGAGGTGTGGGCCGAGGCATCGTAGCCGGTGATGGTGTAAATCGGCAGCAACAGCCCGAGCAAGAAGACGAATATCATGCTTTCGGTTTTTGGCCATACCGCGGCATCCTCGGGTAAGCCGCTATTGTTGGTGAATGTCCACAGGCGCGAGAAATCCCATTCTTTGGCGTAAGCCATAAATAGAAAGAACATTAACACCGCGCCGCCGATAATCAAATAGCCGCTCAAATCGGTAAGCTTCGTGGTTAGGCGTATGCCCAGATGATTGAATAGGGCTTGGGTGCCGGTGATGAGTACCATGAAAATCATTTTGGTCGTAAACGTATCGGTGATCCCCAAGCTCGGTCCGAACGCGCCTAGAAAAAAGCTATAGGTGCCGACATTGATTGCGCCGAGCACCGTGACGAGACCGATTAAATTCAGCCACGCGGAAACCCAGCCGACGCCAACATTGCCGAGAATCGAGCCCCAGTGATACAGACCCGCCCGCAGTCGGATAGGCCGAAGAAATTTGCGCCAGACCCGATGCGAATACGAGGGAAATCAAGCAGCCGATTGGCCAGCCGATGCCAATCGCGCCGCCGCCCGCGCCGCTAATGGCTTGGCCCGAGCGAATTGATACCGCCGGAGAGAATGCAAATGATGGAAAATGAAATTGCGAAATTGGAAAATGACTTCATGCTGCGCGCCAACTCTTGCGCATAACCCATGCCGTGTAATGTTTTGATGTCTTCCGCGATGATTCGCGATTCGTCTGACTGATTGTTTGCCATGCCGCTTCCTCCTGAGGATAGTATTGTGATCATTTCTGCAGCGGGCATAATCCGAGATTTATCTGCAGGATCATAGTCGAGTTTTGAGCGCAGAGCAAAGTGCTAAGTTGGCTCGAAGATCTGGTCGATCGTTCTTGCGAGGCGGGTGCTGACGCGGTTGTGTCAAAACAACTTGCGAGGCGAACGAGCAAACGTCCGCGTTAGGCACATCGAGTTCTCCAATTGTTGCTACGTCAAACCCGTTGTTTTGTTATGTGCTCAATGCATTAAACGGCGTAGTATTGTCCAGCGGGCAAATAGATTCAACTAACCGGGGCGGCCATTCTCATGCAAGAAGAAAAAATTAAAGTTCGTGTCACCGACACCGGCGCTTTCCTTGAGGTCGTGATTCTCAGCAAGCAAGCCTCTCGCATTGAGGTCGTTCTCGGCGAAGGCAAACATAGCGTGCGCTGTGAATTGCTCCCGACGCGTAGCGAACTCGCCTACACGGGCCGCGCGATGGGGCGCGAGATTGTCTATGAGCGAAGCCGCAAACAAGTTCAGGCAGACTTAGATCGGGTCAATCCGGTACTGCGTGATTTTAAGCGGCGCTAGCGAAAATATTACTATCTATGAACACACGAAGGTTGTTGCCATGCTGACGCACACCAAATGGTTTCCCGATATTTTCGCTTGCATGTTGGCTCTGGGCGCTATGGCGCCGGCCGCAGCCGGCGAGGTCAAGCTGGTGTCCGACACCATCGAAATGATTTGCCGTGTGGAAATTACTTCAGGTTCCGATGCCCCGAACGGGAGCGTTGAAACCTACAACGACGTCGCAATGGGTTGGGCGATCACCAAACCAGAGAAGCTCTGCTACCGCCGGGCAAGCACGCCCGACAACTGCGATTCCGGGATGACACAATGGAATACCCAATGGAAATGCGCCGCAAAGGCCGATTCGGGTGTTGTGGAACTCTCCTTGAAATAGAAGGGACGCGAAATGCCCGGACGTGGCAGAAGGTCGCGATGCGGGAACCGACTTCCCTTCAATGAAATAGGGCGGGGTAGCCGATGCCCTTGTTCCAACACCTCGTGACGAGTGAGCACAGATGGGTCGGCAGGGCGATGTCGCAGAATTTTTTCCGAGGAGAATTATGAATTTCATGGGCGACGATTGTTTTCAGTGGCCGAAATGCAATTCAAATTGCGCGCTGAAATTGATAAGTCCTGCTTACGAGTGGCCAGATTTTTAGCGCGCCGGTCGCAGCAATCCCGCTGGGCCGCTCATCAATCTCGGCGCGGCGCGTCCGCTACTCGGCCATAACCCGACATCGCCCGTTCCTGTTACTCGACATTAAAAATGCGACAAGCAGCCGTTCAAAATTAATCGCATCGATTGTGATTTTACCCGGTCAAAGTCATAGCTCACGCCGAATTCAGCGTGGTTGATTATGTGATTTGGATGTTGATTTCAGTCATGATTGATGCCTTATAGGGCGTCTGCCGCGTCACGCTACGGTCACGCATCAACTCTTTCGATACAAATTGAAGAAGTACGAAGGTCTTTAGATAGGCCTCGCAATTTCTGAGGCTGAAATCGGCGTTGCAATGATTGAGACGATCAAATTTCGAATCCGCGTTGGAAACATTTTGCATGCGCATACTTGTAGTTGAAGACAACATAGTCTATTAGAACTGATGGCAGAGGGTTTGCAAGCGCGGGGGTTTTGTCTGCGATAGCGCAGGATGCATCGCTGAGGCCGAGTCTGCGCTTCGCAACGCGACTTATGATGCTTTAATCCTTGATCTGGGTTTACCCGACGGTGATGGCGGGGTTTGGCTCAGCGGTCAGCGCCGTTGTCGCCAATTGATCCCAGCACTCATTCTGACAGTCGCGGATCACTTGAGGATCGCATTGAGGGACTCGATGCAGGCGCTGATGACTATGTCGTGAACCCGTTTATCTGATGAAATCGCGGCTCGATTGCGCGCGCTACTTCGCCGACCGGGGCCACGCGCACTCAAAATTTTGGAGGCTGGCGCGCTACGTTTTGATACGGCTGGCCGCAATGCCACGATTGCAGGTCGTTCTATCGACCTAACTCGCAAAGAGGGCGATTTGCTCGAACTATTGATGCGCCGGTTGGGCATGGTGGTGCAACGACACGTCATAGAAGAAACGCTCTATAGCTTCAATGAACCGGTTACGCCAAATGCTGTCGAGGCAATTATCTCGCGATTGCGTCGAAAACTCGATGTCGACATTCCCCGCGTCCAACTCGTGACCATTCGGGGCGTGGGCTATTTATTGCAGGAAGCTAATCAATGAAGCGTTGGCCTTCCGTCTTCAAAAGACTGGTGCTGGGCCTATCTTTCGTTGGGTTGGTCGGTACGATGTTGTTGCTCGTCACTGTAGTGATTGAATATCAATTCACCTTTGCCAGCCTCTCGACACCCGAAGCATTTGCCGCGGCTCTGCGTGAGATGCTGGAACATGTCGCTATGCCAGTGCTAGTGTTGCTGGTTCCGATGGCGTTGGCGGGACTTTGGGTCATACGAAAGGCTTTTTTGCCGTTGCGGCTCGCGGCAGAGCGAATTGAAGCCGCTGAGGAAGGATCCAGATCGTTCAGAATCGACACAACGGAGATGCCCGACGAAGCTATGCCGTTCACCAATGCATCAACAAGTTGCTTCAACGGCTCGACCGTTCGGCGGCGCAACATGAGGCTTTTGCCGCTGACGTCGCGCATGAACTCAGGACGCCGCTGGCGGCGTTGTCACTCGAACTTGACCAGATAGATCACGCAGACGCCGCGCGATTGAAATCCGATGTCGCATCAATGAAGCGGTTGATCGATCAGTTGATGCTGCTTGCGCAGATGGACGCGGAGGACGCAACGCATCTTCGCGTTGAACGGGTCATTCTGTCAGACGTGTGTGCCGACGATCAGCCTTTTGGACCCGCAATTATCCGATCAGGTCGAACGATTGCTTTGGAAGGTGAAGATTTGGAGGTAACCGTGCTCGGACGCCGCGAAGCAATAGCAGCAGCCCTTCGTAATCTTGTTGAAAATGGCAATAGAGTTACACCGGTCGGTGGAACGATTCTGATTCGCGTCACGTTAGACGCGTGCATCCACGTGCGTGATGGTGGCGAAGGTCTGACGCGTATGCGGCTCAATGAACTGATCAAACGCAACAGGCGATCCGACAATGCCAATCCAGACGGTGCCGGGCTGGGCCTGGCTATCGTCGCGCGCATCATGGCGGCGCATGGCGGGGAACTCACCAGCGATCCGTATGCCCGCGAGTTGACTCTGAGGTTTCCGAAAACTCTTAACCTTATACCTGTCAGGAAGCCGTCAGCTTTGTCGATTAGAGTGGCGGCTATGCGAAACAGAAACCTGACTATTACCGCCACAACACTTTGTCTGACACTCGTTCGCCTTGGCGATTATTTCTTGGCGGGGAACGACCGTGTGGAAACCGCCGAAGCGAGCGGCGCCGATAGCCCGCGGCCAGGTAAAATGACGGAAAACCAAATACGTCGGCTTGGAATCGAAACCGTTTTCGCAGAAGTCGCAACTTCGGTTCCAATGGGGTCAGTTCCCGCGACAGTCACATTACCGCCTGAGGCAAGCGTTGCTGTAACGGCACCGTTTACCGGCTCTATCACCCAACTCTATGTTGTTGCGGGTCAAGCGGTGTCTCGTGGCCAGCCACTCTGCGTACTCGAAAAGCCGTGAGCCCGTGCAAATAGGTGCAGACCTTGCGCGTGCTCGGTCACGTTTGGGTCTGGCGCAGGCGCAGGCGGCACGCACTGAACTACTTGTCCGCAAAGGCTTTATCTCGAGGGCCGCAGGCGACGAGGTGTCGTGTAATCTGGCGCAAGCCGGCACCGATGTCGCCGAGAACCAGCGAATATTGGCGCAAGCCGGAGCTAGTGCCGATGGTCTGATCACACTGCGTGCACCCATTGCCGGGCGGCTGGCAAAAGTGAATGTGCAAACAGGCTTGCCGACGGAAGCCACACCCCGATTTTGCTTATTGAAGTGACGTACAACCTACATGCTTGACCTGCAAGTTCCTGAGCGCCTGGCCGGTAGCGTTCGCCCGGGTATGGCAATCGAGATTGCGGTAGCAGCCACCAACGATGTCGTGATTGGCGGCACGATCGTTTCAGTCGGGGCTTCTCTGGACGCTACCACGCGCTCGATCTTTGCAAAAGCACGTGTTGGCCCTGCACCGACGCTCATTGCGGGTAAAAATGTCACTGCGATTATCAAAGGCGATGGCACGCAAACTGGCATTCGCTTACCGGCTCTGGCTGTATTTCTAACGGACGGGAAGGATGTGACCTTCGTCTTTAGCGGCGATACCGTCACCAATCGCGAGGTCACTGTTGTCTCGCGCGGGCAGGGTTATGTGGTCATTTCGGAAGGATTGGCGGCTGGAAAAAGGTCGCGGTTTCTGGGATCAAGCGAACTCAAAGTCATGCTGGCCGGGAAATAATCCATGTTGCGTCAGTTGGTGGAAAAAGCACTCGCTCTACGCATGAGCGTACTTGGCTTGGCAATTGCTTTGGCCGGGGCTTGGAATCTGGTCCTTCATCAACCTGCCAATCGATGCCTTTCCCGACATTAGCTCAACCCAGGTCAAAATCATTCTCAAAGCCCCGGGGATGACGCCCGAGGAAGTCGAAAGCCGGGTCATCACGCCGATTGAAATGGAAATGTTGGGAATCCCGGACCAAGCGACGTTGCGATCGGTTGCCAAATATTCAATCGCCGACATCACCATCGATTTCAAAGATGGGACCGACATTTATTGGGCGCGCAGCCAAGTTGCTGAGCGGTTGGCGAATGTCTCTGGCGATCTGCCCGCAACGGTTGAAGTGGAATGGCGCCTATCTCGACCCCACTGTCGGACATGTACATGTTCACGATCGAGGGCCCCGCGAGTTTGACCGAAAAACGACGCCTGCTCGATTGGGTGATCCGCCCGGCGCTGCGCACGGTGCCGGGCGTGGCCGACGTCAATGCGCTTGGTGGTTTTGTCGAAACCTACGAAGTAAAACCAAACACTGCCGCTCTTGCCGCAGCGAACATTACCATCGATGATATTCGCATTGCAATCGAAGGGAGCAATCATAACGATGGTGCGGGACGATTGACTGTTGGCGAAGAGGCACTTATCGTTCGGTCGGTCGGCGCGATAAAGAGCCTGGAG
>CAWJAF010000014.1:0-182758 GCA_963840785.1 uncultured Pseudomonadota bacterium | reverse complement strand
CGCACTAAGCCGACACACGCCGATTTTTTTGTCGACGTTCGCGAACGTCAAGTCTGCGGCGTTTCGAAAAATTATTCAGTGCCGACGTTCATCGCAATCATTGCCGGCCGATGTTGTTGAAAAAAGAATTAAATTTCGCGCTGAATTTCGAGAACGAATTCGCATGAGAAATGTCTTAGTTTCATAGGAGAATAAAGGGGAGAAGTTGCGATGATGGGACGACAAAGCGGTGACCAAGCGCCGTTGTTTTATAGCTTCAATCTCGATCAACACATTTCGCCTGATCACCTTCTGCGTAACATTGATCGCTTTCTCGATCTGAGCGATATCCACCAGCAACTCGCACCGTTTTATAGTGAAGTCGGTCGACCCTCGATTGATCCCGCGTTGATGATTCGCATGCTCATGGTCGGCTATTGTTTTGGTATTCGATCCGAACGGCGGCTGTGCGAAGAAGTGCATTTGAATTTAGCGTATCGCTGGTTTTGTCGCTTAGGACTAGACGGTTCGGTACCCGATCACTCCAGCTTCTCCAAGAACCGCCACGGTCGTTTTCGCGATGGCGAACTACTTCGCCACCTGTTTGAGAATAGCGTGCGACGTTGCATGAGCAGAAGGCTTGGTCAAAGGCGAAGGTTTTGCCGTGGACGCTAGTTTGGTGAAAGCCGATGTCAGTCGCCAAACGGCGATACCGGGCAATGAGCTAGATTCGGTGAACTGGCATGATCCGAAACGTTGTACCCGCGCCGTTCAAGAATATCTCGATGGCGTCGATCAAGAGAATCCAATTGCAACCGTACCGAAGTCTGTTTCGCTGACCGATCCGTGCGCGCGCTGGACAGCCGCGGACGGCCCAGCGTTCTTCAGCTATTCGACCAATTATCTAATCGATCTGCATGCTGGTGTCATTATGGATGTGCAAGCTTGCGGCTCGACGGTGAGCAATGAACGCGACGCCGCTAAAATCATGATTGACCGCGTCGAAGCGACGTTTGATATCAAACCCGATCGACTTGTGGGCGATACGGCTTACGGAACCGGGCCGATGCTGAACTGGATGGTCAATGAGAAGCAGATCGCGCCGCACATTCCGGTCTGGGATAAATCCGAACGTGACGACGACACCTTGACCAGCAAGGACTTCCAATGGAATCCAGAGGCGGGCGAATATCGTTGTCCTCAAGGCAAACCGTTACGCAGCGATTGGCGTCCATTCAAAAAGCAGCGCACCCATATCACCAAGGACAACACCATCAAATATCGTGCGAGCCGATCCGACTGTGCGGCCTGTCCAATCAAAGCGAGTTGCTGTCCGAACACGCCATCTCGCACGGTGACACGCAGCGTCCATGAATCGGCGCGGGATGTGGCTAGGGCCATTGCCAAAACACCGGAATACAAGCAATCAAGAAATGATCGAAAGAAAGTGGAAATGTTATTTGCTCATCTGAAGAAGATACTGAACTTCAATCGACTTCGGTTACGCGGTCCCAACGGTGCGCAAGATGAGTTTCTCCTGGCGGCAACGGCACAAAATCTGAGGCGATTAGCAATCTGGTTTGCTCAAGCGCCGCCTAATTCGGCACCGATAGCGACTTAAAAAAGAAAGAAACAACGAAACACCAGAACAAGAAAAAACAAATCGCTCAAAAGAGTGAGAAATTCTAATCATCACTTCATCACGCAACAAAATTCTTCGCGTCATTCAAAATAATTCGCGCTTTTTTCAACAACATCGGCGGCCAAAAGCCGACGCAGCGCCCCGAAAATTCATCGCCACAAAGCGGTCGTAGGCGTCACGACGAAGTGCGTTCAAGTATCAAGCGTATCGAACGGGCTCACCCGATAACGGTCACTCCTTTCAGGGAACATCACCAGCATATTCGATCGCCGCAGCAGAACAAATGCGCCCCCAATATTGGAGTTGTTATACGGACGCGGGAATGGCAAAATAATAGAAAATCAATCGCTTAGGGTTCGTCGATGGGTGTCAGCAATATCAATTCATATTCCGGGCGTCGGCGTCCGCATAATCACTGTTAGGTTTCACTGGATGGGACGTTTCAATGACGAATGAAAAAGAAGAACCCGACGCGCCGTTGACGCCTCAGCAAGAAGCGATCGCCAATTCACTAAGCGAAGAATTCGTCCAAACAATCGACAAGACGTTGCTTTCTCATGCCAATGTATATTGGCGAAAGGTCGCTATGTTGGTCGCGCTTACGATGGCTGAATCAGAAACGAGAATCGCAGGTCTACCGGATGTTTTCTATTCCAAGCGTATACGTAAGCTTGTTGAAGCAGGTGTCCTTGAGTCTGCGGGCGATCTCGACTACATGCGTTTCAGTGAGGTTAGGCTGTCCGCTGGTGTGGCATGTGAAACCTAACCCTGCAATGCATCGGACGCGCTGCGCGCGCCGCTTATTTCCACGTTAGGCGTCACGCAAATTCATCATGACCACCGACCGAAGCCTCGATCACGAAGAGAATCTCGACTTTTCCCGCCAGAACATGATCAAGACCCTTGAGCTGTTCTTCGAGCATACGAAGTACAGCCTCACCCTGATGATCACCTCGCTAACGGCGGTTCTTGCAATTGCCGCCTTTGTCCTCGACAAGAAACCTGAAGAGCAGACTCTGCGAATTGCAGCCATAGCGGCCGCTATCTTTCTCGCCCTTTTGGTGGTCGTCGCCTTCGTGTCATACAAACTTGTTCATCGGTACTACAAGCTATATGTCGCGTGCTATGTCTATGCTGCGCGCCTACACAACCTACACGCTGCTGTCCCGCACCCCTGGTTTCTGGAGATGGAACGTCGGGTTGTGAACCTAGATGCCGAAAATGCAGTCGATGCATTTATCGCGAAGGGCAATCACGAGGACGGACATAGTTAGTATTCGATCCAGACTGATCTTCGTGCTCGGTGCCCTAGGGTTTGTGGGGATCGTCTCAATCATCGTATGGTTGCTCAGTTAGCCCGGCATGCCGCCCCTCATGTCAAACGTTAGACCTCAGAAGGAACCTCCGATGAACTCGTTCTTCAGTCGTCAAGGCGCAGCCTTTCGCAACGAACTCAATCGCTCTGTTGGCGCCCTCATCGGCATCGCTCAGGGTTTCCTGTGCGACGGCCACCTGAATGACAACTAGCTTGACAGCCGCGGGATGCTGCCGCTTAGCTCATGCGTTAAATCCCGAGCGCCTATGTGATTAAGTCGTTAGAGGATCTCGCAGACCTGCTCAAAGATCACGCAACAGCAGGAGCACGCGTGTTCGGTCTGGATGGTTACGACGGCTGTGGGAAATCAAGTACTGCCAAAGAACTTCACAAATTGTGCGGCTGGCCTGTCGTTCACGTTGACGAATTCGTCCCTACGGAATGTGGTTCGTATGTGGCGCACATCGATGCTGCGAAAGTTGCCAAGCAGGTACACGAGTCCGACACCCCAACACTGGTCGAAGGCATTTGTTTGCTTGCAATTGCGGCCAAGGCCCGCTTCAAGCTCGATGTTCACGTCTATATCAAGCGCGTTTCAGACGCCGGCGATTGGGCCGACGCAGGCCCTTGCGAGTACGAGGGCGACCCTGAGGCTCATATCACTAAGCTGGAGGCCGCCGAGTGCGAGGCACACCTGAGCCGCTATGTTGACCCTGACAACGCTGCGGGAGAACCCGAAGTCGGGTTCAGCGAGCTCCGTAAGGAACTCATTCGCTATCATCATGATTACCGTCCAGCGAACTCGGCCGACTATGTCTTCTGCCGTACTGAACTCCCCCTCTAATCATTCGCTCCATCAGACGTTCGCCAGCCAGCTGTGGCACCTGGTGCCTTCAGCCGCGCTTAAACGTAAAGCGCCAAATTGAACTTCCCGAAAGCCGTCCTCGTCGAATGGCGGCAAGGGGTCGACCTCTAATATTCGGGCGTTTTTCAGATTGGAAAAAACTGTAAATTCATCTTTTTTCCCTAGAAATTGCCAACCGCAGCAAAATTTTCCGATCGAGGTACTTTACACAAGCTCCAAATGAACCTTCCGACCTAAAACCTGAGCAGCTCTCTGCAGCGTTTCCAGTGTGACGTTGCCATCGGTTGGATTGAGGACGCGATCGAGCTGATTGCGGCTGGTTTTCATCATCTCGGCCATACGTACTTTGGTAATGCCCTTTTCCTTCATTTCTTCGGCGAGTTGCCAGGCGATAACCTCCTTGATCGCCTGCGTACTAGCTTCTTCAAAGAATCCTTCTTCCTTCATGAAATCGTCCAGGCTTGATCCGACGTGCGGATTTTTCGACTTACGTTTGGTCATTGCAAAATCTCCTTCATACGTTCTCGAGCTATAGCATGGTCTGCCACCGGTGTTTTCTGCGTTTTCTTGATAAACGCGTGAAGCGCGACCAATACTTCCTCCGCGAAACAGAAAATGACACGCGCGATGCGCTTACTTGGCAAAGTCGAGCGCACTTCCCAAAGTCCGTCGCCTAACGGGCGGCATAATGGCATGCCTACCGGCCATCGAAACTGCACGCGCATCAAATCCAACCCTACCGCTCGTCTATCTGCAGTCGACAACGCCTTTAACCACTCGCGCACCGGCTCACGGCCAGATGACGAGCGGTAAAACGAAAGCGGCGTATGTGGCAGTTTTAGCGGCATGCATGTCCTTCAAATAAACTGTACTACATAAAGTACAGAAAAGCAAGCCGACGGTCGTGTAAGTTGGTTCTTCAGCGGCCGCAAGTCGAGCTTCAGAAAAAGGCCGAAACGATTGAAGAAGGCGGCAACCGATTTGCATCGGGCGCCGCCAATTGATTGGTTAATTAAATTTCGGTTTGCTCCGAAATCTCTAATGCATCGTCGACTTCGATGCCAAGATATCGCACGGTGCTTTCCAGCTTGGTATGACCTAACAAGAGTTGAACCGCGCGCAGATTTTTCGTTCGTCGGTAGATCAGTGTGGCTTTTGTTCTCCGCATCGTATGGGTGCCGTACGCCGCAGGATCCAAACCAATCGATGCTACCCAGTCTTTAAGCAAGCGTTCATATTGTCGCGTCGAAATATGCTCCGACGCAAGGACGCGGCTGGGAAACAGGCATTGATCGGATTTTAGCTGTGCTTGATTAATCCATGCGCCAACCGTTTCGCGGGTTTGCTCAGTTAATTCGAACTGTACGGGTCGATGGGTCTTTTGCTGCATCACCATGGTTCGCGACATCATCCGATTGCTCTGCATAACGTCACAAACACGAAGTTTGACCAGATCGCAGCCGCGCAGCTTACTGTCGATGGCAAGATTGAACAACGCCAGTTCGCGGACGCGTTTCTCCAACTGTAATCGGATGCGGATGGCGTAAATCTCCTTGAGCTTAAGCGGTGCCTTTTGACCGATGAGCTTGCCTTTATTCCACGAAACGCGCGGACGTACGACGCTTTGGGTTTGATCACGAGTTTCCATTTTGGCCTCCTTGGCCTGGTGAATGGGAACTTATTGTGAGCCGATTGAAAACGAAATGTTTTGACAGCGTATCCTCACGTTCGAATGTCGGCAAGCGATCTCGGTAATTTATCTGGACGGCGGCTTTGTGGCGCCTTTCAAAGGCAAATTGTATGTCCGCAATCGCTGCCGACTGACCACGTCCTTTTGCACCGTATCAGACGGAAATTGGCCGATCCCTTCGCATACTTTCCAGCACCATGAATTCGAACACGAAATGACTTCTTTATCTATCTTGATGGCATCGCGGTAAGAATTCGATGCGCAATCACTGCGACGCTCGGGAGATTATTTTCAATCAATTGATTGAGGCGCATGACAACTACTTTGTCGGCGCGGATGAAGTGGCCTGCGTGATGGATTCCCGGAGTTGCGATCGGAATGAAAACGTCGGGTTCGCGCTTGAATTTCATATTTGGCGTTCCAAGCACGATGCTCGGAATATCGGTGTGCGGCGCCGTGCGGCTACCGTTAAAGCTTGAAATCCACAGTAGCGCGTCGATTTCATTTGCTGCAATGAGCGCATCGCTGCTATGACGATGCGGATCGTAGTCGAGGCCGTTTTTAGCGTAGCGCGAGCGCATCGGAAATCCTGTCTGCCAGGTTTGCGTGCCGTTCGCCGAAAAGTCGCCGTCGCTTCCACCTAGCGGCAATCCGGCGAAGCGTGTTGTTCGATTCAAATCTTTAATCATTTCGGCGATCGTTTGAATAGTCAATTCGCCGTGCGGAAAATCAAAGTCTGGCGCCACCCAAACAATAACGCCGTAGCGCGCCTGACGCATCTGTTGCGCTAGTGCCTGCAAGCATTGTTGATCAGAAGGCGCGAATTGCGTCGCGCCCAACGGCTGTCCGTTGACTAGTGCGCGCAGCGCAGGAACAATTCTCGGCAGCGCCGAGTTCTCGCAATGCAGGCGCGTGATGGGGAATGAGGACGTGACACTTAGATTTTCTATGTCGCCGAGGAAAACGATTTTTCTCGTGCTGCCGGGATCGACAAACATGGCATCCTTTGGCCAAACCACGCGTTCGAGAAAACGCGGAAATCGCTGAAGCACGCCGGCGCCGATAAACAATATAAAATCCGCACGATTTTTGACTTCGGCCAATGTGGTGGTAATCCAACCGCCATTTTGCAAAGTCAATAAATTGTGCAATTTTGCCGGCATGTTCATGTGATCGACCACGGCACCGATGCGATCGGCTAGCGCCAAGGTCGCGCGCGCCCCGCCGACGTCAGTACCAAAGCCGGTAATCAGCGGGGCTTTCGCATCGGCGAGAATGTTTGCTGCGGCGGCGATTGCATGGTTAAGTGTGGTTGCTCTACCTGATAAGCGTGGCGCGGCTTTCAGGGCATCGCTACTGCCAAGTTCGCGGAACGAAGTCGCTGCAATCGCGCAGCCGTTTTTCATCACGCTAAGGCCCAAAGCAGATTTTGCCAACGTCAAATCGTCGCACGCTAAGCCGCAAAACGGGCAGGTCACGTTGCTTAAATTTTGTGCAAATGGTTGCATGCGGAATTTTGAATCCATGTCCGACGATGGTAGCAGACTTCGAGATTGCGGGCTAAGTGCTGCCAGGAGGCGCATGGATATTGCCTGACGGCAATGCCCGCGCCACGACGCAATATCCATGGACCTTCCAGGCTATTGCCACAATTGCTATCGAGTCTACGCGCAACATTTGATATAGTAACGCGTGATTTCCAAATTTAGGTGCGATGAAAGTTTCCGATAGCGTTACGGTGATTGCCCCGGCGCGGCTGCATTTGGGATTTGTTGATTTGAATCCACCTACTGGCCGGCGCTTCGGCAGCCTTGGTCTCGCGTTGGATTCGCCGCATACGCGAGTCTGCGCATGGCGCGGGCGCACCAAACAGCCAGATTCCCCATCGCGACATAAAGCAGCGCAGCTTCTACATGCATTGCGTTCCAACATTGCAGTGCCGGATGACGTGTGTGTTCAAGTTGAAGAAGCGATTCCGCCGCACTGTGGCCTGGGTTCGGGTACGCAACTCGCGCTTGCGGTTGGTACCGCAGTGTCGCGTTTGTTAGATCTGAATTTAAGTCCTTTCGATATCCGGCAAAACCTCGCGCGTGGCGCGCGCTCCGGAATCGGCATCGGTGCCTTTGCACAAGGCGGATTTTTGGTCGATGGCGGCCATAGCGCGAGCACGAGCTTACCGCCCATCACGAGCCGCATTGCGTATCCTGAACATTGGCGTCTGCTGCTGATTTTTGACGAGGCGTTCGAAGGCTTGTCCGGCGCGAAAGAAGCTGCGGCATTTCGAACATTGCCGAGTTTTCCGGAGACCTTGTCGGCCCATCTTTGCCGCTTAGTAATGACGCGCGTATTGCCCGGATTAGCGGAAGCATCCATGGCGGAATTTGGCCCGGCGATCACTGAAGTGCAGCGCATCGTCGGCGATCATTTTGCGCCGGCGCAGGGTGGGCGATTTGCAAGTTCGCGAGTCGCAGAAGTCTTGGCGTGGCTTGAGGGACGGGGCGTGTCGTGTGTCGGGCAGAGCTCTTGGGGGCCGACTGGATTCGCGATGCTTGAGTCGGAATCACGGGCGCGGGATTTTGAGCGTGAAGCGCAAGCGCGCTGGCGCGACAACAATTTGCGTTTCGTTATCGCGCGCGGGCGCAATTCGCCGGCAAGAATTGAGATTAATCGTACCAACGACGCAAACGCAACCATCATCTCATTCCTTCCCCTTCAAGGCGAAGGCTAGGACGGGCTGGCGTTGCCAGCAGTGCCAGCGCCTTCACCCATGGCCCAAGGCCACCCCGTCCCCAGAGCCCTGGACTACCCAGCCTTAATCCTCCCCTTGAAGGGGAGGAGACCATTCTCTAATTTTTTGAGCGCAAAGTATTCATGGAAAAACCCTATGTTCTTCACATGTTCACACCAACACCGAACGTCAGTCCGTTCGACGTCAACATGGCCTACGACGCCGGTTTTAACGCCGTGATGCCTTACGGCAATGTCTCCCTCGATCAAGTCGGCGCGCTGACGCAAGACGCGATTTTTTCCCGTGGGCCAAAAGGCGCCAAGCGTACCGGTATTTTCATCGGCGGCCGTGAAATTGGCCTAGCGGCGGATATGCTCGACACGGCGAAACGTGCCATGGTGCCGCCGTTTGAGGTGTCCGTATTCGCCGATCCGAGCGGCGCGTTTACTACAGCGGCCGCGATGGTGGCGTGTGTTGAAAAACAACTGAAGAAAATTCATCAAACCGATTTAAGCGGCAAGAATGTTGTCGTGCTCGGTGGCACCGGCCCCGTTGGCGCGGCGGCGGCGGTGCTTGCCTCGCAAGCGGGTGCGCACGTGCGTATCGCCAGCCACACCAGTGCGACGCGTGCACGCATGACTAGTGAGGTAGTAAATGCGCGTTACGGAGCGACGACACAGCCAGGTGATGCGAGCGCGATCGAAACGAAACTCGACATGATTAAAGACGCCGATATTGTTCTGGGCGCGGCGAAAGCGGGTATTCAAGTGCTTAGCGCGAGTGAGTTGACGGGCGCAAAGCGTTTGCTGGTTGCCGCCGATGTCAATGCGGTACCGCCGGCCGGTGTCGAGGGCGTGGGTATGATGGACGATGGCGCGCGGCTGCCGACGGGTTCCAGTAGGGCGGTGGCCATTGGCGCGCTTGCGATCGGCAACATAAAATACCAAGTGCAACGTGGATTGCTGGAAGCGATGATCGCCGCGGAGAAACCACTTTACATTGATTTTCGCGATGCGTTTGCTGCGGCGCGTAAGTTAACCGTGTAACGTGGCGGGCATTTTAATCGCTGCAATTGCCGGTCGCATGCTTGCGACGTCAGCCAGACGCGGTGGTTACGAAATCGCCGTGCTTGATTTGTTCAATGATCTCGATACAAGACTAATTGCAACGTGCTCGGAAAAGGTGTCAGGCCACGAGCAAGGACTGGCGCGCTTTTCAGGGCATGCATTGCTGGAAGCCGCATCCAGATTGGCGCCTGGCAATGCCTATCCCGGACTTGTTTATGGATCCGGCTTCGAAGACGATACGGTTTTGCTGAATGAGTTGGCGCAGGATCGGCACTTGTATGGAAATAGTATCGCTACGATTAACGCGATCAAAGACCCGCGCCTGTTTTTTGCATTGCTTAAAAAATGGGCAGTGCCGCATCCGGAAATATCGTTAACGCGACCTAGTCAAACTGATGGCTGGTTGGTAAAAAAAATTGGCGGTAGTGGCGGCGCTCACGTCACAGGTGCAGCGCAAAATTCGAGCGACAGCGCCAATCACTACTACCAGCGTTTTATCGAAGGCAAAAATTACTCTGTATCTTTTCTTGCCGATCGCGAACGCGCGCTGATCATTGGTTTCAATGAGCCGTGGACCGTCGCGCTCGGCGATTGGCCCTATTGTTATCTCGGCGCGATCAATCACGCGCGACTACCGCGCGCGACCATGCAGAGTATACAAAGGAATCTCGATGCCATCGTCAGCGACACGAGCTTAGTGGGTTTGAACGGCATGGATTTCATCTTACGCGGCGACGACTATTTCGTTATAGAAATAAATCCGCGCCCGTCGGGCACATTGGATCTTTATGATGGCGATTGTCCTGAAGGTTTATTTCATTGGCATGTAAAGGCCGATGACGGAGAATTGCCGCAACGATTGTTCGATCGCGAAACTTCGCGCGCACACGCGGTCGTCTACACGATGCAGCCGCTGAAATTGAATCGTGACGTACAATGGCCAACATGGTGCAGCGATATTCCCGAGCGCGGCAGCTGTTTTCAAGCGCGCATGCCGGTTTGTATGGTGCATGCAGAAGGTACGGATTACGAACAAGTCAAATCCTTAGTTCACGTCCGTCGCGACAACATTTTGAATCTAATCGAACAACACGCCACCCAATAAATGCAATCAAAAAACGCCTGGCCCAGCATTAATCAACTCACGCAGCCGCTGCTTGACAGTCTGAAGCGCGATGCAACATCGCTGCGCCTTAAGTGCGAAATCCTGACGAACGGCACGACGCTAGTCGATGCCGGAATTATCGCGCCGGGCGGCCTGGAAGCGGGCCGTCGTGTTGCGGAAATCTGCATGGGTGGGTTGGGTCATGTTTTGCTCAATTCGAGTTCCGGAAAATGGCCATTGACGCTGCATGTCCATGCCGCAAACCCAGTATTGGCGTGCCTTGGCAGCCAGTATGCCGGTTGGAGTCTTGTCGCATGGTGAAGGCGAGGATGCGTTTCGTGCGCTTGGCTCCGGTCCGGCGCGCGCGTTGGCGCAAAAAGAAAAATTGTTCGAAGACATTGGATTATTGCGACGCTGGCGAATCCACTTGTCTCAGTCCTCGAGGTCGATAAAGCACCGCCGATCGCCTGTGATTGAGAAAATCATTCACGATTGCCATGTTGCGGCGGATCAACTGACCATCATTCTGACGCCAACTTGCAGTTTAGCGGGCGTCGTGCAAATCGTTGCGCGGGTGTTGGAAGTGGCATTGCATAAAGTTCATGCGCTGGGATTTCCACTCGAGCAGATTATTGATGGCGCCGGGACGGCGCCGTTACCGTCACCCGCCCGTGATTTCATTACCAGTATGGGTCGCACCAATGATGCGATTTTGTTTGGTGGCCGCGTGCAACTTTTTGTCGATTGCAATGATGACGACGCACGTCAGCTGGCCGAGAAATTACCTTCGTCGCATCGCGGGACTACGGAAAATTATTCGGGCAAATTTTTAAAGACGTCAATTATGACTTTTATAAAATCGATCCGATGTTGTTTGCGCCGGCAGAGGTTATTGTGTCGACGCTGAAGAATGGTAAAAGCTTTCGCGCTGGAAAGTTGAATGATGAATTGTTGGATCGTTCCTTCTCTTAGAACATCGCCACCTTCCCAGCGATAATCGCTTTAGGTTATTCGCCTTTGCTCCACATTGCAATTTTCACTGATGCGCCGAGCTGGCATGGCCGTGAACTAAAACGCGCGGCAAAAGCGCGTGGTGCGCGAGCGCGTTACGTAGCGCTCTCGACTTGCTATTTCGATCTCGAATGTCGCGACGGAGTGGTCATTCCTGGCTTCGAAAAAAATTTGCCCGATGGGGTTTTTGTGCGCGCGATTCCGGCCGGCACCTTTGAGCAAGTCACGCTACGGCTAAGTTTGCTGCACGCATTGCGTGAGCTTGACGTACCCGTTTACAACGACGCTCGCGCAATCGAAAAAAGTGTCGACAAGGCAATGACGAGTTTTTTGTTGCATCGCGCAGGCATTCGCAACGCCGATGACATGGGTAACCGAAGATAGTGCGATCGCGCGACGTCTGTTGATCAAGGAAACCGGCGCCGCAAACGAGTTGGTGCTCAAACCACTTTTCGGAGCGCAGGGCGAGGGCTTGCAGCGCCTCGCAGCCGGAATGGACTTGCCCGATTTGTCGCCCTATCAGGGCGTGGCCTATTTGCAGCGCTTTATCGATGCGCGCAGGAAGGGCTGGCACGATTGGCGGTGTTTCGTGATCGGCGGCCGTGCGGTGGCTACCATGCGGCGTCACGGCAAGAGTTGGATTAACAATGTCGCACAGGGCGCGCGTTGCGAGCCGAGCGAGCACGATGCCGAACTGCCGAGCTCGCCGAACGCGCAACGCAAGCACTGGGTCTGGATTATTCCGGTGTTGATTTAATGCGCGATCACGAGGGACAAGCTTATGTGATCGAAGTAAATGGAATTCCGGCGTGGAAAGGTTTGCAAAGTGTGACGGACGTCAACATCGCGCAATGTTTGGTCGATGATTTGATTGAGCGGCGCATCGGCAATACACTGCGTGATCGTTCGATGAAGTTTGATCCGAGCGCATTGCAGGCAGCGGTGCGACGCGCCTGCGAGTTGGATGTGAACGCGCTTAAACCGGGAAACGTCAGTATGGATTCGCCGGGCTACGGCATGACTGCCGCGGATTTTTTTGCCAGTGCCGAGCCATTGCCGAGCCCATCACGTTGCCCGGATTAAGTGTCGGCGAGCGAATTTATCTTGCCATTGAAGCGACGCGAAAAGTGGTGAGCTGCAACACCAATTTGGGATTGTGTTGCTGTTCGCGCCGTTGATTCAAGCGGCCGAATCGACTGCGTGATTTCTCGACGTTGCGAGCAACAATTAAACAAATTACTTCGAGGATTGACTATCGACGATGCCGAATGGGCCTATCGCGCGATTCGTCTCGCCAAACCCGGCGGCATGGGCGCAATGGCGAAACACGATATTGCCGACACACCTAGCGTGACGCTTTTTCAAGCGATGCAAGAGGCGGCGAATCACGACCAAATCGCACAGCTTTACATCACCGGTTATCGCGCATTGTTTGAATGTGGATTGTCCTGCGTGGCGCAACGCGATTGCGCGCGGGAACTCGCCTGAATGGGCGGCCACTGGCGTTATTTCTCAATCTCCTCGCCGCTCGAGCCAGATAGTCTGATTGCGCGAAAATTCGGCCGAGTGAAAAGCGAGGACGTTTCGTGGCGCAAAGCCGCTTTGCGCTGCGTTAAAAGCGTGTCGCGCGATCCGAGCGCATTGCGCACGGATCTTCGTCGCCTGGGACGCGGAACTGAAAGCGCACGGGCTTAATCCCGGCACTTGACGGCCGATATGACGGTCGCGACTATATTCTTGGCAGACTTGCAAGACATGCGCTAGGCGATTTACACTGGCGTACTGCAAAGCGTAATTTCAGGGGGCAAGTCCGCTCCTGTTCATAAACCGAAGGTAAAGAGGAGATTCACGATGGCAAAAATCGACCGTGTAATGGTAGGGGAGTCGTTGGTTGGCGATGGCAATGAAGTGGCGCACATCGACCTGCATCATCGGACCGCGCGGCAGTGCGGCGGAAACGGCATTTTGCAACAGCTTGACCAATAACAAAGACGGCTTCACTTCGTTGTTAGCTGTCGTTGCGCCAAACCTGCTGTGCAAACCCAACACCGTGATGTTCAACAAAGTCACCATCAAAGGCGCCGAACAAGCGGTGCAAATGTTCGGACCCGCGCAGCGCGCGGTTGCGATGGCCGTTGCCGATTGCGTCGCCGATGGCACCATTCCCGGCGGGCGAAGCCGATGATCTGTTTATCTGCGTTGGCGTATTCATTCACTGGCTCGCGAAAGATCACGGCAAGATTCAGGACTACAACTACGCAGCGACCAAAGAAGCTTTGAAGCGCGCCGTTGCTGGCGAGCCGAAGGCGGCTGAAGTGACTGCGAAGAAAGGCACCGCTGATCATCCGTTCCAAGCGCACAAGTAAGCCGAACTTTTTAGAAGTAATTCGCAGCGCTAGATTTCGCTGCCGAAGTTCGAAGTCAAGAATGTGGAACGCCCTTCGGCTATATCGCCGAAGGGCGTTTTGCTTTCAACAATAGTTTATTGCCATGCACGATCAAAGAATGAATCTAGAAGACGCACGGACGAAAATACAACACGAGAATTTCTGCTGGATTCGCAACAAGCAGCTTAACTATGAAATTTGAGTGGTAAGTGAATGTGTGCTGCGCGAAATGTCGACAGCGCATTTTGATAATAGGACTCAAGGGCGGCATCCAGGAAACGTAACTCGTCGTCTGCGTGCGGGCAGGTCACGAGGATGCCATATTTTTCTTGGATAGACCGAATAACGGTTGGATGTTTCATTTCGCTATAAAAGGAATGAATCTGATCGGCTTTGTGGATGACCGCAACAGCACACGTGAGCGCATTGGCTATGTCAATGCCAAGATCTTTATGCATAGTTAGAGCGAGTTCCGCATTTTCCGCCGTTAATGGGACACGCAAGATGTGCGTGACGGAATGATAAACGTCCATAAATTTATAGAATTGGTCTTGTGGCTCACGTTCCAACGTCCAAATGATATCGTCCGAATAGGTGTTCTCGTTAAAAGCCTCAATGCCGATTACATCGGTGCCGGGCTTCATGGAAATCATCGCTTGAGAATTTTTTGCGGCAATTCTCATGGATTCATCTGTGGTACTGAATTGCCCGAGGTGAATGCTGTTGTCGAATGCGATTCTCATCTCATTGCGGCCTTATTGCTAGAATGGTTTCCTCTGCGGAACGAATTGTTCCGCGTTCACATAGCAGGGCTTTGAGACTGACATACCAATTGCCACCTAGATTGTATTTCCAAAACAGATCGATGATCTTCTCGTTCAGTCGCGACGATTGTTTAGCAAGCATTTGGCGGCACAACTTGGGCTCGGTATTGGCCAGTGCCACGATGTAGCCATCGCAACCCAACGGAATTTGCATTTGGTGTTCCATACCCTGAAAAACAGGGAACCTCAAGGCGCCCTCACCGCGCATTTTGCACAACTGCGAAAAAAGCCTTTTATTCATGGACGAATCTTTCATGCCGACAATCATTTCATTCCGTTGCAATTCCTTGATCGCTGCGACACTCATGAAGCGATTCTGTTCAGTGTTATAAACCACAACGGGTAGCGCGATTTTGCGTGTTAACTCGGAAAAATAACTCAACGATTCGCTTTCAACCTCGTGCGGAACCGGCACCATAATCGCTTCGCAACCAATGTCATTTGCTTTTCTAGCGAGCTTTATCGTTTCGACAAAGGTGCTTCTTTTTGATCCCCGCGATCACAGGCTTTTTTGAATTGGCTCGCGTGCATCGAACGACCTCTTCCCAAACCGTATCAGAAATTACGCCTCCTTCACCGGAACTTAGACAGGGAACAAACCCATCAACATCCGGTGCAACAAACTTCATAAGATCTTTTAGCGACTTCGGGTCAAAACGACCCTTGTAAAATGGGGTCACTAGCGGAACGTAGATTCCGGACAATGTCGGAATGGATAGTTGTTTTGAATTGAGCATATTTGAATAGCCGTTTTGGTGATCGCTCGACCGGACCTCAACGATAGGACGATCACCACGATTAGAATTTACGTAACTACAAATCAAGACCCCGCTAACTGTTTAGGGCGCCACTGCCGTTTTTGAAAAGTTCGCGATTGCATCCATGTCTTTCGGTTTCAAGAACACGGTTTGCCCGAGATCGACCACCGACTCGCTATTGAATGCATCTTCTGCATTGTGGCCAGGATGTGATACGCCGTTTGCGGCATCGAGACGCCACTCATATTTGTCTAACGCCAGCCGCAATGCTTGCATGGCCTGTATAAACACATCACTGTCGCGCGCCAACGCAATCCGCACATAGCACTGGCCAGTTTGATGATCGTCCCAATAAAAATAAGTCCCCGGGAGCAAATGTATTCCGAAATTCGTTAAATACTCCTTCAGGTCCGTCGCTTTGACCTTTGGGCTCTTAATTTTGCACCAGAGTACCGAAACTTTGACAATAGGATCAATGGCTTCAAGTAATGAGCCGTCGAGAATCTCTTTTCCGTGGGCACGATTTTTCTCCAATAGACCGAAAACCGAAGCGAAGTTGTCTTTTTCAGAATCGAGCACGTATTGATTAAGAATGTTCAATATGAACGGTGAGACGTTCAGGAGATAGGCCGTATGGATATTGTAAATATCGTGATAAATATCCGCGCTGGTTTTGATCATGGCGGCCTTCGCATCCTGCAATGGCCAGGTCTTTCCGGTATCTTCCATTGCGACGTAGGTGACGCCGGATGATTCAAGTAGCTCATAAAGATCGAATACATCGAGACTCTGGTCGGGCAACATGAACGCCGCGAAACAGAAATCAAGAATAAGGAGTTTCTTTTTGTCTTTGGCGAAGCGGATCACCTCATTCCAACCCGCTCTGCCAAATTTAAACAGTGTAAAGCCCGTGGGATTATTAGGATCAATCAAAAAGATCGCGTCGGTGGTGACGTTTTTTTCAAGGGTTTCGTATATGGTGCTGGGTTCGTGGAACCATTCCTCTTGCAATGCAGTGATCGGTACTTCCATGTGCTTGAGCAGATCGACAATGTTGTCGAAACACGGATGCATCAGACCGACGGTCATTTTCTTTTTCATCAGATAATTTGCCGTGATCGCCATGGCAATTGAGGCGGCATAAACCAGTAATACATTATTGTTCTTTAACGCCGCTGGCTGCTTGTGCACTCGAAAAAAGTTATACAAAAATTTCTGTTCCATGTCGTACTGTCGAGTTTTTTCGGCTTCATACCAAAGTTCTGGGAGCCGTTGCACGATATCGCGCTGGGTAGGCGATTGCGACTGATGGGTATGGGCGTCGGAAATATTGAAAGCATGTTTCAGGGCTTCGATTTCGTGCTGCGTTATGTCATTAAGCTTCATTACATTGTCCCTCATCAAAAAGTAAGATATCAAAGAAATAGACGAGGCTTCCTTCTCAGAATCGGCGCACTTCGAAAACCGTTGGCGCGACCGTTTGGGAGAACAAAGCCGATTATTCAACTCGCAGTCGAAAATCGCGTTGCTTATAATTTTGTTGTTTTGTTTTCTGCGTTTGGGTAAAACGCCTGCGAGTTCAAAGCTGCGACTCGTTTTTTAGAAGACTGATTTGGCGTTTTGCTTTTGGGTTATTTCCGCCACGTCAATTTGTGGGAGCATCTTAATTCATAAACTCAGGAATTGGGTCGTTTGAATTGTGAACAAATGTTAACTTTGCGAGATTAAAAATGTTTGTTAACTGTAAGATTTGCCAGTGTTTATTTTTAAAAAAATGCTCCGATCTGGAATTGATCTTGCCAATCTTTCACAAAAATAGCTCAATTCAGACGCCGTTGTTCATAAAATTATTTGTCGTATTGCCGTGGTAACAGATCGCAATTTAAAAAACGATTGAGTTCGAAACGAACATACGTGCCGCGACAAAAGGTCGTTGTTTGACGGCGGCATTCCTCGCCAACATGCGCGCCAAACTAATCACACCCGCGCGCTGTTCAGGTCGACTGGGAAATTTCTAGGCATCAATGTTGGGTTCACGGACACAGTCGACGAAATACTCGACCTGGCCGTCGATCTGTTCCTCAACCAAGCCGTGAATGTCGGTTTCGAAACCTGGGAATAGGGCATTGAATTGCCGCGCAAATTGCAGATATTTCACGATGACCGGATTGACACGCTCGCCCGGAATCAACAGCGGAATGCCGGGCGGATAAGGCGTCAATAAAATGCTTGTTACGCGGCCATTGAGTAGCGTCGATCGGCACGCGATCAATTTCGCGATGGGCGAGCTTGGCGAACGCGTCGGCGGGGCGCATCGCCGGTTCCATCGGCGAGATATACATTTCCGTGGTCAGCCGCGCGATGTCGTTGTCGCGATAAGCGGCGTGAATGCGCGCGCATAAATCCTTCAATCCAACTTTTTCATATTGCGGATGCGCGGCGACGAATTCCGGCATGACGCGCCACAAGGGTTGGTTGGTATCGTGATCCACTTTGAATTGGTGCAGCTCGGTGACGAGCGTGTTCCAGCGGCCTTTGGTGATGCCGATGGTGAACATCACGAAGAACGAATACAGCCCGGTCTTTTCCACCACCACGCCGTGCTCGGCCAGATATTTTGTAACGACGGCGGCAGGAATGCCGGTATCGGCAAAGTTGCCGTCGACGTCCAAGCCCGGCGTGATGATCGTGGCCTTGATCGGATCGAGCATGTTGAAGCCTTCGACCACGTTGCTAAAACCATGCCAACTTTCGCCGGGATGCAGCATCCAATCGTCGCGCGTGCCGATGCCTTCGGCCGCGAGGTTTTCCGGCCCCCATACTTTGAACCACCAGGAGTCGCCGTATTCGTCGTCGACTTGGCGCATGGCGCGGCGAAAATCCAGCGCTTCGGTGATCGATTCTTCCACCAGCGCGGTGCCACCGGGCGGCTCCATCATCGCGGCGGCCACGTCGCACGACGCGATGATCGCGTATTGCGGCGAAGTGGAAACATGCATCAAATAGGCTTCGTTGAAAATGTGCCGATCGAGTTGGCGCGTTTGACTTTCCTGCACCAAAATTTGCGAGGCTTGCGACAAGCCGGCGAGCATTTTGTGGGTCGATTGCGTTGCGAATACCATCGCATCTTGCGAGCGTGGCCGATCCTTGCCGATGGCGTGCATACCGGTATAAAACTCGTGAAAGACCGCATGTGGCAGCCACGCTTCGTCGAACAACAGCGTGTCGATGGAATCGCCGAGCAACGACTTAATGCGATCGACGTTGTAAAGCACGCCGTCGTAAGTGCTTTGCGTCAACGTCAAAATGCGCGGCTTGGTTTTCAGATTTGCCGCAAACGGATTCGCGTCGATGCGGCGTTGAATATTTTCCGGATGAAATTCCGTTTCCGGAATCGGGCCGATGATGCCGTAGTGATTGCGCGTCGGCGGCAAGAAAATCGGAATCGCGCCGGTCATGGTGATCGCATGCAAAATCGATTTATGGCAATTGCGATCGACGATGACGATATCGTTCGGCGCGACGGTGGCGTGCCAGACGATTTTGTTCGACGTCGACGTGCCGTTGGTGACGAAGAACAAATGATCGGCGCCGAAAATTCGCGCGGCGTTGTGTTCGGACGCGGCGACCGGGCCGGAGTGATCGAGCAATTGGCCGAGCTCGTCGACGGAATTGCACACGTCGGCGCGCAGCATGTTCTCGCCAAAAAATTGATGGAACATTTGCCCGACCGGGCTTTTCAAAAACGCCACGCCGCCGCTGTGGCCGGGGCAATGCCAGGAATAACTGCCATCCTGCGCGTAGTTGGTCAGCGCTTTGAAAAATGGCGGCGCGAGGCTGTTCAAATAGGAGCGCGCTTCGCGGATGACGTAACGCGCGACGAATTCCGGCGTGTCCTCGAACATATGAATGAAGCCGTGCAATTCGCGCAACACGTCGTTCGGCAAATGGCGCGTGGTGCGGGTTTCGCCGAACAGGAAAATCGGCACATCAGCATTGCGCCAGCGAATTTCTTCGACAAAGCGGCGGATATCTTTTACCGCATCAGTGCCGGAGCCGTTCGTTTCGAATTCCTCATCGTCCACCGACAATACAAAGCCGACGCGCGGCTCGCCTGCTGCGCGAACATCGCCGTATCGCGAAAGCTGGTGACGCCCAACACTTCCGTGCCTTCTTTTTCGATGGCTTGGGCGAGCGCGCGAATGCCAAGGCCGCTTGCGTTGTCGGAGCGGAAGTCTTCGTCGATGATGACGATCGGGAAATTAAATCGCAAATCGGTCTCCTAGAGGTGAATCGTGCAGCGTAAAGCGCGAATTCTAAGGGATTATTGGGCCTGAAACGAGAAAATTATTTCGATGGGGAAATGTGCCTGATCGGCTAAACTATCGTTTTTTAACATAGCTATAAGTCGACATATGAATCGCGCTTTAAGAATTGTCGGTTTCGCAGGATTGATTGCTTCAATATTTTTGGCGCTCAGCGCGAGCGCCGCAGACAAATCTGTGATCGGTACGTGGCGGTTATTTTCTTGGGTTTCCGAAGATTCGGAAACCGGCAAGATCAGCAACGTATTCGGCGAAAAGCCGAACGGTTATTTGATCTACACGCTGGGCGGACGCATGACGGTGAATCTTTCCGCTGACGGGCGCGAGTTGTTGAGCGGTGATCGGTTTAGCACGCCGGCCGAGGAACGTGCGCTAGCATTTTCGACCAATGTTGCGTATTCCGGCACCTACAACATTACCCTGGAGGGTATCATGCATCGTGTCGAAGTCGCGACTTTTCAAAACTGGGTCGGGACTGAACAGTTTCGCTATGTTATTGTCGAGGGCGATATGATGAACGTCAAAACGCCGCCGATCAAAGGCCCGCCCGATGGGAAAACCAAGGTGATGACCCTGGTGTTTAAGCGCCTCGAATAATTCGCGAGTGAACGACGATGGCGAAAAAATCCCTTGCGACTAATGGACGAAAACGTGCGCCGCGCGCTGCCGTGCCGGTTTGGGAGCGGGGCTATATGAGTCATGTTTACTGGTTGGGTAAACAAAAACTCGGCCGCGTGTGGATTCAACCGACGGATTTGGACGGCAAAAAATATGCCTGGCAATCGTTCACAAAAACCGCCGTCGCCGCGACGCTCGCGGAGGCGAAGCGCGCGGTGGAAGCCGTCGCGCGCGCCGAGCGCAAGCAATTGAGTTTGTTCGACGACAACGTTTATTTCGAAGGGATGTCGTGAGTGCAGATGAGAGTTCGCAGCGGCGATTTTTCCTTAACCCGATTTTTTTTACGTTACTCAGCGCGGGTTGCGCAATGATAACGCCGCAACTCGCTGACACACCACATCCGATCGTCATCGCCCATCGCGGCGCCAGTGGCTATCTGCCGGATCACACGATGGAAGCTTACGCATTGGCGATCGATCTCGGAGCCGATTTCATCGAGCCGGATCTGGTCGCGACGAAAGACGGTCATTTGATCGCGCGGCACGAGCCGAATTTAATCGCGACGACGAATGTTTCGAGCCGCGCCGAGTTTGCCGATCGCAAACGCAAAATGAAGGTCGATGGCGTGGAGGAAGTTGGCTTTTTCGCCAGCGATTTTACCCTCGCGGAAATCAAAACTCTGGGTGCCGTGCAACAATTTGCCGAGCGCGATCAATCGTTCAATGGCCAGTTTAAAGTGCCGACTTTCGTTGAAATTATCGCGTTAACAAAAAGAAAATCAAAAGAGAAAAATCGTGTCATCGGCATTTATCCCGAGACCAAACATCCGACCTATCATCGCGCGCTCGGCCTGCCGCTTGAAGATCGCCTCATCGCCGCATTGCAAATGGCTGGTTGGCAGAACCGTGCGGCACCCGTGTTCATTCAATCGTTCGAGCCAAGCAGTTTGCGCTATTTGCGCGAGCGAATTTCGGTGAAACAAATTCAATTGGTTGCGGCAAGTGGCGTGAGCGGGGAAGGCGTCTTGGAGTTCAATCCGCCTTTTGCGCGGCCGTACGATTGGACCGTTGCGGGCGAATCGCGCACGTTTGGCGATATGCTCACATCGCAAGGATTGCAGGAAGTTAGATCTTACGCGGAGGGAATCGGTGTTTGGAAGCCTTTCATCATCAGTTCTAACACTCAGGCGACCGGCATGGCCGCTTACAACGAAGCAAATCGAACGTTGATTTCACCATCGAAAATTATCGACGATGCACATGGCGCCGGCCTGCTTGTCCATGCGTGGACTTTTCGCAGCGAGCCACATCGATTGCCGTCCGATTATCGAGGCAATCCGATTGCGGAATATCTGAAATTTTTCGCATTAGGTATTGACGGTGTGTTCAGCGATTTCGCCGATTCCGCTGTGACAGCCCGGCACATTCACCAATTAACACAACCTAGGAACTGATGCCCTAAGCGCGGCTTCCGGATTGCCTTTGCGCATGATGTGCCTGAAGAGGCGCTCTGGCATTGCCTCTCAGGGCATCGCTTTATGCGAGTGCGTTTTACTCGGTTAGGCCGATTCTTTATAATGATCGCAGCCAGCGCGTTAGCCGTCTCAAGCGGCACCTTGTGTTTCTCCCCGTTACCAGCGAAAAATAAGTCTTAAACTATGCGTGTCTCACAGTTTTTTCTTTCCACCCTAAAAGAAGCGCCCGCCGAAGCGGAACTCGTCAGTCATAAATTGATGCTGCGCGCTGGTCTGATCAAAAAACTCGGCTCGGGGCTTTATAGCTGGATGCCGCTCGGTTTGCGCGTGTTGCGCAAAGTGGAAAATGTGGTGCGCGAAGAAATGGATCGCGCGGGTGCGATCGAATTGTTGATGCCCGCCGTCCAGCCGGCGGAGCTGTGGCAGGAATCGGGGCGCTGGGCGCAATTCGGTCCGCAGATGTTGAAGATCAAAGATCGTCACGATCGCGATTTTTGTTTCGGCCCGACGCACGAAGAAGTGATTTCCGACATCGTGCGGCGCGAGGTCAAAAGTTATCGGCAATTGCCGATTAATTTTTATCAGATCCAAACGAAATTTCGCGACGAGATTCGCCCGCGTTTTGGCGTGATGCGCGCGCGGGAATTTGTCATGAAAGATGCCTACTCGTTTCACGTCGATGAGGCGAGCCTGAAAGTGACGTATCAAGCGATGTACGACGCTTATTCGCGCGTGTTCACAAGGCTCGGATTGAAGTTTCGTTCTGTCGCCGCGGACACGGGCGCCATCGGCGGAACGGGCTCTCATGAGTTTCATGTGCTCGCCGATTCCGGAGAAGACGCGATAGCGTTTTGCCCGACTTCTGACTACGCGGCGAACACCGAATTGGCAGAAGCGATCGCGCCAGAAGCCAAGCGGGGCGCGGCATCCTCAGGCAATGACTAAAGTCGCCACGCCAGGCAAAAAGACCTGCGAAGATGTCGCAGAACTTCTCAAATTGCCACTAACGCAAACCGTGAAATCCATTGTCGTTGTTGCGGGCGAAAAATTAGTGATGTTGTTATTGCGCGGCGATCACTCGCTGAACGAGGTCAAAGCCGGCAAAATTCCGGGCTTGCAAGATTTTCGTATGGCAAGCGCGGAAGAAATTCAAACCCAAGCCAAATGTGCCGGTTGGTTACATGGGACCGGTTGGGTTGATGGAATGACCATCATCGCCGACCGCACGGTCGCAGCGATGAGCGATTTTGTTTGCGGTGCTAACGAGGTTGGCTTTCATCTGACCGGCGTGAATTGGGGCCGCGATTTGCCCGAACCGAGTTTAATTGCCGACATCCGCAACGTCGTCGCCGGCGATCCCAGCCCCGATGGCAAAGGCTTGTTGCAAATTGCGCGCGGGATCGAAGTTGGGCACATTTTCCAGCTGCGCAAAAAATATTCCGAAGCGCTCGGTGTGACGTTTCTCGACGAAGGCGGCAAATCGCAAACCATGGAAATGGGTTGTTACGGTATCGGCGTGTCGCGTATCGTCGCGGCGGCGATTGAGCAGAATTACGATGAGCGTGGCATTATTTGGCCGAAATCCATGGCGCCATTTCAGGTTTATATCGCGCCGATCGGCTTCAAGAAAAGCGCTGAAGTTCGCGCGGCGGCGGAGAAATTGCATGAGGAAATCACCGCCATGGGCGTGGAAGTTCTGCTCGACGACCGCGACGAACGTCCCGGCGTGATGTTCGCCGATCAGGAATTGATTGGCGTGCCCCATCGGATTGTCGTCGGCGAACGCGGCTTAAAAGAAAATATTTATGAATATCAAAGACGTGGCGAGGCGGAAGTTCACAAACTGGACTTGCAAAGCCTGCTGCAACGGCTAAAATGACGGTTATGAATTTCCCCCGCTCGCTCTGGCTTTACAAGATTTTCCCCCGCGCGGTCGTTGCGTTGTCCCTTTCGTTCGCGATTTGTCTGGCTCATGCAGGCGCACAGCGCGAAGAGCAATTGTCCGATAGCGTCAAATCGGCGTTGCACAAAGCTGTCGCGGATACGCCCATCACTCGCGCCTATTTTGAATCCGAAGCTCAGGAGAAGGCTTGGCTCGGCGAAATGTCGAAGCGTTTGAAAAAGAAATTCGGCGAAGTTGAAGATAGCCTGGATTTTCTGCGCACGGTTCATTATGAATCGATGCGTGCCGGGCTAGATCCGGAATTAGTGTTGGGATTGATCCAAGTCGAAAGTAATTTTAGAAAGTACGCGTTATCGTCCGTTGGTGCACGCGGTTTCATGCAAGTGATGCCGTTTTGGGTCAAACAAATTGGCAGCAAAGATCATAACCTCTTCAATTTGCGCACCAATCTGCGTTACGGTTGCATCATTTTGCGCCACTATCTCGATATTGAACGCGGCGACTACTTCCGCGCCCTTGGCCGCTACAACGGTAGCCTAGGTAAGGCTGAATATCCGACACTGGTCGTAAACGCGTGGAAAAATAGATGGACTGCCAACGTTCGTCGCGCGGAATACGAAATGGTTAGCCGTAAGCGTCCTTCTTAGTCGTATGTTGTTTCAGTTCCGTTAGTGCCATTCCCGCAAACGCGGGAATCTGTAAGACCTCTAAATTTTCACTAACTCAGTTTTTCACACGCCAAATGGATTCCCGCATTCGCGCGAATGGCAACGGGAGCGCGTGGCTGAGAGCCACTATCCACGGGCTTCTTCGGGCGCCGTCTCAGTCGTCTTTGCGAAGAGCGAAGTGACGAAGCAATCTCGCTTTTACGGCGGTGAAATACAAGATTGCTTCGTCGCTGTGCGCCGCGCAATGACAAAGCGGCAAATCATTCAGTCGAAAGCAAATCAAAGTCGGGAAAGACGCCATCGACTGGCTTCTCGTCAATTTGATCAACCCGCGCGCCTGGTGGCCCGTGATACGCCCAGGTTAAGATCGCCGCGATGGCTTTTTCGGGCCCTTGAATCACGGCTTCAACCGAGCCATCTTTACGATTTCGCGCCCAGCCCGTAACGTTTAACCGTACCGCTTCGCGATACATCGCGGCACGAAAACCGACGCCTTGAACGTTGCCTGTGATCTTTAGGTGCTTGGTTGCAATCATTCCATGTCTACTTTTCCGCGCCCTTGCTTGATCGCACCTTCGCGTTTTTTTGCGGCGATGCGGCGTTCTTTTGAGCCTAGTGTGGGCCGGGTCTTAACGCGCTTTTTCGGCACGTGATTGAGTTTTTTTAAGCGTTCGATCAAACGTTCAAACGCGATTTCTTTATTACGAAATTGCGATGGCGAATCCTGCGCGATGACGACCACGCCCGACCGCGCGTGTTTCAGACGCAGCGCGGAGTTGGTTTTGTTGACGTGTTGGCCGCCCGGCCCGCTGGCGCGAAAGACGTCGATCTCGACTTCGTTTTCGAGCGTTTCTCGGTCGACGGAATAGGGAGGTGGTGCAAGCGCGCTACGTAGCATTGTTCTTCAAGAAATTGACGGAATACGAGTATCATTCTAACGTTAATCGTTCGATCTCATTCATCTTAGGAGGGAAAAATGAATCCACGTATTTCGCATACCATTTTGGCCGCTTCGCTCGCCTTGGCAGGTTTGGCGTTATGTTGCGCCGAGTTTTGCCGATGAAACCTGTAATTCACCCTACATGGCCAAACTCATCAAAGGCCAAGAAGATTTCGTTTATGTCTGGACACTTGGCGTGGAAGGCTTGGGCGATGGCCAAGATAAACTCGTCACCATCGACGTCAATCCGAAATCGAAGCGGTACGGCAAAGTGATCGCGAGCCATTCCGTCGGCGAGCGTGGCGAGGCGCACCACATGGGCTTTACCGACGATCGGCGTTTTCTCTGGGCGGGTGGATTGGACACCAGCAAGATTTACATTTTTGATATCGCGCGTAATCCCGCGAAACCAAAGCTGATCAAGACCATCGCCAACATGGGCGAAAAAACCGGTTACGTCGGACCTCACACGTTTTACGCGATGCCCGGACGCATGTTGGTCGGCGCGCTGTCAAACACGAAAGATCACGGCGGCGTGACCGGTATGGTGATGTACAACAACAAGGGCGATTTCATTGCCAAATACGACATGCCGACTGATAACGGCGGTGATGGCTACGGCTACGACATCGGCATCAATCCCGGCAAGAACGTGCTGCTGACGTCCAGCTTTACCGGCTGGAACAATTACATGATGGACCTAGGCAAGCTCATCAAAGACGGCGAAGCGATGAAGCGTTTCGGCAACACCATGGCGGTGTGGGATTTGAAAGCTATGAAAGCGAAGAAAGTCTTAAGTGTGCCCTGGCGCACCGCTGGAAATCCGCTGGAGTTTGAAGCCCGGTGACAATTGGGCAGTGACCGCCTCGGCGCTGACGTCGAAAATTCATCTGATCAAGCAGGACGACAAAGGCGAATGGCAGGCGAAAGAAGTCGCAACCATCGGCGATCCGGCGAAAATCCCGTTGCCCGTCGACATCAGTATTACTGCCGACGGTAAGGGTTTGTGGGTCAACACATTCATGGACGGCAAGACCCGCTATTTCGATTTGAGCAATCCTGAAGCGCCGACGCAGACCTTCGAAAAAGTCACCGGCAAGCAAGTCAACATGGTGTCGCAAAGCTGGGACGGTAAACGCGTTTATATTACCTCGTCGCTACTCGCGAATTGGGACAAAAAGGGCGATGACAACGAGCAAGTAGTGCGCGCGTTTAACTGGGATGGCAAGGACTTGACCATGGCCTTCGAAGTCGATTTCAATAAGGAAAAATTGGGACGGGCGCATCATATGAAGTTCGGGACGAAGTCTTTAAGGACGGCGTTTGATGAAAACGAAAGCGAGAAGTTGGCGGCCGCCAAACAATAGTCGTTCGCCAAGGAAATATGCACCAAACCTGCAGCCCTGGCCCTAGGCCACCCGGTAGGCTACCCCGTCATTCCCTTGAAAACGGGAATCCATGTTGACCTTCGCAGTCCAAATGGATGCCCGCCTACGCGGGAATGAGGGGCCGGCCTCGGGCCAAATGTTGGGATATCTCGCGGCATTGGTATTTTTAATGCTGTTGCTATTTTCACAAGTTGCGGCAAGTGAAGAAGCAGAATCACTAAAATCTATCGGCTTCGAGCCGCCCAAACCCGGCACCTACCAACTGCAACACATCATGCCCGTACCCGAGGGAACGGTGCTCGATGTCGATGGCGAGGCAAAGTCGCTGCAGCATTTCACCCGCGACAAAATCACGCTACTGTCGTTTATTTATACCTCGTGCGCCGATCCGGAAGGCTGCCCGATGGCCTACCAGACTTTTGACGAATTGAAAAAACACATTGTTGCCCGGCCGGAGTTGACCGACAAAATTCGCTTTGTCAGTTTGAGTTTCGATCCGCTGCGCGATACGCCGGAAATGATGCAGCACTACGGCGGTAGCCACGTGCGCGTTCGACAGGGTGTGCAATGGTTTTTTCTGACGACGCCATCGCCGGCCGCACTTGAGCCGTTGGTTGAAGGGTTTGGCCAAGACGTGCAAGTTGTCGTCAATGCGGAAACGGGTAGGACCAGTCAGGAGTTGAGCCACGTTCTCAAAGTGTTTTTAATCGACGGAAAAGGCGATGTGCGTGAGATTTACACAACGTCGTTTCTGCTGCCGCAGGTGGTCATGAATGATATCGAAACGCTGCTGATGGAACCCAAATAGGCGCGTAATGCCGTCATGGTATGCCTGTAAACTCAATATTCGCCGGGTAGCCTCGGGCCATGCGGCTCTGGCCCTAGGCTACATCGTCGGAGCGCTCCTTGTCATAGGCGGCGTGTATGCCGGCGATGCGGCGAACCCAACGTTCGGTTTGCCCGCTGTCGCGATTCCTGCCGACAATCCCATCACGCCGGAAAAAGTCGCACTCGGCAAAAAACTTTTCATGGATCGACGTCTGTCGCGCAACAATACTTTGTCCTGCGCCATGTGCCATGTGCCGGAACAGGGCTTCACGCAGAACGAGTTGGCGACCTCAGTTGGTTTTGAAGGCAAGAGCCTTCGACGCAATGCACCGAGCTTGTTGAACGTCGCGATTCACGCTAGCTTTCAACGCGATGGCGCCCGAGCATCGCTCGAAGCTCAGGTCTGGGGGCCGCTACTTGCCTCTAACGAAATGGCAAACGGCAGCGTCGAGAATGTTGTCGCACAAATTAATTCTCTGGCGGATTATCAATATCTTTTTGAGCAAGCGTTTGCCGGAGAAGGGCCGAGCGAAATAACCGTCGGGCAGGCCATCGCAAGTTTTGAGCGAACATTGCTTTCTGGCGATTCGCGCTTCGATCGCTGGTATTTCGGCGGCGAAACCGATGCCTTATCGCCAAGCGAACAGGCGGGTTTTCGCGTGTTCATTTCTGCCAAATGCAATGTTTGTCATTTGATCGAAGCGCGCAACGCGCCATTCACCGACAATCGTTTTCACAACACCGGCGCACACGCCGCAAGTAAGTTGAAAGCGTCGAGTCCATTCTCGGTGCGACTCGCACCTGGCGTAACGATCGAATTCGACCCGAGCGCCCTTCGCAATGTCTCAGAGCCGGAACAGCGCGACGACGGCCATTTCGAAGTCAGTGGTGATCCGCACGATCGCCATGCGTTTAAAACGCCGAGCCTGCGCAATGTCGCGCTGACCGCGCCGTATATGCACGATGGTTCCTTGGCAAGTCTTGCGGAGGTTGTTGAGTTTTACATGAACTCGAGTGTAGCCTCGGTAATGTTCAAACCGACACAGGCTGAGGCGCAGCAGCTCATTGAATTCCTTCGCGCGTTGACGGGAAACAATGTGTCAGCGCTTGCGCGTTCTACGAGGCTTACGGTCGAGAAAGAACGATGAGTACCGCTTAAGCGCATGGGGATTGCCTCCTGGCGCGGCATGCCTGGAGATCCGCGCGGTGATTAACTCTCCGGCTAGCCTAGTTTTTTGTGAGTGCCATCGCAGAAGGGCGCTGTGACTGCGTGTTTGCAGCCGCACAGCCACACCTGCTTGTCTTGCGTCAGCGTGAATTTTTTCGGCGTAAATTCGCCGCCCTTATGGGAGCCGTCGCAGAAGGGTTGATTTTTCGATTGGCCGCAAGCGCACCACCAATAATCACCCGCTTTGAGATCTTGGGAGTAGGGCGCTTTTTGTGAGATTACAGGTTCCATGGCATTCCTTTAAAAAGAATGAAAGCTATCTGTTGGCGCAACCAACAGGCGATGAAAAAGCCCCGCGCGAGGCGGGGCTAAGGAGGAGGCAGTGAACACTTGCAAGAACTTGCTCGTGTATTCCGCAATGTCATTAGACGCCTTTCGCGTAAACAAGAAAATATGTCAAATGGCCTAATTGGCATCGGCCAAAAGTAGTAGGTCAGGCTTTTGGCGGTTCGCGCTTAGGCGATTTGGGTGTGTCTTCCGACGCAGCTTTTTCAGCGTTGTTAACAAAATTCCACGGCCAATTTTTCGGGTCGAGAAAAGGATTTTCCGGCGAAGGCGCTGGCGCCGACGCTTCAGAAGCCGGCGACAAAAGTGCATGTTGGTATTCGAGCGATTTAATCGTTACTTCAAGTACACCCAGATTTGTTTGCAACCACGCATGCACAGACTTTAGCTCGGAAATTTTTTTCTCAAGGTCTTCAAGCGAAAGGTTTGGCATAAGAAAATTTTGCAAAGGGAAGGCGAATGGATTCGCCATTTTTTGAAACAACTCGAACATCGCTTGCGGCGAATTGGAATTGCTCATTTCCGTTTCCTTTGCGTTACGCGAATTTTCGGATGAACGTCGACATTTCCGGATAAATGTTTTCGCGGAAGCGGCGGCCGCTGAAGATGCCGTAGTGACCCACATCCTTCGCCAATAAATGCTGGTGGCGTGCTGCGGGAATGCCTTTGCATAGGTCGTGGGCCGCTTCGGTTTGACCGTTACCGGAGATATCGTCCAGTTCGCCCTCTATAGAAAACAGCGCGGTCGTTTTGATCGCGGCGGGATTCACTCGCTCGCCAGCGACCATCATTTTACCCAGCGGCAGGTGATGTTCTTGAAATACCGCTTGAATCGTGTCCAGATAATATTCCGCGGGCAAATCCATCACTGCGTTGTATTCGTCGTAAAACTTGCGGTGCGATTCAGCGCTATCGCCATCACCTTTGACCAAGTGATAAAAATAATCTTTGTGAGAATCGATATGGCGATCCGGGTTCATCGCAACGAATCCGGCGAGTTGCAAAAATCCTGGGTAAACATTGCGGCTGAAGCCAGGATATTTTGCCGGCACGCGACTAATTAAACGATTCTCGAACCATTCGATCGGATGCTTCAGCGCAAAGTTGTTCACCAACGTCGGGCTGCGCCGCGTATCGATCGGGCCGCCCATCATCAGCATCGTTTTCGGTGTTTTTTCCCCGTGTTGCGCCATTAACGAAATCGCCGCCAGCACGGGCACCGTCGGTTGGCAAACCGAAACGACATGAATGTCGCTGCCTAGAAAGCGAATAAATTCCTGTACATACGAGACGTAATCAGCGAAGCTGAAAGCACCTTCGCTGACCGGCACCATGCGCGCATCGCGCCAATCGGTGATGTACACATCGTGGTCGGGCAAAAATGTTTTGGCCGTGTCGCGCAACAACGTGGCGTAGTGGCCAGACATCGGTGCAACCATCAGCACTTTCGGATCTTTGCGTTTGGTCCCGCGCTTAAAGTGAAGCAATTCGCAGAAGGGTTTTTCCAGCACAACTTCTTCGCTGACCTCGACGCGTTTTCCTTGAATCGTTGTTTCGCCAAGATCGAATTCTGGCTTGGCGTAGCGGTGAGTCATGCGCAAGATCACGTCCGCGCCGGCGTTCATTACGCGCGCCATCGGATTGTGACTTAACACACTAAAAGGATTGCCATAAAACTCGGCAGTGACCTTAGCCCAGAGGCGCAAGGGTGCGAGAGAGGCATGCTGCGCTTCGTGAAATTGATATAGCATGGTGCTTTAGCCTCATCATGGGTAATACGTTGCTCCGACTTTAAGTTCCTTGTCATAATCCTGTCAATAGACGCAACAAAATTTAACATACCGGCATATTCATGAATGATCCAACTACAATTGCAAATTTGATTGATTTTTACCCTGAAATTGGCGTAAACCGATCGGGTTATTTGAAACTCGACGAGCGTCATTCGATGTATTGGGAAGAATCGGGGAATCCCAATGGTGAGCCGGTAATTTTTTTACACGGTGGACCCGGTGCAGGCGCGACCTCGCAACATCGGCGTTTTTTCGATCCGAAGTATTATCGAATTGTCATTTTTGATCAGCGCGGGGCAGGGCGCTCGAAACCGCTGGGCGAAGTTATTGATAACACAACGCCTTTGTTAGTAGAAGACATCGAGCGCCTTCGCCAGATGTTAAAAATCGAGCGTTGGCTGGTGTTCGGCGGATCGTGGGGATCCACGCTGGCGCTGGCCTACGCCGAACATCATCCGGCGCGATGCACGGGACTCGTTTTGCGCGGGATTTTTCTCTGCCGAAAAAGCGAGATCGAGTGGTTTTTGTATGGACTAAAAACTTTTTTTCCGGAAGCGTGGTACGACTTGGTCGCACCGATTCCCGAGCGCGAACGTAGCGATTTATTGATTGCCTATTACTGGCGTTTGTGCGATCCCGATCCGGCGATTCATATGCCTGTCGCGCGCACTTGGAGCGTGTATGAGGGCCGCTGCTCAACGTTGTTGCCGAACCCAGCGCTGGTCGATCACTACGGCAGCGATGTGACCGCGCTAGGGCTGGCGCGGATTGAAGCGCATTATTTCGTGCACAATATTTTTCTGCCGGAAAATTCCTTGCTGAATAACGTCGACAAGATTCGGCATATCCCAGGCGTCATTGTGCAGGGCCGTTATGACGCGGTGTGCCCGATTATTTCGGCCGATGATCTGCATCGCGCCTGGCCGGAAGCCGAATACATCGTCGTGCCCGGGGCGGGGCACGCGGCCTTCGAACCCGGCATACGTTCGCAGCTCATCGCCGCAACGAATCGATTCCGCGACAAGGAAAAAATATAACCTCCCCAAGACGCCCGTCCTGCTTTGCTCGTGGCGATGCATGCCTGGAACGCCGCACGGCGATTGGATGTTGGCGATCCGACCTTTTACCGTCGAACCAGGTAGTTTAGGAATGGTTGCAAAACCTGCAACATTTCACAGTTCCTGTTAGTAAAGCTGTGGATGAATTGAGAGTTAGCACACTAACTCACTGATTCATCTACTTGTTTATTAACCTGCCCATTTTATAGACGCATTATGCGAGGGATTCGCCGCGCTACGCATGCGTCGAATTCGTTCATTGTTCAAACCAGCAGCGGCACCTATGGCGCGGTCGGCTGGCTGGCAGCGGTAGTACGTTGATTGCGATTAGGTTGGCACAATGCCGTACTTATATATTTGCCACAAACAAGCTGAACTTTTTGCAACGTCCATCATTCGAAATGCTGATTGATTGACGTGAGCAATGCTCAGGCAATATCATCGAATAGATATTATTTCACCGCCTTTTGGAGAGGAAACATGGCAGTCTTAAATATTAACGGAAAAGACGTAAGCGTGGATGTCGAGGACGACATGCCGCTATTGTGGGTATTGCGCGACGAGTTGGGTTTGCGTGGAACGAAATACGGCTGCGGCATCGCTGCTTGCGGCGCATGCACCGTGCATCTGGATGGCCAACCGGTGCGCGCTTGCGTAATGCCGGTGTCCGCTGTCGAAGGTAAAAAAATTACCACCATCGAAGCAGTATCGAAAGATGGCTCTCATCCTGTGCAAAAAGCCTGGGTGCAATTGCAAGTGCCGCAGTGTGGTTATTGTCAGAGCGGCCAGATTATGACGGCCGTCGCCCTGCTCAGCACTAACAAAAAACCAAGCGACGCCGACATTGACAGCGCGATGACGAATATATGCCGCTGTGGGACTTATGCGCGAATTCGCGAGGCCATTCATCTTGCTGCCAAATCGATGTAAATCCGGAGACCAACATGAAATCATCGATTAACTTAAATCGCCGCAGTTTCTTAGTTAAATCCGTAGCCGTCAGCGGTGGTCTGATGATAGGCGTGCGCATGCCGACATTTGCTAATGCCGCAACTCAGGGCCCAGAAGTGACCCATTGGATTGTCGTCGAGCCTGATGAGACGGTGATTATTCGCATCGCCCGCTCCGAGATGGGGCAGGGCAGTTTCACCGGCTTACCGATGCTAATTGTGGAAGAATTAGAATGCGATTGGAACAAAGTGCGGCCGGAATATGCATCAGTCAATGAACACGTTAAACGTGCTCGAGTGTTTGGCTCCATGAGTACGGGCGGCAGCCGTGCCATCCGCGACTCGCAGGAATACCTGCGCAAAGCGGGTGCGGCGGCCCGCGAGATGCTCGTGACCGCCGCGGCAAAAGAATGGGGCGTGCCAGCGGCGGAGTTGACGGTGGCAAAGGGTGTGATAACCCATGGCGCAAGCAATCGCAGCACGACGTTTGGCAAGATTGCGCCGGCCGCATCAAAGCTAGAGGTGCCGAAAGAACCGAAGCTCAAAGATCCCAAAGATTGGAAATTGATCGGCACGTCGCCCGCGCGTTTCGATATTCCCGATAAAACCGTAGGTAAGCCCGTATTTGCGGCCGACGTAAGTTTGCCCGGCATGCTGCATGCGTCGATTGCGCAGGTGCCGGTGTTCGGTGGTAAATTGAAAAGCTTCGATGAATCGAAAATTAAATCGATGCGCGGCGTGAAAAAAGTAGTCGCCGCCGAGGATTGGGTTGCGGTGGTTGCCGATAACTGGTGGCGCGCCCACCAAGCGCTGAAGGCGATGCCAATCGAATGGGATGCCGGCGACAACGGCAAGGTGTCGAGCGAATCGATTATGCAATTCGTTCGCACCGGTTTGAGCGCGACGGATGTCCCAGTCGCGCGAAAAGATGGCGACTACGCGAAGGCGATCGAGTCCGCCGCAAAGGTGATCGAGGCAGAATACCACGCGCCGTTTATGAATCACGCCACCATGGAGCCACAAACGGCTACGGCATTACTGAACGCCGATACGCTCGAAGTCTGGGTTGGCACGCAGAATGGCGAATCAACGATCGCTGCGGCATCGGAAACAGCGAGCATTCCGTTGGAAAAAGTCATCGTCCACAAAATGCACGCTGGTGGTGGATTTGGCCGGCGCGGCATTACGCAGGAATACACGAAGCAAGCCGTGAAGATCGCGATGGCGATGCCCGGAACGCCGGTGCGCTTGCAGTGGTCCCGTGAAGAAGATATGCAGCAAGGGCGCTATCGTCCCGTCTCCGTGGTTAAACTCAAAGCGGGGCTTGATAAAGATGGCAATTGGATCGCTTGGAATATTCGTCAGGCAGAACAATCGGTCGCCGCAGGGGCGTTGCCCCAGTTCTTGAAAGATGGCATCGACCAAGTGGGCGTGCGCGTATTTCAGGATGCGCCGTATAGTGTGCCGAATATTTATCACGACTATGCGATGCGTAATACCCACGTGCCAATCGGCCCCTGGCGCGCTGTTGCCCATACGCAAAATCCATTTTTCCGCGAGAGCTTCGTCGACGAACTGGCCTTGGAAGCGAAGAAAGATCCCTATGAATTTCGCCGTGCATTGCTGGCGAAAAAGCCGAAGGATCTCGGCGTTCTTGATGCTGTCGCCAAAGCCGCTGGCTGGGGAAAGCCGTTGGAGAAGGGCGTGTTTCGCGGTATCGCGTTAGCCGATTCCTACGGAAGTTTTTCCGCGGCGGTGGTCGAGCTATCGGTGAACGACAAAAACATAATCGACGTGAAACGAGTGATCGTCGCGCTGGATTCCGGCTACATCGTGCATCGCGATGCGGTCGTCGCGCAGATCGAAAGCGGCGCAATTTGGGGGCTAGGATCGTCAATGTATGAAGAGATCACGATCAAAGATGGTCGTGTCGTGCAAAGTAATTTTGGCGACTATCCGATGTTGAGTTTGGCGCAAACACCCAAGATCGAGGCGGTGATCGTGCCCACTGGTGGCTTTTGGGGTGGCGTCGGCGAGCCGCCGATCGCGGCTGTGATTCCGGCATTGTGTAACGCGATTTTTGCGGCGACTGGCAAGCGCGTTCGCTCATTGCCGTTGAAGAACCATGGATTTAGCTACGCCTAAGTCCATTTCGCGGCGCCGCTTGTTGCAAACCAGCGGCGCCGCGTTGGTTTTGTTAACGATGCGACCGGCGACCGCGACGCCTGAAAATCTTGCTGCCGCGCTCAAGCGGTCATTCGGCGATCGACGCATTCAGCCTGGACGCGTGAAGATCAACATCCCGCAAATTGCCGAAAACGGCAATGTTGTGCCGATTACGATCGACGTCGAAAGCCCTATGGCCGCTGACGACTTCGTTAAACGCATTCATCTTTTCTCCGAGCACAATCCGTTGCCCGATATCGTCGAATTCGAGCTTGGTCCACATAATGGCAAAGCCCGCGTGTCGACGCGGATTCGCCTGGCGAAATCGCAGGTCGTGCTTGCCGTTGCAGCGCTTAACGACGATAGCCTATGGTCCGGCCAAGCACTAATCGAAGTCACCGTGAGCGGCTGTGGCTAACTTAAAGGTACGGGTTCCGAAAACCGCGAAGCGCGGTGAGATTATCGAAGTATTCGCACTTTCCGTGCATCCGATGGAGTCGGGTTTTCGCCTTGACAATGTTGGCAAAAATATTCCGCGCCATATTATCGATTTATTCACTTGCCGCTACGGCAACAAGGAAGTGTTTCGCGCGAAAATACACCCGGCCATAACCGCCAATCCCTACTTCGCTTTTCATATCGTCGCGAGCGAATCGGCCGAGTTGGTTTTCGCTTGGAAGGATGACAAGGGCAATAACGGCGAAGAGCGGGCGACCTTGACAGTCACTTAATTCTCTTTACGCCTTGTCATTGCGAGTTACCTGTATCGGCAGCGCAGATATACGCAGCTCGCAATGCCCAATAGAATTCTCCTCAATCGCTCACGATTGGCCTGTGAGCCAATGGTGGCGCGCCTCCCAGGGCATCGTTGAAACATTGAGTGCGTGCGTATATGTATATTGAGACAAATCGGCGGCACCTGATTTCGGGCAAGACTTTAATCAATCGTTTGATTTATGTGCTACCATGCTGATCATGAAAACGAGAACGATTAGACCCAAGGGTTCGCAACGCAGCGACGGTGAGGAATCGCGCGAACGGCTTTTGCACACAGCATTACGTTTATTCGCGGAAAAAGGATTCGAGAAAACCTCGACGCGCGAAATAGCCGCCGCAGCCAGCGCGAACATCGGCGCCATTAGCTACTACTTCGGCGACAAAGCGGGGCTTTACCGCGCGGTATTTTTCGAGCCGCTGGGAAATGCGAAGGACGATATCGCGTTGTTCGACGATCCGAACTACACGGTGCGAGAAGCGCTTCATGGCCTATTTACCGGATTTTTGGAGCCATTAAAGCAAGGTGAAAGCGTGCGCCAATGTGTGCGGCTGCACTTTCGCGAAATGGTCGAACCAACCGGTCTATGGGCCGAAGAAATCGATGCCGGCATTAAACCTTATCACAGCGCATTGGTTGCGGTGCTGTGTCGTCATTTCAATCTCAAGCGCGCCGATGACGATGTGCATCGACTCGCTTTTTCCATCGTAGCACTAGGTGTGCATATGTTCGTCGGCCGCGACATTATGGACGCAATTAGGCCGCAGCTTATCGCGACGCCGAAGGCCATCGATGTATGGTCTGCGCGACTTGTTGACTACGCCGAGGCCATGGTGAACGCCGAGATTCAACGGCGGCGTGAAACGGCAAAGTCGAAATGAAATAGGTCATGTGCTGTATTTGAATTTGCGGGTTAGAACCTCAGAATATTGTTGGGATGAAATCATGATACGAAAATCGGTACTACTTATTGCTTGCACAGCGGCGGCGTTAGTTGTCGGTATGGCGGTGCTTTTCGCGAAGCAAAACATTAGCGAGAGCGAGAAAACAAAATCAGCGCCGGTCGTCGTCGCCAAGCCTGCTCTTACGGTGACAACGATGCGACCGCGCTCGTCAAATTTGCCGATTGTGCTCAGCGCCAACGGTAACATTGTCGCTTGGCAAGATGCGACTATTGGTGCGGAAGCGAGCGGATTGCGAATCACCGACGTGCGAGTAAATGTCGGCGATCAGGTCGAGCGTGGCCAGGTATTGGCGACCTTTGCCGCCGAAACCATCGAGGCCGATGTCGCTCAAGCACGAGCGAATCTTGCAGAGGCTGAGGCGAATGCGCAGGAATCCGCAGCAAACGGCGATCGCGCGCGGCGTTTACAGCCGACCGGCGCGATGAGCGCGCAACAAATCAATCAGTATTTGACGGCCGAGCGCGCCGCAAAAGCGCGCGTCGAGGCGGCGCGAGCAACGCTGAATGCGCAACAAATTCGCATGAAGTTCACCCGTGTTGTCGCGCCGGATAGCGGTGTGGTCTCGGCGCGTATGGCCACGGTGGGTGCGGTCGTCGGAGCAGGCGCGGAGTTGTTTCGCATGATTCGTCAGGGTCGGCTGGAGTGGCGTGCCGAAGTCATGTCGGAAGAACTTGGTCGCTTGCCGCCCGGCACCCCCGCCCTGATTACCGCAGCAAATGGCGCGAAAATCGAAGGCAAGGTGCGCATCGTGGCACCGACTATCGATCCACAGACTCGCGCGGCGCTCGTCTATGTTGATCTGCCTAAGAACTCGGGCGTCACGGCTGGCATGTTCGCAACGGGACAGTTTAAGATCGGTGTATCCGATGCATTGACGCTCCCGCAGCAAGCCGTGGTGATGCGCGACGGCTTCGCGTACGTTTTCGCCGTGAACCCTGATCATCGCGTACGTCAAATTAAAGTAAATACCGGCCGTCGTGTTGGCGATCGTGTAGAGATCGTCAATGGCATGAATGCTGAAGAAAATATCGTCGCGAGCGGGGCGGGATTTTTGAACGACGGTGATCTGGTAAAAGATTTTCCTCAGGCTACAGCGGCGAATAAATAAGGCAACGCAATGAATTTTTCATCGCTATCGATTAAATATCCGATCCCGGCAATTCTGTTATTTGTGTTGCTGACACTGGCCGGCTTGTGGGCTTACCAAGCCAATGGTGTACAGGATTTTCCCGACATTGAATTGCCAATTGTCACCGTTGCCGCGTCGTTGCCGGGTGCCGCGCCTGCGCAATTGGAAACGGAAGTCGCGCGCAAAATAGAAGATTCTGTTGCGATGTTGCAGGGCGTGAAGAATATTCACACGCGAATTCTCGATGGCGTCGCCTATGTGACGGCAGAGTTCAATCTGGAAAAAGACGGCGCGGAGGCGGTGAATGATGTTCGCGATGCGGTCGCGCGGATCCGTGCCGACTTGCCTGCAGAATTACGTGATCCGACCGTGACGAAAGCGTCGACGGCGGGGCGAGTGCTGTTGACTTACACACTGACGTCAGACCAATTGGATGAGCAATCGTTATCATGGTTTGTCGATAATGCGGTGACCAAAAAATTACTGACCGTCCCTGGGGTTGGCGCGGTGAAGCGCATGGGTGGTGCGACACGGGAAATCAAAGTTGAACTCGACGCATCGCGCATGGCCGCGATGCGTGTTGCCGCTATCGATGTTTCACGACAACTTCGCCAAGTACAGCAAGATACGCCGGGCGGGCGCGGCGATGTGAGCGGCGCGGAACAGGCAGTGAGAACGATCGCGACCGTACATTCGGCGCGCGAGCTCGCGTCGCTGGAGTTGCCATTGTCCGATGGTCGCAGTATTCGGTTAGACCAAGTCGCGACGGTGACCGACACCACAGCCGAACGCCGCTCGGTGGCATTGCGCGACGGCAAACCGGTGGTCGCGTTCGAGATTTTCCGTACTAAAGGTGCGAGCGAATTAGCGGTGGCGGGTGATGAACACTCCGGCGTGCGTCAAGCTGTGGCCCAATTGCGCGCGGCGAATCCGAACGTCGCTATCGTCGAAACCATCGATAACGTAGCGCCTATCGCTGAGAATTTCTCCGGGTCGATGGAGTTGTTGTTGGAAGGCGCGCTGCTCGCGGTGGTGGTGGTATTTTGGTTCCTGCGAGACTGGCGCGCAACAATTGTCGCGGCTGCTGCCTTGCCCCTTTCTATTATTCCGGCGTTTCTCGGCATGTACTGGTTCGGCTACACACTGAACGTCGTTACACTCACATCCTTGGCGTTGGTGATTGGTGTGTTAGTCGACGATGCGATCGTCGAAATCGAAAATATTTCGCGCCATTTGCGCATGGGCAAATCGCCCTATCAAGCGGCGATGGAAGCAGCGGACGAAATCGGCATGGCGGTTATCGCAACGACGTTCGCATTGGTTGCGGTATTTTTACCGACAGCGTTTATGGCGGGCGTGCCGGGAAAATTCTTCAAGCAGTTCGGTTGGGTTGCGGTGCTTGCGATTCTTGCATCCCTGGTTGTTGCACGTTTGCTGACACCGATGATGTCTGCCTATATTCTCAAGCCGGCCAAACAGCATCGTGTTGCCGACAGTTGGATGATGCGTCGCTATCTCGCAACCGTACAGTGGTGCTTAAAAAATCGTTTGATCACTGTCATCGCTTCCGCAGCATTTTTTTTCGGATCGATTCAACTGATCGACCTGTTGCCAAAAGGCTTTGTGCCGCCATCTGATCGCGGTCAAACGCAAATTAGCATTGAATTGCCGCCCGGCAGTACGCTGCAGGAAACGTGGGATACGGCTGAGTTGGTGCGCCAGCTCGCCGGACAGGTGCCCGGCGTAAAACATATTTTCAGTTCCGTCGGCGGCGGCTCAAGCGGCGATACGTTTGCGCCAGGGACGGCGGCAGAAGCGCGCCGCGCGATATTGACGCTTGCGCTGGTTCATCGCAATTCTCGTAAAGAATCGTTGCAAGATATCGAGAACATGATTCGCGCCAAGCTCGCCGATGTACCCGGCGCCCGCTTCAACGTTGGACCGCCGGATACCGGCGTGAAAATGCAGATTGTTCTGCGCAGTGAAGATCCGGTGGCGTTGGCGGAAGCAACGCGCGCGGTGGTTCGGGATTTGCGTACCTTACAAGGCGTGGGTAATGTGAACTCGGGTGCGTCGCTGACGCGCCCGGAAATTATCGTGCGACCGAATTTCGCTCGCGCTGCGGATCTCGGTGTTACCGCACAAAGCATAGGCGAGACGATACGCGTCGCGACCGCAGGAGATTACGATACTGCGCTGGCAAAAATGAACCTTAGTGAACGGCAGATTCAGATTCGCGTCAAATTGCCCGACGCGGTTCGCGCCGATTTGGCACAGCTAGCGCGGCTTACGGTTCCGGGAAAGCATGGTCCGGTATTCCTAGGTTCGGTTGCTTCGCTGACAGTTGAGTCTGGGCCAGCGCAGGTGGATCGCCTCAATCGTAGCCGTAACGTAACGATTGATGTTGAACTCGGCAGTCGACAGTTGGGTGAAGCCTACGCAGAAGCAATGGCGTTACCTGCAATGAAAAATTTACCCCCGGCGGTAAAAATCGCCGAGTTGGGTGACGCTCAAGAAATGCAAGCGCTATTCGCGAGCTTCGGAATCGCCATGGCGATTGGCGTGCTTTGTATCTACGGCGTTTTGGTGTTGTTGTTTCACGATTTTATGCAACCGATCACGATCCTCGCTGCGTTGCCGCTTTCCATTGGCGGCGCGTTTGTTGCGCTGCTGGTTACCAATAGCGCGTTGTCGATGCCGTCCATGATCGGACTCATTATGCTGATGGGCATCGTCACAAAGAATTCAATTTTGCTGGTCGAATACGCCATGGTCGAACGAGGTAAAGGCGTGTCGCGCTTCGATGCCTTAGTTGACGCCTGTCACAAGCGCTCGCGACCGATCATCATGACCACCATCGCGATGGGTGCGGGCATGTTGCCGTTGGCGTTAGGCTTCGGCGCCGATCCGAGTTTCCGTTCACCCATGGCGATTGCGGTGATCGGAGGATTGATTACATCGACGCTATTGAGTTTGCTGGTTGTGCCGGCGGTGTTCACCTATATTGACGACGCAGAGCACTGGCTCGGCAGGCTCGCCACGTGGATCAGACGATCGCCCGCAGCAGCCGTGAGCGTGAAGTAGCGCAATTATTGCGCGGCTTCGGCCTTTTTCTTTTGCGCATCGCGCAAGAAAACGACAATCGCCTTAACTTCGTCGCCTTTCAATTTATCGCTAAACGCACCCATCGCCGTATTGGGAATACCTTCAGAAATATTGCGCGCAATTGCGTCATCGGTTTCGCCATGTTTGAACCTACCGCAGATCAAGCACGGTGCGCGCGCGCCTTTGCCACCGGCACCATGACAAAAACCACCGCATTTTTCGCCGAAGCGTTCTTTGCCAAGTGCGATGGTTGCCTCATCCTCAGCCGCTGCCGCCAATGTCGAAAAAAAAGTGGCGGTGAACAACAGCGCGATAAAAAGCGCGAAAAAAGTAGTGAGTTTGGAATGGATGTTTGCCTGCATTATGTTGGCCTTTTGTTATGTGAATGGCAGGAATCATACGCTTGCGCCGCAGCGCACGCTAGATGGGTTATTGGCTTTAAACGTGTTTTTCGTAAGGACGTTGACATCGTTGTAGGGCAAAAAGAAGCGTTGATGCGCTAGGCGATGACGTCGTCACCAAGCGAAAAAGGGTTTCTGTTTCGATTAATTCGCTTAGGGGGAACGTAATGGCATGGTGGTACTTGCTTGCTGCGGGGATATTTGAAGTGCGTTTCGCCATTTCAATGAAGCTCATGGACGGCCACAAAAATATCCCGTGGTCCATTGCTTTCTACGCTTGCGTGATCCTAAGTTTTGGCTTCCTCGAGCAAGCTGTCAAAACAATCCCAATTGGGACGGCCTACGCAATTTGGACGGGAATTGGCGGATTGGGCGTTGCCGCGATTGGGATATTTTATTTTGGCGATTCCGCGGCACCGCTTCGCATCTTTTTCTTGTTTTTGTTGGTATCCGCGGTAATTGGATGGAAGCTGACATCAAGTCACTAAGCAGTTCGATTCAATCTGCATGGCTTTAAGTGCAATCACCGTGACGTCCATCTTATCTGACTCGTGGCATGGCATGGCCTGAGAGTTAATATCCATGCGCCTTCTGGCGCGGTGTATTTGAACTTCTCGTAACGCAGCAATCTGAAAGGTGCAGGTCACCTGATTGGTAAGTGATCGCTTTGAGGTAGGGCAATTTTCGTGCGTTTGCGTCTATTTGGTGCGTTGCAGCAGTGCACGTGTTACTGGCGATTGATCATTTACATAGGGAAAAGATGTATTTTTCTGTTCACGAATGATGGCATAGAAGTTGCTTATACGTTTGCATTGGGTTTTATTGCGAATGAAATGCATGCTTCGAGTAATGGTGGTCGATGAGTCAACTGAATGTGCCGAGCTGCTGCGGGAAGGGTTGCGCGATTCGGGCTACGAAGTTGTCGCCGCACTTTGCAGCACCGTCGATATTCTCGATCGGGTCGACCAAACTCAGCCGGACGTTATCGTGATCCGGGTTGATTCGCCTGACCGCGATAGTCTGGAGAACATTTGTGTTGTGAGTCAGAACCGACCTAAACCGATCGTGATGTTCACTCAAGAGCGTGATTCAAACACCATTCAAGCGGCGGTCCGTGCGGGCGTAACGGCGTATATCGTTGACGGTCTAGAAAGTTCGCGCGTGCAAGCGATATTAGATGTCGCATTTGCGCGCTTTAATCAGTTTCAATCGTTACAACAGGAACTGGCTCTATCTAAGGCAGCAATTGACGACAGAAAACAAATCGAGCGCGCCAAAGGGCTGCTGATGAAACAGCGCCGCTGGGACGAAGACACCGCGTTTCGCGCGATTCGCAAGATGGCGATGGATCGAAATATCAAGCTAGCCGATGCGGCTGAACAAATCATTGCGGTGACCAAAATGCTTAACTGAATCTAGCGATTTCAATGGGCAGTCCAATTGCGGGCTGCTTAATTTGGCGGGCTAATGGTGGTCCGCACCGGGATAACGGCGTCCAACTCGAAGCAACTCTTGCTTTGGCTTGGGCGCTTTTTTTTAATAGCGAGAAGAGGAAAATATGACAGACAGCAAGAACGTAAACGTAACGCCACCCGCGGAAGCGACGCCGGCGCGTCGAAAATTCTTAACGCAATCGTCGATGATCACCGGTGCCGCGATCATGAGCTTAGTGAACCCGATCGTTCGGCAGAGTGCCTGGGCGGCGGGTTCCGATGCACCGGAAAAGACTGAGGTGAAAATCGGATTTATTCCGCTAACGGATTGCGCGTCGGTCGTCATTGCTTCGGTGATGAAGTTTGATGAAAAATATGGCATCAAAATTATTCCAAGCAAAGAAGCATCGTGGGCCGCGGTTCGCGATAAATTAGTCAACGGTGAGCTCGATGCGGCGCATGTTTTGTATGGCTTGATCTACGGTGTGCAGATGGGCATTGGTGGGGCAAGAAAGGACATGTCGGTGTTGATGACCATCAATAACAATGGTCAAGCGATCACGCTGTCGAATCAACTGAAGGACAAAGGCGTCACGACCGGCGAAGCGTTGAAAAAATTGGTCGACGCGGAAAAACGCGACTACACCTTCGCGCAAACATTCCCAACCGGCACCCACGCCATGTGGCTTTATTATTGGCTCGGCGCGAACGGCATCAATCCGATTAGCGACGTTAAAACCATCACTGTGCCACCGCCGCAAATGGTGGCGAATATGCGCGTCGGTAACATGGATGGCTATTGTGTCGGCGAGCCATGGAATGCGCGCGCGATCTACGACAAGATTGGCTTTACCGTCACCACCACGCAGGATATTTGGAAAGATCATCCGGAAAAAGTCCTCGGCACAACTGCCGATTTCACGACCAAATATCCGAATACGTCACGCGCCATCATCATGGCGCTACTCGACGCGGCGCGGTTTATTGATGCGCAAGCAAATCGCGCCAAAGTCGCGCAGATCATTTCCGAAAAATCCTATGTCAATACGACGGAAGATGTCATCGAACAACGCTTCCTCGGCAACTACGACAATGGCCTCGGTAAGAAATGGAAAGACGAGAACTATATGAAATTCTACAACGACGGCCAAGCGTCGTTCCCGTGGTTGTCCGATGGCATGTGGTTTTTGACGCAGCATCGTCGTTGGGGCCTGTTAAAAGAGGAGCCAGATTATTTGGCTATCGCGAAAAAAGTCAACCAAATTGAGCTCTATAAACAAGCAGCGAGCCAGGTGAAAGTGCCGGTGCCGAAGGAACCGTTCCGCACCTCGAAATTAGTGGATGGCGTGGTTTGGGACGCGAAAGACCCGAAAAAATATGCTGGCGGTTTCGCCGTGAAAGCCTAGTTGGCGCGCATGCCCCAAATAAAATTCAAGGAGAATAATTATGACCGCCGTTTCGACTATATTGCGATCGATTCCGAACGTTGACGTGAGCGCGAACACCGTCGTTAAATCCGCTGAAATTGCCGCAAATGATGCGCTCGTACGCGAGCCAATCAAACCTGCAAAGCCACGTCGCGCCAAGGTCAATACAGAGCTAGCGCAGCGCATTATTGCGCCAATTCTCGGTCTGTTGATTTTTATTGCGCTGTGGGGTGCGGTCGCGCAGTTGGGACAAAGCTTGCCCGGCCCGGTGAAGACCTGGCATTCCGCGGTCGAAGTCTTTAGCAATCCGTTTTATCGCAACGGTCCGAACGATCAAGGCATTGGTTGGAATGTGCTCGCCTCGTTGCAACGGGTTGGTTTCGGTTTTGGCATGGCGGCGCTGATCGGCATCCCACTGGGTTTCATGTTGGGACGCTTTCGTTTTCTCAACGACATGTTGGCGCCGATTATTTCGTTGCTGCGACCGGTGTCGCCACTGGCCTGGTTGCCAATCGGCCTATTGGTGTTTAAGGCGGCAAATCCAGCAGCGATCTGGGTGATTTTTATTTCCAGTATCTGGCCCATGATCATTAACACCGCAGTGGGTGTATCACGCATTCCGCCGGATTATCTGAACGTCGCGAAAGTGCTGAATTTGTCCGAGTGGAAAGTGTTTACCAAAATACTTTTCCCCGCCGTTCTGCCGTACATGATGACTGGCGTGCGCCTATCCATGGGCGTCGCGTGGTTGGTCATCGTCGCCGCGGAAATGCTAACCGGCGGCGTGGGCTTTGGTTTTTGGGTGTGGGACGAATGGAACAACCTAAATGTCGAACACATCATTATCGCGATTTTCATTGTTGGCATTGTCGGCTTGTTGCTGGAACAAGCGTTGCTGTTTTCGCCGCGCGGCGATTTAACTACGAATGAATTCTTTTTACAGAATCTAACAAACTAGGAAAGCAAATGAAGTCACTGAAATTATTCGAATGATTGCGCTCGGCGTTATGTTTGGCGTTGCACTAAGCTTCCTGCGGGCAGCCCCGCATCAGCGGCCGAAGAAAAGAAAGACGCCGAGGGCGTGTCTGGATGCCTTAACCGGGGGAAAATTGTTATTGAATCTGCGGCCACGGCTATGAATACGTTGACCAAGCGACCAAGCTCGGAGAACGCCAAAGCGTTAACTTTACGAACGCTTATCGGCTGGGAAACCAAGCCCTACTACGGCGTCGGCATCACCGTACAAGGCATCAACGTCGCCCACATCACGGACGACTTCAACGACGATCCCACTAAAGCTGCAGGTTCGCCTTATCCATTGGTTGCCGATCCCGACGACACCGACTTCAACCAAGTCTATTTGGATTACACCGGGCTGCCCAAAACCCGTTTTCGCCTCGGCAAACAATCGATCAAACTCGACAACGTCCGCTTCATCGGCAACGTTGAATTTCGCCAGGTCATGCAAGTGTTCAATGGGCTTTCCGTCGAGAACAAGAGTTTGCCCAATACCGAGCTCTATTTTGCCCATCTCGTTCGAGTCAAAAGCATTTTTGCCCTGCAACGTGAAGCCAAGATTGACATTCTGCATGGCGCCTATAAATTTACGCCCAACGATAGTGCGATCGGCTACGCCTATTTTCAAGACGATCCCAAGCTCGCTGGCGCAGCCGCCAATGTCACCGATTTATCGAATCGCATCATCGGCATCCGCGCCGATGGTAGCCATCCCTTCGGTGAAAAGTTTAAGCTTCTGTACACGGCGGAATACGCTAAACAAGAGGACTACGCCGGCGGCGACGACAAAATCAACGCTGACTATATGCGTGTTGGCATCGGCCCGAAATGGGGCGATTGGTTTTTCCGCGTCGACTACGAAAAGCTAAGCAGCAACGATGGCAACTATGCCTTTCAAACCCCACTGGGGACCAACCACTTGTTTCAAGGTTGGGCCGATCATTTTCTAACGACGCCGCGCCAGGGGATTAAAGACACCTTCGTAACAGTTGGTGGAAAAATCGGTAAAGCTTCTTTGTTTGCCGAATACCACCAATATAAATCTGATACCGGCGGCATTAACTTTGGCGACGAAATTGATGTGAGTGTCACTTACCCGTTTACCAAACAACTCGCCGGCAAGATCGAGTATGCGGATTTTCAGGAGAAAGATGTGTTAGCCGGCGCCGCGCGTAAATCCGATCTGAAAAAGGTTTGGGTTACGCTGACATTCAACTTTTAAGTGATGGTGGAAACGCGAATGAACAAATATGTGCAAGTTCAAGATGTCGATATGACATTCGACACGAAGAAGGGAAACTTCGTCGCGTTAAGCGGTGTGAATCTCAGTATCGAACAGGGTGAGTTCGTTGCATTGATCGGTCACTCTGGCTGCGGCAAATCGACGCTGTTGAATCTGATCGCTGGATTATTGCATCCGACATCCGGTTGGGTTTTTTGTGCGGGTCGAGAAATCGCAGGGCCTGGGCCGGAGCGCGCGGTGGTGTTTCAAAATCATTCGCTGTTGCCCTGGCTCACCTGTTTTGGCAATGTTCATCTCGCTGCTGAACGGGTGTTCGGCGGCAAGGAATCAAAGCAACAGGTTAACGATCGCACTCACGCGGTACTGAAGATGGTCGGATTAACCCACGCCGAAAACAAACATCCGCATGAAATTTCCGGCGGCATGAAACAACGGGTCGGCATCGCGCGAGCATTGGTGATGCAGCCGCAAGTGCTGCTTCTCGACGAGCCGTTCGGCGCGCTCGATGCATTAACCCGCGCTCATCTGCAAGACGAGCTGATGCGTATCGTCGCCGAAGCCAAAAGCACGGTCGTGATGGTCACGCATGACGTCGATGAGGCTGTGTTGCTAGCGGATCGGGTGGTGATGATGACCAATGGCCCGGCGGCGCAGATTGGCGAAATACTTAACGTTGATTTACCGCGCCCGCGGCAAAGATTAGTTTTAGCGCACGACCCGAGTTACCATGAATTTACGCTCGGCGGTTATGGAATTTCTTTACCAGAAACATTCGCGGCCGACGGCGGAGGCGGCGTAGCGCGCCTCCGTGTGGCTTGATTAGGCTAAGAAACGCGACGACGCATCATGAGCCATTCCGAGAATACTCAATGCCGAGCAAGGCGAGCGAACCCGGCTCGGATACCGGCGTTGTGGTTCGCGCGCCGGCGTAAGTCAAATCGTCGATAGTGAATCCGGCGGCGTTATTATTCACGATCGAAACAAATTTAATGTCCGCCGCGCTGCGCTCAAACCCGACGAAAGTTCCCCGCAGTACCGGCCACTGATTCCAACGAACCGCCGGTACTGTCGAACGCCGTCATCGTGACATTTCCCAGCGAAGGATTTAACCAAACGCCCACGCGCGATTGGAGTGTGTTGATAAAAACGATTTCGATAAACTGATCTAAATCGAGATTTTCGGTGTTGATTTCCAGACTGCCAACCACATTCCTTCCCGAACGGACATCGTCGACGACATCATTGCGAGCGCCCAACAATGCGGTAGGCGTACCGGGATTGCCGGTCGGATTGTTAAAGCTTCCGCCACCGCTATGAAACAACAACCCAGAAATATCCAGCCCCAATTGCGCCGCGGCCGGCACGGCGGTGCTGCTGTCTAACGCGTTCGCATACGAATCCAACGGCAGCGGTTCCATTCCGGAAATACTTTCGAAGTTTTGCAACGTCGCGCCTGTCGCGAAGGCGTTATAGACGGTAATATCGTTAGTGTTAATGGGAGTCGCCAAGCTTGCGCTCGCCAGTGCTAGCGCCGATACGGCTACTGAAAGTCGCGGAAATTGCATAAATGATTTCATAGAGCCCTCCTATCTATTCGTTCATATTGCGTTTATTGTTGACCTTTCGCGGATGCGGTATTTGCTTGGTCAACAACAACAATACTGCTGTGGTTTATCGTTGTCAATGCAAAATAAGCAAGGGTGGGAGCCGCTCCCAGTCTGCCTCGTGGCGAGGCATAGCCTGGAAGGTAATATCTATGCGCCTCCTGGCGCAGTGAGTTTAAGAACTACTCGTAGCGCAATGCTTCGACTGGTCTGAGCTTCGCGGCGCGGCGCGCTGGGTAGAGACCAAAAAATATTCCGGTTGCGGCAGCCACGCCAAACGCTACTAACATCGCCCGCGCGCTGAGTTCGACTTCCATGCCTAAACCCATCGCAACGCCGTAAGCGCCCCAAGCACCGAGGGCAACGCCGAGTAATCCACCGATCACGGAAATCATGACGGCTTCCAACAAAAATTGCAGCAAGATATCCCAGCGACGCGCGCCGATCGCCATACGCACGCCGATTTCCCGTGTGCGTTCGGTAACCGAGACCAACATGATGTTCATAATGCCGATACCGCCGACTAACAGCGAAATGGAGCCAATGGCGCCGAGCATCATCGACATCGCCTGCGCCGCGGCCGCTGCCGTTTGCGCCATCGCCGTTAGATTGCGAATGGAGAAATCATCTTCGCCACCGGGTGGGATGCGATGTCGCTGGCGCAGTACCTGCTTCATTTCCTCTTCGACTTCATCCATGACTTCTGCCGATTTCGCCTGCACACTAATGAGGCGAATCATCCCGGGAAATGGGTTGCCGAATAGTTTTCCTTGGGCGGTGGTAATGGGAACCAGCACCGTGTCGTCTTGGTCACGCCCGTCCAGACTTTGTCCCTTCGGTTGCAATGTGCCAGTCACGAGGAAGGGAAGGTTTTTGATGCGGATTGTTTTACCGACAGGGTTTTCGTCGCCGAAAAGATTTTTTATGATCGTTTGGCCGAGGATGGCATTGCGCGTTGCATTACGTACATCCGCGTCGGTCAGCATTTCGCCGTCATCCATAGTCCAAGACCGGGCAACCATGAAATCCGGCGTCACGCCGGTAATTTGCGTGCTCCAATTGTTTGCACCGAAAATAATCTGCGTATTGCCTCGAAAATCTGGCGCAGAGGCGGCGACTGATGGGATTTTCCCGATGGCTTCGGCGTCGTTTAGCGTCAAGGTCGGTGACGATCCCATTCCGGCTCGAACACCGCCCGCAGAAGTCGAGCCCGACACGACAATAAACAAATTGCTGCCCATCGAAGTGACCGAGCGATTTACGCTTTGCTTGGCGCCTTCGCCGACCGCGAGCATCAGTACCACCGCCGATACACCGATGATCATGCCGAGCATGGTCAGCGCCGTGCGTAAACGATTTGCGCCAAGAGCACGCCAGGCTTCGCCGAGGGTCGCGAATGGATTCATTGGTGCGTTACCGGCCCATCGTGTACCACAACGCCGTCCTTAAAGCGTATCAGGCGATGGGCGAAATTGGCGACATCTTGTTCGTGGGTCACGAGAATAATGGTTAATCCTTGCTCGCGATTGAGTTGGGTGAAAACGCCCATGATCTCGTTACTGGTTTCGCTATCAAGATTTCCGGTGGGCTCGTCGGCCAAAATGACCTTAGGCGAATTGGCAAGTGCACGCGCGATGGCAACGCGCTGCTGCTGCCCACCGGACATGCGATTCGGCAACGACTGCCCATATTTTCCGAGGCCGATCTGCGTTAACAATTGTTGCGCGCGCTCGCGGCGCTTGCGCTTGCCCACCCCAGCGTAAAGCAGGGGCAACGCAACGTTGTCGATGGCGGTAACGCGTTTGAGCAAATTAAAGCCTTGAAACACGAAACCAAGTTGGCGATTGCGAACGTCTGCTAAGTCGTTCAAGCTTAATTCCGCAACATTGCGGCCGTTTAAAAAATAGGCGCCCGACGTCGGTACATCAAGGCAGCCGAGTAAGTTCATGAACGTCGACTTGCCCGAGCCCGATGGACCCATGATGGCAACAAACTCGCCAGCCGAAATGGTTACGCTGACCTTGTTTAGCGCGGGCGGCGTATCCAGCGCAGCCGTTTCGTAATGCTTGCCGAGATTTTCTACGCGAATGATCGGGGCGTTCGTCACATCATCCGAAAGCGGAATGGGCTCGGTTCTCCGTGGCCCTTACGCCCGCCCAATTCGCGGGTGATAACTTGGTCGCCTTCCTTGAAATCGCCGGACACAATCTCGGTGAATAAATTATCGGCGATGCCCAACTTGACGTTGAATGACGCAGGTTTCCCTTGAATTATTTTGTACAATTTCGGGCTGCCTTCCTTTGCGGCAAGATCGGCGTCGCTCGGCTTGTAACGAAGTGCCGAATTGGCTACGCGCAATACATTTTCCTGGCGCTGCGTATTTATCTGAACGTGGGCCGTCATGCCCGGAAGTAATGTGCCTTCGCTATTGTCGGCGGCGATGACGACGTTATAGGTGACAACGTTTTGCTGAATGGTCGGATTCAGGCGAATTTGCTTAACGGAACCGGAAAAGTTTTTGTCTGGAAACGTATCGACTGAAAAACTTACCCCTTGTTGCAGCTTGATCTTGCCGATGTCCGCTTCGGCAACACTGGTATCGATTTGCATCACCTTTAAATCTTGTGCAATCTGAAATAAGGTCGGTGTTTGAAAGCTCGCCGCGACAGTCTGACCAATGTCAACGGGGCGCGCGATTACGATGCCGGAGATCGGTGATCGAATGGTGCAGAAGCGCAGGTTTGCTTCGTCGCGCTCAATTTGAGCGTTGGCGAGTTTGATCTGCGCCTTAGCCGCATCGAGTGCACCGACCGCCTCATCGAGCTGGGATTGCACCACGAAATCTTGCGCAACCAATTTACGTGCACGCGTTTCTTTGGTTTTCGCCAACCGAAAATTGGCTTCGGCGTTGGCGAGATTTGCCTGGCTTTGTTTTAGCGTTGCACCGAGCAGCGAAGGATCGAGTTCGGCAAGAATTTGGCCCGCGGTGACTTGATCGTTGAAATTGACATGCAGTTTCTGAATCGTTCCAGAAATTTGCGTGCCGACGTTGATAACTACCACTGGATTCAATGTGCCATTGGCCGTGATAGTTTGAATGATATCGCCGCGCGCAATTATTTCAGTCTTGAATTTCGGCGCAGTGTCTTCTGTTGGTGTTTTTTTCCAAAGGGCGAAGCCGGCACTACTGACCGCGAATAGTGCTACCCAAAATACTAGTCGCCACGGAATTTTGATGCGTTCCACTAAGCGTCCCACCCAGGGTTGGCGTTCACGCCAACCAGGTGCGGTAAGTTTAACGCGCTGGCTGTAACGGTGCGCTGATCGCGTAAGTATTTTGTGACAACATTCCAAATCGGCGGACCCGCAGCATTTTCATCGAGCGAACCCCAACTGGCAACCTTGTACTTACGGTTGGCGTCGACATCTTTTCCGTGTAATGTCATGTGGCTGATGCGTTGGCCCATAGCCGCACAAGGCGCGAGAGAATATTGCAATCCGCCGGCACGGGTCATGTCGCCGCCTTGCTGAAGATAAGGATCCGGATTGAATAAATTATCCGCCTTATCTTCCAGCAGATGCTTAATTTCCGCGCCACTCATTTCGTTAACTTCGGCATACGGATAGGTAATGGCAGTTTGTGCCATGAGGTCTTCCCGGGTAATGGGCGATCCGGGTAGCAGCGTCGTTCCCCAGCGAAAGCCAGCAGAAAATACGATTTCGGCATCCATCACATTGAGCATCGCATCCAAAATTACTTGATCGAAGCTGCCGTTAAAGTTCCCGCGTCGATACAGCAACGTTTCCGTGGTTGCGAGTTCGCGTTTCAATTCATCTAGGAACGGTTCGCGATGTCGCTGGATCAGTGCCGCCATTTCCGCATCGGCAGGAATGATATTGGCGAACACGGGTAGCAGCCGATAGCGATAATCCGCGACACGACCGGCCTTAACGTCTAGATCCATCACGCCGAGAAATTTACCATTTGAGCCGGCGTTAGTCACTAAGGTCTTGCCCAGCGAATTGGCAATAAGGATGGGTTCTGGCGTGGCATCGTGGGTATGGCCACCGAGAATGACGTCGATCCCTGTCACGCGTGAGGCGAGCTTGAGATCTACATCCATGCCGCTATGGGATAGCAACACGACGACGCCAACGCCCTTGGCACGCAGAGTGTCGACATGTCGCTGCAACGATTCTTCTTGAATGCCGAAGCTCCACTGCGGCACTTTGTAGGCGGGATTGGCAATGGGTGTGTACGGAAATGCTTGGCCGATAATTCCGACGCGAACGCCGTTGATTTCCCGAATCGTGTGCGGCTTAAATACGGCGTCGCCGAACTCATGAGTGCTTACGTTTTGCGCGAGGAATTCGATGCTGTCGCGAAAATCTTTTTCGACAATTTCCATCACACGATCGGCGCCGAGCGTAAATTCCCAATGGCCGGTCATGATATCGACGCCGAGTAACTTCGAAGCGTCGACCATGTCCTGGCCGTTGCTCCACAACGCCGTTGCGGACCCTTGCCAGGAATCACCACCATCGAGTAATAATGCGCCCGGCCGTTCTGCGCGCAGTTGTTTTACTAGTGTCGCAAGGTGGGCAAAACCACCGACTTTCCCATAGGTCTGCGCGGCGTCGACGAAATCTAGATGCGTCAGCGCAAAGGCCGCGCGAGAACCAGGTGTGATGCCGTAGCGCTTGAGCATAGCCTCGCCGACGATATGCGGCGGTCGTCCGCGATGTACGCCCAAACCAAGATTTATATTCGGTTCGCGAAAGTATCCCGGCAGCAATTGTGCGTGACAATCGGTCAAATGCAGCAGCGACACATTGCCGAATGTCGGTAGGTCGTAGAGGTTTGCGTCCGTGCTTGTGGCCGCTCGACCGTCGAGCGAAAATCCTGCCGTGCTTGCCGCCGCCAGGGTATGCAAAAATTCTCGTCGCGTCATCCCCACCTGAATTACTTCCGATAGACCGAAGCTTTGAGCGGCAGGCCGTTGCTTAAATAGGAGTGAAAATATTCCAGATTGTTGAACTCCTCGCCACCCTGCTCCAAAGGCTCAGCGCGAATTTGCTCGAGGCAGCGTTTGTAGCGCGCTTGAATGGTGTTTAAGTTATCGCCACCGCGAAACACCGGCCAGTGCGTCGCTTGACCAACCGTCGGCGATAAGATTTCAGTTCGCAAAATGTTGCCGGCGTTTTGCATATGGCACGACGCACAGGCGAAATTTAATTGTCCACGGCGCATGAAGAAGGCTTTTTTTCCGGCTTCGAATTTTTCCAGCGCGGCGGGGCTATCGACTTTGATGCTCATTTTCATACCATCGGAAAGTGTGCGTGCGTAGGACATCAATACACCCATCGATTTCATGTCGGAGATTTTTAGCGGTGTTTCGCCGTTTGCGGTCAAACATTGATTGATCGCCATTTCGAATGTCACGATCTTGCCGAGTTTCTCATCATATTGCGGGTAGTTTCCGGCGATGAATTTGCCGTTATCGGGAAAACATTCGGCGAACGTTTTGCCGTTTTTGAAGGGTTTTTCCCATTGCGCTTTTCCTGCTTCGATGACCGGGCTAAATGGCGGAAATTCCATAATGCTATCGTATTGCTGTTTGGCATCTTCGCTCAGCATCAGCGCACCGAAGACGTAATCGTCAAGTGCTCGATCAGGAAATTTCTTTTGATAAAGCTCGATAAACGATAAACGATCATGCTCCGGATCCGTCACGGCATTCAACGACACGGATCCCAGCGATATTATCAACATGCCGATTGAGGCCGTTATGCGCAACGCGATTGGATTCCGCATACGACTTAGCCGGGTTTGGCTTCGAGCTTGGCTTTGTCGGTACGCTGATCGCCTTTATTGTCGACCCAGGTGACGACTAATTCATCACCGACTTTTGCCCCCTTCACTTTGAAGCCCAGGAACGGATTCTTCGAGATCGATGAGCCAAACTGACCATCAACAACGGTTCTGCCGTTCAACGTGATGCTCACTTGTTGAATGAAGTGAGGTTGCGAAGCCATGACCCATTCGCCGTCGTCGTTCTTCTTGCGCCCCGTTTCCATTGGATGATTCATTAAAATTTTTATGTCCGCCATATCGCCGGAAACTTGCGCGCGGATTTTCATCGGATCAGCCATTTTTTAAATTCTCCAAATGTATCGCGCGCATTAGCCGCAGCCGCCGATGGTGACCTTAATTTCCTTAGAAGCCGTGTAATTTTTACCGCCGGCTTGAACGATCACGCGAATGTTTCCCGTATCGCCCATTTTTATTCGCGTCGAGATATACGGCTCGACACCTTCGGCTAATGCAAATTGCGCAATCAACGGCTGTGGATTTTTATCGGCAAACAGATAAATCATTTGCGCGCCTGGAATTTTGCAATTCACTTCGACCGGTACCACGGCACTATTTTCGGCGATGTCCGGCGCTTTGATGACGATATCTTTACTATCGATTGCGTTTTGTACGCCAGCGCCCTTCAGTGCCTCGGGGAGCGTTTTCGCATCGAATGCGATCTTGTTCCATTCTGCCGCTAGCGCCTGCAAAGGCCTAACAACGCCCGCCACAAACGCCGTTCCGAGCACGGTACATTGACTTAAAAACAATCTGCGAAAATTATTCATTGGGCTTAGATTTTCCTTATAAATCGGCGACGTAATCCACTATTTTATCAAGTTCGTCTTCGCTGAGAACTTTGTGCTTACCGAAGGGCGGCATGACGGTATCCTTGTTGAAGGCGGTCGCATCCCAAATTTGAGCGCGCAAGCGTGCGCGATCGGGAAAGCGATCCTTCATGCCGATCAAGGGTGGACCGATATTCGCGGCGGTAATGGCCGCGGGATCGCCCGGCATTTGATGGCAGGCGAGGCAATTACCTTTGGCAGTGCTGAACGCGAGTGCTTGGCCCGTCATCGCTTTTTTTTCTTCGGCGCTGGCGATCTTGAAAGAAAGGAATCCAACCATGACGGCGAACCCGAGACCGACCGCAATTAATTTAGGGGACATAAAAGCTAATTTGCTTTCTGCTTGATCGATTTTTCGGCCGCAAGTTGCGCGCGCAATTCTTTCAATCTCGCCTCGACACTCGATTGCTGATAATAATCGCCATCGCCGCTGCGCACGGCAATTTCCATCTGATCGACAGCGGCGGAGATATTGCCAATCCGGACATAAGCTTCACCTAGCGATTGATGCTGGAGCAATTGTTTTCCTTGCGCGGCGTAGGCCTTACCTTGCAGATCGTAGAGATCTGCATCGCTGCTCGTGATAAGCAATCGATCTGCAATAAATGCCAGGGCTTGCTTGCTTTCGTTTGTTTCAATTAAAGATTCGGCATAGCCGTAGATTAACGCGCGGCTGTCACCAAAACGCTTCAGCCCCGCTTGGTAAATCCCGATTGCCGACGTTGGGTCTTTTAGGTCGCGCTTGATTCTTGCCGCGAGATTTTCAGTCATCGCATTTGATGTTTTCTTACGGGCTGGCGTAAGTGCTTTTTCCGCACCCGCAAAGTCGTTCATACGACGCAATACCGTTGCCAAACCATAGTTCGCGACAACAGCTGCATCGCCGGTGTCGCGCAGTGTTTCTAAACGCAACCCTTCAAAATAGCGCAACGCATCTTTGGCTGGATGAAAGAGGGCGCGAAGCTTGGCGCGGACCAGCTGGAAATCTAGGCTATCGACCGACTTTTTTGTCGGCAGTTGATCGACGCGATTTTGAATATCCGCGATGCGATCGCTGGTGAGCGGATGGGTTAACAGATATTGCGGTGCATTGGTATCGTAAATACGATTGGCGCGCTGTAGCCGCTCAAAAAACGACACGGCACCGCGCGAATCGAAGCCACTTTTGCTTAGCAGTTCAACGCCGGTGCGATCCGCTTCGCGTTCATATTCCCGCGTGTAGTTCAGTTTCGATTGAATCGCTGCCGCCTGGGCGCCCGCGACTGCCGCCTGCGCCGCCTGCGCGTTAGACCTGGCCACCAAAATGGCAAGCGCTAATGCCGCGAGCGTGGCCCAGCCGGATCGCTCTTGCCCCGCGATTTGCCGTGCGATGTGGCGCTGTGTAACGTGACCAATCTCGTGCGCGAGAACCGAGGCAAGTTCCGCTTCACTTTCCGCCGCGAGTATCAGCCCGCTATGGACACCGACGAATGCGCCGGGCAGGGCAAAGGCGTTCAGCGTGTTGTCGCGCATCAAAAAAAACTCAAACGCGCGGCCACGGTCGTTGCTGTTTGCGACTAAGCGATTGCCGAGGGAATTCAAATAGTCGACAACTTCGGGGTCGTCGTCATAATCTTTGTATGCGCGAATCTCGGCCATGATGCTGGCGCCGAGAGCCTTTTCTTGCTGCGGCGTGAATACACTTTGCGCGCTGTCGCCGAGGTCGGGCAAGTCAGTCGCGGCGAGCGCCGACTGTGCTACTAAGCAAAAAGCAGTGAATATAGCGATGAATTTCATAGTGCTATGATACCGCCTTTACCCTTCTAGTTCCTTAGTTTGCAATGGCAAATCCATTAACCCACTTCGATGAACGGGGCCAAGCCCACATGGTTGACGTCGCCGCCAAAGCGGAGACCCATCGCGTCGCGCGCGCCGTCGGCAGTATTTTCATGCAGGCAGGGACTTTCGCGATGGTGAAGGACGGCACCGCGAAAAAAGGAGACGTGCTCGGGATCGCGCGCATCGCCGCCATTCAAGGTGCGAAACGCACTTGGGAACTTATTCCGTTATGTCACCCGATTCCGCTGACGCGTGTCGCGGTGGAATTTACGCTGGACGAAAAAAATTTCGCGGTGAATTGCGAAGCGACCACAGAAACCGTTGGTCGTACCGGGGTCGAAATGGAAGCGCTAACGGCGGTACAAATCGCGTTGTTGACGATTTATGACATGTGTAAAGCCGTCGATCGCGGTATGCGCATAGAGGGCGTGCAGCTGATCGAAAAGCTTGGCGGTAAATCGGGGCATTGGCAACGCGAAGAGCCTTTGCCAGGAGCCACGTCTGGCGTGCCTCCTGGCACGCCATGCCTGTAGAATGAATACCGAAGCCGATCTGGGGGGAGTGAGGTTTCTCGCCGTCGCGCGAAGGACACGTCGAATAGATCTAACGCCCGGTGGGCGATAGCAACGTCCGCTGCACCCAGCCGCTGAAATCCGCGGTATCGATATGGACAAAACCGTTTTTTGCTTCTCCGGTTGCAACGAGTTCATCGGTTTTTTTCAACGTCCCAACCACATTACTATCCTTGGATGGTTCGGCGAATACTTTTACGTTCGCGATTTTGGCCACGAGCATTTGGCCGGCCTGCTGTGGTGCTTCGGCCTTAGTGGAGCCCGCCGCATTTGCGTCCCCCGCTGCACTTTTCGGTTTGATCAATTGCGGCTGATCGCGAATTGCGAGAACGATTTTGTTGTAGTTATCCAGAAAGCTTGCGGCAATCACTTTCCCTTCCGGGGTATTGGTATAACCACCCAATGATCCCACCGCGCCGCCGTCGAAGCCCCAACCGCTGATCGCGAAATCGGTTTTGGTCGCTTTGCCTTCGGCTGCCGCCACTTGAATGCTAGAACGGACGTCGGCGACGAGGATACTGGTCGCCGCTTCTTTGAATTTCAGCCCGCCCGCCAGCGCACCCACGCCGACCGGCGCACCAAGGCGACGTAGCAATCCACCGACGGCACCACCGACACCACCGCTATTGGACGAAGCGATTTGCACATCCGGCGTCATGACAAAATCCGCCGCTTGCATTTGGCCCTTGCCGATATTCGATTCCTGTCGCATTTCGCCGGATTCGGCAAGCGCGCGCTCTTGCTGCAAATTTTGCATTGCCACACCGCGCTCAACGACGTCAAAACAGCCAGATTGTTGAATCATCATTCGTAGTAAGGCGGCCGGCGAACCCAGGCCATAGCTACGAATATGTCCCCAGCCGTGTTGCGGTTCAGACACCGCCAGCGCGCCATAACTCTTACTGCATTTTTCGACCTGGGCGCCTGCCTCGTCCGCCGACCAGACGGTCGTAGCACTCCCCAGCAAAACCCCCGCCATCGCGGCGCATTGCAATATCTGTTTTGACATCTTTTCTCTCCAAACGTTTGGGAACGGAATGACAGGAGTGCGTAGAAAACGATGTGCACCCTTCAGCCTTAGAAATACTATATGCCTGGGCGGCGGCGTGGTCAATTTTCTATGTGACCAATCCATCGGGGCCGAACCACAACTACAAATAGAATTCCTGCGGATCGATTCCGTGAGCGCCGGTCGGCAGATCTCGCTTAATTTGATAGGCTGTTTTGTCATCGGCCAGCGGATCGTTAATGAGATCCAACGTCGCGGGATAGGGATACGCCTGCTTGCTGGGATCAAGCAATAACATCACCTTGGGTTTCAAGCGGCGAATCTTATTCTGCCCGATGACGACTGCGACATCGCCGGTATTGAGTTCAACCAAACTTCCTACGGGAAAGATACCAATACACTGGATAAATTGTTCTGTTAGCGCTTCGTGGAAAGAGGTGCCTTTCCAGCGATTGAGTTGCTGCAGTGCTTGGTGGGTAGAAACCGCCTCAGCGTAGGGGCGTTGACTTACCAGCGCTTCAAACGAATCGACGATCCCCGCCATACTGGCGAACGAATAAATTTGATCGCCCTTTAACTGTCGTGGATAACCACTGCCGTCAAGTCGTTCGTGATGTTGCGCGACAACCGTCAGCACCTCCTTGGGAATGTCGATTGTTTCACGCAAAATGTCGACGCTGTGATTGACGTGAAACTTCACTTCTTCGAATTCGGCGGCGGTGAGCTTGCCTGATTTCCCGAGCAGTTCTTCCTTGATACGAAGTTTACCGATGTCTTGCATCAGCCCACTTACGCCGAGAATCCGTAATTTATCCTTGGGGTAGCCAAGGTGTCGGCCGAACGCGAGGAGATAAATGGCGACGTCGATACCGTGATCGTAGGCATACGAGTCGCGGCTTTTTAGTTTCGTTAGCCAAAGCAACGCGTCAGGATTATTGCCCACGCTGTCGACCATGGCATCGACGACTTCGTTGACCTTGTCCACATCGATTTTGTGATCACGCCGTAAATCGTCGACTACACCACGAATCATGTCTCGGGAGCGGCTATGGATTTCCTTCGCTTGTTTTAATTCCGCTTCAAGAACAACTTTGTTTTCTGCAATGCGCAGCAGAGGCTTTATCTCGAAGCTGGAATTTTGTGTTGCGGGACTTTCATTTTGCTCTTCGTCATCCACTTTAGCGCGCAATGTTGAAAGTAATTGCTTGAACAAACCCGGACGTTTGGTTTGGACTTTTTCCCGCGACTTAAAACTACCGATTTCGTTCGCCAAGTCGGACGAAACGTTGTCGTCGGCGGAGGGGGGGCGAATCAGATTTTTCCCAAATAGCGCGTTTCGGACGGCGCGGCGCATCCTTGTAATAAACCACCGAGGGCTCGTTTATGCGCGTATTTTTTTGTGCAGCGACGACGTCGCGCGGCGTTTCGGTGTCTTTTGGCTTTTCGCGGAGGCCACTGAATAGCGACGATTTTTTCTTTGCAACTTCGTCGCGGGTAATGATGACACTCGGTGCAGCGGTTTGTGGCCGTTTTTCAGCTGCGGGCGTTGCGTTTTTGGCGGCGGGCAAAGAGAGTTTTGTGACGGCTTCGGGCGTGGAATTCGCGGGCTCAACAAACACGAATTTACACAAACGCCGAATTTGCGCTAAATCATCTTCGTTATCGAGGATGAAGCCTTGCAGCAGGAAGGGCGTATCCAACCATGGCCGGTCGAGCTCGGCCACGAACATTCCTAACGTCAAGTTATTGACTGAAACCTGAATGGTCAATCAAAAATTCCTTTTGAAACAACAATTATAAAATCTTTCTTAAGATTTTACCTAACTTTCTTGATAAGGCACAAATTATTTCGGCCATCCAATAACAAGCGGGCCGTTTGTCCGCAGACTTTTGTACTGATTCATTTCGAGTACCAGACAAGTCAACGGGTGAAGGTAAAATTTAGCTAATTTTAGCGCGATCGCCTATCCGATTGAGCATCAACTACAGCCAAGGCAGTCATATTGACGATTCGCCGAACCGTCGCCGACGGCGTCAGAATATGAACTGCCCGCGCTGCACCCAGCAACATCGGCCCGATTGCAATGCCGCCGCCAGCCGTTGTTTTAAGCAAATTATAAGCAATATTCGCCGCGTCCATATTCGGCATGACCAAGAGATTTGCCTCGCCGGTCAAGTCGCGAGTTGGGGAACAGCGATTTGCGCACCGTCGCGTCCAACGCCGCATCGCCGTGCATTTCGCCTTCGACTTCCAGCTCCGGCGCGCGCGCTTGAATGAGCGCCAACGCCGCGCGCATTTTCAATGCCGAGGGCCCATTTGAGCTGCCGAAATTCGAATGCGATACGAGCGCGACTTTCGGTGCAATGCCAAAACGCCGCAGTTCATCCGCCGCCAATCACGGTGATCTCGGCGATCTCTTCCGCATCGGGATCGAGATTCACGTGCGTGTCGACAATGAACACTTGGCGGTTGTGCAGAATCAAACCATTCATGGCCGCATAAACGTTGGCGCCGAGGCGCTTGCCGATGACTTGATCGATGTAATGCAGATGCTGCTCATTGCTGCCAAACGTGCCGCAGATCATGCCGTCGGCATCGCCCATGTGAATCATCATCGCAGCCGATCAAAGTAAATCGGCGGCGCATTTCTACTTTGGCGAATTGCGGCGTCACGCCTTTGCGTTCCGTGAGTTTGTGATAAGCCATCCAATAATCGCGATAGCGTTCGTCGCTTTCCGGATTGACCACCTCAAAGTCCGCGCCAGGCTTGAGTCGCAGGCCGAATTGCTCGATGCGCCGCGCCAGTACTTGCGGACGGCCGATGACGATCGGTCTTGGCCAATCCTTCTTCCAACACTACTTGCACGGCGCGCAACACACGCTCGTCTTCGCCTTCGCAGAATACGATGCGCTTGCGGTGCCTGCTTCGCCGCGGCGAAAATCGGCTTCATTACCATGCCAGAGGATAGACGAAGGTGTTGAATTTTTCTCGATAGGCGGCGAAATCGGTGATCGGATTGGTTGCGACGCCGCTATCCATCGCGGCTTGCGCCACGGCCGGCGCGATGCGTGTGATCAGACGCGGATCGAATGGCCGCGGAATCAAATATTCCGCGCCGAAACGAGAGGCTCTCGCCGCCGTAGGCCTGCGCGACGATGTCCGATTGCTCGGCGTTCGCGAGATCGGCGATGGCGTGTACGGCGGCGAGTTTCATGGCTTCGTTAATCGTCGTCGCGCCGACATCCAGCGCGCCGCGAAAGATGAACGGGAAGCACAACACGTTGTTCACTTGGTTCGGATAATCCGAGCGGCCCGTGGCGATAATCGCGTCACCACGCACGGCTTTGACTTCCTCCGGCATGATTTCCGGCGTCGGATTCGCCAACGCCAAAATGATCGGATTCGCCGCCATGGCTTTGACCATGTCGGGTTTTACAACGCCTGCCGCCGAGAGGCCCAACAGAATATCTGCACCGCCAATCACTTCGCTCAATGTCGCGCGCTTCAGTGTCCTTGGCGTACCGCGCTTTGTTATCGTCCATTTCCACGACGCGGCCTTTGTAAACCACGCCGGCAATGTCGGTAACGAAAATGTTTTCCATTTTCATGCCCAGGCGACCAGCATGTCCAGGCACGCGAGCGCCGCCGCGCCCGCGCCGGAGGCAACGAGCTTCACTTGTGCAATATCTTTTCCGACCACGCGCAAGCCATTTCGCACCGCCGCGCCGACGATGATCGCGGTGCCATGTTGGTCGTCATGGAACACCGGGATTTTCAAACGCTCGCGCAATTTGCGCTCGATGTAAAAACACTCCGGCGCTTTGATGTCTTCCAAATTAATGCCGCCGAAAGTCGGCTCCAGCGCGGCGATAATGTCGACGAGTTTGTCCGGGTCGCGCTCGTTCAATTCCAAATCGAACACATCGATGCCGGCGAATTTTTTGAACAACACGCCTTTGCCTTCCATCACGGGCTTCGCCGCCAGCGGGCCGATCGCGCCGAGGCCCAACACCGCCGTGCCGTTGGTGATCACGGCAACCAAATTGCCGCGCACGGTGTAAAGCCGCGCCGCATTGGGATCGGCGACGATGGCTTCGCAGGCGACTGCAACGCCGGGCGAATAGGCGAGCGCGAGGTCGCGTTGATTGGCTAAGCGGCTTGGTCGGGGCGACTTCCAATTTGCCGGGCGTGGGCAAGCGATGGTATTCCAGCGCCGCTTGTTTCAATTCATCTTGCATGGGGGAACCGGAAGTTGAGGTAGACGCCTATGTTAAACTTTACGGCTTGAATTGACGAGAAATTTATGTCCGGAAGCACCCTAGGCACGCTGTTTTGCGTGACGAATTTTGGCGAAAGCCACGGCCCCGCCATTGGTTGCGTGATCGACGGTTGCCCGCCGGGAATGGCGCTTTCCGAAGCGGACATTCAGCCGGAACTAGATCGACGCAAGCCCGGCACCTCGCGCCACGTGACCCAGCGAAAAGAATCCGATACGGTGGAAATTCTCTCCGGCGTATTCGAAGGCAAAACCACCGGCGCGCCGATCGCGCTACTGATTCGCAACGAAGATCAGCGCAGCAAAGATTACGGCAACATCATGGAATCGTTCCGCCCCGGCCATGCGGATTACACCTATTGGCAGAAATATGGCATCCGTGATTATCGCGGCGGCGGACGGCAATCGGCGCGCTTAACGGCGCCCATGGTCGCGGCGGGTGCAGTCGCAAAAAAATGGTTGCGCGAGCGTTTCGGCATTCAAGTGCGCGGCTTTATGTCGCAACTTGGGCCGAATAAAATTGCGTTTAAAGATTGGAATGTCGTTCACGATAATCCATTCTTTTCGCCGGACCCGGACATCGTGCCGCAGCTTGAAAGTTTCATGGATAAGCTACGCAAATCCGGCGATTCTTGCGGCGCGAAAATCACCGTCGTTGCCGACGGCGTGCCGGTCGGTTGGGGCGAGCCGATATTCGACAAGCTCGACGCCGATATCGCTTACGCGATGATGGCGATTAACGCGGTGAAAGGTGTCGAGATCGGCGCGGGATTCGGCGAGCGTCGAGCAGCCGGGCACGATCCACAGCGATGAAATGACGCCGCAAGGATTTTTGTCGAATAACGCCGGCGGAATTTTAGGCGGAATTTCGACGGGGCAAGAACATCGTCGTCAACATCGCGATTAAGCCGACATCGAGTATTCGTTTGGATCGTCGCTCAATCAATAAGCAGGGTGAGCCGGTGATTGTGAATACCCATGGCCGTCACGATCCGTGCGTCGGCATTCGCGCGACGCCGATTGCGGAAGCGATGTTGGCGTTGGTGTTGATCGATCATGCGTTGCGCCATCGTGGGCAAAATGCCGATGTGGTGTGCGAGACGCCGCGGGTTGCGGCTTCAGTGCCACCTGATCAAGTTAGCGAAATTCGGAAAATGTATCCGGTGGAAAATCCGGAGCCGGATGAGGCTTAAATCTTAAATTAAACGAAGCAAAAATTAACTGTCATTCCCGCGAAGGCGGGAATCCATAGGCGTGTGATTGAACGGCGCCGAATGGATTCCCGCCTTCGCGGGAATGACAATTAGAAAAGTAAGTAGAAATTTCAAAAACCAACCACGCCACGAGCCAACACCAGCGCGGCGTTCCAAGCATGCATCGCCATGAGCCAAGCTAGGACGCGGCTCTTGGCAAGGAGAGGAAAACTAAATGGCAAAACACAACATCGCAGTCATCGCCGGTGACGGCATCGGTAAAGAAGTCATGCCCGAGGGCGTGCGCGCGCTCGACGCGGCGGCGCGCAAATTCGGCATCGATTTGCACTTCGATTATTTCGATTGGAGTTGCGACAACTACGCCAAACACGGCTATTGGATGCCGCCCGATTGGCGCGAAAAAATCGGCGGCCACGAGGCGATTTTTTTCGGCGCAACCGGTTGGCCGGCGATCGTGCCGGATCATAAATCGCTGTGGGATTCGCTGATTAATTTCCGCCGCGTGTTCGACCAGTATGTGAATTTGCGTCCGGTACGATTGATGCCGGGTATTCCTTGCCCGCTGGTCGGGCGCAAGGTCGGCGACATCGATTACTACGTCGTGCGCGAAAATACCGAGGGCGAATATTCCTCCGTTGGCGGGCGAATGTTCGCCGGCACCGAGCGCGAATTCGTTACGCAACAATCGGTGTTCACCCGCAAAGGCGTTGATCGCATTATCAAATTCGCGTTTGAGCTTGCACAAAAAACCGGCCGCAAATCGGTCACCTCGTGCACGAAATCCAACGGCATTTCCATCACCATGCCCTATTGGGACGAGCGCTTCGCCGAGATGGCGAAAAACTATGCCGAGGTGAAGACCAGCCAATATCACGTTGACGGATTGACCATACAATTGGTGCTCAATCCGCAACGCTTCGATGTGATCGTCGCGTCGAATTTGTTCGGCGACATCATTTCCGATATCGGTCCGGCGACGGCGGGCACCATCGGCATCGCGCCTTCGGCGAACATTAATCCCGAGCGCGTGTTTCCATCGTTGTTCGAGCCAGTACATGGTTCCGCACCGGACATTTACGGCAAAAAAATCGCCAATCCGATTGCGCAAATTTGGTCCGGCGCAATGATGTTAGAACATTTGGGTTACGAAAAAGCCAGCGTTGCCGTCGTCAACGCCATCGAAAAAGTATTGCAAGACGGGCCGCGTACTCCGGACGCTGGCGGGACGGCGAGTACCGAAGACGTCGGCAAAGCCATCGCCGCAACCATTTAAGAAAAATCATGACTTCAAAACTTTTCTCACCAATCACATTGCGCGGATTAACCTTATCCAATCGAGTCGTTGTCTCGCCGATGTGCCAATACGCATCGACTGACGGCAGCGCCAACGATTGGCATTTGATGCATCTCGGCCAATTCGCGATGGGCGCGGGCGGCTTAGTGATCACTGAGGCGACCCACGTTTCGCCGGTTGGGCGCATTTCAAAAAATTGCTTGGGTTTATATAGCGACGAAAACGAAGCGTCGCTTAAAAAGGTGATCGATTTTTGCAAGCGCTACGGGGTGGCGAAATTCGGCATCCAACTTGCGCATTCTGGCCGCAAGGGTTCGGTGCATCGCCCAAGCGACGGCAGCAAGCCGCTGACGGCGGAGGAGGGCGCGTGGATGACGCTTGCGCCTAGCGCGCTGCCGTTATGGACCGGGATGGCATACGCCCGCCGCGCTGACTCGCGCAGGCCTTGCGGAAGTTAAACAACAGTTTGTCGATTCCGCAAAGCGCGCCGTGCGTATCGGTTTTGAGCTTGGCGAATTGCATATCGGCCACGGCTATTTGCTGCATCAATTTTTGTCGCCGCTAGCCAATCAGCGCGACGATGAATACGGCGCCAGCAGTGCGAACCGGATGCGTTATCCGCTAGAAGTATTCGAAGCGGTGCGCGCGGTATGGCCGGCGAATTTGCCGACTCGGGGTGCGTGTGTCCGCGACCGATTGGGTCGAGGGTGGCTGGACACCGGAAGAAACGGTGCTGTTCGCGCGAGAGCTCAAAACATCTCGGTTGCGATTTTATGGACGTTACCACCGGGCAAGCCTCGATCCGCGCCAGAAGATTACATTCGCGCCGGGCTACAACGTGCCGTTCGCGGAGAAAGTCAAACGCGAAACCGGCATGCTCGTGATGGCGGTCGGCATGATTTCCAACGGCGAACAAGCAGAAGAAATTATTTCATCCGGCAAGGCCGATATGGTCGCTGATCGCCCGCGCGGTGATGGATAACCCCCATTGGGCATGGCAAGCGGCGCGGGATTTAGGTGTTGCGACGGACTATGCTGGGCAATATCAACGGTGTCATCCTTCGGTTTGGAAACCGTAGCGTGGGTCGAGCATTTTAGTTTTGGACAAACAAACTAGAAAATCGTATCGCGTCCAATAGAAATCACAGCAACTGCGGCTAACCTTACCAAATCGTAGACGAAAAAAAACCCCGGACAAGCCGGGGTTTTTTCAATCAGAGGGGTTTAAGCCTGAACGACTTGAATGTTCGAAGCTTGTTTACCTTTGGGTCCCGTCGTCACGTCGAAGGAGACTTTTTGATTCTCTTTGAGAGTCTTGAAGCCTGCCGACTGAATCGCGGTGAAGTGTGCGAAAAGATCGTCGCCACCACCGTCAGGGGTGATAAAGCCAAAACCTTTAGCGTCGTTAAACCATTTAACCGTACCTGTTGCCATATTTCGTATCCTAAATCCTAAAAAAATTTACAAGGCTTGCGCCCTCCGTGCTGGAAGTTCAAGAACGAAATAAGGGGGATACCACAGATTTACGGAAGCTTGAGTTCGACCAACGGCGCTATTAAGCGCGCAAACCCAGAGCAAGTCAAGGGCTATTGCAGTAAAATTTTAGAATATTTTCGATGCTTGAAGAATCGCGTCTAGAGCGGATCTACAAGGCAAGCTCGTGGAAATCCAGGCCGGAAGGGGGTTTTGGCTCAGTGGCTGAAAATAATGGGGTTTTAAGGCAAATTGGGCGTGCGGTCCGCAAACTGCTGTTGCCCTACCAAAGCCCAAGCGTCTAGGCTACAATCTTCGTGCACGAGGCGACCGCGCAGGCGGCCGAGAAAAAATGAAACTACGAGGAGGCATTGTTCATGAAACCAGTATCAAAATAACTTAAATATGCACTGCCGACGGCGATTGCTCTTGCGCTGTCGAGTGGCGTCGCGAGCGCGCAAAGCGCCGCGCAACGCGCCGTGGACGCGGCAAAGAAGATGTGCAACGGCCAGACGATTACCATCGTTTGGGAAGCGGGTCTGCAATCGCTTGATCCGAAAAATTACTCCGGCCCGATGTGGGAGAAATTGACGTCCTGCAAAGTCAGCGTGGTTGAAGTTTCGACCGCTGACATGTTCACCAAAATCATGCAAGAGTATCGCGCGGGCACCGGCGCCTATGACGCGCTGAACGTGATTCCGGCCTGGATGCCCGATCTGGTGCAGGCGGGCGCGCTCGAGCAACTCGACGCCATGGTCGACAAATACAAATTCCGTGACGACCTGCAAAAAATCGCCCCGACCTATCGCGATAACCAAATGAAAGTGAACGGCAAGATCTACGGTTTCCCGGACGACGGCGACGTTTTCTTGATGTATTACCGCAAAGATATTTTCGCGCGATCCGGCGATTCAAAAAGCCTTCAAAGCGAAATTGGGTTACGACTTCGCGCCGCCGAAAACCTGGAAACAATTCAGGGAGATCGGCCAATATTTGACCGACACGATGAAAGATAAAGGCATGTACGGCGCATCGCAATTCCGCGAGCCGGGCTATGGCAATTTCATGTTCCAAGAGCGCTTCCGCAACGAAGGCGGCAAGTTCTTCGATGCCAACATGAAAGCGCAAGTCAACAATGCCATGGGCGTAAAAGTGCTGACCGAATGGCGCGCGGAAAATAAATTCATGCCGCCGGGCGTTGAGAAATTCGGCTTTGTCGAAAATCTTGCGACGTTCGTGAAAGGTCAAAGCGCGATGACGATTTCTTGGCCGCCCTATGGCCGTTTCGCTGCGGGTTACCTCGCTGACGAAAAGGCGCTGGATTGGGTGCCGAAATCGACCGTCGCAGGCAAGGTTGGCTACGCATTGCCGCCCGGCGGTCATCCGGAATTGGCAGCAGGTTTTGCGTTGTCGGTTGCGTCATCCAGCAAGAAAAAGGAACTCGCTTACCTATTCATCCAATGGCTGAACAGCGAGGAAACTTCGATGCAGCGCGTGCAATTGCCATACGCTTTGCGCGACCCCTTCCGCGATTCACATTTCACCAGCAAAGAGTATTTGGCAAAGTGGCCCGATGCGAAGGAGTATTTAGCTGCACTTCAAGCCGGTTCAAAAACGGGTTTGCTCGATCTCTCTTTGATCCAAACGGATAAGTACGAAGAAGCCTTGCGTCAAGGCATCAGCCGTTTGTGGGCTGGCGATGATCCAAAAGCAATTATGGATGACGTCGCAAAAACGTGGGATGAAACCACGGCCAAGATCGGTGTTGCGAAACAAAAAGCAGTCTATGACGCGTGGGCAGCAAAAGGTGGCGCGTACCCGAAGTAAAAGTTATTTTTTGATGTGATGTAACGAGAGCGCCGGTTCGACCGGCGCTCTTGCTTATTGGCTGACGGAATTCTCGAAAGGTAAGAATAAATTGCAAGCGCCGCGGCAGCACGTAGGTTTCGTCGACCGCAACTTTAAACAGTTGCTGGTCGCGCCATCGATTTTTCTGATGTTGCTGGTCGGCGTTTTTCCGCTCCTTTATCTGATCATGGTGAGCTTTCAAGGCATCACCATGACCGAAAACAATACCGACTTTGTTGGGCTACAAAACTACGCGTATTTGGCGCAAGATAAACGCATGTGGCAGGCCCTCGGCCACACGATTGTCTTCCTGCTGATCGCGTTGCCCATTGAACTAATTCTTGGTCTCGCGATGGCGCAATTATTTTTGGACAAGCTGCCGGGACGGCAAGTCTTTATCGCGCTGTTAGTCCTGCCGGTCGTGATTTCGCCGATCGTCGCGGGCGCAACCTGGTCGTTGATGTTCGACAATCGCTTCGGTCCGATCAATCAAATCATCGGCTGGATTGCCGGGAAAGATATGCCGCTGCTCTGGACCTTCAATCCCCATCTAGTTTATCCCGCAATTCTCGTCGCCGAGATTTGGCAATGGACGCCTTTCATGTTTTTGCTGCTCCTTGCCGCGCTCGCGAACGTCGATAAATCGCAACTCGAAGCCGCGGCAATCGACGGCGCGGGCTATTGGCGCACGTTCCGCAAAATTGTACTGCCGTCGATATGGCCGGTGATGGCGATTGCGTTGTTGATTCGCGCGCTCGATCTATTTCGCTTATTTGATATCGTGTGGGCACTCACCCAAGGCGGGCCGGGTACGATGACGGAAACGATTTCCATGTTCACCTACGTGCAAGGTTTTCGCCAGTTCGAGACCAGCTACACCGCTGCGGTAGCGCTGTTGATTATCGTGTTACTCAGCGCCGTGCTGATGTGGGCATTACGCCGAGTGGAGTTGTCGCGATGAAAACCAAGAGCCGACACACATTGCGGCAAACATTGCGTTTCATCGCGGCGAGCGCAATTACATTATTTTTCCTGTTTCCGATTTATTGGCTGTTTATGATCTCGTTCAAAACGGCCGACGAGATCTACTCTTATCCGCCGGTGTGGTGGCCGGCGAGTTTGCAATTTAATAACTACGCGGTATTGTTTAGGGACGGCGACGCCATCACGGTTTGGAATAGCTTGGTCATTGCTACCGCGTCCACAATATTGGCCATGCTACTCGGGACGATTTGCGCCTACAGTTTGGCGCGCTATAAAACCGGCGGCGACAATTTATCCAACTGGATTATTTCGCAGCGCATGGTGCCGCCAATCGCCGTGGTGTTTCCGATTTTCTTGCTCTACGTTTTTTTCGGCTGGGTCGATACCTACATCGGAATCATTCTGCTCTACACTGCCTTCAATCTGCCCTATGTGATTTGGATGATGCGCGGCTACATTCAAGACATACCGCGATCGCTGGAAGAATCCGCATTAATTGACGGTTGTACCCGCTGGCAAGTGATCTGGAAGGTCGTTTTTCCGATGTGTCGTGCCGGACTATTTGCAACGGCGATTTTCACTTTTGTTTTTGCGTGGAATGAATTTCTGTTCGCGTTGGTGCTCACGCGCACCGAAGTGACGACCTACACTGTGCAAGTGACACACTACTTCGGCGGTCAATCGAATTTTTGGACCAAGATTGCCGCGATGTCTGTATTGGGTACGTTGCCCGTATTTATTGCAGTGGTGTTCATGCAGCGTTACTTGGTGCGCGGCATTTCCCTTGGCGCGGTGAAGGGTTAATTGAGTGAAAGGTTAGGCGGTGGTAATTTTGCGATTAGATGTTTTTGGGATAACCATGCTGGAAGCCAATATTGGTGCGGCTTGTGGCGTGGCTATGCCTGTGATTAAGCAGGGAGCGGCTCCCAGGCCGATTGTTTTTCACCTTTCACTTTTCACCCGTCACATAGCTAAAATGGCCGACCTAAAAATAACCGGACTGCACAAATACTACGGCGACAACCACGTCGTAAAAGGTATCGACCTGGAAATTCCGGCCGGCGAATTCACCGTCCTCGTCGGTCAGTCGGGCTGCGGCAAAAGCACGTTACTGCGAACTATCGCCGGGCTGGAAGAAGCCGATCATGGCACGATCGAAATCGCCGGACAAACCGTCAATCATGTGCAGCCGAAAGATCGCGACATCGCGATGGTGTTTCAGAATTACGCGCTGTATCCGTACATGACCGTTTACGACAACATTGCCTTCGGGTTGCGAGTGCGCAAAACGCCCGAAGACGATGTCGAAGCCAAAGTGAAACGCGCTGCGGAAATGCTGGCAATCGATCATTTGCTAAAGCGCTTTCCGCGGCAGCTGTCCGGTGGCCAGTTGCAACGTGTCGCCATCGGTCGCGCCGTGGTGCGTAACGCGCGCTTGTATTTGTTCGATGAGCCCTTATCTAATCTGGATGCCCAATTGCGCGACGAAATGCGTGGCGAGATTAAGCGCTTGCATCAAGAGCTTGGCAAGACCATGATCTACGTGACCCATGATCAAATCGAAGCGATGACGCTTGCGGATCGAATTGTGTTAATGCGCGACGGTGAGATCGAGCAGCAAGGTGCGCCGCTGGAGTTATTCGAGCGGCCGGCGACGAAATATGTTGCCGGTTTTCTCGGTTCGCCGTCGATGAATTTTGTACCGGCAACCCTCGTGAAAGGGCAGGGCGGCCTTACAGCGAGATTGGGTAACGGCGACCTGCTATCCCTGCCGGCTACGCGCTTTGGGCATGCCGAGTTTTTCGTAGGCAAAGAAGTAATGTTCGGTATCCGTCCGGAACATATGAGCCGCCGCGGTGCGCCTCGAGACGGGCTTGCAAATGCCGATGTTCAGGTGGAGCTGGTTCAGCCGACCGGATCGCGCACGTTTGCCGAATTCAAATTGGGCGGCGGCGCCGCCGTTGTCGCGGAACTCGAAGCGCACGATGTGCAGCGCGCCGGCGAACGGCTGGAATTGAGCATCGATATGAATCGCGCAATTTTGCTCGACCCTACCACGGAAAAAGTAATTTAGGAGCAAGAGAATGGTCATGACCACACCCTCCCGTGCCGTCAAATTGACCGGCACGGAACAACCCGATGTGATCGGACAAATATTGACAGCCGGACCGATGTCGGCCGAATTCGACAATGGCAATTTGCGCTACATTCGCTTCAATGGCGTCGAGGTGTTGCGCGCCATTGCCTATTTGGTGCGCGACGAAAATTGGGGAACCTACCCCGCGACGCTGAGCAACTTAAAAGTCGACCAGCGCAAAGATAGCTTTACTGTTTCCTATCGCGCGCAATGCACGCGGCTCGGCCAGCAAATAGACTACGACGCAACCATCGAAGGCAAGAGCAATGGCAGCCTCGCGTTTCGCGCCACAGCAAAACCAAAGCGAGATTTTTTAACGAACCGTACTGGCTTCGTCGTCTTGCATCCGCTGCAGGGCGTCGTGGGCCAACCGCTGAAAGTGGAGCATGTTGACGGCACGGTGACGAGCAGCACCTTTCCTGAGCAGGTGAATCCCGATTGTCCGTTCCGCAATATTCGCGCCTTAACCCACGAAGCGGTACCGGGTGTATCCATGCGCTGCATCATGGAAGGCGACGCGTATGAAATGGAAGATCATCGCAATTGGACTGACGCCTCGTTCAAAACCTACGTACGGCCGCTGGCGAAGCCCTGGCCCTACGTGTTGCCGGGCGGGCAAGAGTTTCGCCAATCGATGACGTTGAGTTTTACCGGAGCGCCGGCGAAGCAAAGCAAAACGAGTACGAACAGCGGTGTTCGCATCACGGTTGGCGCGGCGACGCAGCAAGTTGTTCCGCCGATTGGATTGGGCATGCCCGCCGAAGAGCTTGATCACGCACTGTCGCAAACCGAGCTGATCAAAATGCTCGCGCCGAATTTTCTCGTGTGCTTTTTCGATCCGCGCCAGCAACACGGCGTCACCGAACTTTCCAAGTATCGCCGCATCAGTGAAAAAATCGGCGCCGATGTCGCATTGGAAATTGTCGTGCAAAGTCTTGACGATTTTGCCGGTGAACTTGAACGCGTCGCCGAATATGTTGGCATGGCGGGTCTCAAGCCTTTGGCGGTGGCTGTGTGCCCGGTCGGCCATTTGAAATCCGTGTTACCTGGCGGCACCTATCCTCCCGCGCCGGATCTCGAAGCGCTTTACCATGCGGCCCGCGCCGCGTTTCCGAAAGCGAAAATTGGTGGCGGGATGTTCTCTTTTTTCACTGAATTAAATCGCAAACGTCCGCCGGCGCAATGCGCTCGATTTCATCACCAACACGACGAGCCCGATCGTGCATGCGGCAGATGATCGCTCTGTGATGGAAACGCTTGAGGCCTTGCCGTATCAGATCGAAACGGCAAAAACTTTTTCCGGTGGCTCCGCTCATCGCGTTGGGCCGAGCGGCATTGGTGCCCGCGACAATCCTCACGGCACGACTTATTCCGATAATCCAAATAATCTGCGCATGTGTTTAGCGAAAATGGATCCGCGCCAGCGCGGATTGTTCTCCGCCGCGTGGACGCTCGGCTATGTTGCCACGCTCGCCCGCGCAGGCGTGAGCACGATCAGCATGGGCGCGCCGACCGGGCCGCTAGGCATGATTTATCGCGAGGCCGAACACACGCAGCCTTTCTTCGACGATCTGGAAGCCGTTGCGGTTTATCCGGTGTATCATACGATGAGTGCGCTGAATCGTGCGCCGGGCAATCCGATGCTTGCCGTTAATTGTTCCAACGTGAACACAGTTGCTAGCATGGGCTGGAGCGATAAGTCCGGCGCGACGATACTCATCGCCAATTTAACTGCGAAAGAACAGACCATTGAATTGAGCGGCGTTCCCGAAGGCGCAACCATCGGCATGCTTGATGAAGATAGTTTTATTTTCGCGACAACGAATCCGAAAACATTCCGTCGCGCGGGGAAATTGCTCGACGATCCGAAGCAGGTTCGGTTGAGTGGTTACGCAGTGGCGTATATCGCATACTAGGTGGGTAGGGTGGATCAAGGTGCGTAGCGCCGGATCCACCACAGAAAGAGCAGATCCTTCGCATTCGCTCAGGATGACAAGTTGAAGGGTGAATCCGCGGCGCTTGATCCGGCAAAAACTATTTCGCTCGATTACGAATCGCTGTCAATGTTGTTCGAGTCGTAATCGCCTCCGGATCAATCTTCACTTCAATCAACGCCGGCTTATTGGAATTTTGCGCGCGTTCGAAAGCCGCAGCGAATTGATCCGTCGCTTCAACCGTTTCACCGTGCGCACCATAGGCCCGGGCAAGCGCAGCGAAATCAGGATTTTGTAATGCAGTACCGTGAACCCGCGCCGGATAGTCGCGCTCTTGATGCATTCGAATCGTGCCGTACATGCTGTTATTCAACAGGATAATAATCACGTCGGCGTTATATTGCATCGCTGTCGCGAGTTCCTGTCCGGTCATCAAGAAATCACCGTCGCCGGAAAATGTCACGACGGTTTTGTGAGGGCTGACCAATTTCGCGGCAATGCCTGCGGGCACGCCATAACCCATCGCACCATTGTTCGGCGCGAGCTGCGTGCGCGGTTGGCGCAGCGGATAAAAACGGTGTAGCCATTGACTGAAATTGCCGGCGCCGTTCGTTACGATTGCACTCGCCGGTAATTTTTCCTTCAGCCAAAGCATGATTTCTCCCATGTCAACCGCGCCTGGACAGGGGCCAGGAATTGTGTTCGCTAAGTAATCGTCGTGCGCAGATTTCGTCCACGCGTTCCAACGAGTGCTGTCGATTTTCGGCATCGCACGAAGAATGCCCGCGAACGGCAACATGCTGGAATTAATAAACAGATCCGCTTGATAAATTTTGCCGAGCTCGTCACTACCCGGATGCACATGGACAATTTTTTGTTTCGGACGCGGCACATCGAATAGCGTGTAACCGCTAGTGGTCATTTCATCGAGCCGGCAGCCGACAACAATGACGACATCTGAATCTTTGACACGCTGCGCGAGTTTTGGATTAATGCCGATGCCCACATCGCCAGCATAGTTCGGATGGGTATTGTCGAATAAGTCGTTGCGGCGAAACGCGCAACCCACAGGCAGATTCGCACTTTCGGCGAAGCCTTGAATCGCACTGCAGGCGTCGGGCGTCCAGCCACCGCCACCAAGCAACATGAATGGCCGTTCGGCGGTGCTTAACATTTCGCGAATTTGATCGAGTTGTCCGAGGCCGGGATAGGCGTAAATGGATTTATAGCGCGGCGCATCTTTCACGTTGGATTCGGCGACCAGCATGTCTTCCGGCAATGCCAACACGACCGGCCCCGGGCGGCCGGATGTCGCGACATGAAACGCGTGGCTCAAATATTCCGGAATGCGATCGGCGCGATCGATTTGCGCGACCCATTTCGTCATCTCGCTAAACATGCGGCGATAGTCGACTTCTTGAAACGCTTCGCGGTCGACAAAATCACCACCGACTTGGCCGATAAACAAAATCATCGGTGAAGAATCTTGATAGGCCGTGTGTACGCCGATGCTGGCGTTGGTTGCGCCGGGGCCTCGCGTGACGAAACAAATGCCCGGGCGCCCGGTCAATTTCCCATAAGCTTCCGCCATGAACGACGCGCCACCTTCTTGGCGGCAGACGATCAGCTTCAATTGTTCGCGCACGTCGTACATCGCGTCCAGCACCGCGAGATAACTTTCGCCGGGCACGCAAAATGTCATATCGACGCCGTGACCACGCAAGCCGTCGACTAAAATTTTTCCACCGCTACGCATGAAACATTCCTTCGAATGAGTTTTTTTTCAAGAACGCAATTATCGCATGAAGTATTGAGACAATTTGAATCTGGAATGAGCATTGCCACGAGCCGCGTAGCGCTTGCCTCGTGGCGATGCATGGCTTGAAAGGAGCATGGATACTGTCTCTCAGGGCATCATCTCTCCATGGGGCCCGAGGCCGCCCATTCATTCGGGAATTCAGCGTCTTTGCTCAACGACACTGGATCCCCGCCTTCGCGGGGACGACGATGTGGAATTTGTTGTGTCGCGGTGTATGATTCGGGAAAACGAATCAACACCGTAGGAGGAAAAAATGGATCGTGCGCAACGCAGAGTATTGATGGCCTCAGCCGTGGGCTCGGCGTTAGAGTGGTACGATTTTTTCCTCTACGGCACCGCATCTGCGTTGGTGTTCGGCGAATTATTTTTCCCTAATCTCGATCCCGATATGGCGATCCTAGCGTCGTTCGCGACTTTTGGTGTAGGTTTTTTCGCGCGGCCATTCGGCGGTTTAGTGTTCGGTCACTTGGGCGATAAGATCGGACGAAAACCAGTATTGGTGTACACGTTATTGCTGGTCGGTGGTGGAACATTTTTGATCGGGCTATTGCCGACTTACGATTCCATCGGCATCTGGGCGCCAATCTTGTTAGTTGTACTACGCCTGATCCAGGGCTTCGGTGCGGGCGCGGAATACGGCGGTGCGGTGATACTCGCGGTGGAGTATGCACCACCCGGCAAACGTGGTTTTTATGGATCATTCGCGCCGATCGGCGTAACGCTGGGTATCTTGCTCGCGCAAGGCGTGTTCGCACTATTTGCGTTGCTGCCGAAAGAAGATTTTCTAAGCTGGGGCTGGCGCGTGCCGTTTTTGCTCAGCATTTTCGTCATCGCGTTGGGTATCTATATTCGCTCCAAAGTCATGGAAACGCCGGTGTTCCAACAAGCCGTCGAGAAACGCCAAGTGTTGCGCGCGCCGGTGCTGGAAGCGATTAAGCGTCATCCGCGAGAATTCTTCGTCGTCGTCGGTGCGCGCCTCGCCGAGAACGGCTTGGGCTATTTGTTTCCGGTTTTCACACTAAGCTACTTGACGAAAAATTTAGGCTTGCCGAGAAACACGGTGTTGACCGGAATGGTCATCGCCAGCGTTGTGCAAATCTTCGTCGTATTCGGCGCGTCCGTGTTATCGGATAAGATCGGTCGCAGGCCGGTTTACATGGGCGCGGCGGTATTTTGTGCGCTGTTGGCGTTTCCATTTTTCATGATGGTAAATACCCAAAGCACAGCGTTGATTTGGCTCGCGCTCATTCTCGCTACGGTGGGCGTCGGGGGTATGTTCGGCCCGCAAGCCGCGTACTTCGCCGAACTTTTCGGCCCGAGAATTCGCTACAGCGGCTTCGCCTTCGCGCGGGAATTAGGTTCGATATTGGCCGGCGGCCCGGCGCCGTTCATCGCGACGTGGTTGCTGATGCAAGGTGGCGGCGCGCCGTGGTTCGTCGCGATTTACATTATTGTGTTGTCGGTGATTACCGCGATTGCGGTATATTGCGGACCGGAGACTTATAAGAGTGATATTAACGAGGAGCGCGTCGGTGCATAATTGCACCCTACATTTTGGGTAGGTTGCATTTACGCACCCCCATATTCGAGGGTAGGATGCATTTATGCACCATTATTACCACTTCCAATCTTTATAGGTTTCCCGCAACTTCGTCTTCAAAAATTTTCCCGTCGAGGTGCGCGGAATCGCGTCGACAAAAACAAATCCGTCAGGCACTTGCCACTTGGCATATTTCGCAAGCAAAAATTCGCGTATTTCATCGACGTTGGCTTTTTGCGCAGGTTTGAGCACAACGACTGCTAACGGCCGCTCGTCCCATTTCGGATGCGGTACGGCGATGACCGCGGCTTCGGCAACGGCGGGATGGCCCATAATAGAATTTTCCAAATCGACGGAGCTGATCCATTCGCCGCCGGATTTAATCAGATCTTTGGCACGGTCCGTTAGGCGCAGATAACCGTCGGTGCCGATCATGCCGACGTCGCCGGTTTTGAGCCAGCCGTCGTTGGTGAAACTTTCTTCTGATTTCGCGAGGTTGTGATAACTGCCGGTGATCCACGGCCCACGCACTTGTACTTCACCGACGGCTTGGCCATCCCACGGCGCTTCGCCTTCGTCGCCCATGATGCGGATGTCAACGAACGGCACGATTAATCCTTGGCGCGCGACGGCGGCGGCGCGCTCGTCGGGCGTGCCTTTGCGCGTGTTGCGATCGAGGCGCGAAATGGTGGCGATGGGTGAGGTTTCGGTCATGCCCCAACCTTGAATGAGTTCCAGATCGAGTTCGGCGTAGGCTTTGATCAATGAGGCGGGCAGTGCGGAGCCGCCGACGGTCATGCGCATGCCGGGTACCAATTGCCATTTGCCGGGATTTTGTTGCAGCGTTTGCAATAGGCCCAGCCAAATAGTTGGCACGCCGGCGGAGACAGTGACTTGTTCTTTTTCGTAAAGTTCGAGCAGGCTTTCGCCATCAAGGAATGGGCCGGGGAAGACAAATTTCGCGCCGACCATCGCGCAGATGTACGGAATCGCCCAGGCGTTAGCGTGAAACATCGGCACGACGGGCAGCACGCAATCGGAATTTTGATAACTGCCGGAATCGGGCATCGCCGACATGAATGCGTGCAAGATTGTCGAACGATGGGAATAGACCACGCCCTTGGGCTGACCGGTTGTGCCTGAGGTGTAGCACATGCCGCAGGGTTCGTTTTCGTCGATGTCGGGATACTGAAAATTTCCTTTAGCAGTAGTTAGGAATTTTTCGTAATCTTCATAGTCGGCAGGAACGGGCTTACCGGATAGCGAAAATACAAACACTCGCTCGAATTTGACTTTGTCCTTAATCTGTTCGAATAGAGGTAGTAATACATCGTCGACGATGACGAAGCGATCTTCCGCATGGTTCGCAATGTAGGCGATGTCGTCGGGAAACAGGCGCAAATTCAAAGTGTGAAGCACGCCGCCGACGGCAGGAATGCCGAAATAACATTCCATATGCGCATAACTATTCCACATCAGCGTCGCGACGCGATCGCCCTTTTGGATCCCCGCTTGTTGCAAGGCTTGCGCCAATTGTTTAGAGCGACGGAAAAAGTCCGCGTAGGTGTAGCGATGCAGCGATCGATCGGCCATTCGCGAAACGATTTCTCGCGAGCCATATAATTTTCCCGCACGCTCCAAAATGTGATTGAGCGTCAGCGGATACTGCATCATGGTGGACTTCATACTTTCCTCAGCCCTAAGGCGTTATAATTTGCCGACAATATACTACGAAAACTTAGAGGAAATCCTGATGGCGATTAAGACATTTGAGAATTGCAAAGAATTGCACGACTGGGTCGGCAAAGAAGTCGCCGCGACGAGTTGGTTGACCGTGACGCAACAACGCATTGACGATTTCGCCAAGGCGTCGGGCGATTATCAGTGGATTCACGTCGACCCGGAGCGCGCTGCAAAGTCGCCGTTTGGCGCCACGATCGCGCACGGATTTCTGACAATGTCGTTGCTCAGTCATTTCATCTACGAAGCGACCGAGATCAAGAGCGTGAAGATGGGCATCAACTACGGCCTGAATCGCCTGCGTTTTATTACGCCGGTGAAAGTAAACTCTGACATTCGCGCCCGATTTACGCTCGCCTCTGTTGAAGATTTGAAAGATGGCGTTCAGACGGTTTGGAATGTCGTGGTCGAGATTAAAGGAACGGAGAAGCCCGCGATGATTGCCGAGTGGGTAACGCGGCGGCATGAGTAGTCACTAGTTTTACCGAGTACAATTACTAGGTGTCATTCCCGCGACGGCGGGAATCTAGTTTGACTTTGATCTCAAGAACAAAAAAATGGATTCCCGTTTTGACGGGAATGACAAACATATAAGTCACATAGAGGAGAACACATGCCATTCAATCGCTCACCCCACTGGCCACCGGGCCTGCCGTACCATCTCACGATCCCCGAGACGAATCTTGTATTACAACCTGGAAGTCTCAGCGGCGCGTTTTCCTAACAAGGACGCGATTGTTTTCTACGACTCGAAAACGAGCTATGCCGAACTCAATGCGCAAGTGCTAAAGCTCGCGGGATTTTTGCAGCAGCGTTGCGGTATCAAGCGTGGCGATCGCGTGTTGTTGTATATGCAAAACAGTCCGCAATTCATTGTTTCGTACTACGCGATTTTGCGTGCCGACGCGATGGTGGTGCCGGTGAATCCGATGAACCTTACCGCCGAGCTCGCGCACTACATCGACGACGCTGATGCGGTCACCGCGATTGTCGGGCAAGAGGTTTTTCCGCAGATTGAACCGCACGTCGGTATCACGCTGTTGAAAAATGTAATCGTCGCAACCTATTCCGATTACCTGACTGCGGCGACGGATCTGAAGGTGCCGGAATTTATTCAAGCGCCGCGTGTTGAGCAAAATACACCGGGTATAACTACCTGGAGAGCCGCTCTGGATGCGAGTCTTCAGCCATCGCAATGCCTCGCCGGTCCGAACGATTTGTGCGTGATGCCTTATACATCCGGCACCACGGGCAAGCCCAAGGGCTGCATTCATATACATAGTTCGGTGATGATGACCACCGTTACGCATGGGGCATGGCTGGGCGCAGGGACTGCCGACGCGACCATACTTGCGGTGCTGCCGTTTTTTCATGTGACGGGCATGCAAGGCAGCATGAATGGGCCGATTTATTATGGGCAGACCATCGTGTTGCTACCGCGCTGGGATCGCGAAGTCGCGGCGATGATGGTGCAGCGTTACAAGGTCACTGGTTGGACCAATATTCCGACGATGGTGATCGATTTTCTGATGAATCCGAATATCATGGAATATGATCTTTCCAGCATAACGCGAGTAGGCGGCGGCGGCGCGGCGATGCCGGAGGCGATCGCGCAAAAGTTGCAAGATCTGTGCAAGCTCACGTATATCGAAGGTTATGGATTATCGGAGACCATGGCGCCGACGCACGTGAACCCCGTCGATCGGCCGAAAAAACAATGTCTCGGCATTCCGATTTTCGACACCGATGCGCGTGTGGTTAATCCGGAAACATTGCACGAATTGCCAGTCGGCGAAGTCGGCGAAATCATTTCCCATGGCCCGCAAATTTTTCAGGGCTATTGGAAAAATCCGAAAGCGAGTGCTGAGGCGTTTATTGAGTTCGAAGGTAAACGCTTTTTCCGCACCGGCGATTTGGGCCGCGTCGATGAGGAGGGCTATTTTTACATCGTCGATCGCTTGAAGCGCATGATCAATGCCTCGGGCTTCAAAGTATGGCCGGCTGAAGTCGAAGCCATGATGTATCAAAATCCGCACATCCAAGAAGCCTGCATCATCGGCAGTCAAGACGCCTATCGCGGCGAGACCGTCAAAGCGGTCGTGATGCTAAAAGATGGGAGCCGCGGCAAAGTAGCCGAACAGGAAATTATCGATTGGTGCAAAGCGAACATGGCGGCGTACAAATATCCCCGCATCATCGAGTTTCGTGATGCGCCGCTGCCGAAATCGGCGACCGGAAAAGTGCAATGGCGCATGTTACAGGAGCAGGAAAACGTGAAATTCAGTAAGCCGATTTCGTAGCTGTGCTGTGCTAGAATTCACGCTTCCGACGATTTTCACTTAGTCAAAAACGAAGTTGCTACGCGTTGCTCGCAATGACAATGCGATGGAGTTTGGAGGTGTGGCAGAGTGGTCGATTGCACCGGTCTTGGCGGACGCGAAGCTTCCGCTAGCGTAGACTAACCTTTAGGTTAGTCGCAGCTAAAACCGCTACCGGCTGCGAATCAAATGTCGTAAATCGGAGGTGTGGCAGAGTGGTCGATTGCACCGGTCTTGAAAACCGGCAAAGGGCAACCTTTCGTGAGTTCGAATCTCACCGCCTCCGCCAATTTAGATCCTTTTCGATTTCCGTGTATCCCTACGGCGTCTTGAAGTGATAAATCGAAGTGTGCGCGAGTGTCGAGACTGGGCATGGACTTTTGTCTACAAATTACAACGTCGCTTATCCTCGTCGTATTGTGAAGGAAGAACCGATTGCCTAGTCTGGTGTTGCACATCTATGATGTTGCTACACCGCGCTTACAATATTTTTTCTAAACGCCATCAAGCAAATAGGCGGGATTTTTGGTTTACGGATCGGTGAATTACCCAGATTTGGGAGGTTCAAATAACACAAAGTTCAAACGCGCCGCACGCGGAGGGCCCCGCTGACCATCCGCGAAAACTGGGATGGGTATCTACGACTGCGCTCGCGATGGGCGGCAGTAATCAAAGCCTTTTTCTTCTCACGGCGTTGTTTGCTGGCCAGGGTGCGATTAGTGGTCAGGGTAGCGCGGCCGTACCCCTATTAATTGTAGGGCTTTTGCTTGGCTGGGCCGCTGCGCCGGCCTGGACAGAACTGGTTTTGATGTACCCGAAGCGCGTTGGGGGAATTGCGGCCACGTGCGCTGAAGCGTTTCGTCCGTACAACCCGGTGCTGGCAAACCTTACCGGAGTTTGTTATTGGTGGGGTTGGATTCCCACCTGCGGCCTCACCGCGATTTTCTCCGCGTCGGCGATCCATGAATGGTACCTTCCCGGCATCCCGGTTAATGTAATGGCCTGCGCGTTGGTATTGATTTTTACTGCCGTCAATTTGTGTGGCGTGCAGTGGGCAGGGCGACTCGCCATTCCTATCGCAACCGCGTCGGCGGTTCTTGCGTTTATTTCTGCCTTGGCACCAGTCGTAGCCGGGCAGGTGGATTGGCAGCGAGCCAGCACCTTTCATTTAAACGTTCCATTTGCCGGTTGGTTCGGTGAACTGACGAGCCTCATGGCCGGACTCTATTTGATCGGATTTGCCGCGCCTGCGTTCGAGGCGGCGGCCTGTCATGTTGGCGAAACCATCAATCCGAATAAGAACATTCCACGAGCGATGTTCGCCAGCGGATTAATGGCGTCGATTTATTTCATCGTACTGCCGATTGTGTGGTTAGGCGCGTTGGGATCCGAGCAACTTGGAAAAGATCTCATGTTGGTGCTCGGCCCCACTTTTGCGCCGGTATTTGGGAGTTTTGCCAAGGCCGCGGCCATTTGGTTCATGATGTTCAACATGTTCCATGGCACGATTCAGCCCCTTGCCGGCGCGTCGCGCACGATGTCGCAATTGGCTGAAGATGGCCTTTTGCCACGTTTTTTTGAACGCCGCTCGCGCTTCGATGTGCCCTGGGTTGCAACCGCGATAACGGCCGGCATGGCCATCTTTTTCTTGTTGCTGGGTGATCCCATTTGGTTGGTCGCTGCGGCAAATTTCACCTATCTCATCAGCATCTGTTTGCCAAACGTCGCGGTCTGGTTGTTGCGCAAAGATCAGCCGGAATTGCCTCGGCCCTATCGCGCGCCGCGCGGCATGATCGGAGCGGGCTTAGTTGCTGCGTCGATTTGGGGAATTTCCGCGGTGCTAGGGTTCCAGCAGTTTGGAATGACGACGGTTTTGATCGGCGTTTTGTTTGCATACTCCGGTGCGGTGTTGTACGCATGGCGGGTGTTCAGTGATCGGCGCGCACAGGGCTTACCGGGGATCGCATCGACGCTACACATAAAGTTGACCGGCGCGATGCTGGCCGTGTTGGCGCTGGACGCGGCGGGTTATGTGTTGGCGGTATCGAGCATGCCGCAACAGGTCGGCCCGTTGGTGAGTGTGCTGGAAGATATTTTCGTGGCCGTCGCCATATTAACGATCACGGTAGGCCTCGTTTTGCCCGGCATGATCGCGCATGCTGCAACCCAAGTCCGCGATGCTGCGAATCATGTCGCGCAGACTACGATGACGAATTTTTCCCACGCGCTACGTGCGTTGGGACGCGGTGATTTAGACAACGCGCGCGCCGAAGTCACTATGGTTCCTGTCAAGGTCTATTCGCAAGATGAGTTGGGCGAGATGGCGGCCAGTTTTAACCGATTACAAGGTGAGATCAATCGTGCGGCGACAAGTTTAGACGAGGCCCGAGAAGAATTGCGCTTGGCCCGGCATGATTCGTTGACAGGGTTGATTACACGCCGCGAATTCGAACGGCGCTTGGAATCGGCGCTTGTTCACGCGGCCGCAAGCCCGCACTGGTATAGCATGTTGTATCTTGATTTGGATCATTTCAAAATTGTGAATGACACTTGCGGCCATGCCGCAGGAGATGAATTGCTGCGTCAAATTACCGCAATATTGCGCAGCGAGATTCGTCAGCGTGACAGCGTCGCCCGTCTTGGTGGTGATGAATTTGCCATCCTCTTGGAGAATTGCCCACGCGAACCCGCGGGGCGTATCGCAGGGAATCTTCTCAGCGCGATTCAAGGCATGGTTTTTCTCTGGGAGGACAAGGTTTTCAAGATCGGCGTGAGCGTTGGCATGGTAAATTTCAACGACGGCCAACGAAACTTAATACAAGTCATGCGCGCCGCCGACGATGCGTGCTACGTCGCCAAAAAGAATGGCCGCAATCGAATTCACGTTCATGAAATGGGTGACCATGAAGTAACAGCGCGGCAAGATGAGTTGGACTGGATCGGGCGCATTCGCCGCGCCATCGACGAACGACGATTTTGTATGTATGCCCAAGATGTCGTGCCCATTTCGCAATTGGCGAGCACGGAGCGTCATCGTGAATTGCTGGTACGTATGCTGGACGATGACGATAATCTTATCGAACCCATGGCATTCATTCCCGCCGCTGAACGCTATAACCTAATGCCTATTTTGGATTGTTTAATCGTTGCCGCCGCTTTTGAACACTGCGCCAAAGTATTCTCGGCCGAGACGCAGACAAAGCAAATGCGGTGGTCGATCAATTTATCGGGGACATCGCTTAATGACGAAACGTTCATTGAGTTTGTTCGTGGTCAGTTTGGCAGTTTGCGAATTCCTTACGACGCAATTTGTTTTGAGATTACCGAGACGGCAGCGATTACCAACTTCGCGCGGGCACAGAAATTTATCACTGAGTTCAAAAATCTAGGATGCCGATTTTCCCTAGACGATTTCGGCAGTGGCATGTCGTCGCTCGCGTATCTAAAACACCTGCCGGTAGACTATTTAAAAATCGACGGCGCTTTCATTCGCGATATTGTTGATGATCCCATCGATCGTGCCATGGTTGAGGCCATCAACAAAATTGCGCAACTCATGGGCATCCAAACGATTGCCGAATTTGTCGAGAACGCTGATCAGTTGGAGTTGTTGCGAAGTATGGGCGTCGATTATGCGCAAGGCTATGGCATCGCACGTCCGGAATTATTTTTTATGTTTTCTGGGCAAAGCCATAAGCGCCGCATTGTGTCGCCCTTAAAGACATAAAGTAATTGGCGGGTTGTAAAATCAATGTCACGCGATCGCTGTTTGCTCGCCGGAAAGTAACTTCAGAATACCGCGCAATGCGATCACAACGGATTGCTGCCGTACTTGCGTGCGATCGCCACTCAGCAAATGTGTAGCACTTTGCAGCGCGACGTAACTTCTGGCCCAGGCGAAACAAACCGTACCGACAGGTTTATCGGCGCTGCCGCCGCCCGGTCCCGCAACGCCGGTAATCGCCACCGCAATCTGTGCACGACTAAATTTCAGGGCACCCGTGGCCATTTCGCGGGCGGTTTCTTCACTGACTGCGCCGTGCCGAATTAACGTTGTCCCGGCGACCCCAAGCGTTTCGCGTTTTGCCGCGTTGCTATACGTGATAAATCCCCGATCGAACCATTTAGAACTTCCCGCGATCGCCGTCACCGCTTCGCCGACCCAGCCGCCGGTGCACGATTCCGCCGTCACTAAGAGGCACTCTGCGCGCTGCAATGCTTGCCCGACGGCGGCAGCGAGTTGTTCCATTTCTGTGTTAACCATGCATCCACCTTTCCAAAATCTTAAGTACAGCGATCGAATAAATCGCGGCGAGCAAATCGTCAAACATGACGCCAAATCCATTTTTTATTTTTCTGTCGGCAAGCCCAATAGGAAATGGTTTGAGAATGTCAAAAGCGCGAAATAGCGCGAATGCAAGGGCGTACCACACCCAACCAAATGGCGTAAACGTCAGCACCAGCAACATCGCGACGACCTCATCCCAGACGATTGCGCCATGATCAACCACACCGAGATTGCGGCCCGTGACGGTGCAACACCAAACACCGAGTAGAAATAGTGCAACGACGACTGTGAGTTGCTCGGTCAACGAGAACGCGACCATCAAGCCAAAGAAAATTGGGTACGCAAGCAAAGTCCCCAAAGTGCCCGGTGCTTTCGGCGCAAGCCCCGTCCCGAATCCTAGCGCAATGAAATGCGCCGGATGTTGCCGTAGAAACGCAAACGAAACGCGACTGGCTTTAGCTGAAATGGTCAAATGATTTCAGACTCAGATTCAGTGGCAAGTCGTGCTCATCAAGAATCACCAACCCCGAACCCGAGACGATTTCGCCAACCGGCGTAAGCGCCAATTGCAATCGCGTGGCGATAGCCCGAATGGCTTGCATACGTTGAGGTGCGGCGGTAAAGCACAGCTCGTATTCATCGCCGCCAGCGAGCAACGCTTGTGCGGCCAAAGGTTGCGCGAGGTGGGTTTTTAACTCCGGATTAGATGGAATTTTATCGATACGAATTTTTGCCCCCACATTGGATCGCTGCAGAATGTGGCCAAGGTCACCGATCAGGCCGTCGGAAATGTCGATCGCACTATCAGCGATGCCTTGTAGAGCCAATCCCAGAGCCACTCTTGGCGAAGGGTCATGGAGCTTTTTAGCGCAATATTCAAATATTTCCGAGGGCAAGGAGACCTCGCCTTGCAGATGTGCCAAGGCCAATGCGGCGGCGCCCAACTCACCGGAAATCCAAACGATATCGCCGACCTTTGCGCCAACGCGTCGTAGCGCCATGCCAGGTTGGGTCTCGCCTAGTATTTGAACGCAGATGTTAAGGGGGCCGCGGGTTGTGTCACCGCCAACGAGCTCGACACCAAACTCATCGGCGATCGAATAAAAACCATTGGAAAATGCTTCAAGCCAATTGTTACTCACTTCCGGTAACGCAAGTGCTAACGTCGCCCAGCGCGGCGTTGCGCCCATTGCCGCCATATCCGAGAGATTGACTGCTAGGGATTTTCGACCCAAAAAATAGGGATCAGCGTCGGGGAAAAAGTGTCGACCCGACACTAACATGTCCGTCGACACGGCAAGCTCTTTGCCCGAGGTAACCGGCAAGAGTGCCGCATCGTCGCCGACGCCAAGAATCGCGCTTACCGTATTGCGGGTAAAGTAGCGTCGAATAAGGTCGAATTCCCCGAGGGGCATGGCGAGCGACTATCGAGCGTTGATTTCGACGCTGCGAACACTAGCGGCAAATTTGTCGAGTACGCCATTCACGTATTTGTGGCCATCGGTGCCACCAAAACTTTTTGCTAATTCCACTGCTTCATTGATGACGACGCGATAGGGAATTTCAATTTGGTGGATCAGCTCGTAGCTTGCAAGCAGCAATATAGCGCGCTCGACCGGGCTGAGCTCGGAAAACTTCCGATCGATGCAATCGGTGAGCGCCGCTTGAAGTTTCTCGGATTCTCTTACAGTACCTCGAAACAACAAACCGAAATAATTTTGGTCGGCTTTGTCGTAATCTTTCCCTTCAACGAACTGCTTTTCGATAAACGCTACCGTTTGACCGGACAATTGCCATTGATAGAGCGCTTGCAAGGTCAATTCGCGTGTGCGGCGGCGAGCTGATTTCATTGGATTTGCTTCAACAAATTAGCCATTTCAACCGCAGCTTTAGCGCAGTCGGCACCTTTTTCGGCGATGCGAGCCAGTGCTTGTTCGTCATTATCGGTAGTCAGAATTCCATTGGCGATTGGAATGCCCGTATCGAGTTGCACTTGAGTGATACCGGCTGCTGATTCATTGGAAACGATTTCGAAGTGATAGGTTTCCCCGCGAATGACCGCGCCGAGCGCAACCAGCGCGTCGAATTTTCCACTCTGCGCCATGCGCTGCAGCGTCAAGGGGATCTCAAGGGCACCGGGTACCGTCGCAACGGTGACGTTCGCATCCGCCACGCCGATAGTTTTCAGGGTCGCGCAGCAAGCATCGAGTAAACCGCGGCCGACTACCGCGTTGAAGCGGCCTTGTACAATTCCCACGCGCAGTCCGCGGCCATCCAAATTCATTTGTAATGTTTTCATTTGCTGTCAGGGCTATCGTAGCCGGTAATTTCTAATCCAAAAGCTGCCATGCTGGGCAATTTTTTTGGTCGTGCCAGGAGACGCATTTTGCCGACATTGAGTTCGCGCAGGATCTGTGCGCCGATTCCATAGCTGCGCGGATCCCAGCGTTCCGATGGCTTGCGTGCGCGCGCATCGGGTTTAATCCGGTTTAGCAAATCGGGGCCGGATTCCGGTCGATGTAACATGACGATCACACCTCGCTCGGCGGCAGCGATCCGCTTGAGTGCTTCGGTCAACGCGAATGAATGTTGGTTCGCGTTCATATCGAGAAAATCAAACACGGACACCGGCTCATGTACCCGTACCAAGGTTTCCACGTCACGCGAAATGTCGCCACGCACCAGCGCCAGGTGAGTGTGATTCACGGTCGTATCGACAAACACGACTAAACGAAACGCGCCATAGGGTGTCGTGATGTTCTGATCAGCTACTTTGCTGACGACGGTTTCGTTGTGGCTGCGATACTGAATTAGATCCGAAATGGTTCCGAGTTTAATACTGTGCTTCTCGGCGAACTCAATCAGGTCTGGCAACCGCGCCATCTCGCCGTCGTCTTTTAAAATTTCGCAAATGACCGAGGCGGGCTCAAGTCCTGCGAGTTGCGCAAGATCGCATCCGGCCTCGGTGTGACCGGCGCGAACTAACACGCCACCTTTTTGTGCTTTCAGTGGAAAGATGTGGCCGGGCTGAACGAGATCTTCTGGCTTGGCGTGTTTTGCAACGGCGGCCAGAATTGTACGCGCGCGATCCGCTGCGGATATGCCTGTCGTCACGCCACTCGCGGCCTCGATCGACAACGTGAAATTGGTTCCAAGCGGTGAGCGATTTTCCGCCACCATCAACGGCAAATTGAGTTGTTTGCAGCGCGCTTCGGTCAACGTCAAGCAGATCAATCCACGGCCGTGTTTCGCCATGAAGTTAATCGATTCCGCCGTAACGCATTCGGCGGCGATGACCAAATCGCCCTCATTTTCGCGATCTTCTTCGTCGACCAAAATGACCATGCGCCCGGCGCGAATGTCGGCGATGATTTCGCTCGTGGTATTCAGTTGCATGACGCGATTCTACCAGTTCAGCTTGAGAACTTCGCGAGCTGCGCGAGATAACGCGCGATTTGATCGACCTCAATATTGACACGAACACCGGGCGCGAGTCGCTTAAATGACGTTGCCGAGAACGTGTGGGGAATAATATTTATGCTAAAAATTTGTTGCTCGATGCTGTTCACCGTCAAGCTTACGCCATCGATCGTAATGGAACCTTTTGCGGCGACGAATTTCTCCAGATCGCTCGGCAAACGTATGCGTAGCTCCCAACTTTCGCCAACCGGCGTAAAGCCGATCACCTCGCCGACACCGTCGATGTGACCGCTAACTAAATGCCCGCCGAGACGATCCGAGAGCCGTAAGGCTTTTTCCAAATTGATTTCTGCACCAATGTAATCCAAGCCTGCCGTGCAGTTCAACGACTCTTGCGACACATCGACCGAAAAAGAGTCGTTACTTTTTTCGACAACCGTCAAACACGCACCGCTGCACGCGATGCTATCGCCAATCGAAACATCGCTTAAATCGAATCCAGCGCAAGCGACCGTGGCGCGAATGCCTTTGTCTTGTGCTGAGATCGCCGTTATTCGGCCGAGGCCCGCCACAATACCGGTAAACATATCAATAATTCGTCCGAGCAGTAATGCGAATATCGGGGCCGATTTGGCGGATGTCGTGAATGCGCAGTTCGCAACGATCGGAAAGCGAGGTTAGTTCCGGCAATCCGAACATGCCTCGTGCGCTATCCCCAAGCAAATGCGGCGCCAAGTAAATTAGTAACTCGTCGACTAATTTTGCCTTCATGAGCGAGCCATTTAATTTCGTACCGCATTCAACCAATATTTCATTCATTCCGCGGTTACACAGTTCCGTCGCCATGGCGGCCAAATCGACCTTGCCGTTGGCGTCGGGAAGCGTTACGACCGTTGCGTTACGATCGGCCAGTCTCGTGATTTTTTCCGCGGTGGAAATAGCACAAAAAATCAGCGCCGGCGAACCGTCAAATAGCACCGCATCGATCGGAACTTCCAATCGACTATCAATCAAAATCTTTTGTGGCTGTCGGGTTGTTTCGATGGCGCGGACAGTAAGTTTTGGATTGTCGTCTTTCACCGTTCCGATACCGGTCAAAATACCGCAAGAACGTGCCCGCCATACGTGGCCGTCGCGCCGCGCTTGCTCGCCGGTGATCCACTGACTCTTGCCATTCTTCAACGCAGTTTTACCATCGAGGCTCGCCGCGACTTTCAGGCAAAACCATGGTCGTTTTCTTTTCATGCGCGAGATAAAGCCCGTGTTAAGTTCGCGCGCTTGGTTCTCTAATAAACCAACGGCAGTCTCAAGACCTGCTTTAGATAAGGCTTGTAGGCCAGTGCCTGCCACGAGCGGATTGGGATCTGCCATGGCGGCTACCACTCTTTTGATCCCGCTTTCGATCAGCGCGTTCGCGCAAGGCGGCGTACGGCCGGTGTGGTTACAGGGTTCTAGGCTGACATAAGCGGTTGCGCCACGCGCCCGTTCACCTGCAGCGCGCAACGCATGAACTTCTGCGTGGGCTTCGCCGGCGCGTTCGTGCCATCCCTCACCGACAATTGCGCCGTTACGAACGATTACGCAACCGACGCGCGGGTTTGGCATGGTCGTGAGAAGTCCACGCTCGGCAAGGCGCAACGCATGCGCCATGAATTGATGATCGGCCGCTGAAAACAACTATAAATCTCGCATGACGTCGCGAAAATCCTCAACGTCCTGAAACGAGCGATATACCGACGCAAAGCGAATGTAGGCGACCTTATCCATTTTGCGCAGTTCGTCCATCACCATTTCACCAATGCGGCGCCCATCGATCTCGCGTTCGCCTAGGCCCAATAATTTTTGACCGATGCGTTCGACGGCGGCATCCACTAAATCGGCGGAAACCGGCCGTTTGTGCAGCGCGCGCGCGAAACCAGTGTGTAACTTTGCGCTAGAAAAATCTTCGCGCTTGCCATTTTGCTTGACAACTTGCGGCATGCGCAATTCAGCGCTTTCGTAAGTTGTGAAGCGTTTGTTGCATGCTGCGCATTTACGCCGGCGGCGAATGCTATCGCCCTCGTCGTTTAGGCGAGAATCAATTACTTGGGATTCCAGCGCGCCGCAGAAGGGGCATTTCATTTGACGGAGGTGAAAGGTGAAAGGTGAAAGGTGAAAGGTGAACGATAAAAACCCCTCAAACCTTCCCCTTCACTTTTCACGTTTCACCCTTCACGTATTTCACGTTCGGTAGACTGGGAACCGCTTGCACAAGGTTTTGACACGGTCGGCGACTTGCTGAATGTGTGCCTCGTCTTGCGGCGCATCAAGCGCGTCAGCGATGAAATGAGCAACTTGTTCCGCTTCGAGTTCGCGAAAACCTCGTGTCGTCATTGCCGGCGAACCGATGCGAATGCCACTCGTAACAAAGGGTTTTTCCGGGTCATTCGGAATCGCGTTTTTGTTGACCGTGATATGAGCGTGGCCCAAAACCGCTTCGGCTTCTTTGCCGGTAATCTTTTTTGCGCGTAGATCGAGCAGGAACATATGGCAATCCGTGCCGCCGGAAACGATACGCAGGCCGCGTGCTTGCAAGGTTTTCGCCATCACACGCGCGTTATCGATTACTTGCTCTTGATAAACGCGGAACTCTTTCGTCGCGGCTTCTTTGAACGCAACCGCCTTTGCGGCGATAACATGCATCAGCGGGCCACCCTGAATGCCGGGAAAAATAATCGACTGCAGCGCTTTCTCGTATTCGGCTTTCGCCATGATCAAACCACCGCGCGGTCCGCGTAGCGTTTTATGCGTGGTGCTGGTCACAAAATCCGCGATGCCAATTGGGCTCGGATAAAAACCCGTTGCGATCAGTCCCGCATAGTGGGCGATGTCCGCGAAAAGATAGGCGCCGACGCTATCGGCGATCTGGCGAAAACGTTTCCAATCGATCACGCGCGAATATGCTGAGGCACCGGTTACGATCATTTTTGGCCGATGCTCCAACGCCAATCTCGCCGCTTGTTCGTAATCGATTTCTTCGTTGTCTTCACGCAGACCGTAGCTGATGACTTTGTACAAACGCCCACTGAAATTCACCGGCGAGCCGTGCGTGAGGTGGCCACCATGCGCCAACGACAGACCCATGATCGTATCGCCGGGTTGCAGCATCGCCATATACACACCCGCGTTTGCCTGCGAGCCGGAATGGGGCTGGACGTTGGCGTAGTCCGCTTTGAACAATGCTTTCACGCGATCAATCGCGAGTTGTTCCGCCATGTCGACATATTCGCAACCGCCGTAGTAGCGCTTACCCGGATAGCCTTCGGCGTACTTGTTGGTCAGCACCGAGCCTTGTGCTTCCAACACGGCCGGGCTAACGTGGTTTTCCGAGGCGATCAATTCGATGTGATCTTCTTGGCGTTGGCGTTCCTTCTCGATAACTTGCGCGAGTTCGGGATCGATTGCAGCAAGCGTGTGATTTGCGCTAAACATGAGTGATAGGTTGAGTCCTAAAATTTATGCGGCGAGTTTGGCCGGTACCGATGGATTTCTAAACGCGGCAAGCAATTCGTTTTCCTTCTTCTTTGCTTCGACTAGATGGCGTTCTTTGACATGGCCAAAACCGCGAATCTGCTCAGGGATCTGCGCTAATGCGATAGCTTTTTCGTAGTTGCGTTCATTTAATCCGCTGAGAATTTCACTGACGAGTTTTTCGTAGTCCGCAATTAGTTGCCGTTCCATGCGGCGCTCGGCGCTATAACCAAAAACATCCAACGCACCACCCCGCAGCCCTTTAAATTTCGCCAGTAGCTTGAACGCACGAAACATCCACGGGCCATAGGCCGCTTTACGCAAATGACCCGTGACCGGATCGCGTTTGGAGAAGAGCGGCGGCGCGAGATTGAAATTTAAGTGGTAGTCACCTTCGAACATATCGGCAATTTTTTTCGTGAATTCGCCATCCGTGTAAAGCCGTGCAACTTCGTATTCGTCTTTGTACGCAAGCAATTTTGCGTAGTAGCGCGCGACCGCTTCGCTCAAGCTTTGCTTACCGGGAAATTTTCCACTCTCGGCAGCACGAACGCCATCAACCAACGCGCGATAACGCGCGGCGTACGCAGTGTTTTGGTATTTGCTCAGATGCGCGACGCGGCGCTCGATGACTTCATCGAGATTCTGCGACAACTTTTCCGACTGCGGGCGGCTGGTCGCGGGCGTTGCGATTTTTTGCACGGCGTCCAAATCGATCGCCGCGCGCCGACCCCAGGCCAACGCTTGTTTATTCATTTCTATCGCCGCACCGTTCAGTTCAATCGCACGTTCAATCGCAGCTGCGGAAATCGGCAACCAACCTTTTTGATAAGCATACCCAACCAAGAAGAAATTAGTCGCAATCGAATCGCCCATCAATGCGGTCGCAATTCGTGTGGCGCTGACGAAGTCCACATTTCCAGCCCCCACTTTTGCCGCAATCGAGTCTTTAAGTTCGCTGCTTGGTACGCGGAACTCGGTATTGCGCGTGAACGCGCCGGTGATCACTTCGTTGGTGTTAATGATCGCCTTGGTACCAAGGGCCAAGGTTTCTGATCCTTCGGAATTGCCCGACACAATGAGATCGCCGCCGATCATCAGATCCGCGCCGCCGGTCGCGATTTTTGTCGTCTTAATATCGTCCGGCTCTAAGCCGATGCGCACATAGCTCAACACCGCGCCACCTTTTTGCGCCAGGCCGGTCATTTCCATTACGCCACATCCAAGGCCCTGCAGATGAGCCGCCATGCCGATGATGGAGCCAACCGTAACGGTGCCTTGACCGCCAACGCCGGTGACGATGAGGCGATAGGGCCGGCCGAGTTTTTCTAGATCGACGAGGACTGGGTCGGTTAAAGCGGGCGGGGCGATTTCCAAATTGCTGCCCGCTTTACCTTTCTTCAATTTGCCGCCGTGAACGGTGACGAAGCTCGGGCAAAAACCTTTGACGCAAGAAAAATCTTTATTGCAATTAGATTGATCGATGGCGCGTTTGCGGCCGAATTCCGTGTCGAGCGGCATAACCGCGACACAGTTTGATTGCACGCCGCAATCGCCGCAACCTTCGCAAACGGCTTCGTTAATCACCGTGCGTTTCGGCGGATCGATCATCTTGCCGCGCTTACGGCGGCGGCGTTTTTCCGTCGCACAAGTTTGGTCGTAGACGATGCCCGTCATGCCGGGAATTTCGCGAAACTCGCGCTGCACCTGATCATAATCGTCGCGATGATGAATCGTAACGCCCGGCGCCCACTCCAAACTCGGCGGATATTTTTCCGGTTCGTCGGTCACGACCGCGACTCGCTTCGCGCCTTCCGCATGCAATTGCAGCGTGATTTGCGGCACCGTCAATTGGCCATCGATTGGTTGGCCGCCGGTCATCGCGACGGCATCGTTGTATAAAACTTTGAATGTCGTGTTGGCGCCCGAAGCGGCAACGGCGCGCACGGCCAAGCAAACCGGAATGAAAATAAGTTCCGTCGCCAATATTTTGGAATACGTGTTTTTGATTCGTGAACGGCGCCATGCCCATCCACGAAGCGCCTTCGCCGCCCATTTGCGTGTAGCCGGACGTGTTGCGATCCATGCCTTGCGCAAGGAAATGGCAACCGATCCCCGCCAACGCTTTCGAACCTTCTGGCACTTTCGTGCCGGTGCTGTGCGGGCAGCCGGGGCAAAAGTAGGGCATGCGTGTAATGCCGATTTTTGATTTCTCGTGCTGACTGAACAAAGCGATCGATCGCCGCGACGCGATTGACCAATTTGTCGTCGGCCATGTGACTCAAAATTCGATGGCCGATGACTTGCGCGATTTGATTCGGATCAAGCGCGCCGGACGACAAGAACATCGGCTGACCCTGCTCGTCATGCTTGCCGATAATGCGCGGCGCATTGGCTTGGCCGTACAACATTTCTTTTACTTGGCCTTCCATCAAGCCGCGCTTTTCTTCGACCAAAATGATCAAATCCAAACCCTGGGCGAATTTTTCCAGCCCTTGCGGCTCCATCGGCCAAGTCATGCCGACTTTATACAAACGCACACCCAAGCGCTCGCAATCGGCGTCGCTCGAGATTCAATTCATCCAGCGCGCTGCGCGTATCGAGGTACGATTTTCCTGTCGTGATGATGCCGATTTTTGCGCTCGGCGAATCGATGTCGATACGATCCAGGTGATTGGCGCGGGCGAATGCTTTCACCGCATCGAGTTTGAAATTGTGGAGGCGATATTCTTGCGTGCGCGGCGGATCGTTTGGCCGAATATGTAGCCGTCCGGCGGCGGCTGTGAAATCCGTCGGGATGTTCACTTGTACGCGACTTGAATCCAGCTCGACGGCCGCGGCGGTGTTCACCGTATCATGCACGCACTTAATGCCAACCCAGCAACCGGAATAGCGCGACAACGCAAATCCATACAAGCCGTAATCCAAAATCTCTTGCACGCCCGCGGGATTGAGCACGGGAATCATCGCGTCGACCAACGCGTATTCGCTTTGATGTGCGGTCGTGGAAGATTCGCAAGTGTGATCGTCACCCATCAAAACCAACACACCACCGAGCGGGCTCGAACCGAATAAATTGCCATGGCGGAATGCGTCGCCCGAGCGATCGACGCCGGGGCCTTTGCCGTACCAAATGCTGAATACGCCGTCGTATTTCGCTTGGCCGGTGAAGGCAACTTGCTGCGTGCCCGAACAAGCGGTCGCCGCCAAATCTTCGTTCAGGCCCGGCTGGAAAACGACGTGATGTTCCTGCAAATATTTTTGCGCTGCGATTAACTGTTGATCGTAGCCTCCCAACGGCGAGCCGCGATAACCGGATATATAGCCTGCCGTATTGTGCCCGGCGGCGAGATCGCGGCGGCGCTGCATCATCGGCAAGCGTACCAATGCTTGTATGCCGGTGAGATAAATTCGGCCGCTTTCTTGGGTGTATTTGTCTTCGAGCTTAACGTCTCTGAGGGTCGCCATCGACTGAGGATCCTTGTTCATGGGCGGCAGGATCACCGCATAACGTACAATTTTAGCATGGCGCCCTGATTGATCCCAAGCGCTGTTGTGGGAAAATTTTTGCTATAGTCTTTCGCTTGCTTTGGATTTTCTCATGGAGAGTTCGATGGAATTAGGAGATTTTGCCGACGCCGAAACGTCGCCGGCCCGACTGAAATGGCGAAGGCACAACGCATCGGCGGTGACGATGAATTTCCCGAAGTGTGGGCGACCTCACGGATGATCTTGCTGATGGAAATCGCTGCGACGCGTTTGATGAAGCCGATTGTCGGTGCTGGAAATATGTCAGTGGGCGTTGGCGTGGACATTAAGCCACACTCGCGGCGACGCCGGTCAATAGTAAAGTCCGCGCGAGGGCGACGTATTACGGGACGCGCAGATAAGTTGTATAAATTTACGATTGAAGCTTTCGATGCGGCCGGTAAGGTAGGCGAGGGCGATCATACTCGTGCGATTATTTCGGACGGAGCGCTTGCTGACGGGTGCAGCGGCGCGAATTAAGTGAGGGCTTTTTTCGTTGTCATTCGCGCGAAGGCGGGAATCCATTTGGCGCTGGCCAATGGTGGCTCAGTATGGATTCCCGCCTGCGCGGGAATGACAATTAGCGAGGGTGACTGGAAATGTCACCCGATGCCCAAGATCAACCAGCAGCGTGCGCCTCCTGGCACAAAATCGCCTTGAGAGGCAGCGTTTAAGCGCACTTTCACTTCGACACTCGTCCTGCTCGACAAGCCGCAGCCTATGCTATGCAAACGCAACTGCATGACGAACTCGCACCAAAATTCGGGAAAAATTGCCGGCCACAAAATTGGCTGCACCACGGCCGTGATGCAGCAATTTTTAAATATTCCGAATCCCTGCGCCGGCGGTGTATTTGCAAACGACCGTTCACCCAAGCGGCATCTCGATTCCACACGCCAATTTCGTGCGGCCGGGTGTCGAATGCGAGATCGTCGTTTTTCTGCAAAAGATCTGCCGCCGATCGATCGACCTTACACGCAAGAAAACGTCGCTGATGCTGTTGGTGCGATGGCTGCGGGCATCGAAATCGTCGACGATCGTTACGTAGATTACAAAAGTCTGGATACGCCAACGCTAATCGCCGATGATTTTTTCGATGCGGGTTGCGTGATCGGCACGCCGACTTCGCGATTGGCGCGCGATCGATATTCCCGCGCTAGTCGGCTGCACGCGAATTAATGGTGCTGAAGCGGGCAGCGGTGTGGCGCGCGACGTGATGGGTCACCCATTCGCCGCGTTGGCGTGGCTTGCCAATTCGTTAATCGCGCGCGGTCAATATTTAAAGCGCGATGAATTCGTTTTTACTGGTAGCGTCGTAGAAACGCGCTGGATCAATGCCGGCGATCACGTCACCGTCGAAATCGCCGGCCTCGGTATGACAACGGTAACGTTTGTATAGCGCGCGATACTTGCGAATTGGCCGTCAGCTTGACTTGCGTGTAAGCTAGCGCGTCAAGAATGGGGAGTCTAAATGTTCATCGGACACTACAGTGCAAGTTTTATCGCAAAGGCCATTGCGCCCGCAGTGCCGCTTTGGTTATTGCTGGTGGCCGCGCAATTAGTCGACATCGTCTGGGGCCTATTGGTTTTGGGCGGGGTCGAGCTTGCGACGCTGGATGCCGCACTTCCGTCAAATCCACTCGTTCTGCAGTATATGCCCTACTCACATAGCTTAGTTGCGACTATCGTTTGGTCGCTCATTGCATTCGTAGTTGCGAACAAAGCATTTCGTTTTGCCGCACGTGAATCGATGGTTGTTATGGTCGTCGTCGCGTCTCATTGGTTTTTTGATTTGCTTGTGCATCGTCCTGATTTGCCGCTACTCGCGAACTGCGCCGAAGCTCGGGCTTGGGCTGTGGAATTATCCGCTGCTCGCCTATGGCCTAGAGATATTACTGCTGCTGTTCGCCGTTTGGTTTTGCGCGCGGGCGATGCCGGTTCGCTCGGATCGCCGGCGTTTTTGGTATGGGTTCGCGCTGGCCTTGGTCGTTATTCAAACGATGATGTCGTTTGGCCCGATGCCTTCAACGCTCACGGCGATGGGGGTGTCGGCGTTGTTGCTGTACTTTGTTGTTCCCTACGCCGGCCGTTGGGTCGAGCGCCATCATCGTCGTGCGAACTATTGATTTCTCGTGTGTATGCGCGCATTCAATAGCGCCGGGAATGCCTGGAGAGCCGCGCCCATATTGCCTCTCAGGCCGCTTGCCGTACTATTGAATGAACTAGGACTTTTTAATATGGATCGTTGCTGAATGTTCGAAAAGCTTTTCGGAAAAAAACCATCCTCCGAGCCGGTGTTGGATGAAGCGCCACTTGAAATCGAAGCGCGAAGTTCCCCTGGCATATCCCTGGATGAAACTCAAACCTGGCGCGACAAATTCCTTGCCGCAGATTCGGACGATGCGGCGCTGTTGCTACTGATGTTTCAAGCGCCGTCAACGGAATTGAAACTTGAGGCACTGCAGCGTCTTACGCAAGAAGATTCATTGCGGCGCGCCATGCGTGAATTTCGCGAGCAAGATAAGCGACTGTATCGCGCCGCGAAATCGCGTTGGCAAGCGGCGAGCGATACGCGCGTTGCCAATGACGAAGCTGTGGGCTTGATCGCGACCGCGCGCGCATTGCTCGAACAAGAAAGCATTCCGGTGAATCGCGTTGTGGAGTTGGACCGCACTTGGTCAAAGATAAATGTGGCGTTGCTCGACGCTGTCGCGCCGGTTGAATTTGCCAAACTGAGCGCGCAGCTTGGGCTTAAGTTGCGTGCCGATGGTACGCGTGCGCAATTGCTTGGTGCTTGGTTAAGTGCGTTGGACAATGCCACGGAGCAATTAAGTACGTTGTTGCCCGGTATCGCGCACGGTCACCATCCGTCCAGTGAGTCGGAGAGTGTTGGGTTGCGCCTGCTGGAACTGTTGGACAATGTTCCCGATGCCAGCGATACGCGCTGCATTGCTAAAACCGAGAGCGCGAAACGGCTACTGGCTTTAGCCTTCAATGTCGCGCAGCGCGCGCAATTTCTACAAATGTTGCCCCTACCGAGCGCTTCCGATGCGGACATTGAGAAGTCGATGATTGCGCAATGGCGGGCATTTCCGGAACTCTCCGAGGGCGACAATGCGTTACACAGCGTACTTGCGCAGCGCTTTGCCGATTGGCGCAATGCTTGCGTAGATGAACGCAAACGCGAACGCGATGCGCAGGGTGCCGTCGAACGCGAGCGGCGGGCGGTACAAAATCAACAACGTTCGAACGATTTGCAACGCGATGTCGAAGCGGCCGAGGCGGCGCATGGGAGTGGACTGATATCGGAGTTGGCCCGTTTGCTAACGGCCATCGATCAGACGCTGAAACGTGATCCGGTAAACGCCGAACTCGCTCAACGCATCGAATTTCTGCGCCGTGAACAGGTACGTTTGCGCGACTGGCAGCAATGGAGCGGAAAGCAGAGCCGTGAGCAACTGGCCGTCGAGGCGCAGGCACTGGCCGAACAAGCGAATGGCAAAATCGGCATCAAGGTGCACGCTGAGGCCATTGCAAAATTGCGCGAACGCTGGAAGGAGCTAGACAAGCTCGATGGCGCGTCCAATCAAGGCTTATGGCTTCACTTCGACCAGGCGTTGAAAGCAGCCTACGTGCCAGTCGCTGCACATCTGGACAAACTCAAACTTGCGCGAAAAGAGAATCTTGCCGCCCGTGATCAAATCATTGCCGAACTCGGCGCAGCGTCGTTGAGATACTTTCCGGCCGCGGACGGCGCTGCCCAACCGGATTGGCGCGCCATCACCCACACACTTGAGCGAGCGCGAATCGCGTGGCAAAAATTGGGGCCGGTGGCACACACGGTTCCGCGCGCTGCGCTACAAGGCGATAACGCCGTTACGACCCGTTATGCAACGGCGCTGCAAGCGCTCGAGTTTCCGCTGAAAAGTGCTTTCGACGAGGCGCGCCGAAATCGTGAACAGCTTATTGCGAAGGCAAAGCAACTCAGTGAAACGGACGTGAATGCGCGCGACATAATCGATAAGGTCAAGAGCTTACAATCGCAATGGCAGACGGTCGCGAAAGCGGTTCCGTTGCCCCGGTTTGATGAAAACTCCTTGTGGGCCGCGTTTAAGACTGCAACCGATGCAATCTTTGTCGCGCGAGATGCCGCGCGCGTGTCGGGCGAAGCCGAACTAAGCACACAGCTTCAGGCACGCGAGGTCGTTATCGAGCGTCTTATCGCCGCTGCATTGCTGAACTCAGCGTCCGAGATCAAGCGCTCGCTGTCCGACGCGGAAGGCGCCTGGCGTGCCGCAGGCGACGTTGCGAAGCCACTGAAAGCTAAGCTCGATGCGCGCTATCGTGCCGCGCGCGACGCCGTAGATATGCGGCTACGCGGGCTTGCAGTATCGGCGTCGCAAGCACGCTTTGATGCGCTGATCGCGGCGCTGGCGCTTTGCTGCGAGCGTGAAAGCTTGCAAAATTTAAATGGCACCCTGAGCGTCGAACAATCGAGCGATCTGAACGCGCGTTGGGACTCGATTGCGAACTTGCCGGACGCATGGAAAGCGCAAATGAGCGCGCGTTTTCGCGACACTGGTGCGAACGACAACTCTACTGATGCAACAACGCTTGAGGCGTTACTCAATTTAGAGATCGCCTGTGGCATTGAGAGCCCCAGTGAATTTCTCGCTGCGCGGCAACAGCTAAAGATACGCGCGTTAAAGACTGCGCTCGAAGGCCGGCAAATAAGCCAAGTTTCTATGGATCGAGAAGGCTGGTTGTTAATAGTTGCTGCTCACCCGTACCTGGATGAACAATCCGGCAACCGGCTGGCGAAGGCCATTACGGCAATCCGCCAAGAAGCGGGCAAATTACCTACCTCCCGTTGAACTCGAATTAAATCGGAGCTGCCTAAATTTTCAGAAGCGGTCCGGAATAAAGTACCGGCCCCGTCGGCGCGCCGGTCGGCGAGCCACCCTCAGGCTCCAGGCTAACGGCAAGCGCAGGAATATCCGGTAGAGAATTAGCCCGTATTTGCGCGAGTTTGAGTTTAATCGTGCCGGAGGCAGAGATAAGGCCAAGAGACTGCGGTGCCGCGCCTTTAGGCAATGTCCACAATTCTAGTGCACGATCCGGCGCGATATCCGCAGCTTGAACGACCCTGACTTCAAGTTCCGGCCTTCCGCGAATGTATCGCACCGTCATGATGGGCTGATGCTTCGAATCGGCCAATACCGCGACGTAGGTCGGCATCGCATCCTTTTGCGGCGCGAGGCCAAAAAATAGTAACAAGCCAAAGGCAAAACTACTCGCGGCCATCGCCAGCCCGCGCCAAAAATTCAACGAATCAAACAAACTGCTTTTCGGTTGCGATTGCTGAATTCGTTGCTCGATTTTCTGCCAAACGTGTTTCGGCGGATTAACCGGTGCGGCAGCTTGAGCGATCGGGGCGAGGCGCTCCTGCCACTGCATTACATTGCGCCGCAGATCCGCGTCATCACGCATCAATCGCTCAAAACGCTTGCGCGCCAGACCATGCAATGTACCAAGCGCGTATTCGCTGGCAAGCAGATCGCGCAACTTTGGATTTTGATATTTCATGATTGCAGGCAATCTTTCAATTGCGCCAATCCGCGGCGTACGTAGGTTTTCACCGTTCCGAGCGGTTCTTTTAAATGTTCCGCGAGTTCGGAATGAGTCAATCCGTGTAAAAAAGCGAGGGCGATGGTTTGGCGTTCCCGTGCTGCCAGGCGTTGCAAGCAGGAAAAAATGCTCTTCGTCACCGAGCTTTGCACTAACCGTTCCAACGGGCCTAGGGCGTCGTCGGGAATCGATTCAAATAACGAATTGTCGTCGCTCGCTATTTCGTTTTGTGGGCGGCGCAACCAATCTAAACATCGATTGCGTACAATCGTTGTCATCCAAGTCAACGGCGCGGCGAGCGCGGTGTTATATTCAGCGGCGTGCTGCCAAATGTTCACAAAGGCTTCTTGCAGCACCTCCTCAGCCCAATCGCGCCGACGCAACAATTTCAGCGCCACGCCAAACAATCGCGCCGAACTAAGCTCGTACAGCCGCGCGAATGCGCGTTGATCGCGTCGTCCCGCGGCGGCAATCAACTCTACAAATGGATCGGCGTTAGTCATCGGTTGTTGAAAATTAAGGTTCTTTGACACTTATACGCGAATTGAAGCGAATTGGATGTTTGCTTTCTCCAATAGACGTCGTCGATACCATCGCGACGATTCAACACGCGCCAAAGTACGAATGCAAGTGGTTCCGGCGTCACCGGTTCGCGTGTATATTCGCGTCAGTCTATGGGTCATCAAACTTAAATTTTCCAAAAGTAATCGTGCCACGAGCCGCATGTAATGTGGTTCCTGGCGATGGATGCGCCAACAACCGCGCGGCAATTGCCTCCTGGCGCTGCATTTCCGTCGCACTCTACGCTAAAATAACGCCACTATGCATAACTTTATCAGACTCTTAATTGTCGCCGGGTGGCTATTGGCGTTCAGCGTTTCAACGCCGGCCCGTACCGAAGCGCCGCGTGTATTGCCGACAACCGCTGCGGTCGCAGCGGCGCATCCCCTCGCAGCGCAAGCCGGATACGAAATTTTGGCGAAGGGCGGCAATGCGTTTGACGCCGCGGTGGCGATCAGTGCAGCCCTGGCGGTGGTTGAGCCTTATGCGTCGGGAATCGGCGGCGGCGGATTTTGGTTGCTACATCGGGCGAAAGACAAATTCGAAACCATGATCGATGCTCGAGAAACGGCGCCCGGCAAGATTAGTACCGCGATGTTTATCGGTCCCGACGGACAGCCCATTGCGCGGGCATCGCTTGAAGGCGGACGCGCGGCGGCGATTCCTGGGTTACCGGCTGGACTTGCGCATCTTGCGAAAAAATACGGAAAGCTGCCGCTGAAGACATCACTCGCACCTGCCATTCGCCTGGCGCGCGAAGGTTTTCGCGTTGATGAACGTTATCGTCAAATGAGCGAAATGCGTCTTGAATTGCTGCAGCACGAATCGGCGCTGAAGAAGCTTTTTTTAGACGGTGGCGCGATTCCCGATGAAAAATTCTCCTTGCGCCAACCCGACCTCGCTGCAACCTTGATTGCCATCGGAAAATCGGGTGCGAAGGATTTCTACAACGGCGCGATGGCGCGCGAGTTAGTCGACGGCGCTAACGCGGCCGGTGGTGTTTGGCAAATGGCGGATCTCAAAAACTATCGCGTCATCGAACGTAAACCCATTAAATTCACCTTTCAAAATTTGACCATCACCAGCGCTGCGTTGCCGTCATCTGGCGGATTAACGTTGGCACAGAGTTTGAATATACTTGAGTACACGCCATTGAATGGCAGCGACCCGAAGTCGCGTACGCACTATGTGGCTGAAGCCATGCGTCGCGCGTTTCAGGATCGTGCGCGCTACCTGGGCGATCCGGCATTTTCCTCGGCACCGATCGATGAGCTGCAGGACAAAATATACGCCGCGCGTCGCGCTTTATCGATCGATCCGAATGAGGCCACACCCAGTGCAACGTTGGGTGATGCGCCGGTAAAAAAATCGGAAGGCGCGAGTACGACACATTTTTCCGTGATCGATAGTGCGGGAAATCGCGTTGCCGCAACGCTTTCGATTAACACGCCATTCGGCTCAGGCGTGATCGCCGGGAAAACCGGTGTATTGCTGAATAACACAATGGACGATTTCGCGCTAAGCCCGGGCGTGCCTAATGCCTATGGTTTGGTCGGTAGCGAAGCGAATTCCATCAAGCCCGGGAAACGCCCATTATCCAGCATGTCACCAACATTCGTTGAAGACGAGCGCGGCATCTTGATCTTGGGCACGCCCGGCGGATCGCGCATTATTAGCATGGTGTTGCTTGGCATTCTCGACTACGCCAGCGCCACTGAGTTCGACGTGCAAAAGATGGTCGCAGTGCCGCGTTATCACCATCAATATTTGCCCGATCGTATTGAGGTGGAACCAGAAGGACTTGAACCCGAATTATTGGCGCAATTGTCTAGCATTGGTCACAAAGTCGATATCGCGAAACGGCGTTGGGGAAATATGCAGGCAGTTTATTTTGACAAGAAAACGGGTCAAACCCAGGTTGGAAATGATCCGCGCGGCATCGGTGGACTGGCGTGGTACTAGGCGCTCAAATTCAGGTAACATAGCCGCAGAATGAATCGATCGAGACGCTTTTTTTTGCAGTCGGCTGCCGCGGGCGGTGCGGGGGTTTTGTTGTCCCGTTATTTGTTCGCCAGTGATTCGATGCTTGGTCCGAACGACTTGCCGCAAGGCTTTCTTGATACGGCGACGCTTGAAAGTTTACCAGGCAAAATAGCGCTGATTCGCAAATCGTTTCGCCCACCAAATTTCGAAACGCCCATTTCGTATTTTCAGCACGATTTTACGCCAAACAATGCTTTTTTCGTGCGCTATCACGTCGCCGATATCCCGCCGGTCGACGCTGAAAATTGGCGCCTGAGCATCGCCGGCGATGCTGCCGGTAAGGCACTCGACCTGTCGCTGAATGATCTCAAAACGCAGTTCGAGCAAGTGGAGATAAACGCGCTTTGCATGTGTTCGGGAAATCGCCGCGGCTTGTTTATCCCGCATGTCGTTGGCGTCGAATGGGGCCATGGCGCGATGGGTAATGCGCGCTGGAAAGGCGTGCGTTTGAAAGATATTTTGGCGCGCGCGGACCCGCAAAAAAACGCGCTGGAACTGGGTATGAATGGCGCCGATCGCGCAGCGATGGAGAGCAGTCCGGACTATGTAAAAAGCATTCCTATGTGGAAAGCGCTCGACGAAAACACATTGATCGCCTATGAAATGAATGGCGAGCCGCTACCTCATTGGAATGGCTTTCCGGCGCGCATCGTGGTGCCGGGGTGGACCGCGACTTATTGGATGAAGCATGTAACGGCGACTGAATATTTCCAGTAAGGCGGTCGAAGGTTTTTGGATGAAGCCGGGCTATCGTATTCCGAAGGGAAAGTTTCCCGTGGTCGATCGCTTCGTTTCGCAAGACACTGAAGTCAACACGCCGATTACCGAAATGGTCGTTAACTCGCTATTCACCAATATCGGCGGCAATGTGACGTTCCAAGCCGGGACGCCTAGTGTCGCGCGCGGCGTCGCCTGGGATGGCGGCTACGGCATTGCGATGGTTGAAGTATCGGTGGACAACGGGCAGACCTGGCGACGTGCTGAACTCAACGCTGATCTCGGCAAGTATTCTTGGCGGCAGTGGCATTTTTGGATGCGGTTTGAAAAGCTCGGAAAACAAATCGTTATGGCGCGTGCGACGAACCGCATTGGCGCCACGCAAACGTTTGACCTCATCGCCAATCCAGCCGGCTATCATCACAATGTCGTGCAGCGAGTGAATGTCGATGTTGTGTCCTAAATTAGTCAAAAATATTGTCGTTGCGATCACGCTTTTGACGACACTGCTTGTCAGCGCTCAAGAAAGCACTATTCAACTAAAACCCGGCGTCGGTCAAGAAAAAATCACCTCCTATTGCAGCGGCTGTCACAGTTTAGATTACATCCAGATGAATTCTCCTTTTCCCAATCGAAAATTGTGGGAGGCGGAAGTCAATAAAATGATCAATGCATTCGGCGCATCAATTCCCAAAGTGGAAGTTGCTGCGATCGTCGATTACCTTACCGCACAGTACGGTAGTCCTTAATATTTCCGATGTAGGCTGGCCATGAAAACTTCATTTCTGGAATTTGAACAACCGATCGCCGAGCTTGAATCGAAGATCGAAGAATTGCGTTTCGTGCAGGACGATTCCGCGGTCGATATTTCGCAAGAAATTGGCCGACTGGAAAAGAAAAGTCAGACCCTCGCGAAAGACATTTATTCCAATTTGAGCGCCTGGCAAATCGCTCAGGTCGCGCGTCACCCGCAGCGGCCTTATACCTTGGATTACGCCGACATGCTGTTTACCGAGTTCGTCGAATTGCATGGCGACCGCGCCTATGCCGATGACCACGCAATCGTTGGCGGCATGGCGCGCTTCGATGGTCGACCGGTGATGATTATTGGTCATCAAAAAGGCCGCGACACCAAAGAGAAAATCCTGCGCAATTTCGGCATGCCGCGTCCGGAAGGTTACCGTAAGGCGCTACGCTTAATGCGGCTCGCGGAGAAATTTTCGCTACCGCTTTTCACGTTCATCGATACCCCCGGCGCTTATCCCGGCATCGGCGCAGAAGAGCGCGGCCAATCGGAAGCCATTGCGCGTAATTTGTTCACGTTGTCGCAATTGCGCACGCCGGTAATTTGCACGGTGATAGGCGAGGGCGGCTCCGGTGGCGCATTGGCAATCGGCGTTGGCGATGTCACGGTGATGATGCAATATTCTACTTACTCGGTCATTTCACCCGAAGGCTGCGCCGCGATCCTGTGGAAAAGCCCGGAGAAGGCAGCGGAAGCCGCGGAGACCCTAGGCATTACCGCGACGCGCCTTAAGAGTTTGGGGCTAGTCGACAAAGTCGTGAGTGAACCACTCGGCGGTGCTCATCGCGATCCGCAAACTACCGCGACCCACTTGAAAAAAGCGTTGCGCGAAGCACTCAAGCATGCGGACGAGCATGACATTGCTGAGTTGATGAAGTTGCGCCACGAGCGTTTGCGCGGCTATGGCAAGTACAAGGTCGCTTAGCGCGGCATCACTTTTCTCCTACGTCGTATCGCTACTACGCGTCCACGTTCGGCCTAATTCTTGTGTCTGCATAGGGTTGTCTGGTGGGCGCGACTCAGTCGTTTTATTCCATCTGGTTTGTCGCGCGAAAGTAGAACTCTCAATGGGCGTTAGCGCCATTCACGTGAATCATCAGATCAGCCCAAACGCAAATCGATGGGCTGATTTTTGTGTGGCGCTCTGTGCTGAATTCGATGTGCCTCTACGTGTTGAGTGTGTCGATGTCGCGCGCGCTAGCGGCAAAGGATTGGAAGCTAGCGCCCGCGATGCGCGTTACGCGGCCTATGCCAACACTGCCGCCGATGCGATATTGCTCGGCCATCATCGCGACGACCAAACCGAAACGATTTTGCTGCAAGCCTTACGTGGCGCGGGTCTTGGAGGAATTAGCGGTATGCCGCCGGTGAAACCGTTTGGCGCGAACAAGAAAATCATTCGTCCGTTGCTTAATGTTTCGCCCCGAATTCTAGCGGACTATGCGACAGCGAATGATTTGACATGGATTCACGACGAATCCAATGACGACACACATTACACGCGTAATTTTTTACGCCACGACGTTCTGCCGCTGCTCGCCGAACGCATGCCGCAAAGCGTTGAAAGTTTGGTGCGCCTTGGCCAACACGCGGCAGAAGCACAAATTCTCCTCGACGACCTCGCCGCAATCGATCGGGCTTATGTTTCGGTGGGCGCGCGACTGAGCGTGTCGCGATTAGTTTGCTTATCGCGCCCGCGAGCCAAAAATCTACTGCGCTATACTTTTGCAAAAGCAGCAATTGCGTTGCCGAACGCTGTTCAACTGGAAGAAATGGTCAATCAACTAACGATGCGTCGACCGGATGATAATACGACTATCACCTGGGCCGGCTGGCAGCTGCGCTGTTATCAAGACGAGATTTACCTTTCGCGAAAAACGCCGGACAACGCGCCCCATTGGTATATTGATTGGCCGAGCGAGACTGAACTTTCATTGCCGAATGCTGGCGGTATGTTGCGAGTTGAAAAAATTATCGGCGCCGGTATTTCGGCGAATCGCTTGGCAGGCAAAAAGATTTCCGTGAGATCGAGAATCGGCGGCGAAAAGTTTCGGCTTAGCGCGATACGTCCGCGACGTTCACTGAAGATTTTGTTCCAAGAAGCGAACGTTCCACCCTGGCAGCGCGAAACCATCCCGTTGTTATTTTGCGACGATCGATTGATCTGGGTGCCGGGGATTGGTATGGAGATCGATTTTGTGGCGCAAAAAGAAGAGCCGGGTTTAGTGTTTTCATGGCACACTGATTCGCAGTAATATTCCATTGCCAGAAGCGCCGTGGATATTGTTCGCTGTCAATGCATGCTCGTAGAGCCGCACCGATATTGGTTCTACAAGCATTGGATTTAAATTACTTTTTGCGAGAGAAATATGAATAATGACTTGACTCGAATGACGATGATTGCGATTTCTATTTTTTCCGCATCGGTTATGGCACAAGATGCCATGCTGATAGAAAGCCGAAACGTCGCTGTTTCACTGATGCAACAGCTCGGCGCAGAATTGAAAAAAGAAATCGCAACGGGCGGACCGGCGGCGGCAGTAAAAGTTTGCACAAAAATCGCCCCAGAACTGGCGACTGAATTCTCACTTAAGTACGGTTGGCGCGTGACGCGAGTATCGTTAAAGACGCGCAACTCATTGCTCGGCACGCCGGACTCGTGGGAACAAAATGCACTGAAAGATTTTGACGTGCGCGCAGCGGCCGGCGAGGCTGTGGAAAAACTGGAATATTCGGAACTAGTCAGCGAGCCGAATGGTAAATTCTTTCGTTATGTGAAAGCGCTGCCCGTGCAACCGCTGTGTCTCGCCTGTCACGGCGCGGAAGCGCAGATCGACACTTTGGTCAAATCTTCATTGGCGCAAAATTACCCCCATGATCGCGCAACCGGCTACACGCTTGGGCAAGTGCGTGGTGCAATTTCGATTAAGCGACCGACGCCATAAAAAAGCGTCGATTTGACCAGAACAATGTCTGAAAAAGCGCATGGCCCAAGGCCAGCCCCTGGATATTGGTTCTCAGGCCGTTGTATTGGAAAAACCATTACTCACTAGCCGAGCAAAAGACCGCAACGGTTAGCAAACGAGGGTTCCGAAATTCCCACCATGTTTTGCGGAGATTGTTGCCGGTGAAATCTTCGTTGGCGTGGCCTCACTGGCTGTTAATCGCGGCGTCCGCGTTTTATTTCATCCTATTTGGTGTGCTGTCACTTGCTTGGCCGGCGGATGGCGATGACTTGCTGATCTTTCACGCCGCCGGCGGTGCTACGCTTCAAGGCTTGAACCCGTATACCCCGGGCCGTTTTTCGGATCCTTTTTCCTATCCGCCAGCTTGGGTACCGTTTTGTGCGGTATTGAGCCTGCTGCCTGCACAGGCCGCGGTTTGGGTATGGAAACTTTTGAATGTTTTGTTTCTCATCGGCGTAGTACGTTTATCGTTGACGTTTATGTTCGGTCAGCGCGAGCCCAGCCCCATGCAGCGCACAATGGTTTGGTGTTATGCGTTGTTACTGTGGCCGACGTCGATTACGCTGTTCGACGGCAATACGCCACTATGCGTGCTGTTCTTCGCGCTACTCGGTTTACACTTCTCAGCGTGTGGACGCCCTTATTGGGCGGGCGCATGTTTGGGCTTTAGCCTAATCAAGCCCAACGTGGTTCTCCCGCTGTTTGCGCTACTTTTGGTTCAAGGGAAATGGCCATCGCTTTTAGCCGCTTTGGTCGTTGCGGGCGCGCTCACATTCTGGGGAGTCCAGCTAACCGGAATCGGTCTCGGGGATTATTTCTCGGTGTTGGAGGAATACAATGCCGCCAATGCTGCGACCGACAGCAGCAGCGTCGGGTTCGCGAAATTGGTTACGCTCACAAGCGGGATCGGCTCGGGCCAAGCGCGATTAGTCGCCATCGTTATCGGCGCGTTAGTGATAGCAATCCTGGTAGCACTCCGCCTTCGCCGCCCACTGGCAACCCGCAGATTCGAACTGGATCCCGCGCTGCCGGCGTATTTACTACTTGGCGTCGGATTCCTCGGCGCACGCGGCTATGATTTAGTATTCGTTATTCCGATCTTCGTATGGTTAATCAGTCTGATTGGCCAAACACGCTGGCTGGTATGGCCGGGTTTGCTGATGGCGGCGTCCTTATTGATCCCCCAACGTGCGGTAGAACTCGCCTACGAACGCATACTCTCCCAGATTTTACCGCTAACGGTTTACGATGTTTTGCTCGGCCCGTTTCGCAGTTGGGCGGTGCTGGCGTTACTGCTTTTGTCGATTCTGATCTTTATTCGGCTGAGTCGTGATACGTTTTCCAACAGTCGAGTTCTTTAAGCAAACTTGCGCAAAGTGAACTCGTTCGCGAGCGCCGTCTACTCCAAAAAATTAACGCTAGTCTTCGGAAAATTTGTCGGAATCGCGAAGATGCGCTAGAATTCGCATCGAATTAGGCGGATAGCTCAGTTGGTTAGAGCACCACCTTGACATGGTGGGGGTCGTTGGTTCGAATCCAATTCCGCCTACCAAAACCTCCTTAGCTCCCCGCGTGGTTTTGGTTTTTGTCTTCTTCCCTAATTCTCCATCGTCCTGAGCAGCTTCTTTTGAAGCGCGATAGATTTACCTGTCTTTCGGGACATCGGATTGATTTGCCTCGGCGCTTTGGATCTTCGTGTCGTGACACTGCCTCCTGAAGACCTTCAGTCTCCTCCTTAATCGCGGTACTATTTCCTGGGGGCAGCTATATCTTTCGATATAGATCGGCCGCAAAGCTAGTACTTTCGACATAATCCGTTCGACATATTGTTTCGGGGAGGGAACGATGGCTCAATGCTTGCTAATAACAACTTTAATTTTGGTGCGCTGCAAACTCATATGGAATTTCTTCATCGAGATTCCGAGATGGTTGGCACGACAAGTGTCGGCCTGGATAGGGCGGGAGGCCCACGCAGACACCATGCTTCAAGGCAGTGCTTTTTCGCGCAACATACATCACGCCGATCACTCGGTGAATGCGATTCATCCTCTATTCGTTTGCCTTATCGGTGTCGGCACGCTCAATCCTGTCGTGGTTGTCTTTGGCGCCGAGCGCTGCCCTGCTACCAACGCAACCAAAGTCGTCTCAGTCCAAGGTAACGTCAATTGGAGCGTTGTCAACGGCGCCACATTAACGCCCGCTAAACTCAACGATCTCCTGTGCGTTGGCGACACCGTCCGCGTCGGCGCCAAGAGCCGTGCCGTTCTGCGCTTGTCCAACGAAACCACCGTTCCCCTTGACCAGAACACCATCTTCCAGTTGAAGCAAGCGATCTCGGAAAAAGAACCCACGTTGATCGAATTGATTCAGGGCGCCATCCACGTCATCACAAGAACCCCTAAGCCTTTCAAAGTCAACACGCCACATTTGAACGCGCTGGTCGAAGGCACCGAATTTTACGTCGGCGTCGCCAACGAAGAATCACGCGTTGCCGTCATCGAAGGCAAAGTCAACGTCAGCAATGAGCAAGGCGCGGTACTACTAACCGACAACGAAACCGCCAATGCCAAAAAAGGCCAAGCACCACGAAAAACCCTAACTATCAAACCCAGAGACGCTGTGCAATGGGCACTCTATTACCCGCCACTCTTCGACCCAAGATCGAGAAGCGGCGGACAAAGTCTATCGATATCTTACGAACAATACCGTCAAGGCAACATCACCGCAGCCATCGAAAGCCTTGACGCGATTCCGGAAGCAGAGCGCAACGGCGATTACTACAGCTACCGCGCTGGATTGTTATTACTGGTAGGCCGTGCCGATGAAGCTGAACCGGACATCGAAACCGCGCTCAGAGAAAACGGTAACAACACCGATGCCTTAAGTCTTAAAGCCATCATCGCGATCGTGCGAAACGACAAGGCCAACGCACTGGAACTCGCGAACCAAGCGGTCAACGTCGACGACAAATCTGCGTCCGCGAGAATTGCGTTGTCGTATGCGTTACAAGCGAACTTCAAGATTGAAGCGGCCTTGAAAGCTGCACGGGAAGCGACGGAGCGAGATGCGAATAACGCGCTGGCTTGGGCGCGGGTTGCGGAATTGGAATTGAGTATTCCGAATTACGAAAAATCTAAGAAAGCAGCCGAAACGGCTGTGAATCTGAATCCAAACCTTGCGCGGACACAGTCGGTACTGGGATTTGCCAACCTGACGAAAATTGATACCAAAGCGGCGAAAGCGAGTTTCAACAAAGCAATTGAACTTGATCAGGCCGACCCGTTACCACGATTAGGCCTGGGCTTGGCAACAATCCGGGAAGGTCATCTGGCCGAAGGACGGGAACAGATAGAACTGGCGGTCGGTCTAGACCCTGAGAGTTCGCTTATCAGAAGCTATTTAGGAAAAGCTTACTACGAAGAAAGTCGTGGCACCGAAGCAGGAAATCAGTTTGAACTGGCGAAGCAACGAGACCATCAAGATCCAACCCCGTACCTTTACGATGCGATAAAGAAACAATCCGAAAATCGGTCTGTAGAGGCGCTGGAAGACTTAGAGAAATCGATCGAGCTGAGCGGTAATCGAGCCGTTTATCGATCACGGCTATCGTTGGACGAAGATCGTGCGTCTCGGGCAACAAGCCTAGGCCGCGCGCTGGGCACCGGTGGATTTGGGCTGGTAATCTTACCGGCGGTAACAAAATCACTAAGTTATGACCCTGCAAACAGCGCTAGTCATCAATTGCTGTCTGAGGTGTCGACGTTATTTGAACGGAGAGAGACGGCTCGAGTGAGTGAATTACTGCAATCGCAATTGCTTCAGCCCATTTCAGACATAACGCTAAAGCCCAGCGCACCATTTATTGACCTCAATATTAACCCGCGAAATAGCATACGTGGTTCGTCACATAACGAATACGGAAGCCTGTTTGACGGTGACGGTTTGAAATTATCGGCGAGTGGGTTAGTCGGGAATCACGGTACCTTGGGCGACGAGATAACGATATCGAAATCATCGAATAAATCTCAACTCAGTTTTGGGCAGTTTCATTATGAGTCAACGGGTTTTAGGAAGAATAATGATTTGAAGCACGACATTTACAGTCTTTTTGGTCAGATTGAGATTAATCAATACGTCAATGTGCAAGCAGAGTTGAGAGAAAGGTCTACAAAGCAGGGCGATTTAAGCCTTAATTTTAATCCTGATTTGTTTGACGAGAGCTATCGAAGAAAAATAACGCAAAGCACGTTCCGCTTTGGAGCAACCGCTCGACCTTCGCGCCACGATACTTTTCTTTTGTCGGCGGCTGTTAACCGTCGGCAAGAGACTCAGCGTGTTGACTCAGATGAGTTTAGTTCCCAGATTGAGGCGGTTGACAACGGCTATCAAGTCGAGTCTCAGTATATTCTGCAAGGCCACAATTTCACTTTAACGACTGGGTTGGGACATTATGAAATCGATGTCAAAAATCCCGTTCTCGATACATTTAAAGTACCGATCGAAGATCTGTGCGATTCCCCGCCATGTTCGTTTGAATCACGCTTGGTCTACGATCGAAAACGATCAAACGGATACGCCTATGCAACATTTACGGGACTACCGCGATTTATCTGGACTCTCGGTGCAAGCTTAGATGACTACCGCGAAGGCAATATCTCATTCCGGCAGTTCAATCCAAAGGTTGGTGTCTCATGGGAGGTAACCTCCAACACGACTTTGAGGTTTGCCGCGTTTAGAACGATCAAGCCGGCTTTGGTCGTCGAACAGACTTTGGAGCCCACGCAAATCGCTGGATTCAATCAGACATTTGACGATCTTAATGGTACCCGTACGTTTACTGCCGGTGTGGGAGTTGATTCAAGATTTGGTCACTCAATATACGTTGGAGCAGCATTAATTAAACGGAATTCCAAACACGAAACGCTTGTCAATCAAGGCGCTGATTTTTTGCCGACTTACCAAATTCGGTCTAGCGAACTCGGATTAAGTTTTTATACACTCTGGGCGCCGTTTAAATCCGTAGTTATAAGCGCGCAACCGGAGTACGTGCGGTTCAGCCGAAATACTATTTCCGAAGGAGAGTTGAGTACACCACGGGTGACCAGTACGATTCGTGCACCTTTCTCCGTGCAGTATTTCGCTACCGAGAAACTTCACGCCAGAGTATCTACAACGTTTTATCGACAACGAATTTCACACGAGCCGAGTTATTCGGACGCAAATGGACAAACGAGTTTTTGGTTAACCGACGTTGAGATCGGTGTTAGGTTTCCACGCAGATGTGGGACGGCGCTGCTGGGTATCGATAACGTATTTGAGAGGCGCTTTAACTACCTTGACGAATCGTTTCGAACGTCGCAACCATCAAGCCAAAGGAGACTCCCGGCAAGATCAATTTATCTTAGAGCACAAGTCAATTTTTAAACCCAATTTTTATGCTAACGCAGGAGGAAAGTATGCCCATCAAATCAGTACAACATCTATGTGCGGATATTCAAGGCAACGAGCACCGGATCGCTTACGTGACCGTAAGGTTCAAGGACGCGGATTTTCAGGACTATTTCGGAGACGGTGTGACGCCTGATGGAAGCTTGCCAGAAGATAAATACTCTGTTCCCGCTGCCGATTTTCTACCGCTGGAGGCAACTGCTGAAGCTTGGTATGAGTTCAAAGACCAAAATGGCAACCAGATTGCGGCAATTTGGAAGAAACGAACGATCGGCGGTCAAACCATCCATACAAAGTATGCCTGGGCTTCGTCGGCCTTATTCGGAAAAACTAAGGCTGCACACTTAGCCGCTGCGGCCACCGTGAAATTGCCCTACCCATAGTGCACCTACGCTGACTAAAAAAATGAACAGCCCCTTTAGGGGCTGACGCAATATCGGGAGTTTACGCTTGGGAGTTTATTTTTTACTGATACGGAGTGCGTCGTTATGCGGATCGATATGAATTGTCAAATCAATGGCTCCGAGCTATGCGACGTCGAACGTGCCGTGATGACAAATTTGCAAGGCAACATCCTCAAAGGCCACGGTCGCGACCATACGGTGAATTTGTTTTTGAAGTTTAACCAATCAGAACTACCGCAAGTAAAGCAGTTTATAAACAAGGTCGGCAAGTCTGTAACTAGCGCGCTCGATCAATTGGAACAAGCACGTGAGTACCGACGATCGAAAGTATCCGGCGGAACTTTTATTACATTTTTACTATCTGCTGCAGGCTATCGGGTTTTGCAGCTCGATGAACAAATGCCTGACGATCACGCGTTTCGTGCTGGAATGAAACTGCGCGGTACGGATTTGTTGGACCCCCATGAGGATACGTGGAACGAGCATTTCCAGCCAGAAATCCACGCCTTGTTGATAATCGCGGATGACAATCCCGCTCAAGTCGCCGCCACGCGCGACCGGTGGCTACAAGAAATGGGGGCGGCATTGAGCGTTATTGGCCAAGAAATTGGTTTGGCACAACGAAATAGCGATGGAAGGGGTATCGAGCACTTTAACTATGTGGATGGCCGCAGCCAGCCTCTGTTCTTCAAAGAAGATATTGACGCAGAAAAGCAAAAGGAAGGGATTGACAAATGGGACCCTGCATTTCCGCTCAAACAAGTGTTGGTTCCATGTGCGTCAGGGCACCCTAACGGTTTTGGAAGCTATTTCGTATTCCGCAAACTTGAGGAAAACGTGCGCGGATTTAAAGCGCGGGAAAAGCAGTTTGCTAAATTCCTGAACCTTGGAGAAAGCGCTCATTCGGATGATCACAAACACGACAAAGAAGAGCTCGCAGGCGCTTTAGTGATTGGCCGATTCGAGAATGGAACGCCTACCGTATCGCATGCTCACCCGACTGACGTGGCATCCGTCCCGAATAATTTCAACTACGACGACGATCCGAATGGATTGAAATGTCCATTACATGGACATATTCGAAAGTCGAATCCTCGCGGTGAAAGCGAGAAAAAGTCCGAAGGAAAAATAACACTTGAGCAGGAGCGCTCGCATATCATGGCGCGCCGGGGGATTACGTATGGTCATCGCGCTATCCATCCGAGCGACCCAGCGATTCGGCTTGATGACATGCCGACGGGCAACGTTGGACTATTGTTCATGGCCTACCAAAGTAACATCGAAAATCAGTTTGAATTCACCCAGAAATTTTGGCTAAATAACTTAAACTTCGTTGATAACGATACCGGGATCGATCCCGTTGTGGGCCAGAAGAATGCTGCCAAAGGCTCCCGCTGGCCAGTGACATGGGGAGAGTCAAAAATAAGTGAACGTTTCGATTTTAGCGCTTTTGTAACGTTACTTGGCGGCGAATATTTTTTTACGCCATGCATCAGTTTCCTGAAGCAGTTGCGCTGAGTACCATGTGTAGAAACAACAACAGCAATTTTTGAATCCCCCTCGCCACGAAGTCCATCTAGCCTGACGGCTGGCAAGGCATGCCCTGAAGCCCAATAGTCATGCGGCTTTCGAATGAGTCAGTAATCGCGTTGATTCCGTTGGTGTTAGCACCGCATACAGCAGATATTCTTGTCGCCACGGCGTGATATCGATATACTCATTTTCATTCATTCGGGAATCTGGCGACTCATGATGAACAGCGCGGAACCTTGATCTAAAACCTAGTCGCCGATGGCAACATCAATTAAACGAAGCGCGGTAAGTACGCGCTTTTTTGTTTGTGGTAACGGAGATTGTTATGTTGAACATTACTTTGCCGGACGGCTCAAAACGCGAATTCGAGAAACCGCTGACGGTTGCCGAGGTTGCGGCGAGTATCGGCGCCGGGCTGGCGAAAGCGGCGTTAGCCGGAAAAGTCGATGGCAAACTGGTTGATACGTCGTATCGACTCGATACCGATGCGAATTTATCAATCGTTACCGATAAAGATGCCGATGGCTTGGATGTTATTCGTCATTCGACCGCGCATTTGCTCGCCTATGCTGTGAAGTCGTTATTCCCTGACGCACAAGTGACCATCGGCCCGGTGATCGCGAATGGTTTTTACTATGACTTCTCTTACAAGCGCCCGTTTACGCCCGAGGATTTAATCAAGATCGAGCAGAAAATGGCTGAACTTGCGAAGAAGGATTTTCCAATCCGGCGCGAAGCTTGGGAACGCGATAAAGCGGTCGAATTCTTCAAAAGCATCGGCGAGCACTATAAAGCGGAAATCATTGCGTCGATTCCGGCAGATCAAGAAATCGGGCTGTATCGTGAAGGCGATTTCATCGACCTATGTCGTGGGCCGCACGTGCCATCAACAGGCAAACTCAAAGTTTTCAAGCTGATGAAGCTAGCGGGCGCCTATTGGCGCGGCGATTCAAAGAATGAGATGTTGCAACGGATTTACGGCACAGCCTGGGCAAAAAAAGAAGACCAGGAAGCTTATCTGCACATGCTGGAAGAAGCGGAGAAGCGCGACCATCGCAAACTCGGCAAGCAGCTTGATCTTTTCCATATGCAAGACGAAGCGCCGGGGATGATTTTTTGGCATCCGAAAGGTTGGACACTGTGGCAGCAAGTCGAGCAATACATGCGCAAAATCTATCAGGACAACGGCTATCAAGAAGTGAAATGCCCGCAGATTATCGATCGATCGCTGTGGGAAAAATCCGGTCACTGGGAAAATTTCAAGGACAACATGTTCACCACCTCATCGGAAAATCGCGACTATGCGGTGAAGCCGATGAATTGCCCGGGCCATATTCAGGTGTTCAATTCCGATTTGCGCAGCTATCGCGATTTGCCGTTACGCTATGGGGAGTTTGGTTCCTGCCATCGCAACGAGCCGTCTGGCGCGTTGCACGGCATCATGCGCGTGCGCGCGTTCACGCAAGACGACGGTCATATTTTTTGCACGGAAGATCAAATTCAATCCGAATGTGTTGCTTACACAGCGCTGTTACAAAAGGTTTACGCGGTGTTTGGTTTTACCGATATTGTTTACAAGCTCGCGCTGCGGCCGGAAAAGCGCGTTGGCGCTGATGAGTTATGGGATAAGGCGGAAGCGGCGCTCGCGACTTCGCTTGACGCCAGTGGCGTGCCATATGACCGATTGCCGGGCGAGGGCGCGTTTTACGGCCCGAAGATCGAATATCACTTGAAGGACAGCATCGGACGCTCGTGGCAGTGCGGTACGATGCAGGTGGATTTCTCGATGCCTGGGCGATTAGGCGCGGAATACGTTGCCGAGGACAATATGCGCAAGATTCCGGTGATGTTGCACCGCGCCATGATTGGCTCCATGGAACGTTTTATAGGCATCTTGATCGAGAACTATGCCGGCACTTTCCCGCTGTGGCTTTCGCCCGAGCAAATTGTGGTGATGAATGTGTCCGAGCACCAGGCGGGTTACGTTAGCGAAGTTAATGATGCCCTTAAATCGGCTGGATTCCGCACCAAGGCGGATTTGCGAAATGAGAAAATTTCCTATAAAATTCGGGAACATAGTATGCAAAAGTTACCCTACCAAGTAATTTTGGGGGATAAAGAATTGGCGGCGAAGACGATTGCGGTGCGCAATCGTACGGGTGAAGATCTCGGGCAAATGCCCATCATTGCGTTCGTTGAACGGCTCAAATCCGAACTTGCAGCAATAATGTCGTGAGAATTTTCGTTCCGCGCCTGTGGTTATGACGGTTGGCCGCGCGCGGTTTAGGTAATTTTATGGAGGCATCGCAATAGCCCAGGAAAAAGAACTGCGAATTAACGGGGAAATCACTGCTCCCGAAATTCGTTTGATCGGAAAAGACAGTGAGCCACTCGGAATAGTAACGCTGGCAGACGCACAAGCCATGGCGGAAACGGCGGAGTTAGATTTAGTAGAAATTTCGCCAACAGCGAAACCGCCAGTTTGTCGAATCATGGATTTTGGCAAACACAAATACCGAGAGAGTAAAAAAGCTCACGAGGCGAAGCTTAAGCAAAAGCAGATCCAGGTCAAAGAAGTGAAGTTCCGACCCGGCACCGACGAAGGCGATTATCAAATCAAATTGCGTAACCTGATTAAGTTTTTGTCCGAAGGCGATAAAGCTAAAGTGTCGCTGCGGTTCAAAGGCCGAGAAATGGCGCACCAAGAGTTTGGTTTTAATTTGCTAAAGCGGGTTGAAGGCGATTTGCAAGTCCATGGAACCGTTGAGCAGTTTCCAAAGATGGAAGGTCGTCAGTTGGTGATGGTAGTCGGACCGAAGAAAAAGTAAGTTGTAGTAGTACCGTTGTAAAAATGGCGTGTTCGGGTTGTAAAAGTATTCCGACGGAATCACCCGACGCGGATTCAAATTAAAGATGGAGTGTGTAATGCCCAAGATGAAAACCAAGAGCGGTGCCGCCAAGCGCTTTAAAGTGCGCGGCTCCGGCAGTGTTAAGCGTTCACAAGCGTTCAAACGTCATATCCTGACGAAGAAAACCACCAAGAATAAGCGCCAACTGCGCGGTACGGCAGGTGTGCATGAGACCAACATGGGCTCGATCCGAGCCATGATGCCCTACGCTTAAAGGAGAACAGCGATGCCAAGAGTTAAGCGTGGTGTAACGGCACATGCCCGTCACAAAAAAATTATCGACCAAGCCAAAGGCTATCGTGGTCGCCGCAAAAATGTTTACCGAATCGCTAAAGAAGCGGTCATGCGCGCTGGTCAATATGCCTATCGCGATCGCCGCAATCGTAAGCGCGATTTTCGCGGTCTGTGGATTGCACGGATTAACGCCGCTGCTCGCGAAGCCGGGATGAAGTACAGCACATTCATGAATGGACTGAAGAAAGCCGCGATTGAAATCGATCGCAAAGTGTTGTCGGATATTGCGGTGTTCGACAAAGCTGCGTTCCTGAAATTGGTGGAACAAGCGAAAGCCAGTCTCTCCAGCTAGTTAATTTCTAATGCAATCGGGAGGCCGCTGGCCTCCCTTTTTTTTCACCGATAACCATGGCATTTCTCGAAAATCTAGACGCGATTGTCCACGATGCAATTGCTACTCTCGCGCAGGTTCGAGATGGTGTAGAACTAGAGCAAGTCAAGGCGCGGTATCTTGGGAAGGCCGGACAGCTTACCGGCCTACTAAAGCAACTCGGCACACTTGCAGCAGAAGCGCGGCGCGATGCCGGCGCACGCGTGAATCAAGCCAAAGCCAGTATTGAAGCGGCGCTAGAGCGGCAACGCAATCAAATTGAAGCGGGGGCATTAGAGAAAAAACTCAGCGCCGAGGCGCTGGATGTCACCCTACCAGGTCGTGGCGCAGGGCTGGGCGGATTGCACCCCATCACGCAGACGATTGAACGCATTCAAGCGATCTTTGCCTCTGTGGGATTCGAGGTAGCTGACGGCCCGGAAATCGAATCGGACTTCTACAATTTCACGGCGCTGAACATTCCCGAAGATCATCCGGCACGGGCGATGCACGACACTTTTTACGTCGACGACAATTACGTGCTACGAACGCACACGTCGCCGGTTCAAGTGCGATACATGAAATCCCATCGACCGCCCATCCGCATTATTGCGCCGGGTCGTGTCTATCGCGTCGATTCTGATGCCACCCATTCGCCCATGTTTCATCAAATTGAAGGGCTGTGGGTTGACGAAAATGTCAACTTTGCTGGCTTAAAGGGTTTGCTGGTCGATTTTGTTCGCAAATTTTTTGAGCAAGACGATTTGCGTGCACGGTTTCGCCCATCGTTTTTTCCGTTCACGGAACCCTCGGCGGAAATGGATATCGGCTGCGTGATCTGCGCTGGTATCGGCTGCCGTGTCTGTAGTCAAACGGGCTGGCTCGAAGTCCTCGGTTGCGGCGTGGTGCACCCGAACGTGTTTCGTCATGTCGAAATTGATAGTGAGAAAATGCTCGGTTTTGCGTTCGGATTGGGCGTGGAAAGACTCGCTATGTTACGTCATAAAATCAATGATTTAAGAATATTTTATGAGAACGATTTGAGGTTTCTAAAGCAATTTTCTTAAATCTATTGCTTTTCAGTTTAAACAAAAATAGAATATTGAAATTAATGAGATATAAGATGATTCTCAATTAATTTATTCAACACGCGTAAATAAAGCATTTAATTCATGAAGTTTTCCGAAAACTGGCTCGAGACATGGGTGACATTGATGATGGACGGGCAGTCCGTCATGGAAAAACTCACCATGAGTGGCCTGGAAGTTGAGTCGCGTGAACCATTGCAACCTAATTTTTCCGGCGTTGTCGTCGCCCGCGTCGTATCGTTAGCCCCCCATTCAAGTGCAGATCGCCTGAAAGTTTGTCAGGTTGATGTTGGCTTGCCTGCATCGCTGCAAATTGTCTGTGGCGCGGCAAACGTGACTGCGGGCGCGGTTGTGCCTTGTGCATTAGTCGGCGCGCGTGTTGGTGAGCTGGGGATCAAGCAGGCTAATTTAAGAGGTGTTCCATCGCAGGGGATGCTTTGCTCGGCACAAGAACTCGGCCTTTCCAGCGACGGTGCAGGATTATTATTGCTGCCAAATGATGCCGCCATCGGCTTGGATCTGAACAAATATCTCGCGCTAAATGATACTTTGGTAACGCTTAAGGTCACGCCCAATCGCGGTGATTGCTTGAGCGTGAAAGGTTTGGCAAGAGAAATTTCCGCGCTGACCAATGTGCCACTCAATTCCGTTGAATTTGACCCAGTCTCGGTAACGCTCAAGGATCAGCGACAGGTTCATATTGAAAACGCCGACGCGTGCGGCGTTTATTGCGGTCGGGTGATCAATCCAGCGAATCCAGACGCCGCGACACCTCTATGGCTTAAGACTCGCCTTGAACGTTCGGGCCTCAGGCCGATCAGTGCGGTGGTGGATGTCACTAACTACGTGATGCTCGAGTTAGGCCAGCCGCTGCATGCCTTTGACAACCAAAAGCTGAATGGCGCAATCAGTGTGCGTTTCGCAAAAAGTGCCGAAGCAATACGTTTGCTCAATCAACAGGACGTGATTCTGAACGCCGACATTGTCGTGATTGCCGATTCGCAAAACGTTATCGCCCTGGGCGGAATGATGGGCGGCGAAGCCTCGAGTGTGACAGATGCCACGCGCTCGATTTTTTTGGAGTCCGCTTTTTTCCCACCGGCAGCCATCGCCGGGAGGGCGCGTCGATTGGGTCTGACGAGCGACGCCGCCTATCGTTTCGAACGTGGCGTAGATTTCGGTGGCACGCAGCATGCGATTGAACGCGCTACCCAATTAATCATTGATATTTGCGGGGGTGAGGTTGGCCCGGTGACGGTCGCGCAGGCAACTTTGCCGATTCGTGACAGTGTGTTAGTTCGCCCGCTACGCGTTGCGCGCGTGTTGGGGATTAACATTGAAAATCCGGAAATAACGCAAATTCTGACGGCCCTTGGCTGTCGTTGCGAACCGACAGACCAGGGCTTTGTGGTAACGCCACCGAGCCATCGTTTCGACCTCGCAATTGAGGCCGATTTCATTGAAGAGATCGCGCGAATCCACGGCTACGACAACATTCCCGCAACAGCGCAGATATCATCTGTCACTCTGCGACCGCAAACGCAAACTAAGCGCAATGTCTCCGAGATATCGCATCGATTGGCCCAGCGAGATTATCAAGAGATTTTGACCTACAGCTTTGTCAGTGCAGAAATGGAGAAAGATTTTTCTCCGGCGTCGACGGCAATTCCACTGCGCAATCCCATCGCAGAACAAATGGGCGTGATGCGTACCACCTTGCTCGTTGGACTGATTGAGACGTTGCGATTTAATTTAAATCGCAAGCAAGAGCGCGTGCGTATATTCGAAATCGGACGCTGTTTTCTTTCGACTCAGGCGACTACATCTGAAATTGCCGTTAATCAGCCCATGCGTGTTGCCGGATTATCCTATGGAAATCGATACGAAGAGCAGTGGGGTGAACGCGCGCGCGTGATCGATTACTTCGACGTTAAGGCCGATATTGAAACAATTTTTCATAATGCGAAAATTCAATTCAAAAAAAATGTTGAATTGAATGTTCTTCACCCCGGCCGAGCAGCCGGCGTTTTCTGTGCGGACCATCAAATCGGCTATTTGGGCGAGCTGCATCCGCTTTTGTGCCAGAAATATGAATTCTCTAGCGCGCCAATTGTGTTCGAGCTCGATCTTAATGTTTTGCTCGAAAACAACATCACAAGCTACCAAAATATCTCAAAATTCCCCAATGTTAGGCGAGATATTGCGGTGGTCGTTGACGACGCCATTCCGGCTCAGGATTTGATTGCATCGCTGTATTCGACCGCACCTAAATTCGTTCGGGATATTCAGCTATTTGACCAATTTCACGGCGGCAACTTGGAAATCGGGAAAAAAAGCCTTGCATTTCGTGTAGTTATGAATGATACTGAAAAAACTTTGACAGAAGAAGAAATCGAGAAAATCGACCAGTCGTTGAAGCACACTCTGGTTTCTCTTCACCAAGCACAACTAAGAAGTTAAGGAGTTTCCATGACTCTCACTAAGGCCGAGTTATCCGACCTTTTATTTGAAAAAGTGGGATTGAACAAACGCGAAGCGAAAGATCTCGTTGAAAGTTTCTTCGAGGAAATTCGTATTGCCCTTGAGCGTGGCGAAAGCGTCAAGCTCTCGGGCTTTGGTAATTTTCAATTGCGAAACAAGCCTCAACGGCCGGGTCGTAATCCAAAAACTGGCGAAGAGATTCCCATTTCGGCTCGGCGCGTCGTAACATTCCACGCCAGCCAGAAATTAAAAGGATTAGTGGAAAAGAACTATGGCGGAAATCCTACCTAAAGAAGCCTTACCTCCAATCCCTGCGAAACGCTATTTCACAATTGGGGAAGTCAGTGATCTGTGCGGCGTAAAGCCTCACGTATTGCGTTATTGGGAACAGGAATTCACGCAACTAAAGCCGGTTAAGCGACGCGGCAACCGGCGCTATTACCAGCACCACGAGGTTCTTCTTATCCGCCGCATACGCGAGCTGCTTTATGAGGAGGGCTTTACGATTAATGGCGCGCGACATCGGTTGGATGAAATGTCACCGTCCGCCGGTAGAAAATCTGCGAAAGGCGATTCCGCCGCCATTCGCGGAGAAATACTTGCCGTAATCGAGTTGCTGCGCCTCTAGCGCGGGTTGTACAAGACCCGTTATAATTCAAAATTCGGGGCGTAGCGCAGCCTGGTAGCGTACTTGCATGGGGTGCAAGTGGTCGGAGGTTCAAATCCTCTCGCCCCGACCAGATATTCAAGAAATTGCAATTTATTGCAACTCCGTTTTTATTCGTTGTCACCTATCTCAAAAAACGCTGATTGAAATGAGTTTTTCGGAGGCCTTATTCGCCCCCTTTCCTGCGGATCGGTAATCGCATCTTAGTCGCGGGAGTGCGGGTACTGCAGGCACGTCACCCGATACCTTCTTGGTCAACAGAAACTCCTATTGCTAGACCGATCTCGATCCAGTAACAACGAGTTTCCGTTTACGGGTCTGTTCAATTTCACCGGGTTACTTCTACGTCCAGTGTCCGGACCCTTTCAGAAAACAACGTAAACAATGATGTGGGTTGCGTACTCGATCGCTACCGACACCGCGCTTAACTACTTTTTCGACACTTCCTCTACTAGGGATCCATCAAGGCCAGCAGCAATATTAATGTCTGTGGTTATTTGCTTCTTGTCTTTAAGAAATTTGATCAATGGAACGGACACGTTCAAAAGAGAGCGTGGGTTGGATGCCGCGGCAAAGGAATCGAGATTGTCCTTTTGATTCAGGAAGTGAGCGCCGGACAAGAAGATTTTGTATTTATCGGGCCGCTGCTTGACGATCTTGGCCATAATCGTGACAGCCTCCTCCCGGTTGTCACGGAGGAATTTTTCAACGTCGTACCACGCGCGGACTAAGCCTAAGTACTCGGGTCGCTTCTGTTTAAGCGATTGGGCGTTTACAACCAGAGCATCAGACATCATTCCCGGCACGTCTTTGGAGCTAAACAGCGGGCGGCCCTTTTGGGAGGTTTGAATATCGTTGACAAATGGATTCCATACCGCTGCTGCATCGACTTTTCCATCCATGAATGCCTTGGTAGCATCGCCAGCGGGCATGTACATGATTTGCACATCTTTCGGCGATAATCCTGCTTTGCTTAGGGCGGTTTCGACCATAAATTGAGTGATCGCAACTTCCTCAAACGCGATCTTCTTGCCTTTCAAGTCGGTAAGCTTCTGAATTTTAGGGCCGACCATCAGCGCATCTGCTCCCGCTGAATGGAGAGTAATCATAATGGTCTTCAGCGGTACTTTTTGAGCAATATGAACCAATGTATCGGTCCAGGGTTGTGCGTTGGCATCCAGTTTGCCAGCCGCAAATTTATCGAGTGAATCAACGACACCATCACACCAAACGAGCTTGACATCCGCGCCATGTTTTTTGAAGAAGCCTTTCTCTTGCGCAACGTACCACGCCACATATCCTACCCAATCATTTACCCCGAGCGTAATTTCCGCGCGCGCCGGCAGTACCGAAAGCAGCGGCACAATTACGAGTGCACCTATCCAGCGGCGGGCTAAATGCAATGTCTCAATGTATCGTTTCATTTATAGTTCCTTTCTGGTTTTGACTTCAATCACAAAAAATTTCGGCCTCGAAACGGGCTGCACGCGATATTGGCCGAGAACAACGTGCGGATACGATGTGCTAGAACGATCGCCAGTCGCTCGACGATTCTGCGACACTCGGTAGCAACGGTTTACGTTCTGGGATGTTATTACTGAGGGCCGTTGGTGGACGGTAATTCGCCATGCGTTGCTGAGGCTTACTTTCGGACAAGGTCGATCCATTGGATGATTCCGGTATCCGAAAGAAATCAACTCCATCAGAGAGCTGTCGTAGTTCTAATTTCATCGACTCGGTTGCCGATGCCAGCGCGCCCACCAGCGCCCCATTTTGTTGAGTTGCGTCGTCCATTTGTTCGATAGCGCGCTTGATTTGGCCAATGCCGTCACTTTGTTCCGCTGAGGCTTGCGCGATGTCGTGAACAATTCGATTGACTTCGCGATTGATGGAAAGGATCTCGTCCATCGTTTTGCCCGCCCCGTCAACAACTTTGGCGCCAGCTTCGATCCGCGCTACGGAGTCGGCAATCAACCCTTTGATCTCCTTTGCAGCGGTCGTGCTTCGTTGCGCCAACGCGCGTACCTCGCTAGCCACAACTGCGAACCCACGCCCTTGTTCGCCGGCGCGCGCCGCTTCTACTGCGGCATTTAGGGCGAGAATATTGGTCTGAAAAGCAATGCCATCCATTGTTGTGATGATATCTACGATGCGTTTCGAACTCTGATCGATAGCATTCATATTGGTTACGACTTCGTTAAAGGCAGCGCCGCCACGTCCAGCGGTTTCCGACGCGCTGCTCGCCAATTTGGCAGCCTGGCCGGCGTGTTCCGCATTTTGATGAACGGTTGCGCTGAGTTGTTCCATGCTTGCGGCAGTTTGCTCAAGGCTAGAAGCCGTCGATTCGGTACGTGCACTTAGCTCAACGGCACCATCATTGACTTCTTCGGCTACTGCGCTGAGCTTACGCGAAGCTAAGCGTACGTCGGTAACAACACGCACTAAATTACCGTTCATTTTTTGCATCGCACGCAAGACATCGCCAGTTTCACTTTTTCCGACCACCGATATCGATTGACGCAAATCACCTTGTGCTACTTCACCGGCGAATTCAACGGCGCGCAATAAAGGTTGGGTAACTGCTCGGGTAACAAGCCACGCCACGATTACCCCGGCAACTAGGCTGATAATGCTTAAGGCGACGATGATTGTGGTGGCAAGTTTTCGGGCAGCCGATGCGGCGACGTAGCTTTCTTGCGTACCGGTATCACGCAGCGCGGCCAACTTATTCATCAGAGTAGTCGTTGCCGATCCGGACTTATTTAGTATTAGGTCGGTGGCCTCTGTAATGCGAGAATCGAGGGCGAGTCGGACTATTTCTGCGTTTAGTCGACTAACGCCGTCGCGTGCTAACGCGACTTCGCCCAACGCCGCGCGTTCAATTGGGGTCAGTATCAACCCATTTAACGATTTCCACGCTATATCGTATTCGGTATTGGCTTTTTCCAATTTTTGCTTTTCGGTCGCCAAGAGATTCTCGTCTTGCAGCAATGGGAGCGTTCTAATACTTTCCGACGCGGTCACTACGCTTAAAACTAATTTATGTAGTTCCTTTGTCTTGAAATTGTCCTCATTCACAATCCCATCGAGACGCTTTTGGACAGCGTTCATTTGGAAAATGGCTATCGCCGCGCTTAAAATGAACAGCAATACGCCCGCGCCAAAACAGGCCGCAAGCACGTAACCAATTTTAAAGTTTGCAGCCCTCATTGTGAGTGATCCATGAAGTTATTCGGCCGTGCATATATGGACGGAAGTTTCTCGAGCTGGAGCTCGTATTGAACATTAGCATAACATAGTTTTAATTTTTTAACGTTTAATTTTCATATGTTTAAGGAATTTTATTAAATTAATTATTAAGCCTAAGATGGCCTTGATTTTATGGACATTCCGAGAAATTTTCGAATGAAGGTCTCGCGCGCTCCAGTAGCCGAAACTTATTGACAACCTTGGCAACCACCGATATTTTGTCCGATCTCGAATCCAATATCACAATTTTCGGCAACCGCCGCTATTTGCCAAGGTACAAACCGTGAAACTAAAAACTAGTTCAGCCTTTCAGTATGAACATGAAGAATTATGGTTGCCAGTTTCCGAGAACATCCTTGCGTGGGAAGAAGATTTCCATCAACTCATGTTGGATGACGAAATTCGAATGGCTGCCTACAAAAATGCCATTCAGGAAGCGGTCAAGCCAGGCATGACCGTACTAGACTTGGGCACCGGAATGGGCATTTTGGGCCTTTGGGCGTTGCAGGCGGGGGCAACCTACCTGTATGCAATAGATGTCAATAAATCGGTGATACCTAAAGCAATTGCGTCATTCGAAGCGGGTGGATTTTCAGGCAAGTTTCATGTATTTCACGGTTTGTCCTATGACATCACACTTCCGCGCCAGGTTGATTTAATCCTCTCAGAAATTATTGGCAACTTGGGTGATAACGAAGACTTCATCCCAATCCTGAGCGACGCGCGAAAACGTTTCCTCAGAACCAAACGGCCAGATGTTACCGCGTAGTGTCCATGGTCAGTTGGTTCCTGTCAGCGCAGCAAAAGCGCATCAGCAGGTCGCCGCGAAAAAATGTCGCGCATTGAATGCAAACTATAGTTTGCCGGAGCTTATGGAGCGCCTCGCGGTAAAAAGTCCATTCAATTTGTACTATGATGCGATCGTTCCACGTAGCGCGTACCTTAGCGCGCCGCAGGTCACGAAGGAATTTCTTTTTGATGGCAACGACCAGGCCACTTACACCGCGGAACTGTCATACATCGTCGCAGGCGACGGCCTGTTTACCGGTTTTAAAGGTAGCTTTGTTGCGATGCTTTCTGCATCGGTAGTATTAGACATTTCCGGTGACGACATTGCCGGGCGCGCCACGTCCGATAGTTGGAAACACTGTTATTTACCGATACAAGATCCCATAAGGGTCCAGCGCGGTGACGAAATTCATTTACGTTTCACCCGATCCTATCCGAGCCATCGAGAGTCGCCGTTTCGTCAGTGTTATCGATGGAGCGGTGAGAATAGGCGGCAGGGGAAAGTGACGGCCATATTTGACCAGAGCACCGGCGATCTTGGCTAGCCGTCGTCCGAAACAATCTGCCAGATATTCCCGGCGACATTGTTAATCCCAACGTAACACAAATTTCTTAAGTAACTGTTCCGTCATAACTTCCGCCGGTACCGGTTTGCCGAAAAAATAACCTTGAAGTAAACGACAGCCTTGTGCCCGCAATAATTTTGCCTGCGCTAGGGTTTCAACCCCTTGGGCAACAACCTCAATGCCGAGGTCTCGGCTGAGAGAGATGATTGCTGCGGTAATTGAAGCAACATTTCGATCGTCGGTAATGTCGGCGATAAATGAACGGTCAATTTTCAATTGATCGACTCGAAACCGTCGCAGATACGAAAGTAAAGAGTGTCCGGTACCGAAATCGTCGATGGAGATTTTTACGCCGAGCTTGCGCAATTGTGTCAGGAAATTATTGGTGGCCTCGCTGTCTTGCAACAACATACTTTCGGTGGCCTCCAATTCTAATAACTCGGGCCGAATCTGAGCGCTTTCGAGCGCAAGTGATATCTCGCTGGCTAAATGAATACTTCGAAAACTCGGGCTGGCGAGATTGATCGCCATGGTTATTTCGGGCAAATTCATCTGCTGCCAAGTCCGCAGTTGCGTGCACGCGGTTTGCAACACCCACTGGCCGATGGGCACGATCAGGCCTGTCTCTTCCGCGAGGCCAATAAACGCGCCCGGAAAAAGCAGTCCTCGCTCCGGATGATGCCAACGGATCAATGCTTCGACGCCGCTAATGACTCCCAAGTGGATGTCGATTTTAGGTTGGTAGTGGAGCACGAACTGATTACGCTTTAGGGCAGCCTTGAGTTCGTTTTCAAGCGTGAGTTTTTCAAGCGCTGCGCTATTCATTTCTTGGGAGTAAAACTTGTAAGCGTTTTTGCCGGCTGCCTTGGCGTGGTACATCGCGACGTCGGCGTTCTTTAGAAGCATTTCCGAGTCATTCCCATCGTTCGGAAAAATTGCGATACCAATGCTGGCCGAGATATCGAGTTCCTGACCGCCGATGAAGAAAGGTTTTTCCAGCTCACATAAGATTCGTCCAGCTACCTTTGCAGTGTCTTGAGGGGCGCGCAGATCGACCAAAATAATGGTGAATTCGTCACCGCCTAGACGTGCAACGGTCTGCTGAGGCAGTTCAGATTCGCGCCCGATAAAGTCGCTTTCGCGCACGCATTGGCGCAGACGCTGGCCTGCTTCTCGTAGCAACGCGTCTCCGGTCGCATGCCCCAATGTATCGTTGATACGCTTGAAGCGATCGAGGTCAATAAAGAGTACTGCCAAACTTTCCTTGTCGCGCTTGGCGCGGCCAATGGCGTGCTCCAACGATTCTTTGAAAAACTGTCGATTGGGCAAGCCAGTCAAGCTATCGAAAAGCGCAAGTCGGCGGATTTTATCTTCGACTTGTTTGCGCTCGGTGATGTCTTGAATCGTGCCATGAATGCGGTAGACTTGCCCTTGCGCGTTTGCCTCCGATGCACCCTGATGAAATACGAATCGCTCTGAATTGTCATTACCCTTGACGCGGTGTTCTCCGGAGAAATTGCAAGGCGAAGCGAGTAATGTGCGAAGTTCGCTGTTAACCAATTCGCGTTCCTTCGGTCTGAGTGGCGCGAGAAAGGTTCGTAACGATAGTGTTTTAGTGTCCGACGGAAGATTGAGAATACGGCGCATTTCATCAGACCAATGAACTGAACCCGTTTCCACGTCCCAGCGCCAATTGCCCAACGACGCCATGCGCTGCGCTTCGGATAAACTGGTTTCGCTATCGGCTAATTGGTTGATTTTTTGTTGCAGTCCTTGCTGATAGCGCTCTATGCTCTGATGCATACGTTGGAGTGAGCCTAGCAGGTTTCCGATGTCGCGTTTGGGATGACTGTCGATGCTCACGGACTCGCCCGCTGCGATTTGGTTTGCTACACGAACGGCGATTCCTAAAGGTTGTGTGAGCCCCTTAATCATTCGATAAATAAACCACAAGGCCAGACACAATATCAGTAGGGCCGCAGCAACAATGATAGATCGGTTGCGTTGAGATTTACCGATGGTCTGTAGAATCGCCGCATCCAGGGCCTGCATAAATTCCTCCCGCGTATCGGAGACGATCATTCGCGCGGCGGCGATTTCAGGGCGTAGTGCATCGATTTGACCAATATAAGGATCCGCAGTAAGCGTCTGTGCCATTTGCTCAAGCCTTACCGCGGCCTTTTCCAATTCCTTGGAACTGGTCTCGACGCTCAATTCAGCCATCCCGCGCGAGGCTTCGCGCAATGCATAAAGCGAAGGCTGTCCCAAATGTTTGGATTCAATTGATGCAACGACACCGTTCATGAACTTTGAATATTGATCGCGTATCTGTACTGAGCGCTCATGCAAATGGTGGTGACGTTTTATGTTTTGTGCATGACGTGCTTCGCTAACAGTTTCATATGCCAGCAATGCGAAGATCGGTACGAGAATCATCGCGAACTGTAGGATAATCGTATTTTTTAGTGACGTTACCCGAAGCAAATCATCTACTCGAGGATTGAATTGTTGATTAACGGACGCAGAGTAGCGCACGATTTTAATCGGAGTCTGCGCAGCGTGACTTCACTAATCGGCATTGAGGCTTTTCAACGTAACTATTGTGGTGGCGCGTGAGGGTCGGCAAGGACTCAATATTGACGAATATAATACATCAATTTTTTCCCATAAGTATATGGTTTATAGATAAATATTTAATTCCATTGTATTGCGCCGACAGACGCTAGGGGATATGGTTTGATGTTTCGCAGAAATGCTTGGCGATGCCGCTAAATACAAGTTCCGATGGCGCATCCTGACCTAAAGTCTACGCCGTGGAATGCGTCCAGTCGAACTACGTGATGCGTGGTATCGTCATTCGTATTTTGGTAGGATGCAGATCAATTTCGCCATTGACCCGCTCAAGACGAGCCGCTGAAACTACATGCGCGCAACGACCAACTGACCCTTGCGTTGTTCGAGCCAATTCCGTAAACGTACCGCGTCATTCACCCGGCCGCCTTTGCCCCACGAATCAAGAATCACCATTACAGTTGAACGCCCCGATACCGTTGCCCGCAGAACTAAACATTGTCCCGAGGCGGAGATAAATCCAGTCTTCGATAGGTCGATGTTCCAGTCAGCGCTTCGAGTCAATCGGTTCGTGTTATGGAATAGCGTTGTTCGGGCGCCACGGAGTGACACCGCGTATTCTGGCGTAGTGGAGTAGGCGCGAATCACTTCGAATCCAGATGCATGTTGTACTAGCGCGGCAAGATCTCGCGCGGTGGATCGATTGCCCGTATCAAGGCCGGTGGGATCCGAGAAATGTGTCGAAAATAAGCCTAGCGCCAAAGCAGTTTCGTTCATGCGCTTTACAAAACTGCGAAGTCCACCGGGAAAGGAACGCGCCAGGACTGCGGCGGCTCTATTTTCCGATGCCATCAGCATTAGGCGTAACAATTCGCCACGGCTGAGTCGACCGCCGACTCTTAAGCGGGAATGTGTCGGCCGCGCGACTTCTGCGTCAACCGGAGTAACGGATAAAATTTGCTGCAATGATTGTGACGAGTCTAAAACGACGATTGCTGTCATCAACTTCGTAATCGAAGCGATCGATCTCGACGAGTCCGCATTTTTCTCAAACAAGACCTGCCCGGATACAGGGTCAACAACAAATACCGATGATGCAAGCAGAGAAGGATCCGCGCTTAAGTCGGTCGAATTCGGTGCGACTTGATCAACGGGGACATCGTGCCCCTCTACGACGTAAGGATATGAAATTGTTATGTTTTCATGATAAGCTTCTTGCAATTCGGCGCTATGTGCGTGGCCCAATGCGATACACAAGAAAGCGAAAACAGTTTGCGAAAGCTTCATAGAAATACCCTCGAAAGACGTGAACACAAAACAACGAGAGTATTGAAGCAAAAAACGTACCGTCTTTACCGCAGTTCAAATTGCGCAAGTCGTCTGCGAACTTTATCGGAAAGAATTTACAATTAATTAATCTAATCAATTAGATGAACTTACCGAACCGCGTTTCAGATCGCGCCGACAACCGGTGAAATTCAGCGCAACATGCGCAAACTTCGCTAAGGATTGACGTATGGCGTCAGTCCCAGTTAGCAACATTGGGAATGGGTTGGACAACTAATGACTGAAGCGCTCGACAAATCGTCGATCGATTTTATCTTTCCAGCGCCATACCCATTTTCCCGCGAAGCCGATTTCGCCCCACGATGCGACCGCGTACGGGTCGCCGCTGCTGATCAGCGCGAGGGCCCGGGTTTGTGGCGTGTACGCTTCCAACGGGCTGCCTTGCAACGCGTGGCGCAAATTTCTGGCGAGTGGCGGGCCCTGACGGACAGCGTAGACGCCCGATTTCGGCCGCGGGTGAGCTGCGTAAGTTGCGCAATCGCCGGCGGCAAAAACATCGACATGCGACATCGATTGCATCGACTCGTTAATCTGAATGAAGCCCAGTGCATCGGTGGCGAGTCCCGCTACGCTCGGCCATTTGGCGGGTTCGGCGCCGGTAACCCAAATGACGAAATCGTAGGCGGCTTTATCGCCGTGCTGAAAAATGAGTTGCTGATTTTCCAAAGCGACAACGCGGCTATTGGCGCGAACACTGATACGACGCTGGGCTAGAATGCGTTGAAATTTTCGGCGCACATAGTTATTGTGCGTCATCAAAATATTCGGCGTGTCGCAAACGATTTCAAACCTCGGCTCGTGATCCGTCGCCGCGCGCAGCGCATGCTGCATCGCCAGCGCGAGCTCGACGCTGCCCGCGCCACCGCCGACCAGCGCAATGCGAATGGGCTTCTCGCTGTTCGCGATCGATTCGCGCATCGCTTCCCAGCCCAACAGAAAATCTTCAATCGGCTTGATCGCCAACGTGTTTTCTTTTGCGCCCGGTGTATTGTCTAGCGGAGGCGTGGAGCCCGTATTAATCGAGAGTAAATCGTAACCCAGCGTTGTCCCGTCTTCCAACCTCAATTGCCGCTGTGCCAGGTCAGCACTTGTTACACTGGTCTGGCGAAATTGAACCTTGCTTCTTTGTGCCAGCGTTTCCAGATGGATATGGCATTCGTCGAATGTATACAAACCGGCGACGAGGCCGGGCAACATGCCAGAGTAGGGCGCATGCATAGTGCGATTCACGAGAATGATTTCGACGTCGGACAACGGCATTTGTGCGAAGGCTTCGAGCACAAATAAATGGCTATGGCCACCGCCGGCGAGCACCAATCGTTTCATGGTTGGTTATTCGGATTTGCGCAAACGAATGTCACCGTAAAACGCCGTGGCCGATTCGCCGGTGTTGTCGGTGTCGGTCATGATGGCAATGCCGGAGACTTTCGGCGGCTCTTCGCCGAAGGCTTGCTTGTAGTCTTCATATACGTTACGGCGATAGCTTTGCCATTCGTTTAATTTTGCGGCGCCGCTTTCCACCACGATCATGCGCAGACGGTCGGTATAGGCATTCGGCACGACGGTGCCGACCGCTAGTTTAGTTTCCCAAATATAGTTAATGCCGGCGTGGGGCGGATAGCTGCCGTACAATGATTTGGCGAGTCCATATTTAGTGCGTTGCCATGCGGAAACGCGCGTCGGATCATATTTGAAGGTGAGATAAATGCGCGCCGGGTAGTCATCGCCCGCTTTGCTTTTTGGATTGCCTTTCGCGATGACGTTCGCCACTTTCCAGCGCCATTCCAAAATCGGAAAATCTTTGAGGTCCAGATCAAGCGGCTTGGTTAAGCCCGAGGCGGAAGCCTTTGCGCTGGCTTTGACAATGGTGGTATCGCCGTCTTTGATGAGTTCGTAGATCGTGTGCTTGTCGATTTTTTTGAAAGTTTGCGGTTGCCAGCCTTCGGGTAGCGCGCCGCCGGGTGTGGATTTTGAGAAGATTCCGAGTTCGATAACGTTTTCTGCGGCGTGGCTTTCAACTATGGCCAGGCATATCGCAATTGAAAAGCATAAAAATTGGATTCCCGCCTTCGCGGGAATGACAACGTGGAGCGCTAATCGACTAAGCAAAGAAATAATGTCGAAGCCTACGCAAACACAAACGGCAATTGACTGCGCACTTGGTGATAGCGCTGATGCAAATCTTGGCTGGTTTTCGCGCCAAGGTTAAGTACCGCGTAGCGATAACTGCCGAGCCATTTATACTCGCGCGCCAGGCTGCTGCCTTTCTTTAAGTAAACCAAAATACGCGCGTCGGGATACTGTTTGCGAATTTCGTTAACGCGCGCTTCGTCCGGCCCGGCTTTTAATTCGCTGCCAGGAAAGGCGCGTAGCACAAAGCTCGCAGCGTGGTTATACAGGCCTTGTCGATAAGCGTGGCGCGGTGTTTTGCCGCGCGTGAGGTCGAGCAAAATATCGTAAGGATTGTAACCATCGACCTTTTCGTATAAATCGGCAAACTGATAGGCCATGCGCGGATTCATTTCGATCAGCTTGAGATCATCCGTTGCCGCGTCGTAAAAAAATTCGACGTTAAACAAACTTTGATTGAGGCCGAACTCCTTAACGACCCGTGCCACCACATCGCCCATGCGATCCTGCACGCTTTGCGGCAACGATGAGGGATACTCGAAACGCTGAAACGCGTTGGTGCCGGGATACATCACCGCGTCGACCACGCCCATGATTTTAACGACGCCATTGTGGACGTAACCATCAACGGTAACTTGCACGCCCTCCAATACTTCCTCGCCCAAAATCTGGTGGGCATCCAATGTAAAGTCGGTGTATACGCGTCCCAAATCCTCCGCCGGCTGGATCAATTTTTTCAGTATCCAAGTTTCCAGTGGTTTGAACGTCAGATGGCTTTGAAGTTCGCTAAAATTGTTTACCCTTTTTGCGAGGATCGAGTAAGTCGCTTTGACCGGTTTGACGAATAGCGGAAATTTTTGTTTGACGTCTTCTTCGCGACTGACATACGGGCTGAACACGGTGTAAGCGGGCGTGGCTTCCGGCGCAACTTTGTTGGAATATTCGCGCGCGTAGTATTTGTGCTGCGCAATCAAGATCGCGGCGGGCGGCACGCCCGGTAGTCCGAGCCGCTCGGCGACGACCGATGCGATCAGCGCGCCGAATTGTTCCTCGTTGCTTAGGACGCCAGCGAGATTCGCGTCGCGATATTTTTTTACCATGCGCGCGATAAAGCGCTCGGCGGAAAACACCATGAGCTTCGCGTTTTCCGGAAATTTATGAACGTCAAAACCTTCGTAGATAAAGCGGGTATGGCCGCGATAGCGGTCCGAGCCGAACTCAAGAAAATCCCATTCGTTTGGAAACAGCACTAGTATCGTTTTTTCCATAGTTCTTTTTACTTTTCGCCTAGCTCGCCACCGGCGCAAGCGCAAAACCGTTAAGTAAGTAATTCAACTCGGCATCGCTTGCGAGCCGCTCTAAATCTTTCGGCCTGTCCACATCCCAAATCGGCGCTAGCTCGCGCCATGCCTGGCCCGTAGCGCTTAGTATATTACGAGTTGATTTCATTACGTCGGAAGTGCCCCAGGGGATTCCGCTAAAAATGTCCGGTGTTGCACCGTTAATACCGATTAAGCCGTAGCCGCCGTCGTCGGCCGGGCCGAAGACGATTGAGTTGGCCGACGACAAGGCCGCCGCGGCGTCGCGCAAATAGGCTGGGGTGATGCTCGGGCAATCGGTGCCGATGAGGATCGCGCGGCCGGCGCCATTCAGCGCGATTTGCATTTTTAAACCGAGATCGCCGGCAACTTGAGACTGGAGTCGAACCGCAAAATCGCGGCGGCAATGGGCGAAAAAATCATGCTCGGTATGCGGCGCGCAGTGTAGCGCCACCGGCCCAAGATCAGCCAGGGACGCGGTGTTCAGCGTATGCATAATCATCCGGCGGTGCAATTCTGCGGCTTCTTCGGGCGAAAGCGGCGGACACAAACGGGTTTTGACCTGGCCGGCGATCGGCGCTTTAGCAAATACGATAATGCGGCAGCCGGCGGCATCAGCCATGGGTTGATTGAGGATAGTAGATGCGCGCCAAATCCCGCGGATCGACGCCACGCCAGTAGGCATAGCGCAAACGCCACATTAGCCAGATGGTGCGCCACACGCCGTTCTTTTCCCAACGTCGGCTCGACGTCGTGATCGTTGCGCGCAGGCAAAGCGGCGGCGCAATTTGCTTCAATTGCCGGCTGATCGCGACGTCTTCCATGAGCGGAATGACCGGAAAGCCGCCGATGGACGTAAACAATTCGCGCTCAACAAACAGACCTTGGTCGCCGCTGGAAATATGGGTTAAGCGCGAGCGCGTGTTCATGAACCATTCGACGACGCGAAACATATAACGATTGCCGGAAAGTTTGATATCAAAGCGGCCCCAGCGCCGCTCGCTGTTTTTTAGGCCGTCGAGAATTAAGTGTGCGCTGTCGCTCGGCAAATGGCAATCGGCATGCAGGAAAAATAAGACCTCGCGGCGCGCGAGCGCCGCGCCGGCGTTCATTTGCGCAGCGCGCCCACGCGGGCTTTGGATTACGTGATCGGCGAGTGAAGCGGCGCGTTGCGCCGTGCCATCGTTGCTGCCGCCGTCAGCCACGATGACTTCGTGACCTTGGCGGCGCAGCGATTGAAGCGAGGACAAAAAACGTTCAATTCCATCGGCTTCGTTCAGAACGGGGATGACGATGGAGAGCCGCATGGAAGCTCTATTTCGGCGGAGTTCCGTTCAGGTTCCAACTGTAATCCAGAAACTTCACCTTATAACCGTCGGCCGCCATTTCTTTTGCGACGTCGGGATCGCTGACATATTTCGCGACGAATTTTTGCGCGGAACCGGCGCTTGCCTCGAAATCTTCGGCGAACCATTTGAAAATCTGCGACAGATAGGCAATCTTTTCTTTCTTGTCGTAACGGTTGCGCGTGGGATCGTTGATAAAACGGCGCGTATTGTCGTCGAGCTGTTCCTCAAGTTTTGCCGCGGTAAACGCATCGCTGCGAATTTTTGGGCAGGATGACGAGGCGCATACGATGGCAAAATGAATGCGCGGCTCGCCAAGTTTGCGCAAAATTTCGTGTTCGATATTGTGAAGATTGGTTTCGCCGCCAGCCAATTTGAATTTGGCCGACTTAAAAAATAGTTGGCGGCCAATAAAATTCGACGGCGATTTGCCATCGATAATGCCCTTCATCGCCAGCGCGTTGTAGGCATTCATGTAGTAAACCAGTTTATCGTTCTTCGCACTGGGCGCCGGTGTCGCGGCAAGCTGCTCGAGATAGGTCGCGAAGGACTTATCGGCCGCAACAGCGGGATAGTTGACCTGGCCATCCTTGGTGTGGGCTTTGAGCACGCTGTCGTAAAGACCATGATCGATCTCGGCGAACGCGGACCCGGCGATAAGAAACAACGCAGCAGCAAAAAATTTATGCACAGAAATGTTCAAAACACGCTCCTATTTGACTGACAAAGAATATAACGTCCGACGCGGCCCGTCAGCATACATCGGTCTGCGAGCAGGGATTTTCATTACGCTTTAGCCTTGTATTTTTTGTACAAAACGGGAATTAGCGCGAACACGCCAAGTAGCACGAAGGCGCCGAGAATTCCCGGTGTGAGCAATTCTTTGGTCGACGAGATTCGCCCTAGGTTCTGCCCAAGATTCGCAAATACAAAGGTGCCAGGCAAGATGCCGATCGCGGTCGCGGTGACGTAGGTTTTGAGCGAAACGTTGGTGAACGCCGGCGCGAGATTCACCAGCCAAAATGGAAACAGCGGCACGAGTCGCAGAAACAATAAATAGTTGAACGCGTCCTTGGTAAAGCCTTCGTTGATTTTTTGCGCCAAGCCGCCAATCTTTTTACGCGCCATGTCGGCAAAAATATAGCGTGCGGCGAGGAATACTAAGGTCGCGCCGAGCGTTGCGGCGAGGACGATCAGCACCGTACCGGCCCAACGGCCGAACACCAATCCCATCGACAGCGACAAAATTAATCCGCCGGGTAGGCTGAGCGCCGTCGAAATGGTGTAGATCAGAAATCCGATAATGAACGCCGTGACGTAGTGCTGTTCGGTGTATTGAATCAGCGCATCGCGATTGGCTTTGAGCGTTTCCAAGTTGAGATATTTTTGTCCGCCGAGTGCAAAAAAGAGAATAATGCCCCCGACGAATAAGGCGAGAATTAGGATTTTAATTAGTGTGGCGGAGTTTTTCATGGATTAGCAGTTGGTCGCATTACTCGATGGACGCTATAACCGAAGCGCTCAACGTCGTCAGTCCCGCGAAGGCGGGAATGACAGTAGTAAAGCTTGGTGATAAAAAATTAAGCTCCAGTGCCACAAGCCACATCAATACTGCGTCGTGGCAATGCATGACTGGAAGCCCGCTCTGGTATTGCCTCTCCAGGCTATGCTCCACGCAACCCCGCGATTCGCATAATCCATTTCTTCGCCGTCGGCGTCAGTGATTCCTTGCGCCGTTGATCGGCAACGCGGCGATTAATTTGCGCCAAAGTCGGATAAATATGAATGATGCCGGACAAGTCGTTGGTCGTCATGCGTTTGGCCATGGCCAATACATATTCGTGAATCAGCTCGCCGGCATGGGGCCCCGCAATCGCTGCGCCGAGGATCACGCCTTTCGGATCGGTGATGATTTTTGCGAAGCCTTCGGTGTCGCCTTCCGCGCGCGCGCGATCCATTTCCTCGAACGGGAATTTATAAACACGGTGAGGAATATTCTGCTGCTTCGCTTCCGTTTCGGAAACGCCGACGCGCGCCAACTCCGGCTCGGTAAACGTACACCACGGAATCACGCGGGTTTCGGTTTTGGCGAATTTAAACGGCAGCGGATTTAAGATATTGCGCAGCACGACGCCGGCGTGATGCTCCGCCATGTGAGTAAATTGGAACGAGCCGGCGACGTCGCCACACACATAAATATGTTTGTTGGTCGTGCGTAAGGTCGCGTCGGAAACGATGCGGCCTTTTTCCGTTTGTACGCCGGCGGCTTCTAGACCCAGACCTTCGACATTCATTTTGCGTCCCGCGGCGACCAACAAATGCGAGGCATCGAGTTTGATTTCCCGGCCATCTTTATCTTTCACCCAAAGCGAAATCGCACCGGCTTTGCCTTCGGCTTTGGTCGGCGTCACGCCAAGATGAAACTCGATGCCATCGGCTTCCATTTGCGTTCGAATCACGGCGGCGAGATCGGCGTCTTCGCGCGGCAACAATGTTGAACTCAAATCGACGACCGCGACTTTGCTGCCAAGGCGCACAAACGCTTGCGCCATTTCACAACCGATAGGGCCCGCGCCAATGACAATCATGCTTGGTACCGGTTCGTTGATCTTGAATACCGTTTCGTTGGTAAGAAAAGGCACATCACTCAGCCCTGGAATCGGCGGCACACCGGGACGTGAGCCAGTGGCGATGACAAAATTTCTGGCGGTGAACTTTCGTGAACCGACCGTAAACGTTCGTGGATCGGTGAATTGCCCCGTACCAAACGACACATCAACGCCCAGGCTACGAAAGCGCTCAGGACTGTCGTTCGGTTCAATTGAAGCGATAACGCCGGCCACGCGTTGCATGACTTTGCCGACATCAATTTGCGGATTTGCAGGAGAAATGGCGTAGCGGTCGGCGTGACGCATTTGATGCGCAACTTTGGCGGAGCGTAGCAATGTCTTGCTCGGAACACAGCCAAAATGCAAGCAATCGCCGCCCATACCGCCTTCGTGTTTTTCGATTAGCGCGACCTTCGCGCCGAGCGTTGACCCGCCGGCGGAAACGACCAAACCGGCTGCGCCGCCACCGATCACACAGATATCAAATTCCGTTGTTGCCATGCCTGCTCCCGAAATGGACTTGCAGTAGTCGACCTTCGAGGCGAAGGCTTACAAAGCGAAAACTGCTAGGACTTGCCGCCCAATAACTTACTTTGCGGAAAATTTTTCTGAAGGACTTTGTTAGCGTCGGCGGCTAGATCTTTCAGCCCCATTGCTTCGTATGATCGTACCATGATATTTAGCGCTTCTTCCAGAGCAGGCGCCTGTGGGTAAGTGTTCAATGCCTCTTGTGCACGATTCGCCGCCGCGACGTAGGCGCCGCGTCGGAAGTAATAGTCGGCGACTTTTACTTCGTGAGTGGCAAGTGCGTTCACCAGATAGTTCATGCGCTTGATCGCGTCAGGTGCATAGCGGCTTTCCGGGTAGCGTGTGACTAGCTCGCGGAAAGTATCGAAAGAATCTTTAGCCGCCTTCGGATCGCGTTCTGCCAAATCATCGGTAGAGAAAAAACCAAGCGGGCCGAGATCGTCGCGGAAATTGCACAGCCCTTTCAGATAAAAAGCGTAATCGACGTTTGGATGATTCGGATGCAATTTGATAAAGCGGTCCGCCGCAGCCAAGGCCTGAGGCACTTCGTCGGCTTTGTAATAGGCATAGGCTTCATCGAGCTGCGCCTGCTGTGCAAAGCGGCCGTAGGGATAGCGCGCTTGCAATGTTTCCAGCAGCTTGATGCCTTTGTCGTTATTGCCACTGGCGATTTCCGATTTTGCTTCGGAATAAATGCGCTGAGGCGACCAGTCTTTAGTTGGATCCGCTTTTTCTTGATTCAGGCCGCAGCCGGTGAGAAGCGCGCCGTACAATGACAGGACAAGAAACGATATACTCGAGCGCATGGCAATATCCAGTGAAAATGACACTACGAAAAGTGATGCAAATTATACCGCATCGCCCGCGCCGGACGAGGTAATAAGTTTCACGATTTCCGAAGAATATGCGGGAATGCGCTTCGATCAAGTGCTCGCGCTGATGATTCCGCAACACTCGCGCAGTCGGCTTCAAAGCTGGATCAAGGCGGGTTTTGTCGACATCGATCGCGTTAATGCAAGCGCGAAGCTAAAGGTATTCGGCGGCGAGCGGGTCAAAGTGTCTCCCCAGGCGAGCGCCGAAGAATTGTCGTTTCGTGCCGAGGATATTGATCTGGAAATTGCCTATGAAGATGACACTTTACTGGTCATCAACAAGCCGCCGGGATTGGTGGTGCACCCCGGTAGCGGCAATTGGGAGGGCACTATGCTCAACGCACTTTTGCATCACGCACCCAAATTAAAAACCTTGCCGCGGGCCGGGATCGTACATCGACTGGATAAAGATACCAGCGGTTTGTTGGTCGTTGCGAAAACCTTAGAATCGCAAACGCATTTGGTGCGTCAATTGCAAGGTCGTACTGTGAAACGGGAATATTTGGCAATCGTCGAAGGTGCGATCGCTGTCGGTGGAAGTGTTGACGCGCCAATTGGCCGCGATCCGCGCGATCGTCTAAAAATGGCGATCGTACCGAACGGCAAAGCGGCGATTACGCATTACCAGCCGATGGAAGGTTTTGCGCAAAACACCTTGCTTTCATGCCGGCTGGAAACAGGTCGAACCCATCAGATTCGGGTACATATGCGTTCGATCGGCCATGCGCTACTCGGCGATATCGTGTATCGCGGTAAAGCGCGCGCGCTGCATCCGGAATTGCAAAAAGCGATCAAGACGTTTGGCAGACAAGCGCTACACGCAACGCGTTTGGGCTTGATTCATCCGTCATCGACAAAGCAAATGGAGTGGCATGCGCCATTACCAGAAGACATGGCAAAATTATTAGAAGTATTGCGGCAGGAGGCCGCATGAGCATCGCTCGTGATTGGATCGTTCCCGATTGGCCCGCACCGCCGTGGGTCAAGGCATTCGTGACGACCCGCGACGGCGGCGTCAGCCGTGCGCCCTTTGCCGGCTTAAACCTGGGCGACCATGTGGGCGACGCACCGGGCGATGTCGCGTCGAATCGCGCGTTGCTAAAAGTCTATCTTCCGTCCGATCCCGTGTGGCTACGGCAAGTCCATGGCACACATGTCGTTGCAGCCGACGCGGTCAATTGCGGCGTTGAAGCGGACGCTTCCTTTACCGAGAAAAACGGCGTGGTGTGCGCGATACTGACCGCGGACTGCTTGCCCGTGTTGATTTGCGATCGCAACGGTAGCAAGGTCGCAGCGGTGCATGCGGGCTGGCGCGGTTTGAGTCAATCGGTGATCGAAAATACCGTGGCCGCGATGCGCGTGCCGCCGCCGGAGCTGGTGGTCTATCTCGGTCCGGCGATCGGTCCCTCGCATTATGAAGTAGGCAACGATGTTCGCGATGTTTTTATCGACGATGATTACAACGCGATAACGGCATTTATGCCAACAACGGATGGAAAATGGTTGGCCAATCTCTACGAGCTTGCGCAATTGCGGTTGCGGCGCATGGGTGTTGAAGAAATCTATGGAGACGACTACTGTACTTACCGCGACGCGGAGCAATTCTATTCGTTTCGACGCGATGGCCAAACCGGCCGAATGGCCGCGTTAATTTGGCTGGATGCGAATGAAAAATGAAAATCGGCGATTTAAGAAAGAACCAGCAAAGCGGATGCAGCAACCAGCCCTAACGCGGAAAAATAGATTTGCGTTTTTCAAGAAATGCATCAATACCTTCGCCGCATTCCGGATCAAAAAGACTTGCGATAAAGTTATCGCGTTCTAACGCCATTTGGCTTGGAAGATTGTTTTGTGGCGCGGCCTGCAGCAGCTGTTTGATGCGCTGTGTGGCGTGCTGCGGGCCTTGGGAAATCTTATTCGCCCATTGGAGAGCCACATCCAGCGCGGTTCCTGGCGTGGTCACGCGATTGGCTACGCCGAGTTGATATAAGCGTTGCGACGAAATCGGTTCCGCGTCGAGCAACAATTCCAGCGCAAGTTGTCGTGGCATTAAATTGAATAACGAATGACTGGCGCCACCATCGGGCGTGAGCCCGACTTTGATATAACTCATGACGAACTTGGCGTTTTCCGCCGCCACGATCAGATCACACGCCAGCGCTAAAGAAAATCCGCCACCCGCGCATGCACCTTCAACTGCGGCGATCACCGGCTTCGGGCAATCGCGTATTGCTTCAATCCAGTTGTGGAATTTTGAGATGCCGTCGAACTGCACGCTCGTGGGGCCTACGCGTGTTTGCTTAAGGCGATGTAAATTTCCGCCGCCACAAAATTGGCCGTCGGCGCCGGTCAATACAATCGCGCGAATCTTATTGTCGACATACGCAGCACGAGTAACGTCAATGCCACTCTCATAAATCGTGGGACCCAGCGCATTGCGTCGCGCCGGATTGGAAATGGTCAACAGCAAAACATCGTTTTTCTGTTCAACAATGAGGCGAGCGTTTTCTTCGTTCACGCTTGTGTTGGTCATTCGTTAGCCTTTAGATGCCAATGCAAATTCACCGTAGTTGATTACAGTTACGTCCCGCTCAAGCGCCTTCGCACGAAAGCGAATTGGATTTTCTTTACTCCAAATTTCAGTTCTAATCGTTTCCCCAGGATATACCGGAGCGGTGAATCTAACGCCAAGGTGTTTGATTCCTTCGGGCCGATAGTTGCAAAGTGTTTTCAACAAAGCGTGCCCGACGACGCCGTAAGTGCCTAGTCCATGCAAGATAGGACGCTGGAAACCCGCGTCCAGAGCGGCTTTCGGCAAGGCATGCAATGGATTGCGGTCGGCGAGCAAGCGATAGAGTAGGGCTTGTTGCGGCAAGGTCGGCAGATCGCAGATAAGATCTGGCGCGGTTGTTGGCATCGGCTTTGGCGCGGCGGGCCCGGGATCGCTGACCGCGTCCCTTGCGCTGAATCCACCATCGCCGCGACAAAATGCCGTGTGTTTTATTGTTGCCAATAGGTCACCGGCTTTATTTGCATAGAGCTCTTTTTCATAAATGACAACGGCGCCTTTGTTCGCGCCCTTATCGATGACGTGCCTCATCGTATGGCGCGAAAATACGGTGCCCGCGATCGGCAAAGGCTTATGTAAAGTTACGGCTTCTTCGCCGTGAAGTATCAACGTGGAATCGATACCGGTGCGCGGATCGGTCATCCAGAAACCGGGATAGCCAAGAACGACAGCCATGGTTGGCAATGCTTGCAAATCGTATTCGGTAACGAAGCGTAACGCGCGTTCATCCATCGGATCGTGGCCGACACCGACAGCCAGCGCGTAGCGCATCGTGTCTTCGACGGTGTAGGTATGTTCGATTTCTGGGAATCGCCAGTTTTTTAGTGTTTGATAATCGATAGTCATGTATCCTGTCATTCCCGCGAAAGCGAGGAATTCATGTAGGGTTGTTTAAGACCACAACTGACGTGTCAGCGTAAACTTGCTCAACTTCGCTTCAATTCGACGAGGCCGTCAGCGGCGAATGCCGTTTCCTCTTTATTTTTACCCTGCGGCAAAACCATCACCGGATTAAGATCAATCGACGCAAGACGATCCTGCGACGCCATCAATACATCACCGATGCGTACCGCCATTTGCGCGAACGCGTGCATATCGAGCGGCGCTTCGCCACGAGTACCGCGCAGAATCGGCGCGATGCGTAACTTATCCAACGCGCGCAATACATCGTCGCTGGTGAATGGCGCAAGCAACAGCGCAAAGTCTTGCAGCGCCTCGACATACTTCCCGCCGTCTCCGACCATGACGACCGGCCCGAATTGTGGATCGATGCGAGCGCCAATCATAAGCTCTCGTTGCGGTTTGATCATAGTTGCGACAATCGTGCCTTCATCGATTGCGTCGAGCGCGGATAACTTTTTCGTGATGCCTGCGAAACACGCCAGCGCTCGTTTCTCATCGGTTACATTTAAAAATACCAAACCGTGTTCCGATTTATGCGGCACATCGGGCGATGAAGCTTTGATCACAACTGGTTTTTCTAGTGCTTGAAATGCGCTGCAAATCTCGGCTTCGCTTTTGCAAAGTCGAAACGGTACGCAGGCGATGCCATTCTCCGCAAGCCACGATAGGCTTGCCGCTTCACTGAGGTATGGCCCTGAGCCAGATGGGACGTGCGTCACAGGCAAGGCTGCTTGTAGAGGCACGCTGGAAGCGCCTCTGCGGCCGGCATGCTGTGCTAGTTGTGCAAGCGACTCCATCGCCACGCGCTCGTCAGAAAAGCTCGGCACGTTTTGTTTTTTGAATTCGTCGACGACTTCGGCGAGCGGCGACGCGAATGCAAAAGGCTTGCCGGTTTGTTCGATAAATGCCGCGGCGGCCTCGGCGTAACTTGGTACATCGTAACCTTGGCCGGCGACGGGAATGGCTGCCATCACCATATCAACGTTTTCGTCAGCACCGATCACGGCGAGGGCTTTGCCGAATAAACTACTATCCGTAAGCAGCGAGGCGGTCAGATCAATCGGATTCGCGGCGGTAGAAAATCCCGGCAACAATTCCTTTAATTTTTCGCGCGTTGTAGTGTTCAATTTTGCCAATGGCAAATGCAAATCATCCGCTGCATCGGCTGCCATGACGCAACTCGCGCCGCTATTGCTAAGCATCACTAAACGTCGTCCGCGAGGGCGTCGTCCTGACAAAAACAACTCGGCGCTATTCACTAAATCGCCAACGTCACGCGCGCGCAGGATGCCGTGTTTTTCCATAAATACATCGACAATGCGATCCTCTGTCGCCATCGCGCCCGTGTGGGAGCTCGCCATTTGCGCGCCGCTTTGCGTGCGCCCGGCTTTCAACGCGATGATTGGAATATCTCGCTCGCGAGCTTTCTCCGCGGCGCGAGCCAATGTGTCCGGTCGATTGAAATTTTCTAAGTACAGCAACAATAGCTTTACGCCTTCGTCGTCGATGACCGCGTTAGCAATTTCAGCGACACACAAATCTGCTTCATTTCCCGTTGCGTGAACATGGCGCACGCCGATGCCACGATCACGCAGCAACGCGTACGGCACCACCGACAGGGCGCCCGATTGACTGACGATGGCAACCGGCCCATCGGCGGGTGGGCGCTCCAGAAACAATGTCGAGAAACTGGTGATTGCGCCGCAGGAAAAGTTGGCGAGTCCCTGAGAGTTCGGCCCGATCATGCGCATGCCCGCGCTGTGTGCGACACGTACCATTTCGTCCTGCATCGCGCGGCCGACGGGGCCGGTTTCGCCAAAGCCTGACGCGGATACGACGATGCTCTTCGCGCCAATTTTCGCGGCATCGCGAATCGCTCGTAACGCGGCATCGCCACCGACGGCGAGAAGCACGCAGTCCGGTGATTCCGGTAAAGCTTCCAAATTCGGATAGGACTTGAGCCCTTGCACTTCAGTTCGTGCGGGATTGACCGGAAATAATTTGCCGCGATAGCCGAAACGCTGCATGAAATGAATTGGGCGGCCGCCAATTTTGTTAGGATTATCCGATGCGCCAACAATAGCAATCGAGCGCGGCGACAACAGCGTGGATAAATCGAAGTCGGTCATAGGGGTTCGAAACGTGGAAGTGAGCGGTTGTTGTGATTGAAGAAGGTAACGCGGACTTTATTGCCGATGTTGAGCGCGGGGTTGGCGTGCGCCATCAGGCGAATGCCTTCATCCAAATCTACCAGCGCGATGGAGTAGGGCACAAGGGCGCGGAATTCGTCACTCGGCGCGCGCTCGACGCGGGTCACGCTGTAGATAGTCCCAACGCCTTTTGATGCATGCCATGCAACTTGATCGCTATTGCAATTTAAGCAATGGCTGCGCGGAAAAAATTGGGCGTGATTGCAATCGGCACAGCGTTGAAAGCGCAATTCGCCTTCGCTGCAACCGGCCCAGAAGTATTGCGCGTAGATCTCCATCGCTAGCGCTCCCTTTGCAAAATCATGCCAACGTGGGCCGACATCACGCCACCATCGGCGTGCACATAAGCCCACTCGCGTTCAGCGATCTGGCGCGCGCCCGCATTGCCGGACAATTGCAACACGGTTTCGACCAAGTGCGCCATGCCACCTGCGACACCACAATGGCCGTAGGACAACAATCCGCCGTGAGTATTAAGAGGCAATTGGCCCTGCGCGGAAAAATCGCCATTGCGCACTTTCGTCGCCGATTCGCCGCGCGCAGCAAAACCGATTTCCTCAAGCAACATCATCAACGTGATCGTAAATGAATCGTAAATGCCGAGATATTCAATTTGCTTACGCTCGATATGCGCTTCGCGAAATGCCAAGTCCGCCGCAGCTTTCGCGCCGGTGGCCTGAACATCCTTAATCTGGCTGACATGTTGATGGCGATGGGCTTGGCCGGCGCCGCGAATACGAATTGTATTTTCTCTTGGCGGTTCTAACGAAACTACAACGGCTGCCGCACCATCGGAAATCGGACAACAATCGAGCAATTTCAGTGGCGACGAAATCGTTTTGGAATTCAACACGGCATTGACATCAATCGGCTCACGTTGGTGAGCACCGGAATGGCTGAGCGCGTGATTGCGCATCAGCACAGCGAATTCCGCAAGATCGCTTTCGTTCAATCCTCGCTCGTGCAAATAGCGCGCCGCAAGCAGTGCGTAATAGGCGGGCACCGTTGGCCCGAACGGCACTTCGTAATCGGCGTGTCCGACCTGCGACAAGGATTGGATTGCCATATCGCGCGTCTGGCCGGTGAGGCGATTTTCCCCGGCGACACACAAGACATTTTTGCAGCGCCCGCTGCGAACCAATTCGCGCGCCAGCATCACCATAGTCAAGCCGCTCGCGCCGCCAGATTGAATCGCGTGGCAGTAGTCGGGCTGAACGCCGAGCTGTTCGGCGACGACATTAGCCAACATCAAATGCGGGAAAGTCGTCGCGTAACCGGTGAGTAAACCGTCGATTTGTGCCGCGTTGAGTTGCGCGTTGATTAAGGCGCTACGTGCCGCAACGCTCATCAACCCGAGCGCGGTGCTGCCTTCGTGACGGCCGAAGGGCGTACAGGCTACGCCGGTTACGTAGGCCATTTACTTAACGGATGTTGTTTCGTTGCGGTACACGTCGGAATTCGATGTCGAGACTTTGCACTCATAGGATGACGCTGACTAATTTTAATGCATTGTACAGGCCTTATTATTCCCGTTTTCGATCATTAGAAGCAAGCAGACGAACGAGTTTCACCGGTTAAATGAAATTGTGCAAATTCATTTTCAGGCACCGGTCGCCCAAACCAATAGCCTTGCATTTCGTCGCACCCAATACCGATCAGAAAATCTCTTTCCTCCGGCGTTTCAACGCCTTCCGCGATGACGCCTAGTCCTAGGCTTTTTGCCATCGAGACAATGGCCTTGACGATCGCACCGTTACGATGACTGTTAGGCGCCTGGTTGACGAACGAGCGGTCGATTTTTAGCGTACTGACAGGCATTCGTTGCAGATAGTTCAGTGATGAAAACCCCACGCCAAAATCATCGATGACGATTTTGATCCCCATGGCACTTAGGTCCCCAAGTATCGCCGCGCTGTTTGCCGTATCTTGCACAAATACCGTCTCGGTTACTTCCAACTCGATATCGCGTCCCTCGATGCCGTGGCGGCTGAGTGCTTCGTGAATCTCGGCGACAATTTCCGGTCGGACTACGTGCAGCGCGGAAAGATTGATGGCGATCGGAATACGTGGCATTCCCAAATCGCGCCACGCTCGTTGTCGCCAGCACGCTTGGTCAATGACCCACTTGCCCATGGGGATAATGAAACCGCTGTCTTCCGCAATCCCGATAAATTTCCCCGGTAAGAGCAATCCCTGTGTCGGATGATTCCAGCGGATAAGCGCCTCGCAGCCTACTACGGCGCCGCTACGCGTATCGATTCGCGGCTGATAATGCAAGACGAATTCACCACGCGATAAACCGTGGCGCATCGCCGCATCGAATTCGAGTTTTGCCAGTGTGCTTTCATTCATCGAACGATCATAGAATTGATAGCCATTTCGTCCCATGCTTTTTGCCGCATACATAGCAGTATCGGCATTTTTAATTAAGCCCAATGCATCGGATGCATCGGTTGGGTAAATCGAAATGCCGATGCTTATCGAGGCAAATAATTCCTGACCTTCCAGTTGAACCGGTTCCGCGAATGCCATACCGATGCGTTGTGCCACGCGGCTGGCTTCATCCGCATTTTTCAATGGCGCGACTATCAACGTAAATTCGTCGCCGCCAAAGCGCGCCACGACATCTTCTCCGCGCGCGACATGACGTAACCGGGACGCCACTTCGCGCAGCAAATAATCGCCCTTGTCGTGACCGAGGGAGTCATTGATGCGCTTAAATTTATCCAAATCCAGGAACATGACGCCAATCATCGTGCCGGTACGTTGCGCGCGATGTAATGCCCGATCCAATTCTTCGCGAAAAAGAATGCGGTTGGGCAGGCCGGTGAGAGGATCGTACAACGCCAGCTTTCGAACCTCATCTTCCATGCGTTTACGTTCCGTAATATCTTGCGCGGTGCCGGCCATATGAGTGGCGCGTCCATCCGGGCCATACTGAGTTTGCGATTGGCCATGAAAGTACTTCACTGCGCCATTCGGCAAGACCACACGAAAGTCTTGTTTAAACTGTTTTTGCCCTTTGAGTGCGGCGACAAAGGCATGACGAATTAATTCGCGATCATCGGCATGAACCAATTGCCAAAACGCTTCAATCGAACCAATATCCCCTTCCAAGCCGAAGTCGTGCAAGGTTTCATTCGACCACGTCAGTGAGCCTCGGCCGATATCCCATTCCCACGCGGTGAGCCCGGCAAGGCGTTGCGCCTCAACCAATTTAGATTGGCTTGTGGCGAGCGCGGCAACCGCTTTGGTCGTACGCAAAATATAACGGACGCGATGCGGCAACAAATGCCAGCGAATCGGTTTGGTAATAAAATCCGTAGCGCCCACTGCGTAGGCGCGGTCTATCGCATCGGCATCTTCTAGGCCTGTCATCATCAGCACCGGTGTTTCCGAACGCTCTGGCAATGATCGCAGCGCTGCGCAGACTTCAAAGCCATCGCGAATCGGCATCAATACGTCGAGCATCACGAGGTCCGGAGCGAGTTGCTGAATAGCGGCGAGCCCCAAGTCGCCGTCGGTGGCTTCCTCGACACGGAAACCTGCTGCTTCGAGGGTTTGCCGGGCGAACAGGCGTGTCAAATCTTCATCGTCGACGATCAACACGAGCGGCCTGTCGGCATCGGCTTCGCTAGGCGGAAATAACGCCATCTCGAAACTCCATCATTGCAGTGCGGACTGAATCATATTCTTGCCTTAATTGCGACAACGCCTGCAATCGCCGCTGTTTCTCCACCGCGCGCGAACATTTCAAGCTCACGCGCCAGCCGCGATAGTTTATAGGCACCGACATTGGCGCTTGCCGATTTGAGCGCGTGCGCAGCGATGTGCAATGCCTTGGCATCGCTATTATTTACCGCCTGTTCTGATTGATCTAATAGTCGCGAAACGCTTTTTTCAAAAGTCTCGAAGACGCGTTTACGCATTGCGCTTCCTCCACCGGGCCCTTGCAGTGCGACCAGGTGATCAAGCGCGCTGGGATCAAAGGTTTTTTCTTTCCCGGAATATACCTGGGGTTTAACCACTGATTCGGTGCTCGCGAGTGCCGGCGGCAGCGCCACCACTGTTTTTTCCTCCAGCCAGCGTGACAGAATCTCCAACAATGTTTGTGCTTTGTAAGGTTTTGCGATGTAGTCGTCGAAACCGGCCGCGAGGCAAGCCTGGCGATCCCCCGCCATCGCGTTTGCGGTGACGGCCACGATTGGGATCCGTCGCGTAATGATCGGCGCGATTTGATTGTTCGATTTCGCCCGCACGGATGCGTGCGACGGCTTCGAAGCCATCCATGTTAGGCATCTGGCAATCCATCAGGATCAGATCATAGGATTGCTTCGACCATGCCAATACGGCCTCAGCACCGTCATTCGCAATATCGGTTTCGAGGTTCAAATAAGACAATATCGCCAACGCGACTTCTTGATTCACCGCATTGTCTTCGGCCAATAAAATTCGCCCGCGTAGCTGTGGCAGCGATTCGATCGACGCTGGCACGCTCGTTGGTGCGACCGTTGATCCGCTCAGGACCTCAACGATCGCATCGTACAGATCCGATTGCCTTGCAGGCTTGCTCAAATACGCGACAATGCCAGCCGCGTGTGCTTCTTGCGACTCGCCCGCTGCACCAAGGGACGTGAGCATGATCAAGCCCGTGCCGTTGAGCGACACATCATTTCTTATCGAGCGTGCCAACTCGATACCGTCCATGCCCGGCATACACATATCTAGAATGGCGATTTTGAACGGCTCGTTGCGCGCTGCCGCGGTCCTCAGCGCAGCCAGAGCCGGCGCGCCGCCGTCTACGCTGGCTCCATGCATTCCCCATGCGAGAACTTGTTCTTGTAATATGAATCGATTGGTCGCGTTGTCGTCGACTATTAAAATCTTTGCGCCGACCAGATCGGGGGCCATGTTCAACGGCTGCGATTCCCAACGTGCACCGCTCAGTGGAACGACAACGGAAAACTGCGATCCGTGATTAATTTCGCTTTGCACGCTAATTTCGCCGTTCATCAATTCAACCAAGCTGCGCGCAATAGAGAGGCCGAGGCCGGTTCCGCCGAAGCGCCGTGTCGTCGAGCTGTCGGCTTGAGAAAACGCTTCAAAGACGCGCCCCAAGGCGGACTCGGCGATGCCGACGCCCGTGTCGCGCACACGAAATTCAAGCCAGGTAACGTTGGCTGAAGTATCGCCCGCCGCGCCCTGTTTGCGCGAGACTTCGACTACGACCTCGCCGCGCTCGGTAAATTTTACGGCGTTGTTAACCAGATTGCTCAAAATTTGCCGCAGCCGCGCCGAGTCACCACGCACGATCGATGGCACGTCATCACCAAAACGATAGACTATCTCCAACTGTTTTTGGTGCGCGCGCTCGGCAAACAATTCGACGATGTGCTGAATCAAATCGCGCAGATTAAAATCGAGCTCCTCGAGCTCTAATTTTCCTGCTTCAATCTTCGAAAAATCGAGAATGTCGTTGATGATCGACAGCAACGATTCGCCCGATTGGTACGCGGTCTGGGCAAAGCGGCGTTGGTCGGCTCGCAATTCCGTTTTGAGCAATAGCTCATTCATGCCCAACACGCCATTCATCGGTGTCCGAATTTCATGACTCATGTTGGCAAGGAATTGCGACTTCGCTTGATTCGCCGCTTCCGCCGCTTCTTTTGCTTTAACCAACTCGGCGGTTCGCTGCGCAACTTCGCTCTCCAAATGATCGCGGTGCACTACCAGCTCGCTGTCGCGCTCTTGAATTTCACTGAGCATTCGATTGAAACCATGGATCAGCTGGCCAATTTCGTCGCTGGAGGCGGTGGTTGCACGCAAAGAATAATCGCGATTTTTCGAAATCAGCGTCGTCATTTCAGCTAAGCGCAACACTGGGCCGGAGATCGTGCCTTGAAGTTTTGCGGCCACAAAAAAGGCCGCCAACAAACTCAATCCGGCTATCCCGAGTGCGATCAGTAAATCCTGGCGAATTTCACGCAATGCAGACGAAAGATCCACCATCACATCGACGTTACCAATATGCTCCTTGTCGGACATGATAGGTACGGACAGCAAGGTGTGGCTCGCAAACATCGACATCGATGGGGGTTTCTGCCTACTGGGCTTTGCGATGAATGTTGCCCAGTTTTTTTGCAGTGCACCGATATCGTCGCGTAGATAAACCGCGTGAAGCTTACCGCCCCGATCGGCGATTTGTGCGGCGAGCACATCGTGGTTTAGTCGCAGTGGTTTGAGTGCCTCTTCTAGCGAGGCTTGATCTTGAAATAGGATTCCCGGTGTCGCGTTGATACCGATTACTTCGGCCATGCTCCTAAAAAAACGATCACCATCTGATTGCGTATGTAGTATCGATTTAAAGGTTAGTACCGCGAACAGAATCGCGAGGCCGACCGCCGAGGTGAACGTGATGATCCCGATCAGTTTTTGGCGTAACGGCAGTGTCTCGAAATAGCGCATCACAATTTGGGTTTTCCGCGCACGCTTCGCGCGACCTTGAGCAACTGCGCGCTGATTTTAAGATCGGCCTGCTGCGCCGCTTCTAGGTTGACTTCAAACGCCACCTTGTTGTCGGAAACGGTGAGGCCGATAACGCCGCCCGCATCAACAAATGCGGGGATGTCGCTCACGGTTAAAACGCCTTTGCCGATCTCGTTTCAATATTTTTCGGCACCTGGGTACTTTCGGAACTGCAAATGAACACGACATGGCAATGCGCAAGTTGGCCGAGCTTTACATCGCGTTTGACGATCACATCGCGACCCTGAGCCGATTTGCCTTTTAGTACATTGAGTGCGTTATCAAGCGTACTCTCGCCGGAAACACAAATTGTAATGGTCGGTTGGGCAGAAAATTCCGGTTCGGGCCAGGATACGAATTTCGCGAAATTAAACAAAAATGCGACTTTGATTTTCGCTTCGCTTTCCTCGGCAGCGGCGCCCAGCGGCCCCGTAAGCATCAGAAGCATGACAAACGGCAGGGCGCATCGAATCGCCCTCGCAATTGTCGGCCCGACCCGTCGCTTAGAATTCGAGTGCGGCATTAGAAACGATAGACCACTTTTGCGCGATAGTTGCGTCCATCCTGGGGCACAGATACCACCGCGGCATCGTAATCGTTGGACGCCGGATCGCCGTAATTTTTATCGGTAACGTTATAAACGCCGGCGGAAATATCGAAGCCTTTAATCCAATTACGCCCGGTGAAAGTGAGATTGCCGAGGGCATAGCCAGGAACGGCGTCACCATTAGCGTTGTTGCTTCCACCGACATATTGGGCCTCAAATCCGATCGCGAGCTTATCCCCGAACAGCGGCGCGGTGAGATTGAGTTTCGCGATTTGCTTCGGCGAGTTCGGCAAGGTGTTGCCGGTGTCCGTGTCGCGGGTGCGCTGAAAGCTATAACTGGCGCGGCCTTCCAAGCGAGACCACTTAGCTTGAAGCTCCAGATCGACGCCGTTGGCGTTGACCTTGCCGGCATTTTGAAAAACCAGCAAGCCATCATTCGGATCAGGAACCTGGGTAATCAGCCCGTTGATCTGATATCGATAGGCGGAGACCACCGCTCGAAGATTAGGGGTAATGCTGTGTTCCACGGCCAGTTCGAAGGTGCGAACTTTTTCAGGTGCCAATGTTGGATTGGTTTTTGAAATTGGCGATACATAGTAGGATTCGTAGCCGTTCGGCACGCGAAACGCCGTGCCGTATAGAAACTTGAACGCAGTAGCTTGCGTCGGGTTGTAAATAAGTCCCAGCCGGGGATTAGTTGAATTGCTGCCGTTGTAATTGCGATCGTAGCGAACGCCGGCGTTGACGATAAATTTGTCGGTTACGGCAAATTCATCTTGAACATAAAGTCCCAGCGTCCGGTTGTCTTGTTTCGCATCGAAGTACGAGAACGCCGGATCGACATCGAAATTCGTTTGATCTTCCTGGTAATAATCGATGTACTCGGTGCCTAGCGTGAGCCGGTGGCGCTCTGCGATTTTCGTCACATGGCGAATTTCCGTGCCCCACCATTGACTATCCGTCGTGTCGCGATTCAAGGTGGGCGGCAGGCCTTCATAGAGGTAATCTTGCGAATAGTCATAGCGTTGTTGAAAAACCCGAGCTGAAATTTGGGTATCCTCCCCGAACGTGTGTGCGTACTCTAAATCAACGAAATGCCGCATGTCGGCGGAAAACGTATTTGGATCGTTAAAAATCGTGCCGAAAATACCTGTAGCCACATTTTTAACACGTTTGCCGAATCCCGGCCCGGAATGAAAAATCGCCGTATTGGGCCGCGCTGTAAAAGCTCTTCCAGTTTTCGTCGTCGCCGCGATCGTTGATTCCGTTATTAAATGAGGGATCGTTTGCAAACGCCGGAAACAATAAATGCCTCTTGCCCATTTCGATTAAAACCCGAACCTGAAAACAAAACTTCTAAGCCGTTATCGAAGTTTCTTGCCAAAGCTAACGCGCCCGAATTTTGTATCGAAACTTCCGCCACCCAATGCAATTTCGCCGCCTTGAAGTTGGCCGCCTTTTTTCGTGATCACGTTGATAACGCCAAAAAACGCGCTCGAGCCATACAACGCCGAGCCGGGCCCACGAATAATTTCAACTCGGTCGATAAGATCGATATCCAGCGGAAAATCGCCACCGGCGGCAGTCTGTTGGTAGGTGCTGTCGTTAATGCGTAGCCCATCGATCAACAATAAAATCGCGCGAGGTATAGTCACCCGGCAGCCCAAATCCACGCACCGACAAGAATTCGTAGTTGCGATCGTTAGTCGCGATAAAACCGCGCACACTGCGCAAGATGTCGGACAGTTTGAGCCAACCGTAATTCCTAATTTCCGCGGCGGTGATTACCGATACCGACGATGGCGCTTTGCTCGCGCTTTGCTCGTACTTAGATGCACCAACGACGTTGGGAATTTCGACTTGTACCAATTGCTCGAGCGGCAAGTCGAGAAGATCGTCGGATTCGCTGGCCACTGCACAATGCGCTAGCGAAACCTGGCCTGCCAACAAGCTGGCCAAAATCAACGACGCAACGTTTGATTCGCGCCAACTTACAGAACGTGCTTGAGCGTTGATTGATTTGGCAGCGAAAAATATTCGATGGAAAGTGTCTAAATGAGGTCTCGCCATGTTGTTTTGAGCCTGGAATTGCAACAGGCTATTACTTTAATAGTTACAATAATAATACATTGTAAACTTTTAATAAATAACATTTATTAAATAGCATAAAATGGTCTGCTGTGCACAGGGGGGCGTGCCCAAAGGCGCATTCTCGAGCAAAGCGGCAAAAAAATGATTAGGAGAAAAGTGAAGCTGATTGAAACGAACTTACATGCAGCTAAGCCAGGACGCCCGCCAGGCTTAGCCCCTGGCATGGCATGCCTGGAGCACCGCGCCCCGCCTACCTTCTGGCGATGCTCATAAAACATAAAGGCCAGCCCGATGACAACGAACTGGCCTTCATCACAAACAAAAAGCTTACGCCATCGATTGATATACAGATTTCTAAAACGCGTAGAACATCGGCAACGCCTTGACATCGGCAAACGGCAAAACCTGCGACAAGTAAACGCCACCGACGCCTTTGTTCTGATCGAACCAAAAATAGCTATTCGCCAAACCGGCCCACGCTAAGCTACCGGCGCTGCGACCCGTAGGTGCCTGCTGTTCGTTGATTATGAAACTCAAGCCCCAATTTTTCGGCATGCCGGGGAAAAATTCCGCGTCGTTGGTCAGTGGCGGAACGGCGGTCTTGAGCATTTTCACTTTCGTATTCCCCATACTATTGCGCGACATTTCCGCGGCCGTGGCAGGTTTGACGATTTGGTTGCCATTGGCTTTACCGTTGTTGAGCATCATGCGCACGAAAGCGAGGTAATCACCGGCGGCCGAATACAATCCGCCGCCGCCCATTTCGAATCCCGGATCCTGTGGGATTTCTATATCGGCCGGCGTCAGTTTGCCGTCTTCGCCGCGCTGGTGAATTTTCGCCAGGCGCGCGCACATGCTCGGATTGATTTTGAAGCCGGTGCTATGCATGCCGAGCGGCTGGAAAATATTCTTGGCGAAATAATCGCCGAGCTTCATGCCGCTGACGGCTTCGACCATCTTGCCGGCGAAATCGATGCTGAGAGGCTTATGGATCGTGCCGTTTGGCGATACATGGCCTGGAAGCCGCTCTGGTATTGGCTCGTGGCTCGGTGGCTAGTTGGCGGCAATATAAATGCGCGCTTCCAGGCCACCGTCTTCGGGTGTTGTTAATTGCAGCTCACCGCCGTGAAGTTTGGCGATGCGATCGACGATGGCCAGACCTAAGCCAGCGCCGCTTGGGCCGCTGCGCGCTTCGGTGAGGCGCGTGAATGGGCGTAACAAGCGTTCGCGATCGCTTTCCGGAATGCCAGGCCCGTGATCACGTACGCTGATGAACGCGAATTCGTTTTGTCGACCGGCACTGATTTTTATCGGCGCTTGGCCATACTTGATAGCGTTCTCAATTAAGTTCGTCAGCGCGCGTCGAATGTTGGTCGCGCGTAACGCAAACGGTTCAATTTTTTCCAGTTCAATTTCCATAGCGATACCACGATGGCGGTAGTGGCTTACGATATCTTCGATTACCTCATTCAAATCGGTCAGCGCAAGCGGCTCTTGATCTGTGACCCGCGCGAAATCTAAAAACTGTTTGACGATGGCATCCATCTCGTCGATATCTTGCGCCATGTCTTGTTTTAGATCCGCATCAACACTCAACATTTCTGTCGCCAGGCGCATGCGCGCGAGCGGTGTGCGCAAGTCGTGCGAGATACCGGCGAGCAAGATGGCGCGTTCTTGATCGAGCGCTTTGACGTCCGCTAACATTTGGTTGAAGGAATGCGCCACTTGCTTGACTTCACTGGGACCGGATTCGTTAATTGGTTCAGGATAATCGCCTTTACCCATCACTGACGCCGCCGCCGCGAGTTGCCGCAACGGTTGATTGACGCGACGCACCAGTAACGTCGCCGCGATCAAAGCGCTTAACGCCGCGCCTAAGGCTAAGGCCAGCCAAGCCCACGGAAAGCCTAATTCAATTTGACTGCGCGGGATGCCGATCCAAGCTTTATCGCTGCCGACAGGCAATTTTACCCAGAGCGCGCGGCCCGATTTCGGTTGTACAAAAAATTCGATCGAGCTGCCTAATTGCTTGCGCACTTCGTCCGCGAAACTCAGTAGCAAACGATCTTCCGGCAGCTTGCTCGGCAGCACGCTGTCGTTATCGAATAGCACGCGGATGCCTTCTTTTTCTTCCAGCTCGTCGAGGAACTCGTCGCGCGCATCGTCTTTGAGTTTCGTGATGGCGAAACCGACGGTGCGAATTTGGCTCACCGCAAGGCCGGCGATTTGCTGAATCAGCGGGCCTTGATAGTAAAGTTGAAAAAGTTTAAACGCCGCGAGTTGGCTCAGCAGCAGCGTGCCACCGATAATCAGCGCCGTGCGGCCCAGCAGCGAACTCGGCAACAACGTCAAGCCGCCTCGCCGTCGGGCACGAACACATAACCGAAACCCCACACGGTTTGGATGTAGCGCGGTTTTGCGCTGTCCGGCTCGACGAGTTTTCGCAGGCGCGAAACCTGAATATCGATGCTGCGATCGAACGGTTCATGCTCGCGGCCGCGCGCGAGTTCCATTAGTTTTTCGCGAGATAGCGGCTCCCGCGGATGGCCGACAAGAATTTTGAGTAACGCGAATTCGCCGGTGGTCAGCGCGACATCGGCGCCCTCTTTGCTCAAGCGCCGCGCGGCAAGATCAAGCACGAAGCCGCCGAACTCGACCACATTCGCCGTCGCCGCCGGCGCGCCGGGAATAGGCAAGGGCGCTTGCCGGCGCAGCACCGCTTGGATGCGCGCTAACAATTCACGCGGATTAAACGGTTTCGGCAAATAATCATCGGCGCCCATCTCTAGGCCGACGATGCGATCGATCTCGTCGCCCTTCGCTGTGAGCATGATGATCGGTGTAGTGTCTGCGCCCGCGCGCAGGCGCCGACAAATGGCGAGGCCATCTTCACCGGGCATCATCAAATCGAGCACGAGTAAATCGTAACGGTCGCGCGCGCGAACGCGATTCATCGATTCGGCATCGGCGGCGACGTTGACGGTGTAACCTTGCTCGGTCAGATAACGCTTAAGTAATTCGCGTAATCGCAGATCGTCATCGACGACCAAAATTTTGGCTTTTGCGTTGTTCATGGACAAATCCTAATTGAATCGTTGCATCGTTGCCGTTAAAACTGTAACAGTTTGTTTCAGAATCGGGCAGGGTAGCAAGTGGCGGCTAGCATTTTGATACACTCGGTTACGCAAACGCTTGGACGAGACGAGGAGAATGCACGTTACTGTTGCAGTGAGCGCAATGCGCTGAACAGTAACCTTTCACCTTTTTCATGGAGTTATTATGAATACGATCTTGAAAACCACACTTGCACTTGCCCTTTCGACCCTGGTTATGTCAGCCGCTTACGCCGGCACTCGCGATCCGGGTGTGAACAAACGCCAACACAATCAGCATGCGCGCATTCACAACGGCGTAAAATCCGGCGAACTCACGCATTCCGAAGCAAAAGCGCTACGCGCCGAGCAACGTGCGATTCGCGCGCAAGAGCGCGAATTCAAATCCGATGGCGTGTTAACGCGCGGCGAGCGGCGCGAATTGCATCGCGATTTGAACGAATCGAGCCGCGATATTCGTCGCGAAAAACACGACAACGACGCTCGTTAGTCAAATTAAGGAGATCATATAAAATTATGGAACTGAGTGGGGAAAATTTGCGCCGAGCGATCGGCGCAGCCTTGCTGATTTTGATGGCTGCAACGAGTTGGGCGGCTGACCGGAACAATCGGGATAAACCCCTAGACGGCAAGCCGCCCACTGCCAACATGTCGCCCGATGAGCGCCGCGAAATTCGCGAGATGCGTCGCGAGAAAATTCGCGAACGTTTGGACGCCGCCGATCAAGACGGCGATCGCGCGTTAAGCCGCGACGAAGCAGGCCGTGTCGCGCCGCGCTTGCAAGAAAATTTCGATAACGTCGACGCGAATAAAGATGGCAAAGCGACGCCGGACGAGATTCGCGCGTTTCGCCGCGAGCGTGCGAAGATGCGGCGCATTGAACGAGGCGGAAATGACCCAAGGTATTAGGAGATGGATGCGCCAGCAGCCGCTTCAGGATTGGCTCGTGGCGAGGCATGGCCTGAGAGGCATACCTAGAGCGGGTTCGGGCGATGCCTTAAAAAGCTTCTTTTAGATATCCCGCAGTTCTTGATTGCCCAACCGAACTGGAATTGAGTGATAGCCTTGGCCAACTGACGAGTTAACGGTTCGCGTCAGCGTCAAGTTAAGCGGTTTCTAACGCCCGTGATTTTTTTGGGCGACCACCCAGTTTGCCGTTGACACGCGCGGCGTTGGCTTTGGCGCGAGTCGCTGCTTTTCCTCCAACTGCCCCTATTTGAGCCATCCACTGCTGCGTACCCAAGACGCCCTTTACCAAAGCAGGGACGTATAAGTCCGCATCAATTTTTGGCCAGTGCAGACTTAGCCCCGATGCCTGTATTTCGATATCGCGCAAATCAGTTGCTTTGGCACCAGCCAAGCCTTGTGCATGCTTGATCGGAAACTCAAAAGCGCACCCGTTGTTAAGCTCCACATGAATTCGGCCCGCGGTATAGCGCGCAGCAGTCGCCAATGGACTGCGAGTTAATAGCCTGCGGCCTTGTTCGGACGCTTTAGCAAACGCGGCATCATCAATTTTTGAAATACAACGTTTTTCAGTGGCCATGAATTCTTTCCCATTCGCTACAAAGGTGAGCAAGGTGATTTTGAAGGTGGCGCTCAATTTGTTTCAATTCTCTAAGCCCGAACCCGATGTTACTCATTAGCTGAATGAGCCCGAGATCACAGAGCAATTCAAACCGAGCGTGCTCTTCCGAACCGATCATATGGACATGCGGGGGACGATGATCGTTTGGGAAAATCACCACTCGCCATCCCTTGAATAATGGAAGAACATTCGGCATGAATTAGGATAACCTAAGCGTGCTTAGGTTGCAAGCCATTTGCTGCCAATTCCTCCTACAAAAGGACGCGATTTTGCAAGGATTGATCAATATGCACCAAGAACGCCAAAATTAGTCCAATTACCTCGATTGACGCCTGCCGAGCGCAATCCAGATTGGTGCTAGCTATATCCTTTGGCTTAGGCCAAAAGGCATATTCCCTTAGTTAGTTGTCGATTGATACACTTCCGTCTAGCGGCATCAGAGCGTGAGTGTTGCATCGAACGTCTGATGCCAACATGTCCGATTTCTTTGGCTGGGGAGATCAAAGTGATACAAATACAAAAATGGTGCCGAATTGGCATTTTTTTCATCGCCATCGTATCGACCGCCGGGTGCTCGCATGGACTTAAGGGCAAGATATCGGATGGTGCAAATGTTCCACTAGGCGCGCACGATTTTACCAAGTACGTTGCGGATCGATATTGTCGATATTTGGAAATCCGCTCGTTGCTCAACGGCGAAAAAAGTCCTGCGGAATTGATGGCCGAAAAAAAAGGGGAACTATGCGGCGTTTCGAAAGGTAGCGTAGGAGTGCCCGATACAGAAGTAGAATTGCTCCAGTTCTTGGGCTCAGGCTATGCCTACGTCGATCTTCAATGCGAAGTATATTTCGATAATTTGCACAAATTTTACAAGACAAAAAGGGAAGAACAATCCCTTACAAATATTCTCACAGGCGCTTTAAGTGGTCTTCTTGGGGCTATCCAGGCTTCAGCGAAATCCATTGCGCTCGTGGCCGTCGGTGGGACTTCGGCCAGCGCAACGATCGAAAATTTTGGCAGCAGTCTTCTTTTCGAACTAGATCCTTCTGCAACACAAGGACTGGTATTAAAAGCACAAAAGGAATTTCAAAAGCAAATAGCTAGCCAAAACGTAACCAATAGCTTTCCCGAAACGCTTTCGGCAGTTAGTGAGTACGCGCGGCTTTGCATGCCTCCTCGAATAGAAAAATTAGTTAATGAAGCCGTTCGAAGCGCGAAGCCAAGCGACTTGAGCAGTTCACAAACGAGCGGAACCGCTTCGAACAAAATAAAATTAGATTCTGTCAGCTTCATTCTTGGGCTGAGTCGGCAATTGACAAATGATGAAGGCTATCTTCTGTTTGCTTTGTTAGTGTCGACGCGACCCGATGACGCAGATACGATTGAACTGATCAAGGCGAAGCTAAGCGCTGATTTACAGTTGTCGTTGTTTGAAAACGGTAGCATAAAAGCTACTAGCTCAACGGTGATCGCGGCCCGAAGTATCCTTAGTAGCATGGACGAGGATTTTAGGGGACAGAGTGCGAAAGCCCTAGCATCGCTAAAGCCAACTGAAGTGGTTTCAAATGAAGCTGATGCCGTAGGTGGGAAAAATACGGAATCGCCAGAAAATGCCAATCAAGCTTTTATTGCCATTGCAAAGGAAGTTCTAAATTTGGAGGATTTTTCGGCGCAGAAAATACTACCGTTGTCCGTAGCACTCAGTAATGATTTTGAAAAACTTTCCACGCCGACAAAGGCGAAAATCAACTCGGACTTAGGAGAAGATATCGTGAAAAAAATTAGCGGTAAAGAAAAATTATGGGACGCTAATACGCTTATTGTAGCCTTGAGAAACGTTCCGGATATCGACGCGAAGGCGAAGATATATCTTGAAAAGTTACGTCAGGACCTAGCTGCACCGACCGTAAAGAGAATCAAGAACAAAATACAACCCCTGCCAAACATTGGTGTGCAATGAAGATTTTGAGTTCGGTTCTTCTGCCGAAGTCATTTCGAATGATTTAGCGTCTAGCGCTGTCGGTAGGCTGTAGATCATGCATCAGCCAGAAACCGTACGTCATGCATATCTGGAGAGGCAATATCTATGTGCCTCTCCAGGCATCTCCCCTAACGATTGAATTTGTGCCATTAGGCCAGGTAAAATCCTGGCGATGACCCAATCGGAATCGACGCTGCGCAATAACGAGCCGGCGTTCGTCTTACATACTTATCCCTATCGCGAAACCAGTTTGATTGTCGAGGCGCTTTCTCGTCATGCCGGTCGCGTGGCGTTGGTAGCACGTGGCGCCAAGCGGCCGCGTTCGGCGATCCGCGGGCAGTTACTTTCGTTTCAGCCGTTGGAACTTTCATGGTCCGGCAAGAATGAGCCGCGCACGATGCATAAAGCCGAGTGGCGCGGCGGGCAGCCGATGTTGCAGGGCTTGGCGTTATTGTGCGGTTTTTATATGAATGAGTTGTTGTTGAAGTTGCTGCCGCGTGACGATCCGCATGAAATCTTGTTCGATATTTACGCGCAGTCGTTAATGGCGTTGAGCAAGCAACAAAATTTGCCCGAGGTTCTGCGGCGTTTTGAACTGGGTTTACTGCGCGAGTTGGGTTACGGTTTGCAGCTTGAGCACGAGGCGGGTTCGGAAGAACTGATCGCCGCCGAAAATGTTTACGGTTACATCGCTGATCGTGGTCCAATCGCGCTGCGCGGCGATGGAAACCAGGTACAATTTCGTGGCAAGACATTGCTTGATTTGCAGCGCGAAGATTTCTCCGATCTGCAGACCTTGGCGGAAAGTAAACAACTTTTGCGCCTGCAGATTAAGCATCATTTGGGACAACAAGAATTACAAACACGGCAGCTTTTGCGGGACTTACAAGAACTATGATTCAACTCGGCGTTAACATCGATCATATCGCGACGATTCGCGAGGCGCGGCGCACTTACGAGCCGGATCCGGTATGGGGCGCGGTGGAGGCGCATCTCGGCGGCGCGGATGGCATTACGGTGCATTTGCGCGAAGATCGTCGGCACATTCATGATCAAGATGTTCGGCGCCTGCGCGAACTGACGCATATCAAACTCAATTTAGAAATGGCCGCGACCGACGAGATGGTGAAAATGGCCTGCGAGATTAAGCCGGAAATGGCGATGCTGGTGCCGGAAGGCCGGCATGAAATTACTACCGAAGGCGGTTTGGATGTCGCTTCACAAGAAGCCCGGCTGAAAAGCGTCGTCGCGATGTTGGCGACGGCGGGCATTGTTGTGAGTGTGTTTATCGACGCCGATCTCAAGCAAGTGCAAGCCTCCCATCGCATCGGCGCGAAAGTTTGCGAGATTCACACTGGGCCTTATGCGCATGCATTTCATCAACATGGTCGCGACGCCGAGAGCGCAGCAGTGGTGGCGGAGTTGGAGAAAATCGCGACCGCGGGAAAAGCAATTCGAGATATGGGCATGCGCTTTAACGCCGGCCATGCGCTGAATTATTTCAACGTGCAGCCGGTGGCGCAACTCGTCGGCGTACGCGAATTGCATATCGGCCACGCGATTGTCAGCCGCGCCGTGTTCATCGGCATGCGCGAGGCAGTGCGCGAAATGAAAGCGCTGATGACACAAGCGGCCGGAATCAGCGCATGATCTACGGCATCGGCACGGATATCATCGCTGTGCATCGCATTGAACGCGTGTTGACGCAGTACGGTCGGCGCTTCGCCGAGCGGATTTTGGCGCCACAAGAACTCATCGAATTCGATAAACATAAAATGAAAACGCGATTTTTGGCGAAACGTTTTGCTGCGAAGGAAGCTTTTAGCAAGGCGATAGGCACGGGCATTCGCAAGCCGGTCACCTGGTGTTACATCGCGGTGGGTCACGATCCGCGTGGCAAGCCGATTATCGATGCACATCCCGATTTGCGGCAGCGCATGGGCGAATTGGGGATCGTCGGTAGCCATATTTCAATTACTGACGAGCAAGATACTGCGGTCGCGTTTGTGATACTGGAGACTGCGTAATGGGCCCGGTGATGATCGATGTTGCCGGTCTTGAGCTTACGGCGGAAGACCGGGAGCGGTTAAGTCATCCGTTAGTCGGCGGCATTATCTTGTTTGCACGTAACTATGAATCGCCTGAGCAGTTGCTGGCGCTGACGCAGAGCGTTCGCGCGCTTCGTTCGCCGCCATTGCTCATCGCAGTGGACCACGAAGGTGGCCGGGTGCAGCGCTTTCGCGACGGCTTCAGCAAGATTCCGCCGATGCGAACGCTCGGGCAAATGTGGGATAAAGATCCGGCCAAGGCAAAAGAGATGACGAAGAAAATTGGCTATGTCATCGGTGCGGAATTGCTCGCTCACGCGGTGGATTTCAGTTTCGCGCCGGTGTTGGATTTGGATTATGGCGAGAGTTCGGTGATCGGCGATCGATCGTTTCATCGCGATCCGGTTGCGGTGACCGAATTGGCACGGGAATTGATCGCGGGGTTCGCCGAAGCGGGCATGGGTTGGGTTGGCAAACATTTTCCCGGCCACGGTTTTGTGCGCGCGGATTCCCATCACGAAGTGCCGATCGATAGCCGTTCCTTCGATGAAATCGAACGGGACGATTTAATGCCGTTTCGCGCGCTCGTCAGTGTCGGCATGGGCGGCATTATGCCCGCCCATGTGATTTATCCCGACGTCGATGCCTTGCCCGCGGGCTTTTCTTCGTTTTGGCTGAAGGATATTTTGCGCGATCAATTGGAATTCAAAGGTGTTATTTTCAGCGATGATCTTTCGATGGAGGGCGCAAGCACCGCTGGCGGTGTGGTTGAGCGCGCGTCAGCGGCGTTGGCGGCAGGCTGCGACATGGTGCTGCTCTGTAACAACAGTCAGCAAGCCGATAGGCTCTTGAGTGGCCTGACAGTCGAAGCGACATCGCGAATCGATCGCGCGTTGTGAGCATATGCGTGGCAATCCTACGGTTCAAAGAATTGCGTTGACGAACAATTCGCACTACGCGACTTGTTTAAGCGCAATGAAAACGGAAGGTCTGGCGTAGCGATAGTTTGTTTTTGATCGCTTTGGAATGGCTGAAGAACCGCGCCGATACTGGGTAGCTCTAGGCTAGCCACCGGCCTAGGGCCAGTGGCTCGTGGCGTGATCAAAAAAAGCGATTTGGGTGCTACAAAAAAAAGCGGGAATACCGAGGCTGGAGCGGTATTCCCGTTAGAAAAAATGTCCGAGAGGCGGTTAGCCGTTTAGTAAAGCAGTTCGTATTCCTGTGATGCAGTTGATGTGGCTTCCATCAGGTGCGGCGCAGCGCTTGGCAATGAGACCCGCGAGCGACGTTTCGGTTCAAAACCAATACAGTCAATCTTTTCAGGGTAGCCTGGTAAGTCAAGTCCACAAACATCGCCGGAAGTTACACGATTCGGTCCCGCGAACGAGATGACGAACTCTACCGTGCGGTACTGGCAGTCTGGACAAAGATTTTGGCACGCACTAACCATCCGTTCTCCTAAGCGATTTACTGTTGCTTGGTCTAATTGCAGGTGTCTCGAGTAGATTAAAGCAAGCGCTATGCCAGTTATAAAATATCCTTATAAAACAATTTGATAGCGTTTTTGCAACGAAAGTTTACAGATTTTAGCTAGTGCTGACTATGTAAAACTGTCGCTGAAACGCGACAGCATCTTTTCAGAGAATATTAAGTTGTTGTTTTTATATGAAAAAACCCGTCGCCGACGGGCGACATCAAGAGAGTTCTTTGAATGATCCGGGATTGAGTTCGTTTCGTTGCAGTAGTTTGTAGAACTCAGTGCGGTTACGTTTTGCCAAACGTGCGGCCTGACTGACGTTGCCATTGGTAATTTTTAGTAGTTGGGCAAGGTAATCTCGTTCGAAACGCCGACGCGCTTCTTCGAACGAAGGCACCATCGCCGAATCGCTTTGCAAGCACTTTTGCACCAACGCGACTGGGATAATGTTCGTCGTGCATAGCGCAAGTGATTGTTCCACAATGTTATATAGCTGCCGAACATTGCCCGGCCACGGCGCCAACACCATCTGCTCCATCGCCTCAGGCGCGAATCCGTTAACTTGTTTCTCGTAGCGCTTGTTCAAGGTTTCCAGAAAGTGGGAGGCCAACAGCGGAATATCTTCGCGGCGGTCTCTTAGGGGCGGCAGAAGTAGGGCGACGACGTTTAGGCGGTAATATAAATCCTCACGGAAAGTCCCTGCGGCTAGCGCTTCTTCCAAGTTGCGATGGGTCGCGGAAATTATGCGCACATCAATTGGGACCGTAGAGGTTGATCCTACGGGTCGAACTTCGCGTTCCTGCAGCACCCGAAGCAATTTTACCTGCAATGACAAAGGCATATCGCCGATTTCATCTAGAAATAGCGTGCCTTTATTAGCGGCTTGAAATAGACCGGGATGATCGCGCATAGCGCCGGTGAACGAACCTTTCATGTGCCCGAATAATTCAGACTCAAGCAAAGGCTCAGGAATCGCGCCACAGTTGACGGCGATGAAGGGTTTTTCGCGACGTTTGCTGCCAAAATGTATGGCACGTGCAAGCAATTCTTTTCCGCTGCCGCTTTCGCCGTGAATGAAGACGTTGGCGTCGCTTTCGGCCATCAAGCGTGCTTGAGCAAGCAGATCCTGCATTTTTGCGCTACGTGTAATGATTTCGTGCGCCCATGGCACGCTATCCTCGCCGGAATCTGAGGTCGCCGCATGACCAGAGATGAGAAGTGCTTTCTCAACTTGAGCGAGCAACGTCTTGCTATCAAACGGTTTTGTCAAGTAACCAAATACGCCGCTGCGGATGGCGGTAACGGCATCGGGCACCGTCCCATGCGCAGTCAATATGATGACCGGCAAGGCGGGATTATTTTGATGGATCGCCGCAAATAGCGCCATTCCGTCCATACCCTGCATGCGTAAATCGGATATGACAAGGTTTGGTCTTGAGTGCGCAAGGCATGCCAAGGCTTTTTCTGCGCTATCTACCGCAGTAACATCGTAACTGGCCCCGGTCAGTCGAATCGACAACAGTCGGAGCAGCTCACTGTCGTCATCTACCAACAGAATTTTTTGTTTTGCGCTTGAGGTCATTTCTTCGGATCGGTTTTCCCTTGCTGCTGGCGCTCGATAAGTGTCTTTTCAATGTTTGCCAACGCGTCGAGTTTTTGCTGCAAATTATCGGCTCGTTTTTGCTCGTCTTTCAATTTTTGCGCAAGAATCGAGACGGCCTGGTTATTGTCTTCTTGCTTAGACTGAGTCGAGGTTTGTAACGTATCGTATCGTTTCTGCTCATCTTTCAATTTTAAGGTTAGGGCTTGAATCCCTTCGTCCTGTTTCGCCGTAAGCAATTCTAAGCGCTTCTGATCGTCCCGAGCACGCTGCATGTTTTCATCGTGGCGAGATTCCTTATAAAGCTGAGTCTGTAACAAATTGGCTAGATTACGAAGCGCATTCTCGTCTTCGTTTTCCTCCTTGATGGTATCCTGAAGCAAGTTTAATGCCCGCGCGGAATCTTGAACGCCGGTGATAGGTAAACTGAGCAGTAAAGCCAGCTTAATTCTGTTGAAAGCGTTAGGCGTTACTTGTATTACACGATTGGCATCGGCGTATTCGCGCAGCACCTTTTCTTTAGGTGCCTTTCGCATTGTTAAGTAGTAGTCAATGAGACTATCGGAATCACTTCGAATGCCTTGAGCCGCGGCTATTTTATCGGCGGCCGAAGCAGAATCTAATGTTTTCTCCGATGCGGCCCCGGCCGAAGTGCCTGTATTCGCGGGGTTTCTATAGTTATTGGTACAGCCAAAGAACATCAACGTTGTCATCCCGACAAACAGCCATGCAATCCTAGTCGTTTTCATTTTATCTCTCTTGGTTTTGCGGCAACGTCACCCGAAAATGCGCACCGGGCTTGCCGTTTTGTACAATTTCAACATGCCCGTTATGGGCCAACACAAACTCCTTAATGATCGCAAGCCCCAGCCCGGTTCCTTCACTTGCGTTTCGCTGCGGTGTTCGGCCTTGGTAAAAGGCCTCAAAAACCCGATCCCGATCCTCTTCTGAAATGCCTGGACCTTGGTCGGAAATATCAATCGTTACTTGACCGCGATATTGACGTAGATCCATTATAGTCGCTCCACCCAATGGCGAAAACTTGATGGCATTGGACAACAAGTTATCGATGACGATTCTTATTTTTTCCGAATCCGCGCGAATCGGTAAAGTATCCGGACTGATCAAATTGAATCGAAGTTCCTTTCGTTTCATTGCCAGTTTTTGTTCATCGGCGACCGCGACCACGGTGCGTCGCAAATCGAAATTTTCGAACTTCAAAAATCCCTTATGTACTTCGGCCGCGCCAGCAGCACTTAAGTTCAGCAAGTCGTATATTAACTTCTGAAGCTGGTTAGTTTTGTGCTGCAATATGGTGGCAATTTCATGTTGTTCGGGCGTTAATTTGCCGACGACTTCATCAACAAGAATTTGACTACCTTCGCGCAGCGCGGCGAGCGGCGTTTTGAGCTCATGGGACACATGTTGGAAGAATTTTGTTTTCTGTTCTTGGAGATCGTAAAGCCGCTGTCGGAGCCAGTCCAAACGTTGACCGAGGTCCACCAGATCTTGTGGACCTTGAACTTCTATGGGCGCCATAAGCTGACCGTCGCCGATACGACGAATGCCCGTGTAGATTTGGCGGAATGGCCGCGTGATTACAAATGTGAATACGACAGAAAATAACAACGCAAGGGGAATGGGCGCTAATAGTTGCCAAAGCAATATTTCTCGTGCGCGGTTCGAAGAAATACTCAGTGCCTCCGCTTCTCGACCAATAACGACATCACTTTGCGCTAATATGGATTTCCCAAGTTGATCTAATTGACCGAATAGGGCAACGCTCTCCTCGACTTTGAAAGATCGAATAGGAATTCCTTGAATCATTTCGTAGAGCTGATTCTCTACGCCAGTCAACTCTTTTAGTTTTGCCCGTTGATCCAGATCAAGTGCCCGCGCGCTAAGGGTTCGCGCGGCCGTTTGAACTTCATTGTGAAGTTTGGCATAGCCTTCCAGGAGTTTGGGGTCTTCCACGACAAGGTACTGGCGCGTTACCCGTTCCATGTCGGTGATGCGCTGAATGAGGAGTCGGCTGTCTTGGGTAATGCGGACGGCTTCAAATACGGCGCGCTGACCACGACCGGCAAGCAACTCCAAATTGCTCGCGACGTTGTAAAACGCAAAAGCCAATGGCAGCAAAATCAAAACTAAGCCGACTAAAATTAATCGCGTTAATGATTTTGGGTAATAGCGCATGGTTAATTCACGATCGATTACGCCCTAAATACAACGCCAACAAGCCGACCAGCGCAAACAACGCGGGAAGCCATGCGATTACTGTTGGCACAGAGCCCGCTGCGCCATATTACTGGTTGATAGTTGCAGTACTAAATCAGCCGGCAGTACCAGTCGTGCGTATGCGAGGCCATTTTCTTGTGCGAGCTGTTGCAGATACGCTTCCTTGATCGAGGAAAGATGTTCGGTCGGCGTAAGTTTTTTTGCGTCGGACTCGGCGTGATCGACGTCAGCCATTTTTTCGCCCGACACGCTACTTGCGCGCCCCTGAGAATAGACGTCCATTTGCGCAACTTCGTCGGCGCGCCAAAATCCGAGGGCATTGCCATCGGGGTCGAATTTGGGAATAGGTGAGAGTTCGCTGCCGCCGACACCGATCAATATGCCGCGTACTTCGCCCGACTTCACGTCGATCCGCGGACGATTGCGCAAGTTAATGGGCGGCGCCTCATGGCCATCTGTAATGAATACCAAACTGGGTCGGCGGTTCAACAGCCACGGCCATTTTGAGTCCCCAATTCAAACCTTTGGCAATTTCGCTCCCGCCGGCCCAAGCCATTTTGCCGCTGATCTGATTGATCGACGCGGACAATTCCGCGTAGTTGCCACAGACTTCAACCGGGGTTAGCAAGAGAAATGACCGATACTCCGCAAAGATTGCCAGTCCCATTCGGGAACCACACGGCATATCCGTCAGCGATCTCCGCAGCACCTCCCGAACCACCTGAATACGACTCACCGCTTTATCGCCAATTTGGTAATCGCGCGTATTCATACTCTGAGAAACATCGATAACGAAAATGCTATTGAGAATATCTTTTTGAAACGGAACAGTGGGGCGCAGTAGCGCCACAAAAATGAAGGCTAATATAAACAATAACCACCAGCTGGTCCTATCCAGTCGGCGCAACAGAATCCTAATCGGCTGCATTAAGGCAACCCAAGTGTAAAACCGCGCATAGTCGTGGGGGCCCGCTCCGATTGTAGCGGCGGAGGTAGATCGGCGTCGTCGCTGTCGTCGGGATCGGGAACCAATCGTAGCGCTCGCTCCAAATTGTATTTGGCATCCCAATGCGCCGGGTCGGCGCGCAACAGAGAACGATACGTATCCTTCGCGAGTTCGGCCAACGGCAGCGCCAGATTTTGGTTGTCGGTCCCAGACATCTCCATCGCCTTGAACAGGTAACCGTTTGCACGATTGTATTGCGCAGCTTGAGCTATTTTTAGATCCCCCAAGCGTTCCACTTGTTTGTAGAGCGCAATCGAACGTTCACGATCACCCTTTTGTGCGTAGTAAAACGCCTGGGCAAACTTAGCCCGCGCAGGCAACGCCGTAGTATCCTCAACAATCGAGCCATCGACAATAGCGGCATTCAATCGCGCTGTTGTCCACCAGCGGTAGCAGTCAATGGCAATTAATCCGAGCAAAACCACAAAAATTCCCTGGAGCCATTTATGCGGTTTTATCATCAACGCCACGCTTTCACCTCGATAAATTTCGTCGCCAATAGCGCAACCAACAACAGCGCCGCTAACAGGTAACATTCCCAGGAAAGGTCACGGCGCGGAACAATTTCGTTAAAGCTGATGGGTAAATTCTCGAGTCGATTTACGTCTTGAACGGCACGCAGAATTGCGTTAGAGCTTTCCGCTTCGTAGGCGCGATAAGGCGTTTTCATCTTTTTGAAGAAATCGTGCAATGCGATCTCCGGGGAAGCGTTGATGCCCACTTCGGTGTCGGCCGGCTCCGTGAACAAACCGGGACTATTGATCGAGCGCAGGTAAATCCAATACAGGCCGACGCGGTTACGTCGCATTAAGTTTCCGAGTTTTTCGCGAGTGACCGAGTCGATTCGTGCACCGCCATCTGAAACCAAAAGAATAATCCGCGAGCCGGTGTACGGCTGATTGTCAAAATAGGCTAAGGATGCGAACAGACCGCGTGCCATGTCGGTGTCCGAAAGGCCGCGTCCAATATCACCGGCGCGAATAGCGGCTTGAATGACCTCTTGTTTTTGCGTGAAATCCAGGATATGCATTGGATAGGCGCTAAAACCCACCATGCCAAACATGTCTTGTGGGCGCTTCGCAGCAAAGTCCGCCAATATCTTGCGCGCAACTCTACCTTTGATTTCCCGTTGCTCCTCCGCGTTAAAGGCCTTGCTCGGATCGTGGTTTACCCGCCCCTGATTGAAAGACTCGTCCATGCTGCGACTGCGATCTAGCAATATCACGATTTGCGCCCCGAGTCCGACCCGTTCTACGCTGACTTCAGAGCGATGGACTCCGGATAAGCCGACAACTAGCGCGGCGATTGTGCCTGCCGCAATCAGTTTGAGTAAGAGTCCAATGAGTTGGCCAATAAAGTCAGATGGCAATAAACGCAGCCAACCATAAACTAGAGGTTGGCGATCCGCTCGAAAGAATGGCAACAGTGCAAGCGGTAACAGTAAAAGTACCCAGGGATAAGCAAACTCAATTTTCACGCAACACCCCGCTCAATATCGCGCCAAGCACGACAAAATTCCAACATCCAGTCGATCGAGGCTAGGTTGTTAGTGGCGCCACCGGCAAAAAATTCTCTGCGCGAAACTTGGAAAAACTCTCGGGTCATCGAAACGAGGTTGGGCGGAAGTGGTTTTGCGGCCAGGAACTGATCAACGTTATCGACAAATAATGATTTGCCAGCCGTTTCATTGAGGGCGTGGTGTATCAGTTCAATCGAACGCGAAAAATTATTGGCTTCAGCCTGTTTCGCCAGATGGCTGATCTCGCGAAAAGTGCGAGTGAAAGGCCGTTTTTGCCGCGTGAGATAGGGAATACCAAAATAGCGATAGCACCAATAGAATACGAGTGCGGCGAGGGCCAAGGCGTAGCCGATCATGCGTTGTCGGTAGACTGATGTGTCAATGGATTGTGGCAGCACATCCGAGCGCATCGCCTCAAGACCTTCTCTGGCAAGGACTTCCTCTGGCGTAATTGGCCCGATTGTAATTGGCCATTCGGTGGATTTCACTTCGATGGGTTTATTGGCGCCCAAAAATAAAAATCGTTGTGACGGTAATTCAAGTACGCGCACCTCCATTGGCGAATTCGGCAATTGATACTTTAGCGTCACCCGATAAATCCGATGGGTGGACGTCGACGTTTCGTTAATCGCCAGGCTGCGCAACTCTAGCCACGCGTTAATGCGCCCCAGCGCGGGAAGTTGTTTTTCATCGATGCGCTGGCTAGCGTTAGATGTTAGCGTCAATTCCTGTTCCAACATATCGCCGACGACATAGCCAAACGGGCGGGGATTGTTCGCGGTGATCTCGATTTCCGCGGCTAAGCTCGTCACAACCCATAGGAGCATACCGAAACAAAAGGCGATTCGGCTCATGCGTTAATCTCGTGCGGTTCATGGTCGGCTTGAAAAAAATATTTGGTGACCTGCTCCGCATCGAAGGCGTCTCTAACGAACAATGGGCGCGTGCCATGTTTCATGAACAGTTCGATCAACGCGTTTCGTCGCGTCTCAAATTCAGCTTGAATGCGTTCGTGCAAAGATCGTCGCAGCAAAACCGTACGGCGACGTCCGGTTTCGCTATCTTGAACTGAAACTAAGCCGAACTTCGGCATGCGTTGGTATTCCGCGCGATCCCATAGGACAAGCGGGCACACTCGATGTGCGGCTAACGTTTGAAGCGTATGGATTATGCTTGTGTCGTCAATGTGAAAGTCTGAAACCAAAAAAATCAATCCCTTTTGTCGCGGGAGGTAGGGCTGGATATCATGCAATCCGTTAGCCGATTTCCCGGTGGGTTGAAACTGGCGCAAACGCTGCGCTATGCCCAAGCCAGCACCGAGCGCATGGGTTGGCGGCATCAGGAAATCGGTGCGTACACTTTCGTCGCAGCCGATGAAAGCAAATCGATCGCCGCTGCGATGCACCGAATAGGCCAGGGATTCGGTAAAGTCAGCCATAACGTCAATTTTATTGCGGAGACCGCGAAACCCGATTGAGGCTGACAAATCTGCGATCAAATAAACCGGCACCTGGCTTCGCTGGCGAAAACTACGTACAAACCATTGGTCGAACGGATTCGTTAGACTTGCGCGAATGTCCAGTCGGCGCGGATCCGGCGCATCCAATAGCGGTACGTTGCCACGGAATTCCAGGCCGCCCCCCAACTGGGTGCTGCGATGATGTCCCGGCAAATGGCTTTTGCTTCGCCAATCGATTTTGTAATGAATCTCTTTTAACATCGCCAAACATTCTATACGAGATCGGTGTGGCGTCCGCGCGAATGAAGCAAAAATACGCGCTGATCCGAGCCCAATATCGAGGTTCGAGTTGCTTCTAGCGTGTACAATTCAAGTCTCTGATTTAGTACAACTTGCCTTTCCTTCTAGTTATCGACCCAAGCAACTATGCGTATCTTGCTCAGTAATGATGACGGTTACTTCGCCCCGGGGCTGCGCCATTTAGCCGAAGCGCTTGCGCAAGTCGGCGAAATTACCGTCGTTGCGCCGGAACGAGATCGCAGCGGCGCGAGTAATTCGTTGACGCTTGATCGGCCGCTGAAGTTAGGCAAGGCGAGTAACGGTTATTTTCACATCAATGGCACGCCGACGGATTGTGTGCATATGGCCGTCACCGGATTGCTCGAGAAGTTGCCCGATATTGTCGTTTCCGGCATAAATCACGGAATGAATATGGGCGACGATACGGTTTATTCTGGCACCGTCGCGGCCGCAACAGAGGGTTATTTGCTCGGGATTCCATCCATCGCAGTATCGCTGGTCACGGCTGGAAACAATCACTTTGAAACAGCCGCTCGTGTTGCCTTAGACTTAGTCAAAGAGTTTCGTGACAACCCCTATGTCGAGCCCGTTCTTTTAAATGTGAACGTCCCGGATGTACCTTATGCAAATTTAAAAGGCCGCGAAGTGACGCGCCTGGGCAAGCGGCATAAGGCTGAGCCAATCGTGAAATCGCAAAATCCACGCGGCGAAACAATTTATTGGGTCGGCGCTGCGGGGCCGGCGCAAGATGCGGGGGAGGGCACCGATTTTTACGCGACAAAAGAACATCGCGTTTCTATCACGCCCTTGCAAATCGATTTGACAAACTACGCGCAGCTTAAAACCGTCAAGAATTGGCTGAAGTAATGACAGCACGCCAAATCGGCATCGGCATGACTTCACAACGCACCCGGCAGCGTTTGGTCGATCGTTTGCGTGAAGCCGGTATCAAAGACGAACGGGTGTTGGCGCAAATTTATGAAATGCCGCGCCATATATTTGTCGACGAAGCGTTGGCGAGTCGCGCTTATGAAGATACGCCGCTGCCGATCGGCTTTAGTCAAACCATATCGAGCCCGTATATCGTCGCAAGAATGACCGAGTTGGTTCGGAACGGCCGCGCGCTACAACGCGTGCTGGAAATCGGCACCGGTTGCGGCTACCAAACGGCGATCTTGTCGCGATTTGCTAAAGAAGTGTATTCGATCGAACGCATTGAAGCGTTGCTCATTAAGGCGCGCGCCAATTTGCGCGAAATTAAGGTGGGTAATGTGCGGTTTAAGCATGGTGATGGAAGTCTTGGCTTACCCGAGGCGGGCCCTTACGACGGGATTGTAATGGCTGCGGCCGCAATGGAAACCCCGAGGGAAATCCTTGCACAGCTCGCGCCGGGTGGACGATTAGTCTTCCCCAGAGGGCAAGATGATCAATGCCTATATACAGTTGAAAATACCGATCAAGGCTTCGTCGAAACCAAGTTAGAGTCGGTTAAATTTGTACCGCTGCTTTCCGGAGCCGTACGTGCTTAGGCGTTTTAATTGGCAATGGCCTCTTTCGATTTTCTTCAGCGTTGCATTAATCGGTTGCGTTACGAACCAGCGTGCGCCGGTTAGAGAGGGTAGTCCTTCGCCCGCCCACAAACCGATCGTGACTAAGCCCGCGTCGGCGAAGCCTATCGTCGATGCGCCTAAAGTTCCGGCGACGGTGGCGATGATAAAACCCATCGACGCCAATCTGGCAACCCACCAGGTAAAAAAGGGCGAGACGCTTTATAGTATTGCGAAACAATACGGTTTGAATTATCAGGAACTGGGTGCCTGGAACAATCTTGCCAACGCAAATGCATTGCGGGAAGGTGCCGAACTTCAGCTCACAGCGCCAAGCGCGCGCGGCGGCCAGCCAGGTGCAACAGTTTTACCGATGAATATTGACCCACAGCCCGAGGGCAAGCCTGTTATCGAGCCAATAAAATTACCGCCCCCGTCAACGCCCAGGGCCGATGAATCGCGCGTCGATCCGACCCTCAAAACCGAACCGAAGGTCAGCCGTATTCCCTATTCAGATGCAGCGCTACAGAAAATTCAGCGCGGCGAAAACATCGATACAATCAACCTCGCAAAATCGGAAAATGTGCCGGATGCCAAGCCTGACGCCAATCCCGGCGCACCCGACGGCAATGAAAGTTTACAATGGGTTTGGCCGACTAGTGGTAAGATCACTTCCAGTTTCAGTGAGAGTTCAAAAGGGCTCGATATAGCAGGGACGCACGGTCAGCCGGTGCTAGCAAGTGCCGATGGAAAAGTGTCTTACATCGGAAATAGTTTACGTGGTTACGGCAAAATGATCGTAATCATTCACAACAAGAGCCATCTGAGCCTCTATGCGCATAACAGCGCGATTTTGGTGAAAGAGGGACAGTCTGTTTCAAAGGGTCAGAAGATTGCTGAAATGGGAAACAGCGATTCGGAAGACGGCGCAGTTAAGCTGCACTTTGAAATCCGCCGATTGGGGAAGCCCGTTGATCCATCGAAATATTTGCCCAGCGAAAGGTCATCATGAGCCACTCGGTTGCACAAGAAGTTGAAGAAGACGAAGACTTAATCGAAGCATCGCAGGAAGACGAGGCGGAAGCGCCTGAAGTCACTGAGGCTGCCAACGATTGGCAGGCCGACGCGACCCAACTTTACTTGAATGAGATCGGGCAGAACGCCCTGTTGACGGCCGCTGAAGAGCGCGAGTTGGCATTCAAAGTTCAAGCAGGCGATTTCCCCGCACGACAAAAAATGATTGAGCACAATTTGCGGCTCGTCGTAAATATTGCCAAGCATTACGTGAATCGTGGCTTGCCACTCCTTGATTTGATCGAAGAAGGCAATCTCGGTTTGATTCATGCGCTGGAAAAATTCGAGCCGGAACGTGGCTTCCGTTTTTCGACCTACGCGACATGGTGGATCCGCCAAAACGTCGAGCGCTGCATCATGAACCAATCGCGCACGATTCGCTTGCCCGTTCACATCATCAAAGAGTTAAACGTTTATCTGCGCGCGCAACGCCATTTGGAAGCGCGTTCGGAAACCGACCCCACGGCAGAAGATGTCGCGTCCTTATTGGGCAAGGATGTCGAAGAGGTTCGTCGCGTGCTGAATTTGAACGAACGTATGGCGTCGCTTGATGCGCCGCTTGATATCGATCCGAGTTTGTCGTTGGGCGAATCGATCGCCGACGAGCAGTGTATTGCGCCGGAAGAATTACTGCAGCGCGATGAAGTGATCGGCCGCGTACGAGAGTGGATGGAGCAATTGAATGACAAGCAACGCTGGGTCATCGAGCGTCGCTTTGGACTCAACGATCACGATATCTACACGCTGGAAGAACTAGCCGCGACCATGAAACTCACCCGCGAGCGCGTGCGGCAAATTCAGTTGGAAGCGTTAGCGACGTTGAAGCGTGTTCTACGTCGTAATGGTATGTCGAAGGAAATGTTGTTTTAGCGATAGCGGGCAGCTGGGCATAAATTAAAAAGCGGAAGGCATTGCCTTCCATTTTTTATTGGTAGTCGTAAGGTCGATTGGCTGAGAGGCAAGTAGGGCGCGGTTCTTCAGGTATGCGCTGCCAGGAGCCAGCGTCAACGCGCCTCGTGGCGCAGCGAAGAAAATGTAGGTTGGGTTAGCGAAGCGTAACCCAACAAACAATTGAATTCGAAATTTGATACGAATGTTGGGGTTCGTTTCTCTCCCCAACCTACCGTGCTGGCGTAGCGTAACCCAACAAACATTTCATTTCAAAACTTAACCTGGATGTTGGGTTAGGTTCCTCACCCCAAAGCTACCTCGTTTTTCGAGATAAAGATGCGCTAGCGGAATAGTCATCGGAGAGCCGCCAGCAAATTCCGACAAGGGCCGGGAAAATAGGCTTGATAGGAATTCTGGATAGAAAATGGAAGCAATACCGACTATCGACAAGAGGCCCCCCATCGTCGCGCATACCCATATCGTTATTGGCACCAGTCTTAAACGGTGTGCGCCACCATAGATGAAATTCCCATTAGGTACCAACCTGACGTAATTGCTGCGACGCATATTGCATACGCAATTGAAACCATCCAATTTTGGGAGAATCCGATTGTGGACAAACTAATTGGCGCCAACGTGACTAAACCTAAGATGCAATAGAGGGTCATCGGAATTACAATGATGATCAATTCCACGAGGGCTAGATACTTACTATTTGTTTCGCTCATGTAAAAAATTTACCTCAGCGTACGTCATCCCGCGCAATCAGAATCGCGCCTAATGTAAACAGAAGTTCGCATACAGAATTGTTTCACCTGAATTCGAAGGACGTTCGAAAATCCGTATGGATATTGCTTGGGAAATCGCGTCCCGCTTGCCTCTTAGCCAAGTCGCGAAATAAATTCAAAATCCTACTTCCCACTAAATTTCGCCGGACGTTTTTCTAAGAAAGCATTCACCCCCTCAGCAAAATCCTCAGACATCGCCGCCAGCCCTTGGGCATCTCGCTCCCAATCCAACTGCCGATCCAAATCGTGATTCACGGAAACGTCCAGCGCTTGTTTGATCAAACCCAGCGCCACGCTTGGGCCTGCGGCTAATCGTTTTGCTAGTGACTGCGCTTCGGTCATGAGTTGTTGATCTGGGACTACTTTCCAAATCATTCCCCATTCCGCCGCTTGCTTCGCGGAAATTTTCTCGCCGAGTAATGCTGCACCTTTCGCCCGCGCCATGCCGACCATTCGCGGTAAATAAAACGTTCCGCCGCAATCGGGAATCAGGCCGATGTTGACGAAGGCTTGCAAGAACGCGGCTGACTCCGCCGCGAGCACGATGTCGCAGGTAAGCGCGAGATTGGCGCCGGCACCGGCGGCGATGCCGTTCACCGCGGCGACGATGGGCTTTTTCAATTTATGCATGCGGCGAATGAGCGGATTGAAATTATCGTTCAAGCTCTTTCGAACCTGTTCGCCTTTCTCTCCGGGTTGTCCTTGGCGTACGTTCAAATCTTGCCCCGCGCAAAAGCCGCGTCCTGCGCCGGTGATCAATACGGCACGAATCGTCGCATTGGTTTCGACAATTTGAAACACACTATGCAACTCGCGCAACATATCGGGATTAAAACTGTTGAGTTTGTCCGGGCGATTCAAGGTGATTTCGGCGACGCCATCGACGTTCGTAAAAACTAAAGTGGAGTAGGTCATCGTTAGGGTCTTTGCTTTAGAATAGCGCCATTCTATCGCTTACCCCCTTCGGAGAACATTCATGAACTACGAAAATATTCTGGTCGAGACGCGCGGCAACGTCGGCCTCATCCGTCTCAATCGTCCGCAAGCACTCAATGCCCTGTCACCCGCGCTGATCAAGGATCTTGGCGATGCGCTCAATATTTTCGAGAAGGACGACAACATTCGCGCCATGGTCATCACCGGCAGCGATAAAGCTTTTGCCGCTGGCGCGGACATCAAGGTCATGCAGAATTTCAGTTACATGGATACGTATAAATCTAACTACATCACCGACGGTTGGGAGCGCGTCGCGCATTGCCGCAAGCCGTTGATCGCAGCAGTGGCAGGATTCGCGCTTGGCGGCGGTTGCGAAATGGCGATGATGTGCGATTTTATTTTGTGTGCGGATAACGCGAAATTCGGCCAGCCGGAAATCAAGCTCGGGGTGATTCCCGGCGCGGGCGGCACGCAACGCTTAACGCGCTTCGTCGGCAAATCGAAAGCGATGGAGATGGTGCTCACCGGTCGTGTGATGAATGCGGAAGAAGCCGAGCGCAGCGGTTTGGCATCACGCATCGTACCGCTTGCGGATTTGGTCGAAGAAGCGGTTAAAGTCGCGCAGCAAATCGCCGATCTCTCGTTACCGATCGTGATGATGGCGAAGGAATCGGTGAATCGCTCCTACGAAACGACGCTCGCCGAGGGAATTTTATTCGAGCGCCGTGTGTTTCATTCTGCCTTCGCAACGGAAGATCAAAAAGAAGGCATGGCCGCCTTCGTCGAGAAGCGCAAACCTGTTTTCAAGCATCAATAGATGACTGTCCGCACCCGCTTCGCACCGAGCCCGACGGGCTATTTACACATTGGCGGTGCGCGCACTGCGCTGTTTTCTTGGGCCTACGCGCGCAAACATCGCGGCAAATTTATTCTGCGCATCGAAGATACAGACGTTGAGCGCTCCACGCCGGAATCGACGCAAGCCATTCTCGATGCGATGGAATGGCTTAATCTCGATTACGACGAAGGCCCGTTCTACCAAATGCAACGATTGGATCGCTATCGCGAAATTGCCGAGCGATTAGTTGCTGAGGGAAAAGCCTATCACTGTTACGCGAGCAAAGAAGAGCTTGACGCGATGCGAGAAGGTCAACGGGCACGCGGGGAAAAACCGCGTTACGACGGCCGTTGGCGTCCGGAAAACGCAAAGGGAAAAATCCCACCGGCGGGCGTGCAACCGCTGATTCGTTTTCGCAATCCCGACGACGGCGATGTGACGTGGAACGATCTTGTCAAAGGCCCGATCACCATTGCCAATCGCGAGTTGGACGATCTCATCATCATGCGCGCCGACGGCGTGCCGACGTACAATTTCGGCGTAGTTGTTGACGATTTGGATATGGCGATGACACATATCATTCGCGGCGACGATCATGTCAACAACACACCGCGGCAAATCAATATTTTCCGCGCACTCGGCACGACGTTGCCGGAATTCGGTCACGTGCCAATGATTCTCGGGGACGATGGCGAACGCCTATCGAAACGTCACGGCGCAGTGAGCGTGATGCAATACGAAGAAGAAGGTTTTTTGCCGAAAGCGTTATTGAACTATCTGGCTCGCTTAGGTTGGTCCCATGGTGACGAAGAATTATTTTCCATGGAAAAATTTGTTGAATGGTTCGATTTAGCGAGCATCAGCCGCTCGCCGGCGCGCTTCGATGGCGAGAAATTGTCGTGGCTGAATCAGCAATACCTAAAAGAAACCAGCAATTCGGAGTTGGCGAAATGGGTCGTTCCCAGATTGCACAAACGCGATTGCAAAGTAGTGGAGGGCGATGCCAAGCTAGAAGCAATTGTCGAACTACTCAAACCACGCGCGACAACTTTGGAAAATTTAGCCGACAGCGCCATCTATTTTTATCGTGACGTGAAACCGAGCGACGCATTGATCGCGGAACATCTCAAGCCGGAAATATTGTCGGTACTCGCGGAGCTCGCAGCAAAGTTACAGGCTATCGTGTGGAACAAAGAAGCGATTAACGTCGCGCTCAAGGAAACACTCGCGGCGCACAAGCTAAAGATGGGTCAAATTGGTATCCCGCTGCGCGTCGCGGTGTCGGGCGGCACGCAAACGCCTTCGTTGGATGTAACGTTAGAACTAATTGGCCGAGAAAACGTGCTGGAACGAATTCAGCGGCAACTCAAGTAAATTAAATCAAAATGCCGATGCCCTGTGAGCCAGTATCCACGGTGTGGCCCAGGGCCATGCACCTCTTAGGGCATACGTCGCCAGGAGCCGCCATGGGTGGCGCACCTGGCAATGCAATTAGTTCCAAGCCAAATATATTTTCTGACTGCTTGTCGAAATTGGCCACCCCGTTGCGTCATCACGGTGACCCCGGACGTCGGGGCAACTTAATCACGAAGGAACGACCATGCAATACATGATCCTGATTTATGGCGACGAAAAGAATTTTGCAATGATGGCGAATAATCCCGAAGCGCAAAAGCAAATGTACGCCGCGTTCAAACAGTATGGCGAAGACATGCGCGCGGCGGGCGTGTTGCGTGGCGGCGCGGAACTCAAACCGACATCCACGGCGACGACGGTGCGGGTCAAAAACGGCAAGACGGTCACCAACGACGGCCCGTTCGCCGAAACCAAGGAACAGCTTGGCGGCTACTACACAATTGACGTTCCTAACCTTGATGACGCAGTGAAATGGGCAGCGCGTTGCCCGGCGGCGCAAGGTGGCTCAATCGAAGTGCGTCCGGTCGGCTTGACTCCCGAGACCCTGTAAGCGCTCGCGAGCGTCAGTAAACGCCGATGCTGACGCTCGTAATCGATAGCATTTGCCGTAGCGAAGGCGCGCGCGTGTTGGCGGGCTTGATTCGTCGTTTCGGTGATTTCGACCTCGCCGAAGACGCGTTGCAGGATGCATTCGCCAAAGCCATCGAAGTCTGGCCGAAGCAGGGCCTGCCGACCGTTCCCGCCGCCTGGCTCACCACGGTGGCGCAGAGGCGGGCGCTTGATCTGTTGCGCCGACGTCAAAGTGGGCCGCTTTATACCGACGAGCCGCCCGACATTGCAGCACCTGAAAGCGACACTGACGATCTGCATCCCGCCGATCAATCCGGCGTCGAAGACCATCGCTTGCGACTGCTGTTCACCTGTTGCCATCCGGCGCTTGCGCAGCACGCGCAGATTGCCCTCGCATTGCGAACTTTATGCGGCCTGTCGACACGCGAAATTGCCCGCGCGTTCCTTGAGCCGGAAGCCACCACCGCACAACGCTTGGTGCGCGTGAAACGAAAAATTCTCGACGCGCGAATTCCATACGAAGTGCCGAACCGCGAGATTTTGCCCGAACGCCTGCAAGTCGTGCTCAGTGTGGTTTATCTCGTCTTCAATGAAGGCTACGCCGCCACCGATACGCCCGGCCTACTGCGTCCGGATCTTTGCGCGGAGGCGATTCGTCTCGCGCGCCTGGTGGTTGAGCTAATGCCGCAGGAACCTGACGCGCTCGGACTGTTAGCACTAATGTTGCTACAAGATTCGCGACGCGACACACGGGTTGGCAACGATGGTGCCATCGTTCCGTTAGAAGAACAGGATCGCGCGCGATGGAACCGCGATGCCATTGC
>CAWJAF010000013.1:0-429737 GCA_963840785.1 uncultured Pseudomonadota bacterium | reverse complement strand
GGCGAAGTACCTGAACCGGAGTTGCGCGAGGACGAGGTTTTGGTCCAAGTCCATGCCGCCGGTGTGAACCAGCTAGATTTCAAGATTCGGAACGGCGAATTTAAACTGATTCTGCCATATCGAGTGCCGTTTGTCCTTGGTCACGATGTCGCCGGAGTTGTTGTCCGTGTCGGGCCGCGTGTGCGGCAATTCAAAGTCGGCGATGAGGTCTACGCTAGGCCCGATGACTTCCGCATCGGCACGTTCGCGGAATTCGTTGCGGTCAAAGAAGACTCCCTGGCGCTTAAGCCCAATAACATTACCATGGAAGAAGCCGCATCCATCCCTCTGGTTGGATTGACGGTTTGGCAGGCGCTAGTCGAAAAGGCGAAGCTGAAAAAAGGGTCAAAAGGTTTTCATCCAGGCTGGTTCCGGTGGCGTGGGCACGTTTGCCATCCAATTGGCCAAGCATCTGGGGGCGACTGTTGCCACCACTACCAGCGCAGGCAATGTGGCTTTGGTGAAGCGCCTAGGCGCAGATGTTGTCATCGACTACAAGAAAGAGGATTTTGAAAAAGTCCTGAGCGGCTACGATGTGGTTCTGAATAGCCAGGACGGTAAGACGCTTGAGAAGTCTCTGAGTGTGCTCAAGCCCGGCGGAAAACTCATCTCCATCTCTGGCCCACCTGATCCCGAGTTTGCTGAACAAATCAAGGCCCCTTGGTTTGTAAAACAGGTCATGCGCGTTCTGAGTTTTGGAGTCAGGAAAAGAGCAAAACGCCGCAACGTTAGCTTTTCATTCCTCTTTATGAAAGCCAGCGGAAACCAGTTGCGGCAGATCACACCTCTCATCGAATCAGGTGCGATACACCCGGTCGTCGATAAGGTCTTTCCGTTCGCAGCAACCAACGATGCATTGGCCTACGTAGAAAGTGGGCGCGCAAAAGGAAAGGTTGTTATCAAGGTCCGATGAATCACCACCTTCAACGCAATGGCACCTTCATTCATATGACTACCATCATATTTTTATCGCGATTTAACCCCTGGAACCTCAAATGAAAAACGAAAATACTGTCGTCCTTACCGCGAAAGCCGCCCGCGGCACCATCTCACTTCGGAGGAACTATGTCCACCCAGCCCCACTCGTTTGAGATCAACCTGCTGGCTCAACCTTTGCGCCTGGCCAACGGTAGCGTGCTGCGCAACCGTCTAGCTAAGTCATCTATGAGCGAGACACTCGGCACCTACGACAACCATGCGACACCCATGCTCGTCGAGTTGTATAGGCGTTGGGCCGCCTCGGGTATCGGACTGTTGCTCACCGGTAATGTGATGATCGACCGGCGCGCGCTGGGTGAGCCCGGCAACGTGGTGATCGAGGACGAACCCGATCTACCTATCCTGCGGCAATGGGCCAGCGCAGCCACCGGCCAGGGCGCGGCGCTGTGGGTGCAACTCAACCATCCTGGCAAACAGTCGCCTAAGGGACTGAACGCCAGCAACCTCTCGCCGTCTGCCATTCCGTTCCGCGAAGACATGGCGGCGTTCTTTGAAACGCCACGCGAAGTCACTACCGCCGAGATCCAAGACATTATCCAGCGCTTCGGGCGCAGTGCGGCCATCTGCAAAAAGGCCGGCTTCAGTGGCGTGCAGATCCACGGTGCCCACGGCTATCTGGTCAGTCAGTTCTTGTCGCCCCATCACAATCACCGCACCGACGAATGGGGTGGCAGTCCGGAGAACCGGCGTCGCTTCGTCATGGCCGTCTACGCTGAGATCCGCCGCCAGGTCGGTGCCGACTTTCCGGTGGGCATCAAGCTCAACTCGGCCGACTTCCAGCGCGGCGGCTTCACCGAGCAAGAGTCGATAGCCACCATCCATGCGCTTGAGGAAGCCGGCGTCGACTTAATCGAGATTTCTGGTGGCACCTACGAAGCGCCGGCAATGAGTGGTGCCTTTCAACAACCGAAAAAGGCCACAACGGCAGCGCGCGAAGCCTACTTTTTGGAGTTCGCGGAAAAAGTCCGTGCAACGGTGCGAGTGCCACTGATGGTTACCGGCGGCTTCCGTACTGCCGACGGTATGAACGCCGCATTGCGCTCCGGCGCACTCGACATCGTCGGCCTGGCGCGGTTGATGGCCATCGATCCGGACGCCCCTGTCGCCTTGCTGCAAGGTCGTGACAGCCCGCATCGTGTGCGGCCGATCACGACCGGAATCAAGCCGGTGGACCGCATGGGCATCATGGAAATTCTGTGGTACACGCGGCAGCTCAGGCGAATCGCGGAGGGCGGCAATCCTCGCCCTAACGAAAGCGGCCTGATGGCGTTTCTCAAAAGCCTGCTGAAAAGCAGTTGGGGCACGTACCGCACCCAACGCATGCGGGCCTGACAGTGAGCCAGCCCTCCGCGTGTTTGCCGCAATGCCAACCTCGTAGAAATCGGCACAGGTGTCCTCTCGCAGTTGTGCAAAAAGACACAGACACCTTGCCCAAGTTGACAGGCGGCCACGGCTGCAGTTTTCCCTTTATCCACTGATTCTAAACACTGGAGATCCATGCAATGCGCAATCAACTGAAAACAGCTGTCTTGGCGTTCGCTCTGGCAGCGCCACTCATGTCATCCTGCGTTTTTCACGCGAACGATGGCGCGAAGACAAGTACACCGCCAGTCAGTCAAGAGTCGGGGCGCAACTGGTCGAACGTTCCAACGCAAACCATCACGGCAGGCGGCGTGAACTTTGCGTACCGCGAGCTTGGGAAGAGCAATGGTGGCACGCCGGTGGTTTTCCTCGTCCACCTCGCCGCAGTGCTAGACAACTGGGACCCCCGGATCGTGGATGGCATTGCCGCGAAGCATCATGTGATCGCATTCGACAACCGCGGCATCGGGGCATCCAGCGGCTCAGCCGTCGAATTCGATGGAGCAAATGGCGAGACGATGCCATCACCTTCATCAAAGCCATGGGATTCAAGCAGGTCGACCTGTTGGGGTTTTCGCTGGGTGGAATGATCGCCCAGGAAATGGTGCTGAAGGAGCCGCAACTCGTCCGCAAGATGATTCTCGCGGGGACAGGTCCAGCTGGCGGCGCAGGGATCAGTTCAGTGGCGGGCGTGACCGTTTACGACATGCTGCGGGGCTTCTTTACGGGTCAGGATCCCAAGCAGTTCCTGTTCTTCACACGCACGCCTAGCGGCATCGAGGCAGGTAAAGCGTTTCTGGCGCGTTTGAAAGAACGCTCGGAAAACCGTGACAAAGAAATCAGCTGTGCAGCGCGTTTATGGCGCAACTAACGGCTTTGCGCGTTTGGGGCTCTAAAAAACCTATGGATCTGTCCGTCGTAAAGCATCCCGTGCTCGTGGTCAATGGTGACGATGATCGGATGGTTCCGACGAAGAACACCCACGACCTTGCGCGGCGGCTTCCCAACAGCGAGCTCATCATCTATCCCGATGCCGGTCATGGCGCAGTGTTTCAGTTCCATGACGACTTCGTCCTGAAGTCGCTTGCATTCCTCGCGCGATAGCCTGTGCACGCAGTTCTCTCTCAATCACAGAAAGATTCCGATATGACCGATACACATCTCACCGCCCCGACCCGCTTCGTGGAATTCGATGGCGACAAGTTCGCCTATCGCCGCTGGGGCAATAATACGACGGACCAACCGCCATTGTTCTTCCTGCAACATTTCCGTGGTGGAATGGACCATTGGGACCCGCTCATGACGGACGGTTTAGCCGCAGGGCGCGAGGTGATCCTGTACAACGGTCGCGGAATTGCATCGACTTCCGGTAAGCCTCGTACCCGAATTGAACATATGGCCGATGACGCGGCGGCGGTCATTCGAGCACTTGGACTTCGCAGGATTGATGTATTGGGTTTCTCGCTTGGTGGCTTTCAGGCTCAGGATCTCACCCGACGCCATCCCGATTTGGTTCGCAAGCTCATGCTGCTGGGAACCGGGCCACGCGGCGGGAATCCGGATTCGGATCCCGGTGTGCTGGAAGCGGCGCCGCGACCCGTTCCGACAGTGGACGATATCTTGTTCCTTTTCTTCGGCCGATCCGAGGCCGCGAAACAGGCCGGACACGACTTCTGGAAGCGCCGTCACCAGCGCGTGGATCAAGATCCACCCAGTTCCCCCGCAGTGATACAGGCCCAGATCGAGGCAAACATGTACTACTTGCCGAAACTGGATCCCAAAGCGCCGTTCGCGCATTTGCGCGAAATCAAGCAGCCGACGTTCATCCTGAACGGAACGAATGACGTGATGATTCCGTCAGTCAATTCCTGGTATATGTCCCAGAACATCCCGAATGCGCAGTTGTTCATCTACCCGGATGCCGGCCACGCACCTCAATTCCAGTACCCTGAGCGGTTCTTGAAGCACGCCATCCAATTTCTTGGCGAGTAGAACGTATTCGAGACGCACGAGGCAAATTTAAAGAAAGCAAACCATCATGCTGAAGTTCAAATTCTTACTATGGGCCTTGACCAAACTGCTACAAAGAGCAGTCAAAAAAAGCCCCGCATGCGCCAAGTATGTGGCAGGAAAAGATCTTGTATTTCAGATTCAAACCGTCGACGGAATTGGCCGTCATTTCAGCATCAAAAATGGCAAAGTGAGCTCTATTGCCGGACTCACGGGCAATCCGAAGTTCACCATGACTTTTAAAGATGCTGCCAAGGGGTTTGCCATTCTTTCCGCTAAGGATAGCAAAGAAGCCTTTCTGGCAGCCCTGCACGATGAGGACCTGGTTATCAGTGGTGATTTCGTTGAGGTGATGTGGTTTCAAGGACTGACGGAATACTTGCAACCAAAAAAAGTGAGGTAATTGGATCACAAGATTTAACTGTATCGACTGAACAGGAAAATTCGTCGTGCCTGGATGCATAAAAGTGTTGCTTAGAATTGCTCGTGAATTAAATATTAAATTTCGCTAGTCCCATGCGCGCCTTAACGCTGTCGCGAGTATCCTTGAGAATCTGCTCCGACCGCGCGCTGTCTGACATGGCGCGCGCAATCGCCATCGCACCTACCATCTCGGAGAGTACGGACGCCGCGAGTGCGTCGGGATGCGGGCGCTTTATCGCCCGTAGCTTGTCGGCGATCGAGTCAGTGAGCCGGCGCGTGCCGGCCTCGAACCGCTTGCGCGCAGCGGCCGGCATGCGCGCGAGATCGCCGGAAAGGCTTGGTAACGGACAGCCTTCGTTCGGTCGATTGCGAAGACGCACGCTCAGGTAGCGATCAACAAATGCCGCAAGCCCCCGCGCGGGCTCCACGCCTTCCATGTGCTTCAGAAAGGCCTCATAGCGTTCATCGAACATGTGCGAGATCGCTTCGGCCACGAGTTCATCCTTGGACTTGAAGTGAGCGTAGAAACCCCCGTGGGTAAGCCCGGCTTTTGCCATCAGGCTGGCAATGCCGATGCGATCTGGCCCGTGTTCACGTATCGCAATGGCGGCCTCACGCACAACCTTCTTGCGTGTCAGTTGTTTGTGTTCAAGAACGTAACGCACGCTAACCTCCCATTGCAATAAGTATCATCATATCAACTGCGCCAACGTGGAGTCCATTGCAGACATGGCTTGGCGATTTCAGTGAGAGTCGGCGGGCGATGGCTTAACATTGCCTGAGCTGCGTTTAGCGAATGGCACCATCAGCATGGCCGCCACGAACATCCAACACATCACACGGAAGACGTCGTCGAACGCAACCGTGACGGCCTGCCGGCTGATGGATCGCGTGATGATGCCTTGCGCTTCCAGCAGAGCCTGCGCTGGGTCGGGCGTGACGGTTGCCAGCCGCTGCGTCATGCCGGCGATCGCGTCATTGAATACGCGCGCGGAGTGCCCCAGCGTCTCACCGAAACGTGCCATAGCGACGCGCGTATTATCCTGCAATGCGGTGTTGACCAACGCGATTCCAATGGCGCCGCCGAGAGGGCGCATCAGATTGAACAGGCCAGAGGCATAGCGCAACTCCACACCGCCGAACCCAGCCAGCGCCAAGCTGACACTCGGCACGATGCACAACATCAACGACAGTCCGCGTAGGAGCTGCGGGACCAGGAACTCGGCGAAGCCCCACTGCGATGTCACCTGGGAGGTGAGCCATAGGCTGAAGGCGAATAGCGGCAATCCGACGGCAATGATGAAGCGGCTGTCGATCTTCTGAGAAAGCGGTGCCGCGATCATCGTGCTGACGATCTGCGCCAACCCGACAACGAATACTGTCGTGCCAATCTGCAGGCTATTGAAGCCAGCTACTCGGCCCAGGAAGACCGGAATCAGATAGGTCGAGGCAAACATACCGAAGCCGATCACTAGGTTAAACACGCAGGCGAAGACGAAGCTGGGCCGGCGAAAGGGGGTCAGCTTAATAATCGGAGTGGCGGAGAAGAAAGTGCGCTCCAGGAAAAGCACGAATGCGACCAGTGACACCCAGGCGCTGATCATGATAGTGCTATCGCCGAACCAATCGAGCCGCGGGCCTTCCTCCAGCACGTACTGTAGGCCACCTAGGAACACCGCCATCGCGAGGAGGTGCAGCCAATCGATACGCCGCAGCATGGCTGGGTCGGCCCGATCGACGCGCAGGAAGCGAATCGCCAGCGCGGTGACGGCGATGCCGGGGACGATATTGATGAAGAATATCCAGCGCCAGTTAATATACTCGGTGATGAGCCCACCGACCGTAGGGCCGAGCGTCGGCGCGAGCACCGAAACCAGACCGAGAATCGCCGGGATCATCGCCCGCTGTTTACCGGAAAAAAGCATGAAGCCGACCACGAATACCGTCGGGATCATCGCGCCGCCGGTGAAACCCTGCAGCGCGCGGAACACCGTCATGGATTCGATGCTCCAGGCGAGTCCGCACAGCACGCTGCACAGCGTGAACAGCCCCGCAGACGCCGCGAACAACCAGCGCGTCGACATCGCTTGGGTAAGAAATGCGGAGAAGGGAATCATCACCAGTTCCGCTATGAGATAAGCCGTCTGGACCCAGCTCATCTCGTCCGGTCCGGCAGACAGGCCAGCCTGCACCTCGTTCAAGGAGGCAGCAACGATTTGAATGTCGATCTGCGCCATGAACTGACCGAAGGCCATCACGCCGAAAATGAGATACTTGCGCGCGGTTGGCATTGTCGCCGGATCAGCGATGTCGTTCTGCGCCGCGGTGGTCTCGTTCATGATCTGTTTCTACTATCGGGTAAGTTGTGCTTTAAAAATTATCGAAATCATATGAAGGATCTCAAGCACAGGCGTGCTTGACAAGTTAGGCTCCTAATGTATTATCGCGTTTATATTATGTGCATCATACAATGAATAGCAAGAAACAGGTAAATGTCCCGCCCTCCGCTCGCGGTTGTGGCACATGAGCACGACCAAGACAGCAATCCGGCACACGATTACCGAAGAACTCGACCCCAGCCCACTCCTAAGGCGACGATGCGCTTCTCACTGCCCGCACATCGAACGTTAATTGTGGGTGCATGCGCGATCGCCGCGGCGATCGCAGGCGCCATCTATATTCTTGCGCCGGCTTCGACGCAATCCACCGATTCCGCGTACATCAGCGCCGACGCCACGACCGTTGCGCCTAAGGTGCGCGGTTTAGTTGCGCAGGTGCTGGTGCAGGACAATCAGGCCGTCCATGCCGGTGAGCCGCTAGTGAAGATTGATCCGGAGGAATTCGACGCGCGCGGCGCTACAGCAACTGCCGAACTGGCAGACGCTGTTGCCGGTGTAGCTTCGGCAAGAGCCGCCTTGGTTAGCTTGGACGCGGAAGAGCAGCTGGCCGCTTCCAATGTGCGTGCGGCCGAGAGTTCGATCCGCGCGGCCAAGGCGCAAGCCGAACGCGCGTTGGCCGATCGCAAGCGTTACGAAGACCTCGTGGCTCGCAGCTTTGTTGCTGCGAGCGCAGGCGATGCGTATCGTGCTGCCGCGATCACCGGGCAAGCCGATGTTACCCGGAGCATTGCGTTGTTAGGTGTTTCGCGCCACTCGGCAAAGGTGACGCAGGCAAAGCGCGCAACGCTACATTCTGCGCTGCAGAAGGCCGAAGCAAACGTAGAGCGCGCCCGTGCGATGCTCGATCTTGCGCGGCAGGAGCAGCGACATGCGGTAATCGTCGCGCCCGTCGACGGCGTAGTTGGCAACCGCCAGGTACAGCAAGGCGACTATGTCCAACCAGGCACGCGCTTGCTAATGCTGGTACCGTTGCATGCACTCTACGTCACCGCAAACTTTAAGGAAACTCAGACCGGCCGCATGCGTCCCGGCCAACGGGCACAAATCAAAGTCGACGCCTTCCCCGATCTCGCGTTCACGGGCACCGTCGATAGCTTGGCGCCCGGATCCGGCTCGCGCTTCGCGCTTCTGCCGTTCGAGCCGGGTACCGGCAACTTCACAAAGATTGTGCAGCGGGTGCCGGTGCGGATTCGCTTCGAGCCGAAGCAGGCCGGTCTGGACCGACTGCGCCCTGGCCTGTCAGTGACCGTCAAGGTCGCACTCGAGCGTTGAGCCCGTCTGAAAATACAGGGCGAGATCGAGGTGAGCTCTAGCGCTGGACTCACTAGCAATCCGAAGTTCACCATGACTTTTAGAGATGCTGCCAAGGGGTATGCCATTCTTTCCGCAAAGGATGGCAAAGAAGCCTTTCTGGCAGCCCTACACGATGAGCATCTGGTTATCAGTGGTGACTTTGTTGAGGTGATGTGGTTTCAAAGACTGACGGAGTACTCGCAACCCAAAAAGCTTGAGACATTAGAGCACAGCATTTGACACTAAATTTACTTGTGTCAACAGCATTGAGTATCCGCGTCCGGAGAAGTTCCGGCAACGGAGACCTCGTGAGCCGGCACGAAGCTTTCGTCCGAGATACTGCGCCTGCAGCGCGGGCTTATCTTCTTCACATTAATTCGACTCTTCCCGTCGAGGGTGCTTGCGATGGTTGGTTTGTGGAATCTCGACGAAGTGGGCGCTGGTACGAATTTCTCTTTCGGGGCCTACCGACTTGTAATCGCTTCCAAATGGCGGGTTTTAGGCAGTCAGTTTTGATTATTGAATTTCCGCTTTATGGCCGTTTCGATAGCGAGCGAAAATTTCAGCGCGCAGTTTAAATGGTGTTTTTGCCATTCAGCGAATTTTGTCGGCAAAGAAATTGAAACTCTCCGTTCAACAAAAAACTCGGACATAACAGTCGGGCTACACGAGGCGAGTTCCGGTGGCAACGATTTGGAACACGCGCGAAAACACTCAAATTTTCAAGCCAGCCGCGAACTATTGGTTCGTGGACTCAGGAAAGGTGTCGGCGCTGCGCCACCGGATCAGAGCTCAAGTATTGTTACATCGCGAGCGGGAAGTAGCCGAACGAAATCGCGATCAAATGTAACTAAGTGCTCCGATTTAGCTTGAACCGCCGCAGCAATCCAAGCATCGGTAACGAGATTACCTTTGAGTGCGAGCCGAAGTAGGGTCGTGCGCAGCGCAGGCCACTCGGCGCCGCAAACACCTAACTCCACATCTGGTGAGTCTACAACGGCGTCCAAGAAGGCAATTGCATCCGCCATAGTGTCTGGGTTTGTGAAAACGCGATTATTGGTGACGAGCCTAAGAAACGCTGTCACGACCATCGGCAACAAGACCAGCGAATGACGTCCTTCTGCACACGCTTCTCGCGCTTGCGTAAGCCAATTTCGCGCAACTCGATGGTGTGAGTGATCGCCGCGAAAAGCGGCAACGAGGAGATTAACGTCAGGGGTCATGCATCGGCTGCATCAAGCAGCGATTGATTACTTGTGGCGTCGATCCCGGAACGTAATCCACCGCGCTTAGACGAGACAGGCAATTCCGTGAGCTTGCGGGCAGGGCGGTTTCGGCGTCGACGCAGACGTAAAACGAGTCCTTCTTCAATCATCTTGGTCAATGTAATGCGTTCTTTTGTCGCCACTGCTTTTGCCTGAGCAACGAGATCATCGTTTAGGTTAAGGGTCGTTTTCATAACGAAATGATACAGAAATCTGTATCAGCATTCAACGCAAAAGACGCGGGCGAATGGCGAAAGAAGAGTCGGGGTGGTTATTGGGGGGATAAGTCTGTAAGTGTATAAATATGTAGCGGCCTGCAACGTTGTGAACACCGGTTCGATTTCGTTCCACCGCCTCCAATTATTCAATAAAGGAACAATGCGGAAAACCTTATTCGAACAGATCGGAGTGTGTTCCTGCGCGTACAAAAATGATCAGGCCGTGTTTTCCGCTGTCGTCGAGTTTATATACCAGCAGAAAGTCCCCGCCGATATGGCATTCCCGATGCCCCTCCCAATCGCCGCCCAATGGATGATCAAGCCACTCGGGCCCGAATGGGCCCTCGTTGGCAATTAACAGCAACATGGCCTCCTTGAGCCGGTTCATGTCGTACCGGCCTGACCGAGACAACCGCTCCCAATCCTTCTGGAACGCCTTTGCATAGTCCGCCGCGCGCGGCAGCAGGGCACGTTTACTTGCGGCGCTTCTTTTCGAGGTCATCGAATAGTTCAGTCGCCGTACCAAAGCGAGCGCGGCGCGTACGTGCAATCTCGTTGGCCTCAGCCATTGCGGCGCGCGTTTCGGCGTTCGGTGCTTTGAGCGCGAACGGCATCTGCTGCTCGGCGACCACGCGCATCAAAAACACGCGGACGGCGTCAGACACGGACAAACCCATTGCGGCAAGCGTCTCGGTGGCCTGTACCTTGATTTCTTCGTCCACACGGACGTGGACCATTGCGGTCGTAGCCATATTGAATTCCTTTCACAATTGAGACACATTGTATCTCGATTTCACTCAGCAAACAAGACGAGTGTCGATTCACATGTTCGACTATGGGAAATTGGAAATGGCCAAAAGATCCAACTGACATTGAGTTCGCCCTTCTGCGCGTTTTGAGACGTGGAAGGGGGCAGTATATGATCGTGGTTTGACAATAATGACCCGTTCACGAGGAAATATTTCGCCAGGGGTGGTTATCCGGGTGGATAAGTCTGTAAATGTATGAATATTATAGCTATGCAGCGGCCTGCAAAGCCGTCTACGCCGGTTCGATTCCGACCCCCGCCTCCAGATATTCAATGGGTTATGTCTCAATATTAAAGTGCGCGCGGCTGGCAGTGGGGTTGTACCCAGAAATCAGCATCCAGAAATCTGTAATCTTGCGCATTTCGTCAGTTTGGGTCGATCCAGACAGACTGACGACGTAAACTTGCACCAAGGTCAATGAGTGTTTAACCACGCCCATTGATTTTCCCTGCGGTAATTTTGCACGAGCAACTCCAAACGCAAACTTCGCCTCTCATTGAAGGGACGTTGTGCGAGTAAGGACGAATCACTTGAAGCTACATTAATTCGGTGTTCCGGGCGAACGGTACTGCATTGGCGTACCATTCGCGTTCAACCACAAAGGAAAAGTCCGCTCCGAATGTACAAAGAAGTCAAAGTCACCCCGCAGCGCGCTGTCGTCGCGGCCGTACAGCTCCCGACGGTAAGCGACGCCGAGCTTGAGGCGTCGTTGGACGAGCTGCGTGAACTGGCCAAAACCCTGGGTTTCGAGGTGGTCGCCACGTTTACGCAAAAGCGCGCCCGTTTTGATTCGGCAGCGTACCTGGGCGTCGGCAAGCGTGAGGAGATGCGGCGTTTTGTGCAGGGGGAGGCGGCTCAATCTGACGATGCGCAGCAGGAGGCGCCCGTCGCACCGAAACGCGCAGCGACCAGCGCCGAACGACGCATTGAACGCCATGGTGTGGTCGTGGCGCGTGAAACCGCAAAAGCATTGGCCGACACCAACCAACACCGGGCGGATTTCGTGCTGGTGGACCACGAGATTTCGCCGTCGCAGGCGCGCCATCTCGAAAACGAGATCGGCTGCGACGTAATGGATCGAACCATGGTGATTCTCGAAATCTTTCACCGCCACGCGCGCTCCAACGCGGCGCGCGCGCAGGTCGAGATCGCGCGCTTGCGTTACCTAGCGCCGCGCTTGCGTGATGCGGCTAAGCTGGCCGGGCCACAAGGGCGGCAGCGCAGCGGCATCGGCGGCCGCGGCGCCGGTGAAGGTGGCGGTGAGGCAGAGCGCGCCAAGATACGCGACCGCATTGCGGAGTTAAAGCAGGAAATCATTGCCTTCGACCTAGAGCGCCAGACGCAGCGCGCGCGGCGCCAGGAAAGCCAGAGCCTCGCACACGTGGCGCTGATCGGCTATACCAACGCGGGCAAGTCCACCCTGATGCGCGCGCTGACGGGGAGCGACGTGTTGGTCGCAGACAAGCTGTTCGCGACCCTCGATACCACCGTGCGGGCGCTGTTGCCCGAGGGCATCCCGCGCGTCCTGGTGAGCGACACCGTGGGCTTCATCAAAAACTTACCGCACGATCTTGTCGCCTCGTTCAAATCGACGCTCGAAGAAGCGGCTGAGGCGTCGTTGCTACTGCATGTGATCGATGCCAGTGACCCTGGTTTTGAGCGCCAGATCGAGGTGACGGAGACTGTGCTTGAGGAAATTGATGCGGGCAAGGTGCCGCGCTTGCGCGTGTTCAATAAGATCGACCAAGTCGGCGATGCAAAAGCGCAGGCAATACGCGCGAAAGAATTGCGTGCACAATTCCCCAAGTGCATCGTGATGAGCGCCGTCGACACGAATGACATCGCGAAACTACACCGGGTAATCCGTGCGTTTTTTGCGCGGCATCTGTTGATAGCCGAGTTGTTCCTGCCCTGGTCGACGCAGCAATTGCGCGGCGATCTATTCGCTTTATGCGAGGTGTTAGAGGAACGCGCTGATGCGGCAGGGGCATTTTTCCGCGTGCGTGGTCAACGTAAAGACATTGTTGATCTACGCGAGCGAATCAGACAGGCGCAAGTGACTCGGTAGAGGCAAGAGGCATGGCATCAACACGATTTGCATTAGGGCGCATTCCACGGGTTAATCAATTCGATGCCTGCACCCTTGTAGTCCCGCACATTGCGGGTCGCTAGCGCGAACCCGCGACTGATGGTTATTGCTGCGATCGCGCAGTCGCCAAAGTGAATCGGATTGCCGGCTACTTGAGTGTCAGCGAAGACGCGGCCAAACGCATGTGCACTTTCCTGATCAAACGATAGGACTCGCCCTACGAACTGGGCGACTATTTCTGTCGTCGCCTGCTGCAATGCATTGCGACGTTTCCCAACGGGCAATATCTCAATGCCCGCCTGCAGCTCGGCTAAAGTAATGGAGGTGAGGTAGAGTGTTTCCGGCGCTTGCCGATCCAACCAAGCCAACACTTCTGCATCAGGCTTCGGTTTCAAGGGTTCGCAGACCAGATTCGTATCCAGAATAATCATGATTCACGGATCACCGGCCGCACCGGACTGCGCCGACGAGTCTTCGGAAATTCAACGCCGCCATGTTTTCTACCGATTTCCGCTAGTACCGTCCCGATGCCAAGTTGCGGGCGCACTGCATCCTGTAAGATCACGCGCATTTCGGCCTCAGTGCTGCGACCGCGCTGTTCCGCGCGTTTCTTGAGAGCGCGCAACGTTTCGTCCGGCAAATTTCTGATGGTTACGGCGGCCATAGCTATCATTCCGACAATTCGATATCTATACGATAGCGTTAATTTAAAATGATAGCAATCGGATCGATCCGTGCGTTTGGCGGCGACCTTCGCGGCGATCGCTAATTTGTGGATTGAAATTGGACGTCCTAACCTTACGTGCCCGCTCAGCGCTCCAGGATCGTTATATCGCGATCGTGAAGTAGCCGAATAAATTGCGATCAAACGCGCGCCGAAGCGTCCAACCGAAGGTCATGCTATTGTCGCACCGACGAAACATATCGTCGTCCTTCATCCCTTTCACTTATTGAGCTTAACTAACCCATGCAAACCGAAAGCTTCATCCCGGGCAAAGATGCCTCGCTGGAATCAACCATCCATACCATGCAACACAAGCTCACCGCGCGTGGATTTAATTTGGATGAATCGTCATGGCTAAATCCAGTCGAGTCCATCTGGTCGGTTCATGTCCGCGATCAAGAGTGCCCGATGCTCTTTGCCAATGGCAAGGGCGCGACCAAATTAGCGGCGCGCGCAAGTGCATTGGGTGAATTTTTTGAACGATTAAATACGCATTATTTCTGGACCCATTTCTATCTCGGCGAATCCCGCGCCAATCGGTCTTTTGTCCATTATTCCGCAAGAGCGCTGGTTTGCGCCGACGCCGGACGGCAAATGGCCGATCGAAATGCTCAATTCCGAATTGCACGCGTTTTACAACCCAGAGGGGGAAATTCGAAGATTCCGTGCTGGTCGACCTTAACTCCGGCAATGTGCCACGCGGCATTTGTGCTCTACCGTACACTCGATTACGCGATGGTGCGCAAACCTGGATACCGGTCAATATCATCGGAAATCTGTATGTCAGCAACGGCATGGCAGCAGGCAACACCATGATGGAAGCACGCAGCCAGGCGTTGTCGGAGATTTTTGAGCGTAATATCAAAAACCGCATCATCGGCGAAGGCTTGTGTCTGCCCGAAGTGCCGGACGCGGTAATCGCCCGTTATCCGGGCATTGCCGCCGGCATCAAGGGTTTGCGCGAAGCAGGTTTCGGGATTTTGGTACGCGATGCGTCGCTCGGTGGGCGCTACCCGGTGATGAACGTGACGCTGTTGCATCCAAAAGATCAGGGTTGTTTTGCCAGCTTTGGCGCGCATCCGCGTTTTGAGATTGCGCTGGAACGCGCGCTCACCGAACTTTTACAAGGCCGAGCGCTGGAGTCGTTGGAAGGCTTTTCCGAACCCGGCTTCGATATGGACGAAATTTCCATGGCATCCAATTTGGAAATTCACTTTGTTGATTCCAGCGGCGTGATTAGCTGGAATTTTCTCGGTGACAAACCCGACTTTGCGTTCGTCGATTGGAATTTCAGCACGACTACCGCAGAAGATTATGACTGGTTATGCGACTGCGTGAAGGCTGAAGGAAAAGACATGTATGTTGCGGATTTCAGCGAGCAAGGTGCCTATAGCTGCCGCATTCTCGTTCCCGGCATGTCCGAAATTTATCCGGTGGAAGATCTGGAATGGGAAAACAACAGCGTCGGAAATTCCATTCGCCCAATGCTGGTAAAACTGCCCAGTCTAAGTGACAGTGAATCAAAGTCACTGTTGGCTGAATTACAAACCGTGAATTTGAACGACGACCGGCCATTGTGGGAAATTTTGGGCCTCGCGGTGCCGGTCGGTACGGTGTGGAAGGAACTGCGCATTGGTGAACTCAAGACCTTATTAGCGCTGGCCATCGGCGATGAAGAAGCAACACGCGACGGCTGCGATTGGATCCGCCACTATCAACAATTAAATCCTGCGCGCCGACTCGTGTATCGCTGTATCGAAAGCCTATTGGATTTGAATGATGTCGACAACTATCGCCGGTCACTAAACCTACTCTATGGCGAACAAACGGTCCGCCAAGCGCAAGCCCTGCTTGATCGGAGCGAGCGATTCTTTGGCCTAGATATCTTGGGCGCCGATATGGAAGGCAGTCCCATGCATCAATCCTTATTGGCTGCGTATGACAAATTGTTTGCCGGAACAATCGGCGGCGGATAACTGATCTGACCAAACATATTTAACCCAGGTCAGGTCGGGCATGAAAAATCGCGTTTCCCTGCGAACTTGCGTTGTAAAACGGAAGGCTACTGAGGGATTTGTCGGTCTTTTTGCTCTGATGTGAAGGTCGGTAAGCAATCGCCTTGCTATTACGCGTCCGGTAAATTTGCTCTCGAGAACTGCAAGTCGCGGGAGCCGAATTCCCTGTCATGCGCAAGATGTAGAAGACGAAACGCAATGGTCGCGGCGCTTGACGCATCGATAGAGCGCACCCGAATCTAGACGTTGATCCGTAAACGAAGGTCGGTTATGCGTGTTTCTCGAAGTGCATCGAGCGTCGGGCACGGAATCGCGCCGCCTACTGAGTGCATGTAGTTCAAAGTTGATGACGCACGCTACTAAGCTTAGTAGATCATGCTTGTTTATAGAGCCGAGGCGTGACATTTTAGTGCCTCGGTAGTTTGATGAAACACAAATAAGTCGCTATTCTCGTTCGGTAACATTCGTTTTCGATACAAAAAGCGCAGCCCACGGCAATTCGTAACATCTTGATATACCTCTTGTAGTTCACTCAAAACGGCACGTTGTTCAAGTGCGGTCTAGTCGTTTCGAGATCCCCGATTTTTCTTGGCACACCTTTTGCCATTACTCAATTGTGATGGTCGCGATTGGAATTATTTGATCGTCTAAAGCAGTGCTTATTTTTAGTTTCTCGAAAGGAAAAAAGAAAATGATGGATCTTTTGCGTCTTGGAGTAAAAAAACCGTTGATGAGAAGCATGTTCGTCGCAGCTATGTCCACGCTGTTCGTGTTACCGGCGAACAGCGCGGATTTTCCAACGGCAAAAGTCAATACCACGGGACTCGCGGTGACAGATACGGAAGTCACGGTTGGCGATTTGCATTCAAAAACCGGCACGATGGCGATCAGTGAGACCGGATCGATTCAAGCCGAAACCCTTGCAATCGAGCAGATTAACGCGATGGGAGGCGTGCTCGGACGCAAGATCAAAGTGATCTACGAGGACGGCGCGAGCGACTGGCCAACGTTTGCTGAAAAGTCGAAAAAATTATTAGTGAACGACAAAGTGGCCGCGGTGTTCGGTTGCTGGACATCTGCGTCACGCAAGGCCGTTCTGCCAATTTTCGAAAAAGAAAATGGGATGCTCTATTACCCGACGTTTTACGAGGGCCTTGAGCAATCGAAGAACGTGATTTACACCGGTCAAGAAGCAACGCAACAAATTCTCGCGGGACTTGATTGGGTGGTGAAAGAGAAAAAAGCGAAGACATTTTTCTTGATCGGTTCAGACTACATTTGGCCGCGAACATCGAACAAGATCGCGCGCAAACATATCGAGAATGTGCTCAAGCTCAAAGTGGTCGGCGAGGAATATTATCCACTCGGGCACACGCAATTCAATTCGCTGATCAACAAAATTAAACTGCAAAAGCCTGACGTCATTTACGCCATTGTCGTCGGCGGCAGCAACGTCGCGTTCTATAAGCAACTAAAGGCGGCTGGTGTCACGGCAGACAAGCAAACGTTGTTGACGATTTCCGTGACCGAAGACGAAATCCTCGGCATCGGTGGCGAGAACGTGAAAGGCTTTTACGCTGCGATGAAATACTTCCAAAGCCTAGACAATCCCAATAACAAGGCATTTGTTGCGGCTTTCAAGAAACGATGGGGCAAGGATGCCGTCATCGGCGACGTGACCCAGGCGGCTTATCTCGGTCCTTGGCTGTGGAAGGCAACCGTCGAAAAGGCCGGCAGTTTTGATATCGACAAGGTGGCCGCAGCGTCGCCCGGCATCGAGTTAAAGACCGCGCCCGAAGGCTACGTCAAACTCCATGAGAACCATCATTTGTGGAGTAAGTTACGCATCGGCCAAGCGTTGGAAACCGGTCAATACAAAGTTCTGTACGAGTCAGATCTGATCGAGCCGAACCCCTTCCCGAAGGGTTATCAATAGAGTGTGTGGTCGGGGCGGGCATATCCTCCTCCTTGCTCGCCCCATTTTTTTAGTTGAACCACAACAATAATCGGAAACTAACATGACACCAGCGGAGATCGGCGGCATCGTTGCGATGCAAGGATTTGCCGGACTGAGTTTGTTTAGCGTGTTACTGCTAATGGCATTAGGGTTGGCCATCATTTTCGGCCAGATGGGCGTGATCAACATGGCACATGGCGAATTTATGACCATCGGCGCCTACACGATCTTCGCGTGCTCACAATTGACGACGAAGTTTTTTCCCGGTTTTCAACCTTACTATTTTCCGCTTGCGATTTTAGTTGCGTTTGTAATCGCCTTCTTGGTTGGTTACGCGGCGGAATACCTACTGATTCGGCACCTCTATAAACGACCGCTCGACACGTTGCTTGCGACCTGGGGCTTAAGTCTAGCCATGCAGCAGACCTTCCGTTCGGCATTTGGTGCAAAAGAAGTTAGCGCTACCTTGCCGGAATGGTTGATGGGTTCTGTTAAGCCGAGTGAATCGATTGATATTCCTATCAATGGACTATTTGTAATGGGATTGACTATTCTCGTGACGGGCATCGTCTTTCTAATGTTGTACCGGTCGCGCTGGGGCTTGCGTGTTCGTGCGACGGTGGCGAATCGAACCATGAGCAACGCAATCGGCATTAATACCAAAAAAGTGGATCGACTGACATTTGCGATTGGCTGTGGCATCGCCGGGATTGCTGGCGCAGCATTCACGACAATCGGATCGACCGGACCGACCAGTGGATCGCTCTACATCGTTGACGCGTTTTTGGTCGTGACATTCGGCGGCGCGGCGAGCCTTCTTGGCACGATTGCGTCGGCATTTGGCATAGCCCAGACCCAATCGATTACAGAGTTTTTCATGACTGGCTCCATGGCCAAAGTATTGACCCTGCTATTTGTCGTGACGGTACTAATGTTGCGGCCGCAAGGACTATTCGTCAGCAAGATTCGTCGCTGATTAGCAAAGGATAACAAAGCATGCCAACGATATTTCAGAACATTATGGGTGGAAGGCGCGGCACCCTTAACCTTGCGATTCTTGCGGTGCTTCTGATCGCCGTGTTCCCTTTGACAGTCGATATTTTTCGTCTCAATTTGATTGGCAAGTATCTAAGCTACGCGTTCATTGCAATTGGCCTAGTCATGCTATGGGGTTATGGCGGCATCTTGAGCCTGGGGCAGGGCGTCTTTTTTGGGCTGGGTGGATATTGCATCGCAATGTTTCTGAAGCTTGAAGCGTCCGATCCGATCACCACAAAAATTCAGTCAACGCCCGGCATTCCAGACTTTATGGATTGGAACCAGATCACCGCATTACCGTGGTTTTGGGAGCCGTTTCACAGCTTCAGTTTTAGTCTCTTTGCGATGCTGGCGGTGCCGATCTTGTTAGCATTCATAATCGGTGTCGCGATGTTCAAGCGCCGCGTGGGCGGTGTCTACTTCGCCATCATTACCCAGGCGATTGCGTTGATTCTGTCGGTACTGATTATCGGCCAGCAAGGCTATACCGGTGGCGTAAACGGCATTACCGATCTGAAAACCTTGCACGGCTGGGACATTCGAACCGATAGCGCGAAGTACATACTGTATTTCATCAATGTCGGCTTGATACTCCTTGCAATCCTCGCTTGTCGCTGGGTGATTTCCAGCAAACTAGGCTTGTTGCTCCTTGCGATGCGCGACAAGGAAGATCGCGTACGTTTTTCGGGATATGACGTAGCAAACTTCAAGATCTTCGTGTTTTGCTTGTCGGCGGCACTTTCGGCCATCGGTGGTGCACTGTTTACCTTGCAAGTGGGATTTATGTCGCCGTCTTTCGTCGGAATTGTTCCGTCAATCGAGATGGTGATTTTCGCCGCCGTCGGTGGACGAATGTCCCTGGAGGGGGCGGTGTACGGCACGCTCCTGGTCAATTTTGGCAAGACATTCTTCTCGGAAACGTTCCCCGACCTGTGGTTGTTCTTGATGGCTGCGCTGTTTATCTCCGTCGTTCTGATATTTCCGAATGGCTTGGCGGGATTGGTTCAGAAATGGTGGGATCGCCGTCGCGATAAAAAGCCGCCTCCACACGCTGAGCCAGTGACGGGCAGCACGACTGAAAGCACTGAAGCATTGAATGAGCCGACGTCGAAGTCAATGGCAGATCCTTTGCAACCAATCCATCCGCAAGCCGTTTAATTTTCGGGAGTCTAAATCACCATGCGTGCAGCGGAACTAATTTTGGCGGTCGAAGGTTTGACCGTATCGTTCGATGGCTTTAAGGCGGTTGATGATTTGAGTTTTTACGTCGACAAAAACGAATTGCGCGTCGTGATTGGACCCAATGGCGCAGGCAAAACAACCGTGTTGGATTTGATTTGCGGAAAGACCAAAGCCACCAAAGGCAGCGTTAAATTTAAGGATAAAGAGCTAACGAAGTTATCCGAGCACGCCATCGTTCGAGCAGGGGTTGGGCGCAAATTTCAGACGCCGTCGATTTACGAGAACTTATCCGTTTTTCAAAACTTAGAACTGTCATTTCCCAAGGGGCGTGGCGTTTTCGGATGCTTGATGTTTGAACGTAGCGAAGACGTCGTCGCTAGAGTCCACGAAATCGCGGAGGAAATCGGGCTGAAAGAATCGCTGCAACTTGAAGCAGGACTCCTCAGTCACGGCCAAAAGCAGTGGTTAGAAATCGGCATGCTGTTGATGCAAGACCCGGAGTTATTGATGCTTGATGAACCCATTGCCGGCATGAGTGTTCGCGAGCGTGAGCTTACAGCGGAACTACTCAAGCGTATCAGCCGCGACCGCTCAATGATCGTGATCGAGCACGACATGGAGTTCGTGCGCAAAATCGCCGACAAAGTCACGGTGTTGCATCAAGGCAAAGTCATTGCCGAAGGGAGCATGGACAAAGTGCAATCCGATCCTCGTGTGATTGACGTTTATTTAGGACATTGATGCCATGCTGGAAATAAACGCATTGAAGGTCAACTACGGGCAAAGCGAAGCCATTCGCGAAATCAGCTTCGTGGCGCAGAAAAACGAAACAGTTGCCATCATGGGCCGCAATGGCATGGGCAAGACAACACTGTTTAAGGCGTTGATCGGAATTCTCCCCTCGCGATCGGGCTCGATAAAGGTTGATGGCGCGGATATCACCAACACTGAAAGCTTTCAACGGGTAACGAACGGCATTGGCTACGTGCCGCAAGGCCGGATGATTTTTCCAACACTTACCGTGCAAGAAAACCTCGAGACTGGCCTGGAGAACGCAAAAGACAAGCAAATTCCGCAGGATATTTTTGCGCTGTTCCCGGTGCTCTTCGATATGCGCAAGCGCAAAGGAGGCAATCTTTCAGGCGGGCAGCAGCAACAGCTCGCAATTGCGCGTGCGTTAGTTACCAATCCTAAAGTGCTGCTGCTCGATGAGCCTACGGAGGGGATTCAGCCGTCGATCATTAAGGACATCGCCAAGGCTCTCAATGAAATTCGCAAAATTCGCGAGATCACCATCGTTGTGTCCGAGCAAGTTTTAAGTTTTGCGCTCGACGTAGCGGATCGACTTTTCGTGATCGAGGGCGGTCGCTTTATCCACGAAGTTCGTCGCGACAACGTCGATACCAACAAGATTAAGCAATTTCTTTCCGTTTAACCAAAGGACTTTTAAACATGATCGGCTCCATGCATTACAACCGCTTTGGCAACAAGGGATTTACTGATGGCGGTCGTGGTCGCGCCACACCTGATATTCAAACCTGCCCAGTGTGTTTGCTCCGATTCGATTCCACGGGCGGGACATTGCCCGATGGCACTGTGCTTGCTGGTGCTGATTGGGTCAAAGAAGTCTGTACGACGATAAAAGATACGACCGTGAATGGGGGCTACCAGGCGGGTTGCTTGGCTCAGGCATATCCGCCGTTTTGAATCGTAATTTAAACTCACTCGCGAACAAATTTTAAAAATCTTAAAGGAGTAAGGCATGCAACACTTCACGATCAAACCAGGCGTTCCATTGGCACAACAAGCTGAGCTCGGCCACAATCGCTGGCATCCGGATTTGCCGTTTTTGGGTTCAGTCAAACCTGGCGAAGAAATCATTATCGAAACCTTAGATTTTCTCGACGCGCAGATTTTCGACAACGATGACGTCGCTGACGTGCGTGATATCGACCTGACACGTGCCCATCCCCTTACCGGGCCATTCGAAATTCAAGGTGCCGAGCCCGGCGATTTGTTGGTGGTCGATTTGCTCGACATCAAACCGATTACACAGGTCGGATTTTCCGGTGTGTTCGCCAAGAGCAACGGCGGCGGATTCCTCGGTGACTATTATCCAAACGCTGATAAAGCGATTTGGGACTTGAAAGGGCTATTCGCGACCTCGCGCCATATCCCTGGCGTGCGTATTCCAGGACTCACCCATCCAGGCTTAATGGGAACGTTGCCGTCGCGGGATCTACTCAACGAATGGAATAAACGAGAAGCGCCCTTGGTCAAAAAGGGTTTGGCTAAAGGGCCCCATGCAGAGACGGCGGTATTGCGCGGCGTAAGCGGAAAAAAATTCGACGACATGGCAAAAGAAGCGTGTCGCACGGTCCCGCCCCGTGAGCACGGTGGCAATACCGACATCAAAGATCTTTCTACCGGCACGCGCATTTTCTTCCCGGTTTACGTCAAGGGTGCCGGCTATAGCATGGGCGATTTGCATTTTTCCCAGGGCGACGGCGAGATTGGATTTTGTGGCGCAATCGAAATGGACGGTGCAACGCATATTGGTTTTGATCTAATAAAAGGTGGCATGGCGAAGTACAACATCACCGCGCCGATTTTCCTGCCAAGTAATGTTAAGCCGGCGTTTGAACGCTACATAACATTCGAAGGCATCAGCGTCGAGAACGGTAAAAATTACTACATGGACGCGACGGTTGCCTATCGTCAAGCATGCTTAAAAGCGATCGACTATCTGACTCATTTTGGCTTTAGCGGTAGTCAGGCTTACATGCTGCTCACTGCCGCGCCAGTGGAAGGGCGCATCGGTGGCATCGTCGATATTCCGAATTGCGCATGTACTGTTTCAATTCCACTGAGCATTTTCGATCAAGACATCACGCCAAAAGGCATGCTCAACGACAAGCAATATTGGGGTCGCAATGGCAAATAATCGGAGGAAACATGCCGCTTTATGAATATCACTGTGTCGATTGCAATGAACTATTTGAGTCTATCCGTTCCGTCGCGCGGCGCGATGACGAAGTCGCGTGTCCGGTTTGCGCAAATTCGTCATCGGTGTTTTTAGTGATGACCGGTTTTGCAACGATTGCGACCAAATCGCGTTGGGAGCCGGCGTCTGGCGCCGAGCGCCTAGCGGGCGGCTCAATACGTGGCCCCGGTGTGGCTCAGCCGGGGAGGTCCGTAGCGCGCGGGAATGTACTGCATGTTTGCGCCGGCAAGGGCTGCGGATACTGCGGCTGAATTTGTCAGCGAATACGTCGAAGGGAATACGGTGCCCACTCTTAACTCTCGAGCGAGCGATCGCTCAAAAAATAGAAATCATTGGTTCGATCAGCCTAGCAGCGTCACCACATCAACAACAAATCACGCGCCGCATCCACAAACCACACCGCCTGAAATCGCTGCAAAGATAATTGAAGTGTCATTGAGTCGGCCGCTATTGGGTTGCTGTAAATTGGCGGAACTGTTGAGGCACAATAGTATTTTGATCAGTTCGCCAACGGTGCAAAAAATTTTGATTAAACATCAGTTAGCTTCACGCCGTGATCGTGCAATGCGGGTGCTTGAACTCGCACGCATGGGCCATGAAATTTCTGCGCTGCAAAGAGTTCAAGTCGAGCGCATTTTGCGGATCAAGACTTAGCATCCCGAACGCGCGGATAGTCGGTCAGCATATGCCCGCACAGTGAGTATTGGCGCGCCTCTCCGGGCATGGCTCGTTACGCCTATTAGCTGCAGTAAAATACATTCGATTGCTTATTCGTGTGGAGTCAGTTTGAATCGATGGTCAACTTTTAGGTAAGCCGACTAGTAGCGGGTATAATCACGGCACGCGCTGACAAATAGTTTTTCGGTCAGGCGGTTATTCTCAACGGCGGGCCTCCCCGCATTGCAGCGTAGTGAAACGGGTCAGGTGCGGAAGCAAGCAGCCACAGCTATTTACTGCAAGTGCCGGGGGTTAGGCTCGCCACCCCCCCCTTTTTTTGAGGCGTAAAACCTACGCGCTACGTCACTACTTGGCCAGCGCGGTCAGTGCGTTCGGTTGCCAAATTTTCTGTGCAGCGGGTTGCTCGAGAATCGCGTAAATCGTGGTAGCGCGGACGTGTGCTTGGCTTGCTGCGCTGTCGTCGCCGAGTTGCTTGAGGGCGTTGCCGCGCGCGATCCAAGCTTCTGGATGGTGCGGTTCGTTGCGTAACCAGGTTTGGGTGAGCGTCAGTAAATCATTCCATTGGCCGCGCGCCTCGAAATTTGCCGCCTGTAAGAACATCGGCAACTCGGCCAAGGTCGCGCGAAACCAAAATGGCATGTCGGCGATTGGCGCAACAGGTTTGTAGGCTTGCATGTTAGCGATGCGTTCGACAAACCAATCCACCGGTACGGCGAAAAAGCTCGCCGATCCGCCGGCGAAAAAGCTGTTAATGCCAACGAGATTCCCTTCGCGATCAATCAGCGCGCCGCCGCTGTCGCCCGGCGCGAATTGTGCGCTGGTGCGTACCACGCGGCTGTTATCGAATGCATATAAACCATGGACATTGCCTTGGCTGAAATGCGCTTTGCCACCAAACGCAAATCCTCCTGCCGCGACCTCGTCACCGACGCTAAGTTTGCCGGCCGATCCGATCTTGATCGCAGGCAGATTTAGGCGCGAAACGGTGAGCAGGCATAAATCGTGATGCATGTCGGGCGCCATTCCTGTTACGTCCCATTGCACGCCTTCTTGCACCAATTGGATGCGCTCCGCATCTTTTGTGACATGACAATTGGTGATCACTTTGCCAGGCGCGATAACCACACCGGTGCCCATGCCTATCCCGCCTTGGTTGTTCGAGACTTGGACTTTAACTAAGCTTTCGCTCAGACGTGCCAACGTCGCGCGGTCGATTTCTGCAAAGCCATTCAACGAGATAGACAGGCCCAGGACGGAACCCGTGAGAAGATGAATCAGGCGATTCGTGAATCCAGGTGCGATGCTCATATCGACTCCTTGGTTAGCGGTCTGCTCGGCCGCACTACAACTAAAGCAATCCCTGTGCCGAAATCTCCGTTGTCAATTTGTATCGAGTCCAGTTAACAGATGTTTACAAACACGATACCAATTTGCTGTCACACGCCGATCACGAAAAATTCACAAGTTGATTCAACGATAGGCTTCGCTAGCGCGAACGTAAATGGGGCAAACGGCCTAGATCGAAAGGGGTATCTGTTAGAATTCTCCCTATGAGTTATCAAGTTCTCGCACGCAAATGGCGGCCTAAGACCTTTGGCCAATTGGTCGGTCAAGATCATGTGGTCAAGGCTTTAAGCAATGCGTTGACCCAGCAGCGGCTGCACCACGCCTATCTATTTACCGGCACCCGAGGCGTCGGTAAAACCACTATCGCGCGCATCCTCGCCAAAGCGTTAAATTGCGAAACCGGCATCACTGCGACGCCTTGCGGCACATGTGGCGCATGCACGGAAATCGATCAGGGCCGCTTTGTCGATATGCTCGAAGTCGACGCGGCGACCAATACCAAAGTCGAAGAAATGCGCGAGCTGCTCGATCAGGCGCAATACATGCCGGTGTCGGGTCGCTTTAAGGTTTACATCATCGACGAGGTACACATGCTGTCGCGCTCGGCGTTCAACTCCATGCTGAAAACGCTGGAAGAACCGCCGGAGCATGTGAAATTTATTTTGGCGACGACCGATCCGCAAAAAGTCCCGGTGACGGTGCTGTCGCGCTGCTTGCAATTTAATCTAAAGCAAATGTCGACCGACGGCATCGCCGGGCATTTGGCCCATGTGCTCAAAGAAGAAAACATCGAATTCGAAGCGAGCGCGCTTGAAGTGTTAGCGCGCGCTGCACGCGGCAGCATGCGCGATAGTTTGAGCTTGCTTGATCAGGCGATTGCCTACAGCGGCGGTAAAGTTGCGCGTGAGCAGGTGTCGGCGATGCTCGGCGCGGTCGATCACGATTATTTGTTTAACATTCTCGATGCCCTCGCGAAAAACGATGGTCCGTCGATGATCGCCGAAGCGGATCGCATGCAAGAACGCGCGCTGTCGTTCGAAGAAGGGCTGCAAGAACTCGGCGTGATTCTGCATCAAATTGCGCTGCGACAGACCGTGCCTGAGGCGTTGGCGGAATCGACGGCGGGTTTCGAGCGCATCGATGCGCTGGCGAAACTATTCACGCCGGATCAAGTGCAACTCAATTATCAAATCAGCGTGAATGGCCGTCGCGATTTTGGTTTAGCACCGGATGAATATGCGGGATTTACGATGACGCTAATGCGCATGTTTGCGTTTGCGGCCGAAGACGTAAACGCTACTCCGCGCCAACAGGCTGCAAAACCGTTGTTGGCAAAGCCAGCAGAACGTTCGCAGATCGATGCTCGGAGAGCCGCTCCCAGTGCGCATGCTAGCCCTATGCCTGCCAGCGACCGCGCTGCTGTTGCTCCGCAGGCCAATGCTATTTCAAAGTTCGATGGCGATTGGCTCGCGCTGGTGGCCAAGCTGCAATCCAATCGCATGGCGCACATGCTCGCGAGTCACGCGGAATTGAAAAAATTCACCGACAATCACCTCGAGCTGGCCGTCGGAGAAGAGCACAAAAATCTTCTCGACAAAGCGTTCCAAGACAAACTAAAAATCGCGTTGGAACAACACTTCGGTGCCGGTGTGCGTTTCAGCATCAGTGTCGGTGACGTTACCAGTTCACTCGCCGCCATCACCAATCGAAATGAGCGCGAGCAACAAGCCAAGGCCATCGCCTCCATCGAGCAAGATCCATTCGTGCGCGATCTAATGGCGAATATGGATGCAAAGCTAATCGAATCTTCAATCAAACCCATTACCTAAAGGAACCCAAGCCATGATGAAAGGCGGACTCGGCAATCTGATGAAGCAAGCGCAACAGATGCAAGAGAACATGAAAAAAATGCAAGATCAACTCGCGACCGTCGAAGTCGAAGGTCAATCCGGCGCCGGCATGGTGAAAGTGTTAATGACCTGCCGCAACGACGTCAAGCGCGTGACCATCGATCCGAGTTTGCTCGCTGACGATAAAGACATGCTGGAAGATTTGGTCGCGGCAGCAATGAACGATGCGGTGCGAAAAGCCGAAGCGCTGACTCAGGAAAAAATGGGTGGGTTTACGTCGGGAATGGGCTTGCCGGCGGGATTTAAGTTGCCGTTTTAGTTTTTTGGGTAGGGTGCATTTATACACCGAAGCGAAAGAGCGGTGCATGAATGCACCCTACATTTAGGGCACCAACTACGCGCTTACACGCTCAGGCTGCAATTCGTAAACCTGCAATTCGCCTTTCCCCTTAAGCGCAACGCGCCGCGGTTCGGAAAAAGAAAAGCGCGTATACAGCCGCTTATAAGTTGTCGTATCCACCAGCGTTGAGTTGATTGCCGCTTCGCCGTGAATGCGGCTGGCGATATTGACGGTGTCGCCCCACAAATCGTAGATAAATTTTTTCGTGCCGATGACTCCGGCGACGGCGGGGCCGGTGGCGATGCCGACGCGCAGTGCTAACGCTTCGCGGCCGCGTGGGGTGAGCTCAGTGATGGCGGCGTGCATGTCGTTGGCCATTTCTACCATTGCTGCGACGTAGTCATGGCTGCTACGCTGATTAAGTCCGCCGGCGACCATGTACGCATCGCCGATGGTTTTGATTTTCTCTAAGCCATGTTTTTCGGCCAGTTCGTCGAAGGCAGAAAAAATTTGATTGAGCAGCGCGACGATTTGATTAGGCGACATTTCCTCCGAGAGCTTGGTGAAATTCACCAGATCGGCAAATAGCACCGACACGTCAGCGTAACCGTCAGCGATGGTGCGCTCGTCGCGCTTTAGGCGTTCGGCGATCGGGGCGGGCAAAATATTTAGGAGAAGTTTTTCCGAGCGTCCTTGCTCAGCTTCGAGGGCTAAACGGCTGGTGGCTTTTTCTCGAATGAAGTGACGCACCAAGTAGTAAATGATCGTGGATATGGCGGCGAAGTTAAGTACGAAAAATACCGCAACGATTTGTAGTGGCAACTTCAAATGCCGATCGACCAGCAAGTAATAGTCAAGCGCGCCGGAAACGCCGGTGAAAATTAAATAGGCGACGATCCACGGCAACGATTCTTTCTCGCCGTGAAAGATTAACGCGCCGATGGGTGCGAGCACCGCCCACAACATCACGCCGCTGGATGAAACAAAATCGCCGATCGCCCATTGCATGACGAACGGTACAAACAAAAATAGCGAAAGCTGGAATACCCGCAGAAAAGCGAGATTGCCGGTCTTCCAGTAGATAGCGACGCTGACCGCCGACAACAACTGACACAGAAGCGGCAAGGTGCTGTCGAGGCGGATGCCCATCCACCAATAAATCGCGAGCCAGAAAATGGTTGCGAAGGTCATGAGCCCAGCCGCAAAAATCAGCAGATCACGCGAAAGTTTATTGTCGCCGATCTTGTCGGCCGAGTTTTCAGGCGCGGCGGATCGGGCCACGGAATGGCTTTCAAGCGGATGTTGCGCAGCGTGCAGCATAAAGCCTTTTAGGTAATTAAAAGTAAATTGATACAATTAATTACAGCATTGTATTTAACTTATATATTAACTCATTTTTTTAAGCTCGTCAGCAACATCATGCAACGTCGAGACGATGCGGTAGGGCTGCGCCCCGAGTTTTTCGGTGGGTTGTTTGTTGCGGTTAATCCAGAAGGTGCGAAAGCCAAAATGCGCGGCACCGGCAACATCCCAGCCGTTCGATGAAACGAAGCCAATTTCCTCGGGAGCGACGCCGAACGTGTCGGGAGCCAACTGATAAACGCTGGCATGGGGCTTGAAAATTTTCATGCTGTCGACGCTCAGAAGATGTTTGAAATCAGCACTGAGATGGGCATTTTCGACGACATCAATGAGCATGCGCGGTGCACCGTTGGACAGAATCGCGAGTGGTAAGTGATTTAAACGCTTGAGTGCCGGTGCGACGTCGGGATAGGGTGTCAAATGCAAATAGGCCTCCATCAGTCGCGCGCGTTTTTCGCTGGTCAATTGAAGTCCAAGGGATTCGCACGCAAACGCGAGACCGGACTCAGTGATTTGCCAGAAATCTTCGTAGGCGCCCATTAAGCTGCGCAGCCAGGTGTATTCCAACTGTTTCGTTCGCCAAAGTTGGCTTAGCACGCTACCGCGACCGGGAAAAAATTCTTCGCACAGGGCGATTACGGAGTGGACATTGAATATGGTGCCGTAGGCGTCAAACGCCAGTGCTTTGAGCGTCATTGTTGGGTTCCCATTGTGTTAGAGGGATAAAGGTAGCATGAAAATCGGCTATAATTTTCCTTTTTATGCTGGAGTTTTACGATGTCGATGGCAGACCGTGATGGCCTGATTTGGTACGATGGCAAGATGGTGCCGTGGCGCGATGCGACCACCCACGTTCTAACCCATTCTTTGCACTATGGCCTCTCGGTGTTCGAAGGATTGCGTGCTTACAAAACGGCGCGCGGCACGGCAATTTTTCGTTTAAAGGAACACACCGACCGGTTGTTTAATTCCGCGCACATCTACATGATGAAGTTGCCATGGGATCGTGCAACATTGATGGATGCGCAGCGTCAAGTGGTGCGCGAGAATAAACTGGATTCCTGTTACGTACGGCCGATTGCGTTTTACGGCTCAGAAAAAATGGGTGTGTCGCCAAAGGGCGCGTCGGTTCACGTCGCCATCGCCGCGTGGCCATGGGGTGCTTATCTCGGTGCCGATGGATTGGAGAAGGGGATTCGTGTCAAGACCTCATCGTTTGCACGCCATCACGTGAATGTCACGATGGCGCGCGCGAAGATCGCCTCGACTTACGCGAACTCGATTCTCGCTAACATGGAAGCGGTGGATCACGGTTACGACGAAGGTTTGTTGCTTGATGTGGACGGTTTCGTTGCTGAAGGCGCCGGTGAAAATTTATTTATCGTCAAAGATGGTGTGATTTACGAACCGGAAATCGCGTCGGCGCTGACGGGGATTACCCGTAATACGATTCATCGCTTGGCGAAAGATTTAAATTTGAGTCTCGTCACGCGACGCTTGACGCGCGACGATGTCTATATCGCCGACGAAGCGTTTTTCACCGGTACGGCCGCCGAAGTCACGCCGATTCGCGAGCTCGATGGCCGGGTGATTGGCGCCGGCAAACGCGGTCCGATCACGGAAAAATTGCAGTCGGCATTCTTTGATATCGTCAACGGCCGCTCGGAAAAATACAACGATTGGCTCGCTTACGTTTGATGACGCAAGTAAAACCCACTGAAATGAATCAGCGTTTCGTCGACGTGGTGGCGGCGGATTTGCCGTTGCATTGTCCGCTGCCGTCGATGAAATTGTGGAATACCCATCCGCGCGTTTTCTTAGCCATCGAAACGACCGGTGAAGCGCTTTGCCCTTATTGCGGAACGCGATATAAGCTTGTCACGTAGTAGGATTCTGATCGTCGCGCCGTCGTGGATCGGCGACGCAGTGTTAGCGCAACCGATGCTTGCGCGCCTGTGCCAAAAATTTCCCAATGTAAAAATCGACATGTTCGCACCGGCTTGGGTTGCGCCGCTGTTTGCGTTTATGCCGCAGGTGGCGAACGTCATCGACAACCCGTTCACCCATGGTGAACTCGGTTTTGCGGCGCGCAGAAATCTTGGCCGTGCGCTCAAGGCAAATCACTACGATCAAGTAATCGTTCTGCCGAATTCGTTGAAGTCTGCTCTGGTTCCTTTTTTTGCGGCAATTCCCCTGCGTACCGGTTATCGCGGAGAGTTTCGCTTGGGATTGTTAAACGATATTCGCCGGCTTGATGAAGCGAAAACGCCATTGATGGTTGAGCGTTTTGCTGCGCTTGCAGAGGAAGAAACCGTTGCATCGTCGCATCCTGTTTCGAATCCGAAACTGGTTTTCGACGCGGCAAAACGAATCGAAGTTTTGCGAAATTTCGGAATGGATCAACCCCACAAACTTGCAATATTTTGTCCCGGCGCAGAGTATGGCGCCGCCAAACGCTGGCCGGAAAAGTATTTTGCAATGCTTGGAGATCAGCTTGTAGAGCGGGGTTTCAGCCTATGCCTGCTGGGATCAAGCAAGGACGCGCCTGTTGGCAAGGCCATTGTAGAAAAGACCAATGGCAAAATTGTAGACCTATGCGGAAAAACGAAACTACGCCGACGCTGTGTATTTGCTCGCAAGCGCGGATCTGGTTATCACGAACGACTCGGGGCTGATGCACATCGCTGCTGCGCTCGATCGTCCGCAAGTCGCGTTGTTCGGCTCTAGCAGCCCGGGCTTTACGCCGCCGCTGTCAACTCACGCGAAAGTGTTGTCACTGAATTTAGATTGCAGCCCGTGTTTCAAACGTGAATGCCCGCTCGGGCATTTCAATTGCATGAATCAATTAGCGCCCGAGCGCGTTATCGAAGTAATTACTTCACTGTGACCGTACGCGTCCAGCCATAGGGATCCGGCGCGAGGCCGTATTGAATGTCCGTTAAGCCTTTGTACAACGCCTTCGCGACGGGCGCGGAGTCGGCATTCCTGACTTCGTAGTCACGATCTTTGTACGCGAGGGCGCCGACAGGAACGACCACCGCTGCCGTGCCCATCGCAAATATTTCGGTGATTTTTCCGCTGGCGATATCTTTCAGCGCGTCTTCAACATCGATGCGTTCTTCGCTCACGCTGAAACCTAAATCAGGTGCAAGTCGCAAAATCGATTCGCGTGTGATGCCCGGCAAAATGCTGCCCGACAGTTCGGGCGTTCTAATATGTTTTCCTTCGTAGACAAACGCGATATTCATCGCGCCCACTTCCTCGATATAGCGCCGTTCCAACGCATCCAGCCACAATACCTGTTGATAGCCCTGCGCGCGAGCTTGCTCGATGGCGTGCAAGCTAATGGCATAGTTCGCCGTAGTTTTCGCTTCGCCGGTGCCGCCACGCACGGCGCGCACGTATTCGTGCGAAATCAACACCCGGACTGCTTTCGAGCCTGACGAAAAATACGGACTTGCGGGGCTGAGAATGATGTAGTGCAGAAAATTTTTGCTCGCGCGCACTTCGAGCGTCGGGTCGCTTGCCACCATTACCGGGCGAATATAGAGCGCCGCACCGGGTTGATAGGGCATCCACGCCTTTTCCAATTTTACTAATTCACTAATGGCATGAATGTGGAAGTTGGGGTCGATCGCCGGCATCGATAAGCGATGCGCGGATCGATTAAATCGCGCCGCATTTTGCTCGACGCGAAACAAATTAAATTGGCCGTCAGGGCGCGGATAAGCCTTAGTCCCTTCGAAAATCGCTTGACCGCTGTGAAACACTAAACTCGCCGGGTCCAAGGCGATCGGCTGGTAGGGGCCGATCGTGGCGTTGTGCCAACCGAGCTCCGGCGTATAAATTTGAGTGAACATCCGATGAGTGAAATGACGGCCGAAACCGAGGATTTCTGGGAGCAGCGCCGGTTGCGGGGCGGTTAGCGGGCGAATCGAAATTAACGGAGCGTTCATGAAGGTCGTCGGTAAAGGTTAAGTTGAAAGCGTAATGGAATTTGGTTTGGCTGTCATTGTGCGGCTAACTGTTGCGCTAAAAAGCGCTGGATCGATTCAGCGTGCGGCAGCGGCGTGGCGGCGCCAAACCCCGTGGTAGTCAGTGCGGCGGCTGCATTGGCGCGGCTGTCCCGGAATTTGACGGAATTCGTACATAGGTTCACCGAGGGCACCCACATCAAATGAGGGCATGGCTTCGTAATTACTTCAACAACAAGAAAGTCGATAATTCTACTTCTGAACGACTTCGCGTTTCCCGACCACTTCGAATTCGATGCGGTGCCAGCCTTCGCCCGACCGCAACACGTTGTTGAGTTGTACCACGTAACGAACATTGCGAGCGCTCATGAGGATTTGCTTTTTGTTGGCATACATGGCGCCGTCGATGACAAGGCTGTCGCGGCGACCCGCTTGCTTGTCGCCGGGAATAAACAAGCCCCAGGAAGACCGGCTCGTCTCGGCGTTCGAGGCAGCCACGTCTTCGTTGACGATGACAATGACTGGCGCAAGGGTAAAAATTTCAATTCCCGCCAGACTTTCGTCCGGATGTTTTTTGTTTTGCAAACGAGTAACCACGCCGACGACCCAACGCTCGCTGCGACGCCGTTTCAATCCGACCAATGTCCCGAGTTTGAGATGACGATATTGCGTACTCGGAAACGATACGCCATAGCCGTTTACGCTCTCGTCGCGCAATTGCCATTGCTCAACGGCCGGAATGGGTTGCGTCGCGTCCAAGGGACGCGAACGTAGTTTTTGGCGAGTTCGCTCTGTGATGAAACCGTACACCTGCAAATCCATTTCTTCGTCTCGCGATAAGCCGCGATTTAACTCCATCGGACCGTTGGCTTTTTCATAGTCTTGTCGCGCGCACTCGCAAAGACCATTGAGTCCGCGAATGGCCTGCACCGTTTCATCAGTGATTGGAACGCGTTTTTCGCCGCGCTGATCTTGTGCCACCGCTTCAGGCGACCAAAGCATCAGCAAGCGATCAAGCAATGACAGGTATTCACTGATGGGTTGCTTTGCAATGAATCCGAGACCGAATTGAATCTCGCCTTCGCGCAAACGATCTTTCGCGCGGCCAATTTCGATCGCGAGGTATTCCGTCTTGAGGTAACGATTCTCCTCGTTAGTCTTCGGCGCATGAGCACGGCGAGCACCGGATGCAACGTTAAGGTTCGTCGCGTAGAAATGTTTCTCTGGAATGTACCCGTGATCCGGGCTACCGGTGACGCTCCAGGACGTTAACCAATGGTCCGCGGTTTCAATTTGGGTAGGTTGAAAATTCCCTCCGCTCATCGTATCGAGCATAACCGTTCTTACATAGAGGGCACCTGGCGTGCTAAGTATTTCATAAGGCCGCGAATACAGCACAAGTTTAGTCGACAACAATCCGTCCATCTCCGCATAACGATAAACGGTGTGCACCGTTGTCCATGCAGATTCGTCCATCACACGCTGTCGGAAGAAGTTCCATTTCGCACGATGGCCCAAACAGAAGAGGGCTCGTCCCATCACCAGTGCCATGAATTGCGCGATCTGTTTTGTACTGGTGCGGGTCTCGTGGTACACCCGAATAAATCGCGCATAGGCGTCCGCGAGTTCGCCGTAAATAGTATCCATTTCGCGGCACAAGTCGTTTGACTTAGCGTTGTCAATTCCCGGGTTTTGCAGGTATTCACGCAGAATATCAACCAGCACCGGCTGACAACCTTCGTCAAGGTGCAGGAGTGTATTGACACCATCGACAGTCAGAAGCTCGCGCGAATGCGAAAACGTGCCCATGACGTGCAAAATATGGGCACGCGCGGCGTCCAAATTGTCACGCGGCAGCGTCTCAAGCCATGCGTTGGCTCGATCTAGGTTTTGCAGCGGCGGGTTGGTATATCCACCCACCTGATCGGTCGGAGTAACCATATTGTTTTCTTCGCTGGTTGAGCAAATCAGCCCAGCGCATAAATACGTTTAATTTTCAGTGCCGAAATATTCCTCGGCCGCGGATTCTAAGCTACGGAAGCTAAATTATTTGCATTCTTTCGCAAGTCTTTCCTCAATGTTCTGTTTTGCTGCGGCGCGCTCTTTGTCGTCGAGGAATATTCGTTCGCCTTTTTCGTTGTAGCGCACCAGTCGAGTGCCATCGCCATGGGTGCGTAGACTGTTGCGCAGGCTATCGCAATACTCTTTTTCTTTTTGCGCAAATTCTGCGTCGAGCTTTTGCTTTTTCTCCGCTTCTTCTTTTTCGCCTTTGCGTTTGCGAAATTCAAGCTCTTGATCAGCGACAGATTTAACCGGCACCGCAGCGTTGCCAGCCGGAGCCGCCGACGCGGGTTCCGCTGCATCTTTGCTCTTACGCTTAAGCTTTTTTGCGTCACCGGAAAGCGGTGGCTGATCGGAATACTGAACTTTTCCATCCTTGTCGACCCACTTGTAGACGTCTGCGTAGGATGTTGACGCTATCGAGAAGATCGCGCCACTCAGGAGGAAAAATCTGATCATGCAAATAAATGTTTTCATTAACTTAGCTCGCAGCAAATATAGTTCTTATGAAACTTAAATTATGGCTTTGGTCGAATGGCCGATTTTGGCCGGAACGATTTAATCAAATCGTCACGCGTTTCAATGTAGGGCCCGCCGATCAAATCAACGCAATAGGGCACCGCGGCAAAAATTCCATCCAGCGTTTCTTTAATTGCTTTCGGTTGGCCCGGCATATTAATGATTAACGAATGCTTACGGATGACAGCGACCTGGCGCGACAAGATCGCGGTCGGCACATATTTGAGGTTATTCATCCGCATCGCTTCGCCGAAGCCTTCCATCACGCGATCCGCCACCGCGCGCGTTGCCTCCGGCGTGACATCGCGCGGCGCCGGGCCGGTGCCGCCGGTGGTCAAAACCAGCGCACAGTTTTCTTGGTCGACGAATTCTTTCAATGCGGCTTCAATCAACGCCTGCTCATCGGGAATAACTTTGGTGACGAACGAAAGCGGATTTAACAACACTTGCTCCGCCCAGGCCTTCAGCGCCGGGATGCCCTCGTCCTGGTAAACGCCCTTAGACGCGCGGTCGCTGATGGTCAAAAGACCGATTTTCACGTTATCGTACTCGTTACTCATTGCTACTCGATTCCCGATTCTTTTCGTTCAGCCATGTCGTTAGCGCACGGAATAATTCGCGAAACGCTTTCGGTGGGCGTTTTTTTGCGGCTTCCTCGCGAGCATCGTGGACGAGCTGCTGAATCGCCGTCAAATCCGCGTCGGGCCGCAGCGCTTCCAATTCAGTAAATGCGCGTGGATCTTTCATCAAGCGTTCGCGCCAACGTTCCGCGTGGTGCAGCCGCGCCACTTCGCGTTTTGCGGGCTGCTTAACTTGCTCAAGTTTGGCCGCAATTGATGCGCTGTCTACCTGACGCATGATTCGTCCGATATACTGCATCTGTCGCCGCTTGCCTTCATGCCCCCTGGTTCGCCGCATTTCCCGGATCGCTGCTGAAAGTTCTTCAGGCAGATCGAAGATTTTCAACGTAGCATCGTTGAGCGCCACCAGTGCTTCACCGATTGCTTGCAAACCGAGCATGTCTCGCTTCTTTTGCGACTTGCTGGGCGGATCAAACGGCGTCGAATCCATGTTCATGCGTAATTAAATTATTATGATACCTCAATTGTTTATAGCAAGAAATTAAATCATGTCCGCACATATCAGCAACGCCGCCGGGTTTTCTTATTCACCGGCCGAATTAGCCCAATACACTACCGATTTGCTCAATCTAGCCAAGGAATCCGGCGCGTCGGCCGCCGAGGCCGAAGTTTCCGAGGGTTGGGGTCATAGCGTCAACGTTCGCATGGAAGAAGTCGAAACCATCGAATACCATCGCGACAAAGGCCTGTCCGTAACTGTCTATTTTGGAAAGCAAAAAGGCCATGCTGGGTCGTCTGACCTAAGCCCAAAAGCGATGCGCGATACGGTGGAAAAGGCCTGCAGCATCGCCAAACACACCGCCATGGACGAATTTTCCGGCTTGGCCGATCCGGCGCTTTTGGCGAAAGGCCCATTTCCCGACCTCGATCTTTACCATCCGTGGGGCATTACCGTCGAACAATCGATCGAACTCGGCAAGCGCGCCGAAGCGGCCGCCTTTGCCGTCGATAAACGTATCGACAATTCCGACGGCGCGTCGGCCTCGACTCAGGACGCTCACTTTTGCTATGGCAATAGTTCCGGCTTTATCGGCGGCTACCCTTCATCTCGCCATGGCGTGAGTTGTTCCGTCATTGCCTCCGACGGCGATATTATGCAGCGCGATGACTGGTATACGACTTCGCGAGATTTTGCTGAGCTAGATCAAATCGAGCGTGTTGGACAAATTGCCGGGGAACGCGCAATCAAGCGCCTAAACGGTCGCAAGCTCAAAACCTTGGAATGCCCGGTTCTGTTTGAAGGCCCGATCGCGCAAGGCCTGATTAGTCATTTCGTCAGCGCCGTCAGCGGCGGCAGCTTATATCGCAAATCTTCCTTCTTGCTCGACAGCCTTGGAAAGCAAATTTTCCCGACGTTTTTACAAATTCGCGAAGCGCCGCATCTGCCCAAGGGATTCTCGTCGAGCCCATTCGACGCGGAAGGTGTCGCGACCAAGCCACGCGACGTCATAAAGGACGGCGTGTTACAAGGCTATTTTCTCGGCAGCTATTCCGCACGCAAACTCGGCATGCAATCCACCGGTAACGCTGGCGGCAATCACAATTTAATCGTGCCCGATACGGGCCAGGATTTCCCTGCCTTGCTCAAACAAATGGGCCGTGGCTTGCTAGTCACGGAATTACTTGGTCATGGCATCAACGCCGTCACGGGCGACTATTCTCGTGGCGCGTCGGGCTATTGGGTGGAAGGTGGCGAGATCCAGTATCCCGTCGAAGAAATTACCATCGCGGGGAATTTGAAAGATATGTTCAAAGGCATCGTTGCCGTCGGCAACGATGTCATCGTGCGCGGCTCGAAACTATGCGGCTCGATCTTGATCGAGAAGATGACGGTAGCGGGGGACTAATTGCTAGCCTGGAGAGGCAGTGGCCCTAGGCCACCCAGTATTCATGCGCCTCTCCAGGCATTTATCTGGCTAAATGACGACGGTCCGAGCTTGACCCCCGGCCTGTTGTTCGATTCTGCCAATCGACCAAACCGTTTCGCCTTGGTTTCTCAACAAATCCATGGCCGCCGCCGCATCATTTTTATCGACCACTAAGACCATTCCCACGCCGCAGTTAAACACGCGGTGCATTTCGCTTTCCGCAACATTGCCGTGTTCTTGCAGCCAGGTAAATAAAGGCGCCCGCGGCCAGGTATTTTTTTGTACGATCGCAGTCAACCCATCCTGCAAAATCCGCGGAATGTTTTCTGTCAAACCGCCGCCCGTGATGTGGGCAATGCCTTTTACCTTCACGTGTTTCATCAATTCCAGCATCGGTTTCACATAAAGGCGGGTCGGCGCCAGTATTGCCTCGCGAAGCGATTTGCCGTGGAAGTCCGCATCCAGATTGGGTTTAGCTCGTTCGATGATCTTTCGAATCAGCGAATAGCCGTTCGAATGGGCGCCGCTTGAAGCCAAGCCCAACACCACATCGCCCGGCGCAATCGATTTTCCATCAATGATGTTTTCTTTTTCGACCACGCCAACCGCGAAGCCGGCAAGATCGTATTCGCCAACCGGATACATGCCAGGCATTTCCGCCGTTTCGCCGCCGATCAGCGCGCAGCCCGATTGCTCGCAACCCAATGCAATGCCTTTGATGACTTGCGTGGCCGTTGGCACATCAAGTTTGCCGCACGCGAAATAGTCGAGAAAAAATAGCGGTTCTGCGCCTTGTACGAGAATATCGTTGACGCTCATCGCGACCAGATCAATGCCAATCGTCTCGTGCATGTTCCATTCGAACGCGAGCTTGAGTTTGGTGCCGACACCGTCGGTGCCGGAAACGAGAACGGGATTTTTGAACTTCTTCGACACTTCCACCAGCGCGCCGAAACCGCCGATGCCGGTCAATACTTCTGGGCGCATTGTGCGTTTGGCGTAGGGCTTGATGGCTTCCACCAGCGCATCGCCCGCATCGATATCGACGCCGGCATCACGGTAGGAGAGGGCGGAGGACGGTGCGTCCGATTGGGTCAAGTTGAGTTCTCGCTTTCTTCAGGATAGAGTGATGCGGTCAAGGACAAATTTTACCCGAAATGATTTTTCCAGGTTCCGATAACTCGCGATTGTATTTTCTGATTGGCGCCGCGCTGGTGGTGGCACTGCTGTTTTATGCACTCGGCCCGATCTTAACGCCGTTTATGTTCGCGGCGATTCTGGCCTACATTTGCGATCCGCTGGTCGATCGATTGCAGCGCCGGCGCGTGCCGAGAACGCTGGCAACGGTGATCGTTTTGTTGCTACTAATCGGCTTGTTCGTTTTGCTGATGTTAATCATGGTGCCGTTGTTTCAAAAAGAAGCGACGTTGCTGACCGAGCGATTGCCAGGCTATATCACGGCGTTGAACGAAAAGCTTATTCCCTGGCTCAACGCCAAGCTCGGACTCAAGCTGGATCTGGATTTCGGAAGTTTTAAACGCAACATCACCGAATACGTGCAAGGCGCTGACGGTCTGGCCAGTAAGGTTTTCGCATCGCTTAAGATCGGCGGCATGGCGCTGGTGGGATTTTTTGTGAACATGATTTTGGTGCCGGTGGTGTTGTTTTATTTGTTGCGCGATTGGGATCAACTCGTTGAAAAAATCGATCACCTCATTCCGCGTCGGTGGCATGATCGCGTCACGACTATCGCTCGTGAGATCGATGCCGTGTTGTCGGAATTTTTGCGCGGCCAAGTTTCGGTGATGTTGTTGATGAGCGTGTTCTACGTTTGCGGACTGTGGCTCGCGGGCTTGGAGTTTGCACTGCCGATCGGCATCATCACCGGCATGCTGGTATTCGTTCCGTACGTCGGTATGATTACCGGTTTGCTGCTCGCAAGCTTAGCGGCGTTGATGCAATTTCAAAGTCTCCCCGGCATGATTTGGGTGTGGGTTGTGTTCACCGTTGGGCAATTGCTCGAAGGCATGGTCGTCACACCGTGGCTGGTTGGCGATCGCATTGGCTTACATCCTGTCGCGGTCATTTTTGCGCTACTCGCCTTCGGGCAAATTTTCGGTTTCTTTGGCGTGTTATTGGCCTTGCCAGTGAGCGCGGCACTACTCGTTGCGCTACGACATTTGCGACAGAATTATCTCGATAGCAAAATATACAACGAGTAGTTCATTTTCACGCTGCCTCGCCACGAGGCAATGGCCTTAGGCCACCCTGGCGGGACGTGGCATCTGGCAATGCCGTGCCGGGGATCAAGTATTCATGCGCTTTCTGGCACGCCCTTGATGCGAATTCAAGTCGGTAAAAAGCCATTTCTATAATAAAATTCAAATAGTTATATGTATTGAGTTCGAGAAAATGATCATCTAGACAAACAAATAATTCCTGACTACAACGAATCTAACAGGCCGAAATCGCTGCAAGCAAACTAAGCCTGATAACTAGAAAAAGGAATTAGAAAATGAAAAATTTTGCTTATCCGTCGGACACGATGCAACGCAAACTTGAAGATGCAAAAGCCTATTTGCGCGCACGCGGAAAATATGTGCTCGATAAGGGCAACAGCTGGCATTTTTCGCATACGGTGAATTGGGACGAGTATAAAAAACTGGTGCAACAATCGCCGAGCCAAGCCGCTTAGTCTCATCTATTCGCGGCGCTGTAAAAGCGCGGCGTCGCCTTAGCGCTGGGCGTAAACTTCCTTGTTTACGACATTGTCGATGTTCGGCCGGCCATCGAGCACCGACAAAATATTATTGACCAGCGCTATGGCCATGCGATCAAGCGCTTCTTTCGTCACCCCGGCCATATGCGGCGCAAGAATCACGTTTGGCAATTTCACCAACGGATGATTTGCCTCAGGCGGCTCGCGCTCCAGCACGTCCAAACCCGCGCCGGCAATTTGATTGGTTGTGAGCGCAGCAAGGAGTGCCGCTTCGTTAACAATGCCGCCGCGCGCCGTGTTGACGAGATAGGCCGACGGCTTCATGCAGGCGAGTTGCTCTGCGCCAATCAAGCCGGTAGTCTCGGCATTTTTCAGGCAATGAATCGAAACGAAATCGGCTTTGGATAAAGCATTGTTGAGATTCGTTTCGGGCATACCATTCGCCGCCCTGATTGTGCGCGCATCGACGTAAGGATCGTAAACACTAACGCGCATCCCCAGCGCGAGGCAAATTTTCGCCAGCCGCGTGCCAATCCGGCCAAAGCCAACAATCAATAGCGCTTTCTCGAATAAATCCATTGGCAATGGCTTTGTCATTCGCTGACCCCAGCGATCATCCGCCATCATCGCGTGATAGTAGAAACCGCGCTTCGCCAATTCCAACATCAAATAAAGGGCATGCTCCGCAACCGAAGGCGAGTTCGCAATGCCGGTCACCATCACCGGCAAGCGCGCTCGCGTTGCGGCGGCGACGTCGATTAAATCGTAACCGACACCGTTACGCGCGATCGCTTTGAGGTGGGGCGCCGCTTTTATTTCGGCTTCGCCGAAGCGCGTCAAACTCAGGCCAACGCCATCGGCATTCGCCAGCAGCGCATGCAATTCTGCTGTCGGAATATTCATATCGAACGACAGAGCCTCGATATCCGCTCGGGTTTTAATGACTTCCCAGCCGGCTGGCGACATAGTAGACGGCAGAAGAATTTGTTTCTTAGGCATGGTTGCTCTATTCAATTAATGATTTGATCGGCGGCGTTGCACTTCAACGCGCGGGCACTACGTAAAAACCCTGGTAACATTATCGCCGAAACGGCACTCCATGTACGCAGTCCGTTCAATATTGAAAATGAAACAATCACCGTTCTTAACAAAGGAGAAAAGTCATGCGTATCACAGTTCGTTATTTGCTTGCCGTAGCGTTCGCGGCAGCCCTCACGTTTTCATCTGTTTCGGCCGTGCAAGCAGCCACGCGCTACGAATATAAAGCGATCGCCTTAGATAAAGTCGCAGTCGCCAATGCGCAGCAATTGGAACTGCTGTTAAACCAACTTGGTAGCGACGGCTGGTTGCTGATTGAAATTAGTGCTGCGGGTGTGGCCGTGTTTCAGCGCGAGAAGTAATTCGTATTTGCCATCGCGCCATGAGCCGCGAGGATACTTGCTCTTGGCGCGGTGTGTCTGGAGAAGAACTATCTGTGGGCTTCTTCAGCTAATGTGATAAATCAGAATAAGCCACGCATAAGCGAATTTGTATCAAATCAGTTCGTAGGTTGGCATTTGTTTTGCTTACCTCAACCTATGATCCGCAAGAATTTATCCCTGTGAGTTAGACTTAAGGCGGATCAGCCTTCGAGAAATAATATTTTGAACGGGAAAGCGCCGCCGCGATGTATCGTAATCGCTGGCCCGAATGGCTCGGGAAAGACAACTTTTGCGCGCGATTTTTTGCAACCTGAAGCAGGAGTTGTGCATTTTGTAAATGCCGATTTGATCGCGGCAGGGCTTTCGCCGCTCAATCCGGATATCGCAAAAATCGCCGCGGGAAAGATATTTCTTAATGAGTTGCAGCGCCTGGCGGACGCAATGATCGATTTCGCATTTGAAACCACACTCAGCGGGAAGGGCTACCGTCAGCGATTTCTAGCGTTGCGGAAAGCGGGATACACAATAGAAATTGTATACTTACGGCTCGCTTCGCCCCAGCTCGCATTGAAACGAATCGCTGCGCGCGTTCGCCACGGTGGGCATGACATTCCAAAGGAAGATGTGTTGAGACGATTCGAACGAGGTTGGCAGAATTTTCAAACGGTCTATCGACAGCTTGCCGATCGGTGGGCGGTTTTCGATAACTCTGGCGCGGAGCCCGTGTTGCAGGAGCATTGGCCTTGAAAGACAAATCCGACCTCGGTCAAAAAAAGCGAATTTATCCTTAGTGTCGAACGTGCATTGAAGCGCGCAAAAAAACGCGCGTACGGCATCGCACGATTGCACAACACGCCAATTTATATCTGGAAAGATGGCAAGGTTGTAGCCATTAAACCTTAGGAATTGTTTTGCGTAGGCGGCGAGGAACGAACCCCAACACGGGGATCGTTTTTTCAACCTGCGTTCATTTTACGGCAAAATGTTAGGGTTCGCGTGGCTCACCCCAAGCTACGAGATCTAATTGAAGAATCGGTTTCGAGACGTCAAAATTCCGAGATATCCAATTAATCATAAAAGCGCGCTTCCGGGCTCTGGAATCGCGGTGGGAATAATCGGTTCCTAATCCCGGCGTAACAACAGGTGGACCCAATGGCGCGCCAGAATCCGTGACTATGCAAGCGCATATCAAACCCGGTGGTAGATCCAGCGAAATATCTCTTCCAGCTGCAGAATTTATAGCCGTAGTGTCATTATCTGCTAATACGATGCTGGAATAATCCGGTTCGGTTTGCGTGATATACCAGCGTCGTCGCTGGCAAAATTTCCTGCGTCAGCGTAAATGAATACTGATTATTCAAATCGAATTCGGGGGGAGGTATCGGCTCGGCTACCGCGCACGTGATTTGCGATGACATCAATCAGGAGCGTGAAAGCCACCGCATTTATTCTGAGTGAAGGCAAATTTCTCTCCTAAATTGTTAATTGTTTTTTCATGCAAAATCAAGTCTAAATGATGGCGCCTCAGTTAACGGCGTTCTGTAAAGTTTTTCGTCACTTTTTCTGACAAGATTTTGCGAGTCATTCTCTAGTGTCCCGCTAAGTTTGGTGTTTAAGGACGGGATCCGGTAAATTCCGAAGGGAAAGCGACTTTCCTGGTTTCTTGCTGGATGGTATATCGGCTTGCGCTTGATCCACAATTTCTCGTTGGCCAGCCACGAGCCGCATCCGGCTTGCCTCGTGGCGATGCATGGCTGGAGAGCCAGTATCCACGCGCCTCCTGGCTCGATGGCTTTTAAAAATCTAACCCTTCGCAACCTCAACATTCCGCAACCGAATATGCAATTCCCGCAATTGCTTCTCGTCCACCGCACTCGGTGCTTGCGTAAGCAAACATTGCGCGCGTTGCGTTTTCGGGAATGCGATCACGTCGCGGATGGATTCTGCGCCGGTCATTAATGTGACGACGCGGTCGAGGCCGAAGGCGATGCCGCCGTGGGGTGGGGCGCCGTATTGCAGGGCTTCGAGTAGAAATCCGAATTTGGTTTGTGCTTCTTCGGCGCTGATGTTGAGGGCGCGGAAGACTTTGCTTTGCACATCTTCGCGGTGGATACGCACCGAGCCGCCGCCCATTTCCCAGCCGTTGAGTACCATGTCATACGCCTTTGATAAACATTTGCCCGGATCGGTGGCGAGCCATTCTTCGTGGCCGTCTTTCGGCGCGGTGAAGGGGTGGTGTAGGGCGACCCAGCGTTTGTCTTCTTCGTCGTATTCAAACATTGGGAAATCGGTGACCCACAGTGGGCGCCAGGCTTTTTCCGCATAGCCTTTTTCGTGGCCGATTTTGCCGCGCAATGCGCCAAGTGCGTCGTTGACGACTTTCGCTTTGTCGGCGCCGAAGAAAATCAAATCGCCGTCTTTTGCGCCGCTGCGTTCGACGATCGCTTTCAACGAATCGTCGGAAAGATTTTTGACGATCGGCGATTGCATGCCGTCGCGCCCCTTGGCGATTTCATTGAACTTGATGTATGCCAAGCCCTTCGCGCCGTAGATGGTGACGAATTGGGTGTAGGCATCGATCTCGCCACGCGATAATTCGCCGCCTTTGGGAATCAACAATCCAGCCACGCGGCCACCGACCATATTCGCCGCACCGGCGAAGACTTTGAAGTCGACGGTCTTCATCACGTCGGTGAGTTCCGTGAACTTGAACGGTACGCGCAAATCGGGTTTATCGGAGCCATACATGGCCATTGCGTCGGCGAACGTGATGCGCGGAAACGGATCAGCCAAATCGATATTCGCCGTATCTTTAAACACTTTGCGCATCATCTTTTCCATGATCGCGGTAATTTCTTCCTCACCAAGGAACGACGTTTCGATATCGATTTGCGTGAATTCCGGCTGGCGGTCGGCGCGCAAATCTTCGTCGCGAAAACATTTAGTGATTTGGTAATAGCGATCGAATCCGGAAATCATCAGCAGTTGTTTGAACAACTGCGGCGATTGGGGTAGCGCGAAAAATTGCCCCGCATTGACGCGGCTCGGCACCAAATAATCGCGCGCGCCTTCTGGCGTCGATTTGGTTAGCATCGGCGTTTCGATGTCGATGAAGCCTTCGGCGTCGAGATAGTTACGCACCGTCATCGCGACTTTGTAGCGCAGGCGCAAATTCTTTTGCATTTGATCGCGGCGCAAATCCAAGAAACGATGGGTGAGGCGCGTGGTCTCGTTGAGGTTTTCGTCGTCGAGTTGGAACGGCGGCGTAAGGGAAGGGTTCAACACTTCAACTTCTTTCGCCAACACTTCGATTTCGCCGCTGATTAAGTTGCTGTTGCTCGTGCCCGCCGGGCGCTCGCGCACTTTGCCGACGATCTTCAACACGAATTCGTTACGTACTTTTTCCGCGCTGGCAAATGCTTCCGCGGTGTCCGGGTCGATCACGACTTGCACTAACCCTTCGCGATCGCGCAGGTCAATGAAAATCACGCCGCCATGATCGCGGCGGCGATGCGCCCAGCCGAATAACGTGACGGTTTGGCCGAGATATTTTTTACTGATAAGACCGCAATAATCTGTGCGCATGAAAACTCTAAAAATAGAATCATTGATTGGGAAGTTTGTCCGGGCCGACGACGCCCATTGAAACGATGTATTTCAGCGCTGCTTCGACGCTCATGTCGAGTTCGATCACGTCTTTTTTCGCCATGATCATGAAGAAGCCGGAAGTTGGGTTCGGCGTGGTCGGAATGAATACGCTGACGTGTTCACCCTCTAAAATGTCCGCGATTTGCCCGCTAGGGTGACCGGTTTGGAACGCAACCGCCCAGCAACCTTGGTGCGGATAACGCACCAACAACGCTTTGCGAAACGCCTGGCCTTGGCCGGAAAATAGTGTGTCGGAAACTTGTTTGACGCCACCGTAAATCGTCTTCACGACGGGGATGCGCGCCAAAAGGCTTTCCCAGAGCAAAACCAGCCGGTGGCCTAATATATTCGCCGTTAACAGGCCGGTGACGAATAACAGCGCGACGGTCAACACCACGCCGACGCCGGGTATGTAAAAGCCGAGCAGCGTTTCGGGGCGAAAGGCGTTGGGAATCAGCAGCAGGCTTGCGTCCATCCAGCCATTCAGGAGCTTGAGTACCCAAACGGTGATAATGAGCGGGATCCAGACGAGCAGTCCGGTGATGAAATATTTACGCAAGGCTAGGCTTTGGAGCTAGTCGAATCGGTGCTCGAACTGGTGCTGGCCGCGGGTTTATCTGCAGCTTTTGTTTCCGGCTTTGATTCCGTCTTAGTTTCAGACTTTGCCTCGGATTTAGTATCCGAAGCCGTTGCCGGCTTAGCATCGGTCTTGGTTTCTTTTGCTTTGCTGCCGCTGTTTTTGAAATCCGTGGCGTACCAACCGCTTCCTTTCAATTGAAAGCCGGCCGCCGTCAGCTTCTTCGAAAAAGTGGCTTTGCCGCATTCCGGACACTGCGTCAAAAGCGCAGCGCCGACCTTTTGCAGATACTCTTCTTCAAAGCCGCAGGAAGTGCAGCGATATTCGTAGATAGGCATAGAAAACTCCAACAAACTCAACCCATTATTATATCCTTAATCGCCTGGAAAAACGCTTGCGCGTGTCCGGCCACCCCGAAAACACGAGTGAATCGTGAATCGCTTGACCAATGCCGCGCCGCTGGTTAACCTCTAAATCGTCATTGCAAATCGTCGCGCAGTTTGGAGGAAGGAATATGAGCAAGAAAAGCAACATTCGACTCGCTATATTTTTGGCCGCGTTTTTGAGCGCATTCGGCGTCAGCGCGAAAGATACTGTCAAGGTCGCATTCATCGGCCCGCTTACCGGCGGCTTATCGGCAAATGGCTTGGGCGGACGAAATTCCGCCGATCTTGCGGTGCGTTTGCGCAACGCCAACCCGAAAACGAAATTTAGCTACGAAATGGTTTCGTTGGACGATGAATGTAAGCCCAACATCGGTATACAAGTCGCGACGAAAGCGGCGGCGGACAAATCCATCATCGCCGGCGTAACGCATTATTGCTCGGCCGTCGCCATCGGCACGGTGGACGTTTATCACAAGTTTGGCCTACCCGTGGTGGTGTGGGGCGCGGTGTTGCCGGACGTCACTTACGCTAACGATTACAAAGAGATTAATCGTATCAACGGCACCATGATTAACCAAAATCTGGTCGCCGCAAAAATGATGACAAGCCTAAAATTCAAAACCTGGGCGGTGATTCACGACACGACCGACTACGGTAAAGGCCACAACAAATATTTCGGCCAATATCTCAAAGAAAACGGCGGGCAAATATTGGGCACTTTCGGCGTAACGGCCGACCAACAGGACTTCAGCGCTGAGCTGACGAAAATTAAAGACCTCAAACCCGAAGTGGTTTATTTCGGCGGTGTGACGCCGATCGGCGTGCGCATCCGCCAGCAGATGGATAAGCTCGGCGTTAAGGCCGCGTTCCAAGGCACGTCGGGGATTCGCTCCGATGCGTTTATCGAAGGCTTAGGTAAGGAACTCGCCGAGGGCACAGTCGCATTTCAAGAGGGTGCACCGGCAGAAAAACTCGCCGGCGGAAAATTTTTCGTCGAACGTTATGCTAAAGAAAAATACGGCGAGCCGTACGAAGCCTACGGCGCATTCGCGTTCGCGGGAATGAATTTAGTGTTGGACGCAATCGAAAAAGTCGGGCCGGATCGAAAAAAAGTTCGCGACGAAATCCGCAATACGAAAAACTATGATTCGATTATCGGTAAAGTCACACTCGATGATCACGGCCAGAACACCGTCGATTTGATTACGAAATATGTAATTCAGGATGGCAAATGGCTGCTGTGGGAAGGAAGCGAATACGCGAGCGGTAAGCGCAAGTTGGCGAAGAAGTGAAATCGGCGTCGTGCCAAGAGGATCATGGCCCGAGGCCACCCCGTGGATACTGGCTCTCCTGGCATGCTATGCCGAGAGGCACGCTGGTATTGGCTTGTGGCTTGCCTGCTTAGAAACATTATCGCTATTCGAAGCTGAATCGTTACTGAATATTGAACGGTTGTCGATTCTGGAAACGTTGCCCCTCATCCCCACCCTTCTCCCGACGGGAGAAGGGATTAGTCCCCTCGCCCTTTGGGAGAGGGTGCAGGGTGAGGGGCGGCAATAATTTGAACCCGTGTCGAACCTGATCAGATAAGTCACGCACTTGGATCTCGCCCTAATTGCGCAACACGTTCTCAACGGCCTCATGCTCGGCATGATCTACGCGCTTGTCGCCGTTGGCTTCACATTATTTTTCGGCGTGCTCGACGTCATTAAATTTTCTCATGGCGACGTGTTGATGGTCGGCGCGTTTACCGGATTGGTCGCTTATCTCGGCGTGTCGAACATCGGTATTACGTCGCCGTGGCTGCAAGTGATCTGCGTATTTCTCGCGGCGACCATCGGCATGGGTTTACTCGGTGCGGCGATTGGTCGTTTCATCGTATTGCCCCTCAAAGGCGCGCCACAACTCAATACACTTCTGATTACGCTGATGCTCGGCACGGTGCTGCGCGAGAGCGTGCGCGTGTTTTATCCGAATGGCTCCAACCCCAAACCATTTCCAGCATTGTTGCCGAAAGAGGCATTTCAGATCGGCGATTTAACCGTGCGCTGGGATAGTTTGATTTTGCTGTTTCTCGGGGCGCTGATGATCATCGCAGTCCATTTTTTGATCAACCGCACCAAGCTCGGCCTCGCGATCCGTGCCGTCGCGCAAGACGAAGAAACGGCAAAAATGATGGGTATTAATTTCACCTTCGTCGTGCTGATCACCTTCGCGCTTGGCTCAGCACTCGCTGCATTCGCCGGTGTGATGAACGGCCTGTATTACAACGAAGTTAATTTCAACATGGGCCTGCTGCTCGGCGTAATCGGATTTTCCGCAGCGGTGATTGGGGGGCTCGGCAATATCTACGGCGCAATTCTCGGTGGATTTATTTTCGCGGCGCTTCAAACTATTGGCGCGGTCGCGTTGCCGTTTGCGAGCGCCTACAAAGACGTCTTCGCATTCGCCGTGTTGATCGTGATTTTGGCGTGGCGGCCGACTGGATTGATCGCGGAGCGCACTAGTGAACGGGTTTAGTTCTGTATCTCATTTTCAAAGTGTCGCAGTTCTGGATACCGCTTTCCCGCGCCCCTCTGGGGAGACGGCGCAGGGCGGGGGCGATTTAGGGCCATGAGGAGCGGACTACGAAAATGACAATCATCGAAGCAAATTCCATCGCACATCTCGAGATGGCTCGAGAATTATTTTTAGCGTATGAGAAAGAGCTCAATGTCGATCTATGCTTTCAAGGTTTCGCGGACGAGCTTCATTCTTTGCCGGGGAAATACGCGCCGCCGAATGGCGCACTGCTTTTGGCGATCGAGCAGACGCACGCGATCGGGTGCGTCGCGATGCGGCGATTTTCTGTAACAGATGCGGAGATGAAGCGGCTATATGTTTGCCCGCAAGCTCGGCATTTCGGCGCCGGCCGCCAACTTGCGGTAGAGATTATCGAGCGGGCGCGTGAGGCCGCTTATCGCCGCATCATTCTGGATACTCTCGGTACGATGTCAACGGCGCGAGCGCTGTACGAATCGCTAGGGTTTGTTGCTACCGACGCGTATTACGCAAATCCCATTCCTGGCGCGTTGTATTTCTCCAAGGAGTTTGCCTAGTGGTGGCGCGACGATTGACGATGCTGGCGTTTGCCGTGGTGACAACGGTTTACTTAGCCGCGTTGATGGCGACAGACGACCAGACTCATGTGTTGCTGTTATTGGCGGGCGGCGTGATGGCAATTGTGATCGCGTTAAAAAGTGGCGTCATGAAATACCTTCAAGCAGGCGACGCTGGCAAGTGGCCGGAAGCGCTCGCGATCTTGGGCGTCGTCGCGCTGACATATTTCTTTCGCGAAGAACATTTCGTCTTGCTGATGCTGGCAACAGTGCTGCTGATGAGCGTGGCGTGCTTCGGGCTCACGATACAAATGGGCTACGCGGGCGTGGTAAATTTTGCGGGTGCTGCGTTTTTCGGTATCGGTAGCTATACGGCTGCGGTGCTGACGAAAGTTGACGGCTTGCCCGGTGTGTTCGTGCTCGTCATCGGCGGCTTGATCGCGGCTGTGGTCGGTTCGTTGTTGCTATTGCCAGTGCTGCGAACGCGCGGGCATTACGCAGCGCTCGTCACCATCGCATTCGGGATTCTGTTTAAAACATTCTTGGAAGTAAACGATGTGCTCGGTGGGCCACAAGGGCTGAAGGTATCCGGGCTTGACGTCTTGGGCTGGAAGTTTAACGACAATATCGAAATGGGTTCCCGGGAAATTTCGTTCTACGTGAACTATGTATTGCTCGGCTTAATTGTTTTTATGCTTGCGTTCGGCGTCACGCGACGATTGGAACGCAGCTGGATGGGCTTAGCGCTCGATGCTGTGCGTCTCGACGAAATTGCCGCGTCGACATTCGGCATCAGCCCGGCGCGCTGGAAAATTCTTGCGTTTACACTCGGTAATTTCCTTGCGGGTCTCGCCGGCGCGGCGTTTGCGATGATGCTTGGTTTTATCGCGCCGAATAATTTTACGCTCGGCGATTCGCTGATCATGGTATCGATTGTCATACTCGGCGGCCTGGGAAATCCTTGGGGTGTGCCACTCGCGGCAGCGATTGTGATCGTCCTGCCGGAAAAATTTCAGGTGCTGCAGGAATACCGTTTCCTTTTATATGCGGCGCTCGTCATTGTGACATTGTTGGTTCGGCCGCAAGGGCTATTGCCGCGCGGCATGCGTCTGTTTCCGAAATTGCGATGACCATGTTGCTCGAATGCCGCGATTTGACGATGCGATTCGGCGGCGTTGTCGCGCTCGATGGCTTGAACCTAACGCTCAATGCCGGCGAGATACTTGGTTTGATCGGGCCAAACGGTTCCGGCAAAACTACATTTTTCAATGCGTTGACCGGCTTGTACGTTCCGTCCGGCGGGCAGATTCAACTTGCCGGGCAAAACATCACCCGTGCATCGCCGCAAAATATTTTTCGTGCCGGCGTCGCCCGTACATTCCAGCGCTCGAGGCTGTGTTTGCCGCTGTCGATATTCGACAATATCGCCATCGGCAATCACGGCCGGTTGCGCGATGGGCTGTGGTTTAGTTTGACCCAGCGACGTGCGCTTGCGGCTGAAGTGCGTTCGCAAAACGAGGCTGCAAAAGAATTATTGGAGCGTTTCAATCCCTTGCTCGCGGATAAAATCGATCGACCCGTCTCGAGCTTATCGATGATCGATCGTCGTCGCGTGGAGATTTGTCGAGCGTTGATTGGCCAACCGAAATTGTTATTACTCGATGAACCATCGGCGGGGATGACCTTCGACGAAACCCGAGCCTTAATGGACGATTTGCTCGCCGAGAAATCCCGCTCGCAATCGCTTAGCATTATTCTGATCGAGCATGAAATGTCGGTGATCGAGCGCATCACCGAACGTTGTGTGGTACTGAATTTCGGCAAAAAAATTGCCGAAGGGCAGTACCGTGATGTTGCGCGCAACGCGGAAGTTCAAGCGGCGTACTTGGGAACGCAAAATTGAGCGCGACACTTAAGCTTGAAAACATCGTCGCCGGTTACGACCAAGCCGACGTTCTGACGAACGTAAATCTCACTGCTGCCGCGGGGAGAATTACCTGCTTGCTCGGCGCCAACGGTTCAGGAAAAACCACCTTGATACGTGTGATTCTTGGCCTGACGCCCCTGCGTGCTGGCCGAGTTCTACTGGGCGAAAGGGACATCACCGGCGTACCGACCCATCGAGTCGTCGCACACGGAATTTCGTGCATTCCCGAGGGTCGCCGCGTTTTCCCGCGCCTCAGTGTCGCGGAAAACCTCAGGCTCGGTGCTTATCTCGAAACCGATACGGAAAAAATTGCAGAGCGCAGCGAATCGGTGCTTAAAATTTTCCCGCGCTTGAAAGAGCGGTATCAACAATTCGCAGGCACGCTGTCCGGCGGCGAACAGGCTATGCTTTCTATCGGCCGTGGCTTAATGGCGCAACCGAAAGTGTTGTTGATCGACGAGCCTTCTCTAGGCCTGTCGCCGCTATTCGTACAGGAAAATTTTCGCGTGATTCAAGAAGTCAACGAGCAAGGCATCACAATTTTTCTGGTCGAACAAAATGTGCATCAGACCCTCGCGATTGCGCACGCCGGCTACGTACTCGCCCAAGGCCGCGTAGTCGCGTCCGGCAGCGCCGACGTGTTGCGCGATAGTAAAGAAGTACATGCTGCGTATTTTGGCTAGCGCATTGCCGGAAGCGCGCTGGATACTCACATGTCATATGATGAGACACTGCCTTGCACAAATTGCGTCAAAACGATATATTTCCACGTTGATTCCGCGCCTCGCGGATCCGTTTCAGCCCTAAATCCAAAGGAGTGGTAGTTCATGAAGAAACCCATGCGCGTTGCGGTCACGGGAGCCGCTGGCCAGATCGGTTATAGCCTATTGTTCAGAATCGCCAGTGGCGAAATGCTTGGCAAAGATCAGCCGGTGTTTTTACAGTTGCTGGAAATTCCCGATGAGAAAGCACAAAAAGCGCTGAAGGGCGTGATGATGGAAGTGGACGATTGCGCTTTCCCATTGCTTGCGGGAATGAGCGCCCATAGCGACGCGATGTCAGGTTTTAAAGACGCCGACATTGCGCTATTGGTTGGCGCGCGGCCCCGCGGTCCGGGCATGGAGCGCAAAGATTTGCTGGAAGCCAATGGTGCGATTTTCACGGTACAAGGCAAAGCGCTGGATGCTGTCGCGTCGCGCGATGTCAAAGTGTTGGTCGTCGGTAATCCGGCCAATACCAATTCGCTGATTGCGCAACAATCAGCACCCTCTTTGCCGGCGAAAAATTTCACCGCTATGATGCGCCTCGATCACAATCGTGCGCTGTCGCAAATCGCCGCGAAAATCGGCAAGCCCGTCGCCAGCATTAAAAAGATGACGATTTGGGGTAACCATTCGGCGACGCAATATCCGGATTTGTTCAACGCCGAAGTGGATGGCCAAAAAGTCTGGCCGATGATCAACGATCAAGCTTGGCTGGAAACGAATTTTATTCCGACCGTGCAAAAACGTGGCGCGGCGATTATCGAAGCACGCGGTTTGTCATCAGCGGCCTCGGCAGCGAATGCGGCGATCGAACACATCCGCGATTGGGTGCGCGGCACACCGGCGGGCGATTGGGTGACGATGGGCATTCCGTCCGATGGTAGCTATGGCATTCCTGCGGGCGTGATGTTCGGCTATCCGGTCACCTGCGCGAACGGCGAATACAAAATTGTGCAAGGTTTGACGCTATCGGAGTTCAGCAAAACCCGCGCCGCGGCAACCCATAAAGAATTGCTCGAAGAGCGTGATGGCGTGAAGCATTTGTTTAAATAAGTAGTTATATAAACGCCTGAAGAGCTATTATTAATGCGGTTCTTCAGGCATGTTTCGGCGCGTTCCTGCTGGTTGTAGGTTGGGTTGACGAAGGAAACCCAACAGTGTTTAGGTATGTATGATGTTGGGCATCGCGCCTCAGCCCAACCTATGAAACTCAATCCAGCTTCACCCCCAGCGCCTCAACCTCACTGATCCAATCCACTGCATCTTCGCGCCACATCCGCTGCGCATCGGCGCGCCCTTTGGTCATATCTGGAATAGCAAAATTTTCGCGCAGCGCCTTCGCGCGCGGCGTGTCATTGCTATCGACGGCAAGCTTCGCGAGCAAATCAAGAATCTCTGGCGGCACCGCGGAATTCGCGCTGAGTGCTATGCCGCCTACCAGTCTCGCGATCGGCGCTTTCATGCCTTGTTCGATCAGGGTCGGCACGTCCGGCAGCTTCGGGCTGCGATTATGGCCGCCAGCCGCAATTGGGCGAATGCCTTTGTCACGCACGGTGGAGAACGCCTGGTAGCTGCCGATCGCCATAGTAATTTCGCCTGAACCCATATCGAGCCACATCGGGACTTCGCCCTTGTACTGAATGGTTTCGATCCTGTTGGCCGATTGCTTGTTGAGTGTTTCGGCGAACACATGCGGGTAGGAGGCGACCGCATAAGATCCCATCGTGGTCGGGTTTTTGTTCACGTATTCGATTAGCTCTTTCAAGTTCTTCACGCCGGTCTTCTCTTGCACTGCGACCACCAGCGGGCCGGACGGAAACACGCTGATCGGCGCGATGTCCTTGGCCAAATCGAACGGTAGCTTGCGATACAGCACGCGGGTCTGCCAGAGCGCGCCGGTGGTGGTCGCAAGCAGGGTGTAGCCATCGGCGGGCGATTTGAGCATGGCCTCGGCCGCGATAATGCCGCTGGCGCCGGGCCGATTGTCGACGACGGCGGGCTGGTTGAAGCGGGCAGTGAACTGCTGGGCGAAGAGCCGCGCGTAAGCATCGGCCAAGCCGCCCGGGGGAAAGGCGACAATGATTTTGATGGCCTTGTTCGGATAACCCGCAGGCTGCGCCCATGCGCGTGACAGCGGCACGGCGGCGAGCGCGGAGCCGGCCAGAATCAGATTGCGACGAAATTTATCGGTCATGGCGTGTCCCCTTGCGTGAAAACGTTTATTTTTCGAATCTAGTTTGCCTTACACCTTTGCACTCGCGATTCTAAAGCTAGGGCTTGTTTGCAGGCCATCCTTGCGTCTTGCTAGGTAGCGTAAATTCAATTCGTCTGCACCAAAATTCTCTACTGAAGCAAATCCGAGACCAATAACTTTCTCCCGCAACTCGGCGGGATCAAAGCTTGATTTCCACGGCTCTCCAGACCCAACTACCTGCTCACGAACAAATTCTCGTATAACGCGCTCCAATGGATTCAGCATGAAGACCGGCATCAAGTAGTCAAAAACTATCGCGCTGCCTTTGGGTAACGAAGCGACGAAACGCAAAGTGTCGAACACCGCCTCCTTCGTCAAATATAAAGTTACGCCCAACCATGAAAAAAATGCAGGCTGATCCATTTGGAATCCCGATTGCTGCAAACACTTGGCCAGCGCACTCTGCTCGAAATCGACTGGCACGAACGTCATCGAATCCGGAACCTCGATCGATGCCTCTTCCAATGATTTCCGCTTCCAGGCTTGTGTTGATGGGTGATCTACTTCGAAGACCCTCGGGCCTTTATCCGTATAGGGATTTCTGTATGCAAACGTGTCGAGTCCGGCACCGAGTACGACGTACTGTCTTATGCCTAGTGCAACTGAATGGAAAAGTTCATCCTCAGCTAATTTGCTACGAAGGATCAAGCCTGCACGCACTAAGCGTGAAATAGGATCATTGAGAGTGAAGGGGTTGTCGCGTAGCGCTGCTTCGGTTTTCGGACCAAGGATGCGTAACGCAATGGGATCATCTAGTACATTTGGTTCATCCAGAAGCTGATGCGCAGCACGCATGGCAGCAACTTTCAACGCAGAGCGACTGGGTTCGCCGGTTTGGATAATATTTTCGGTAGCTTGTTGCACATGCATGGCAGAATCCAAAAAATAAGGAACATTTTTTCCAACTAATGGGGCTTCGCTAAGCCCCCAACGCTTTGTCATTCCAACTTGATCCCCGATTCCTTGACTAACCTCACCCACCTTGCCCGTTCACCTTTCATGTAGGCTGCAAATGCTTCTGGAGGCCCTGAGATATTGCCTGAATCTTCAACGCCGGGAAGCTTGGCAAATTCCGGCGAGTTACGTACTTTGACGATAACTTCATTAAGCTTGGTGATGATTTCGCGTGGCGTTCCCGCGGGAGCGAGGATACCTGTCCATACGGGAACATCCATACCTGCTACGCCAGACTCTTGAAAGGTCGGCACGTCGGGTAAGCTCAAATAACGTTTGGCGGCAGCAGTGGCTAGCGGTAGTACCTTACTCGACTTTACGTGCTGCAGCATCGTAGCGGAAACCCCAAAGGTAGCTTGAATGTGACCGCCCAACAGATCGGCAATGGCAGGCGCTTCGCCCTTGTAAGGAACGTGATTCAATTCGATCCCTGCTTTTTTGCTGAACAATTCGGAAAAAAAATGCTGTACGGAAGCATTGCCGGAGGAGCCGTAGTTAATCGTACCGGGTTTGCTTTTGGCCAGTGCGATAAATTCGGCCAGCGTCTTGACGCCCAAACTCGGGGAAACAAATAAAGCGAAATGAGTACTGTTCAAGCCGGAAATCCCAATGAAACTAGTGTCCGGGTCGTAGGCGATTTTTTGCCCTAATGCGGGCGCCACCGCTAACTCAGAAGTTATGCCGAGTAAGAGCGTGTATCCATCGGGTGGCGATTTTGCCACGGCCTCAGCGCCGATAGTCCCCGATGCACCCGGACGGTTGTCAACGACAATTTTTTGGCCCAATTCGGCGCCGGCCATTTCCGCAATCACGCGGGCTCGAGCATCAGTTGCGCCACCCGCTGGATAACCCACAATTAGCTTAATGGGCTTGATCGGATAATTTTCAGCGGCATGCGTAGGTACCATGGATATCGCCGCGCAGACTGCGACAAGCAGGCGGTAAGCCGAGATTAGAACATTCATTCTTATTCCTTATTTGTTAAGTCCGGGTCGACAAAGTAAACCCATCAGCGCGTAGGTTGGGTTGACGAAGGAAACCCAACCGTTCGTCGGGTAGAAAAATGTTGGGCATCGTGCCTCAGCCCAACCTACAAATTCCGATGGGAGAATGCCTGGAGAGCCTCATGAATAGGCGCTTCTCAAGCATCTCCTATACTACTTTCGCTTACGGCAATTTGTAAGTACCGGTCGAAATGCTGCATGAACTAAATTTACCTTGCTGCGTCATCGGCGGGAACTTACGTATCGGTTTGTATTCACCGCCACCGGTAATACCGGCGTATTTCCCCGTGCCGCCAATGAAACTCCACTTGCCCACACCGTTTTTGCCTACAACATCTGACGACGCCTTATCGCCGTCCGCGTCGACTGAGACGCAACTCCCGTTCGCATTTCTACCTGTTGTATCGGTGCTTAACTGGATAATGCATTCAAAAGTCGTTGCGTCGAGCAGCGCACCCTCCGCTGGCGCGAAACGTAGACCGTTAAGATGGAACGAGCCGAATTGGCTCTCTTTTGAAACCTCCACCACAGTTCTATCTCCGACTAAACAGCTCGTTAAGTTCACCGGCCCTTCCTTCGGCAACGGCGCAGCAGCCAGCGACGCGCTGGCGAGGACAATGCTTAATTGAAATGCGATTTTTGTTACGTTGTTCATTTGTTGCTCCTTGATTAGGTGATTCGTTGCAAATTTTCAGCGCGTAGGTAGGGTTAACGAAGGAAACCCAACAGTTCTTCGGATAGAAAAATGTTGGGCATCGTGCCTCAACCCAAACCTACAAAACTAATATTCAATCGTAGATGTCACGTTGACGATGCCGCCGGACGGACCTGACTCGACTGTGCCTGTACCAGCGCCTTTTGCGTTCGCATACTTGCCGGTTCCACCAGTTATCTCGGTTGAGACTTGTGCGGCGGCTTTCCAATTGTCACCTTCACCGCTCCGCATTACCGTTCCTTGGTATTTGAAATAGATTTTGTCGCCGCTCTTCAAAGTGCGAATCGCGTAGCCCCAAATCGAGCCGCTGCCTTTGACTAGATCGGCATTGACCGGAACTTACAACAGTGGAGCCCTCCCACTCCGGATCGTTCGAAGTACCCGGCGGATCTTCCCGCGTCTGAACGACGATTTCGTGGCCCGGCTGATCAGCAACCGGGATAGCTAAACGCTGTGTCACTTTCCCGTGGGGTAGGTCGTAGTGACCGTCTTTTTCTCGCCTGCGAAGGCGTTTTGCAGCGAGCCGCAAAGGGCCATGATTGCGAGGATGGAATAAAGTTTTGTTGTTACTGACGATTTCATTTCATGTTCTCCAAAGTTAAGTTAGGATTTGTTCAAACATCATTATTGAGTCGTGTAAAAGTAGATGACCGTTTTCTTACTAACTGGGCCGTGAGGGGCAGGGAGTCATTCATTCATACGATCCTCAATAGATCGGCTGCGCGGAGGATTGCGGTTCAGATCATCACGCCATGCTTACTCGTATTTCATATCGACAACGAACTGCCCTGCGTCGATGGACTTGTAAGTAAAACTGTAGTTCTTTCCGCTCAGAGTGGAGGCGGCTCCAGTTGCCATAGTGACGCGGCCCTGCCCCGTACCCGCGAAACCGGTCACTTTTCCGTCTGCTATGGTTGGTGCGTGCTTCATTCCGCTGTTCTGGTATGTGAGCGTTGTGCCGGACTTGCGAATGATGCCCTGTCCGGAGAGCAGCCCGGCGATCCCCTTATCCCACTCAAGCATATTGGTCCCGGTAGCAATGCCGCCATCCAGAGTACCGCCGTCAATGCGACAAGAATATTCACCAACGTAAATAGCATGCCCTTCGCGGTCGCCAAGTGGCTCCGCCGCAGTAGCACCAGCATAGCCGACGGGTTGACAAACCCAGCGATTGGATTCCGCGAGCGCCATTCCCGAGGCCAGCGTAATGCAAGCAACGCCCAGAGCGCTAAGTAACGGCTTATAGAATAATTTCATGGTGTTTCCCTTTCTTCTCGTTGCGGGCGAGTTTAGTTTTCCCCGCACACCGCGCGCCCAATCTCGATGACGGATATACGACTTCGTATTCAGGTGTAATCACCGCTGTGAGCCCATTTGCCCATTGCGTGATGCCAAGATCGTCTTGATCTTGTAACGGGCCACACCTTGAGTCGATAGTAATCGGAAGGCGATTAAAAAAACCCTACCTGACCAGGTAGGATGTGAGCACCAATTGGCGAATGTTTTGGATTGATAGCGCATCATCTTTTGCTCCTTTCGACGTGCCCTATCGCTTTTGCCAGCGGAAATATCGCGCGCCAGAGTTCATCGGCATTACGAAACTTTCGACATCGCGCGCGATTGGCGGATTCGACGACACCGACCACGGCACGGTCTGGCAACGTGCGGTATATTCGAACGACAAACACTTTGATCGGTTGCACGCTGCCTCCGCGGTTATTGAGGAGGCAGATTAGGCGATCAGCGGTAACGGATTGGGAACAGATTGCGAATTCGAACGAAAATGTTCGAATGATCCTGGGGAAACAAGCGCGAGTTTAGTGTTGCAGACTATACGGAACTTACGTGATCGGCGACCTCTTTGAAGCTCCTCCCCCTTCAAGGGGGAGGTTGGATGGGGGATGGGTGCAGCATGTATCGAGTTTGGAGCTACCCCATCCCCATGGCCTTAGGCCACCCCGCCCTAACCCTCCCCTTGAAGGGGAGGGAATGTCTCATCAAGAACGCGACACTACGCTTGCTAGGCCTGTTCGGAGAGTCGATCGAACAGTTGCGTGCTTGCCGCCGCTGGGGCAATCCCAAGCGTGATGGAAAGCAGTTGGCGCAGCCGGCGATACACCGCCTGGCCTTCAGCGTGTTTATTGAGCGCTTCGTAGCAACGCATTTGGCCTTGGTAAAAGCTTTCGGCGAGATTTTCTGCTTCGATCCCGCGCCGATAGGCGCTGAGCGATTGCTCCCACTGTCCGTCGTGCTCAAGCTGCCGCGCTTGCTCGTTTATCAGGTTGAGGAAGGTTGAACGCTGGCGCTCGCGCGGGCCGATGACCCAGCTTGCGCCGGTTTCTTCCGGCAGCAATTCCCCTTTGTACAGATCGGTAATACTGGCGCTATCCTCGTTGTCCGGCTTGGGATTTTTACTGGACGATTCGAACGCGTAGAGATCGACCCAGCACACGCCGCGATTGATCGAAACATTCCCGCCTTGCAACACAATGGCCGAGTCATTGCCAAGCAAAAGCCGCAGCCGCCCGATCGCAACCTTAAGTGCGTCGGACGCCGTTGCAGCATCGTCATCGGGCCAGATGGCCTCGAACAACTTGTCCTTCGGCACGTTTTCGCCACCAAAGACGACAACGGCTTTCAGCAATTGCAGTAAGCGCTTGGGCGCCTTTTTGCCAAACACTAAGGGAACGTCGTCCTTCTGCACCACGAACTGCCCGAGTGTATAAATCTTGATGGGCCAGGGCCACTGCGCCAGATTTGGATCGGGGCACGTCAACTGCATTCGGCGAATCCAATCTCGCGAGGTTGCTGTGCCGATTTCCAACTTAAGCGCCGTCGAAAGTATCTCAGCGGTTTGGCCTAGCATCCAACCTACCGCGCCCGGACCACTCATGTGCTTGGCAGTCTCGAAGCCTTTCTCCAATGCATCGCGAGTCTCCGACAAATTCTGTTCCCGAATTGCGACGAACGCTCGGGTAAAGTGAAAGTACGACTCGCAGAGTGGGTAGTGAACGCTAATCATTTCGCGCAAATCCGACAGGCTTTGCCTTGCTTCACCAAACATTCCGAAAATTGCGTAGCTAATCGCTGCATGAATGCGTTGGCCGCACGAGTAATAAGCCGAACCAAGCTCATCGAGGACTTTCGTGTACTCTATTTCTACTATTGCGGCTTGTCTATTTTGTCCCTTTAAAGCAACAAATAGTCGGAAGTAAGACAGTATCCAAGCCTGAAGCGGATTTTGGGGACGATGAAGGTTTTGTAAGTTCTGAGCGATTTCGTCGCCCTCGCTTGCACTGCCAATTGCAATGTGAATTGACCCAATTATGTATTGCGCAATGAAATGCCGAACCTTAAGATCAAGCTTATCAGCCCACTCGGCAGTTCGTTCGTAAGTTTGGAGTGCCAGGGCGAAGTTACCGTTGTACCAATACCAAAATCCGCAGACCTGGCCGATATAAACGCAAAATACCTCTGCCAAATCCGAAGACGCAGATAGCTTTTCCACGAGCTCCAACGTCGATTGCGCTCTATTTAGCGGACCACAAACGCTCGCGTGTGTCACCAGCGCGAGTGCGGCGGAAACTCGTCGGTTTACGTTACTCTTATTTGTGATTTCGGATTCAAGGGATTCAACTAGCGGTAGCCTGAGCGCGCTCGATGGGCGGTAAAAGACGATTGCACGCAGATGAGCGGATAGGACTTGAAGTCTCATTTCGATCGATGGAAATGCGAACGTCATTGAATCCAAGCGCTCCAAGTGATCTAGCCATTTTGAAAAATCGCTATAGTTCTCAAACTGAAAATATACAATCTCGATGATTTGGGCAGCGCAAAGAATTTCGCCTAACTTGTCACCGCTTTGTTTGAAACCATCGAACGCTTGCTCGAGTTGAATTCGTCCGTTTCGGAAATTTGTCAGCGCAGTACAGGTGCCTTGCCAATAGGCAAGCCAAGGAAGATCTGCAATCACGTCTGCCGGGAATTGGCTAAGCCACCCGCTCAGGGTACTAAAGCGACCTTGGCCGTACAGCTTTTCGGCGTTCAGTTGCAACACGTTTGCTGCGCTTGCCCAGTCCTGCGCAGAAATGAGCAAATCGACGGCACTATCGATAGCACCTTCTGCCACCAATAATCGCCCGGCGCGGCGTTGCAGCTCGCGTAATTCCGCGTCGTTCGTTTGGGCTTTTAATTGGCTAAATAGAAACGCTCGAAACAGCGGATGGAATTCGTATTCAACCGCAGTATCAAATCGGCGCGTCGTGAATAAATGGTTTCGAAATAAATATTCAAGCACATCCGGCGTAGTTGATTCCCCGGTCAATTCGCGCGCCAAATGGGGTTTGAAACTCGGTAATACGGATAGCTGGGCGAGAATGCGCTGCGCGGTTGCGTCGGCCTTGTTGAGTGTCTGTTGCGCGAAGTAGGCGAATATCGCCTCTTGCGATTGTCCCGACAAGGTTTCAAGATTTTGCTCGCCGTACTTAAGGGACTCGAGCATTAAGATCAGTCCCGCGGCCCAGCCGTTTGCCCGCGAATAGGCTTCTTTGATCAGTTGTGGCGGGATAGTGGATTTTGCTTTGGCGAGGGCGAGCGCTTCTTCTTCGGTGAGTCGCAGTTCTTGCCATGGGAGTACCGCGATGGTTTGATTAGCGAGGTGCGAGGCAAAGGTCGCCTCGGGATCGCGCCGGCTGATGACGATTAACGTGGACGTTTCCGGGACCTGGGCGATCAAGTCAGAGACCACTTGCTGGTACAGGCCATCATGGGCGGCTTCTTGGAAATTATCCAGCACGAGCATTGAATCAGCCGGCAGTTGCTCGAACAAGGCTCGCCCGAAGCGACGGGTGAAGGCAGGTAAGTCGGCACGGTGTTCGGGCGTGAGCAGGGGTAGGCGTTTACGCCTGGGCGCGAGCTGTTTCGTCGCTTCGCCGAGATAGAAGAAAAACGTGGAAACATCGGCATCGCCGGCGTCCACCTGCAGCCACAAGGCGGGTAGCTTACGGGAATCGATGTAGCTGCCGATCAGGGTCGATTTTCCCGAACCAGGCGGGCCGCTTACCCAAATAACGGGATGTTGGCGCTGTTTGTCCAGGAGCGCAAAGAGGCGCTTTCTCGCGACGGCGTCGTACAACCGCGGCCGCGATACCTTCGCTAAGCTCCCCTTCGAAATGGTCAACTGACAAACCTCGTTTTTTGAACTTCGATGTTAAACCGAGTGTACCGAATTGCTGGGAACAATTCGCTTTGGAATCAAATGGACTTTACGTGACGATTAAGGAAGTGGTCGTCGAGTTAATAACGCGCCCATTGAAGGCAGAGTTCAACTTCCGCGATGCGGGCCTAATACGGCTATTAATGTAATCCATCCTATCATTGCCGGCCGCTGCACTCCTTTCCATGAACCCGATTTTACCGATGCCTGCCTTAATAACCACTTGCCCCTCACCCCCACCCCTCTCCCCAAAGGGGCGAGGGGAAGTTACTCCCTCTCCCGCGTTGCGGGAGAGGGTCGGGGTGAGGGTGGTCGGATTCGATTGGAGACCGTTGTGGTTCATGGCCCGCGAGCGGTATCGGCCGCGCCGATACGGGCAGCTTGCAATGATAGTGCGAATTAGGCCGGCGCTAACACCCGCAACTCCATGCCCTTCACAAAATCTTTCACGGCGACACGATAGGCTTTCATGTGCGGCGCGACGGCATGGGCTTTGAGCGCGGCGACGCTTTCCCATTGTTCAACGATTACGACTTTGTCGGCGCCGACGCGCACCTGGGCCGCAATGTCGGTCTCGGCATCAATTGCAGGGCCGTAGGAGATGCATCCCGCTTCGGCTTTCACATCGGGAATGAGTTTGCGAAACTCGCTTAGAAACGCATCGCGCGTACCCGCCGCGAGTTCGATCGTGGCAATTACGTGAATCATTTTTTCTCCTCGTATGATATTGGTGTCTAGTCAAACATTGTACCTGGCGCGAGCAAGTGCAACGCACTTCGGGGCAGGTGCGGGACGCTCTAAAATAAATAAGGTAGGAAACGTTTGCTGCGCGCGCAATAGGCGGAATAGTCGGAAAATTTTTCACTCATCAATTGTTCTTCGAAGCTCGCTTTGGCCGACAGAACCAGTCCCAACGCGATCCACAATCCGAGTTTGAGCCAAATATTTTCTGCGACGACGAACGCGGCCATCGCAAGAAGTAAGGTGCTGTACATCGGATGGCGAATGTAACGATAGGGTCCGGAGGTGATAAGGCGCGCTGTCGCTTTGGGCTCGGGGCGAATGTTGAAATTGCCAAGGCGATTGTGCAGCAGCGTGTAAGCGCCAAGTGCAATGCTGGCGATGAGCATTACCCAGAAAATTATTCCGAACCGCTGCGCGCCGAGTGGCCACACAATCAGCGCAATCAGCGCAAATTGCAGCGCAATTAAAACAATCGAAAGGCGGCTTAGCCCCATTCCACCAGGGCTGCGCCCCAAGTGAGTCCGCCACCGAAAGCGGCCATTAATACCAAATCGCCGCGCTTAATTTTTCCAGCTTTTGCGGCTTGATCGAGTGCGATCGGTATCGACGCGGATGCGGTGTTGCCGACGGTGTCGACATTGATCACGACTTTTTCCGGCGCGATATGTAAGCGTTGCCCGACGGCTTCGATGATGCGCAAATTGGCTTGATGCGGAACAAAGACATCGACATCGCCGATGGTGTAGCCGTGCTTGTGCAAAATTGCGAGGGAGGATTCGGTCATGCGCTCGACGGCGAGGCGAAACAGCGCCGGGCCGTTCATGTGGACGCTGGTGTGTCCGCTTTCGAGCAATTCCGGTGTGAAGGGATCGCGTGAGCCACCGGCTGGGATATACAGCAGATCCGCAGCAGCACCATCGGACGCGACTTCGACATCGATCAATTGCGGTCCGTGCGGGACATTGCTGAACACCGCTGCCGCCGCGCCGTCGCCGAACAACACGGACGTTTTGACGCTGGATTTGGTCACGATGCGGGTAATGTAATCGACATTTGCAACCAGAATATTTTGTGGCTTGCTGCTCGCGGCGAGTAATCCGCGCGCAACCCAAGCGCCGTATAAAAATCCCGAGCAGGCCGCGACCAAATCGAACGCCGCCGCTTTTTTGGCGCCAAGGTGCGCCTGAATTTGGCAAGCCGTGGACGGCAACAACATTTCCGGCGTGACGGTGGTGCAGATGATCACGTCAAGATCCGCCGCCGTGATGCCGGCTTGGCCCATGGCGGAAAGCGACGCTTGGGTGCCAAGGATCGATGCATGTTCATCCGGCCCCGCTTGGCGGCGTTCGCGAATGCCGGTGCGCGCCATGATCCATTCGTCCGTCACCGCGCCGGAGGCGATAAAGACATCGTTGCCGATCACTTTCTTCGGCAGCGCGTGGGCGGTACCAAGAATGGCGACGTTTTGCCGGAGTGAATTTCGCACCGTTAGCTTTTCTTCAGCCACGATTTCGTGATCTTCGCCGGAGCGGATTGTTGTATCGAGTTCCATTTTATGGCCAGTCTCGTGCTGGAATCAGCGTTTGATTCTGCGCGCCACAGCAGGAAAAGTAAAGGAAACCAAAGGTTGATTTACCAGTAATTTTCCACTGATATCTGACCGGGTTCCTTGCGCTTGTTGAGCTTGAGTCCACGCGCTTCAAGTATCGCGCGGGTGTCGTGGACCATATCGGGATTACCGCAAATCATCACTTGGGATTTCTCGGCGGTGATCGGCGTGCCGACACGTTTTTCGAGTGAGCCGTTGTCGATGGCGCTCGGGACACGCCCTTTGATGGCGAAATCGGTGTCTTCGCGGCTGACAAACGGCACGTAAATAAATTGATCGCCATGCACCTTGAAGGATTCAATTGTGTCGCGAAAGCTCAATTCTTTCGCTTGGCGCACCGCATGAACCAATACGATTTTCCTAAAGCGCGACCATGGATCCGGGGTTTTCAAAATCGATAGAAACGGCCCGAGTGCGGTGCCGGTGGAGAGTAGCCACAGATTCTCGCCCAGCGGCACATCGGCCAGCGTCAAGAATCCCGCGCCTTTGGGCGCGACGAACACTTGGTCGCCCGGATTCATCGCCTGTAGGCGCGGCGATAACGGACCTTCCGGAACAATGATGGAATAAAACTCATACGGGCGCTCGTCCGGCGCATTCACAAACGAATAGGAGCGCGCTACGGTCTGACCATCAATTTCCAGCGCTAAGCGACCGAACTGGCCGGCGCGGAAAGGCTCGAGTTGCGCATCTACCTTGATCGAATACAGCTGGTCGGTCCACATTTTCTTTTCGACCACGGTACCCGGAACCCAATTTCCCTTTAAAGCCATTCGTTCGCCCTTTGTTGCGGTGCGCAAAACGCGAAATGATAAACTAGTTCCGATTCCACGAGGAGAATATCTATGTCAATGTTGAAGAAGCTGGATTACGCCGACGCGCCCGCCGAGGCGAAGGCGGTGATGGACGACATCAAGGCGACGCGCAACGTCGCGGACGTCAATAACGTCTGGAAGGTCCTGGCAAATGATCCGCGCCAGATGAAGCAATTTTGGGACGAAATCAAAACGGTCATGGCGCCGGGCAAAATGGACGCGCTAACCAAGGAAATGATTTACGTTGCCGTGAGTATCACCAACAGCTGCGAGTATTGCATTCATTCCCATTCGGCCTCGGCGCGTAAGCAGGGCATGAGCGATGAAATGTACGCGGAATTAGTGGCCGTCGTTGCGCTCGCCAATAAGGGAAATCGCATCGCGACAGGTTATCAAGTCGAGGTCGACGAGCAATTCAAGCGTTACCCTTAATGCTTGGAGACGCAAAACCAGAGCGGATCTTGGAGATGCCATTGCTGAACGGCAGTATCCAGGGGCTGGCCTCGGGCCATGCGGTTCTTGGCGATGCCGTTGAAAAGAGCCTAATTTTCAAAATTATTGTATACAGTGTGCCAAAATGGAACTTAATTCGATTCCACATGTCTCTGAACTAGCGATTGATTCACCCTGTAACGCTTTGCAGTTATACTGCGCCAGCGTCGTAAATTGAACAGGGAGATCGCACGGTCGCGCTACGCTGCCGTTTCGTTGAATAGTTTGGCAATAATTAATTCCAGGGAGTTGGCCGTACGTGAGTGATCGGGAAATCGATCAGGAATTGGTGCGGCGTGCGCAAGCGGGCGAGAAACGCGCGTTTGAGCTATTGGTCATCAAGTATCAGCGCAAGCTCGCGCGTTTGCTCGGGCGCCTGGTGCGAGATCAAGCCGAAGTTGAGGATGTGACCCAGGAGGCCTTCATTAAGGCGTACCGCGCGTTGCCGTCGTTTCGTGGCGATAGCGCCTTTTATACTTGGCTGTATCGGATCGGTATCAACACGGCGAAAAATTATTTGGTGGCGAATGGCCGCCGCCCGCCGACCTCGACGACTTATGCGAGCGAAGACGCGGAAGGGTTTGAAGACGCAGATCAGCTTCGCGATGTGAATACGCCGGAAAATGAACTTGCGAGCAAACAGATTGCCGAAACAGTCAATGCGACCTTGGCGGAATTACCCGAGGAGTTGCGAACGGCAATTACGCTGCGTGAGATTGAAGGTTTGAGTTACGAAGAGATTGCCGAAGTAATGAATTGCCCGATCGGCACGGTGCGTTCGCGAATTTTCCGGGCGCGCGAAGCGATCGCAGAAAAATTGAAACCTCAATTGGATATTGGAACAGACAGGAGATGGTAGGATGACTCAAGAAATATCCGCCTTAGTGGACGGCGAAGTAGGCTCGGCTGAACTGGATGGCATCATCAAGGCGTGTCACCAAAACCAACAGCACAAAGAGGCGTGGCGCCGTTATCACTTCATCGGCGAGGCGTTGCGTTCCGAGCACGGATCTGTAACGGGATTGGAGCAGCGCATCCTAGCGCAATTGCAAAACGAGCCGACGATACTGGCGCCGCGCAAGCGTGCCTGGACGCCGACGTTTCCCCGTATCGCGCTTGCTGCCGCGGCGTCGGTGGCAACGGTATCAGCGGTTGGCTGGCTGGCATTCCAGCAAGCGCCCGCACCAACCTCCATCGCCGTATCACCACCCTCTAACCAACAGCAAGTTGCCACCCTCACAGCGCCACCGACTTCCTCGCCAGTAACGCCTTATCCCGTTGACGATTTTGTGTACTACCACCGCGAATTTACAGCGGCACCGGATACGCTAATTCCGGCGAGCTTTGGCGCGAACGGGGGCGGAGCGCGATGATCGACAGCCGTTGGGTTGTCTGCATCACGTTGTGTTATTCCGCGATTTGTAGCGCAGCCGATCCAGCGCTAGATGCTATGGCCTGGCTTACCCGAATGGCAACTGCGGCGCGGCAACTCAATTACGCCGGTACGTTCGTCTATCGCCATGGCGACCATTCAGAATCCTCGCGCATTCGCCATCTCGTAGATGAGATCGGCGAGATGGAAAAAATCGAATCGCTGGACGGCCCGGTTCGCGAGATCATCCGCAATAAAGACGAAGTTTGGTGCTATATGCCGGAATTAAAGGCCATTAAGATTGATCGTGCCCAAGCGAAACGTTTCTTTCCGGCCCTAATCGCCGATCCTGTGCAGCATTTTAACGAGGGATATGTCGTTCAGGTGCGCAGCAAAGACCGTGTTGCTGGCAGAGATTGCCAGCAAATTCACCTTGAGCCCAAAGACCAATTTCGCTACGGTTATCGCCTTTGCGCGGACATCGAAACGGGATTATTGCTGCGGGCCAATACCATACGTGGGCGCGACGAAGTCGTTGAGCACTTTAGCTTTAGCGATGTTCATGTCGGCCAGTTGATCCTTCGAAATTCCCTGAAATCTAATTTTTCCGATGAGGATTGGGTGCGTCACAGTCCGCCGGTTGCGGATTTGTCGGGTTGGATGGTAAAAAATTTACCGCCGGGGTTTAAGAAGCAAGTCGAATTGCGTCGCACCCTTGCAAATCGTCGAGATCCGGTAACGCAATTGCTTTACTCGGATGGGCTCGCGTCGGTATCGGTGTTTATTGAGCCGCGTAAAGGTCAACCAAAGGCAACGACCCGGCCAAGTCAACAAGGTGCCGTGAGTTTTTATAGTCGGCAAATGGCAGAGCATAACATTGTTGTTGTTGGCGAAGTGCCGGCGATTGCCGTGATGGAAATTGCTAACTCCGTGGTGAAAGAGACTCGACCGTAGTCGATGCGCGCAGCATATTGATCGGCGCGGAAGCAATTCGCTAAAATTGATCGTCAAAAACTGAAACTCCAACGCATTACTCAAAAAACTAGGGATTGGATATGAATAAATTACTTTGTTTGCCACTCATTCTTCTGTTGACCGGACTGTCGCAGCTACAAGCGCGTGAATTGCCGGATTTCGCGGACTTGGTCGAGCGCCATGGCGCCGAAGTGGTCAACGTCAGCACGACTACCGGCCTCAAGGCGCAACAAGGCGCAGCGCCGAATATCCCAGAAGATGATCCGATGTTCGATTTCTTCCGCAAATATATTCCACAGCCCATTCCAAAAGGCGATGGCCAATCGCTTGGATCGGGATTCATTATCAGCGCCGACGGTTACATCATGACCAATGCGCACGTCGTCGCCGCGGCCGATGAAATTACCGTGACCTTAAATGACAAACGCGAATTCAAAGCAAAAGTGATCGGCTCGGACAAGCGTACCGACGTGGCGCTGATCAAGATTGAAGCAACGGGCCTATCCAAAGTTGCATTTGGCGATACCGCAAAAGTACGTGTGGGCGATTGGGTGTTAGCGATTGGTTCGCCATTTGGATTCGATAACAGTGTGACGGCCGGTATTGTTAGCGCTAAAGGCCGTTCGTTGCCGCAGGAAAATTATGTGCCGTTTATTCAAACCGACGTCGCGATTAATCCGGGCAATTCAGGTGGCCCGCTATATAACTTAAACGGTGAAGTGATCGGCATTAATTCGCAAATCTACAGTCGTACCGGTGGCTTCATGGGCTTGTCGTTTGCCATTCCAATTGATGTCGCGATGGATGTTTCGAACCAACTTCGCACTGGTGGCAAGGTCACGCGTGGCTGGCTTGGTGTTGTCATCCAGGAAGTCACCAAAGAGTTAGCCGATTCTTTTGGACTGCCCAAAGCGCAAGGCGCGCTGGTGGCCAATGTTGAGAAAGGTGGGCCGGCGGAAAAAGCAGGGCTGGAACCAAGCGACATTATTCTAAAGTTCGATAACAAGGATGTGAAAACATCAACGGATCTACCGCGCTTAGTTGGTGCCGTGAAGCCTGGATCGAAGGCCAGTTTGCAGATTTGGCGTAAGGGCGGGACTAAGGATATTTCGGTAGCAATTGGTGAAATTCCGGTCGATAAAGGTCCGAATGTGCCACCGCCTTTCAAACGCGGTAAGACCGAAAATATCGCCAAGCTGGGACTAACGCTGGCTGAACTTACGGCGGATCAGCGCAAAGAACTGAAGATTTCGGCGGGTGTTTTGGTTGAAGAAGTGAAGGGTGCGGCGGCCCGCGCCGGCTTGCAGCAAGGTGACGTGATTCTTGCGATTAATAATAGCGAGGTGAAGACGATCGAACAATTCAATCAAACACTCGGAAAACTCGATACACGTAAAAATCTAGCCTTGTTAATTCGTCGCGGCGAAACCACGCAATACATTACGATTCGAACCGAAGCGGGGCAATGACGCAGCTGACGCTTTACGGCCGAGCACTTTGCCATCTGTGTTATGACATGGAGCGCGCTCTGACGGCATGCCGCGCCGAGCGTGACTTTGAACTGGAAATCGTCGATATCGATAGCGATCCGAGTTTGGTTGCTCGGTTCGGGGATTGGATTCCGGTATTGATGGCCGATGAGACGCAAATTTGTTGCTATCATCTGGATCGTAAAGCTTTCGATGCATACTTCGAAAAATTGCAGTAAAATCTCTGATTAATTTGATGAAAAGGGCATCGGGCGATGCCCTTTTTTATAGCGTGTCCGAAATTATCTCCAGCCTTATTCACCCACCCGTCGGCGCTGCCGAACCAATAACGCGATGAAACACATTCGAAATTTTTCTATCATCGCTCACATCGACCACGGTAAGTCGACCCTTGCCGATCGCTTCATTCAGTCGTGCGGCGGGTTATCCGATCGAGAAATGGAAGCCCAGGTTCTTGACTCTATGGATCTGGAACGCGAACGCGGGATTACCATTAAGGCGCAAACCGCCGCGCTCACATACAAAGCCCGTGATGGTCAAATCTACGCGTTAAATTTAATCGACACGCCTGGGCATGTCGATTTTTCCTATGAAGTGTCGCGCTCCCTGTCGGCTTGTGAAGGCGCGTTGTTAGTCGTTGACGCCTCACAAGGCGTCGAAGCACAAACCGTAGCGAACTGTTACACCGCAACTGAGCAGGGCGTGGAAGTGGTGCCCGTGCTGAACAAAATCGATTTGCCTTCCGCCGATCCAGAGCGCGTGATACTGGAAATCGAGGATATTATCGGTATCGACGCGACGGACGCGGTTCGCGTCAGCGCCAAAACGGGAGTCGGCATCACCGACGTGTTGGAAGCGGTGATCGCGCGTATTCCGCCGCCCAGTGGCGATCCTGCGGCGCCGCTCAAGGCGCTGATTATCGATTCCTGGTTTGATAACTACGTCGGCGTGGTGATGCTGGTGCGCGTCGTCGATGGTGAGTTGCGACCCAAAGATAAAATCTTGCTCATGTCTACAAAGACTAATTTTCTTTGTGAGCAAGTCGGCGTTTTCACGCCTAAATCATTGGCGCGCGAAAAGCTCTCGGCCGGCGAAGTGGGTTTTGTCATCGCCGGTGTGCGTGAGCTTTCTGCTGCCCGCGTTGGCGATACGATTACCCTGCTAGAGCGGCCCGCGAGCGCGGCGCTGCCTGGCTTTAAAGAGATCAAATCGCAAGTGTTTGCCGGGCTTTATCCAGTCGAGGCGAACGAATACGAAGCACTGCGCGATGCGTTGGAAAAGCTCAAGTTGAACGATGCATCGTTGCACTACGAGCCGGAAACGTCGCAAGCGTTGGGCTTTGGTTTTCGTTGTGGTTTTCTCGGTCTGTTGCATATGGAAATTGTGCAAGAACGGCTCGAGCGCGAATACGATATGGATTTGATCACCACCGCGCCGACGGTCGTGTACGAAGTAGTGATGGCGGACGGTAGTGTTATGGAAATCGAAAATCCGTCTCGCCTGCCCGATGCCTCGAAAATTGCCGAAGTACGTGAGCCGATTATCACCGCGACGATAATCCTACCGCAAGAATATGTCGGGCCCGTTATCACGCTGTGCACACAAAAGCGCGGTGTGCAAAAGGACATGCACTATCTCGGCCGGCAAGTGATTTTGACCTATGAAATGCCGATGAATGAAGTGGTGATGGATTTTTTTGACAAGCTTAAATCGGTCAGCCGCGGCTATGCATCACTTGACTATGAGTTTAAAGAATTCCGCACTGCGGATTTGGTGAAGCTGGATATCTTAATTAACAGTGAAAAAGTCGATGCGTTATCGCTGATTGTGCATCGTGCGAGCTCGCAGTATCGTGGTCGGGAATTGGCTTCGAAAATGCGCGAATTGATTCCGCGGCAGATGTTCGATGTCGCGGTGCAAGCCGCCATCGGTTCGCACATCATTGCCCGCGAGACCATAAAAGCGCTGCGAAAAAATGTATTGGCGAAATGTTATGGCGGCGACATTTCGCGCAAACGCAAGTTGCTGGAAAAACAAAAGGCCGGGAAAAAACGCATGAAACAAGTGGGTAATGTTGAGATTCCGCAAGAAGCATTTTTAGCCATTCTACAAGTGGAGAGCAACTAATGGATTTATCCGTCATTGCGATGATTGCTGTGGCTATTAGTTTTCCGCTAGTGATTTGGGACGTGGTTTCGAGTTTTCGCAAGGGTGCCTCGACGACCATTCAGCCCTACATGCAAACGGCGTATATGGTTCTTTTTATAGCCGGTTTTTATCTCTTGGTATCGAAGAATATTTTGAATTTCGCGGCGGTGTTGCTCATCTTTACCGTCATCACCGGTGTGATTTGGTGTATGGGATTTGGTTCTGGGCAGACGCGCGTCACCGACAAGTGCGCAGGATTCAAATGCCTGCAGACGGACCAGCCAAAAGTCGAGCCGGCATGGCTTGAAATCGCGAAGAGTTTTTTTCCGGTGATTCTCATCGTGTTTATGGTACGCTCGTTTTTGATCGAACCATTTAAGATTCCTTCGGGATCGATGATTCCGACCTTGCTGATCGGCGATTTTATTTTGGTGAATAAATTTACCTATGGTATTCGCCTGCCGGTTGCGAATAAAAAAATAGTCTCAATTAACGAGCCGCAGCGCGGCGATGTGATGGTATTCCGCTATCCGGAGGATTTTTCCATCGACTACATTAAGCGTATCGTCGGTGTTCCCGGCGACAAAGTCGAATATCGAAACAAGCGTTTGACCATCAATGGCAAGGCCGCGCCAACCGAGGACGGCGGAAACTACCTGGAAGTGGAGTCGGATTTGCACTATCAGAATTTAAAGCTACAAATGGAAGCGCTCGGCGCAAAAATTCATCGGACCGTTCAAAATCCCGATGTTCCGGCGGTGCATTTGAGTAGCGTACAGTCCTTTCCGCATCGCGACAATTGCACTATCAGCGAAGATGGATTTAGCTGTACCGTTCCACCAGGCAACTATTTCATGATGGGCGATAATCGCGACAATAGTAAGGACAGTCGTTACTGGGGATTTGTGCCCGACGAAAATATTGTTGGCAAAGCTTTTATGATTTGGTGGCATTGGGGAAAGTTTAGTCGAATTGGTCAGTCTATAAACTAAGCAATGGGAGCGCCGGATGAAGAAGCAACGTGGCATGGGGATGTTGGGCGTTTTGATGATTGTCGTCGTAGTTGTTGCTGCTGTAATTGTGTCAATGAAGGCGATTCCCGCGTATTTGGAGTTTTTTGCCGTGAAGCGAGCAATCGCCGCATTAAAGTCGGAATCGGATGGGGGTACCGTGAAGGCGATAAAGGACAAGTTCGACGCTCGTGCCACCATTGACGATATAAAGAGCATTACCGCGAATGATTTGGAAATCAGTAAACAAGGCGGTCAGGTCGTCGTTAGCGTGGAGTATCAGAAAGTCGTTCCTTTGTTCGCCAACGTCAGCCTGTTGCTTGATTTCGAAACGTCAACGCAACAGTAGATCGTTGCAGAACCGCATTTGTGTCGATGGTTGACTCTCCTGAATTCGACCGAAAGCTTGGCCATCAATTCGCGCGACGCGACCTTTTACGTGAAGCCCTGACTCATCGCAGTCATAGTTCCGTCCACAATGAGCGCCTGGAGTATCTTGGCGATAGTGTTTTGAACTGTGTCGTTGCTGCCTCCTTGTTTACGCGTTTTCCGCAGTTGGCCGAAGGCGACTTGAGTCGCCTACGAGCGGCGTTGGTAAACAAAAATACGCTGCGTGATGTCGCCCTGAAGCTCGAATTAGGCGACGCCATTTTGCTCGGCGAAGGCGAGTTAAAAAGTGGCGGCCATCGTCGTCCGTCGATCCTGGCGGATGCTGTGGAAGCCTTAATTGGTGCGGTGTTTGTCGATGCAGGTTTTGCCGCGGCGGCGGCCATGATCGAGCGCTTGTTTGCTCCTCATTTCGATCAACTTGATCCGGACAGTATCGCCAAAGACAACAAGACCCGCCTCCAGGAGTATCTACAAAGCCGGAAAATTGCGGTGCCGAAATATGAGGTGCTGGAAACCAGTGGTGAGGCCCATGAACAGACGTTCCGAGTAGCGTGCCGCATTCCAAATTTGAAGCAGCAATTCGAAGGGGTCGGCGCAAGCCGAAAATTGGCCGAACAAGATGCAGCCGCGGCCGCCTATCAAGAAATCGGCCGTGAGCGAAATTAAATTTCGTTGCGGTAGCATTGCGATAGTCGGGCGCCCCAATGCGGGCAAGTCGACCTTGCTGAATCATTTGATTGGGCAAAAAATTAGTATCACCTCGCGAAAGCCGCAGACAACGCGCCATCGTTTGCTCGGTATTGTGACCAAGCCCGATGCGCAGTTTTTGTTTCTCGATACGCCCGGGTTGCAAACTCACTACAAAAGCGCATTGAATAAGGCCATGGGCCGCTCAATTGCTTCCGCGCTAGAAGAAGCCAATGTTATTCTTTGGGTTCTTGAGGGCTTGGATTTCGATACACGCGAACAACATTTGCGGCGGTTGCTTCCGGCAGATCGGCCGGTAATCGCGGCCATCAACAAAATCGACAGTTTGGCTGACAAGCGCCAATTGTTGCCTCATTTAGCGCGGCTCGCCGAGGAATTTAATTTCGCCGCGATGGTGCCTGTCTCGGCAAAGCAGGGCGCGGGTTTGGACGATTTATTGCAGGCCATCAAGCAGCATTTGCCCGAAGGTGAAGCAATTTATCCGGCAGATGAAATGACCGACCGCAACGAGCGGTTTCTTGCCGCCGAGGCCATTCGTGAAAAACTCATGCGCAACATGGGTGACGAAATTCCTTACGCGGCTCATGTGGATATTATTCAGTTCAAATTGGAAGGAAAGATGCGGCGAATCGAAGCCGAAATCATCGTCACTCGCGATAACCATAAAGCAATGGTCATCGGCAAAGGCGGCGAGAAACTAAAAACCATTGGCTCCGCGGCGCGCGCGGATTTGGAGAAACTGTTTGGCGGAAAAGTTTATCTAGGACTGTTTGTGAAAGTGAAAGCAGATTGGATCGACGATCAAACTTTGCTGCGCAACTACGGCTATACCTGACTGCGTATGCTTGCAGAGCTAGTGTCCATGCGCCTCGTGGCAATACCTGTGCTGCGGGCCAATATCCATGCGGGTTGTGGCGATGCCCGTTGCGCGGATCCAGATTATTCCGTTTTGACGTAATCGATGAATAGCCATTACGAAAAAAGTCATCGGCAACTTACAACGTTACCGATCCAGGGATTTGCTTTGGAGGCCTTGCGATCCTATTTACCTTGGCTTGGCTTGGTTGTTCCAATACTGGTCACTTTCATTGCTTGGCGCCTTGCCATTCCCGCGACGGCCAAACCGGGTTCGATTCATTCGCTACCCGTTGTATTCGACGGCTTATTCGCAGGGTTCGGATTGTTTTTCGTAGCCTGGTTCGGTGTCGCCGATAATTTGCGTCATGAGGCTCAGCAAAAACTCACGATCGCTGCCTTGCAGGAAAGTGACGAACGCTATCGCCGTGTGGTCGATAATGTTCTGGAAGTGATTTTTCAGCTCAACTCCGATGGCGCATGGACATTTTTGAATGCCGCGTGGACGGAACTTTCCGGCCACCCAGTCGGCGAAACGTTGGGCAGAGGATTTCTCGCGTATTTTCATCCTGACGATCGTGAGAAATGTCGCTCGGTGCTCGATGCGATCGACGCGGGCAGTACTGAAAATTTTGAACGCAGCGTGCGCCTGCCTCGCGACGATGGAGATTTTCGCTGGGTCAGCATCAACATGCGCCGCAGTGTCGGCGCGACTGCCGATGGCTACGCCAGCGCGGGAACGATTGTCGATATCAGCGCGCGAATTCGCGCCGAGAAAGCGTTGCGCGAAAGTGAGCAACGCTATGCTTTAGCGCTAGAAGCGGCGAGCGACGGTATGTGGTTTCACGATTTGTTGGCCGACAAGATTTCCTTTTCTAAACATTGGAAAGAGATGCTGGGCTACAGCGCGGACGAGATGCAAAATAATGTTGAGACGGTGATGAAGCTGATTCATCCCGCGGACATCACTCGCTACAAAGTGGCGCTTCAAGCGCATTTCGAGCATGCAACACCGCTGGCCATTGGAGGTGCGGTTACGTCCTAAGGAGGGCGAGTATCGCTGGTTCAATTTACGTGGGCAAGCGGTGTGGGATGATCATGGCGTGGCGCTACATATGGCTGGCGCAGCGACGGACGCCACGGCGCGTAAAGAGGCGGAGTCCGAAGCAAAGCGCTTAAATGAGCGCCTCAATAATTCCGTCAACGAATTGCAGCAACAAGCCGATGAACTCTCAAAGCTGCGCGAGATGGCGGATCTGATTCAGTCTTGCACGACGCTAGAAGAGGCCTATCGAATTATCGGCAGTTTTGCTCAGCGACTTTTTAGCGCCTCGTCCGGCGCGGCTTTCATGCTTAATCAATCGCGCAATCTCGTCGAAGCCACAACGGTTTGGGGAAATATTTCCGCTGAAGAAGAGGTTTTTCAGCCAGAGGACTGTTGGGCCCTGCGGCGAACCAAACCAAACCTGGTCGATACACAACACAGCACGCTGAAATGTGCCCATGTGAAAGGCGAACCGCAAGGTGGGTATTTGTGTTTGCCGTTGACCGCGCAAGGCGAAACCTTCGGGACGCTTGCATCTTCGCGATGCCGCGGTCAAAGGCGTTCAGCGCCTATCGAACCGGAGCAATTTGATTGAGCTGTTTGCCGAACAAGTCGCGCTGACGCTCGGTAATCTCAAATTGCGCGAAACGTTGCGCTCGCAGTCGATTCGCGATCCATTGACGGGCCTGTTCAATCGGCGTTACTTGGAAGAAACCCTTGCGCGTGAAGAGCGTCGAGCAGCGCGGGCCAACTCGCCGATCGGCTTGATTGTGTTCGACGTCGATCACTTCAAGCGACTTAACGATACTCACGGCCACGACGCCGGCGACGCGGTACTGCGGGCGCTCGGCGCGATGCTGCAAACCCACGTCCGCGAAGGCGATATCGCTTGTCGTTACGGCGGCGAGGAATTCGTGATCGCGTTGCCTGGCGCGTCGATCACAATCGTCTGCGAGCGTGCCGAAGAATTGCGCCTGGCCACAGAAAAACTCGCGTCACTCGTGCCGGGGCGAAGTATCGAAAAGGTCACGATTTCCCTCGGCGCAGCCGCCTATCCCGACCACGGCGCAACGTGGCAAGAAGTCGTTTTGGCGGCTGACAAAGCGCTTTATCGCGCCAAACAAAGCGGACGCAATAAGGTCGAAGCCGCTTAATTCGTCTGCCGTTATTCCCGTAACGAGCGCCGTAAATCTTGCGCCAGAATGCTTTACGGATAACTGCCCGGTGTGGTTTTTGCAGGGACGACCAAATAACACCGCATGGGTCGGGAAACCTTTTGAAGTCTTATAATTTTGTCCGGCTTTCCATTTGTAGCGTCGAAATGGTTATTGAATATTCCATGAAGGAGTAACATGAATTTCTCGTGGTTAACGGTGGTCGAATTTTTGTTCGACTCGCCCGCGACACTACAATCTTAAGGAGGAACAAACATGGCAAAGTCGAACACCGATCAGTTTTTAGATAACAATCGCGAATATTCGAGCGGACAAGCGCAGCACAAGCCGGCGTATCCAGGCAAGCAACCGATTCAACCTTCTAAGCGCGTCGCCGTCGTGGCGTGCATGGACGCCCGTCTCGACGTAGAAGATTTGCTTGGCCTGCAGACCGGTGAGGCGCACATCATCCGCAATGCTGGTGGCGTGGTCACCGATGACGCGATTCGCTGCCTGATTATTTCCCATCATCTACTTAATACGAACGAGATTATTCTCATTCACCATACTCGTTGCGGCATGCTTGCCTTCACCGACGATTTACTAAAGGCCGGCCTGGAGGGCGATCCCGCCGCTGAAAAATTGTTGGGTGAGGCAACGGGACGCGCATTTACCAGTTGCAATGCATCGGCCACTACGCCCGCGGCGTTCCATGCCTTTCGCGGACCGATTGAGGCGCTGGATGCACCGCGCGATGCCAAGAACTCGGAGCGGCTGACCTGGGACGTACGACGCGGCATATCTTCGGTCCTGAATCATCCATGGTTACCCCACAGTGGGCCTGATGCAGTCACGGTGCGCGGCTTCATTTATGATGTCGACACCGGAAAACTCGAGGAAGTGAGCTATCCTGGACCGATGGGTACGTTTGGTTAACTCGTTTTTACTGCAATCAATTTTGGAGTAGACATGGTACGCAAACTTTGCGTGGGGTTACTCGCTGTCCTTTTGTCGTTGTCTGCAGCAGGTGAAGAGCCGAAGCTCTACACAATCGCGAAGTTTGCGTTCGAGAACGGCGGCACCTTGGAAAACATGCGCGTCGCGTACGACACGTACGGTGAATTGAACGCCGCGCGCGACAATGCGATCTTAGTCGAGCACGGTGCCAGCCAAGGGCGCAACGCCTACAAGATCTTCATTGGCCCGGGCAAGGCATTCGATACCAGCAAATATTTCGTCATCACCGTGGACTCTATCGGCGGCGGTGCGTCGAGCCAGCCGGCGGATGGCTTGGGGTCTGCGTTTCCTGCTTACACGATCCGCGATATGGTGCGGGCGCAGCACGAAATGCTCACTCAAGGTTTAGGCTTGCAGAACCTATTGGCGGTTGGCGGTCCATCCATGGGTTCGTTCCAAGCGCTGGAGTGGGGCATTAATTATCCTGACTTTGCCAAGGGATTGCTTGCCATCGTGCCGAGTGCGCGTAGCGATCGTCACGTGCATGCAATTTTCGATGCGGTGATCAACACCATCAAGCTTGATTCGAAATGGAATAACGGTAACTATGTTGAAAGCCCGGTCGACGGCATCGTCACGGCGGGGATGATTTATTTTCCGTGGCTTTACAGTGACGAACAGCTGAATAGTTTGGTCGACAACGACAAATACGAGAAGGCGCAACGCGCCTTCGGCACCGCTTGGGCCAAGGTCTGGGATGCGCGCAGCTTGATTTACCGTTACCAAGCCACGCGCAATCACGATACGGGCCAACCTATTGGCGGAGATGTGATGCAAGCGCTTGGCAGAATCAAAGCTAAAACGTTGATCATGCCGGGTATGACCGATCGCACTCTACCGCCCTATATGGCGCAAGAAATCCGGCGGGGTGTTAGGGACAATACTTACATTGAAATTCCATCCGCCATTGGCCATATTGCCTGTTGCCCGGGGAAAGAGGACACTGCGGAGTACCGATTTATAACAGATCAGATATCAAGCTTCCTCGCGGATTTAGCGACGGCAAATTGACCAATCCGGAAAGGTTTAAAGGAAAGCCGACTAAATTGTGTACACGCCCGATGGCCACATGTACGTTTTGGCAACGCGGTTCGCGTATGCTGACCGCGCCGCGCCGCTGCTTCTGGGCTGGCGAGATGCGGCGATTTTATTGGGCTTCGATCTGCGCCGCCTTCACGTGCTCACGCCAGCGCTCACCTTCTTTGCGAACAAAGATGCGATAGTCGCCTAGCGCCTGCGAGACGAAAGTAAGCCCCACGTCCTCCAGCGGTCGTTTAACCTTCGAGTGATGTTGCTCCTCCTGAATCGCGTGGTGGATTTTTGCCAGGATTTCCGGCTCAACGCCTCGAGGCGCAGACACGCCAACGAAAAAATTCACCTCATAGCCGGGATAACTTTCGCTCACTGTTGGCACGCCGGGCCAGTGCGGGTTTCGTTTTGATTCGGTGATCGCGATCGGAACCAGCTTGCCATTTGATGCTTGCACAGCGCCGGTCATGTAGTTAAAGAACGCGATTTGGATATGGCCGCCGATCAAATCGGTTACGACGTTGCCGCTGGCTTTATAGGCGACGCCCTCAATCGGAATTTTGGCGCTCACCCTCAATAGCTCGCCAGGAATTTATGAACTCGCGTCGGCGTGGCCAAAGAATACGCTGTCGGGATGTGCCCGCCCGTATTGGGCTAATTCGGAGATTGTTTTGAACGGACTTTGCGACGGCACCAGTAACACCGAACCACCGACGCCGATGAGCGCGATGTGTTCGAAATCCACGATCGGGTCGTAGGGGAGTTTCTTGACCAAGTACGGCGCAACGGCGTGGGTCGAATTCGTATTAATCCCAATGGTGTAACCATCGGCGGGCGCATTTTTCAACGCCTCGGCGCCGATCACGCCCTGGGCACCAGGGCGATTGTCGATAATGACCGGCTGTTTCCAGCGCTCCTGCAGATAGCTGCCGAGTTTACGTGCCACAATGTCGCTGCCACTTCCTGGACCGACCGGAACGATGATTCTTATCGGCTGGCTTGGATAGGTTTGCGCAAGCGCCGACACCGAGGCGATCAACAGTGCGACAAGGCTCGGCCATCTTAATCGTTTCATCATTTTTCTAGCCGATGCTGTGTTCCAGCGCGCCGATTTGCGCGATTTCGATCCGCACGCGATCGCCGGGTTTGAGCCAAATGGGCGGATCGCGAAACGCGCCGCTTCCCGCGGGCGTGCCGGTGGCGATTATGTCGCCCGGTTCGAGCGTGATGAATTGACTGAGGTGCTCGATGATGCGGTCGACGGGAAATAGCATATCCGCGGTGTTGCCTTTCTGCATCGGTGCATCGTTGAGATAACTGTTGATTTCCAGCGATTGCGGATCGGCGATTTCGTCCGCGGTCACCAACCACGGCCGCATGGGGAAAAAGCCATCCATGCTTTTCGCAAATGTGGTCTGTGGCGGCGATACATCGAATTGAAACTCGCGCGCGCTCAAGTCGTTCAGCATCGTGTAGCCCGCAACGATGTCAAGTGCGGTCTCTCGCGGAACGTTGGCGGCGAAGCGGCCGATCACCACTGCCACCTCCGATTCAATATCCAGTTTTGTAACCGAGGCTGGCCGCCGCACCACTGCGCCCGGACCCACGACACTGGAAGAAAGCTTCGCGATAATGCGCCGACGCTCGAACGGTTGAACGCCGGTTTCCTTGGCGTGATCGGCGTAGTTACGCCCGATGGCGACGATTTTTCCGGGCCGTGGAATCGGCGCAATCAGCTTGACCTCGCGCCGCGACGGAAGGCTATCAAGTCCGCCCGCGGAAATAGCATTGTCGACATAATGGCGAACAGCATTGAGACCATCTGCACCGGCATAGAGCAGGAGCAACATCCCGTTCGCAGGCGCTACGAGATTGCGCGCGGCGACGATGCCGGCAGCGCGAGCGCAGCGATCGTCTGGGTCAGATCGATCACGCGTTCACCGGCAATCGCGCCCACACACATGGCGCTATGCTGATCGATAAAACTGACGAGGCGCATCGCTATCCGTAAACCGGAAAATACCGCGTCGCCATTACTTGGCAGCGTTTGATTAGGCGTGGTTCGTCTGCGCCATAGTCGGCGACCGCCTGGTGAATGGTGCGTAGGTTATCCCACACTAATACATCGCCCGCCTGCCAGCGAAACACGTAACGAAATTTCTCCTGTGTCTGATGAGCGAATAGGAATTCCAACAAGCGCGCACTTTCCTTTTCCGCTAGCTCGTTGATGCGCATCGCGTAGCCCGGATTCGCATAAAGCGCTTTGCGACCTGAGATCGGATGGGTCAGCACCAACGGATGGGATACCGGCGGCTTGATCTTGCGCTGGACTTCCGATAAGGGCGGGCGAGTGTTACCCGGCCGCCGCCGCATCATTTCCCAGAATTTGTTGAAATCGTGCAGCGCGGTTTTTCCTGCCAGTTGTTGCTTGAGTTCGTCCGACAAACCATCGTAGGCCGCACACATATCGCAAAATTCAGTTGCGCCCAGCGGCTTGCCATCGCGCTGTGGAATCTTGAGCGCATAGAGCACGTTGGCGAACGCAATTGTCTTGCTGTAGGACATATCCGAGTGCCAACTCTGGCCGGCATCGCCCAGGCCGATGGGTTGGCCATTTTCGATAATGTTGGAAAGAATCATCACTTCCGGATGGCCGGGCTCCTGGAATGCGCCGATGACGTTGATCTCCAACTCGCCCAGCGAGCCGCTGAAATTCTTCAGGTCCGCTGCGGATAAGGTTTGTTGCGGGAACCGGATCACGCCGTAGCGTCCCAGCGCTTTCACAATGGTCTCAATGGCGAGGTCGGAAAGTTCGGCAAGGTTAACGCCCGTTACCGTTGCGCCCAGTGTTTCACCGCTTGGATTAACTTGGATTGCCATCACATGGCCCTAAGCAATTCGTCACAACACGCAGTGTAACTCGCTTGATGATGGCGCGGAACTGCCCCTGCAATCAAGGCCTGCCTAGGCATTGGAGTAAACTGCATCAGTCGCTGAATCATTGAAAAATCATGAGACTCGCAGAAAAAATTGCCGTCATAATCGGCGCCGGACAAAGTGCCGGCGAGGGCATTGGCAACGGCCGCGCCACGTCGCTGCGTTTTGCGCGTGAAGGTGCGTGCGTGCTTGCGGTTGATCGCAATTTAGGCGCCGCCGAGGAGACGGCGGCGATGGTGGTTGCCGAGGGCGGCGAGTGCCTGGCATTCGAAGCGGATGTTACGAAGGGAGCGACACTGGCGGCAGCGATCGCGTTCGCTGCAAAACGTTGGCAGCGCATTGACATTTTGCACAACAACGTCGGCGTCAGTATTGAAGGCGGCGATGCCCCGATCGAGGACATTACCGAAGACATTTTCGATCATGTCTGCGCGATCAACCTGCGTGGGACCATCATGGCGTGCAAACATGTGCTTCCCATCATGCGCGAACAGCGTTCCGGTGTGATTATCAACATCTCCTCAATCGCCGCGTGGATCGACTATCCGTTGGTTACTTACAAAGCGACGAAAGCAGCGATGATTGCATTTACTCAGCAACTCGCGATTCGAAATGCGTCGTTCGGCATTCGCGCTAATGTCATTCTGCCGGGGTTGATGAACACACCCATGGCGGTCGACACTCGCGTGCGAGCTTTGGGCAAAACCCGCCCCGAAATTGTCGCTTCGCGCGACGCGAAAGTGCCGCTGCGTCAACGCATGGGAAGCGCTTGGGATGTCGCCAATGCCGCCTTGTTTCTTGCATCGGATGAAGCGCAATTCATTACTGGCGTAGCGCTTCCGGTCGACGGTGGCGCGTTAGCGCGCATCGGATGACATTGCGAAATCGAACGTCACGTTGCAGTTGCAATGGGAACACCACCGTGACCGGTGTCCCGGTCGCCCGTACCGCGACACGAGCTTTTGCGTCCATTCGCCTCGGCACTCAAGCGCTCAATGCGCCAAGGACAACTCGCCGGCGAGAAACCGTTTGTGGACTATGTTGGCCAGACGCTGCCAGTGATCGGCCCAGTCAGCTGCGAAATTCTTAGAAAAATGGATCTTCGAATTCCAGTTTCCGAGATCGACGCTGAACGGCTTTGAGCTACATTTTGATCGTCTTAACATCGTCAAACATTCGTAGGTCACGCTCGATTTCGCAATTGGCCTGCTGCTTGTCGAGTTGCCGTGTTAGCTATTTGGTTACATTTAGACGATTGTGTCGCTAGCTTGCCTTGGCTTCGGCTCACATTTAAACCGGACTTAGTTTTGTATTCCATGTGATTTCAATCGAGCGAATGGGTCATGCCGATAGTAGGCCTTCAGCTGATCGTAGACCGCGGGATATTCCTCAACAATTATCCCCGGCATTTCAAAAAACACCTCACTCAACACCGCAAAAAACTCACCCGGATTTTCCGACGCGTAGGGATCGATCGCCGTATTTTCGCCGCGGTCGACGCGCTTACCGAAATCTGAGTAGGCCGCAGCAAAACTCTTTTGCCAAGCCCGGGAATTCATGTCTTTATGCAACGGCGGAAAACCATTAGCCTCGCCGTTTTGCATGTCGAGTTTGTGGGCGAATTCGTGGATGACGACGTTGACGCCGTCTTGCGCGAAGGCGGTTTGCGTGTCGGCCCAGGACAATATCAGCGGACCATCGCTGCGCGCCATTCCAGTCATCGGGCGGCGATCGGTGTGAACGACGCCAGCGGCGTCAACGTATTGGTGATTCGGCGCGAATTCGTCGGGATAGATGATGATGCCGTGCCAGCCTGCATAGCGGTCTACGCCGATATTGAGCGTCATCAAGCACGCTTGCAGGGCGATGTTGAGCATCATTTCATCGTTAATTTCGAGATTGTGAGCGCCGCTGAATTCTTTGTCGTGGAGGAAAATGCGCACGTCTTCGTGAAGGTGTCGCAAATCGTCACTAGATAAACCGTGGAGATAACTTGCTGAGGAAACCAATCGTTGCCAAAGCGCGACATCGATGCTGGTTTTTGACAAAATGCGATTGCGGCGCCAGCTTGAAAAGAACGAAAACATGAGGCGTAGAGTACCGGTATTTCATCGCCTATGCCAGAGGCCGCGCGCTGCTTGGGTCGTGGCGAGATATGGCCTGGAAGCCAATACTGGTGCGGCTCTCCAGGCATATCTACAGCAGAAAAAAGTACGCCCCAGAGTCACCTCTGGGGCGTAAACCTTTACTTAATGGGAACCATTAAAGCAAAGGAGGAGGAGCTTTTGCTATGTAAAGTCTTACTTCTTGGTGGACTTTACAGCTGCATTGGTTGCACTTGCTGCGGCTTTCACATTCGCGTCGGTCATGGTGGCGACTTGTTTAGCGGCTTTGGTCATGCTGTCAAACGCGGCGCTGGCGGCGGTGATCGACGATTTAATCGCGGCAATCGCGACGTCGGTACCGGCGGGCGCAGTTTTGGACACTTTGTCCAAGGTCGCGGCGACGCTTTTGTTCAATTCCGTTACTTGCGCTTCGAACAGATTCGACCATTGAGCCTGGGTCTGTTGCGCTACTTCGTAAACGGCTTTGGAATAATTGGTCCACTTGTCAGTGGTCGTTTCGGCAATTTTGCCGCGGAAAGCGGTGAAGTCTTGCACGTCGCGGACTTCGGTCATCAACGAGGCGTTCTTTGCGCCTTCGCTCAGGACATCACGGCCAACGGCTAGCTGCAGGCCAACCAAGCGCTCGGCAGCGTCAAAGGAGACTTTCGCGAACTTCAGCGCTGCGTCGATGGTCGATTTGTTAACATCGGCGAATTGTTCTGGTGCTGTAAACATTTAAAACTCCTTAAAGTAAATTAACTTGGGTGCCTAGCGGTTATATTGCACTGCAACAATTCGAATTATGGGGATGTCGAATCTCGATGTCAAGTCTTATTTGTTGCGCTGCAATATTTTCTTTAACTGTTGCTTTTTCGCAATGAACCCAAGTTCATCAACATGTTAGGGAACATGGTGCCACAGATGTTACAATTCAATTGTTAAAAATTGTGTCTCGCACAAATATTTTTCTGGAGCGGTAATGACGGACAGTAAACGCGTTATAAAAAAATATCCGAATCGGCGCCTGTACGACACAAACACCAGCGCCTACATCACGCTTTCCGAAGTAAAAGATTTGGTGCTTGGCAACATTGCGTTCGAAGTACTCGACGCCAAGACTAATGAAGACATCACCCGCAGCATATTGTTGCAAATCATTTTGGAAGAAGAGGCAGGCGGTCAGCCGCTATTCACCGCGGAAATGCTGGCACATATGATTCGCTGTTATGGCAACGCGACGCAGGGCGTAATGGGCAACTTCCTGGAGCGCGGCGTGCATTCCTTTATTGATGTGCAAAAAAAACTGCAGGATCAAGCGCGTGCTGTTTATGGCAATGCAGCGGGCTTGAGCCCGGAAATTTGGGCGCAATTTTTTAAGGCGCAGGGCCCGATTATGCAGGGCATGATGGGAAATTATTTGGATCAAAGCGCCAACATGTTCGTCGACATGCAAGCGCAAATGCAAAAGCAGGCGCGGGATATTTTCGGCAACCTTACGCCGTTTGCGTCGAAAACAGAACCCGAGCCCTCACCTGCTGACGAACCCGCCGAGCCAGCGGCCAAACCACGCCGCAGCGCGAAGTAACCTCTGACGATGGCGAAAGTTTCAGCGGCGGTAGCCGCACCGCAAATCGGTTTTGTTTCGTTGGGTTGCCCAAAGGCGCTGGTGGATTCTGAGCAAATCCTGACGCAATTGCGCGCCGAAGGTTATCTGACGGTGAATTCCTATGCCGATGCGGATTTAGTGGTCGTCAATACCTGCGGCTTTATCGATTCCGCCGTGGACGAATCGCTCGACGCCATCGGCGAAGCGCTGAATGAAAACGGCAAGGTGATTGTCACTGGCTGTCTTGGCGCCAAGGGTAATATCGTCCAGGAAACCCATCCGAAAGTGCTGGCCGTCACCGGCCCGCATGCCAAAGACGAAGTCATGCGCCACGTGCATGCGCATTTGCCCAAGCCTCACGATCCGTTCGTCGACCTGGTACCGCCGCAGGGCATCAAGCTGACGCCGAAGCATTACGCCTATTTAAAAATTTCCGAAGGCTGTAACCATCGCTGCACGTTTTGCATTATTCCCTGCATGCGCGGTGATTTGGTCAGCCGGCCGGTCGGCGACGTGATGCGTCGAAGCGGAAAATCTGGTTCGATGCCGGCGTAAAAGAATTGCTGGTGATTTCGCAAGATACTAGCGCTTATGGCGTCGACGTGAAATACCGCACCGGCTTTTGGGGCGGCAGGCCGCTGAAGACGCGCATGACGGAATTGGTCACGGCGCTGGGCGAATCTCGGCGTTTGGGTGCGACTGCATTATGTTTACCCCTATCCGCATGTGGACGAAGTGATTCCGCTGATGGCGGACGGAAAAATTTTGCCGTATTTGGACATTCCGTTTCAGCACGCCAACCCGCGCATTTTGAAAGTGATGAAGCGCCCGGCGGACGCAGAAAATACTCTCGCGCGCATCCAAGCGTGGCGCGAAATTTGTCCCGACTTGACCATCCGCAGCACCTTTATCGCCGGCTTTCCCGGCGAGACCGAGTCGAGTTTGAAGAACTTGTTAAATTTTTTGCGCGAAGCGCAATTGGATCGCGTCGGTTGCTTCGCCTATTCGCCGGTGGAAGGTGCGAAGGCCAATGCCTTGCCCGATCACGTTCCCGACGAGTTGAAAGAGGAACGCCGCGGGCGGCTTAATGGAATTGCAGGCCGAAATCAGCGCGTGCGAAACTGCAAGCGAAAATCGGCAAGACCTTGCAAGTCATCGTCGACGAAATCGGCCCGATGGCGCAAAAGCGCGCAGCAGCGCGGATGCGCCCGAGATCGATGGGCAGGTTTATATCAACAAACCCAAGGGCAAAAAGTCGGCGCTCAAACAGGGTGAATTTACGAACGTTCGCATTACCGATGCCGATGCTCACGATTTGTGGGCCGAGCCGGTGGCGGCATAGATCAGACATTCGATCTTAGGAGTTTGAAAATGGCAAATGCACGTGAAGTAGTAGTGTTAAGCGGCGTGCGCACCGCGATCGGCGATTACGGCGGTAGCCTAAAAGATTTTGCGCCGACGGAACTCGCCGGCATGGTCATCAAAGAAGCCATCGCGCGCGCGAAAGTCGACGTAACGATATCGGCCATTTAGTGCTCGGCAATGTCATTCACACCGAAGCGAAAGATATGTACATCTCCCGCGTCGCGGCTATTAAGGGCGGCTTACCACAAGCTTCGCCGCGCTTACGCTGAATCGTTTATGTGGCAGCGGTTTGCAAGCCATCATCAGCGCGGCGCAAACCATTTTGCTTGGCGACACCGATTGCGCCGTCGCCGGCGGGCGCGGAATCCATGAGCCGCGCCGGTTACTTGATGCCGAATTTGCGCTGGGGCCAGCGCATGGGCGACGGCGGCGTGATGGATATGATGGTCGGCGCGTTGACCGATCCATTTGATACCGTGCACATGGGCATTACCGCGGAAAATATCGCGGCGAAATGGGGCATCAGCCGCGAAACGCAAGATGCGTTTGCCGTTGAGAGCCACAAACGTGCGATTAACGCGATCGCAAAAGGTTATTTCAAAGATCAAATTCTGCCAGTCGAAATCAAATCGAAAAAAGGTTCGACCTTTTTCGACTCTCGACGAGCATGCGCGCGGCGATGCGTCGGTAGAAGGTATGGCAAAACTTCGCGCCGTGTTCCAAAAAGATGGCTCCGTTACGGCGGGTAATGCCTCGGGCATTAATGACGGTGCCGCGGCAATTGTTATGATGGAAAAAACCGCCGCCGAGAAACGCGGCTTAAAGCCGATGGCGCGTCTTATTTCCTATGGCCACGCTGGTGTTGATCCGAAATACATGGGCATCGGCCCGGTTCCGGCGGTGCAAAAAGCGCTGGCGAAAGTCGATCTCAAAGTGAGCGACATGGACGTCATCGAATCCAATGAAGCGTTTGCGGCACAAGCCTGCGCGGTTTCTAAGGATCTCGGTTTCGATGGCAAGAAAACCAATCCGAATGGCGGCGCGGTGGCGCTCGGGCATCCGATCGGCGCAACTGGTTGCTTGCTTACCATCAAGGCGCTGTATGAGCTCGAGCGCATCGGCGGGCGCTACGCGCTTGTCACCATGTGTATCGGCGGTGGACAAGGCATCGCTGCCGTATACGAACGCATGTAAATTTTGTGCGATGCCAATAAACAAAAAAGCGACCCGCGGGTCGCTTTTCTTTGTTTACGTGGTGCAAACTTAACGGCGCATCAACATACCACCGAGCATACCGGCTAATTCATCAACTGCAGAGCCGTTGCCGTTTTGATCAAGGAAACGGTTAATCGTGCCCATTAGTCCCGGCGCAGCTTGTTGCGCATACTCTGTTTCACCACCAAGTAAGCCGGCCAATCCTGTCGGCCCCATGCCTTGTTGTTGGCGCGTGCGGCCGAGAAAACCCATCACGATCGGCGCAAGGGTCACGAGTAAGCGGCCCATACTTGATGCGTCCATGCCCGTTGCTTTCGATAAGGCGTTTACGACGCCATTTTGCGAATTGCCAAATACGTGGCCCAAAATCCCCGCGCCGGAACTTTGCTGAGAGCCACCCAAAAACCCGATGAGATTATCCAAAATGCCACCATTGTGATCGCTCGACAGCGCATTAAAAAGTGAATCGCGGCCCTCGGTATCGCTGGAATTTCGCGATAATGCTGACAGCAAAATCGGCACCGCTGCCGCAATCGCGTTACCGGTCGTCTGTTGATTGGTGCCCAATTGGTTGCTGAGCTCGCCTAAGCTGTCTGCATCGAACTGTCCCAGGATTGCATTCATGATTGACGCCATCGTGATCTCCTATTTTTCCTTGTGAAAATACTCAAAAATATTAGGCAAGTGATTGTTTCAAAGCAGAGATGAAAACTTCCTCCCCATCGCTAACCAACTCGCCGCCAAAGCCTAGAAAGCCGCCTTCTTTAGCGGATTGAGAAATCTTATCAGCAATATCGGCGAGCCAGGTTTTATATTGACTCACGTCGTCGGCTGACCCTTTGGCCTTTAAAATTTGCAGCGCGGTGGTGCCGCCGGCTGTGGCTAAGCCACTGAATTTGGTGGGCGCATTCTTGGCCTCGGCAAATGAGACTTGGCTGCGGACAAATTCCTGCGCTGCGCTTATTTCTTCGCGTTGGCTCAGGGATTTAATCAATTCGTTGCTGCTGCTAAGTCCTTGAAACATTGACTGCGCCGTGGCAAAACTCTCCTTGAAACTGCCAAAAAGACCACTATTGCCCGCAAGCATCGTCGCTGCGGCGACCAGACTCGGCGTGTTTCGTAATGTGGCCCATTCATCGGCTGTGAAAGCGGTTTTTGCGGTCATATTTTCTCCTGGAGGGGTAACAATTTGGTTGGATTTTGAAAGCGTATTTAAAGCTCCTTTACTATCGAAGTCAACTCACTCACGCTGCGCTCGATGGTAGCCTGGAGAGCCGCGCCAATGCTTGATCTATAAAGCGTGTTGCGGCGTTGAGACGAAGCGGATAAAGTTCGGAACTTAAGAGTGGGTCTGGATTCATTGGATGTTTAAGCTTTCTGCACGAAATGTGGTCGCGTTGTTGGTGTTTTTGGGATTAATTTTGCTCGGCGCGCAGGCGCTAAAAAATTCTCGACAGGAATCGTCGGCAATTGCGCCGTCGCTTGCAACGCCGCCTGCGCCAAAGCCGAATTTTAATACCATGTATTCCGCTGGCGCGGCGCCCGATCGGCGCGCATTTAGCGCCGCAGAAGAAGCTTACTCGGTCAATCTTTGGAAGATTCACGACAAAGTGAAAACCAGCTCGGTGCAGTTGAGTTTCGCAGGACTTTCGTACAAATTAAAAGAACTCGATCGCGCCGGCGTAAAAGCGAAAATCGCGCCGGAAATTGATATCTATCGCGATGCTTTGCAAGGAATCGATCGGCTCAGCGTGCCGGATTCGCTGAAGGAATTGCACGAGACTTACAAAAAAGCCGTTACACTCTATGCCGACGCCTCGACGGAAATGGTTAAAATCGCCGATGACGGTAATGAACAGCATTTGCTCGACGCCCACAGCAAAACCAATCAAGCGGCAACCTTGTTGCTTAAAGTGGGCGCGGAATTGTGGCCCGGCGAGTTTAAGCCGAACTAGTCTTAATTTCGGCGCTGTCCGGCTCAGCGGCGTCGATTTGCGGTAAATGTTATGTAGTGAGCCACCCAATAAATTATGGAGGATGTCATGAGAAATGTTACAAGTAAGGCAGGCGTTATGGCCGCGTTGGGTTTGGCAAGTGCGCTGCTCGCGCCAATCGCTGTGCAGGCGGCAGATGGCGTGTATTCCGTATGGTTGGTCGAGAATAGCCGCTTCATGAACGTGCCATTTGGCGCGTTCATGCCCGATCGCGCGTTTGTACCTACCGCGCCAGCAGGCGGACCTAACGGCATCAACACCGTCGATCTGCCGGTGAACGTCGGCGTCATCAAAGGTGCGGGCAAAGAAATCATTCTGTATGACAACGGCTGGAACGCAACCGATTATCACAAAGCCACCGGCACCGCCCATTGGTCGCCGCTGTCGAAGCAACTCGGTCAACTCGGTATCAATGCCGCAGATGTCACCAAAGTCATCGTCGGTCACGGACACTGGGATCACGCCGGTAGCTTGGATGAGTTTCCGAATGCTGTGCTGTATATCCAGCGCGAAGAGTTAAAGGGCATCGAGTGGGCGTTGAATTATCCGGGTCATGAACGCATCCGCGCAGTGAACGACTCCCCCGGTGGTTGCGCGCGTACACCGGCTTGCGGCTATCCGTCCAAAACCATGGATTCGATCTACGGCAAAGTGCTGAAAGGCAAAGCCGTGATCGTCGATGGTGACATGGAAGTCATGCCCGGCATCAAGATACATGCCGCGTTTCGTGCCCATACCGCCGGCTCGCAGTTGCTTGAAGTCAACACGCCGATTGGCAAGTTGATGTTCGGTAGCGACGCGTATTCGTCGTGGGAAGGTATTCGCGATTGGCAAATTGCCAACCCGCAACAGACTGACACCGTGCAGCAATTCTTGGCTTATGAGAAATGCTACAAAGTGACCGGTGGATATCAGAATTGCGTTGCTGCACACGAGCCGCTTTCCTATAGCGACAAGTATCCGCTCACCAAAAATGCCTGGGTTGGCATGAACGGTGGACGCCTTGCGGAAATCACCTTGGCGCCCGGCGAGAAATCGCGTAAGCCCTAATCGCTGATTCGTCAAAACGCTTGAAACGGGGAGGCCGGTTCGCCGGCCTCCTTTTTTTTGTCAGCATGAAACTTTCGGAATTCCTTGTTTTGTTTGTGTCGCTCATTGCGCCAGCGTCGAATGCGCATGACGCCGATTCCTATGGCGGCCTGTATCGCTCGCGCGATGCCGGTGCGACTTGGCTCCCGGCCGATGCAGGATTGTTCATCAATGCCTCCAACGCGATTGCGATTAATTCAAGCGATTCGAATGATTTGCTGTACGGCACCGACACACGCTTGATGCGTTCGAAAAATGGCGGGCGCGATTGGCACGATCAAGCGCCGGAATTAATCGCTGGGCCGATATTTTGCCTGGCATTCGATAGCGATGGCAAAAATGCCTTCGCAGCGAACGAGAATGGATTATTTCGCAGCGACGCAAGCGGGCAATGGCGAGCATTGGAAGTTCCGCTCGGTGCATTGCCGATTGCACAAATTATCGCTGTACATGACCAAATATATTTGGCAGGCAACAATGGCGTATACATGGGCAACGCCAGAAGCGAAGACTGGCGCGGCCCAGCAAAGGGGTTGCCTGAAGAGCCAATATCCGCGTTGCTCGTGGCAGAGGGCAAGCCAGGAGCTAGTATTCATGCGGTTGTCGCCGGCAGGATATGGCGCAGTGAAGATGAGGGACGTTCGTGGCAGCGAGCAGCTGGAAATTGGGCCGATCAACGCGTTGATACCATTAGCGCCGATTTTCACGATGTTAAAAAGTTGTGGGCCGGCGGCGCCAGCCGGCTATTTCGCAGCATTGACGGTGGTAAGAATTGGCAAGCCCACGGCAAGTCATTACCAGACCCCAACATTTCTATTCGTGGAATTGCGGTTTCGGAAAATGAAAAATTCATTGTATTCACAACCCATCGCGGCTTGATGCGCAGCGCCGACGCAGGCGAAACCTGGGCGAAAGTAGAAAGCGCATTGCCATTGCATTTGGAGCCGAGCCCGTTGGCGCAAGATCGAAGTGATCCGAATATCGTTTACGCAGGATTTTCGTTACGTCCGTACAACGAGGCGTGGCGCGCCGCACAACGAGCTGCCGAGCAACGACGCAATGACCAGGCGCGCAATCAATATGTGTTGATCGCAAGCGCAATCGCGAGTGTATTGCTCGCGATCAGCGCGGCAATTTATTTACGCAAGCGACCAATCAGGCAATCCCCTCGCCCCCTCGGGGGAGAGGGCTAGAGTGAGGGAGATACCTCACGGAAACCATCAACGTGAATACATCGAACACGCAAACAAAAACATCAACCGCCTCGCGAGCAATCTATTTTGTAATCGCCGCCGCATCGCTCCTTGCCATGGCCTTCGCCGCGTGGCGCCTCGCCCCACCACCGCTGGCGCGAGTGACCGAATATCCGATGCTGGAAAAAGACGATATCCCCGCGGCGATCGCTTCGGGCAAGGATGGCAGCATTTGGTTCACCATCGATTTCTCCAGCGCCATCGGCGTGTTTCGCAACGGCAAAATCGAGCGTATCGATAAGGGCACGCGAAACATGGATCCGATCGGCATTGCGGTCGATCAGGCCAATAACGCTTGGTATGTCGACGCGCCGGCGCTGAGCATCGGGCGCGTATCGCCGAACAACGAAATCAAAACATTTCCGCTCGGCACGCCGGTTGCGCGCTTGCAACGGCTCACGGTCGCGCCCGATGGCGCCGTGTGGTTCGCCGAAGGGTCGGCCTATAGCGTAACGCGCTTGAAAGACGATGTGTTGGAGCGTTATCAATTGCAATCAGCGCGCGGCACGCCTTATGGTGTCGCCATTGCGCCGGACGGCAAGGCCTGGGCGACGCTACAGCAATCGGGGCAAATCGTGCGCATCGATCCGAAAGATGGCAAAACCGATTGGTTCTGGGTGCCGACGCCAGCCAGTGCGCCGACCGATATTACCGTCGACGCAAATGGCGACGTTTGGTTTTTAGAGTTTCGTAGCAACAAACTTGGGCGAATTCACAACGAAGAATTCACCGAATATCCTATTCCGAGTGAATCGCGCACCGCCGGTTTAGTGGGCATCGCGGCTGCGCCGGACGGAGCGATTTGGTTTGCGATGGTTCGCGATCATGGGTTGGGTCGTTTCAAAGATGGCGGATTTAAGTTCTTTAATCTGCCGCGCCCAGATGCGCGGCCCATTGGCGTCGTGGCTGATCCGACGGGCAATATTTGGTACGTTGATTTGACCGGTTTTTTGGGAAAAATAAGTTACGCGGATGCGACGCGTTAAGCTGAATTGAAGCCGTTTACGTCTTACGCTAAAACCGTAAACTTAGCCGGGATGATATGATTCTGAGTCATTAGTAACAGCGCTTTTAAATTTTCCGAGACATCGAAAGTAACATTATTTTGGGACGAAAGAACGCATGAACAAAGTGTATGCAAACGCGCAAGCAGCGCTGGCGGGTGTAGTTAAAGATGGCCAGTTGATCGCCGTCGGCGGATTCGGGCTGTGTGGTATTCCCGAGGCGCTGATCGACGCATTGCGCGATAGCCAAGTGAAAAATCTCACGGTGATTTCAAATAACGCGGGTGTCGACGGTTTTGGCTTGGGTAAGTTGCTTGAAACGCGGCAAATCAAGAAAATGATTTCGAGTTACGTCGGTGAAAACAAGGAATTCGAGCGGCAATATCTCGCGAACGAATTGGAGTTGGAGTTCACACCGCAGGGTACGCTGGCGGAAAAATTACGCGCCGGTGGCGCCGGCATTCCGGCATTCTTCACGCGCACCGGTGTCGGCACGTTGGTCGCCGAAGGCAAGGAAATTCGCGAGTTCGATGGCCATCAATATGTGATGGAACGCGCGTTGAATCCGGAAGTCGCATTGGTGAAGGCGCAAAAAGCCGACAAGAGCGGCAACCTGGTATTTCGCCGTACCGCGCGAAACTTTAACCCCGCCGCAGCGATGGCCGGAAAAACCACCATCGTCGAGGTCGAGCAATTGGTCGAGGTCGGCGAGATCGATCCGGATGCTGTCCATTTGCCGGGCATTTACGTCAGTCGAATCGTCGTCAATGCCCATCCCGAAAAGCGCATCGAAAAACGTACCATCACCGAAAAGAAAGCGGCATAGCCATGGCCTGGACCCACGATCAAATGGCGGCCAAGGCCGCGCAAGAATTGCAAGACGGCTTTTATGTGAATCTCGGTATCGGATTACCGACGCTGGTTGCAAATCACGTTCGCGCCGACATCGAAGTCTGGCTGCAAAGCGAGAACGGCATGCTCGGCATTGGCCCGTTTCCAACGGAAGACGAAGTCGACGCGGATCTGATCAACGCCGGTAAACAAACTGTCACGACGATTCCCGGTTCATCAATCTTTGGCTCCCACGATAGTTTCGCAATGATTCGCGGCGGAAAAATTCATCTTTCCATTTTGGGTGCGATGCAAGTCAGCGCCAAGGGCGATCTCGCCAATTGGATGATCCCCGGCAAGATGGTCAAGGGCATGGGCGGTGCGATGGACTTAGTCGCGGGTGTGCCGCGCGTGTTGGTGTTGATGGAACATATCGCAAAAAAGAAAGACGGCAGTGAGGATCTAAAAATTCTGCCGCAATGTACCTTGCCGTTGACCGGTGTTGGCGTTGTCAATCGCATCATCACGGATCTGGGCGTCATGGATGTAAGGCCGGCAGGTTTAAAGTTGGTGGAGCTTGCTGACGGCGTGACGCGCGAGGAAATACAAGCGAAGACCGGCGTGCCACTTTTGCATTAGAGGTTGACGCTTGCAGTAATGCGAGATCCTTAATGTAATTCAGTGATCGCCGCGAAGTAAATTATTCGGCCAATTAGGGAAAATAATTCGATGTCAACACTTGAACCATTTGAGGTTTATGCCATTCGCTATGCCAGTCATATGCGCAAGGCCAGTGAAAATTTTCTGGGCGGCGATCCGCACGATGGGCCGATGCCAATTGATTACTACATCTGGGCGATAGTCGGCAAGAACGGGACTTATGTTTTAGATACCGGTTTCGACCAAATTGCCGCAGATAAACGTGGCCGAAAACTGTTAAATCCACCGGCGGAAAGTCTGCGCAAAATTGGCATCAATGCTGGCGAGGTTCAGGACGTCATCGTCAGCCACATGCACTACGATCATGCCGGAAATCATGGCCTCTTTCCAAATGCGCGCTATCACATTCAAGATCGGGAAATGGCTTATTGCACCGGCCGATGCATGTGCCACTCGGCGATAAACCATGCGTTTGAAGTTGACGACGTAGTGGCGATGACGCGGCGCATCTTCGCCGGCAAAGTGAGATTTCACGACGGCGTCGATGAGATCGCGCCGGGGTTAACCGTGCATCATGTCGGCGGCCATACCATGGGTTTACAAGTGGTGCGGGTTTGGACGCGGCGCGGCTGGGTCGTGCTGGCGTCTGACGCCGTGCATTTCTATGCCAATATCAATGAGGCCCGCCCGTTTCCCATCATCTACAACGTTGGTGACATGTTGAACGCTTATGGCACGTTGCAAAAATTGGCAAGTTCGGCGGATCATATCATTCCGGGTCACGACCCATTAGTGCTTCAGCGCTATCCTGCGGTGAGCGCGGCGTTGGCGGGAACCATTGCGCGGCTCGATGTGGATCCAACGTCGTGAGCGAGACGGATATTGGCCTGCTTTGCAAGGCATTGCAGGCTTACGGAAGCAGCACGGTTGGCGCAGTTTTGGACGATATGGGTTTAGGTGGACTCATTACTAAACTGCACTGTGTCGCTCCGGGGTTGCGGTTCGCCGGACCGACGTTTACGGTGAAGTTGGAAGCCGGTGAGCTGGGCAGTGCGCACGAGTCGGAATTTAAAATCGCCGAATACATCGATAAGCCGGCGCCTGGGATGGTCGTCGCGATTGACATGGCAGGCGCGCCGGTCTCCGCTCTTGGCGGCATCGCTACGCGGGTGGCGCAAATGCGCGGCCTTGAAGCTATCGTCATCGACGGCGGGTCACGGGATTTAGACGAAACGCGAGTAATGGGGTTTCCGTTGTTTGTGCGCCATTCATTGCCCGTGACGGGACGGCGGCGCGTGCGCTTTATCGCCACCGAGGTGACGATTCAGCTTGACGGCGTGGCTGTCGCGCCCGAGGATATTCTGGTTGGCGACGATACCGGTATCGTTCGTGTTCCACGTGCCGCGCTTAACGAAGTCGCCGCACGTGCTAGCGTGATCGATGCGCGAGATCGTCGCGTTCGAGAATTCGTCGAGCAAGGGACTGGTTTCTCCGATGCGTTTCAAAAAGCCAGCAAGAATTAAAGCGTCATTTGAAATGAAGCGCCGGGCGGTAGAAGCTTATCCGCCCGGCAACTAAAAAATACTACGAAACCTAATGCGAGCGCCGCCGACGTTGGATGCCGGTGCCCAGTGCCACTAAGCCAATCCCAAATAGCAACAATGTCGCTGGTGTATCGACCTCGACGATTTGCGCGGTAAATGATATCGAGCTAGTCGTGGCCTCTGCCGTGAATATCGTATCGCCAATGATGGCAGCCCCGGGGCCCGCTACGAGGCCAAATTGCACAATTCTCAGTTTTCCTTCGCTATCGATAAACGGTGCAGATGCCAACCCAGCGAGATCAAATGTAAAAAAATCGTCGCAAATGCTGGCCTGCGGATTAGGGGCTGGACAGGGTTCGTCGTTTACGGTTTCGGTAAACGTGATACCGATTGCTTGCGGCGGAAAATTGTCTACCGACAAATCCGCTTCGTCCGTAACGGCGAAAGAGTTGATGAGATTGATCGAGTAGCTAAACGATAGCGGTATCACGACATTGGTGTGGGTGATCGTGCCAATAATTACTGGCGCATCGCCGACATTGACGCCCAACTGAAGGGTATCGGAAAGATCCAAGCTGCTAACGGGATCCGAACCCTGCACCCACTCAAGATGTTGCGGCAGTGCCGGATTACAGTTAAGGCTGCCCGCGCCGGCAGGTGGCGCTGCCGATGCGCAGTCAAAACTAGTGGTTAACGCAAGTGTAAATGGCGCACCAATGGCTGTTGAGGGAAGAATAGTGCTTAGCAATGCAGCGCCAGCCATGGCAAGCCTAAGGTTTGATAGCAGATTATTCATCTTAAAATCTCCAAAGGTCAGGTTAATAAAAATGTGGCGTTTATTATTTTTATTACCTAGTCAAAATGCAGCATTCTTCGTGCCAGGCCTGGCTATTCGCAAAAATATTAACGAGTTAGCGAATTAGGGGATAGGTAAAAATTGCGCATCTGTAAGGATTCCCGACATTGCAATTGCGTTGAAATCGAACATGCCACGTTTGGAGCGCGCCGACTTTCTTGTTCAAGGCATTGATTTATTGCTAATGCACGGTGATCGTCGTCATCAGACCAGAGATTTTCGCCGCAAAATTCGCTGTAAGGAAAATCGACATGTCGAGGCTTCGACATTTTTCAAGGTAGAAAAGCTCGAACCCTCCATATGCGATTGCCGATTTTGATGGCGAAACGGATTCCCGCCGTCGCAGAAACGATGGGAGGTGATTTGGCATTTGGCGTGCAATTTGCATGTCTGCCACGAGCCGCGCCCCGCTTAGGCTCTGGCGTGGCATGCCTGTAGATCAAGCAGCGATGGGACTTCTGGCTTGATCGATGTTCTAAAGCTCTAACACCAGCACTGCAATTCCCCAGCATTTCCTTCTCTTACCGAAATTGAAATGGTAAAATCTTGAATTTCCTGAATTTACTGGAGTTGAATCAGCATGGCTGTGGAACGTACGTTATCGATTATCAAGCCCGACGCGGTTGCCAAAAACGTCATCGGCGAAATTTACTCGCGCTTTGAAAAAGCCGGCCTGAAAGTCATTGCCGCGCGCATGATGCACCTTTCGCAGGAAGAAGCCGAAGGCTTTTACGCGGTGCACAAAGAGCGTCCTTTCTTTAAGGATTTGGTGAAATTCATGATCTCCGGCCCGGTTATGGTGCAGGCGCTGGAAGGCGAAAACGCGATCGCGAAAAATCGCGAGTTGATGGGCGCTACCGATCCGAAGAAAGCCGACAAGGGCACAATCCGCGCGGATTTTGCCGATAGCATCGACGCCAATGCGGTGCATGGCTCCGACGCTGCGGAAACGGCGAAGAACGAAATCGCCTATTTCTTCCCCGCGTTGAACATTTACTCCCGCTAAAAACTAATGAGCGCGATGGTCAATCTGCTTGACCTCAATCTTGCCGGCCTGACGGAGTTTGTCGTCGGGCTTGGTGAGAAGCCGTTTCGCGCCAAGCAATTGCTGCGTTGGATTCATCAGTACGGCGAAACGGATTTCGCCAAGATGACGGATATTGCTAAATCGTTGCGTGAGAAATTGCAAGGCGTGGCGAAGGTCGAGCCGCCGCAATTAATCACCGAGCAGATTTCCGACGACGGCACGCGCAAATGGCTGCTGAATGTCGGCGAACACAATGCGATCGAGACGGTGTTCATTCCCGAAAATGATCGCGGCACGTTGTGCATTTCATCGCAAGTCGGTTGCGCGCTAGCGTGTACGTTTTGCTCGACGGGCCGGCAAGGTTTTAATCGCAATTTAACAGTGGCGGAAATCATCGGCCAATTGTGGTGGGCGAACCGTGCGCTGGGCCGCGATCCGAAAGGCGAGCGCATTATTAGCAACGTGGTGATGATGGGCATGGGCGAGCCGCTGACGAATTTCGATAACGTTTGCGACTCGATGGACATCATGCTCGACGATTACGGCTACGGCCTGTCGCGCCGCCGGGTGACGCTGTCGACTTCGGGCGTGGTGCCCGCCCTTGAGCGGTTGAAGGAACGTTGTCCGGTGGCGTTGGCGGTGTCGCTGCATGCGCCGAACGACGCGCTGCGAGATGTAATTGTGCCGATCAATCAGAAATATCCGCTGGCGCGTTTGCTTGCGGCTTGCCGCAGTTATCTCGAAGCCGCGCCGCGTGATTTTGTTACGTTTGAATATGTGATGCTCGACGGCGTTAACGACAGCGTTGCCCAGGCGCGCGAGTTGGTTACGCTGGTCGGCGATTTGCCGTGCAAGTTCAATTTGATTCCGTTCAATCCATTTCCGAATTCCGGTTATAAACGTTCGTCGGCTATGGCGATTCAGCGCTTTCGCGACGTGTTGATGAATGCCGGATTTGTCGTCACGACGCGCAAAACGCGCGGCAATGACATTGATGCGGCCTGCGGCCAATTAGCCGGGCAGGTCATGGATAAAACGCAACGTGCCAAAACGATTATGTTGGAGGTCCGCCACTAATGCGCCTGCTGCTAGCTATATTGGTTTTAATTTCGGGATGCGTCGCACGCGGGCCATCGCCACCGCCGGTCCTCGAGGCAAAAAAACAAACTGCTATGGAGATTGCATCTGACGCGCGGAATCGCGCTGAAATCCATAGTCAACTCGCGGCCAATTATTATTCCCGCCGGCAATTTGACATTGCGCTAGAGGAGTTAAAAATTGCGACGACGTCAGACCCAAAATTCGTTCCGGCCTACAACTTATTGGGCTTAACCTATATGGATCTGGGCGATGATCGGCTTGCGGAAGAAAACTTCGTAAAGGCTTTACGGCTTGCGCCGAATAATCCGGATGTCAATAACAACTATGGTTGGTACCTGTGCAATCGCAAGCGCGAAAAGGAATCGATTGCTTATTTCCTCGCCGCCGTCAATGACACGCTATACGAGCAGCCGCAAAAACCGTTGAACAATGCCGGCATTTGTTCGCGACGAGTGGGCGACGATGCCAAGGCTGAAGAATATTTCCGGCGCGCCTTGCGCTTGGCGCCGGACGATCCGCAAATTCACTATCAGTTGGCCGATCTGAATTTCACTCGTAACAATTTAGCGCAGGCAAAACTTCACCTGACACGCGTGATGGAAGTGCCGAATCCGAGCGCTGAAGTATTGTGGCTGGCGGTGCGTATGGATCGCAAACTGGGTGATCGAAATGCCGAAGCGAGCAACGCGCTGAAATTAAAACAGCGCTATGCGGAATCGCCCGAGGCAAAACTGCTCAAGAATGGCAAATATGACTGATCAAGAAGTGGTGGAGAGCAAACCGTTAACCGCTGGCGCGCGTCTGGCGCAGGCGCGCGCGGAACGCGGCTTGAGTGTTGTGGACGCGGCGGGAAAATTACGCATTGCGCCGCGCCAGATTGAAGCGCTGGAAGCGGATGACTATGCGCGTTTACCTGGACACACCATCGCGCGTGGTTTTGTTCGCAATTACGCGCGGCTGTTGCAACTGGATGCGGAAAGTGTGCTTGCGGCCTTCGAGCAACACGTGCCGAAAGAAGCCGACGCACGTATTTCGTTGCCGGATCAGAAGGTTCAATTTTCCGAATCGGGCAATAGCCACCACAATCGAGTGGTGCTGTGGGCCACGCTTGGGATATTCTTCTTACTGCGCTTGGTTATGCGGTGTGGCGATGGAAAACAGTTCCGCGCCGCAAGCTAACAATTGGCGTCGGCCTCGGCGCCGCCGGTCAGTGCGGCGCCCAAAGTCGTCGCGCCTACTGTGCCACCAGAGGTCGTCGTTGCGCCGCCATGGCGACCGACGAGCCGCGGCGCCGGTAGTAGCGCTTACCGCCCGCGTCCGCTGCGGCGTCGCTACGACACCAATCCCGGCGACCGCCGCGGCCGAGCACGTCGTGCATCTCGCGTTCGATGGTGATGCATGGGTCGAAGTACGTGATCATGCCGGGAAAGTGATGTGTTAAAGAAAAACCATCCTTCCGGAACCGAGCAAGATATCACGGCGCGCGCCGCCACTGTCGTTTCACCATCGGCAATGCCGCGAAAGTGAAAATGACTTACAACGGCGATGCATTCGATTTAACGCCGCATATTCAAGGCACCGTCGCGCGTTTAAGCTTGAGCGGTAGGATCTAGGAATTATGACTCAGATTTTTCCCAATCGGCGCTACAGCGGCGCGCTACGCGCCAAGTTCGCGTCGGCGACATCGTGATCGGCGGTTCGATGCCCCGATCGTCGTGCAATCCATGACCAATACCGATACCGCCGATGTCGATGGCGACGGTGAAACAAGTCGCCGCGCTGGCAAAAGCAGGTTCGGAATTGGTGCGCATTACCGTCAATAGTCCCGAAGCCGCCGCCGCCGTCGCGCCGATTCGCGAACGGCTGGATGCAATGAATTGCAACGTGCCGCTGATCGGCGATTTTCACTACAACGGCCATCAATTGCTCACGCAATATCCCGACTGCGCCGAAGCGCTGGCGAAATATCGCATCAATCCCGGCAATGTCGGCCAAGGCAAAAAGCGCGACGCGCAATTCGCGACGATGATCGAAGCCGCCTGCCAAGTACGACAAACCGGTACGCATCGGCGTGAATTGGGGCAGCCTTGATCAAGCGCTGCTGCGCGCAATTGATGGACGAAAACGCCGCTCAAACGCGCCGGCCGAAAGGCCGACGCAGTGATGCGCGAAGCGCTGATTCGTTCCGCGATTGAAAGCGCGGCGCGCGCGGAAGAATTCGGTTTGTCCGCCGACAAAATTGTGTTGTCGTGCAAAGTCAGCGGCGTGCAGGATTTGATCGCCGTGTATCGCGAATTGGCAAAGCGTTGCGATTATGCGCTGCATCTCGGATTGACCGAAGCGGGCATGGGATCGAAAGGTATCGTTGCCTCGAGCGCCGCGCTGGCTGTGTTCTTCAAGAGGGTATCGGCGACACGATTCGCGTTTCGCTCACGCCGGAACCGAATGGCGATCGCACGCAAGAAGTCGTCGTCGCGCAGGAAATTTTGCAGACCATGGGCTTTCGTTCCTTTGCGCCGATGGTCAGCGCCTGTCCCGGTTGCGGCCGCACCACCAGCGATTATTTTCAAACCTTGGCGGAGCAAATTCAAAAATATTTGCGCAATCAAATGCCGATTTGGAAAACGCCATATCCCGGTGTGGAAGATTTGAAAGTCGCGGTGATGGGTTGCGTGGTCAATGGCCCCGGCGAATCCAAGCTCGCCGATATCGGCATCAGCTTGCCCGGCACGAACGAATTGCCGGTCGCGCCGGTGTATGTCGATGGCGAAAAAACCGTGACGCTAAAGGGCGATCACATCGCCGAGGAATTTCATCAAATCGTGCAGCGCTATGTCGAGAAACGCTATGGCAAAGTGAGCGAGCCGAGCGTCGTCGCATGAGTGCAAAGATTCAAGCGATTCGCGGCATGAACGATTTGTTGCCCGAGCGACAGCCCCGCATGGGCATGGCTGGAAGCCAATATCCGCGCGGTGTTTGGGCAATATGGTTATCAAGAAATTCGTTTTCCGATGGTCGAAACGACGAGTTTATTCGTGCGTTCCCTGGGCGAAGTGACCGACATTGTCGAAAAGGAAATGTATACCTTCGTCGACAATTTGAACGGCGAGAGTTTGACCTTGCGCCCAGAAGGCACAGCATCGACTATTCGCGCAGTGCTTGAACATAACTTGTTTACGACGGCCCGAAACGCTTGTGGTATGCCGGTCCGATGTTTCGCCACGAAAAACCGCAGCGCGGGCGCTATCGTCAGTTTCACCAATTTGGCTTGGAAGCGTTGGGATTTCCCGGGCCCCGATGTCGAAGCCGAGCAAATTATTTTAACGGCGCGTTTGTGGCGCGAATTGGGGTTGCGCGATGTCGAATTGCAACTCAATACGCTCGGCAATAGTGAAGCGCGCGCCGCGCATCGCGCCAAATTGATCGAGTATTTTTCTGCGCACATCGATGCGCTCGGCGACGAAGAAAAGCGTCGCTTGCATACCAATCCGTTGCGCATTCTCGATAGCAAAAATCCGGCGCTGAAAAATATCATCGCCGCCGCGCCGACGTTGCTCGATTACATCGATGTGGAATCGCGCGAACATTTCGAGCAGTTACAATCGCTATTGCGCGTGGCGAATATCTCTTACACGATCAACCCGCGTTTGGTACGCGGCTTGGATTACTACAATCGCACCGTATTCGAGTGGGTCACGACAAAACTTGGCTCGCAAGGCACGATTTGCGCCGGCGGCCGTTACGATGGCTTAATCGAGCAACTCGGCGGCAAGCCCGCGCCGGGTTGTGGTTTTGCGATGGGCGTCGAGCGACTGATCGAATTAATGAAAGAATGCGGCGTTCATAATTGCAGCGCCCGGCGCTCGATGCTTATGTCGTGCATCAAGGCGAAGGCGCCATGCAGGCGGCGTTTAGCGCAGCGGAAATGGCGCGAGACGCGGGATCTGGATATCGTGCTACACGCGGGTGGCGGAAATTTCAAATCGCAACTCAAGCGCGCCGATGCCAGCGCCGCGCGCTTTGCGATTATCTTCGGCGAAGACGAAGTCAAGAGCGGTAAATTAAGTCTGAAGCCCTTGCGTGGGCAAGGCGAACAGGCGACCATAGACATTACGCAAGCAATCGAATCAATCAAACAAGGACGCACCCATGGCAGTTTATGATCTCGAAGAACAAGAAAAGTTAGACGAACTTAAGGCGTGGTGGAAGCAATGGGGCAACGCCATCATCGCCGCCATTGCGGTATTTCGTTATCGTGTTGTCCGGCATTCAATGGTGGCGCAGTCATCAGCGCGCATTGACCGGCGAAGCGGCGACGCTTTATTCGAAGCGCGTGACTAAAGCGGCGGAAGAAAAAGATCCGAAAAAAGTAGCGGATGCGACTAAAGCGATCGTCGATAAATATGCGAGTTCGGCTTACGCGCCGCGCGCGGCGTTAGTCGCTGCGAAAGTGGCGTTCGACAAAGGCGATATTCCGGGCGCGAAAACCCAGTTGGAATGGGCGATTGCTAACGCAAAAGAAGTCGAGTTGAAATCTATTGCGAGATTGCGTTTGGCGGCGGTGCTAGCCGATGAAAAGAATTTCGATGGCGCGATTAAGCAGCTAGACGCCAATACCGGCGTGGGTTTCGAGGCGGCGACGGCGGCGATGCGTGGCGATATTTTGTTGGCGCAAGGAAAATTGGCTGACGCCAAAATCGCCTACGCAACGGCGATCGCGAAAACCGATCCGCAGGCCGATAAACAGTTGCTGCAACTTAAGTTGGATGCATTGGGAGAAGCGAAGTGATTTCGCGGCTTTCCGCGGCTTACCTCGCTTGCTGTAGTTGCCTTACTCGCTCGGCGCGTGCAGTTGGTTCGGCGGCGGCGACAAAAAAATGTCGGCACTGACCGAATATCGCGCCGACGGCCAAGGCCGCAATTGTCTGGAAAAAATCCGTCGGCAAACAAAGCCCGCATCGGTTTCGCGCCGCTACTGCAAAACGGTGTGGTGTACAGCGCGGGCGTAAACGGCCAAGTGGTTGCGATGGATGCCGGGTCGGGCAAAGATTTATGGCGCTTCGCGTGAAGGAAGAACTTTCCTCCGGCGTAGGCGCCGGTAAAGATGGCGTTTATTTCGGCACGCGCAAAGGCGAAGTCGTTTCACTTGACTTCGCCGGCAAACAAAAGTGGCGCAGCGCAGTGTCGAGCGATATTTTGGTTGCGCCGCAAGGCGGTCAGCGATGTCGTTATCGTACGCACCGTCGACGGCCGCATGGTTGGCCTGAACGAGAGCTGACGGCAAACGCCGTTGGTTGCAGCAGCGTACCAATCCGCCCTTGGTATTGCGCAATCTCGGTGCGATTGCGTCGGACAACGGCGTCGTATTCGCCGGCATGCCCGGCGGTCGCTTGGTCGCGACCAAGGCCGACGACGGTGGATTGGTATGGGAAACATTGGTGTCGCAGCCGCGCGGCGCGACCGAGTTGGAGCGCATCGCCGATGTCGCCAGCGCGCCACTGCTCGACGGCGAGCGCATCTGTGCGGTGTCCTACCAAGGGCGCTTGGCGTGTTTCGACGCCGAAAAAGGCAACTTGGATTGGTATCGCGAAGTCTCAAGCGCGGCAGGTTTAGCGATGGATAATCGCGCCATTTTTACCGCCGATTCGAATGGCGTTGTGCATGGCCTATCTTAAAATCGGCCGGCACGCAAGTCTGGAAGCAGGAAAAATTAAAAGGCCGCAAATTATCCGGCCCGGCAGTATTTGGTAACTACGTAATCGTCGGCGATGTCGAAGGCTATGTGCATTTGCTCGGACGTGAATCCGGCGAATTGGCGGCGCGTATCGCGACGGACAAAAGTCCTATTGTTACCGCGCCGGTAGCGACGGAGCAGGGCGTGTTAGTGCAAACGGAAAAAGGCAACTTGTACGCCATTGCTATTCAGTAAAATAAGCACCTTGCCAGAGGCGCATGGTAGTCCTGCGCTCCTGGCAATGCATGGCCTGAGAGCCGCACCAGTATACTGGCCTTGGGCCATTGCCTCTTGAGGCAGTCGATTTAGAAGTTAATTATGAAACCCACCCTCGTTATTGTCGGCCGGCCGAACGTCGGCAAGTCCACGTTATTTAATCGCATGACCCAGAGCCGTGCCGCGCTTGGTCGCGGATTTTCCCGGCTTAACGCGGGATCGTCACTATGGCCAAGGCAAAACCGGCGATCGCGATTTTCTTGGTGGTCGATACCGGTGGTTTTGAGCCGGCGACACCGGACGGTATTCTCAAGGAAATGGCGAAGCAAACGTTGCAGGCGATTGCCGAAGCCGACGCGATCATTTTCTTGCTCGATGGCCGCGAAGGATTAACGGCGCAAGATAAACGCATTGCGGAAATTCTGCGCCGCGAGCGCGCGCCGGTGTGGCTCGCCGTGAATAAAACTGAAGGCATGAATGCCGACGTCGTCACGGCGGAATTCCACGAGTTAGGTCTTGGCGCGCCGATGGCGATTTCGTCCGCCCACGGCGAGGGCGTGCGCGATTTAGTCGAAATTGCGCTGGAGAAATTTCCCGACGATGAAGAAGGTAAGCCGGATTACAAACATCCGCGTATCGCGGTCGTCGGGCGCCCGAATGTCGGAAAATCGACGCTAATAAACACGCTGCTCGGCGAAGAGCGAATGATCGCGTTCGATCAGCCAGGCACGACGCGCGACAGCATTTACGTCGATTTCGAACGCAATGGCAAGCAATACACATTGATCGATACCGCCGGCATTCGCCGCCGCGGCAAGGTGTTCGAAGCAGTCGAAAAATTTTCCGTCATTAAAACGTTGCAAGCCGTGGCGGACGCGAATGTCGTTATTTTGGTATTCGATGCCCATCAGGAAATTAGCGATCAAGACGCGCACATTGCCGGATTTATTTTGGAAGAAGGCCGTGCGTTGGTTGTCGCGATCAACAAGTGGGACGACCTGGACGACTATAAGCGCGAGCGCATTAAAATCGAAGTGAAACGTAAATTAGGATTTTTAAGCTTTGCGCGCCAGCATTTCATTTCGGCGCTGCAAGGTACCGGCATTGAGCAAATCATGAACGCGGTCGATGAAGCTTACGCGGCGGCGATGGCGAAGCTTCCGACGCCGAAATTAACCAAGGTGCTGGCCATGGCCACCCAGCAGCACCAGCCGCCTCAGCACGGGCCGTTCCGGCCACGCTTGAAGTACGCCCACCAGGGCGGCAGCAACCCGCCGCTGATCGTCATCCACGGCACCGCCGTGGACAAAATCGGCGATTCCTATAAGCGTTTTCTGGAAAATCGCTTCCGCGAAGCCTTCGAATTAAGCGGCACGCCGCTAAGGGTGGAATTTCGCCAAGGTGCAAACCCGTTCGACCGCGATCGCCGCCGTTAAATCGCTGCACTCAACCTGTAAAAGTATTCCATGGAAATGCGATTGATTTTGGTTTAAAGTATCACCTCCTTACCAAAAACTAGTCTTGGAGAATAAAATGAGTGGCAAAGGGCAATTACTACAAGACCCGTTCCTGAACATCCTACGCAAAGAACATGTTCCCGTATCGATTTATTTGGTCAACGGCATTAAGCTGCAAGGGCAGGTCGAATCGTTCGATCAGTATGTCGTCCTGCTGAAAAATACCGTCACCCAAATGGTGTACAAACACGCAATCTCTACGGTTGTTCCTGCACGTCCCGTCACCATCCCCTTTGAGAACGTTCCCGAATCCTAACGGAGTTGCATGACCGGTAACGGTACGAACGGCGTAAAAGCCGTTCTAGTGGGATCTGGATATGGGGGTATCCAGCCACAGCGAGAGCTTAGGCGAATTTCGCGAACTGGCGTTAAGCGCAGGTTTCACGCCGGTCGGTGAGATCGGCGGCAAGCGTTTGAAGCCCGATTCCGCCACCTTTGCCGGTTCCGGGAAGGTGGAAGAAATTGCGCTCGCGGTGAAAGCGAGCGAGGCGCAGTTCGTCCTGATGAATCACGACATCACCGCGGTCCAGGAACGAAATCTGGAGCGCGAGGTCGGTGTGCGCATACTTGATCGAACCGGGTTGATCCTCGATATCTTCGGCCAGCGTGCCAAGAGTTTCGAAGGTAAGCTGCAAGTTGAGCTTGGCGCAAATGGAACGCCTCTCGACGCGTTTGATTCGCGGCTGGACACACTTGGAACGCCAGCGCGGCGGTATCGGTGTGCGCGGTGGTCCGGGCGAAACGCAGTTGGAGATCGATCGGCGTTTACTCAGCGATCGAATCAAAAAACTCAAAGATCAACTCAAGCGTCTCAAGGCCCAGCGCGGCTTGCAGCGCAATGCCCGTAAGCGCAATCGCGTATTCAATGTCTCTATTGTCGGTTACACCAATGCCGGCAAATCGACCTTGTTCAACCGCGTCGTGCGCGGAAATACGTACGTCGCGAATCAATTATTCGCGACGCTCGACACGACAACCCGGAAAATCTTTCTCGGCGAAAATCAGCATGCGGTTATTTCCGATACGGTCGGATTCATTCGCGATCTGCCGCATACCTTAGTCGCCGCGTTTCGCGCGACGCTGGAGGAAACGATTCATGCCGATTTGTTACTGCATGTGGTCGATGCCGGTAATCCCGTGCGCGATGATCAAATTGCGCAGGTAAATGCGGTGCTTGCGGAAATCGGTGCGCAAGATATTCCACAGGTCATGGTGTGGAATAAAATCGACCTAGTACCTGAGCTCGCGCCCGGCTTAGAGCGCGACGAGTATGGTAATATCCGCGTAGTAAAAATGAGTGCCTTAACCGGCGATGGCCTCGAAGTGCTGCGACTTGCTTTGCAAGAAATTGCCTTTCAAGGCTCAGCTCAATTTATGGTACCTGCGTCGGTTGCGCCAACCGGCGAGTTGAATAATCACGGCGAAGCCCTTACATAACAGATCACCAGCAACTTAAATCACAGCCATGGCCCAAAATGATCCCCAGTGGGGAAAGCGAAACAACCAAGGTCCGCCCGATTTGGACGAATTGTTTCGACGCTTCAATCGAAAAATTTCGGATTTGTTGGGACGAAAGCCGAGCGGTGCCGGCAGCGGTGGCGGCGATGCGCCGATTCGTTCGCTGCCCGGCGGCGCGTGGCTGATCCCCGGAATTTTGGCGGCGATCTGGCTTGCGAGTGGTTTTTATATCGTCGACGCCAGTAGCAAGGGCATCGTGCTGCGATTCGGTAAATTCCAGGAAAGCACCGATCCCGGCCCGCGCTGGCATTTGCCTTGGCCCATTGAGACTAAGGAAGTCGTGAACGTTTCCGCCGTGCATACCGCCGATATTGGCTTTCGCGGCAATGCGAAATCGTCAAAAATTATTGAAGAATCGCTGATGCTGACGGACGATCTGAACATCATCGATATTCAATTCGCGGTTCAGTATCTGTTGGTCGATCCGAAAGCATTCTTGTTTGAGAATCGTTCATACGAAGCGAATGCGGAAGATTTAGTGCGGCAAGCTGCCGAGACGGCGACGCGCCAAGTGGTCGGCAAGCACAAGATGGACTACGTTCTGAACGAAGGGCGCACCGAAATCGCCGAGCAATCTGCGAAACTTATGCAGATTATTTTGGATCGTTACAAATCCGGCATCAAAATCAGCCGCGTGAATATGCAAAATGCGCAGCCGCCGGAGCAGGTGCAACAGGCGTTCGACGATGCGAACAAGGCTAACCAAGACAAAGAACGTCAAATCAACGAAGGCCAAGCCTACGCCAATGATATTTTGCCGAAGGCCGAAGGTACGGCCGCGCGTCTTAAAGCCGAAGCGAACGGCTATCAGCAGCGCGTCATTGCCGCGGCGGAGGGCGATGCGAGCCGCTTCAAGCAAGTTTTGACGGAGTATCAAAAAGCGCCGGCGGTAACGCGGGAGCGGCTTTATTTGGACATGATGCAGCAAGTGCTTTCAAATACCAGCAAGGTGCTGGTGGATCAAAAGGGCACTGGCAATCTGCTCTATCTTCCGTTGGATAAATTGATGCAAATGAACGATGCCGAATAGTGCATCTCACGTTGAAGCGGTGCCGCGTCAGCAGGAAGTCGCGCCGACGCCAGAACCGATCGCAGCGGCCGCGCGACGTGTTCCGTTCGCGTGATCGAGATGGACGATAACGTCAATGCGCCTTACTAAATTGAAAAAATCATGAATATCGCCCGCGCAATATTTATCCGCTATGATCGTTTTGGTAGTCATCGGGAGTTTGTGTTTCTATACCGTTGATCAACGGCAACAGGCGATCGTGTTTCAGCTCGGCGAAATCGTACGGGTGATAAAGCAACCCGATTGGTATCTCAAACTACCTTCGCCGATTCAGAATGTGCGTTATTTCGACGGCCGTGTGCAAACCTTGGATACCAAAGAGCCGGAGCGTTTCATTACAAAAGAAAAAATCAACGTGTTGGTTGATCTTTTCATCAAGTGGCGCATTGTCGATGTGAAGCAATATTACATCAGCGTTGGCGGTGACGAGCGTCGCGCACAAATTCGTTTAGCACAGACGATCAATAACGATTTGCGCGCGGAGTTTGGCAATCGCACTGTTCATCAAGTCGTCTCGGGTGAACGCGATCAAATTATGGAAGTGATGCGCGCACGTGCCGACAAAGATGCTCGCAGCATCGGCGTGGAAGTGCTCGACGTGCGTGTGAAGCGCGTCGATTATCAGCCAGAAGTGAGCGAGTCAGTCTATAAACGGATGGAAGCCGAACGCAAACGCGTCGCGAACGAACGCCGTTCCGAGGGCTTTGCCGAATCGGAAAAAATTCGCGCCGACGCTGATCGCAAACGCGAAGTGATTCTTGCCGGCGCCTATCGCGATGCGCAAAAATCCAGAGGCGAGGGCGACGCGAAAGCGGCTTCAACCTACGCGGAAGCGTTCAATCAAGATGCAAATTTTTATGCGTTCTATCGAAGCTTAGATGTTTATCGCGCAGGCCTTCGAAGCAAGAACGACGTGCTGTTGCTGGATCCTAATTCCGAGTTCTTCAAATATCTGAAGAGTCCCGGCCAGGCGAAGTAATGTCGGATTCATGGCTCACGGCCTTCGCCCTTATGATGGTGGTCGAAGGATTGTTACCCTTTGCGGTACCGAGCGTGTGGCGCGATACTTTCAAAAAATTCACTGAGCTTAGCGATGGGCAAATTCGATTCATCGGACTGATTTCCATCGTCTCGGGTATGGCCTGTATTTTTGTATCTGAAGCAGCAAAGTCACTAACACCGTGAACCGAAACTGGTTACTCCCCGAATACATTGAAGACGTATTGCCGCCATTTTCATGGCGGCTCGAACGCGCGCGCCGCGATATTTTGGATCTGTTTTGGAGCTATGGCTACGAATTAATTCAACCGCCGTTACTGGAATATCTAGAATCGCTGTTAACGGGTACCGGCCACGATCTTGATCTCAAAACATTTAAGCTGGTAGATGAATTAAGCGGGCGCCATATGGGTTTGCGCGCCGATATCACGCCCGCAGGTCGCGCGTATCGACGCGCACTTAATGAATTACAAAGGCGTCAATCGGCTGTGTTATTCCGGCAGCGTGTTGCAAACCAAACCCGACAACATGATGGGCACGCGCGAGCCGTTACAGATCGGCGCCGAGTTATTCGGCCACGCTGGGCTCGAAAGCGATTTCGAGATTCAAAATTTGATGGTCGAGGCGTTGGCCTTGGCGGGTGTGAATGATATCGTTATCGATCTCGGCCACGTCTCAATCGTGCGCGCGCTGGTCGCGCAATCGGAAAAATCCGCTCGCGCGTGAAATGGATTTGTTTCAAGCGTTGCAAGGTAAGGACGGGCGTTTGCTTTCTGAGTTAACGGCGGATATGGACAGGGATTTGAAGCGCGCGTTTTGCCTGTTGCCCGAACTCAACGGCGACAGTCGATGTTCTTGCTAGAGCGCGTCAGCAATTGCCTGCAAACCCCAGTATTGATGCGGCTCTCGGCGACCTTGAGCAACTTGGCGCGATGTTAAGCAGACGCAATATCAAGGCCACCTACGATCTTGCCGAATTGCGCGGCTATCATTATCACAGTGGCATTGTGTTTGCGGCTTATGCCAATGGCTTTCGCGACGCCGTAGCGAAAGGTGGCCGCTACGACCAGGTGGGAAAGGCTTTTGGCCGTGCGCGGGCCGCAACGGGCTTCAGCATGGATCTGCGGGAGGCGTTGAGCAATGGCGAATTACCGCCGCGCCGCGGCGTGCTCGCGCCGCATATTAGCGCGAAGGGCGATTTAGAAAAGGTAATTGCAACGCTACGAAAAAATGGCGAGCGGGTCGTCGTCGAATTACCCGGTGTTAAAGCAGATTCAACGGAATTAGGCTGTGACCGCCGAATGGTTTTTGAATCCGGCGCATGGCAAGTTAAACCAATTTGATCGGCAAATAAATGGCAAAAAATGTAGTTGTAATTGGCACGCAATGGGGTGATGAAGGCAAGGGCAAGTTGGTCGATTGGTTGACTGACCACGCCCGTGGCGTGGTGCGTTTTCAGGGCGGTCACAACGCCGGGCACACGCTGGTTATCGGTGGCAAGAAAACCGTACTACATCTCATTCCGTCGGGGATCTTGCGCCAGGATGTCGATTGCTTTATTGGTAACGGCGTTGTCGTGTCACCAACGGCCTTGCTGGAAGAAATCGATATGCTCAAGGTGAGCGGCGTCGATGTTGCCGGGCGCTTGAAAATTTCCGAAGCATGCCCCGCGATTCTGTCATATCACAGCGCATTGGATGTTGCGCGCGAAACCGCAAAAGGCGAAGCGAAGATCGGCACGACCGGGCGAGGCATTGGCCCGGCCTACGAAGATAAAGTGGCGCGGCGCGGTATTCGCCTGCAAGACTTATTTTTCCGCGAGCGGTTTGCTGCCAAGTTGGGCGAAGTTCTCGATTATCACAATTTCGTTTTGAAAAATTATTTCCAGGCCAAGACCGTTGATTTTCAGCAAACGCTCGATGAAACATTGGCGCTGGCCGAGCGGATTAAACCCTTTATCGCTGATGTGCCGCGTTTGTTGTACGAAGCGAGCAAAGCCGGTAAGAATCTTTTGTTTGAGGGCGCACAAGGTTCCTTGCTGGATATCGATCACGGCACTTATCCGTTTGTTACATCGAGCAATTGCGTCGCCGGCGCTGCCGCTGCGGGCAGTGGCGTGGGCCCACAGGCATTGCACTACGTATTGGGAATTACCAAGGCCTATACTACTCGCGTCGGTTCCGGACCTTTCCCAACAGAGCTGATCAATGATGTTGGCAAACACATTGCCGCAAAAGGCAATGAGTTCGGCGCGACCACGGGTCGTGCACGTCGTGTCGGGTGGTTTGATGCCGCCGCGCTTAAGCGCTCAATTCAAATTAACGGCGTATCCGGCCTTTGCGTCACCAAACTTGATGTGCTGGATGGTGTCGAGTCGCTACGATTGTGTACCGGTTACAAAATATGCCGGCGTGGTAAGTGACATTCTTCCCGTTGGCGCGGAAGCATTAGCGCTCGCCGAGCCGATCTATGAAGACCTTCCCGGCTGGAAAGAGAGCACCTTCGGCGTAAACGTTTTGGAGAAGTTGCCGGAAAATGCGCGGCAATATCTGAAGCGAATCGAGGAAATTTGTGCTGTTCCCATTGACGTAATTTCCACTGGGCCGGATCGCGATGAGACGATTGTTTTGCGGCATCCGTTTAATTGAAATTTTTCGGATTATTTAGACGGATTGGTTCCAGCGTAGTGTATTAGCGATCTGTGCCGAATTAGGGAGGCATACAGATCGCAGTATTGTTGAGCGCTTGTAGCCCAGCTAAAATCTCGTTCCATTCCTGCGTGTTGAAGTTTCTTCCAAACTTCCGGATCACCGAAAAGTAGCAAGGTGCGGTCAACCGCATCTAGCAGTCCCTTCGACGTTAATTCCTGCAACACTATGCCAGTGGCGAGTCCGTCGGCAATCAGGCGATCGGTACAATCGAATACGGTATCGGCAAGTCCGCCTGTTGCGCTAACCAGGGGCGGCGTCCCGTATCGTTGGCTGTACATTTGGTTGAGACCGCAAGGCTCGAACCTCGACGGCATCAGAAATATATCAATCCCAGCCGTAATGAGATGTGACAGGCTTTCGTCGAATCCAATCTTGACCGCGACTTTACCGGGAAACTGAAGCGCAAATTGTCGAAGCGCGTTTTCATTTGTCGCGTCGCCATTACCAAGAACCACGAGTTGACAGCCTCGTGATACCAAGTCTGGAATGATCTCGATGAACAGATCAATGCCTTTTTGCGAAGTCAGTCGGCTAACAACGCCGAGCAATGGCGTGTTGGCGTCGACATCAAGTCCCATGCGCTGTTGCAATGTAGTTTTGTTGGGTCGCTTGTTGCTGAGGCTGGCGATGTCATAGTGACTCGGGATATGTGGATCATGTATTGGATTCCAGGCCGACTCGTCAATGCCGTTTAAAATGCCCGTCAGCCGATCCTTTCGGGCGGTAAGTAATCCCTGTAGGCCCATTCCAAGTGGCTCTTGTTGAATTTCCTGCGCGTACGTTGGGCTCACGGTGGTAATGTGATTCGCATAAAACAATCCCGCCTTGAGGAAAGAGATGTTGCCGTAGTATTCGAGGCCGTCAATCTGAAAACTTTGCGATGGAAGCCCGAGCCAAGGCAGGGTGTTTGACGGGAAAATACCTTGGAATGCGAGATTGTGAATAGTCATGATGCTAGGCGGCTTGGTGCCGGACATAAAATTCATATAGGCAGGTGCAAGCCCACTTTGCCAATCGTTGCAGTGGATAACGTCCGGGCGCCAAGACAATGGCGAATCGTCGCTGGCAAGCAGAGCGGCGACGTATCCAAGTAAGCCGAAGCGAAGATGGTTGTTGGGCAGATCCGCGCCAGCCCGATCCTGATATGGCCCATTTTCGTGCTGATACAGTGTTGGGCAATCCGGCAAAATTATTGGCACGCCGGTACCTGGCGCGCGCGAAGTACGCAGGGTGCAGTCAGGATAGTAGGTGGCAACATTAGAAATGAGTGCGGCCTTACGCGTGTGCGGAAGTTGCTCTAGTACGCTGGCGTAACCTGGCAGAAGAATCCGGACATCTAGGCCAATCGCTTGCAACGCCGCCGGTAGGCTCGCGGATACATCGGCAAGTCCGCCGGTCTTAATCAGCGGATAAAGTTCGGAGGTGACGAAGAGGACTTTCGTGCGAGCGCCAGGCATGTTGCTGGCATTGTACGACAATGTAGAGGAGCTAAGCTTCTGGGCGAGGTTTCTTCTTTAATTGCGCGTCCAGTGCGGCGAAAAGTCGCGTGCGACTGATGGGTTTATTTAAATAATCATCCATCCCGGCCGCAAGGCATATCTCACGGCTTTCGCTAACGGGATTAGCGGTTAGCGCGATAATGGGGATGCGTTTCGAACCCTGTTTTTCCTTTAAACGGATCGCCGCAGTTGCTTCAAGCCCGCCCATTTCGGGCATTTGAATATCCATTAAGATTACTTCAAATCGTTGCCGTTCGACTGCGGCAAGCGCTTCGCGGCCATTGTTTGCAATCACGACTTTATATCCGCGTTTTTGCAAAAGATGCAAGGCAACGAGTTGATTATCGAGATTATCTTCTGCCACTAAAATGCAGCAATCCGCCGGCTCTTTTGGTTCGGAATCAACGATATCATGGATCTTAATTTGCCCAAAACTACTGCCTTTGATTGGGGCCTCGGACAATCCCGCATCGCCGCGATGATCCGATGCGCGCCGCTTTAAGCCCGAATACGGACGTCCTTCGCGTTCAACTAAAGTCACGGTGGATAATGTCGTATCAACCCGGACGTTGGTCGTAGCCTGGGAAATGGGTTTGGCGGGTAGCGCCTGCGCGGCGGCAATGGCCGGCATGGTTCTAGACGCCTGGCTTTGCATGCGAACGAGTTCCATTGCTTGGCGATTAACGAGCAGAAATAAGCCTAGATAAATAACGCTGATACCTGCGAACAATTGGAATACCGAGGCCGAAGTTATCTTGCCTTGAAAAAGCACGACGCCCCAAGGAACAAGCAAGCCCAGCAGAAACGCCGGGAAGTTTATGGCGCTCGAGGCGGTGCTCCACAAGACAATTGCGCAGACGGCTGAGGTCGTAATCAGCAGGCCGACCTGAGCAATGTTTGATACGTCCTGCTGAGCCAAAGCAAGAATTCCCCAAAGCGAGCCGGTAATCAAGTTCATTAATGCCGAGGCATTTTGCCAAATCGACGGCTGTACGACACTGGATTTTGCTAAATAAACCTGCCCCATAAGTAGCCGCAAGCCAAGAACGGCGGCTAAGCCAACTAACCATGCGGCGAGGCTAATGGTGGGAATTTTATCGAATAAAAGACCCGTCGCGGTCAATGACGCAACTAACTGAACGCTTAATTCCAGCCGACTGCGCTGAAACAAAACTTTAAGCTGGCGCCCTAAGAGGGGATTCATGGCGCCTTAAGCTCCGGATAAGGCGGACTGCCGATGCGGTAAGGCCAATACCTGTCTCATATTCACAGTGTTTTTCTTTAAAAAATTTAAGCGGATTACGACCAGAGATAAGGATAGCAAGGTTTTCCAAGCAGCGCCAAGACGCCTTAGTTGAAATTTAAAAAAAACTTTCAGCACTTAGCATTAATCATGGCAATGGCGGCTCGCGTGGAACTATCGTGCTGAACGCCCATTGCCCCAACCTCGAATTCGCTTAGAATTTGACTTGCAAGCTGTTTTCCTAGTTCCACACCCCATTGGTCAAACGAGTTAATGTTCCAAATAATTCCTTGCACAAACACTTTGTGCTCATACGCCGCAACCAACGCACCTAAGGTTTTCGGCTCGAGGCGATTCATAAAAAGCGTATTACTGGCGCGATTTCCGGGGAATACTCGGTGCGGGGTAAGTTGGGCAATCTGCGCTAGGCTGTAATTTTTACTTTGAAGTTCCCGTTCCACAGCGGCAGCGTCTTTTCCGCGTAATAGTGCTTCGGTTTGGGCCAGGCAATTCGCTAATAGCTTTGGTTGATGATCGCTGAGCGGATATTCACTTTGCAGTGACAACAATAAAATCGGCCGGCACCACGGTGGTTCCTTGGTGAATGAGCTGGTAAAACGCGTGTTGCCCGTTCGTTCCCGGCTCGCCCCATATAATCGGCGCAGTGGCGTAATCGACAATATTGCCCTCGCGATCGACGCGTTTGCCATTACTTTCCATTTCCAGCTGTTGCAGGTAGGCTGGGAAGCGCGCCAATGCTTGACTGTAGGGCAATATCGCCATGAGTTTTCGGCGTGCATAAAGTTACGCTGCCAAATGCCGATTAAGCGCGAGAATTACCGGTAGATTTTTTTCCAGCGGGGCTTCACGAAAGTGCTCATCCATCGCGATTCGCGCCGGCGAGCATTTCGTCGAATTTATCCATTCCGATTAACACGGCTAAAGATAAGCCGACGGCGCTCCACAGCGAGTACCTACCGCCGACCCAATCCCAAAATTCGAACATATTGGAGAGGTCGATACCAAATTCTGAGACTTCTTGAGCATTGGTAGAAACCGCGACGAAATGTTTTGCAACGGCGGTGTTGGTGCCGAGCTTTTCGATTAGCCAGCGCCGTGCAGAACGCGCATTGGTAAGGGTTTCTTGGGTAGTGAAGGTTTTTGAGCAGACGATAAACAACGTGCTCGCCGCATTTAGCCCCGCCAATGTTTCCATCAAATGAGTGCTGTCCACGTTGGAAACGAAATGAGCTGCGCAGCGCTCGGATGGCCAAAGGCCTTCAGCGCCCCGCAAGCCATTGCTGGCCCCAGGTCGGAGCCGCCGATGCCAATATTGACGATATCAGTGATAAGTTCATTGGTATGCCCGCGCCAAGTTCCATCGCGAATCGTATCGGAAAAGCCGCGCATTTGTTGCAGCACACGGCTAATGTCAGGCATCACATTGACGCCATCCACGCTAATGGGCCGATTGCCGCGATTGCGTAACGCCGTATGGAGAACGGCTCGTTGCTCCGTGGAATTGATCTTTTCGCCCGCAAACATTCGTTCGCGCCAGCCCGTGACATCCATTTCCTGAGCGAGATCGATTAGCAAGGCCATCGTCTTGTCTGTAACGGGTTGCTTCGAGTAGTCGAGGTAAATTCCCACGGCTCCCACAGAAAACTTCGCCGCGCGTTGCGGATCGGCGTCAAACCAAGCGCTAATATTTGCGTTTTCCAGCTCGGTTCGGTGGACCAGAAGCGGGTTCCACGAAGCGGTGGATGTCGGGGAAGTCATGGTTTATCGATTAAGTTCGGGGTCGTTGCGGGGATATTTCGGGTATTTCTGCGAATTGGGGTTGGAAATACCACAACAGGTTTTTTTGTGTCGGAAAAACTTTGACACGATACTTTTGGGCTTCGCTTTGTCACTAATAACCGGTGCGGCGGCCTGTTCCGCCCGTTCCTTAATGAGTTCTGGATCTTCTTTAAAAAATGTTGACCGATCAAATGCATAGCTGTTATAGGTCGCGGAAGTGTAGAGATTGCGCTTGAAATATCCGACCGGAATATGCGCTTCCTCGAAGCCGTTAAACGCCGAAACGAAATTGAGTTTGATCCAGCCGCGACCGACAGTGACAATTCGAATTTGTTTTTTCGATGACGGAAAGAACGACGGCGCGTCGATCTTTGGGTGGCGGTAAAATTCGATGCGGCGATAGATTTCCTTTGCTGGCTTTACCCAAAACGTTTGGCCTGGCAAATCGGCATCCCCAAAATCCTGGGCAAGCGAAAGTGACGTGAAAAATACCAGGGAAGCAGGCAACCGAATTTGAAGAATCTTGTCATATTTATCATTCCAGGAGCTTAAGTTTAGGCCATAACGAGCGAGTTTGCCGAATTGCTGACCTGGCGACGCAATGGGGTTGGTTGGACAAGCATTTTTCGTCAACCATACCGGCAGCGTCACGTTAAGGGACTGATTTAATTTTAGTATCGAGGTTGGTATGCAAATTCTTAAAGTAGGCTTTTTGGTGATGCTTTTGGGCTTGATGGTCGGCTGCGCCTCGACACGTTTGGCGCGTCCGGAACCACCGACGTTGGACGAAATCGTCGAGATGAGCAAAGCCGGCACAGCACCGGACGAGATCATCAAGCGCATCAAGGAATCCCGCGCTGATGTATCCGTTAACGGCGTCAGAAATCGCCAGCTTGCACGATCGCGGCGTGCCCGACGCGGTGTTGGACTACATGCATAAGGTTCACTTACGCGAGGTAAGGGATGAAGAATCAGCATATGCTTATCATCGTTATGGTTGGTTCTTTCAACCGTATTTTTTCTATGGCTTTCCCCATGGCCGTGGACGCTGGCGTGGCGGTGCTCATTTCGGCTGGTAGCGTCGCCGATTACCGGCCCAGGTATCGTTTTAGTCGCGCGATGCCTTCGCGCAGTTGTTCCAATGAGGCGCAATAACTAAAGCGCACGTGACGTTTCGCATGGTGATGTCCGAAATCGATGCCGGGTGTGACGGCGACATAGGCGTTTTCCAACAAATCCCAAGCGAAGCGATAACTATCGTTGCTGAATGTTGAGCAGTCGGCGTAAACGTAAAACGCGCCTTCCGGCGTGACCGGCACGCCGAAGCCCAAATCCTTTAACGCCGGAATCAAATAATCGCGGCGCGCTTGAAACTCCTTTCTGCGGCTTTCCAATATTCGCAACGTTCCCGCGTCGAAGCCCGCCAGCGCAGCGTGTTGCGCGATCGCCGAATTAGAAATGAATAGGTTTTGCGAAAGTCGTTCGATCGCCTTCACGTAAGCCGCTCGGCGCGACGATCCAGCCCAGCCGCCAGCCCGTCATCTGAAAATATTTGGAAAAACTATTGATGACGAATACCTCGTCCGACAGACTCAGCGCGGTTTTCGCGGTGCTGCCATAACTCAGCGCCAGATAAATTTCGTCGACGATGAGACGCCCACCACGACCGTGAACCGCCGCGATTAATTTGGCCATTTCAGCGGAATGAATCATTGTCCCCGTCGGATTGGCGGGCGAAGCGACCAATGCCGCAGCGGTTTCGGCGTTCCAATATTGTTCAATTAACGCTGCATTGAGTTGATAATTGCTCGCGCTGTCGACGGCAACACCGATCGGTTTGCCGCCCATCGCGCGAATGAATTGGTGATTGCATGGATAACCGGGATCCGTCAGCAACACTTCGTCATTGGGATTGATTAACACGCCCATGGTCAGCAACAGCGCAGCACTCGCGCCGGCGGTCACCGCAATGCGCTCCGGCGCGATCTTGACTTGATAGCGATCCCAATAAAATTTCGAGATCGCTGCGCGCAATTCCGGAATGCCGAGGGACGGTGTGTATGGGAGGCGGCCTGATTGCAACGCCTTCGCCGCAGCGTCTAGCATGGGTTGCGCGGTCGGGAAATCGGGTTCTCCGATGCACAGATTAATCACCGAATGGCCGGCACGCTCTAATTCGCCGACGCGATTGAAAATTTCCACCACATGAAAAGGCGCGATCTCGTCCATGCGATCGGCGATGCGTGCAAAGTGTTTTGGGTCGGCGTTCATTTCATCTTAACAATTTCGTCCCAGAGTTTAGACAAGCGCTTCAGCGACACGGGAACCGGGGTGCGCAATTGCTGGGCGAATAACGACACGCGCAATTCTTCCAGCAGCCAGCGATAATCTTCCAGCGTCGCGTTCGTGCGCGCTTGCGCTGCGCCGCTTCTCGTAATTGTGCCATAGCGATTCGACATCGAGTGCGAGATCGAAGTCGCGCTGCGGCGCCTCACGCAGTTTATCGAGTCGCAGCGAAATTGCCTTCAAGTAACGCGGATAGTCGGCAAGCTTGTCGATCGGCACCAAGCGCACAAAGCGACGGAACAATAAATGACTAAGCTGCGACTCAATATCTGTGCGGCTCTCCAGGTAGGTACCGCTGAGAAGCGCAGCCAGTCTGGCCTGCACGGCATGATGCTCCGCGAAGATTGCAGTGAGGTTTTCGCACAGCATATTGACCTGCGCGGCAAGCTGGGACTTGTTCGTGGCAATGCGCTGTTCGAATTCCGGCGCACTGCGAATTTCCGGCCGACCGGCGAGAAACACACGATGAAATGATTGATACAGCACATCGTCGCGCAACTCTTCTTCGATGGTGCCCAAGGCATTTTTCTTCAACGTAGCGAAAGGCGCGTCGGGCAAATTCGCATAGGCAAGACTGATGCCGCGCAGTCCCGGCAGATTTTTTTCCAGGTAGCGCAGCGGCTGCGCGAGCGCCAACATGCAAAGGCGCACCAAGCCGCGCTCGGTCACTTCCGCCGCGGCCGTTGCTTGATCAAATAATCTTAGTGCGACCGAATCGCCTTGATCCTCAATGCCGGGATAGGCAAGCACAGTGCGGCCCTTGATGTTGACTTCGATTTCACTTGGCAGATCGCCGAAATCCCAAGCGCGAATACCATCGCGCTCGAATTGCTTGGTGCCCTGACTGCGTACCGACGTGGTTGCCGCCTGGCCTAATTGCCGGCGCAGCGCTTCGATATCGCGGCCGACGGCGAGTTCTTCGCCGGCCAAATCGATGACGCGATAATTCATGCGCAAATGATCAGGCACGGTCGGCCAATCTTCCACTGCGATAACGAGGCGGTGATTTTTTTCGATGTAATTGCTCAGCGCTGAAAGCAAGGGAATGCGCTCCGGATCAATGTTGTCGAACGCGCTCAGCGCGCGCGTCACCGATTCGGCCAACGGCACGAACACACGGCGAATGCGTTGCGGCAAACCGCGCATCAGCGTCGTCACTTTATCGCGTAACATGCCGGGTACGAGCCACTCGCAGCGCGTGACATCGAGTTGATTCAGCATCGCCAGCGGCAAGGTCATCGTGACACCATCGAGCGGATGGCTCGGATCGAAACGATACTTCAACGGATATTCCTGGCCGTTGATATTCAGGTGCGCCGGATAGAGATCTTCTGTCACGCCGTGGGCGCCGTGGCGCATCAAGTAATCGCGCGACAAAAATAACAATTTCGGATTGGCGCGCTCGGCGTCTTTACGCCAGTGTTCGAAGGTCGCGCCGTTGTAGATGCCTGGCGGAATCAGCGGATCGTAAAACGCAAATAAGCGTTTCGTCATCGACCAACACATTTTGTCGGCGCGATTTATGTTCCAACGCTTCGACTTCTTTAATGAGTTGCGCGTTGTGTGCAAAGTAGGGCGCTCGCGATTCGTAGTCGCGCGCGACCAGCGCGCCGCGAATGAATAACGTCGCGCGATTGCGTCGGATCGATCGGGCCGAAATGCACGCGGCGTTTGGTCACGACTGGCAAGCCATATAAAGTGGCGCGTTCAAACGCGACCACTTGGCCGCTCTTCTTTTCCCAATGGGGGTCGTGGTAACTGCGCGCCAGTAGTGCCTTTCCGGCATGCTCGATCCACTCCGGCAAGATCTCCGCGGCGCAGCGGCCGAAGAGTTTTGTCGTTTCGGTTAACTCCGCGGCCATCACCCATTTGCTTTTCTTTTTTGCGAGCACCGAATCTTGCGGCAGAAAAAATTTGGTATCGCGCGCGCCGAGATAATTGTCGGCTTCCGGATCTTTGAAGCCGACATGGCCGAGCAAACCGGTTAACAACGCGCGATGGATTTGTTCGTAGGTCGCGGGACTTTCATTCAGTCGCATGCCCATTTCCGCGATCAGCGCATGCAATTGCTGATGCACGTCGCGCCATTCGCGCAAGCGAATGAAGGATAAGAAATGCTCGTAGCAAAGTTCGGCAAGCTTGCGGTTGGATTTTTTGTGCTTGATCGCATCTTCGAAAAAATTCCAGATCTTTAGATAGCTTAAAAAATCGGATTGTTCTTCGAAAAATAATCTATGTTTTTCCAGCGCGGCTTCGCGTTTGTCTTGCGGTCGTTCACGCGGATCTTGCACCGACAAAGCCGCGGTGAGAATCAGCATTTCGCTAAGACAATTCTCCGCTTTCGCGGCCAGCAACATCCGGCCGATTTTGCGGATCGACCGGCAGCTTGCCAGATCGTCGACCGAGTGCGGTCAAGACCCGTTGCTCGTTTACCGCGCCAAGTTCCGCGAGCAATTGATAGCCGGCGTCAATGCCGCGCGGGCTCGGCGCTTCGAGGAAGGGAAAAGTTTCGACGTCGCCTAAACCAAGCGCTTGCATGCGCAAAATCACCGCCGCGAGCGACGTGCGCAAAATTTCCGGCGTGGTGTATTCCGGGCGCGCGTCGTGATCGGCTTCGCTATAGAGGCGCAGGCAAATACCGCTGGCAACACGGCCGCAGCGCCCGGCGCGTTGCTTCGCCGCGGCTCGCGAAATTTTTTCCACTTGCAGTTGATTGATCTTGCTGCGCTGGCTGAAAGCGATTCAGCCGCGCCAGACCGCTATCGATGACATAACGAATGCCGCGGCACCGTGAGCGAGGTTTCCGCAACGTTGGTCGCGAGAATAATCCGCCGCGCCGCGCCGGGCTTGAACACACGATCTTGTTCGGCGACGGATAAGCCGCGCGAACAGCGACAAAATTTCCGTATGCCGGAGATCGCATGCTTGCGCAGCGCTTCTGCCGCGTGGCGAATCTCGCGCTCGCCCGGCAAGAAAACCAGCGTATCGCCGGCGCCGGGCGTGGCCAATATTTCGTCGACGGCGCGGATGATCGCGGTATTCAAGTTCATCTTCTTCGTCATCATCGTCTTCACCCATCGGACGATAGTGCATTCGACCGGATAGGTGCGGCCGGACACTTCCATCACCGGCGCGCCTCGAAATGTTTGGCGAAGCGCTCCGCGTCGATCGTCGCGGACGTGATGATGACTTTAAGTTCGGGCCGTTTCGGCAGCAGTTGCTTCAAATAGCCGAGCAAAAAATCGATATTGACGCTGCGCTCGTGAGCCTCGTCGATGATGATGGTGTCGTATTGCGACAGCCAGCGGTCGCTATGAATTTCCGCCAGCAAAATGCCGTCGGTCATCATTTTGATTAGCGTGTCGTCTTGCGACGCGATCGGTGAAGCGTACTTTGTAACCGACCAGTTGCCCGACTTCCGTGTTGCAGTTCTTGCGCGATGCGCGTCGCGACGCTGCGCGCGGCGATTCGACGCGGCTGCGTGCAGCCGATGGTGCCGTAGATTCCACGTTTAAGTTCCAGACAAATTTTCGGTAACTGCGTGGTTTTTCCAGAGCCGGTTTCACCACAGATAATTAGCACTTGGTTCGCGGCGATGGCGGCCTGAATCTCCGCGCGCTTATTGGCGATTGGCAGGTCATCACTGAAGAGCGGCTGTGGGAGCCGATCTTGGCGATGCCGGACTTTAGCGACCGACGCACGGATTTGCTCCGCGAGCTTCTCCAATTTATCGGAATCGGTTTCCTGGCGCAGGCGGTTCATGCGTTGCCCCAACCGAAAGCGATCACAAAGTAGAGTTTGCTTAAGTTCGGCGAACAAGCTTGGCCAAGTGAGGGACGTTGGGAAAGTCAAATTTGAAGGCAGCAAATGGCGTAATTGGCTAGTGGACAGCAAACATTATATCGGTGCTGTCGCGCCCGAAGTGGCCGATGTAAACTAGTAAATGCGGAGATAGCGTAAATTATTTTCGGGAAAGGCTTGGGGGGTGCCATGAACGTTAAGGAAAAATTGTTGCTGGGCATTGCGGCTGGGCTCGTGGCCTGCAACTATTTCGCGCTGCAGGGCGCAAATGACGTTCTCAACAAGCTTAATTATTGGCAACGCATACCGGCTTATCTCGCCAGCGTCACGCCCGAAGATACGGCGGAAGTGAAAATTAAGGAGGGAATCGAAAGCGGAAAGCGCGTAACCGTTCCTATCGCTACCATCACCCAATATCGAAATTTAACAGACGTGGTGTTGCTGCGCGATCCCAACGCGCCCAGCGCCGTCGCACTGCTGGACTATTGGGGCCTTTGGGAGCCGATTCTTGGTCGAACGTTGATCATCATCGCGCTGACCGTGCTGGGTTATCGACTGTGGCGATCAAATGTTGGCACCGACAGCACTTGGTCCGACGGAAAATGGTTAGCGACGCCGGCAGGTAAGTCGAAAATTCTAGGATCGCCGACGCAGATTAGGGAGGCATCCGAAGCGCGTGCGGCGGTCGTGCTGTGGGCTGTGGTCATGGGGATTGTCGCAGCGCTCGCCATTCCGGGCGTGATTTTGCATGGTTCCATTTTTGCCACAATTATTGCAATCGTCGCCGTCGGATTTTTTCTGATCGCTGCGTGGACCTGGATCGAAACCTACACCCGGCGTTTTTTAATCACGGATGATGGGCTAATCGATAAAACCTTGCTTGGAACAAAGCGTGCCGCCTGGAGCGCGATCAAGAATATCCAATTAGTCAACATCAATCGCGAAGCGCAGGCACGCTACGACCGCACTGCCGGACAAAACAAAGGCAAACGTCCACAGACCATCAATGTCTACCGACTTACCGACGACACTGACAAAGAGATTTTTCAGTTGAGTGAGCAAATGAATCCACCGCCGGCGTTTGACGCGATGCGCGAAAAGATTCTGCAAATGAATCATTCGGCAAAAGCGCCAGAAATGGAAGCAGACGAAGAAGTAGATGATCCTGATGCCGTTGCAATGCAGCACGAACAAATGGCTGAGTTTCGTCGGGCGCAGCTTCGACAATTGCGTCTGTGGGCAGCCGGATTTATTGCAGCAAGCATGATTTTCTTGCTGCCCGCCGCGTACATGTCCTATCGCACGCTTTGGTTTCAATTTGCGGCAGAGCGCGTGGAGGCTGACGTCGTTGCCGTAAGTGCTGAGGAAGCTGCTTCGCTGACAATAGCGTACCGCATCAAGGACGGCAGTGTTTTGCGCCTGGAAAGCGGCGGCTCCCCGATTTACGCAAAGTTTCGTGTCGGTGACAAGTTAGCGGTTTTTTACGATCCGCAAATGCCGCAGGACGCAAGAGCCGATCTTTTTCTCGAGAACTGGTTGGGGATTTTGATCGTGGGGGTCTTAGGCGCTGGCCTCGCTTTGCTTGCATGGTTGGTCTATCGCCACCAGGCAAAAAGTTTGCAAAGGATGGTCTAGCGCGAGTTCAAATTATAAGTGCAACACGTTGCGGATGGCCAATTGAATTTTCTTTCGGTCGACTAACCATTCGATATAGGCCATTCGGGTAATTGTCGTCGCTGCAGGCAGCCGTTAAGCTCTGCAGCTGAATTAGTCAAAGTCGCTTGAGCGGCCGGATGCGTCCGTCCAAGTGACTGTGATTTCCTCGTTGTGTTTGAATTTTGAAAGGAGATAATGATCATGGCCAAACTTCCGCATGTATGTTTCGATCGCGTTCTGCCGCGAGATCTGATGCGCCCGCAAGCGACCACGCGCGGCCGTCCCGGCGTGATGCGTGCTCTATCGCCGATCGGCAAAACCTGGATGAACGGTTCGACCTTGCATGTGCGATTTATAGGCGGCACTGCGCAGCAGCAGGGGATTGCGAACGAGCAGGCCAAGTGGTGGAGCGATCACGCTAATTTGACGTTCGTGTTTGACAACGCGCCGGATGCCGATATCCGGATATCATTCGACGATAATGATGGCGCCTGGAGCTATGTCGGCACCGACGCTAAAGGTATTCCGGCGAACGAGGCGACGATGAATTTGGGTTTTATTGACGGCGGCACGGCGGGACACGAGTTCGGTCACGCGATTGGTCTGGCCCATGAACATCAAAATCCAACCGGCGGCATTCAGTGGAACGAACAAGCCGTGATTCAAGCGCTGGCCGGATCGCCGAATTTTTGGACCGAAGCGCAGACGCGCCACAACGTGTTGCGCAAATACACGGCCGATCAAGTCAACGGCACGGCGTTCGACAAAGATTCCATCATGCTGTATTTCTTTCCCGCCGCGTGGACACTGAACGGTGTCGCGACCACGCAAAACGAAGTGCTGTCGTCGATGGATCGCCAGTTCGTCGCCGGTGCCAAGATGTATCCGAAGTCGAATCCGGGTGTGACAGGCGACTTGACCGAAACTCGTCGTCAACGCCAAGAGACGCACAGCCGCGGCGATCGGCAAATTTGCCGAGGAAGATTTGTTCAAGTTTAGCGTCGCGCAAGCCGGACGCTACATCATCGACACACGCGGACCAACTGACGTGGTGATGAAATTGTTTGGCCCGAATTCGCAAACTGCGTTGATCGCGGAAGACGACGATTCTGGCATCGATACCAACGCCCGCATCGTTGCCGACCTGGTGGACGGCGAATATCTTGTGCAGATTCGCCATTGGAATCGCGCAAGCGGGATGGGCAGTTACACGATTAAGGTTCGAAAAATTTAAGCGAGTTTCACTGGAGCAAATTTGCAGCAGGGTGTTAAGGCCAGGTGCCGCGCCCTGCCGGGGTGGCCTTGGGCCATTGCCGTTCCAGCGAATGGATCGCGATTGAACAGTGAGGTGCGCGATACGTTGCGATCACAGTTAGAGCGAGTTGGGGTTCGTGCCTCACCCGCAACCTACACGTTAAGCCATCGGCAACTGGTCTTGCGCGAAATATTTGTGTTGGCATGCCAGGAGCCGCGTCCCGTCTGCCTTGTGGCAATGCATGCCTGGAACGCCGCATCGATAATGGGTCGCAAGCCGGTCACTTTTCAGCAATGGGGTCGACGCGAAGGATACTCGATTGCTGTATCCGATGGTGGACAACGGAAATTCGCAACGTTTGGCTTTTCGCGCTCGATAGCGGCGTCGGCCAACGGCGCTGGATTCCCGCCTTCGCGGGAACGACGGTGTGCGCGGCATTGATTGGTAGGCTTAACCAGCGGCGGCCTGAATCAACTCAATATCTTTTTTCGTATTGCTCACGCGCGCATCCAGGTCAATGACGATCGCGTTGTCTTTCAGCGATTTTAGGCGCTTAACGTCAGTCTGGGATTTGCGAGAAGTAGCAGCGGCTTTCATACTTGATTGCCTTGCGAATTGAAATGATGTGATTGCCCACGTGGTGTACGCGTGACCAATTGAGTACGCTATTTCTCGGTTTTGCCGATTCCGAAATACGTAATCGCCGCCGAAGCAAATGCGCAGGCGGCGAGGAAGTACAGCCCCATTTCAAAGCTATTTGTGCTGTCTTTAATCCAACCCACAATGAACGGGCCGATATAGCCGCCGAGATTGCCGATGGAATTGATAAGCGCGATCCCGGCGGCGGCCGCTGCGCCGGCCATAAATTGTGACGGTATCGGCCAGAATGACGGCCGCGATCCGTATAGGCCGATGGTGGCGACACACATTGAAACGATAGCCCAATACGAATTGCGAAACGCGGCGGCGCCTAATAGACCCACGCCGGCAACAATTGCGGCGATGATCAAATGCCAGCGACGTTCGTTGCGCCGATCGGAGGAATAGCCCCAGCAAATTAGTCCGATGATGCCGACGCTATAGGGGATGGCGGTGAGCACGCCGGTCATGAAGTTCGAATGTCCGAGCCCTTTTACAATTTGTGGCAGAAAGAACACGATGCCGTAGCTTGCGGTAACGCTGGTCATATAGATCATCGCCAAGACTAGTACGCGCCTATCGGTCAGCGCGCGCCACAGGCTCATGTGACCGGAACTTTCAACTTTGTTTCGCTCCGCCCGTAGTTGGCCGTCCAACCATTCTCGTTCATCAGGGCTCAACCATTTAGCGTCGGCGGGGCGATCGATCATGCGTTGCCAAACAACAAAAGAAAGTATCACCGCTGGCATTGCTTCGATAATGAACACCCATTGCCAGCCCTTCAATCCGAGAATGCCGTCCATTTCCAGAATTGTGCCGGAGATGATCGATGCTGCGGCATTGGAGATCGGAACCGCAATGAATAGCGCCGAAATGACGCGGGCGCGATACGCCGCCGGATACCACGTGCTGAGATAGAAAATAATGCCGGGGAAAAAACCGGCTTCCGCAACGCCGAGCAAAAAACGCAACACCAGAAAACTAGTCGGCCCGGTGGCGAATGCCATCGCGCCGGAGATCAATCCCCAAGTGAGCATGATTCGCGCGATCCAGCGGCGCGCGCCGACTTTCGCCAAAATCATGTTGCTCGGGACTTCGAACAACGCGTAACCAAGGAAGAAAATACCCGCACCCCAGCCGTACATATAGGCGCTGATGCCCAGATCCTTGTTCATCGTCAGCGCCGCGAATGCGACGTTGGTACGATCGACGTACGCGATGAAATAGCTCGTGACGATCAACGGCAACAATCGCCAGGAAATTTTCAGTACGATGCGTCGCTGCGACTCAGGCGACATGGCTGTGCTGCCGTTGGGCTTTCATGCATCCCCCTCGTGTTTTCTTCGATTAATGTGCAGCTTAGACTGAATATTGCTGTTGTTGTCGAAAAGGTTAAGTTTACTGTGGACGTAATTCTCGTTTTGACGAGAAAACATGGCGATAATTGCTCCGAAGTGACCGAGCCACGAGCCGCTCCCTACCGGGGTAGTCTTGGGCCATTGCCTCGTGGCAATGCATGTCTGGAACGCCGCAAGGCCATAGACCAGCCACCGCATACTGAGCTTCGAGCCTGTTGACATGGGCATCGCCGGATTTGCCTGGGGATGCTTATAGGCGCGTAACGGACAAGCCAAACGCGTCGGCAATTTTACAAAGCGTACGATCTAATGACACGAATTCCCTCGCTTCGCACCTCGAGGCGATCGCCAAATGCAAGGCATCACCCGCGCGCAGACCAAGCGAGAATTCGCGCAGCATGATTTCGGCGAGGCGAAAGTCGGTTGGCGTAGCTTCGACGATAGCAAGCTTGGGAAGCAGCAACGATTCCAGCATTCCGCGCACCGTCTCACCTTGCCCGGCCGTGATATCGCGGTTACGAACTTTGATGCCAATGGCGCTGGTAAATTCGCAGACGGCCCACGAACTCATGGCAAGCTCGCCAATGTCCGGCGAAGTTAATGCGTTGCGCCATGCCAGAACGCGGGAAGTCCCTGTCTCCGGCACGAATAGCGGGACCACAACACTGGTATCGAGATAAATCACGAACTAGTAACGTGGCTGCTTACGCAATTTGCTGAGGCTTGTTTTATTTGCTTTTACCGTGTTGCGGAATGCGTCGATTTTGGCCCAATCGATCGCCGTTGGGTTTTGCTTTTCCGGCAAAATGCGCGCGACGGCTTTGCCGCGCTTCGTCACCACAACTTCTTCGCCGCCAGCGACGGCTTCTAGAATTGCGCTCAAATGCGCTTTTACTTCGGCTACGGTATATGCGCCCAAGATGAAGTTCCTTCGAAATGGTCATGCAGATGACCATATGATAACAGGGCCGGAATCCCATTGATGTTAAAACGTTACCTGGCGGTGCATGCATATTGAAGCCAATTGATAATTGTTTGATGTTCGGGTTTCCCCGCGACTCGCATCTCCATAGTCGCTTTGCCACGCGCCGCTCCCCGCCGGGGTAGCCTTAGGCTAGCCGCTGGCCTTGGGCCATTGCCTCATCGCCATGCATGCCTGGAGAGCCAGTATCCATGGGCGTCTTCCGGATGTGAACAATTATTAGCAGAATCGATACGGTTTCGCATTAATTTGCCGAAATTTCTCAAAATAATGGAAATTACGTATCATGACTTGCGAGCTAAGTATCATTCGGCGAAACAAAACGCCTTTAGCATAGGTCGCAAGCGGTGGCGGGTATGCATCGCCTGAAATTCAATATTGATTAGATCTATCCACACAGAGGAGACTCAACATGAAATTAAAGATTTCGCTGGCACTCGCTTTGGGCTTTGCCGGCGGCCTCGCGCAAGCGGCATCCGAACTGGTGATTGCTACGGTCAACAATGGCCATATGATCACCATGCAAAAAATGACCAAGCACTTTGAACAAGCCAATCCGGACATCAAAGTGAAATGGGTAACCCTTGAAGAAGGCGTGCTTCGCCAACGCGTCACCACGGACATAGCGACCAAAGGTGGCCAGTTTGACGTTATGACCATCGGCATGTACGAAACGCCGATCTGGGGCAAAAAAGGTTGGTTGAAAGAAATTGCGACCGATGCCAATTACGACGTTGATGATCTGTTGCCCGCCATGCGCAATGGTTTGTCTCTAGAAGGGAAGCTTTATGCCGCGCCTTTCTACGGTGAAAGCTCGATGTTGATGTATCGTAAAGATTTGGCCGACAAGGCTGGAATCAAAGTTTCCGATACGCCGACATGGCCGGAAATCAAGGAACTCGCTTCGAAAATTCACGATCCGAAGAATGGCGTGTATGGCATTTGTTTGCGCGGTAAACCGGGTTGGGGTGACAACACGGCGTTCCTGACGACTATGGTCAACACCTTCGGCGGCCAGTGGTTTGACATGAAGTGGAAGCCGCAACTTCAAACCAAGCCTTGGAAAGATGCGATCACGTTTTATGTCGATATGATGAACAAATACGGCCCGCCTGGATCTTCGGCGAATAGCTTCAACGAAATCCTCGCGTTGTACAACGAAGGCAAGTGCGGCATGTGGGTCGACGCGACTATCGCCGCATCGTTCATCACCGATCCGAAGCAATCCAAAGTGGCAGACAAAGTCGCGTTTGCACAAGCACCAACCATGGTCACCCCGAAGGGCGCAAACTGGCTCTGGGCTTGGGCCTTGGCGATTCCAGCGGGCACGAAGAATGTCGATGCGGCGCAGAAATTCATCAAATGGTCGACGTCAAAAGACTATATCAACTTGGTCGCAAAAGAAGAAGGCTGGAATGCCGTGCCGACCGGCACGCGTAAATCCACCTACGCCAATGCCGATTTCGTCAAGGCAGCACGCTTTGCCGACGCCGAGAAAAGAGCGATCGATACCGCGAATCCGAATGATTCGACGTTGCCGAAATCGCCTTACGTCGGCGTTCAATTCGTGGCGATTCCGGAGTTCCAAGCCATTGGCATTGCCGTGGGTCAGCAAATGAGCGCGGCGCTCGCCGGCAAAATCTCGGTCGATGCGGCATTAAAAGCATCGCAAAAGGCAGCCGATCGGGAAATGCGCAAGGGCAAGTACTACAAGTAGTTCGCTATCGAACGAACATTCATGCCGCCTATGTATTGGGCGGCATGAATTAACTCGCTCGAGATCACGTCTCCATGTTTTGCTTAACTTAACTTTGCTATGAGCCGCGTTCTGCCTCGCGTGCTACTCGCGCCTGCCGTCGTCACACTGTTTGTGTGGATGATTGTGCCGTTGGCGATGACGATTTATTTTTCCGTGGTGAGTTACAACTTGATGCAGCCGGGTGAGCACGAATTCATCGGGCTTGAGAACTTCGAATACTTTGTCACGGACCCCGATTTTTGGGCTGCAGTTGTTAATACCCTGGTGCTGCTCGGCAGCGTGATTGCGATCACGGTAATTTTGGGTTTGGGTCTGGCATTGTTGGTCAATGAACCGTTTCCCGGTCGCGGCATCGTCCGTGTGTTGCTGATTTCACCATTCTTTGTGATGGCAACGGTGAACGCGTTGCTGTGGAAGCACATGATGATGAATCCCATCTATGGTGTGTTGGCCCAGGTGTGGATATTTTTCGGCCAAGAGCCGGTGGATTGGCTGACCTACCATCCACTTCTTGCGGTTATTATTATGGTGGCTTGGCAATGGTTGCCGTTCGCTTGTTTGATCTTCATCACCTCGTTACAGTCACTCGATCGCGAACAAATGGAAGCGGCGCGCATGGATGGTGCTAACGCGTTCCAGCGATTTTCTTATTTGGTGTTGCCGCACTTGGGCCGTGCTATTGCCGTCGTTGTCATGATCGAAATGATTTTTTTGATGAGTGTGTTCGCGGAGATTTTTACGACCACCGGCGGCGGCCCGGGGAACGATAGTACCAACGTTGCGTTTCTGATATTCAAGCAAGCCTTGATGAACTTCGATGTCGGTGTTGCCTCGGCTGGCGCGTTGTTCGCTGTCGTATTGGCGAATATCGCTGCGATTTTTCTGATTCGCATGATCGGCAAGAACTTGGATTAGGCGAAAAGTCATGCGTGAAAAATTGCCGCTGATCATTCGTTCAATCGCCGCTTGGGCCGCGGCGTTATTGGTGTTTTTCCCGCTCGGTTGGCTCGTGTTAACGGCGTTCAAAACCGAATTGCAGGCCATCAGCGTGCCACCATTAATTACCTTTCCTCCAACGTTAGAAAATTTTTCGTTGGTGCAAGAGCGTAGCGATTACCTGTTGTATGCGAAGAATTCGCTCATTACCAGCCTCGTGTCTACGATCATTGGCTTGGTGATCGCGGCGCCCGCTGCCTACTCAATGGCTTTCTTCAAAACCAAACGCACGCGCGACATATTGATGTGGATGTTGTCGACCAAAATGATGCCCGCGGTCGGCGCTTTATTGCCCGTATATGTATTGGCGCAAAGTGCCGGAATGTTGGATTCGTTGACGGCCCTTGTGATTGTTTTCACCCTATCCAATTTGCCCATCATGGTGTGGATGCTTTATTCCAGTTTCAAAGAAATTCCCAAAGAAATTTTAGAAGCGGCACAGATGGACGGCGCCAACGTTTGGACCGAATTTCGCAACGTCGTGTTGCCGTTGTCGATCGGCGGTTTCGCCTCTACTGCGTTGCTTTGCTTGGTAATGAGTTGGAACGAGGCGTTTTGGTCATTGAATCTTACCGCGGCGAAGGCGGGAACGTTGGCGGCACTCATCGCCTCGTATTCCAGTCCCGAAGGATTGTTTTGGGCGAAACTATCCGCGGCGTCCTTAATGGCGATTGCGCCGATCGTGGTGTTTGGCTGGTTTAGCCAGAAACAACTTGTGCAGGGCCTAACTTTCGGGGCAGTCAAGTAATGTCATTCTTGAATCTCAAAGGCGTGGGAAAATCGTTTGGCCAACACCGCGCTATTAAAAGCCTGGATCTCACTATCGATAAAGGCGAATTCATTGTTTTCGTCGGTCCTTCAGGGTGTGGAAAATCAACGCTGCTGCGACTTATTGCCGGTCTGGAAAATCTCGACAGCGGCGAAATACATCTCGACGGCAAAGATATTTCCAAACTGCCATCAGCCAAACGTGACCTCGCCATGGTGTTTCAGAGCTACGCGTTGTATCCGCACATGAGCGTGTTCGACAATATGTCGTTTGCGCTGAAGCTGGCCGGCGTTGACAAAGCCGTCATCCGCGAAAAAGTTGAACGCGCCGCGAAAATCCTAAATCTCGAACCCTATCTCGAACGCACGCCACGTGCGCTATCCGGTGGCCAGCGTCAGCGCGTGGCGATCGGTCGCGCGATTGTGCGTGCACCGAAAGTGTTTTTGTTCGATGAACCGCTATCCAATTTGGATGCGGCACTACGCGGACAAACACGTGTCGAAATTCATAAGCTCCATCGCGAACTCGGCGCAACAACCATCTATGTCACTCACGATCAAGTCGAGGCGATGACGTTAGCGGACCGTGTCGTGGTATTGCGCGACGGGATAATTGAGCAAGTTGGCTCACCGCTCGAACTTTACGATCGTCCGGCAAACCAATTTGTTGCGCAATTCATTGGCACGCCTTCGATGAATATAGTCCCGGTTCAGTCGTCCGATTCCGTGACAGGAGCGATTGGCGTTGTCGCTCCGCCTGGCGGTTTTTTTGGCATTCGTCCGGAAGGCATCCGCGTATTGACCGCAGGCGCTGGCCAGCTTCAGGGCCGTGTCGAGTTGATTGAGGCGTTAGGCGCCGATACGCTTATTTACATTGAAGCGCTTGGTACATCCTTAGTCGCGCGACAGAATGAGCGCACCGCGCTCAAGTTGGGAAATGCCGTTGGCATCGAATTGGATTCGCGTTTCATACATATATTTAATCGGGACGGAAAAGTCGTCGCCGCGCCTCGATAATCGAAAAACAACAACTGAAGAAAATGGTCAATAACCCATTCACTATCCTGCATTTAGGCCTCGGCTCTTTCCATCGTGCTCACCAGGCTGTCTATTTACAAAAATTGATTGATTCAGGCGATAACGATTGGTTATTGGCTGCCGGTAACCTACGCCCCGATATGGCTGAGGTTATCGCCGCGCTTGCAAGTCAAGGCGGCAGTTACACCTTGGAGACCATATCGCCGGCGGGCGAGCGCCAATACGAGCGCATAGGCGCAATTCGTGAGGTGGTTCCTTATCAGCCATCATTAGCGCGGTTAATCGCGTTGGGCGCCATGGTGAGTACGCGCATTATTTCATTTACCGTCACCGAGGCTGGTTATTATCTCGATGCAAAAAATAATTTAGACCTAAACTTTCCCGATCTCGCAAGGGATTTGGCGCAGGTGCGCCGCGCCGAACCGGGGCAGACAATTTACGGTGCGATAACCGCGATTTTGCATGCACGTATGAACGCCAACGCCGGCAAGGTGACGTTGCTCAACTGCGATAATTTGCGCCATAACGGTGACCGTTTTCGCGTCGGATTGCTGCAATTTATTGCACACACAGGCGACGAAAAATTGCGGGCGTGGGTAGATTCAAATACCACGTCCCCCAATGCCATGGTCGATCGCATCACGCCCAGGCCCGCGCCGGATGTTCGTGAGCGCGTGAAGAACGCAACGGGCATTGACGATGCAGCACCGGTGATGGCCGAGAGCTTTATCCAATGGGTGATCGAAGACAATTTTTGCAACGCCCGGCCTGCTTGGGAAAAAGTCGGTGCCCAGATGGTCGAATCGGTTGCACCCTACGAAGAAGCAAAGATTCGCATCCTTAACGCCAGTCACAGTTGCATCGCCTGGGCCGGCACTTTACTCGGCTTTCAATTTATCCACGAAGGTACGCACCATCCCGCGATTCGTAAGTTCGCCTACGACTATGTGACCGACGATGTGATTCCATGTCTCACGCCGAGCCCCATTGATCTCGCCGTGTATCGCGACGTGGTCCTCGAACGTTTCGGTAATCCCGCGATTCGCGATACTAATCAGCGCGTGGCGATGGATGCGTTCGCAAAAATTCCTGGATTTATCGCGCCGACAATTCGCGAGCGGCTGGCAAAGAATGAATCAATTGCCAGTGTTGCAATGTTGCCGGCGTTGTTTTTTGCCTATTTAGAGCGCTGGCACAAAGGGCAAATTCCCTATGCCTACCAAGACCAAGGCATGGATGTTGCGATCGCCCACGCGATTTGCGATGCGTCGGATCCGATCAACGCTTTTTGCAACGATAGCGTGTTGTGGGGTTTGCAGGCCGGTGATGCAAGGCTCATCAGCGCAATGCGAAATGCGCAATCGCGCGTGAATATTTTTTTAAAGGAGCATTCGCAATGAGTGGGCGACTACAAGATCGTCACGCATTATTGACCGGCGCGGGCGGTGGGATAGGTCTCGCAGTAGCTGCCGCATTTCTGCGTGAGGGAGCAAACTGTACCGTCGTGGATCTCGCCCAGGAACCTACTGGCGGGGTGCAGTCGCTCATGACGCAGTACGGGAAGCGCCTACAGTACGTCGGCGCCGACGTGACGAAAAGTATCGCTATCGCTAAGGCCATTGATGCCGCGCGCAAGCAGTTTGGGCCGATCGAAATTTTGTACAACAACGCGGCGCTGTTTGATATGGCGCCCCTGTTGGAAAGTGACGAAGCGATGTACGATAAATTATTTGCCGTCAACGTGAGGGGCATGTTCTTCGTCATGCAAGCCGTGCTAAAACAAATGGTGGCCGATAATGTTCAAGGTGTAGTGATCAACCTCGCGTCGCAGGCGGGTCGTCGCGGTGAAGCGTTGGTGTCCCATTATTGCGCTACCAAAGCAGCCGTCATTAGTTACACCCAAAGTGCGGCACTGGCGATGGCGCCATATAAAATTCGCGTAAATGCGATTTCACCCGGTGTGGTCGACACGCCGATGTGGAAGGATGTCGATGCGTTATTCGCGCGTTACGAAGATCTAAAAATCGGTGAAAAGAAAATCGCGGTCGGTAAAGCGGTACCGCTTGGCTATATGGGTGCGCCGGAAGACATTGCTGGTGTGGCGGTATTCTTAGCGAGTCGTGAAGCCTCTTACATCACCGCGCAAACCTTGAATGTCGATGGCGGCAGCGTAATGAGTTAAGCCATGGCGAGAACCCGTGATCACAATTTGCCGCGTCAGCGCCAGCCCGAATTGGAGCGCGAGTACGCGCGATCCCCCGAGCTTGGCTACGAACCGCCTGAAGAGACAGGCCTGGTACGGTGCTTGGCGCATGGGTTTCCAACGCCGCTGGCGCGTTGGCATTTTCATGACGAATACGAATTACATCTCATTGTCGCAACGTCGGGTAAGGCATTCGTTGGCGATTGGATCGGCCCATTTGAGCCAGGGCATTTAGTGTTATGTGGCCCACGCTTGCCACACAATTGGATATCGCTCGATCTGCCCAAAGAGCGGCGTGCCAGGAACGGGATTTGGTTATTCAATTCCGACACGAACCGCTTGCCCGCTGCGGCGGAGAATATTCCTGAGCTGAAAGAGGTGATGCCGCTGTTGGAGCGCGCGCGGCATGGCATCGAATTCTTCGGCATGTCTGAGCGCGCGCGCAAACATTGGACTCGCACGAAACGCGCTCGAGGCATGTTTCGCTTTGCGGCAGTTTCTGCGATTTTCTCGCGATCTCGCGAGCTGTACCAATTATCGCTTGTTGTCGAATGTACAGATGCAAGGCGACAACGATGATGCGCAATTGGAGTCGATCAACGTGGTCGTCAGCCGCATTACCGCCGATGTCGCGCAACCGTTTTTCGCGAGCGACTTTGCGAGCGAGCTCGGTATGAGTGAGAGCCATTTTTCGCGCTTTTTCCGTCGCGCCACCGGCAATACTTCACTGCGTTTGTCCATCGCGTGCGTATTAATCGCGCCTGTCAACTCTTGATGGAATCAGATCGCTTCGTGTCACGCATTTGTTATGAAGTCGGCTTTAACAACGTCGCGAATTTCAACCGGCGCTTTCTCGAAATTAAGGGCATGACGCCTTCAGCATTTCGCCAACAAGCGAATAATCGCTTCGGATCAAATTGACGCCCGCTCACCACTATTTCAAGACCTGATGTATCTTGGCATTGATCTCGGCACGTCGGAAGTAAAGCTACTGCTGCTCGATGACGCCTCAGCAGGTTATCGCCGTCGAACGACCAATCGCTATCGGTGTCGCGTCCGCAGCCACTTTGGTCCGAGCAAAATCCACAGGATTGGTGGGCTGCGGTGGCAGCGCGCAATGGCACGCCTCATGCATACCCATGCGAGCATGTTAGCGGCTGTTAAGGCGATCGGCTTATCCGGCCAAATGCACGGCGCGGTGCTACTGGACGAACATGATCGACGTTTTGCGCCCGGCGATTTTGTGGAACGATGTTCGCGCTGGCGCGCAATGCAGGGAACTAGAAGAACGATGTCCCAAATTCGCGCGCAAATCACCGGCAATCTGGCGATGCCGGGATTCACCGCACCGAAATTGTTATGGGTCGCGCAACACGAGCGGACGGTGTTTCGCCGCACGGCAAAAGTGCTATTGCCGAAAGATTATTCTGCGCTTGCATTGAGCGGCGACTATGTTTCAGAGATGTCCGATGCGGCGGGCACGCTTTGGCTTGATGTCGAAAAACGCGACTGGTCCGATGTCGATGCTTGCGCGCCTAGCGGGCTTAGCCGCGACGCACATGCCGCGCTTGTCGAGGGCTGCGCGCCAAGCGGCACGCTGCGGCCAGATCTCGCGCGCGCCTGGGGAATGGGAAAGGGACGTGGTTATTGCCGGTGGCGCAGGAGACAATGCCGCGAGCGCGATCGGCATGGGTGTCATCGCGAAGGGCAAGCGTTTATTTCGCTCGGCACCTCGGGCGTTTTTTTTGTCGCGAACGATAGTATCGACCCAACCCAGCCAAGGTGTACATACGTTTTGTCATGCGTTGCCGGGAAAATGGCATCAGATGGCGGTGATTTTCTCCGCCGCCAGTTGCTTGCGGTGGGTCACGCAAGTTACTACGCCGATAAATGAGGCGCACTGCTAGACGAAATAGAATCGAGTCGATCCAAAAGAAATTTCCCAGGCACCCATTTTTCTACCCTATCTTTCCGGTGAACGCACTCCACATAACGATCCGCACGCGAAGGGTGTCTGGTTCGGGCTCACCCATGACACTAACCGTGCGGCATTGGGCTACGCGGTTATCGAAGGCGTGGCGTTTGGTTTGCTCGATGGATATCGCGCGTTGCAGGATGCAGGGACCCAATGTGACCACGGTATCCGTAGTCGGCGGTGGCAGCAAAAGCCGATATTGGAGTGAATTGCTGACCAGCGCACTGCAGTTGCCTTTGTCGAGACATAGCGGAAACGATGTAAGCGCGGCGCTTGGTGCGGCCCGCCTGGCGATGCTTGCAACGAACGCCGGTGTTGATGCCGCGAAAATTTGTACAGCACCGTCCATCACCGATGTCATCGAACCCAATCGCGATATTGCAGAGGCGATGCAGCCGCGCTTCGAACGCTTCAAAAAACTTTACGCGACACTAAGCCCGATGTTTCAAGGCTAATTCAATACTAGCGCGCCGTACCCGAAGTTTAAACAATTAACCGTTGCCCGACTGCTAAGCACGCGTCGTCCGCGGCAAAACTTCAGTGACAAATCTTTCCATTGCCGCTAACGATTGGGCTAAATCTGCGCGCACAAAGTTGAATAACAAATTTGCCACGCCAAGTTCGCGAAACGCCACGATGTCAGCGGCAACGTCATCATCGGTGCCGGTGAACAACTGGCGTTTGCCATCGTCGATGATCGGTGATTGCGTTTCTTTGTACCACGGCGCCCAGTAAGTAATCGCAATGCCTTTTGGATCACGCTTGGCCTGAGCCGCATCGGCACGCAGGCGCTCTACGCCGCTGGTGAAGCGTGCATGGGTGTTGAGCAAAAATTGCGGATTGGTGCCGATCGGGTACCAGGCGTCACCGAGCGCAATCGTGCGACGTAGAGCAGCAGGGCTTTCGCCGCCGACCCAGATGGGCGGATGAGGTTTTTGCAGGGGTTTCGGTAAAAAAGTGACGTCTTGAAACTTAGCGTATCGCCCGTCGAAGCTCGGCGTTTCTTTTGTCCACAGTTCCTTGAAAATGCGTATGTACTCGTCGGTGACTTTGCCGCGCTCGGCGAACGGCGGTGCGCCGATGGCTTGAAACTCTTCATCCATCCATCCCGCGCCGATGCCGACATCCACGCGGCCGTTAGACAAGACATCTATAGTTGCAATCGCCTTCGCCGTAAAAACAGGCGGGCGATGCGGTACCACCATCACGGACGTAAGTAAGCGAATTTTCTTCGTTGCCGCCGCCAAATAGGCGAGCACCGCAAGTTGCTCTAAGCAATCGCCATCCGACGCGCCCACCATTTTTTGCGTTGCGTTATAAGGATAGGGCGAGGCGATGCTATTCGGAATAATGATGTGATCGGGTATGGCGATATGAGTGAAGCCGAGTTTCTCGCCGTGCTGGGCGAGCGCCAAGATCGCCTGCTGAGTGGCAAGCGGGCCGCGAGTGGGGATGCTGAATCCGAAATCCATGCGGCAAATTCTACACGAACTGCGACCTGTTAGAATCGCTTTGAACAGCCGACTCAATGTATTTTATTTGTGCCCAAACACACGCTCACATTCACAGCACTGGATGGAATCCGCGAAATCGCGCCGGGGCAATCGATCGCCGAAATAGTCATCGACGCAATTGCTGCAAATTCGCTCTCACTTGGCGACAACCACGTGGTGGTGCTTTGCCAAAAAATCGTCTCTAAGGCGGAGAATCGTTATGTTGAATTTGCGACTGTTAGCCCTAGCACGCGGGCCACGGAACTCGCGGTGCAGTGCGCAAAGGATCCGCGCTTAGTGGAGCTCGTGCTGCGTGAATCGAGCGATGTCCTACGCTGCGTGAAAGATGTGCTGATTGTTCGGCATCGCCTGGGATTTATTGTCGCGAATGCCGGCATTGATCAATCTAATATCCCCGATGCGGCTGAACGTGCGCTGCTGTTGCCGCGCGATCCCGACGGTAGTGCCGCAGCTATTCGCGCCGCACTCATGCAACGACTAGGTGTTCGCGTCGGCGTTATCATTAGCGATAGCTTTGGTCGTCCGTGGCGCATGGGCGTGTGCGGCACCGCAATTGGTTGCGCCGGCCTCAATCCGTTGATCGATTTACGTGGTAAGCCGGATCGATTCGGCCGCCCGCTGCGCGTGACGCAAGTGGCGATTGCGGACGAAATCGCCGCTTCCGCAACCTTAATCATGGGCGAGGCCGACGAAGGCCGGCCAATCGTATTGGTATCCGGCGTCGCGCGCGAATATTTCTCCGACGCTGGGGTTGCGACGCAATTGCTACGACCAGGCGAGCAAGATCTTTTTCTATAGCGAGCAAACGCAATGCAACTGGCAATGATTGGCTTGGGCAAGATGGGCGGCAATATCGTGCGGCGCCTGATGCGTGGCGGCCACGAATGTGTGGTTCATGATGTCGATGCAAAGGCGATCGCGCAACTGACGAGCGAAGGCGCAACGGGTGTGGCAAGTATCGATGAAATGGTCGGCAAACTTCGAGCGCCACGCGCAGTGTGGCTGATGCTGCCGCACGGCCAGATTACCGAAGATACGATTTCGTTGCTCGCCATGAAACTTGCTGCCGGCGATGTCATCATCGATGGCGGCAATAGTTTTTTTCAGGATGACGTACGTCGTGCCGAGCAGCTCGCTACAAAGGGTATTCACTATCTAGACGTCGGAACCAGCGGCGGCGTATGGGGATTGGAACGTGGCTATTGCATGATGATCGGTGGCAACAAAAATACCGCCGAGCGGCTTGATCCGATTTTCGCGACGCTCGCGCCTGGCCTCGGCGACATCGAGCGCACGCCTGATCGCGATGGCCATAATCCCCGTGCCGAGCGGGGCTATCTATATTGCGGCCCGGCTGGCGCGGGTCATTTCGTCAAGATGATTCACAACGGCATCGAGTACGGCATGATGCAGGCGATGGCCGAAGGCTTCGACATCATGCGCAACGTGTCGAAGGAAAGTATTCCCGCGAATCGGCGCTATGAACTCAATCTCCCGGATATTGCCGAAGTGTGGCGGCGCGGCAGCGTCGTGTCATCGTGGTTGCTGGATTTGACTGCCGCCGCGCTGGCAAAAGATCCCAACCTAGCGCAATTCTCCGGTGTGGTGCAGGATTCCGGAGAGGGCCGTTGGACGGTGCAAGCGGCGATTGAAGAGGCAGTTCCCGCAGAAGTATTGACGGCCGCATTATTTGCGCGCTTTCGCTCTCGACAAGATCATACCTACGCTGAAAAAATCCTCTCAGCTATGCGCTTCATGTTCGGTGGCCATCGCGAGCCGCCGGCCAAGTGAGTTTCCGCAGTGGGCGCTAGAGTCGTTGCGTTGTGCGGCGGCGTCGGCGGCGCAAAGTTAGCCTATGGTTTGTCACGCGCGCTGCCGCCGGAGGAACTTAGCATCATCGTCAATACCGGTGACGATTTCGAGCATCTTGGGCTGCACATCAGCCCCGATATCGATACGGTGACCTACACGCTCGCCGATATGGCCCACGAAAGCCAAGGCTGGGGCCGCGCCGACGAGCAATGGACAACCATGCATGAAATCGAACGCCTTGGCGGCGAGTCGTGGTTTAAGCTCGGTGATCGTGATATCGCATTGCACCTATTGCGCACGCAAATGCTGTGCGCCGGCGTAAACCTCACCGATATAACTGCGCAACTTGCGGCGCGATTCCGGATCCACCATGCTATTTTGCCGATGAGCAATGATCCTGTTCGGACCATAGTGGAAACGGACGAGGGCGAACTCACCTTTCAAGATTATTTTGTCCGGCGGCGCTGCAAGCCAAAAGTGCGCGCACTTCGTTACGCCGGGGGCGACCAAGCGCGTCTCTCTGCAGAAGTCGCTCGAGCATTGGCGGATAGGGATTTGCGCGGCGTGATAATTTGTCCATCCAATCCATACTTGAGTATTGCGCCGATTCTCGCCATCGCCAATTTGCGCGAACGATTGAGAACGTTATCGGCGCCAGTATTGGCGATCTCGCCAATCGTCGCTGGCCTCGCTCTCAAGGGACCTACGGCGAAGATGATGGTCGAGCTTGGCGCCCACGGTGGAGCACTGGTAATCGCGCGGATGTACGCCGATTTCATTGATGCGTTGCTAGTGGATACGAAAGATGCCGCGCTTGAGGGACAGCGCATCAGCACCGATCCGCCGTTGCGGTTCGGCAACATTGTAATGACGTCGCGCGACGATCGATCTCGCCTTGCGCGAGAGTGTCTTTCCCATCTCGATCACCTGCAACACTAACGTTTTTTTGACGGAGGAATCCATGAACGCACAAGACGAAGTGAGCAAACTTGAAGAGCAACGCTGCGCGGCAATGACCAGCGGCGATCTGACAACGCTGGAAAAATTGTTGGCCGATACGTTGACCTATACGCATTCAAGCGCGGCGGTCGATGACAAGCAATCTTATATTGATTCGATACGTTTAGGCCGAGTGCAATATCTCAAGATCGAACGCTTCGATACGCGTTCATGGGACTATGGCAATACTGTTGTCACGGTTGGGCGCGCACGCATTGATGTCAAGGTGAGCGGCGTCGAGAAAAATCTGAACATGCGCTATTGCAATGCTTGGACTAAAACGTCGAAGGGTTGGCAATTTGCGTTGTGGCAATCGACGCCTATTCCGACAACCTAAGGCGACCAGAAAACCTCGACTGGAACTTCTCGCTGATTCAACACACCGGCGATCGGAAATTGCGCAACGTCGACGCCGCCGAGTGCCCGTTCGTAGACGGCACGCTTGCGCGGATTTTGGATCAGCAAGACCAGGCATTTGCTGTGCAACAAAGCTCGCATCGTTAGACTCATGCGACGGTGATCCGCATGCGGCGGATTAATGGCGGTCAACAAATTCGGACGCGACACATCCAATGCGATTTCGAGGTTATCCGCACCTGGAAATAGAGAAGCAGTGTGGCCATCTTCACCCATGCCAAGCACGATCGCATCAAGCGGCCATGGCATGTTGCGCAAAGTTGCCTCGCGCTCGGATAGCGCATCTTGCGGATTCGCAGCGACGGTCTTCAATGGGACGAATTGCGCTGCTGCGGCCGCGTCTCTATGCAGATGTTCGCGAACTAAATGCTCGTTGCTGTCGGCGCTATCCGTCGGCACCCATCGTTCGTCGACTAACGTGATCGAGACCTTGCTCCAGGCCAATTTTTGCAGGGCCAATTCGTGAAAAAATGCAATCGGGCTGCGCCCACCGGATACCGCAAGTCCAGCAACACCGCGAGCGGCGATACCTCGGTTTAACTGCGTTGCAACGCATCTTGCGGAAAGTAACGCGGCGCTTGCGCTGTCTTCCAACCAACGTTCGGTAACATTCGAAGTCTTAGCCAAAACGTTTGCGTAACAACGGCATGACCTGCTGCGCGTACAAACGCAAAAAGCGCTCTTGATCCGGACCGGGCGCGTGAAACACCAAATGATTAAACCCAAGGTCGACATAGGATTTAATTTTGTCAACATGTTCCTCGGGATCGGTCGACACGATCCAACGCTGCGCGGTACGTTCGACCGGCAACGCATCGGCTAGACGTTCCATTTCGAGCGGGTCTTCAACGTTCATTTTTTCTTCCGCCGACAGTGCCAACGCGCCCCAATGACGCGTATCTTCAAAAGCTTGTTGGTAGTCACTGCCGAAGGAAACTTTCATTTCGATCATGCGATCGATGTCGCCGGATGGGCGCTCCATTTTTTCCAGACCGGCGGTCACGCTGGGCAATAGCGTGTCGCTGTAGAGTTCACTTTTCTTTCCGCTGGTGCAAATAAATCCCGCACCCTGTTCGCCGGCGAATTTAGCAACCACTGGCCCCGCCGCAGCGATGTAGATCGGCACCGGTTCTGCTGGTCGATCATAAATGGTGGCGTTTTCCGTGCGATAAAACTTACCGTCGAAACTGACGCGCTCCTCGCACCAAAGCAATTTGATGAGTTCGACTGCCTCGCGAAAGCGCGCTGTCCGTTCCGCTTGTGGCGGCCAGGGCATGCCGGTCGCCGGTGTTTCGTTGAGCGATTCGCCGGTTCCGATACCGAGAATGACACGGTGCGGAAATAGCTCGCCGAGGGTACCGAACGCTTGCGCGACGATCGAGGGATGATAGCGAAAAGTCGGCGTCAATACGCTCGTACCCATCATGATCCGCGACGTGCTCGCCCCGAGCGCACCTAGCCACGCCAATGCAAAGGGGGCATGGCCCCCCGTGTGGCGCCAGGCTTGGAAATGATCGCTAACAAAAACCGAATCGAAGCCGAGTTCCTCCGCGAGGCGAGCAAATTTCAGAAGCTCACTAGGGGCAAACTGTTCCGCGGACGCCTTATAGCCTAGCTTCAGCATGATAAAAGTTTCCGGAAGTGTTTAAAAATTCGATGGTTCAACTATGAAAAATTATGTTATCGCGAGCGGCCCGTATTGGCGCGGCCGATACCGCTCACGGACCATTAACCGCATAGGTCTCAAACCGAAGCCGACCCTCACCCCAACCCTCTCCCGCAAAGCGGAAGAGGGAGTATCTTTCCCTCTCCCCTTTGGGGAGCGGGGTGGGGGTGAGGGGCAAGCGGTTCATAAAGCAAGCATCGGTCAAATCGGCTTCATGGAAAGAGGCGGCTTGCAATAACTTGGAGTTGTGAGTTCACGCATTAAACTTTGATATCCCGCACAGGTTCGCGCCGCGGTCGCAGCAATGGCGCATTAACCGCTTCTTGAAGAACTGCTGCGACTTTCGCGCTCGCATGACGTTCGGCATCCGCTTGAGCGTAGAGCGTCGTACGCTGCTGCGGATCGCGTCCGATGGCGCGAATCAGCGCTTCCATCGCCTCCACTCCGAGTTCCTGGCCGTGCGATGCACCCGCGGCACGGCTAATCGATTCGTTCATCAGCGTGCCGCCCATATCGTTGGCGCCTGCTTGTAAACAATGTTGCGCCCAGCGCGGGCCGACCTTGACCCAGGAAACTTGGATGTTGCGAATATGAGGATGCAACACCAAACGCGCGACGGCGTGCATCAAAATCGTCTCGCGCAAGCTGGGGCCTTTACGGGTGCGTCCCTTCAAATACAGTGGCGCTTCCATGTGCACGAATGGCAGTGGTACGAACTCGGTGAAGCCGCCGCTGCGCTTTTGTTGATCGCGCAGATGCAACAAATGCCGCGCCCAATGGCCATAGTTTTCTAAATGACCGAACATGATGGTCGAGGTCGTTCGTAAACCAAGTTTATGGGCTTCGCCCATAATGTTGAGCCACGCTTGCGTATTGACCTTATCGGGACAGATTTCGCGACGAACTTCATCGTCGAGAATTTCCGCTGCTGTACCGGGCAATGAACCTAATCCGGCAGATTCTAATTCTTGCAAAAACGCTTTGATCGAGATGCCAAGCGTTTTCGCGCCATGGGTGATTTCCAGCGGTGAAAAGGCATGCACGTGAATCTGTGGCGCCGCTGCTTTTGCCGTACGGCAAATTTCCAAATAGGTATCACCGGTAAAGGCGGGGTGAATCCCGCCTTGCATACACACTTCCGTCGCACCGCGCTGCCATGCCTCCTGCACACGCCGCGCGATTTCCGGCAACTCCACCATATAAGGCTGGCCGCGCAATTCCTCATGGGTTTTGCCTTTGGAAAAAGCGCAGAAACCGCAGTGATACAGGCAAACATTCGTGTAGTTAATATTTCGCGTGACGACATAGCGCACCGTGTCGCCAACGGTCGCTTTGCGTAACGCGTTAGCGGCCTGGCAGATGTGATGAAGGTCACCGCCGCGCGCGCTGAAAAGCATGGCCACTTCGGCTTCGCTCAAATCGGTTCCTGCGGCCGCGCGTTCCACTAAACTCGCGATTGATCGAGTGATGGCTAGCGTCGGCCGTCGCGCAACATCGCGCTCGTCCGCAATACTATCGGCATCGTTTAATCCTGGCGCCCACGGCCCCGGGCGAGCCAGCCCGCCGCTGTCACTCAGCCGCAAGACTGGCGAATGCAATTGCGGCGCAACCCATTGCGCGCGGCTCTCGATGTATTTCGGATAAATCGTCAAGCGTTCAACTAAGCAATGACCCGCGCGTTCGGTTTGTGCAGCAAGATGATCCAGATGCGGCCACGGCGCCTCGGGATTGACATGATCCGGCGTGATGGGCGAAACGCCGCCCCAATCGTTGATGCCCGCGCGGATTAACTCGCTGAGCTCGCCGGTATAAAGATTGGGCGGCGCTTGAATACTCATCTGAGCGCCAAAAATCAAACGCGCGACCGCGATCGTCCAACATAAATCGTCCATCGACGGCTCGGTGGCCGTGTGCATTTTCGTGCCCGCCTTGGCGCGAAAATTTTGAATGATGATTTCTTGCAGATGGCCGAATTGGTTATGCAAATCACGCAGCGCAAGCAACGATTCAATACGCTCTTGCCGTGTTTCGCCGATGCCGATGAGGATGCCGGTCGTCATCGGCACGCGCAGCTCGCCGGCAATACGCAAGGTTTCTAAGCGACGTGCCGGCACTTTATCCGGCGAACCAAAATGCGGCATGCCGTGTTCACTCAGGCGTTGTGAAGACGATTCCAACATGATACCCATCGACGGTGCGACTGATCGCAAGCGCTGAATATCCGTCGCCGTCATCAAACCAGGATTCAGATGCGGCAACAATCCCGTTTCTGCAACAACAAGGCGAGCGACGTGTTCGAGATAAGCCAGGGTATCTTCAAAACCCAATTCCGCAAGGGCGGTACGCGCGCTGGCGTAACGCAATTCCGGCTTATCGCCAAGCGTGAATAGCACTTCTTTACAGCCCGCCACGGCGCCCTGGCGCGCAATGGTCAGTACGTCGTCTGGCGACAAATAAGGTTTAGCGAGCGCGCGTGGCGCTTTGGCGAAGGTGCAGTAGTGGCATACGTCGCGGCATAGTTGTGTGAGCGGAACAAATACCTTGCGCGAGTACGTAACGTGGTTGCCCCAACCGTGTTCGCGTAACGCTGCGGCGGCAGGCACTAGATCATGCCAACTTTCCACGAGCAAAAGTTGCAACGCTTGCTCGGTGCTGGGAGATTTTGCAACGAAATCGTCGAGCCAAGTTAAGGTCATGGATAAAGCGCCACTTCTTGCGCCGCAAATAAATCATGAAGTTCGGCGTCGATAGACTGATTGCTCAAAACAAGTCTACGCTGCCACTCGCGCAAATCGGCCGGTTCGTCAATATCGAGCGCCAACGGTGCTGAGTCGACGATGTGTGCAGGAACACCGAGGCTTGCAGCCGCTGCGAGATGTTTAGCAAAGCTACCCTCGCCGAAACAAAGCGGAATCGCGCCGCCCGGCGCACATAGCAATGCATTGGTGCCGAATCGGTGCCGATCGCCTGCTATCGCGACTAGCGGGCTACCTTGCGATAACGCGACCAACGGAATTAGCGCGCTCGGCGAGATTAGCGGAAGATCCCCTGCAACAAACAACACACCTGCGCTACCGTTATTAGGCAATGAATCGAGCGCACAACTGCAAGCTGCCGCGGTTCCGCGATCGCTTTCAAGCCGCAGACATTGTGCCCCAAGGTTTTCGGCAAACGCCATCACCGCATCACTCGCCGTCACCACCGTAACACCCGCTATTTCTGGCGTGTGCAAAGCGGCCTCGATCACGCGCTGCGCGAGTGCGTAAAACAAGCGCAATCGCTGCGCCGCGTTGAGCGAGCCACTCAACCTTGATTTCGCCGACTGCGGCGACTTTAATGGAACTACCGCCCAAACTGACATTTTTTTGCTGCTTGTCCGGCCATTAATCGATGAGGAATCAGGCTAACATCTTGCCGCCAGGGCGTCAAAATTCATCGACTTGATTTCGTGCTGAGACTTCTGCGTTGGCTATCCGGCCTAAGTGTTCCTTCAAAGAGCGGTCTCGCAATTCACGCTTCGTCGCGCATTGCCGACATAGCCTGATCTTCTAGCCGCCATTCACGGGCGGCGGCTTCGCGGCATTTCGAAAAATTTTGCGGTTTGCCGAACCATCGTATTCAATGACACACCAGAAGCGATCCTTTCGAGTTTGTCGAAAAGTCGTTGTTCAACGACCGCCCCTACCTGCCAATAACGGCGGGCGAAACGCGCCGTCGACGGTTTGGTGCATAGCATGTTGCGCTCGACGCGCATGACCTGCGAGTTCAAGGCTCGCCTCGGTGAACGAAGTGGATCTTGTTTCCGTCGGGATCTCGAACATAGGCGCCGTAGTAGTTGGGCCCGTAATCGGGCCTCAGCGCAGGTGGTCCTTCGTCGCGGGCACCCGCTGCCATCGCCGCCGAGTACGCTGCATCAACGGCGGCGCGCGATTGGGCGGCAAACGCCACCATACAACCGTTACCCCAACTCGCCGGTAGCTGGTTGTAAGGAAGGCCGACCCAGAACTTCGCGTCTTCTCCCGGACGTTGCCAAGCCGCCCAATTGGGATATTTCTTCGATACCCGCTCGATTCCTAGGTGAAGGAGCGTTTTGTCGTAGAAAGCGATAGCGCGCTCAAGATTGTGGGTTCCGATAGTAACGTGGCTGAACATAAATTACCTCCGAAGGTGTCGACGTGGCGCTCACCGGCGCGCGTCCGAAGATTAGGGCGCTTTTTGGGGAAGTACCTCGTGCCCGGCCATTTTTCTCGCACCCGTCAGGCCGCCCAATCGCCGGTAAACGCCCGTGCGAATCAAGCACGGGCGCATGCGCGTTAAAAATACCACTACTTACTTAGCTAGCTGTTGCTTGAACCAATCGACCACGGGCCCAACCAACTTAGCGTCTTCTTGTTCGTTTTCGCCCGCCCAGTGGGTGCCTTTGGAAAGAATCAGAGTCTTCGGCTCCAGCGCACGGCCGTATGCGGCGAGCGCCAAATCCGTCGGCGCAGTAGCGTCGTGGGTTGCCACCACCATCAGCAGCGGCGTCGGCGATATGAGATGGATGGCGGCACCGGGTTGATACTCCATGCCCTGTTCAACCGATTCGAACGTCACTTGGTTCTTCCAGTTCGGTGCGACCTTCGGTACACCCATGAAGAAGTCGTAGGCGGCCTTGCCTGGGATCCCATCGGGCTGACCTTCCGGCGCAACGACCGGCATGTAATTAATTTTGCCGGTTGCATATCGTTCAGCACGATCGGCCGCGAGCTTCGCTCTGAGTTCCGGGAGCAGATCCTGGCGAACCGTGCGCATCCAATAGCCTTGCAGCGCGTCAATCAACGGCAGTAGCGACGCGATCGCCTTCACCCGTTTATCGTAAGCGCCCAAGTGCAACACGTGCCCGCCGCTATAGGAGATACCCCAGAGGCCGATGCGCTTGGCATCGACTTCTTTCTGCAGCGATATCCAGGTGATGGCGTTGCGATAGTCCTCAATTTGGGCTTGAGGAAATATCTGTTGCCGCGGCTCGCCTTCGCTGGCGCCAAGAAAGCGATAGTCGAACACCAGCACGACAAAGCCCGCCGCAGCGAGAGGCTCGGCAAACACATCCATGTAGCCCTCTTTGGGGAGGCTATAGCCGTTTGCCATCACGATTGCCGGGCGCTTTTCGGCGGTACCTTTCGGAACGTAGAGCCATCCGGCGAGGTTAAGCCCTTGGCTTTTGAATTTGACCTCGCGCCGCTCGAATCCATCCGCCGCCCAGCTCGCGCAGACGAGCAGGAAAATCCCGACAATAGAACAAAGCAGTTGGTACACACCGCGAGAATATGCGGCATTTGATAGGGACTGATTTCTTGTCATGGTAGTCTCCAAAAAGAATATCGTTTCGTCGAATATTTCTGTTTTAGTTTGAACTACGGTTTGAAACCGTCCTGTGAGAGGCTGAGGACGGTTGAAACAGGTCAATACTCGGACTCTTCTTCCCAGTCACAGGAACTGACGTCGGGTAAATACTTACACTTGTAAGTGCCTTCTCCTTTGACGTTCTTCATTTTTCCCGTGCCAGGCAATAACCAGTATTTACCCTCACCACGTCCTTCCCACGAGCCGTCTGCTTTAACCGTCGTCTTGTGCGTGCCTTCGTAACGCGCGGGCGAAGTGCTGCCATCTTTCAGTACGCCCATCGAATAGCCGCGATGGGTGCCCGTGCCCGCCACTTCATCGACCTGGCCGAAATCGGTGAGCTGCATGTCCGAATAGACCGGATCCGATGATTTGGTAGTACGCTGTAATGTTATTTGCTGCGAGATTTCGTGCCCGGGAACATCCCCGACCGCCGAGGTGTTCTTTTGCAGTGTCGAAACAATTGTGTTTGTCCCCGAACGCTTGCGTTTCCCATCAGCCTGAGCGGGTGCGGTAGCTAGCGAAACACCAACCATGATTGCAACCAATGCCACGGAGCGGCGAAATGTTACTTGTTTCATACGTTTCTCCTAATGAATAGTTCAGATAACGTGGCCGACTTCCGATTCACTCAGAATTTGGCCGGTTCGGCGGCGGCAAGGGATGCTGCAGAAACGCCCAGAGTTCTTGCGCGTTGCTGAACGGAACTTGCGTTCCGCTCGCGACTATCTCCATTACGCCTTCGATCCGTGTTGGATCGTCCGGCATACGGCGGTAGACGCGCACTACAAAATATTCGGGTCGTTCCATTTCATTCCGCTGACGTGTTGCTACTCTACGCAGTCGAACCTGCGGGTTGACTCACCGATTGACAAGTTGCAGGAAGGCGAGTGTCAGTACGAGGGCGGAAGAGCGAGCAGAAGTGTTGCGGTCGTTGTTTCCGGAAAATGCCTAACCGATGACTAACCGATTGGGGTGACGCGCTGGATGTTTGATGCGTGACGGATTGACATCCGATTTGTGGATCAAGCGGTTACGTTTTCCGCGGACGTTGCGAGCGCGACGCTTTCTGGACTTGGCAGTGTGCGCAATTTCGAAGCGAGGGTGCGCCTGAGTCGTTGGAATGTGGCCAACGCATCGGCGCGGTGCCCGAGATTGAGGTGACAGCGTATCAAGCCTTGGTACATCGCTTCGACCAAATCGTCCGCTGCCAGGCCGCGCGCGTACCACGTAAGCGCGTCGGCGTAACGTTGCTGCGCTTCGAGCTCCGTTGCTTGTTGGCAGATAAGGCGATTGAAGCTGTCGTGTAGCTTTTCGCGATAAGAAACTGACCAAACCGCGTCCAAGTCCTCCGGCAACAGCGCGCCTCGATAGAGATCTGCCGCAGATACAGCCGTCTCCGTACCTTGCTTGCAGCGCGATTCGAATGCCCAAGCATCGATCCAGACCTGCGTGGGATCGAGGCTCACGCGGCCATCGGCCAGTCGCACCGCGTCATTCGAGCCTAGCAATCCACGCAAGCGATGCAACGCCATATCGAGCGCTTTCTGGGCGGCGTCCGCCTCACTCTCCGGCCAAAGCCAATCCAACAACTGTGCGACCGGGACTGCATTGCCGCCGGCGCAAGCCAGGGCTTTGAGCAAGGCCAACGGTTTTTTGGCCGGTTTACGTGACGATTCTAGCGGCGCATCACCGAGCAAGACCTCGAAGCGACCTAACAGATTTACCGTAATGGGCCAAGGCCAACGCGTCCCTGCATGCGGTGGCGCCTGCAACGCCAGGTGCCGAATCAATTCACGCACTTGCTCCGTCTCAATATTGCGTTCTAGCGCTCGTGCGAGCACGGCGGGTAGGATGCGAGGATCCACATACCACAGGCAGGCATGCACTTCCGTGCGTTTGAGTAGCAACAGCGCCTCGCGCACGAATTGATCAAATCGATCCATTTCATCCTGCTGCATCACCATCCACGCTGCCATGAAATCGACATCGGCTAAGTTTCGAAACTCGAACGAATCTGTGAGAATCGCGCGGGCGTTTTCAATCGCTTCGTGCGACTCTCCGTAGCTCTGTTGCCCGATTAGCGCACCCGCGAGATGCAAATACGCGTAGTACATCTGAAATATTGCGTCGCCCTCAGACAAAATGGCGAGTTCTCGCCGCGCGAATTCGATTGCGCTAGACCAATCCTCACGCATCGCAGCGAGGATGCTGCGCACCCAATAGGCGAAACCGCGTTCAAGCAAACGATGAGGATTCTGGAAAGATTCCATTTCGTTTATGTGGGATTCAGCCCTATTCAAATCCCGCGCATGAATTGCAATTGACGCCCAAAGCAAGTGCGACCACAAATAGTTAAGTGCTCCGGCAAGGGCGTGTGCGATGCATCTTTCTTCGGCAGTCTTCAGGGCGACGCTTGCCGCACTTCGATCACCACGCGATGCCGCGGTCCAAGCTAGTACTTGCCACCAAAACACCATGTTGCTTGGGCTCACGGCCGACGCTAATAAAAAAGGTTGCACCGATGCGATGATCTGGTCGCATTCCTTGAGCCGGCCGGCTTCGCGCAATGCCGCCAAAAAAAGGCATGCGGGAACGATCTTGTCGTTGACGGGCATGTCCGTCGCAAGCAGTTGAAGGCCGCGTTTGATGGCGGATTCATAGAAGTCGACGCGCGGTAGACGTTGATGGGCGTAGGAAACAAGCGCGGCGTTTGCTTGCAACTCTGCCAACGGCGATTGAAAATTGGGGCTCGTTCGAAGCAATGCACTCAACCGTTCTATCCACTGATTCAGCGGCCGCAAATCCACAAGGTCGGAAACACATGCCATCACGATAGCGGAACAACACGCGATTTGTCCCGAGACATCGCTAGTGCTTTCCAACTGCCGATAGGCTTGCTCGAGCGGTTGTCTAGCTTCGTCAGGCGCAAACTCCATCAACGAGATGCCGTGCCAATAGTTAATCCAAGGATTGTCCGCTGCAACTTGCGTGGGCAGTGCCTTGATCCATTCGCGTAAGGTTTCGCCACGTCCTTGCCTCAACAACGCTTCTGCTTCGGCGAGCACCAGCCGAACTGCCGACTGCCAATCGGTCGCTGACTGGTATAGCGCAAATGCTTCATCATGGCGCTGCGCATGTTCAAGTATTTGGCCGGCCTGCTGACGTAACGCGTCCAATCCGTTCGACCCATGTGCCCGCTGGAGTTGGTCAAGCAGAAAGGCACGAAACAAGTCGTGGTATTGATAGCTGTACGGCGGCTCCCCGCGGCGTTCGGTGAACAGTCTGCGTCGATAGAGATTCTCGAGCAGGTCCATGGCGTTAGTATTGCCGCTGATCTGCTCGGCCATCGCGGCCGTCATGCGCTGTAGTAACGCCGTGCGCATCAAGAATTCGCGTACTTCGGGTTCGGTGGTATTGAAGATCTGGCCGGCAAAATAGTTGAACACCGATTCGAGCGCTTCGCCTTGAATCGGGCGCAGTTCGCCATCCGATCGTTTCATGCGTTCGAGTGCCAGTGTCAGCCCCGCTGCCCAGCCTTGGGACATCTCGTGCAGCGATTGCAACTTGGGCGGATCGAGTTGAAAGCGTTCCGCGGCAATGGCAGTGGCTTCTTCTAAAGTGAGCTTGAGATCGTTCCACTCGATGCGTGCAAGGCGATCGAGGGCGTCGATGCGTGCAAATTCTGTGGGTGGATATTCCCGGCTGATAACGATGATGGATACGCCGTCCGGTAACTCGTGCGCCGCTAGCTCCAGCGCTGCGTGCAGCGCCGATTCGCGCGGAATTTCGTGAAAGTTGTCGAACACCAGCACGGTGGGCAATCGCAGCCGGTTGAAGAACTCGCGGAAGTAATATCTCGTGAAGGCGGGGATATCGCCCAAATATTCGGCTGTGAGTACCGGTAACGGAAACTGGCCTTTGGCCGTTTCAATTGTCTGCGACAAGTAATGGAAAAACGTCGCGAGATCGTGATCGCCGGAATCAAGCTGATACCAGATGCTCTTTAGTTTCTTGGTATCTAGATAACTGGCAACCAGCGCCGTCTTGCCGGCACCGGGTGGTCCCGCGACCCAAGTCACGGCACGCATTTGACCTTGATCCAACAACGCAAATAGCCGCGGGCGAACCAGCACATTGTGCAGCTTCGGACGGCTAAGCTTCGCCAGCATCACCTTTTTCTTGGTTGCCACATTACCCCTTGGCGCTATCAGTTCCAGCTATAGTGCCGCAACTCTCGAGACAACGCTACAAGGCAATCATGAATGAAAATCCATGTAAGTTCTTTACCTTCATAGTCAAACCTGCGACATTATCGTAGACGTTTGTCGGGGGGAATCCATGTTTCGCATACGATCGATAGTTCCGCTCGTGTTCATCGCAGCCGTTGGCCACTCCATTGGGGTTCGCGCTGATGGAAAGAAATATGGCCCCGGCGTCACTGACACCGAAATCAAGATCGGCCAGACCATGCCCTATGGTGGTCCCGCATCGGCATACGCAACGTGCGGCATTTCACACCAGCGAGTCTTCAAATCGATCAATGATCAAGGCGGCATTAGCGGGCGAAAAATCAATCTCATTAGTCTCGATGATGAAATGACGCCGCCGAAGACGGTCGAACAAGTACGTCGATTGGTCGAGCGAGACAACGTCCTACTCTTGTTTGGCGTGCTCGGACCGGGTGCGCTATCCATTCTCGACTACGTCGATAGAAAGAAAGTGCCGTTCCTGTTTCCCACTGGCGCGGCGAGGAAATTCCATCAACCCGTTAAACATCCTTGGACGATGGGTTGGTTACCCCCTTCTGAGTTCGAGGGCCAAATGTACGCACGGTTTATTCTGAAAGAGCGCCCAAACGCAAAGATCGGCATCCTGTGGGAAAACAACGACATGGGCCGAGAAGGGTTGGACGGCGTCAAACTCGAATTGGGAGATCGAGCTTCTAAAATGATTGTTGCCGAAGCGAGTTACCTTTTAACCGACCCCACAGTGGATTCACAGATCATCTCACTAAAGGGCGCGGGCGCCGATACCGTGATCAGCATGGTGTCGGCGAAGTTCGCCGCACTAGCGATCCGCAGGATCCATGACATGGGCTGGCATCCGCTGCATCTCATATCTTATTCGGGCTCCGGGCTCAACGTATTGGAAATGGCCGGGCTTGAAAAATCGAAGGGGCTGATCTCCGCGTATTTCGCCAAGACCGTTACGGATCCGGTGATGCGCAATGATGAAGATGTAAAACAATACCACGCCTGGAAAGCAAAGTTTTATCCCGAAGGCAATATCAACGACGGCTGCATCGATTACGGCTATACGCAGGCGCATTTGTTGATCCAGGTGCTGAAGCAATGTGGTGATGATCTGACCCGCGAGAACGTGATGCGGCAAGCGCAGAGTTTGCACGATGTACGCTTGCCGTTGTTGGTGCCAGGAATCACGATTAACACCAGTCCAACTGATTATCGGCCGATCGAGGCGATGCAATTTCAGCGCTTCGATGGGCACCAGTGGATATTCTTTGGTGAGCTGATGACTGAAAAATAGTGTTCTCTCGACCGTCAACTCCGCAGAAAATGAATGTCGGCAAGCCGCTGTACTCCCGACGTCTGTCGAGGTTTTCTGAATGCGCACTAAGGGGTCGATTGCCACGTGCCCATCCGTCACTGCAAAGCAAAAAACTTGCTGCAAACTAGCACAATTCGCTCGGTAAATTCGAATCTATGATTTCCGTGCATCAGCCTCGTATTGGCGCAATCCAATTGAACAACGCCGATCCGCCGTCGACGACCAAAGTTATTCCCGTTACAAAGGCGGAAAAGTGATTGCTTAACAGACCTATCGCTGCATTGCCAATATCGTCCGGCATGCCTACTCGTCCCATCGCAATTTATTGACTAAGGTTGCCGGGTCGGCGGGAAATCCAACGCCGGGAATTGCGCCTGGTGCGATGGCGTTGACGCGAATGCCGTGGGCGCCGTAGGCGCGCGCGAGCTCTTTCATCACCATCGTCGTCCCTGCTTTTGCTGCGCTGTAGTGGGTTTGCTTGCGCGGCGAGGTTGTCCACTCGCAATCGAGGCATTTCTCCCTCTCATCGACGCGGCTGTAGGGATGCGTACGCTTATCGTCACCCAAACAAGGCCGGCCACGAGCCGCGCCCTGCTTGCCTTCTAGCGATGCGCGGCCTGTGATCCAGCATCCATGCGCCTTCTGGCGCATGGTATGTATCATCGCCCAAAAAATTGCAAAGCATACTCGACGCGCGCTCGGGCTATCACTAACATAGCGTCTTGGCAAAAACCACCAGCGAGAATTCAATTGAACGATCTATCCAAGCACGTGCAAACCTTTGTTGGGCGTTCTGCCTTTTTGTCGTTACTTGAAGATGAAGGCATCGATTATCTGTTTGGCAATCCCGGCTCGACGGAGTTGCCGATTATGGCGGCGCTGCATGATCATCCTGATCTGCAATATGTGCTGGGCTTGCAGGAATCGATCGTGGTGGCGATGGCCGATGGATACGCGCGCGCGTCGAATCGATTAACGGCCGCTAACGTCCATGTTGCGCCCGGATTGGGTAACGCGATGGGTTCCTTGTTCAACGCAAAATGGTACGGCTCGCCGATCATTCTTACCGCGGGGCAACACGAGCAAGGCCATAGCTTGAATGAGCCAATGCTTTACGCGCCGCTGGTGCCGCTCGCCGAACCGCTGGTGAAGTGGGCGGTCGAAGTCACTCGTTTGGAAGATTTGCCGCAGATCGTGCGTCGCGCCGCAAAGGTTGCGTTGACGCCGCCAACCGGGCCGGTGTTTATCTCACTACCCGGCGATATTCTCAACGCTGAAGCGGCGTTAAATTTAGGCAAACGGACTCGTGTCGATGCGGCCACGCGCCCGAGCGATGCGGCGTTGCAGCGGCTCGCCGATCGTTTGTTACTGGCCCGGCGCCCGGTGATCGTCAGCGGGCACGAAGTAAGCGTGCACGACGCGTTGGCCGAAGTCGCCCAGTTGGCGGAAATACTCGGCGCCGGTATGTATCAGCAAACCGTGCCATATAACGCGCAGTGCTTGTCCGAGCACCCGGCGAGCCTCGGTTCGCTGACGCGCAATCAGCGCCAGGTACGCGCCGCTCTTGAGCCGTTCGATTTACTGATTCTCCTCGGCACCGACATGCTGCGCATGTCGATTTATAGTCCGATCGATCCTTTGCCGGACGGCATGCCCATTGTGCAAATCGGCGAGCGTTCCTGGGAGCTGGGTAAGAGCTACGCGGCGGAAATTGCGATCAACGCGAACGTAAAAGAAACACTCAGCGCCCTTCTGACCGTGTTGCAAAAACGGTTGACCGCAGCTCAGCGCGACAATGCAGCACAGAATTTGCGCGCCATTGCAGCGAACAATTGGACCGTGCAGCGCGATCGCTTAATACAAGAAGTGTCCAACGCGACAGCGGCAAAACCAATCGATCCGAAATACTTGATGTCCAGAATCGTCGCCGGTTTACCGAGCAATGCGATTGTCGTCGAAGAGGCGTTAACCTCAGCGGCGTCATTGCTAAGTTTTTTGCCAATTCGCGGCGCGCGGGATTTTTATGGGCTAGCTAGCGGAGGCATTGGCTTTGCGATGGCGGGTGCAATCGGCATTCAATTGGCGCAACCGCAGCGGCGCGTCGTCGCCATTGTCGGCGACGGCAGCGCGATGTACAGCATCCAAGCGCTGTGGACCGCCGCACATCTGAAGCTACCGATTACCTACATCATTGCGAATAACGCGAGCTATCGCATCTTGAAAGAACGCGTGATGCCCTATCAAAAAGAAGCGAAATTTATTGCGATGGATATGCGCGATCCGCGTATCGACTTTGTGAATCTCGCGCAGTCAATGGGTGTTCCGGCGCAACGTGTCACCGAACCCGGTGCAATCGATTCCGCGCTACGTAACGCCTACGAAACCAATGGTCCGACGCTGGTAGAAGTGTTGGTTCACGATGGGTTTGAGGGAATCTTTACGTAGCGCTGAGCTAGTCCTAGTTGGCCTCCGAGCCATAGCGCGAGATGGAAATATTTCCCTGCGCAATTAGGCATGCACGGCATAGTTGGAGACTTGATCCGTATTGATTGCAATCTCCATGGCGTGATTTAGCGTGACAACTCTGCCAACGACAATGATGCTTGGGCTCGCAAAACCATAGTTTGCAATGTCCGCGAAAACGGTTGCCAGTGTAGAAATCAACGCCCTTTGACTCGGCAGCGTGGCATCTTGAATGACGGCGACCGGCATGCTCGCGTAGGTACCGCCAGCATTCAGGTCAGACACGATCTCCGAAACGTTGGCAATCCCCATGTAAATAACGAGGGTCAATCCAGACGCGAGCAACGGCTGCCAAGACAAAGACGCCTCTGAGTTACAGTGTCCTGTAATGAACGCGACGCCGTGGCAAAACGCGCGATGGGTAAGCGGCACGCCGATGGATGTCGGTGCGGCGAGACCGGCGGTGATGCCGTTCAATACTTCGAAATCGACATGGGCGGCTTGTAATGCGGCGGTCTCTTCACCACCGCGGCCGAACATAAACGGATCGCCGCCTTTTAATCGCACAACGATATTTCCCGCAAGCGCTTCCGACACCATTAATCGCTCTATGAATTGCTGCGGCGTCGATTGGCAGCCACCACGCTTGCCAACCTGCACAATGCGCGCGTCGCGACGCGCATGTTCCAATATCAAGGGATTCACCAAATCATCGACCAACAGCACATCCGCCTGCGCAATCGCGCGCACCGCCTTGAGTGTCAATAATTCTGGATCGCCTGGCCCGGCACCGACGAGAAATACTTTGCCGCATGTAAGGCTCATGCGGCCTCCAGAATTTCTGCTTGAACGATACGGCGCAATTCGGGCACGCAGGAACCACATTCGGTTCCGCACTTCAGCGCGCTTTGCAACGCGCCAAACTTGTTTTCCGCCTCGAAGCGGAATTGTCTTCAAATGGTTCATAATTTCGACTTCGGAAATATTCAAGCAATTACAAATCACGCGTCCTCGCGGCACGAAACCCTGCGGCGGTTTCACGCTTGGCGCGAGCAACACGCGAGTGAGATGCGAAACGGACATGCCTTGCGCAAGCCAATCTTGCAGCCAATCTTTCGCCGCAACATCGCCGGATAAACGCACCGCCGCAAGCTTGCCGTCTTTGATGCGCATTTTGCGCCCGACTTCACGGCGTTTGTCTTCATAATGCAGCACATCCTCGGTTTCATCCAACCCTAAAATGCGATCGATTTGCGCGACAAAATTCTGCCGACAACGGCACGCTTGCGGCCGCGCGCAAAATCACGTTTTCCTGACTGTGTCCGAATAGTCCGACCGATGCATATTCGAACGCGCTCAGGTGACTTGCGCAATTGCCGCAAACGTCGCTAATGCCGTGCCGGTTTGTTCCGTCGTTCACCGATCGCCATCGCGACAAATCGCCACGGCAATTCAATTTTTTCCACCTGTACAGCGGCATTTTTCAACTCCGGCTGTTTCGAATAAGGATCGAATGTCGGCAAGGTCAGCGCGTTAATGCCCAGTCCCGCCATCAAATGGCTGCCCCAATGCATTGGTAGAAATACTTGCCCGCCGCGCAGATCCTCGCCGACACCGACCGGCAACACGACTTCGCCGCGCCGCGAGCGCACGCGAACCAAGCCCCTTCCAGCAAACCGCGCTTGGCCATATCGACTTTTGTCATCGTACAGCATCGGCGTCGGCGCATGCTCATACAATCGCGCGACTTTGCCGGTACGGCTCATGCCATGCCATTGATCGCGCAGACGCCCGGTATTCAAACGCAGCGGATATTGGGCGGTGGCGGCCTCGGCAACCGCTTTGTATGTCGCATTGAAAAATTTTGCTTTTCCCGAAGGTGTCGGAAATATGCCATCGGCGTAAAGCCGCGCCTGTGCCTTCGCCTCGCTCGCTCAGGAAACGGCCATTGCTGCGGGCCGCGACGTTTCGCAGAAATTTCGTAGGACAGTCCGGTGATATCTAAGATCGCGCCCACGTGTCGATTCGCGATGCTCGTTGAAAATCGTCTTCGGCATTGACATAGGGAAACAACGTCGGCGCACCGGGCCGCAGTAATTTTTCTAAGCCGCGCGCGAAGTCAACGATGATGCGCCAATCGGCGCGCGCTTCCCCGGGCGCAGAAATCGCTGCATTGAATCGCGTGATGCGTCGTTCGGAATTGGTAACGGTCCCTTCTTTCTCACCCCAGGTCGCCGCGGGCAAAATTACGTCGGCATAAGCGGCCGTTTCCGTGTCGACGTAGGCCTCTTGCACGATCACGAGTTCCGCGGTTTCCAGCGCTTTACGAATCTTCGCTTGATCGGGCATCGATTGCGCCGGATTGGTACACGCAATCCACAGCATCTTGATCTCGCCGGCTCGCGACCGCATCAAACATTTCGACGGCCGTTTTTCCTGGCTTGCTCGGTACATCGGCGTATATCCCCACAACGCAGCAACTTCGGCGCGATGTTCGGCGTTGGCCATATCGCGATGGGCCGACAACAAATTCGCCATGCCGCCGACTTCGCGGCCGCCCATGGCATTGGGCTGGCCGGTTAACGAGAATGGGCCGGAGCCCGGTTTGCCGATTTTTCCGGTGGCAAGATGAAGATTAATCAACGCTGCATTTTTCTCCGTGCCGCGAGCTCGATTGATTCAATCCTTGGCAATACAGCGATAACACGGCCGGCGACTCGCCAAACCATTTCGCTGCGAGCGCCAAATCAGCCTCGGCGATGCCGCAGGTTTCGGCGACTAATTTCGGATGATAGTCGCGCACGGTTTGCTTCAGCGCATCGAAACCTTCGGTGTGTGCGGCGATGAAATTTTGATCGACCAGGCCATCCCACAACAGTAAATGCAACAGGCCGTTGAATAAGCGCGACATCGGTCCCCGGCAAAATCGGCAAATGCAAATCGGCGAACGCGGCGGTATCGGTGCGACGCGGATCGACGACGATAATTTTCAGATCGGGGCGTTTCTCTTTTGCCGCTTCGATGCGGCGAAACAAAATCGGGTGGGCATAGGCGGTGTTGGAACCGGCGATGAAGATCAAGTCGGCGAAATCGATATCTTCGTAACACGCCGGCGGCGCATCGGCGCCGAGCGTGAGCTTGTAGCCAGCGACGGCCGAGGACATGCACAAGCGCGAATTGGTATCGACGTTGTTCGTGCCGATCAAACCCTTGGCGAGTTTGTTGAAGACATAATAGTCCTCGGTGAGCAATTGCCCGGAAATGTAAAAGCCTACCGAATCCGGGCCGTGCTCTTTGATGCAATCGGCAAATCGCTGCGCGAGAAACGACGCGTTGCATCCCAAGATTCGCGTTGGCGTGGCGCCGTGCGCGATCGGCGCACTTCAGGAAACAGCGCGCGGCCGTCGGGCTTCGCGCTTAAGTGCAACGTCGAACCCTTGCTGCATAAACGACCGAAATTCGCCGGATGATCGGGATCGCCTTTCACGGCGGTGATCTGCGCCCCGTCGCTTTCGATCAAAACGCCGCAACCCACGCCGCAGTACGGGCAAGTCGCCTTGGTAGTTGCCATTCGCTAGGCCGCTTTCTTGGCTGTCGCGCGGCAGCAATTTTTTCTGCGGCGTCGGATCGAGGAATACCATGCCGCTTTCCACTTTGCACGGATAGCGCGTGGCGCAGCCTACATCCGGCTCCACGGCTCTGCCGCTGTCCAGATTGATTACCCAATTGTGCAGCGGACAGGCGACGCGTTTGCCGAAAACGATACCTTGCGATAACGGACCGCCTTTGTGCGGACAGTTATCACGCAAGCGCGAATACTTCGCTTTCGCTGGTACGAAACACCGCGATATCGCCTTCGTCGCGCGTCGCACCACCCGCGCACCCAGGACCGGAATTTCTTCGAGCAAACACATTTTGACCAAGTTATTTTTCATGATTACACCGCCAACGCTTCGAATTCGCGCCGTCGGCGTGACGCCATGGCGCTTCTGTCCATCGGCTTTCCACGGATCCGGTTCGCCCATGCAACGAAAATTGCAAACGCTCGTAAAGTGCTTTGCGATTCTCCGCATCGTCGACGACTTTCGCTTTGCAGTATTCCAAACCCACACTTGAAACAAAGTGAACGGTGCGTTCGAAATAAAATCCTTCTTCGCGATAAAGCTGCAAAAACGCGCTGGCATATTCCAACACTTCTTCGCGGGTTTTTACTTTGACGAAAAATTGCGCAACTTCGGTCTTGATGCCGCCGTTGCCGGCAACGTAAATTTCCCATCCCGATTCCACACCGATGACGCCGACATCTTTAATGCCCGATTCGGCACAATTTCGCGGGCAACCGGACACCGCAAGTTTCACTTTGTGCGGCGCGTACATGCGCCATAACTCGCGCTCGAGATCGATGCCCATATTGGTCGAATCCTGCACGCCGAAACGGCACCACTCAGAACCGACGCAAGTCTTCACGGTGCGCAACGCTTTCGCGTAAGCGTGGCCGGATGGCATATCCAAATCGCGCCACACATCCGGCAAATCTTCTTTCTTTATGCCGAGCAAATCGAGTCGCTGGCCGCCGGTCACTTTAACGGCGGGAATTTTGTATTTATCGACCACGTCGGCGATGCGGCGCAATTCCGACGAATTAGTGGTTCCACCCCACATGCGCGGAATGACAGAGAACGTGCCATTCTTTTGAATATTGGCGTGAGCACGTTCGTTGATGTAGCGCGATTGCGGATCGTCTTGCGCCTCGTGCGGCCAGGTGGAGATCAAATAATAATTCAGCGCCGGACGGCAACTGGCGCAACCGTTCGGCGTATGCCAATTGAGCATCTGCATGGTTTGCGCAATCGATGTCAAATGTTCGGCGCGAATCGCTTGGCGTACTTCAGCGTGAGTGTGTTCGGTGCAACCGCACATCGCTTTTGTTTTTGGTGCGCGCAGAATAATCACCACCGGCGACGAACATCAATAGCTGCTCGACCAAACCCGTACATGAACCGCAAGACGAAGACGCCTTAGTGTGCTTGCGCACCTCATCGAGCGTGAATAAGCCTTTCTCTTTAATCGCTTTGACGATCGCACCTTTGCACACGCCGTTGCAGCCGCACACTTCCATTTCGTCGGTCATGGCGACCGCTTTGTTTTGACCGAGATGGCCGGTGTCGCCAAGATTGCTTTCGCCGAACATCAAGTGATCGCGAATTTCGTTGATTTTTTTGCCTTCTCGAATCAGTTTGAAATACCACGCGCCGTCGACGGTATCGCCGTATAACACGCCGCCGATCAGGACATCGTTACGAATCACCAATTTTTTGTAGACGCCGCCGACGGTATCGGTCAACAAGATTTCTTCGGTATCGTCGCCGCCGTTGAATTCGCCGGCGGAAAATAAATCGATGCCGGTGACTTTTAGTTTGGTCGAGGTGACCGAGCCGGAATAGCGGCCGATGCCCATCAACGCCAAATGATTCGCCGCGACTTTCGCCATTTCAAACAGCGGCGCGACCAAGCCGTAGGCGATGCCGCGATGATTGACGCATTCGCCGACGGCATAAATGCGCGGATCGTAAGGTTTGCATCGTATCGTTGACGACAATGCCACGATTGCAATGCAGCCCGGCCGCTTCCGCGAGCTCAGTATTGGGGCGAATGCCAACCGCCATCACCACCAGTTCGGCGGGTAATTCCGTACCGTCTTTAAAGCGAATGGCGCGCACCGCGCCGCTTATCGTCGCCGATAATCGCTTCGGTTTGCGTTTCCAACATGAATTTGAGGCCGCGCTGCTCCAGCGATTGCTGCAACAACTTGCCGGCAGATTTATCGAGCTGACGTTCCATCAACCAAGGCATCAGATGCACCACCGTCACGTCCATGCCGCGCAGCATCAAGCCGTTCGCCGCTTCCAAGCCAAGCAATCCTCCGCCGATGACGATGGCATGTTTTGCTTTTGCCGACACCTCGATCATGCGATTGGTGTCGTGAATGTCGCGATAGCTGATCACGTTGTGCAGATCGCGCCCGGGCACGGGCAACATGAACGGATTCGAACCGGTGGCGAGCAACAAACGATCGTAAGGCGCGGTCGTGCCATCCTCGGCGATCACTATGCGATTCACGCGATCGATGCGCGCGATTTTTTTGCCGAGATGCAGCGTGATGTTGTTCGCTTCATACCAATCGACATCATTGAACATGATGTCTTTAATCGTTTGTTCGCCCGCGAGAACCGGCGATAGCAAGATGCGATTGTAATTCGCGTACGGCTCGGCGCCGAACACCGTAATGTCGTATTGATCCGGCGCAATCTTTAGCAATTCTTCGAGCGTGCGAACCCCCGCCATGCCGTTGCCCACCATTACTAAATTCATTTTCTTCATGCTATTGATAGGCTCCCAATTTCTAATTCAAATTTGTATCGGTCAACATTGGCCTCCCCAATTACACAACTCACTTAGCAAATTCGATGCCATGAACGCGTATCACCCCCACATTCACGTCAATTGCACAGGCTCCCTCGTGAGACACCGCGATTTCACACCGGCGAGGCCTAGTTAACGCGTATTTGCTGCAATGCATCAAACTGGTGCGCAATTCAGCCTGCGTGCACGCTTAAGGCGCGGCGCAACAAAAACCATGCACCAAACTTTCCATCGAATAAATTGCCGGAGCTAATACGTAGCGCCACTACGGTAGTCACATGCCGTTTCTCATGTAAATCCAGCCGAGTAAATCGATGTGGCACATAGCTTGCTATTCGCTTAAGTCACTGACACATTTAGAGTCGGAATCATGAATAAATCTTTTTGGAAAGCGGGCCATCCGCCAACGTTGCTTGCCGCGTTTCTATATTTCGATTTGAGTTTTATGGTCTGGGTGGTGCTCGGGCCGCTCGGCGTTCAGATCGCAAAAGATTTGGGTCTAGATGCCGCGCAAAAAGGCTTGATGGTCGCGACGCCCGTGCTGGCCGGCGCGCTGCTGCGTTTGGTCATGGGCGTGATGGTCGATCACTTTAAGCCGAAAATCGCCGGCGCGATTGGGCAAGTCATCGTTATCGGGCACTGTCGATCGCATGGTATTTCGGCATTCACAGCTATGCGCAAGTGCTGACGCTTGGGATTTTTCTCGGCGTCGCCGGTGCATCCTTCGCGGTCGCATTACCGCTGGCGTCGCGTTGGTATCCACCGGAGCATCAAGGCACGGCGCTAGGCATCGCTGGCGCAGGAAATTCCGGCACCGTATTGGCAGCGTTGTTTGCGCCATCGCTCGCCGTCGCGTTCGGCTGGAACAACGTCATTGGGCTTGCGGTGATTCCGCTTGCAATCGTATTCGTATTTTATTTGTTTGTCGCGAAAGACAGCCCGGATTGCCCGCCGGCAAAACCGCTCACCGAATATTTGAAAGTATTACGCGACAAAGATGCTTGGTGGTTTATGTTTTTCTACAGCGTTACGTTCGGTGGCTTTGTCGGGCTGGCCTCCTCGCTAACGATTTATTTCAATACCGCAATACGGCCTCTCGCCTGTCGTCGCCGGCTATTTCACCGCAGCATGTGTGTTCATGGGCTCAATGATGCGCCCGCTTGGTGGCTGGCTGGCGGATCGTATCGGCGGCATCAAATCCCTGAGCTGTTATGTATGTCATCGCCGCCTCATTTCTGGTCGTTGTCAGCTTTGACTTACCCTCGGCGTGGATGGCATTGGTCGTCTTTATGTTCGCGATGTGGGCGCTCGGCATGGGCAATGGCGCGGTGTTTCAATTGGTGCCGCAGCGCTTCCGAAAAGAGATCGGCGTGATGACCGGCATGGTCGGTATGGCGGGCGGCATCGGTGGATTTTATTTGGCATCGAGCTTGGGCTATTCGAAACAAATCACCGGCAGTTATCAACTCGGCTTTCTGATTTTCGCTGGGCTGGCGATGGTGGCGCTGGGTGGATTGTCCGTCGTGAAAACGCGCTGGCGCACCACTTGGGGCGCGGCGCATTTGACGGCTGCGCGAATCTAATCGCACCGTGCCAGGACCCGCGTCGCGCTGGCTCCTGGCATGGCATGCCTGAAGGCCAAGCCTATCCATGCGGCTTTCAGCCACATTGCCGCCTAAATATTAGCAGCAACTTAATCAGGCACAATCGTCCAATGAATCAACCCGCTTGCAAATCGCGCCGGGCTACGCCACGCTCACCGGCAAACGCGAGCGTAACGAAGATTTCGTCGGCATGGTGTTGCCCGGCGAACCGGAGTTATCCAGCCAAGGGCATTTTGCTCGCGATTGCTGACGGCGTTTCCGGCAGTGAAGGCGGGCGCGAAGCATCCGAATACACCGTGCGCGGATTGCTGTCTGACTACTACGCAACGCCGGACGATTGGGCCGTTCCCATCGCGATGGATCGCGTCATCCACGCGATTAATCGCTGGCTGATCGCGCAATCCTCCGCGCATCCGGAGCGTGACGGCATGGCGACGACGCTTTCGGCGCTTGTCGCTGCGCAAACGGCACTACACCATTGCCCACGTCGGCGACACGCGTATTTATTTGTTGCGCGATGGCATTTTGAAACGCGCCTCACCACCGACCATGTCTGGGATCGGCCGGAAATGCGCCATGTGCTCACTCGCGCCATCGGTCTAGATCAGCATTTGCGTTGGATTATAGCGAAGGCGAATTGCAAATTGGCGATCGATTTTTGTTGGTCACCGATGGGATTTGGCAGCCGATTGGCGACAAGCTCTTAGCCGAACGATTACAACATTATTCCGATCCCGATCAAACCGCACGCGAGCTATGCGACGCTGCGATCGCAGCTGGCTCGCAAGATAATGTCAGCGCGGCTATTTTCGAAATACGCGAAATTCCCGAAGCCGAATCTCAAGCGATAGTAGCGAATCATACAATTCTTACGTCCACCGCCGCGACTTGCAATCGGCGCGATGATTGATGGCTTCACCGTCTTGGAAATTTTGCACGAATCTCGCGTCACGATGCTCTACAAAGTTTGCGACGAAGCAACGGGTAACAGGTTACGTGCTGAAAACCCTTACTGCCGGATATAGCGGATGACGATAACGAGCGTGCCGCGCTTGCTCATGAAGAATGGCTGATGCGCCGCGCCGTTGCACGTTTCTTCCCGCAGTATGTGAGCATCAAGCCAGAACGGCGAACCTATCTTTATTTCATCATGACTTGGCACGATGGCGCGACGCTTGCAGCAAAAGCTTGACGCCGATATTCACTTCACCGTTCCGGAAACTTACTGAATGCCACCAAACTCACTCGCGGCGTCGGCGCGCTGCATCGCCGCGATATTTTGCATCGCGATATCAAGCCCGCCAATATTCATCTCGGAAACGATGGCGAGCTTCGCATTCTCGATCTTGGGCATTGCGATTTCTGGCCACGAGCCGCAAGACCACACGCACGACCAAGCCGGCACGCCGAGCTTTATCGCCCCGGAACAATACGCCGGCGCAAAACCGTCGAAACAAATGGATCTCTATGCAATCGGCGTTACGCTCTATCACCTGCTGACACGCCGATTTCCCTATGGCGAGATCGAGCCTTTTCAACGCCCGAAGTTTGGTGAGCCCGTGCCGCCGACGCGTTATCGCCCTGACATTCCGCAGTGGCTTGAAAATTTGATTCTGAAAGCCGTCGCAAAAGATCCGCAGCGCCGCTTCGAGACGGCCGATGAGTTATTGCTCGCCATCGAACGCGGCGCAGCGCGACCTTTAGCCGCGCCAGTACCGACGCCTTTGGTTGAACGCGATCCCGTTACGTTGTGGCGCTTCGTCGCAGGGGCGTCAATTCTAATAAACGTGTTGCTGCTGTATTTTTTCATAGCAAGCTGATCCTAGAAAAACGACACGATTAGGAATTTTCAGGCTGCAAAGGCGTCTGTAAATATTTCTTAGTGCATGCAGCAACCACTCTGCATAAACCGCCTGCCATTCCCTACAATTTGAAACACTTTTCGACAATTTCGTTACGTTCCTCGCTACGTTCAGAATCACAATAGCAACACAGTTCGTCGGAACAAGAAGCGAGGTTCGAAATGAGAATTAAGTTGATATTGCTAGGTCTGGTGATCATCACGCTAGCCGGATGTGTTCACGAACGCGTAATTTATCGCGATCGAGTCCCGAATCCTTCTGATGAAATCGCGACGCAGGAACCACCCGAGGTAATTCAAGAACGCGTCACCGTCGCGCCGAGTCCGATCCATCTTTGGATCGGCGGCCATTGGCGTTGGCGTTATGGCGCCTATGCATGGGCACCGGGTTATTGGGCACGTCGACCGCACTACGGCCACCACTGGGCGCCAGGGGGATGGTCGCGGCATCGCCACGGCTGGCGTTGGCGCAATGGTCATTGGCATTAGGTAGGCGGTAATTTCTTTCGAGCATTGAGCGAAGCACAGTGCCAAGGAGAAAAGGTAACGCGGCATAGGTTCGAAATTTAATCAAGCAACGCACTCCGTACAGAGAATTTTTTGGCCATACCCCGGAGACGTCCGTGGATACTGGCTCTCCAAGCACCTTCCTCTGCGAAGCAAGCACCATGCGGCGCGTGGCCATGGCTCAGGAAAGCATGCAACGGTTTCAGAATCAAGCGAATCGAGTTATCCTTAGCGCTAATAACATCAACATACTCTCCCGTTGTTTGCTGCATATTCCAATGGCCGGATAACAACACTCGACGTTTTTTGAAAGGACCGCTCATGATCAATATTCGTTTACTCTTGATCGCTGGTGCGCTATTTAGCGTTAATGCTTGCACAACCGATAGCCTCGGCGTTGCAAAATATAAAGGAGCCGTCGCGCGCGCGCATGAAGACCGCATGCTTGCGCTGCGTGCTTGCGAAAAATTTTCCGGCGATGCTAAATCGCTCTGTCGCACAGAAGCCAACGTCAACCGGACTAAAGCCGTTGCCGGCGCCAAAGCAGAAAATCTAGGCACCGAGGAAGCCCTAATCCAAGCCGAGCGTGACAACGTCGATGCCGATTGGACGCTCGCAAAAGAAAAATGCAACACGTACGGTGGTGATACCAAATCCAAATGCATCGCCGACGCACGCGCAGCGCGCGACGCCTCCTACGCCGAAATAGAAACTAACGCCGACAAACTCCAAGAGCAGTGGAAAGGCGCGGTTGCCGCATGCATGGAAAAGGGCGGCACCTATAGAAGTACCTGCTTAGCGGAAGCGCGCGCGAAGTACGGCCGTTAGCGGTTCCTAGGCTTATGCGCGAGGACGCGCATGGCGCGAGGCCTGCGCATACATAGTTGATGCCAGGTCAGTTATTTTTTCGAAAATTTATTCACATCGCGTGAATAAACGTCGTCGTGGGGCATGAACCGCCGATGTTCTTGCGTCCACCTCCTCATGTCATCCTGAGCAACGCGAAGGATCTGCATTTTACCGCCGCAAAAGCAGATCCTTCGCGTTGCTCAGGATGACATATCAAAGATGACAATTCCGGTAATGTTCATGGAAAGGCGCAATTCGACCAGGCAGCCTGATGATGTTGACGCGTAAGCGAAGTCTGCCTACCATCTGGCATCCCTTACGAATAACGGACACTTCATGTCAATCCTCGTCACCGGCGGCATCAAAGGCATCGGCTTCGCCATCGCCAAACGATTCGCCAAGCCCAATACCGATGTCTTCCTGAATTTTCACAACGACGAAAAAACCGCCGAGAAAGCGAAGCGCGAAATCGAAGGACTCGGCGCGCGCTGCCACTTGATTCGCGGCGACGTTAGCACCCCAAGCGGTTGCAACGCCGTACTCGACCAAGTCAGGGGCAAGGTCGACCGGCTCGATCAGCTTATTCATTGCGCCGTGCGCGTGATCGCGGTGCCAACCTTGCAAGTGGATCCGGACGATTTCACTCGCGCCGTCAATCTAAACGGCACCGCGTTGCTCTACCTCGTGCAAGCGGCGCTGCCAATTTTAAAACGCGGTAGCAGCGTGCTCTTTTTGTCGAGTCGCGGCGGCCGCACCGTCATTAAAAACTATGCCGCCGTTGGCGTCGGCAAAGCGCTGGCCGAAAGTCTGCTGCGCTATCTCGCCGTTGAGCTTGCACCGCGCGGCATCCGCATCAACGCCATTGCGCCCGGCGCTGTCGATACCGACGCGCTGAGGGCCGTATTCGGCGACGAGACCGACAAAATTCTTAAGTCCGCCGCCGAACAAAATCCGAGTGGGCGATCGGTGCAACATGATGATTACGTCGGCCTCGTTGAATTTCTCGCCAGCCCATCAGCCGAGATGATTCAGGGGCAGGTAATTTTCGTGAATGGAGGGCATAATTTGGCCGCATAGCGGAAACATCGACGACCCAATTTAACACTCACTTTTCCCCGGAATAAAAAATGCTTACACTTTACGAACACCCGCTCTCCGCTTTCGCGATGAAAGCCAAAATTGGCTTAGCAGAAAAAGGTTTGGAATTCACGGCAATCGTGCCTGACGGCATGATGAACGGCAAAACTGGCGGCGAGTTTGTCGACGCGAATCCGCGCGCAGAAATTCCGACGTTGATTGATGGCGATGTAAAGATTTTTGATTCAACAATTATTCTCGAATATCTCGAAGACAAATGGCCGGAACCCCGCTTGCTGCCTGCCTCTCCGGCCGATCGTGCGCGGATGCGCATGATCGAAGACATGATGGATACGCTTTACGAGCCGAACAATTGGGGCTTGGGCGAAGTGCTTCGTTTTAAGCGCGCCAGCGGTCCGTTGGCGGATAAATTAGTCGCGCATTCGCGCGTAAGCGTGTCGAAATTGCAAGGATGGCTGGAAAAACAGCTAGGTAACGCGCAATGGTTTAACGGTGCGAATTTTGGTTGGGGCGATGTGTGCGTTGCGCCTTATTTGTTTCGCTCGGTTGCGTCGGGCCATCCGCCGCCTGCTGGTTCCAATCTGGCAAAGTGGGTCGCGCGTGCGGGCGAGCGCCCGAGCGTGGCAAAAGTCGTTGAGCAAATGAAACATGTCATCGCAAATTTTCCTGACGTTGCAACGATGCTCGCGAATGGCCAAGTGAATCGGCAATACCGCGATCATCGTTTGGAGTGGATGATCGCGGCGGGCGGAATTGAGATCGTGCGGGAGGGGATTGAAAAAGGGACGATTCGGTTTAGTCGGTTGCCGGAATAGTTCTCGCCCATTGTGATAATCGCAAGATTTGCGTTTATCGGAATTTAGTATCCTTACGTTCAAATATTCCAGGAGCCCTCACCCCAACCCTCTCCCGCGCGGGAGAGGGAGATTGGTCCCCTCGCCCCTTTGGGGAGAGGGCTAGGGTGAGGGGGCAAGCGCTAATTCGGCACATGCCGTGAAATAATTGCTGGCCTGAGAGCAAGTATCCTTAAGCCTTTCGGGGTGTGCTCAAAATAAAAAACGGCGCTCGAAGCGCCGTTTTCATTTACCTCAAATCAACCGCAATTACGCAGCGGCTAAACTATTATCCGTGCGCGATGCGCGTTTACGCTCGTGCTCAAGCAGATAACGTTTGCGAATACGAATGCACTTCGGCGTAATCTCCACCAACTCATCGTCAGCAATAAATTCCACCGCTTTTTCCAGGGTCAACTCCACCGGCGGCACAAGGCGCACCGCTTCGTCGGTGCCGGAAGAACGCACGTTGGTCAGTTGTTTGCCCTTGATCGGGTTGACGATCAAATCATTGTCACGCGAGTGGATGCCGATGACCATGCCCTCGTACAACGCATCGCCGGGGCTGACGAACATGCGGCCGCGATCTTGCAATTTCCACAGCGCATACGCCACGGCGACGCCGTGGTCTTGGCTGATCAACACGCCGTTGCGGCGCTCTTCGATCTCGCCTTTCAGCAGGCCGTAGTCGTCGAAAACGTGGCTCGCCAAACCGGTGCCGCGCGTCAGGTTCAAAAACTCGCCTTGGAAACCGATCAGGCCACGCGCCGGGATGCGATACTCCAAACGCACGCGGCCTTTGCCGTCGGACTGCATGTCTTGCAAATCGCCGCGGCGGCGGCCGAGTTCTTCCATCACCGCGCCTTGATGTCCGTCTTCGACGTCGACAGTAAGTAATTCGTACGGCTCTTGTTTCTCGCCGTTGATTTCTTTCATCACCACGCGCGGGCGACCGACTGCGACTTCGTAACCTTCGCGGCGCATGTTTTCCAGCAAAATCGTCAAATGCAATTCGCCGCGACCGGACACGACAAACGAATCGGAATCGCTGCCGAATTCAACTTTGAGCGCAACGTTGGATTGCAACTCGCGCTCCAAGCGTTCGCGAATTTGGCGGCTGGTGACGAACTTGCCATCCTTGCCGGCGAGCGGCGACGAGTTCACCATAAAATTCATCGTCAGCGTTGGCTCGTCGACCCGCAACAACGGCAAGCCGACCGGCGCAGCGGGATCGCAAATCGTTACGCCCACGCCAACGCCTTCGACGCCGTTAATCAAGACGATGTCACCGGCTTCGGCTTCCGGCACGATCACGCGCTCTAAGCCTTCAAAACTCAAAATCTGATTCACCTTCGCCATCACCGGCGTTGCGTCCGGGCCGTTCATCACCGCGACTTGCTGGCCGGCACGAATGCGCCCCTGTTTCACGCGGCCAATGCCGATGCGACCGACGAAGCTGGAATAGTCGAGCGAACAGATTTGCAATTGCAACGGCAGATCGGGATTCGCATCGCGCGTCGGCACGTATTGCAAAATCGCCTCGAACAACGGCCGCAAGTTATCACTTTTGACATTCGGATCGAGCGTCGCGTAACCATTCAATGCTGAAGCATAAACAACGGGGAAATCGAGTTGCGCTTCCGTCGCGCCGAGTTTATCGAACAAATCGAATGTGTGATTCACCACCCAGTCAGGCCGCGCGCCGGGACGATCGATTTTATTGACGACAACGATCGGTTTCAAACCCAGCGCCAACGCCTTGCGCGTCACGAAACGCGTCTGCGGCATCGGGCCTTCCACCGCGTCGACCAGCAGCAATACGCTGTCGACCATCGACAGCACACGCTCGACTTCGCCACCGAAATCGGCGTGGCCGGGCGTGTCGACGATATTGATGTGCGTGCCTTCGTAAGTCACCGCGCAATTCTTCGCCAGAATGGTAATGCCGCGCTCTTTTTCCAGATCGTTGCTATCCATCACCCGCTCGGCGATGTGTTGGTGCGCGGCGAACGTACCGGCTTGCTGCAGCAGTTTATCTACCAACGTGGTCTTGCCGTGGTCAACGTGAGCGATGATTGCGATGTTACGAATGGCGCGGGACATAGGGTACTCGGGCGGTAAACGGAGGCGCGGATGATACCACAAGCTATGTTGCAGCGCGGTGAAACCTGATTAATTGATAGAAGTTTGCAATTGGAGGGGTGGCGCTTGCATTGAAATTACATCACGTGTTTAATTCGAGGTAAATATTGTCTTTCATTGCGAATGGCGGATTACTTTGCCGCGCAATTTATCAGCGATTTTATTGAGGAATTGACGCGGCCGAAACGTGGTGTGTTTTGCAGAAAATTTAGGGTGTTAAATTTTAATTAATCCAACGATAACAATGGAATACGATTCGAAATCACAGATTAGGCACCGCGACGATGCATAAAATATCATCGTTTAGGGTGTCTACTTTACGTTAGGCGTCATGAACCTTCTTTCGAGAGTCCTCATGCCCAAGGCGCTATCAGTTCCATTTGTTCCGCTCGGAATCGAGCTAGGCATCGGTCTCGAAATCCTTACGGGCACGGGGGCTGAAGTTGTCGAGGAGCGAGAGAAGGAACACTCCTTCAGAGTTCAGCTTGGCGAGGCTGCGATCGCCATCTACACAGACGGGCAGCGCGTCGAGTCAGTTTGGTATGACGACCCACTTGGACGATCCTCGAACCGAGGCAAGAAGAGAAAGATCGAACTTCACCTCGCGCGGTACGGTCCCCTCGCCCAGTGGTCCGTCTGGAACGAGAACGACTGGATGAAGTACTGGAAGAATGAGGCCACGTCGGCAAGAATGGTTTATGGCATTCACATGGACGTCATTCGCTTCAACAGGCACGAATGACGCCTAACCCTTCCATCGAGGGGATGCCCAAAAGGCTGCGCCTTTTGTGCACCCCTCATGTCAAACGTTAGGCCGCATACTCGAACGGCTCAGGCGCCACCAACACCTATGGACCCAATGCATGACGAAACTGGACGACGTCTCCTGGCACCTTGAGACCGCAGGGCTACCGGAGGCAACCGCGGAGTTAAGGTGTGCAACCCACATCGGTTTTTTCCTTCTCTGGGCGGTTCAGTCAGGCTTATGGAATGGAATGCCGGAGCACGATACCGGAGCTGAAGTTGAAAGGCTCAAGCGAGGAGAAATCACTGGGGCAGAGTTCATCATTGAACAGTTCGATGGAAAGCTATTTTCGGAAGCCTTTACCGCTGAGGGAACAACTTTTGTCGAGAGCTACTATTCAAAGCGGTACATCAAGAGGTTCCAGGAAGTCGCAAAGAAGGCTGGCTTCAGGGAATACCACGTGCCAGATACACCTCAAGTCTTCGAATTGGTGAGTCACGCCATTGATGCTGATCGTGTGGCTACTAGAAGCAAGAAACCGTGGTGGCAGTTGTGGTGATGCGGCCTAACCCCTCGCTCAAGCGGAGCGCCAACGGCAGGACGCCAGGCCCGGGCTGGTGGTACGCGGTACATTTTCACCAGCCCGGGCCTGGCGTCCTGCCGTTGGCGCCCGCTTAGCTCGAACGTTGAGGCTGTAGAAAAACCTAAATCTCGTCAAATATTCATCGCCTGATCTGCGATAATTTCGTCACGATCAAATTGGAAGTGGAAGCAAGAATGGCGCGATTCAAACCGATACATAAAGGCTTAAAATTGCTGCCGGTGGATTTCGATCGGCAAGTATTGCCGGGCAGTTTTGAATACGCGTTGTCTCATTTGGTCGATCATGAACTCGATCTTTCGGCATTCTACGCACGGTATAAGAATGATGTTGACGGCGCGTCCGCGTTCGACCCGGCTGTGCTGATCAAAGTGATCCTCTTGGCCTACAGCCGCGGCATAAACAGTAGCCGAAAGATCGAAGCCGCGTGCCGTGAGAACATCCCGTTTATCGCCTTCTCCGGAGACAACCAACCGCACTTCACCACGCTGGCTGCTTTTGTTGCCGACATGGGCGATCTCGTCGCCAAACTGTTTGCGCAAATTCTGCTCGTATGTGACCGCCAAGGTTTAATTGGACGCGAAATGTTTGCCATTGATGGCGTTAAACTTCCAGCAAGCGCAGCCCGGAAGGAGCGAAGCGCATTCCGGGACAACTTCTGCATATTCCATGTGACACCGTGGCATTGTGGGCCACGTGATCTAATCGATCTCGGTGAGCGATGATTGATCGAGCTCCCGGAATGCGCTTCGCTTCTTCCGGGCTACCCTGCTGGCTCTCAATGCATGCTCGCCAGTTCAAATAACCGAATCCGTAAATTGTAAATCCACATGCGCCGTGCGCACCCTACGTTCCGTTATGCCACAAGCCGCATGGATACCGGGTGGCCTAGGGCCACTGCCTCCCGAGCCATGCCTCGCCAGAAGGCAAGCAGCAAGCGGCGCTTCGAGCATTGCCCTTGCGAAACATTTTAATTCGTTACTTTCAACTCCACGCGCCGCGCTTCCGTCGACGAGCCGCTGCCTCGGGTCTTGGTCGGTTTTTGCAATTCTATTCGAGATGCAGACACGCCAGCTTTTTCCAGTGCGTCGGCCACAGCAAGCGCACGATTTTTCGCGAGTTCGATGTTGCGCGACGTCCGGCCGGACGAGTCGTGAAATCCAGCGAGTGACACGCGCGCGTCTGGATTGGCCTTCATAAATGCAATGATGTTGGCGAGTCGGCGATCGGCATCATTTCGTAAAGTCGCCTGGTTCACGCGGAAATAAATTCGCAAGTTCGGCGCGGCGCCAGGTACCTTGGCTTTTAGCTCGACTTCGGCGTTTGGTACCGGCGCTGGGGCGACGGTCGCTGTCGCTATGGGCTCGGGCTGCACTTCCGATTCGAGCTTGGGTGCTTCGACAGGCGGTGCCGTGTCACTTAGTTTTGCCGGCTCTGGCGTCACATTTTCCGGCGGCGTCGCGGCTGTGGATGCCGGCGTTGGAGGGGCGCTAGGCAATGGCGCGGCGGAACGCCCAACATCGCTGCTTGCGCGGGAATTGTCGGCGCAATGGCGAAACGCGCCCGGGCCATAGCCAAACATCCAAAGCAAGGCCAACAAAAGCAGCAAGAGTATTGCGATCAATTTGTGCCAGTTGCTGAAGCGACGATATTGCGCGGGGTTGAGAGCGTAGGCGTTTTCCATTTTCGCGTCCCCCACTATTTGTTATCGCCGCGATTGCCGGCATTGAGCGCTTGTTGTAACGACTTAAGCGTCGCCCAACGATTGCGCGCCGCAAGATCGGCCTGCTCAGGCCAGGTCTCGGGATTAGCCATACGGAAATTCGGCCCGGCCTTGCCCAAGATCGGCTGAATTTGCGCTGGGCTCATGTCCGCAAGTTGCTGGAATGTCGTCACGCCGGATTGAATAAACAGCTCTGCGATTTTTGGGCCTATGCCTTCGATGATTTCCAAATCATCGGGGCCTTTCAAATTAAATCCAGCGGCCTTCGCTGCGCTCATATCAATGGCTGGCCCACGCTTGAGTTGCGCAATTTCCGTTTCACGATCGGCGACTAGTTTTTGTAAGTCCGCGACTTGCTTCTCTGAGTTTGCCAGCTGATAACGCCAACCTTGTTTTTCCCGAACATCCGCTTCTTTCGCCTTCGCCGCCTGTAGATCGATCGCTGATGTGTGCTTCAACCGCACGATCTCTAGATCGCGCGTCGCAATACCGCGCCGGGATTCGGCCGCTTGCGCTTCGAGTGCCGCAAAGCGTGTACGCCAGTCTTCGATTTGAAGGTCGCGATCTTTTAACCCGCGCGTGTCGGAAACCGCTTTCTCAACAACGCGATCAACAGGCTTTTCCACGATTTTTTCGATTGGCCGATCAACAAATTTCTCGACAATCTTTTCCACGGGCTTTTCGACGATTTTCTCAACGACTTTCTCCACCACTTTCGGTGGAGCGGACTGCAACGACAGAATTTGATTGCGCAGCCCGGCGATTTCGGCCACTTCGGCTTCAAGAAATTTAATGCGCGCAAGAAGGGTTGGATTGTCGACCAGCTTTTCAATGAACCGCTCGACGGGTTTCTCAACAATCTTTTCTACGATTTTTTCGACCGGTCGTTCAACGATCCGCGAAGCCGGGATCACCGCTTCGCGCTTCAAGGCTCGCGCCAGCAGCCAACTAAGTAGCCAGCCGCCGAGCGCACCGGCGACCAACCACCAAATGACACACAGAAATGTTGTCACGACCTTCTCCTCCCGATCCTTGAATGTGCCCGTTGGCGCACGATAATTTATTTGATAAGGGTGCGTAGAAAACACCGTTATTTCTACATGAAAACTTTACCCGCCGCAGCGTCAAATGCGGTTACGGCCGAATGTAACCGAACCCTTCTTGAGATTGCAGCCGCGCAATCTCGCCGACGCCGGAAGGCACGACGGTTACGCTGTCGAGCATTTGATCCTTGGTCACTTTGAAATAATCCATCGCCTGCTGACACACGCGAAACTCGACCCCCTGAACGGTTAAATCATCAACCCAGGCGGAGAACGACTTACCCATCATATCTTTCGCATCTTTGGTGAATGCCTTGATGCCTTCGAAATTCGCTACAACAATAATTCTGGATTTCGGATCCCCCTTGAGTTGAAACATGATGTTGTACATCGCGTGAGTAGCGTGGGTCGTGCCGTCATGGACGTGATAAACGGTCTTTGTCACATCGGCTTTTGCGGTGGACGCAATGAGCACAAAAGCGAAACAAACCAGCGCGTACAGCGCGCGCATTGAACGATTTAGCATGTTGGTTCTCCTCGAAAATAGTTGGAATGGATTTCAGCCGAAGACACTCGGTCATCGAACTAAGAATGTAGCGCGCGCGGATCGCCGGGTCAATGCGCTGTTGCCTTGAATACGCATTATCGATGCCTGAAGAATGCCACCCCTATTGGCCCGCAGGCCATGTCTCGCCACGAACCGCTCCTCGCTTAGCGCCTGGCCTATGTGCCTTTGGAAAGATCCGGCCGCTGAACGTTGTAAAGATCAAATCCCGGCGTATGCCAAAACTTCTCCAGGCCAACACGCTCAAGTAGCTCGGTTTCACCCGGGTACAGCGGATACGCGCCATACAAAAAAATAGTCTTACTCGGCAGCACCAATTTCGTCTGTTCCTGGTTGAGAAACGACGGCGCGAACAGAAAAAACGCGGACATCGCCGATTCATCAGAAATCGCACGGTTGAAATTTAAAACTTGGCTATACGCGAAGGGAAAATCCCCTCGTGCCGCCTCGGCCATATACGCGGCAGCCATGCCCCACGCCATGTCCTTGCTATCGAGCGAGACGACTAACTCGGGCCGGCCTTGCTTCCAGTCCGGATGGGTCGCCTCGGAAATGCCATAGGTGACCATCGTCAGCGTGCCGGGCTCGGGCAAATCTTCGTAGAAGAAACAGTGAACCGCAGGCAATCCGGGTTTCGTGGATTCGATGCGGCGGATGTCATTTTCTTTTCCGAACAGACTTGCTATGTGCTCATAAAATACGGCGGAATCTTTGCGAATTTTCTGCTCCCCAAAAGTCACGGACAAAACCATTATCGACAACAAACGCATCTTACCGGAACAATGAATTGCATTTACGGCTTCATTGTTCCAAAACGACATTTACGCTAAAATTCGTTTTTCTAATTAGCCTTTCGTCCCATGACCAAGTATGTATTCGTGACCGGTGGTGTGGTCTCTTCACTTGGGAAAGGCATCGCTGCCGCAGGACTTGGCGCCATTCTCGAGTCCCGAAACATCAACGTCACCCTTCTCAAGCTCGATCCCTACATCAACGTCGATCCTGGCACCATGAGCCCGTTTCAGCACGGCGAAGTGTTTGTTACCGACGACGGCGCCGAGACCGATCTTGATTTGGGCCACTACGAGCGGTTTGTGAATGTGCGCACCGGCAAGCGCAATAACTTTACGACGGGCCAGATTTACGAGAGCGTAATCAAGAAAGAACGTCGTGGCGATTACCTCGGCGGCACGGTGCAGGTGATTCCGCATATTACCGACGAAATCAAGCTGAACATCAAAGAAGGCGCGAAGGGGCATGATGTTGCGATTGTCGAAATCGGCGGCACCGTTGGCGATATCGAGTCGCTGCCGTTCCTTGAAGCAATTCGCCAAATGGGCATCGAGGAAGGACGCAACAACACGTGCTATATTCATCTAACGTTAGTGCCTTATCTCGCGTCCGCCGGCGAAATCAAAACCAAGCCGACACAACACTCCGTTAAAGAATTGCGCGAAATCGGTATTCAGCCGGACATTCTGATTTGCCGCTCTGATCGGCCCGTGCCGGAAGATGATCGGCGCAAGATCGCACTGTTCACCAACGTCGCCAAGGAAGCGGTTATTTCCGCGCCTGACGTTGACAGCATTTACAAAATCCCCGTGATGCTGCACGACCAAATGATCGACGAAATCGTTTGCCACAAGCTCGGCATCCTCGCACGCGCTGCGGATTTGACTGCCTGGCGCAAACTCACTGACGCGTTGGAGCACCCGCTGTACGAAGTGAGTATCGCGCTAGTCGGCAAATATGTCGATCTGACGGAATCCTACAAATCTCTTTCCGAAGCGTTGATTCACGCCGGCATTCACACGCGCGCCAAGGTCAATATTCATTACGTCGACTCTGAGACCATTGAAGCGAACGGCGTGAATGCGTTGCTCGGCATGGATGCGATTCTCGTGCCGGGCGGTTTCGGTAAGCGCGGCACCGAAGGCAAAATCGCCGCAGTGAAATATGCGCGCGAGAACAAAATTCCTTATCTCGGGATTTGCCTTGGCATGCAAATCGCGGTGATTGAATTTGCGCGCAATGTGGTTGGGTTGGAAAAAGCTAACTCAACGGAGTTCGATCCGGACACCAAGCATCCGGTGATCGCGCTGATTACCGAATGGCAAAATCACGATGGCAAGATTGAACGGCGCGACGAAAATTCTAATCTTGGCGGCACCATGCGCCTGGGCGCGCAATCCTGCGACGTAAAACGCGAAACCTTAGCCCATCGCGTTTACGGCAAGGATGTCGTCGCGGAAAGGCATCGCCATCGCTACGAAGTCAATAATCATTACATCGAACGCCTGGAAAAATCTGGCATGGTGATCAGCGCCCGCACACAATCGGAACACCTCACGGAAATCGCCGAACTTCCTGGCCATCCGTGGTTCTTCGGCTGTCAGTTCCATCCGGAATTCACCTCGACGCCGCGTGGTGGGCATCCGCTGTTTACCTCCTTTATCCGTGCTGCGTTGGAACAAGCCAATGTCCGTATCGCCAGCGCCACTGCGCCGGTGTATTCGGGCGCGCAGATGACGACGGTTAACTGATGCGCCTCTGTGGATTTGAAGTCGGGCTTGATCAACCGTTTTTTCTGATCGCCGGTCCCTGTGTGATCGAATCACGCCAACTCGCGATCGATACTGCCGGGCAATTGAAAGAAATCGCAGGCTCCCTCGGCATTCCGTTCATTTATAAATCTTCGTTCGATAAGGCTAATCGTAGCTCCGGCAAATCGTTTCGCGGCCCGGGTATGGATGCGGGATTGAAAATTTTAAGCGAAGTGAAAGCACAAATCGGCGTACCGGTATTAACGGATATTCACGAAGTCGACGAAATAGCTGCCGTCGCAGCGGTTGTTGACGTCATGCAAACGCCGGCTTTTCTTTGCCGTCAAACGGACTTCATCCACGCCGCCGCATCGGCCGGCAAACCGGTCAACATCAAAAAAGGCCAGTTCCTTGCGCCCGGCGATATGAAAAACGTTGTCGATAAGGCGCGCGAAGCGAGCGGCCAAGATAACATCATGGTGTGCGAGCGCGGCGTGAGTTTTGGCTACAACAACTTGGTTTCCGACATGCGTTCGCTCGCGATCATGCGCGAGACCGGTTGCCCGGTGGTATTCGACGCCACACATTCGGTGCAACTGCCCGGTGGGCAAGGGACTAAGAGCGGTGGCCAACGCGAGTTTGTGCCGGTGTTGGCGCGCGCCGCAATTGCGGCTGGCATTGCGGGAATATTTATGGAGACTCACCCCGATCCCGCGAAAGCAATGTCCGATGGTCCGAACGCTTGGCCATTACCGAAAATGAAAGAACTGCTCAAGACGCTGCAAGCGATTGATCGGTTAGTGAAGCAACAAGGTTTTGTTGAAAATAATTTATGTACTTAACGGCCTTTCGTGCAATCGACAAGCCCACCCTCACCCCGACCCTCTCCCGCGAAGCGAGAGAGGGAGTGTAATCCCCTCGCCCCACTGGGGAGAGGGCTAGGGCGAGGGGCTGACTTTAATTTGAACAGATGACAGAAATTCAATAAGGAAAATTCATGACTGCAATCGTTGAAGTAATGGCTCGGGAAATTCTCGATTCGCGCGGCAATCCCACTGTCGAAGCGGACGTATTGCTTGAATCCGGCGTGATCGGCCGCGCTGCAGTGCCCTCAGGCGCGTCGACCGGATCGCGCGAAGCGGTTGAATTGCGCGATGGCGACAAGAAGCGCTATCTCGGCAAAGGCGTGTTGAAAGCGGTTGAAAACGTTAACACCGAAATCTGCGAAGCGATCATTGGTCTGGATGCATCGCGAACAAGCCTTCATCGACAAAATTTTGATCGACCTTGATGGCACGGACAATAAATCTCGCCTCGGTGCGAACGCGATGCTGGCTGTTTCGATGGCGGTGGCTAAAGCGGCTGCGGAAGAATCCGGCTTGCCCCTGTATCGTTACCTCGGCGGCGCTGGCGGTATGCAATTACCGGTGCCGATGATGAACGTCATTAATGGCGGCGCGCACGCTAACAACAGCCTCGATCTGCAGGAATTCATGGTCATTCCGCACGGCTTTCAAAGCTTTCGCGAAGCGTTGCGCTGTGGCACGGAAATTTTTCATGCACTGAAACAATTGATCGACAGCAAAGGCATGTCCACCACGGTCGGCGACGAAGGCGGCTTCGCGCCGAATTTGCCGAATAACGAATCGGCGCTGCAGTTGATTATGGAAGCCATAGCGGCGGCGGGCTATCAAGCCGGAACGCAGGTCTCAATTGGCCTAGATTGCGCCAGCTCGGAATTCTACAAAGACGGCAAATACGATATCGCCTCGGAAAATCGCAAGCTTAGCGCTGGGGCATTGACTGAAATGCTCGCGGGCTGGGTCGCAAAATATCCGATTATCAGCATCGAAGACGGCATGGCGGAAGGCGATTGGACCGGCTGGAAAATTCTGACGGAGAATCTTGGCAGCAAGGTTCAGTTAGTCGGTGACGATTTATTCGTGACCAATACGAAAATTTTAAGCGAGGGCATTCGCCAAGGCATCGCCAATTCGATTTTGATTAAGGTCAATCAAATCGGTACATTGACGGAAACTTTAGCCGCAATCGAGATGGCGAAACGCGCCGGTTACACCTCAGTAATTTCCCATCGCTCGGGCGAAACCGAAGACACGACAATTGCCGATATCGCGGTGGCAACCAATGCTGGACAGATCAAAACCGGCTCCCTTTCCCGCTCGGATCGCATTGCCAAGTATAATCAGCTGCTGCGCATCGAAGAGGAGCTTGGCGAAGTCGCCAGCTACCCCGGTCGTAGTGCATTTTTTCAACTGAAATAGCGAGACTTTATGCGCTGGCTAACTGCCGCGTTCGCCGCACTGCTAGTGGTAATTCAGTACCCGCTTTGGATCGGCAAAGGCGGTTGGTTTCGTGTGTCTGAGTTGGAAAAGCAGGTGCAAGCCCAGCTTGACAACAACACTAAACTGAAAACACGCAACGATGCCTTGCGCGCCGATGTAAAGGATTTACAAACCGGCACGGAAGCGATCGAAGAACGCGCCCGCGCCGAACTCGGAATGGTGAAATCAGACGAAATTTACGTTCAGGTGATCGACCCGAGTCGATCACCGATCTCTTCTGCTAAGCGCGTCGCAGCAACTGGCGACGGCATCAACTAGTCTTTGTAGTTTTCGTAGAAAACATAGTTCGTCGAGTAGTCGCTGATCTCGAAGTAGACTTTCTTTTCGCCCGAATCCACTTTGAAATTTTGATTCTCATCGACGTAGCCATAACCGAAGCGGTAGGAACGAGAACCGCCGTCGGATGTTCCAATCGCCGTTGTCATCTTATCGATTTTAATAAAACGCATCGCCAGCTTTTCACCGGTGTAAACATCCAGCACGCCATTGGTGCCGGTCCAATTTTGAATCCCGCGTGAAAATTGATTCTGTTGTTCTTGCGTACATCCGACCAACGCGGCTAGTGCGCTACTCAATAGCAAAACCCTTATTTGGCGTCGATTCATAAAATCTCCTTCGTTCGTTGAGCGGTAGTCAATAACGACTTTTGCAGCGGTAATGATACTTTGTTAAGCTAACGACGGCATCTCAAATCGTCTACAAGAATGAAAATCCATCCACACATCCGCATCCGCATTCCCTTCGGCGACGACTACGCCATTGGGCCGGGCAAGGCGGATTTGTTGGAAGCGATCGCGCGCGTAGGCTCTATTTCGGCCGCAGGGCGCGAGCTGAAAATGTCGTATCGGCGCGCTTGGCTGCTGGTGGATACGATGAATCGCTGTTTTCAGCGTCCGTTAGTTGAAACTGCGACCGGCGGCGCGAGTGGCGGTGGCGCGCAAGTCACCGATTTGGGTCGGGATATTTTACGGCGTTTTCGCGCTATTGAGGCGAAGGCGGCGGCCTCGATACGGGACGATCTTGACGAAATCGAAAAATTTCTGATTGAGCCTCGAAGAGACTAGCACTCACTTTTTGTTATCACTGACTTCGGCAAGCAATGACTTGAGTGACTGTTTTTCGCGTGCCGCCGAGATATTCTTCTTTCTTTTCCGACACTGCCGCTGCAGCATTTGATAAAAGTCCACATCTTGTTCGGCGCGAATCAACAACTTGGCAAGAGCGCGCTCATTGCCGACCGGGTAGTAGCCCGGATAGTCCGCGCCCAACATGCCGATGTTGCCCGAAATTTTCGACGCGATTACCGGCACGTTCGCCATCAGGGCTTCGGACACCACATTAGCGCCGCCTTCCATGCGCGAGCTGATTACCATGATGCGGCTGCGCGCCAATATCCGCGCGGCTTTCCAATGGGGCACTTCTCCGTGCCAATGGTAGCGCGGATCTTCAGACATGATGCGTTTGGAGTCTCGTTCGAGCGCAGGATCTAACGAACGGCCTAATTGCGTCACGCGAATGCGCGAATCCGCCGGCACATGCGCCAACGCCAACGCAGCGCGAAGCGGGTCTTTTTCCTCGCGCAAATGACCGATTACGCAAACTTCAAAACTATTTTTCAGCGCCGACTGCGGCGCTGCGGCAACGGCCGATTGGTACACGACGCGAGTTTTTGCGGCATTCCGCACCGAAAGTTCTTTCAATCCCATTTCCTGCAGCACGATCATTCGCGTCGCCAGCGCCATGGACAGTTTTGCATCGGCATCAAAACGAATATCGCGATAAAGATCGGTACCCGTTAGCGCAACGATGAGCGGCCGTTCCGCAAAGGCTTGCGCAAAGCGCTTAATCGAATCGTGACTGCGACGCGCGTGCAAAGCGAGCATGACATCTGCGGGCTTGTCATCCCAACTCACTTGCACGGCAACGCGATGCCCCAGCGCGCGCAGCATCGCTGCCCAACGCGCACTTGTGTGGCGATTACCATTGCGCATGCGCGATGCGGCGGGCGTGATTAAAGCGATTTTCATGGCAGTCGATTTCAAGCTACACTCGCGAGCGTACACTAGGTTCGTATGAAAAATCTATCAAGCACTTCGGCGGAAACCCTTAAAAATTGGCTGATCGACACGCGCCAACGCACGCGCGCGCTTTACGCCGATCTGAACGGCGCGCAATTGCTTGGGCCGCGTTCGGAAATGGTGAATCCGCCTTTGTGGGAAATCGGCCATTTGGGTTGGTTTCAAGAGCAATGGTGCTTGCGTTCGCGCGGCGATGACAAAGATTTATTGCCGTCGATTCTCGCCAACGCCGATCAACTTTACGATTCCGCGAAGGTTGCTCATGCCACCCGATGGGACTTACCGTTACCCGACATCATCGCGACACAAAAATATTTGGATAACGTTACGGAACGGGTCTTGGAACGCTTAGTTTGCGAACCGGACAACGACGCGCTGCGCTATTTTGCCGAACTCGCGGTGTTTCATGAAGATATGCATGGCGAAGCGTTTTTCTATACGCGGCAAACTCACGGCTATTCGAGGCCTCGCCTCGGCGCTAGCATACAGGGGCTGGCCTATGGCCGTGCGGCTCTTGGCGAAACGCTTGAGGGCGAGGTAGAACTTTGCGGTGGCCGGTTTTTGCTCGGCGCAGCGCCGGAAACAAAACATTTCGTATTCGACAATGAAAAGTGGGGACATGAAATTGACGTTGCGCCGTTTCGTATGGCGAAAGCTGCGCTGACTAATGGTGAGTTCAGGAACTTCGTCGCCGCCAGCGGTTACACTCGTCGTGAATTTTGGTCCGAGGCCGGTTGGGCGTGGCGCGAAAAAGAAAGCGCGCGTCATCCAACATACTGGCAATTCCGCGATGGAGAATGGTATTTGCGCGAATTCGATCAATGGATTTCATTGCGCGATCGAGAACATCACGCCGTGATATTTGTGAATTGGTTTGAGGCGGAAGCCTATTGTCGTTTCGCGGAACGCCGACTACCGACGGAAGCGGAGTGGGAGTTTGCAGCGGGCGGGTTGGACAAACGCGATGTTCCTTGGAAAAAAAATAACGCCGGCCTAGAAACCGCGCCCAGAGCCAATCTTGACGGCATATCAGCCACGACCGAGTCAGTGAGCGCGTTTCCAGCCGGCGATACACCAGAAGGTATTCGACAAATGTGGGGCAACGTCTGGGAGTGGACGGCGGATGGGTTTACACCTTACCCCGGTTTCGTACGTGATCCTTACAAGGAATATTCCGAACCGTGGTTTGGCGATCACAAAGTGTTGCGTGGCGGCTGCTTTGCGACGCGCTCACGTTTGCTGCGAAATACCTGGCGCAATTTTTACACGCCCGATCGCCGTGATGTGTTCGCCGGATTTCGTACGTGCGCGCTATGAAGGTGATTAGCTCGCGCGACAATCCGATATTCAAGCAGTTGCGCCAGCTCGCACAATCGTCACGTGAGCGAAAGAAAGCGCAACAAACCTTGATTGAAGGTATTCATTTAGTCGAAACCTATCGCGCCGCGATCGGCAATCCAACAGCGTTGATCGTCAGCACAAGTGGCGCCGCCAATGCCGAAATCGTGACGCTGATCAATCAATGCGAACCGCTGGCAGCGATCGTGTTAAGCGATGCGATGTTTCATGAACTCTCGACGCTCGATTCGCCGGTGGGCGTTCTCGCACAAATTAACACCCCGATGCAGAAACACGTTCCGACGCAAATGGAGTGCTGTGTCGTGCTGGAAGATATTCAAGATCCCGGTAACTTGGGTTCGATTCTGCGCAGCGCCGCGGCCGCGAACGTGAAACACGTTGTGCTGTCGAAAGGCTGCGTGTTTGCTTGGTCGCCGCGCGTGATTCGCGCTGCGATGGGCGCACATTTTCTGCTGGATATTTATGAGCAACAGGATTTGCCTAGCGTGCTAGGCAACTATCGAGGCAAAAAAATCGCAACGGCGCTGCGCGCGAAGTCATCGCTTTACGAGACCGATCTCACCGGCGCGATCGCGCTTATGATCGGTAACGAAGGTGGGGGCTTATCGCCGGCGTTGTCGGTGCTCGCCGATACCGTACTGACTATTCCGATGCCTGGAAAAATGGAATCATTGAACGCCGCGGCTGCTACTGCGGTTTGTTTATTTGAGCGCGTGCGGCAAATGGGCACTGGATAAATCGCTACCTTCGGTCTTGTCATTCCCACGAAGGCGGGAATCCAGCGTCTTTATGCGAACGACGCTGGGTCGCCGCCTTCACGGGGACGACGAAATTGTTTTGGCCGCAATACGATTATCTCTAAAAAACCCGCCGCACCAAATGCGCCTGATGCAAAATCGTTGTCGATATTTCTTCGATAGATTTATCGGTCGAATTCAGTATCGGAACCCCGTGGGAGCGCATCAGCGCTTCCGCCGCAGAAACTTCGAAGCGGCAATTATCCAGCGACGCATAGTTACTCCCCGGCCGGCGCTCTTCGCGAATCCGGCGCAGGCGCTCAGGCATAATCGTTAAGCCAAAAATTTTGCGTTTGAATGGCTGCAACGCCGGTGGCAGCTTCATTTGGCCGATGTCTTCCGGTATCAGCGGATAGTTTGCGGCCTTGATGCCAAACTGCAGCGCCATATAGAGCGAAGTTGGCGTTTTGCCGCTGCGCGACACGCCAACGAGGATCACTTCCGCTTCACTTAGGTTTTTCTCTGTGATGCCATCGTCGTGGGCCATGGTGTAGTTCACTGCTTCCATGCGCGCGTCGTAGGTGATTGTGTTGCTCGCACTGTGGCTACGGCCGACGCGATGATTGGATTTAGCGCCCAGTTCCCGTTCCAGCGGCCCTATAAAAATCTCGAAAAAATCAAGCAGCAATGCGTCAACGCTGTGAATGATGGAGCGCAACTCTGAATCGACCAGCGTGCTAAATACGATCGGCCGCAGGCCGTCGCGCTGCGATGCATCGCGAATCTCGGAAACGGCAGCATGGGCCTTTTCGACGCTGTCGACGAACGGAATCGTAATGCGACTAAAGCTTACTTCGTCAAATTGGGTAATCATGGACTGGCCCAAGGATTCAGCGGTTAAGCCGGTCCCATCCGATACGAAAAATACGCTGCGCTGAGTCGACATGATTTTGCTTACGGCGTGTGCCGGTCTATAAAAAAGGAGAGTTGTTTATAATAACGGGTTTTCCAAACAAAGAATCGATTGGGCTCACCGATGGCACAACAATACGTTGCATGGTTTCGAGATTTGCGCATGACCGACGTCAATGAAGTCGGCGGCAAAAATGCTTCCCTCGGGGAAATGATTAGTCAGTTGGCGCAATCCGGCGTGCGCGTGCCGGGCGGATTCGCGACGACGGCATTTGCGTTTCGCGAGTTTTTGCAGCACAACGCGCTCGAAGAACGCATTGAAGCTGTACTGAGCAACCTCGATGTCGAAGATGTCAATACTTTGGCGCAGGCCGGCAAGCAAATTCGCCAGTGGGTTATTGATGCGCCGTTTCAATCGGCGTTGAATGAAGCAATCGCATCTTCATACAAGCAAATGCTGGCGGAGGCGGGTTCGGAAATTTCCGTTGCGGTGCGTTCTTCAGCTACCGCAGAAGATTTGCCCGACGCCTCTTTCGCCGGGCAGCAGGAAACCTATCTGAATATTCACGGCCTCGACAACATTCTCGTCGCCGTGAAGCACGTCTTCGCCTCGCTCTATAACGATCGTGCGATTTCCTACCGCGTCCACAAAAATTTTGTGCACAGCGAAGTCGCGCTGTCGGCGGGCATTCAACGCATGGTACGCAGCGATATCGGCGCCGCCGGTGTGATGTTTACGCTCGATACAGAATCGGGCTTTAAAGATGTAGTTTTCATCACCTCCAGCTACGGCCTCGGCGAAACCGTGGTGCAAGGCGCAGTGAATCCCGATGAAGTTTATGTCAGCAAGGTCTGCTTAAAAAATAAGCGACCGGCGATTCTCCGTCGAAGCTCGGCTCCAAAGCAATTAAGATGATTTTCTCCGAGGCACGCCAAGCGGGCAGATCCACGGTGACGCTGGATGTCGCGGAGAAGGATCGCAATCGTTTTTCCATCAGCGATGCGGAAGCGGAAGAACTCGCCCACTACGCTATGATTATCGAGGAACATTATCAGCGCCCGATGGATATCGAGTGGGGGCGCGATGGCGGCGACGGCAAACTTTACATTTTACAAGCGCGCCCGGAAACGGTGAAATCGCAAGGCAAGCAGGAAAAATACAGCCGCTATCGTCTGCTGGAAAAAGGCGAAACCCTAGCGACCGGCCGCGCCATCGGACAAAAAATCGGCGTTGGTACCGTGCGTATTATTTTTGATTCCAGCCAAATGGATCAAGGTACAGCCGGGCGATATTTTGGTCACAGACATGACCGATCCCAACTGGGAACCGGTGATGAAGCGCGCCTCGGCGATCGTGACTAACCGCGGCGGACGCACTTGCCATGCGGCGATTATCGCGCGGGAGTTGGGCGTGCCGGCCATTGTAGGGTGCGGTGACGCGACCGATAGGTTGAAGGAGGGCTCGCAGGTGACGGTTTCGTGTGCGGAAGGCGATACGGGCAACGTTTATCGCGGCAGTCTCAAGTTTGAAATTTTGAATTTGGCTCTGGATAAGCTGCCCGAACTGCCGGTGAAAATCATGATGAACGTCGGCAATCCGCAACTGGCGTTCGATTTTCAAGGCATTCCAAATCATGGCATCGGCCTCGCGCGCTTGGAGTTTATTATCGGCGCGATGATCGGCATGCATCCGCGTGCAGCACTGGATTATCCCAACATCTCGCCCGATCTACGCAAGGAAGTGGAAGCGCGCTGCCTCGGCTACGAGAACCCGAAAACGTTTTACGTCGACAAACTCACGGAAGGCATTGCCACGTTGGCTGCGGCGTTTTATCCGAAAAAAGTCATCGTACGTTTATCGGATTTCAAATCCAACGAATATCGCAACCTGATCGGCGGCAGCGTTTATGAGCCGCACGAAGAGAATCCGATGATCGGCTTTCGTGGCGCGGCGCGTTATATCGCCGAATCGTTCGCCGATTGCTTCGAACTTGAGTTGACCGCGCTGAAAAAAGTGCGCGACGACATGGGCCTGACCAACATCGAAATCATGGTGCCCTTCGTGCGTACAGTGAGCGAAGCGGATCGGACCTTGGATATCCTCAAGAAAAACGGCCTGGAACGCGGCAAGAACGGCCTGCGCATCATCATGATGTGCGAAGTGCCCTCCAACGCCATTCTCGCCGACGAGTTCCTGAAACGCTTCGACGGCTTTTCCATCGGTTCGAATGACATGACACAACTTACCCTAGCGCTTGATCGCGACTCGGGGCTGGTGGCCGAATCGTTCGACGAACGCGACCCGGCCGTGAAGCAAATGCTGCATATGGCCATTCAAGCCTGCCGCAAAGCAGGCAAGTACGCCGGCATATGCGGCCAGGGACCGTCGGATCATCCCGACCTCGCGAAATGGCTCATGGAGGAGGGCATCGAGACGATGTCCCTCAACCCAGACACCGTTGTCGAGACATGGTTGTTCCTTGGGCGTGAATTAGGACTGACCAAATCGTAACGAAATCGCAGGTAATGGTTCAGTTTGAAATTTAGCCGTCTACCCGTTGCATTATCGATGCGATATCATTAATGCATGGCAACCAAACCAAACTCACGTAAAGACTTTACGCAGATCGCTTTCGATGTCGTTCAGCGAGCTACGGGCGAAGCTGAACGCAAGACCGAATTGACCGGCAAGAAGGCGGATAGTCGCAAGGGCGGATTGGTCGGCGGGAAAGCGAGGGCGGATAAACTGACCGCCGAAAAGCGATCAGAGATCGCAAAAAAAGCGTCCGCAAAAAGATGGGGTAAAACCGCTTAAGCCGTTTTTCTTTTGATTAGATCGCTTTCTTCTAAGTCTAAGGTGAAATCAAAAACAATCTGCACCATGACTTCCGGTCTACGGTTTTCGTTGTAACTATCGACGTCATTTTTTAGCTGCTTACAATCCCCCAGAACTTGCTGGCGTCTTTGTTGTAAAGACAATTGCATATGTTCTGGCTTTGCTGTCCTAATATCATCCCAAAGAACATGCTGCTCGCCAACGTGTTGCGCTGCGTGATTCAGCCTTACGCGGCGCCCTTGCGGATCGGTGTAGTGCTCGTCCCTGAGCGCTTTCGCAATCTGGTCTGCGCACTGAGCCACAATTGCCGACGGTTGCGGTACCCAATGCCTCGTAGAAATCGCCCATTGCGCCATTTCTCTCGCTGATGCTGGCCACTTACTGCCACTAGAGCGATAAGTCTGAATCATTTTTTGCATCTGTTCAGAATAAGACATTTATTTCTCCTAAAGCTGTGGCATATGCCCGAATCCATCGGTAAGCGCTTCACCAACCAGATGAACCCTGATCTTTTCAAGCATCGTGCGGTGTACAGAAAAATGAATTAAACGACGGTTATGAAGTTGCCCCACAACGATGCCCGGATGAACATTTACACGTTTTGCAAACCCTTTTATCTGTTCCGCGGTGAAGATCGGATTTACACGGGCAATGAATCCCTCTAACTCGTCTGGGTCAACTACATTTTGACGCGCTACGTCATTCGCTCGGCGCTCAATGTCTGGTAAATTGTTTTCGCTTTTTTCAGGCACAAGATTATCCATGATTGGGCTTTCTCGGCCTTCTTCATGCGCAACATGATCTAGCTCATGGAACAATGTATACCAAAGATTATCAATTCGGTCATAAGTGAGTGTCAGTGCAATCACCGGCTTGTTTTTTGACAACCAAAAACAAGCGCCTGTCATCTTCATCCCGGGAATGGATTCCACAATGATCAATCTAATGCCGTACCGAGAAAGAATGACGGGAATTTCTCGTATTGATTCTACAAACTGTCGGCGAGACTTCAATTCCTCAATTAATCCATTAATAGTGGATTTATTAAAATCGTTGGCCTGCGCCACTTCCGCCAACTGGCGGGCGCGACGTACCCATGCTATCTGTTGCATGGAGTCTGACGAATAGCATTGTTTTTTGCCGGCGTAGGAAAAACTTGGGGTTTCATCGACTGAGTTAATCCCAAAAAAGTCCAAAAATCTTTGCTCCAATACGGTAGGATTTTCAGAGCGCTCAACCCAACCCCGTTTAATAATTTCTTTTACAGGAAATCGTTCGTAAAGTTTGGCGCGTTGTTTAACTTCTTCCTCTTGCACACTAACCCTCGAAAGTTGATACGCTGTTTCCAAATTCATCCAATATTCCGCGCTTGTTCCGAAGGCCGCAGCGAGTCCCTTTGCAGTTTCTGGCGTAATGCCTCTTTTACCTAAAATTATTTCACTTACTGCTTGTGTGGGACGTCCGATAATTTCTGCGAGTGCAGCTTGCGTCAAACCGCGAGCCTCAATCTCCTCTTTGAGAAACTCGCCTGCATGGAATATTTCCGCCGGTCTAGTTAACTCATTCATTGCCGCCTCTCTAGTAATATTCATTAGTGGTAATCCTCAATCCCAATAATGCGAACAATTTTCTGTCCATTTTCATCCACCAATTCCAGTATTAACCTCCACTGATCATTTAACCTCATCGAGTGTTGGTGCGCTCTACTCCCTTTCAATTTCTCGTAATGCAATCCCTTCGAATTATAAAAATCCCCTTCGTTTATCGCAGATTTTATCTGTTGAATACGCATTCTGAATTTTGAAACAATGTGCGCTGGAAAATCTGCCGTAAATCTGGCGTCAGTTAGGAGTCGCAAATACTTCTTTGGGTCATCAAATTCATATTGCATACGACAAGAATACCCATTGATCGTTCATTTGTAAAGCACGAAATCACGGTAACCGTGTATTTGACTATTTACATTTAATTTTACTCAAGTATAATGTGCATTATGAATTACGGCTTGAGGTACGGAAATGAACAAACTAACCAACGAAAAACGCGCTCAAATCCTCTCTGTCCTTTGCGAAGGAATGGGTGTCAATGCCGCTTGCCGTATCACGGGCGCATCTAAGAACACAGTTCTTAAGCTCCTAGCCGACGCTGGCGAAGCGTGCGCCACGTACCAAGACGAAAAGATGCGTAACCTCACTTGTAAGCGCGTTGAATGCGATGAAATTTGGTCTTTCGTTGGGATGAAGCAAAAGAATGTTCCCGAAGAACACAAAGGCGAATTCGGCTTTGGTGATGTTTACACTTGGATGGCTATCGACGCCGACACGAAACTGATTCCTTGCTGGTATGTCGGCACGCGTAGCGCAGAATCGGCTTACGATTTCATTCACGATCTTGCCTCACGCCTTAGCAGTCGCATTCAACTAACAACGGACGGCCACCGTGCTTACGTGGACGCTGTTGAAGACGCTTTTGGCGCTGACATAGACTTGGCCCAACTGATTAAGATGTACGGCACGCTAGGGCAGTCCAAAGACGATCAGCGCCGCTACAGCCCGGCAGAATGTACGGGGATTGAGAAGCGCACAATAACGGGAAACCCAAGCATCAAACACGTTTCCACGAGCTACGTCGAACGTCAAAATCTAACAATGCGTATGCACATGCGCCGCTTCACGCGATTGACGAATGGTTTCAGCAAAAAGCTAGAAAATCACATGCATGCGATCAGCTTATATTTTATGTTCTACAACTTTTGCAAGATTCACAAGACGCTACGCGTGACGCCCGCAATGGAAGCGAAACTCTCGTTTCATGTTTGGAGCGTTGACGATATTGTTGCGCTGATTCCTGAAGAAGAGACGAAGAAACGCGGGGCTTACAAGAAACGAATTTCAGAATGAACCACTACCAAATCGCAGGTAAAATTGACCGAGTGGGGCAAATAAATTTATAATTGACGTTTTGCCGATTACGGGTCGTTAGCTCAGTCGGTAGAGCAGCGGACTTTTAATCCGTTGGTCGGCAGTTCGAGCCTGCCACGACCTACCAATCACGATATGGGGTTAGCAAAGTTTGCTAACCCTTTTTCGTATCTGCAAGAAGGTAGATGTGCCGAGCAGCAATGCAAATGCGAACGCCGCAACGATCAGCGTGATCCGGCGTGGATGAATCACGTGCTTCGAATCCGTCGAATCATTCGATTCTGACTGAGTTACAGTTTTCATCGGCTGCGCTTTTTTTGAATTTACTTCTGATTGCATTTCAAATGCCATCGGCCTACGGGTCACTATCCATGCGACTCTTCAGGCATGCCGAGCCACGAGGCAAATAGGAGGCGGCTCGTGGCGATTCTTATTTGGGGGTATGCTCCGCGTAGGATCCCAATCTCTCCGAATCGAGTACGTTGTCTTCGCGTTCGCGAGGCACACACTATGCCCGATCGGAAAATGGTATGCATTGCGCACCCCACGCGTGCCCGCGTCTTATTGCAATAGAGTTTTTTTGTAGATCAGCGATTTGAGATATCCCGGCTGCCCAGGAAGAAGCGACTCCCAATCAGCAAGACCGCGGTACGATTCAATAAAGCCTTCAATTAGCGGTACGGACAGGATCGTCGACCCAACAATTGTTCCGCTGTGGAAGGGATGCTCTGGGAAACATCGCTCGGGCACCAGCACCGGGCATGTTCCGACGATTTGCCACTGTCTGGCGCGTATCACGCCGTCGCCAGTCGAAACAATCGATGCGAATTCTTCCGCCTTCGAACATTTCTCTGCAATTTCGACGAAATGCTCGGGATTTTCGACAGCCGAACTCAATTCAGGTGCGAACAATGCAACTGTCATCATTCCCTTCGTTTCCGGCCACGAGGCCATAACTTGTCCCAACGTATACTTTTTGTTGGACTGCGAAACAAGAAATAGCTGACCGGCAGAAACAACCACCTTTCTGGAAACTGCTGATTTCGTGACGGACTGACTTGTGGACACCCTTTTAGATGGCACGGATTTCTTTCTCCTTTGTTTGTTTAATCGCCTCGATCTATATCGCCATCAATTCGGCGTCATTTCGATTTAATTTTACCAGCCCATTAATTGTTACCAAAAGGCGTTAATTAAAACGGCTGCCTCCGCGGTGGTGCACCAGGAAACCATCCGCTAGGCGCACCCGTCGGGGTCGGAAGATTGCCACCGGCCCCGCCAGTTGGTTTAGGTGTCGTTCCACCTGCGTTGTTATACCTATCGTTGTTCATTTGATAGCGTCTATTCTCCAGGGCTCCACCCTGTTTGGCGGGCCCCCCGTATTTACGAATTAAGGTCTCTTCAGCCATGTCTCGCAAGCTATCAGGAACTTGTTCGAGTGGTTTGTAGCGATTAACTCTACCGGTCTTACGATCGTGTTCAACCTGCCTAGCTGGAAATCGTGCATCGAGACAAGAACCGACATAACATTCGCCGTTCGGTCCCGTGCGAAGATAAATTACCGCGGCGACTTTGTCACCGGCTTGTGCAGTGATCTCTGCGTTCGGCTCCACGTCTCTCATCGTATCCGATCGGGATTCAGACTCATCGACGGAATTTGTCGTTCCATTTGTCATAGCGTCACCTGCCGTCTGCGACTGCAGATACGCAATCGCCTTAGGAAGATAATTTTTCGCGAGCGTGAGCGCAAACGATTGAGTAGCACCTCTACCGCAATCTCCGCCGCCTGCATCTGCTGCTGCACATCCAATTGCCCCATGCGCAAGTGCGTTGAAGAACGGGCTACTATCTGCATTAATGTATTTATCAGCTAATTTGGAAGCGACCGCCGACCCTATAGAAACCGCCCACGCCCGCTCAATATCTGCGTGAGTGCCGCCTTGGTACCATACATCGTACCCAGAGAGATAGGCGTTTACGGCCCATCCCGCATAGGGAATGCTGCTCGCCGCTTGGTGACCTAGTGCGCGCGCCCAACTGTTTTGCATCATGAATTTGCTAACATCCTGCGCGCCGGGAAATTTGCTGAAGGCGTAGTAGGATTTTTCGATTGTGAAAGGATCCTTGACGGAATCTTCAAAGGCTGCTGCGAATTCACCTAGCCCAAATCCGGTGGGATCAGTAAAGCTCAACGGATTGTTCAAAACGTAGCTATATCGGTTGTAACTCTGGCTGTACCCTTCAAACTGCACCGTTGGGTCAGCCGTCATAAACCGCCCGAGGTTCGGATCGTAGATGCGGCCATTCATGTGGATCAGCCCGCCATTAAGCTCCGACAGCATTTCATGACCGGTAAAGCCACGACGCATGCTGGGGCTGCGCATACTGGTACCCGCCGCGATATCGCTGCCGTTGAGATTGCGGGTCTTGCCGAAGGCGTCATAGCTGTAACGTTCTAATACACCGCCCGCGCTATTGGTGACCACCGTGGTCGAGCCAAGATGATCTTTGAGCAGATATTTTGTATCAGTCGTGGCGTTGCTCTTTTGCGTATAGACCGCGACACCACCGATGAAGTGGCGATATTCGGTCAGCCCCGTTCCGGTGATGTTGATATGCTTTTCAAAGAACGGTTGATTGCCGGGATTAACGTAATAGGCTGTCGCGGCTGACCCTGCCGTACTCGAGTTGGTAAGTTTCTTTTATGCGGTTATGGTCGGCGTCGTACACCCAACCGACGGTAACGCCGGATCGGCTGATACTGCGCGGCATATTGAACGATTCATACGTGATCACGCGTGTGCCGGCAAAGGCGGTGATCATGTTGCCGTTGGCATCGTAGGTGTAGTTAGGATTGACGTTGCTGCCGATGGTGCCATTGACGCTGGTGACGGCGTGGGGTCGAACGCTGCCGGCACCGGAGGCCGGATAGGTGAACACACCGGTACCGCCGAGATCGGATTTGTAAATGATGTTGCCGATTTCGTCGTAGTTGTAGCTCTTGTTCAGCGTGGCGGCGCCGGCGCCGCTCATCCCAACGGTTTTGAGGCGATTTAAGGCGTCGTAGGTATAGATTTCGTTGATCGTTGCGGCGCTGGGCGTGGTAAAGGCATCGGTGCGGTTGATGAGGTTGCCGATGGTATCGTAGCCGAAGGACATCTTCTGCGTCGTTCCCCCAGCTAGCGGCGGTGCGGCAGCGTTGGTGCTATCGATATTTTTTAGGCGGCCTGTTGTTGACTCGTAGGTTCGCAGGGTGTTCATACCACTTACATTAAGCGGGTTCTTACCAATGGCTTCACTAGTGACGTGACCATCGGCATCCATGGCATTAGCGGTCCATTCTGTCGCCCCGGTCGTAACGTTGGTAATGGACGATAAGTAGCCGGCGGCATTGTAGTTGTTTTTCACATTAAGCCGGGTAGTGTTCGCGCCAATCGTGACGGCAGGATACGTTACGCTACACACCTTTCCGTGGCTGTTTGGACAAGTCGTGTCTCCAGCAACGCCGTACGTCGTGTCAATTTGCTGGAAGGCGGTGGTGCCTTCGACATAGTTATCGGTGCGGGTGCCACGGCCGAGATTGTCGTAGTAATGCTTGCGACGATAGTTGGCGACGGTCGCCGCGCCGCTCGCAGTAACTTCGCAAAGCTTGCCGATGCCCTTATTGCACGCGCTGTTGTCGGCATACTTATCGTAGTAATAGTTGCTGATTAAGCTGGGCTCGCTGCGTTGGGTCATTCGACCGAGGAGGTCGTAGACCATGGTTGACGTTTGCAGCTTGGCGTCCCTTTGAGATTTGAGCTGGCCGAGCGCATCGTACGTATAGATCCAAGCACCCATGTCAGGGTCAGTCAGGGCAATCTTCCGACCTGCCAAATCTTCGGTGACGACAATTTTGTTGCCCAAAGGATCGGTGGTGGTCGTGACCAAAATCCCATTCGCGCCATAGGCGTAAGTAAAGCCGGTTGTGTAGCCACCCGAATCGATCGTCGACGTGACCTGGCCTCGGGCATTTGTAACCGTGGCAGTCGTTTGGGTACCCGTACTATTGCTTACGGCCACCGTTGTTGAAAGCAGGCTAAAATTACCGCTCCTGTCTTTGTTATAGCCGTACGTGGTGGTCAACCCGTGGGAGGTGCTAGACGTACGAACACGGCCGAGGATGTCGTAGGTATATATTGTGTTGGGAAACGTCGTGGCGCCCGATAGGAAGTTTCGATACCGGACCGAAACACGGCCGCGACTATCATAGTCAATCCCGCTACCAATAACGCGAACGTTGTCGAAATGGGTGGTATAGGTACGCCATGGTCGATTGAGTATATCGAACTGAGTGCTAGTAGTTGGCGCGCCTGTTGTGGCTGTCGTGATGGTATAAGCGGGCGCCATGTAGGCATAACTGATGGTTGTAGCAGTGCCATCGGCGCGGTTCTCATTGAACTTCCGACCAAAGCTATCGTACTGCCACGTCGTTGCCAACGCGGCACCATTGGGGCCAATCAGCTTCGTCATGCCACCAAATCGGTTATCGAATTCTCGTGATTCGGTCTGACTAAGTGCTGTGCCGTTTGCGACGGTGGTACTCGTAGCAAAACGCCCTGGAGTTGGATTTGTAGCAGTAGCGACATAACTGTTGATTGTTGTTCGACTTGGAACAAGACTGGTTCCCGTCATTCCGCCAGAGACGGTGACACTAGCCGTGTTGCCATACGAGTCATATCCATAGGTAGTGGTCAAACGCAAAGTCGCGTCGGTGGATGCCTGCGGCGCACCAATGCAGGATGTACCGGGTTCGATGGTTTCGTTAAGTAAAAATCCCCTCGCGCTGGTTTCGTAGCCGAATCTCGAAGTTCTGGTTTGTGAAACTGTTCCGCCGGGCTGTGTTTTTGTTACTGCAGAACAGCTAAGTTTGCCGATATTCCAATTCGTCAGATCGGCAAGCTCATAGTTGTTTACCGTCGTGCTGACGGGGCCGAAGATATCAGTCACCGTAATTTTGGTTGCATTGCCGTATTGCGGTGAACCCGCAAATTCGGTAACGGTCGAAATCAGGTTAATTTGGGTGGAGCCAGAGATGCCAGTAGAACCCACTATTCCATCGTGGGCCGTATAAATCTTTTCTTTCACCTCGCTGGTGTACATGAAGTAAACACCCGTATATGTACTTTGAGCCGCCAGCGTACTATCGACTCTGCTCAACACTGCGCCACCGACGGTTTGGGACTGACTGGCGTAGACGAAGCCCTGATAAGGCCAATCGGTGCGCGAATAGGTCGTCTTTACTGTTTGATTGATGACGTCGTCGACTTGCAAAGCACTGAAACCCATCATGCCGCCGCCCTGCACATGAGCGACCGCACCGAAATAATAGTAGCGAAAATCTCGAAACCCACCTATTCCATTACTCGTACTCGTGTTGGAGACTACGTAAATCGCGGCTTGAACATCAACATAGGGGCCAGTAGAACTGCTTCCCTTCCCATAGACTGTACTGTCGGTCATGGGCTTATAGGTAAAGGTGGTTTGAACCCCGAATCTAAGCACTGTGGCGAGGCTGTCAGGAGCCTTTCTCTCTCCACTCCCAGCAAGATTAACATTCCAAATGCCGCCACTTCCCGTGTACGTCGCGTGATCGGTCTTCCCGTCACCATCAAAATCTGCGATTACAGCTTCGCCGCCACCAGTAGCGGTCCACTGATTACAACTAAATGCATTTCCTTTCGACAAACAAACCCACCAAATACCCCCATTGCCGGTGTAAAACACCATGTCCGTTCTGCCGTCGCCGTTGTAGTCACCGGTCTTGATTTCAGCGCCAAACGGTGTGGTCCATTGGGTACACGCAAATCCGGTCCCAGTTGATAAACAGACCCACCAAATGCCGCCATTGCCAGTGTAAAACACCATGTCGGTTTTGCCATCGCCGTTGTAATCGCCAGTCTTGCTTTCCGCACCAAATGGCGTTGTCCATTGGCTACAAGAAAATCCCGTCCCAGTTGATAAACAGACCCACCAAATACCGCCATTGCCAGTGTAAAATACCATGTCGGTTTTGCCGTCGCCGTTGTAGTCGCCAGTCTTGATTTCTGCGCCAAATGGCGTTGTCCATTGCGTACAGGCAAAACCGATATTAATCGATAAACATATCTCCCATATACCGCCGTTGCCGGTATATGAGGCCATATCCGTTTTGCCATCACCATTAAAATCACCAGTCTTAACGGATAGCCCGCCACGTGCGGTCCATGGATTGCAACTAAATCCTGACGCCCGTTGATAAACAAATGCGCCAGATACTGTTGGAACCGCTGTAGCTCGCAAGGTCCGTTCTTCCGTCGCCGTTGAAGTCGCCGGTAATCACCTCCGCCCCGCCTTGAGCGGTCCATGGATTACAGCTAAATCCGCTACCCGACGATAAGCAAATTCGCCATACACCGCCACTGCCGGTGTAGTTCGCCATGTCCACGCGACCGTCGCCGTTATAGTCGCCGATGACGGCCTCCGCTCCTCCTTGTGCAGTCCACTGAGTATTTCCGAAACCAAGGGTCGGATATGCGTATGTTGCGAAAGTTGACGGGAGGCAAGTTTCGGCCGCATCACATTCTGTGATACTTTCTAGCCGAGAACGATTCGTATCAGGAGATAGTGCTGTCTGGTAGGTAAGGAAGTAGTTCTTTACAACACTTGTGCCTACCTTCGTCGTGATCGAGCCCAATCGCCGCGTATCTTGAACAATCGAGCCGGATTCATAACCTGAGAATGCATCGGGCCGTGCGGTACTTTCGTAGTTGAACGTTACGCTCGCGTATGGTGCAATCCCCGTATTGCTGTTACCGGTATAGGAAATTACCGCAGGTTTATGTTCACCACCGGCGAAAGAATTTTCGAAATAGGAAATCGTCAGAAAGTTTCCAGCACGATCTTCGACTCGACCGAGCGCCCAGCTGCGAATTTTCGATTGGCCATATGCCTCAACTGCCGAGTCCGGCGTATTTCCAAAGTACAGATTTTGCCCGCTTTTGGTCCGCGCGACAAAGTACGCGGGATTGCCGTCAATTCCACCGAACGATTGAACCTTTGTAAAACTTTCATGCTCGGTGCGATATACCTGCCCGGGCGCGCCATAGTTCAGCCCGAGATCAATACGAATCAACCGCTCGCCATTCAGGCAAAAACGATCGTTGGCGTCGTAGTTAATTGAGCCTGATATACCATCTTGAACAATGGTCCGAGGACAGCGAAGGATTGCACTAAAGCCCGAAAGAGACCACCCCACGCCAGCTAGGCCATTGCCCGATTGACTGTTATACGTTAGCGCTAAGCTTGGCTGAATGCCCGCTGTTCCGGGCGGAACTTGAATAGGAATATTGTACGTCGCGGCACCCGTTGGGCTAACAGAGACTGAGCCTGGTATCGCCATTTGGGTTTGGGCAAAAACCAACCCTGGCAGTGCGAACATAATTGCCGCGATGTGTATTTTTAGTTGGAGATAAAAAGGAGGGAAACACAACTTACTCAAGCCCATTGCGAGCGTAGCTTTACCGATTCCAGTCATTTCAACCTCCCAGTTGTTGTTGCTGTTGAAACCGCTTTGTTTCTAGATACGATTTTCGCTTAGGGGAAACGATCATGTCAATTAAAAAGGCAATTGGATGACCATTATCATGCAATGCCTTGTTTGATTTTAAAAACAGTTCCTGTTGACCTATACTCTGCGTCGAGAAGTCAATGGCAAGTAAGCTCTTCGAGCTGTAAGTATTTACACGTATCGCCGTAAGATGGATGTTTTAAATGGAAACCGCTTCGACATTTAATCCACGAGAGCGAACTTGTTTTTTACGCGCGGGGGACGCAGGCAAACTGCAATGGGCCTCAGCCGCATTTTCTAAAAATGTCGAACCTGGCACAATTAAAGAAGTTTCTATATCGCTCACAATGCGACAATTTTCCCGATTTTCCGGATTACCACGGAGTAAGGGCACGCCAATTCAGTACGTCATTGCAATTACGTAAAAATAAAACTTTCAATAGATCAGTAGGCCGTTTGAGCCTGCCACGACCTACCAATCACGACATGAGATTAGCGCAGTTCGCTAACCCTTTTTCGTATCTAGAGTTAACGTAAATGCGACAAAAAAACACGCTAGTTTTTCTCACTTACGAAATCGATTCCGCAATTCTCGACGAAATAACTTAAAAGTTGACTTGACGCCGGTTTGAGCGTCGACCTTGGATCGGTAGAGTTCTGGGTGAACGACGTCAAGAGGCATTGACGAAGAATTCAGGCCACTGGATTCAACTCGAACGTTATGGGATACGTTTTGTTTTGCAAACAGCAATATATTCTGCCGATACCAAAACGGAATTTTCTCGTCGTTCCAAATTTTGGGACGGATTAGATCGTACGCAACATAGCTTTGGGCCGAAAAGAGTTCTGCCCAATATCGCGGCCACTGCTCATTGACGTGACCGCTGCCGCCTTGAAAAGGTACCGCAGCAGAAAATAGTACGAAATCAGACAAATTTGTTAGCGAGGCAACGAACGCTGCCGCGCGATCGGATGATAGGTGTTCTGCGACTTCCAGCGAAATAGCCAAGCCATATTTTCGCGGGAGTGTTACCGCCACTTTGCTCAGATCAACTTGGCTAAAGTGATTCGTTGGAATAACCAGAAGTTCCTTAGCGACCCAATCGCCATCGATTCCTTGAACATGATTCACGCCTTTCTCTGTTAGTACCGATAACCAAGTGCCCGTCCCACATCCGATATCAACGGCTGAATCAATTGTTGGAATATGATCCAAGACAATTGAAAGAATAGTATTTGCCGAGTGAAGGGTCTTCTCGTGCCGGTTGTTGTAGAAATTCTGTGAATAGGTCTTCATTTGATCCTCAATTAGCCACTAAAATGAGAACGCAATCCGGTTTAGTTGTACAAAGAAATTGGGTTAGCATTTGCGATCTCATACATCATTTTGGATATTATTCTAACTCTCATGTTCCGTAAAATGCGTTGACTTAAGAGGCGGTATACATGCGGCTTTCCGGCTATGCCTTGCCAAGAAGCAAGTGGGGTAAGTGTCATGGCGCGGTGGCAAATTAATCGTCGGGAGGCGTGTCACGCATCCGATCTGTGGGATTTGTCACTCGCGTGATTGCGAACCGCGTGGCCACGATGACCGTCCTGAAACATCCAAATATTACTATGCTCACCTTCCTCCAGAATCTTATACATTTCGAATACATCGGTTGTGTCAGGAACGTCGACAATAAAGAGATTTTTCTTACCCATGGCCAATTCGATAAGCGTCGATTCATAAGTGCACCGCAACATTTCCATTTTTTGCCAAAGAGTTTAGAAATCCGGCGAGTGCGGTTGCACCACTCGTTAGTGGGGAATAGAAATTCCCGCAGCAACCAACATTGTCGTCAACTCGATCAACGGCAAACCAATCAGTGCGTTTGGATCGTCGCCGCGAATGTATTCAACTAGCGCAATCCCCAGACCTTCGCTTTTCGCGCTGCCCGCGCAATCGTAGGGCGTTTCGGCCAAGAGATAGCGCTCGATTTGCGCCGGTGAAAGTGGTCGAAATTTGACTTCGACGCTGACAATCTTACGCTGAATTTTATTTGTGTCGCTATCCAACAAACATAGCGCCGTGTGGAAGTGAACGGCATTGCCGCTGGCTGCGGTGAGTTGTTTAACGGCGTTATCGTGATTGCCAGGCTTGCCGATGGCTTGGCCATGGAGGACGGCAACTTGATCCGAGCCGATGATGAGTGCGTCGGGAAATCGCTGCGCGAGCGCGCGCGCTTTTTGCTCGGCTAAGCGCAGCGCTGTTTGCGGCGGCGTTTCGGTCGACAACGGCGATTCGTCGATATCGGGGCTGACGGCGGTGAATGGCACTCGCAGCCGTCGTAGCAGTTGTTGACGATAAATTGATGAGGAAGCGAGGATTAAAGGTTTGTTTTTCAATGCAAAAATCCTTTGACAGGGCGCTCGGTAAATACTATCATGCGCGCCTTATGTCGAACGAAATAGTCATCGATAGTATCTCGTTCGCTAAGAAAAGCGAATCACTTCAGGGTAAAATAGCGCTCGCCCGTTTTGAACGCGCGCGCGCGTCGTTAGCGTCCAGTGACGGAGAGCTTAATTTTCGTCTGATTGGCGAGTTAGATTTTCGACGCCGGCCAAACTTAGTTTTATCGATTTCTGGGCAAATTACGTTAATTTGCCAGCGCTGTTTGGCGGAATTTCAGCACGAATTGGATATCGAAAGTCGTTTGGTATTGGTCGCAAGTGAAGCGCAGTTGCCGGATATCGATGCTGAAGACCCCAACGTCGATGTCGTCGTGGCGAGTGGTAAGTTGAATGTTCTCGAATTGCTTGAGGACGAAATTATCTTGGGATTACCCTATGCGCCAAGGCATGAACACGATTGTGTTTTGGTTAAGGCAAGTGAATTAGTAGAAGAGTTCGGCCAGCCTTTCGCGAGATTAGGTAAACCGTCTTAAAAGTTTGATTGAAATTGTGATTGAAGGAGTAACACCATGGCAGTTCAGCAAAACAAGAAATCGCCGTCGAAACGCGGTATGCATCGATCCCACGATTTTTTGACCAATCCCCCGTTGGCCGTCGAGCCAACCACCGGTGAAGTACACCTGCGGCACCACATCAGCCCCAACGGATTTTATCGCGGTAAGAAAGTCGTCCCAACCAAGGGCGAGTAATTGACGTCGGCTGAAGCTCCCTAGATTTACTTGACGATGCGTTTGTGACGATTACGGTCGCCATCGATGCGATGGGGGGTGATCATGGTGTGCCGGTCACCGTTGGCGCGGCATTGTCGTATCTCAAGCACACGCTGAATACGCGAATTATTCTAGTGGGCGATCAAGTCGCAATTGAAGTGGCACTGGCCGCGACTAAAAATCGCGACGCTGATCGTTTGCACGTACAAGCGGCAAGTGAAGTGGTATCGATGGATGAATCCCCGGCGCTGGCATTGCGCAAGAAGAAGGATTCGTCCATGCGCGTTTCGGTTAATCTGGTCAAAGAAGGGCGGGCGGACGCCTGCGTGTCTGCCGGAAATACCGGTGCACTGATGGCGATATCAAGCTTTGTTCTGAAGACGCTGCCCGGCATCGAACGGCCCGCCATCGCTGCGACATTACCCACGTACACAGGCCAAACCTTGGTGCTGGATTTGGGCGCGAACGTCAATTGCTCGGCCCAACAATTGTTGCAGTTCGGCGTGATGGGCGCCATGCTTGCCGCTGCCGTGGACGGCAAAGAGCGCCCAACAGTTGGCTTGCTCAATATCGGCGAAGAGGCGATCAAAGGCAACGAAGTGGTCAAGGAAGCGGCTGACTTATTGCGCGCCAGTCATTTGAATTTTTATGGCAACGTCGAAGGCGACGATATTTTCAAAGGCACGGTCGATGTGGTCGTTTGCGACGGCTTTACCGGCAACGTTTTGCTGAAATCCACCGAAGGATTGGCGCGCATTATGGGCACCTTTTTGCGCGAAGAGTTTAGCCGAAACTTTCTGACTAAACTTTCCAGCATTGTCGCCATTCCCGTGATCAATTCGTTTCGCCGCCGCGTCGATCCGCGTCGCTACAATGGCGCCACGCTCGTGGGTCTGCGTGGAATTGTCGTAAAAAGCCACGGTTCGGCGGACATGTTTGCATTCGAGACCGCGATTGAACGTGCCGCCGCAGAAGTTAAGAACGGCGTACTCAAACGCATCGAAGAAATGATGGCGGCGCAACAGGTTAACTCTGCATGAGCTTTTCCCGCATCGTCGGGACAGGCTCGTATCTGCCCGAGAAAAAGCTCTCCAATCGCGACCTAGAATCCTTGGTCGAGACGTCCGACGAATGGATCTACACGCGCACCGGTATTCGCAATCGCCACATCGCTGCCGATAATGAGACGACGAGCGATCTCGCCCTGAAGGCGAGTCAACGCGCTATCGAAGCGGCTAGGATCGATCCGAATGAGATTGATCTCATTATCGTTGCGACCTCTACGCCGGACATGATTTTTCCCAGCACGGCGTGTCTGTTGCAAGCCAAGCTCGGGATCAAAGGTGGCGCCGCGTTCGATATTCAGGCGGTATGCACTGGATTCATTTACGCATTAGCGACGGCCGATAGTTTTATTCGTTCTGGCCAACATCGCTGTGCGCTGGTTGTCGGTGCGGAGATTTTCTCGCGAATTTTGGACTGGAACGATCGTGGCACCTGCGTGTTGTTCGGTGATGGCGCCGGCGCAGTTGTGCTGAAGTCGAGTGAGACGCCGGGTGTTTTGTCTAGCCACCTTCACGCCGATGGTTCCTACGCCAGTATACTTTGTACACCTGGATCCATAAAAAATGGCGCAGTGTCGGGCGAGCCGTTTTTGAAGATGGAAGGCAATAGCGTTTTTCGCTTAGCGGTCAATGTACTCGATGATGTCGGCCGCGAAGCGCTTGCGGCCAACGACATAAGCATCGATAAAATAGATTGGTTCATTGCGCATCAAGCGAACATTCGCATCATTCACGCGACGGCCAAGAAGCTTGGTTTACCATTAGAGCGTGTCATCGTCACGGTCGCAGATCACGGCAATACATCGGCTGCATCAATTCCTTTAGCGCTTGATGTTGCGGTTGGCGACGGACGCGTTAAGCCCGGTCAATATGTGTTGCTTGAAGGCGTCGGCGGCGGATTTACTTGGGGTTCCGTATTGTTGAAGATGTAATTTGAAATGACTAACAGCGCATTCGTTTTTCCTGGCCAAGGTTCGCAAAGCGTCGGCATGATGGCGGCGTTCGGTGACGCGCCGGTCATCAAAGAGACTTTTGTGGAAGCATCGGATTTGTTGCAAATCGATCTTTGGAAAATGGCGATTGACGGCCCGGCCGAAGACATGGCGCAGACCGTAAACACACAGCCATTAATGCTGACGGCGGGCATCGCAATATGGCGGTTATGGCGTAACGCCGGTGGTGTAATGCCGTCGTTATTTTGCCGGACACAGCCTTGGCGAATACTCGGCGTTGGTTGCGGCAGACGTGATTCCCTTTGCCGACGCGGTACCATTGGTTCGATATCGCGCCGAGGCAATGCAAGACGCCGTACCCGCAGGGGAGGGCGGTATCGCCGCGATCTTAGGTCTGGACAACGAGGCCGTGAAGGCGGCGTGTTCCGAAGCAGCTCAAGGCGACGTTGTTGAACTGGCTAACTTTAATTCGCCGGGGCAAATTGTGATTTCCGGGTCGCGCGCGGCCGTGGAGCGCGCCATTGAAGCGGCAAAGGCAAAGGGTGCGAAGCGCGCGATGATGTTGGCCATGAGTGTACCGGCCCATAGTTCTTTAATGCGCCCGGCCGCGGCGAAGCTTCGACTGCGCATTGATTCATTAAATTTTTCGCCGCCGACGGCGCCGGTGATTCAGAATTTTGATGTGAAAAGTTTTAAGGATCCTGCGGCAATTAAAGACGCATTGGTGCGCCAGCTTTCTGGGCCGGTTCGTTGGATAGAAACCATAACGGCGTTCGCGGATGCCGGTGCGACGCACGTTGTTGAATGTGGGCCGGGTCGGGTGCTGGCTGGATTGAATAAGCGCAACGACGATCGGCTGCAGAGTTTGTCGATTCACGATAAGGCATCATTGGATGCTGCACTGGTAACGTTGAATGCATAGTGCGATGAAATTGGAAGGCCAGGTTGCCTTGGTTACGGGTGCAAGCCGTGGTATTGGTCAAGCCATCGCGAAACATTTGGCAATGCACGGTGCGATGGTATTCGGTACAGCAACATCGGAAAATGGTGCTGCGGCGATCAGCCAATACCTTTCCGAAATCGGTAACAAAGGCCGCGGTTTTGTCCTCGATGTTAACGATGCAGTCGGCGTTAATGTGTTGATCGACAACATTCAAAAAGAATTTGGCGCAATTCTCATTCTTGTGAATAATGCCGGGATCACACGAGATAATTTGTTGATGCGAATGGGCGATGCAGAGTGGGACGATATTATCGATACGAATTTGCGCTCGGTATTTCGCTTATCGCGTGCCGTGATGCGCGGCATGATGAAAGCGCGAGCGGGCCGTATTATCAATATTTCTTCTGTGGTCGGTGCGACCGGAAATGGCGGTCAGACGAACTATGCCGCCGCTAAGGCCGGTATGATTGGTTTTACCAAGGCACTTGCAAGAGAAGTGGGCAGTCGCAATATCACCGTGAATTGTGTTGCGCCCGGATTTATCGATACGGATATGACACGGGCGTTAACCGAAGAACAACATAAGGCGTTACTCGGTAGCATCCCTTTAGCTCGATTAGGGTCGGTTGATGACATTGCGGCTGCGGTAGCGTATCTGGCGTCACCGGCCGCAGGTTACGTGACGGGAACGACGCTACACGTAAACGGCGGCATGTATATGGGCTAGTGTAGTGCGTCGCAATTATTAGCCCCAAGCACTCCGAAGCACTACACTAGGCAAAATAAGTAATCGTTACTTATCACAAATTTACAGTTTGATTCTGATAAAATACGGAAGTTTTTCTCTACACTTGGGAAGGTAAATGAGATGGAAAATATTGAGCAACGCGTTAAAAAAATTGTCGCTGAGCAACTTGGCGTCAACGAAAGCGAAATCAAAATAGAATCTTCGTTCGTGAACGATTTAGGTGCTGACTCGCTCGACACCGTTGAATTAGTGATGGCGTTGGAAGAGGAATTTGAAACAGAGATTCCCGATGAAGAAGCCGAGAAAATCACCACGGTACAACAGGCGATTAACTACGTTCAATCTCACGTTAAAGCGTGATGGTTCGCGGCTTGCGAGTAGTCTCAATCGATCAATAGTTCGAATCCAAGAGAGTTCATTTGTCTCGACGGCGCGTTGTTATTACCGGCCTGGGAATAGTTTGTCCTGTGGGAAACACCGTGGCGGAAGCCTGGGCGAATATCGTCGCGGGCCGTTCCGGGATCGGCACCATTACACGCTTCGATGCATCGCCTTACGCCTCGCAAATTGCCGGCGAAGTTAAGGATTTTGCGATCGATTCGTACCTATCGTCGAAAGAGGCGCGCCGGATGGATACCTTTATCCATTACGGAATTGCTGCGGGAATTCAAGCCTTAAAAGATTCTGGCCTGGAAGTCACACCGGCCAACGCTGAGCGTATTGGCGTCAACATCGGTTCGGGCATTGGCGGAATCGTGATGATTCAAGAAACTCATAACGCCCTCTTGCAAGGCGGGCCACGAAAAATTTCGCCATTTTTTGTACCCGGGTCGATTATCAATATGACCTCGGGCTACCTTTCGATTATGTATGGGTTGAAAGGTCCTAACCTCGCGAGTGTTTCTGCCTGCACGACAGCGAATCACAGTATCGGTGAATCGGCACGATCGATTAGTTATGGCGATGCCGACGTCATGGTCGCGGGCGGATCCGAAGCTGCGGTAGCGACGTTAACGATCGGCGGATTTTCAGCCGCGCGCGCATTATCGACGCGCAATGACGACCCGCAAACGGCAAGCCGGCCCTGGGACACCGGGCGCGATGGCTTTGTCTTGGGGGAAGGTGCCGGTGTCCTGGTGCTTGAAGAATACGAATTTGCGAAATCTCGCGGTGCGCGTATTTACGCTGAGCTGGCCGGTTTTGGTATGAGCGCAGATGCCTACCACATGACATCCCCAGTCGAGGACGGCGAGGGCGCAGCGCGCTGTATGAATAACGCCTTGAAAGATGCCGGGCTAACCCATGCCGATGTCGACTACATCAATGCCCATGGCACGTCGACTCCACTTGGTGACGTTGCCGAAACCGTCGCGATTAAGCGTTGTTTCGGTGATCAAGCGGCAAAGCTTGCGGTAAGTTCGACGAAGTCCAGCACGGGACATTTGTTGGGCGCTGCCGGTGGTGTTGAGGCCGTGTTTACCTTATTGGGTATGCAGCATCAGATTGCGCCGCCCACGATTAATTTGCAAAACCAAGATCCTGCCTGTGATCTGGATTTTGTGCCAAATGTCGCTCGTCCCATGAAAATCGACGTCGCGATGTCGAACTCATTCGGGTTCGGCGGCACGAATGGTACGCTCATATTTCAAGCGCGTTTAATCTGTTTTTTTCTGCGTTAGGCTTCTAACGCTATTCAATTGTTAAAGCCAACGACGACGACTTAATTTTGTACTGCGTTAGATTTTGCAGTGGTTTTCATTGCGCCGAATTCTGAAAGAATGGCTTTACGGGGCAGCATCGCGATAGAATAAATAAAATTGGGAGCCATGTCGGCATCTCGCAAAAGCAAGCTACGTCGAAAAGAATTCAAATCCGGGGGAGTTTAAGCGTTGTTAGTGTGCGATGCTCCGATCGATGATCGGCTAATTGATATTCTCGACTCATATGATCGCTAAGCTGCGTTTGTTGGTCATTCTGTTATTACTCGCTGCGCTCGCCGGGGCGGGATGGCTATATCACTTTGCACATCGAGAATTATTGTTGCCGGAGTTGCCCTTTCAGTTCGATTTAAAGCCCGGTAGCACATTGAAAACAGTCGCGAGGCAACTCACTCAATCCAAGGTGTTGAGCGAGCCATGGAGCTTTATCGCCCTTGCCCGAGTGCTGGGAAAAGGCGCGCAAATTAAAGCCGGCGAATATGAAATTGATCGAAATCCCACACCCCTCGCATTGCTTGCATTGTTCGCCAAAGGCCAACAGGCTGAGCAGGTCGCAGTGCAATTCATTGAGGGGCATACTTTCACAGACATGCGTAAAGTGTTGGATCAGCATCCGGCATTGAAGCATGACAGCAAAAATCTTTCGGAGATCGAAATATTGCGCGAAGTGGGTAGTATTGAAACCAAAGCCGAAGGCCTATTTTTCCCGGATACCTATTTGGTCATACCCGGCACTAGCGATTTAAAACTTTTGCAGCGGGCTTATAAATCCATGCAAGATCGATTAGCGAACGCTTGGGAGACTCGTGATGCATCGGTTCCCTATTCGGAACCCTATCAAGCGCTGATTATGGCGTCTATCGTTGAAAAAGAAACCGGTCAACCGAGCGAGCGGCCGCTGATCGCATCGGTGTTCATTAATCGATTGAAAAAGCGCATGCTGTTACAAACCGATCCGACGGTGATTTATGGGATGGGCGATCGTTACAGCGGCAATATCCGTAAAAACGATTTACAACGCGACACACCGTACAACACCTACACTCGCGCCGGTATGCCGCCGACGCCGATCGCGATGCCGGGCATCGCGGCGATCAAGGCGGCGTTAAATCCGGCGACGTCAAATGCGCTTTACTTCGTTGCAAAAGGCGATGGCAGTCATGAATTTTCGGCAAATTTGCTCGACCACAATCGCGCCGTGAACAAATACCAACGCTAATCGATGCGCGGCAAATTCATTACGCTCGAAGGCATTGATGGCGCAGGCAAAAGTACTCACCTGAGTTATTTAACAGAGCTAGTCCGCGGGCTTGGCCATGCAGTAGTGCAAACCCGAGAACCCGGTGGCACACCGTTAGGAGAAAAAGTTCGAGCGTTAGTGCTTAGCGAACCTATGCATGCGGAAACCGAGACTCTGTTGATGTTCGGCGCGAGAAGAGAGCATATTGCAACCGTCATTGAGCCAGCGCTCGCCCGCGGTGATTGGGTGATTTCCGACCGATTTACCGACGCGAGCTTCGCCTACCAGGGTGGTGGCCGCGGTGTTTCGGAAAGTAAAATCGGCCTGTTGGAAGAATGGGTGCAAGGTAAGCTTTCTCCAGACCTGACGCTGTTATTTGATCTTGATACGGCGGCAGCAAAGGAACGGCAGTCAAAAGCAGGGCTGATACCGGATCGTTTCGAGCAGCAAAAGCGCGATTTTTTCGATGCTGTGCGCGCTAAATATCTTTCCCGCGCGACGCAATTCCCTGCTCGAATTCGTGTCATTGATTCGTCAAAATCTATTTCGGACATTCAAGTAGAAATAAATAAATACATTTTATCAATATGAATTTATTAAATTGGCAAGAGCCAATCTGGGAAAGTTTGTGGCAACCGGGAATCGAGCGCTTTCCCCACGCTCTACTGTTGGTCGGCAATGCAGGCATAGGCAAGCTCGCGTTCGCAAAGGCGCTTTCAAAGAGTTTGTTATGCCAATATCGTACCGGGGCAAATCAGCCTTGCGGCGAATGTTCGTCTTGTCATTTTTTCCAGCAAAACGCGCATCCGGATTTCCGCTTAGTGGCGCCCCAGGCGGATGAGGAATCACAAGATTCTGCGGAAGCCAAGGATAAAAAAGCGAGTGAATTAATTACTATTCACCAAATTAGAGATCTGGGAGAATTTGTTAGTCTGACCTCGCATCAAAATGGTCACCGCGTTGTATTGGTTACCAAAGCCGAACAGCTAAATTTAAATGCGGCAAATGCTCTTTTGAAAATGCTTGAAGAACCGCCGCCGCGGACAAATTTCATTTTGGTGGCAAACCAATTGAGCCGTATCCTTCCGACCATTCGGAGTCGCTGTCGATTGTTGAAAATGCCCGTGCCGAGTCCCGCCCAAGCTAGTGCATGGCTCAGCGCCCAGCAGTGCCCTGAGCCCGATCTAAACTTAGCGCTTGCCGGCCGCGCGCCGCTTGATGCCCTTGCAAACGGCGAAAATCCCGAATGGCAAGCTCAGCGAAAACGTTTTTGCGACGCATTGGCTCGGCCGACCGAGAGTGATGCCATTAGTCTCGCCGAATCGGTACTGAAAATTGCCCCTGTTACTGTCGTTGGTTGGTTACAAACATGGGTTTACGATCTGGTGAGATTAAAAATCACCCAAGAAAATCGCTATCACCTGGATCAATTCAAATCTCAAATGAACGTAAATAAAAATTTTCGATTGATTGAATTATTGAATTTTAATTCGGAACTGAATGCCGCGAAGCGTTTGATTCATCATCCCTTGAATCCGAAATTATTTTGGGAATTTTTATTCATCAAATATTTTAAATTATTTTCATAATTTTTAGATAAGAATGTTCGTCGACTCCCATTGTCATATCGATTTTCCTGAGTTAGCAGCGCAAGAATCAATCGCTTTTCGAAAACATGCGCGAAGCCAAGGTCACTCATGCGCTGTGTGTGAGCGTAAATCTACGCCGACTGGCCTCGAGTACATGCGTTGGCAACTACGTATGAAATTTGTTCGCATCTGTTGGGCGTTCATCCCGACCACATAGTCGATGGCGATGGCGTCAGCCGAGGCCGAATTACTTGACGCGCTGCGATGCCGCGCATTGTGGCAATTGGCGAAACGGGTCTGGATTATTATCGTCTCAGCGGCGATTTGTCGTGGCAGCGCGAGCGCTTTCGCATCGCACATTGGCGCGGCGAAAGCCTGCCCAAAGCCTTAATTATCCATACTCGCGCCGCGGCTGCCGACACCATTACAATCATGACCGAGCGAAGATGCTGGGTCTGTTGGCGGTGTGATGCATTGTTTTACAGAATCGTGGGATGTCGCGAAAGCCGCGCTGGATCTGGGCTTTTACATTTCTTTCTCGGGCATCATCAGTTTAAAAACGCCAGCGATTTACGCGAGGTTGTGCGCCAGGTACCCTTAGATCGATTGCTGATCGAGACTGACTCACCTTACCTGGCGCCAATGCCACATCGCGGCAAGATGAATCAGCCGGCGTATGTAAAGCACGTGGCGGAATGCGTTAGTACGATAAAAAATATTCCTTTAGAAATTATTGCAGATGTCACGAGCAAGAATTTCTTTACGCTTTTTCAAGTGACGCAAATTAGCATCTTAACCTATCAATGCCATGTCCCTCTCTAGGCATGCCGCGCCAGGAGACAAGCGGGACGCGCCTTCTGGCAGGGCAACATAAAACCTATGGCGCCGGCATGAGCTCCGCCCGAACTTTTCATGCTCGGCGCGATTTCCATTTTCGCATACCAGCCAACGCCAGCCGAATTGCACGCTGAAATAGCCTATCAAAGCAAACAACGTGGATTGGATCGCAAGGCCAATCAACAGGGTATCGCCAAGGGAATAGATCCACAAGAATGCTTGTTTGATCATTTCCCAAATGCCGAATGCTTTGAATTCTGCAATCGGTGGTGGTGGCGCGGTTGTGCCTGTGGCGAAAGCGCCGACTTTGTACGCGAGAATGTATAGCGGGAAGAAGGTAATCGGATTGGTGTAAAAAGTCGTCAGTGCCGCCACTGCTAAATTTGCCCGGAAGGCAATTGCAAACGCCGCAGCGCTAAGTATTTGAAACGGACCAGGAACCAAACCCGTTATCAACCCGATCGCCACGCCCTTCGCGACGGAATGGCGATTCAAATGCCACAGACTTGGGCGCGTTAAGGCTCGCCCGAATATGCGCAAAAAACGGTTGCCTTAATCGCCTCCGCATTAGGCAAATATTTTCTTAACCAACCTTTGTTCACATCAATCTCAGTGCGCATGCGCGGTGTGTAAAGTTGCGATCCTGTGTTGCGTCTTCGCCTACTCGGCTGTAACTCGCCAGGACGCTTAGATGAAATTTCAGAGTTTCACACCCGCCGCCTTGTAGCTGGCTTCCATCAATTTCAACGTTTCCAAATTGTCCAAACGATCGGTCGGGAACGGCGCGCCGGACCGTAGTCCATGAACAAAACTTCGAATACATTCGGTCCAGCAAATTTGATAATTTTTGACGAGATCGTATTTTAGCGGCGCTTCGTCGCCACCCACAATGTAGAGCCGATCGGCATCGTACACTAGGGTGCCTTTGGAGCCGACAATTTCTAAGCGATCGATCGGCAGTGGCGGGTATCCCGGTGCGGAAACGTTGCCATCCAGCACGGCGGTCATGCCATTCTCGCCGCGCAGCACAATATGCGCGAGATCTTCGCCGGCAAGCATGGGATTAGTTTTGCCTACGCCAGCCTGCAATACCGTTAGCGGGCCGAGTAGGGCGCGCATCGCATCAAGCTGATGAATAAAAATTTCGAAAATCGCCAATCGTGCGAAGTGTTGCATGTAAGGTTGACGCTTTAACAGCGGTGGCAGCTCATCCGTTAACGAAATGAGGCTGGAGCTGCGAGTGGTCATGCGTGCGTGACGAATTTCACCGATCTTCCCCTCAACAAGCCAGCGTTTGACATCTTGATAATGCGGGCGAAAACGATAGTGCTCATGCACCATAAAGCGCACGCGTTCGCCGACGTACTTGATTAGCTTTTGTGCTTCTTTCACCGTCGGCGTGACGGGTTTTTGGCAGGAAATATGCACACCTCGATCAGCGGCGATCATTGCCAGTTGCGCATGTGTGCCCACGGGCGTCGCGATGTCGACCGCGTCGGGTTTCACCTGCGACAACATGGTATCAAAATCGGCGTACACGGCGGGAATGCCGAAGGCTTTTGCCTGCGCTTGTGCTTTTTCGACGAGTGGATCGCAAATCGCAACGACTTGACAATTTGCCATCTGTTGCCAGCCGGTGAGATGGAAGCCGCTAATCGCGCCGGCGCCAGCGAAGGCAATGCGTAGCGTTCTTTCGCCGATCGGTTCCATGTACGGAGTTAGTCCTTAATGGAAAGGGAGAGGGCGCCAAGCACGCCGAAATCCGCGGTGTAGCGTTTGCCTGCTTGCAGCGAAAACGGTACGACGCAAGTACCTGTCGTAACGGTTTCGCCGGCGCGTAGCATCAAACCATAGGTATTCAATTCATTCGCCAACCACGTCAGGGCGATGCGCGGATCGCCCAGCGCGTTCGCGCCGATGCCTTCGCAATTCGGCTCGAGATCGCAGCTAACCTTTACTCGATGCTGGGAAAGATCGAGGCTGCGCCAATCGATTGTTACTTCATCGCCCAAGACAAATTCGTGAGCGCAGGCATTGTCGGCGATCAGCGATGCGCCGCCGACTTTAGCGAAATCGATGAAGCGCGAATCGGGTATTTCGATAGCGGGGTAAAGCGCGCCGACATTTGTCATCACCTCATCGACACCATAAAGCTTGCCACGTGCGGGTAAATCCGCGGCCATACGAAATGCGAATTCCGCCTCGCCGACTTTCATGCCATTGCCTTTCAGTGAAATAGGCATCGACATGGGCAACACGCGATTTATGAAAAGGCGACCGCCGAGTGGCCCGTCGACACCGATGTGTTTTTGCCCGGCGCTGCTAGTCGCGGCGATTTTCCAACCGTATGGTTGCTGCCCTGAGAAGCGCGCCAATGCTTGTTGTACAGCATATCCCTCAGCGCGGTTTTGCGGCACCGCGCCACTCGGTAGGCCAGCGATGGCGTGAGCGTTGGTTGTGGCTTGCCAAATTGCTGCGGCGGATTGCTCGATTTGTGCCGGTGTCATGTATGACCTTTTCTAACGACGTTAATCAGTGGTTCTCCACGCGCAAGCCGATTGAGATTATCTGCAATCCCTTGGCAGCGGCGCACCGTTAAGTTATGGGTCCAGCCCGAAGCGTGGGGCGTCATGATGATGTTATCAAGCTCGTGAAACGGTAATTTCGACGGAAGGCCGAAATCCTCACCTTGTTTAGGATAATGGTACCAGGTATCGATCACGGCGCCGCCAATGCGTTTCGATTTCAGCGCGCCATACAAGGCGGCTTCATCAATGATCGCACCGCGTGCGACGTTGACGATAACCGAGTTAGATTTCATTTTTGCGAAGACTGCACTATTGAATAATCCCCGCGTGCTGTCCGTTAATGGTGTTGCGACGACGACAAAGTCCGACTCCTGTAATAAGCGATCAAACTGCGCCATGGCGTCGACGCGTTCGGCGAATTCATCGTTCGATTTTGCAGTCCGCGAACACGCGATGATGCGCATCCCGAAAGCCCGCGCGCGGCGCGCGACTTCGCGGCCGATGCGGCCGTAGCCTACGATGCCCAGCGTTTGGCCGAATAGCTCGCCGTGGCGCGGGCCGCACAAATAAGACCCGTTCCAACGACCTTGGCGCAGGCCCTGATCCATTGCACGTAGACCCAAGGTCATTTCCAACATGCCCGCCATGACGTATTCGGCGATGCCAATATCGTGCTCGAAAACATTGCATACCGTTGTCGATGGCGCCAATTTGGAGAATTCGATCTCATCGGTTCCCGCGCCGGGTAAGTGCAGTAATTTCAGCTTTGATGTGTCGATGTCCCAACGCCAATCCATGGAAATCATGGCATCTGCCCCCGCAACGGCTGGATCAAATATGCGCGCATCGCGCTCGTCCGCGACAATAATCTGCCAATCCGTTTCCAGAAATTTCTCGACCAAAGCCAAGCGGCCGTCGTTATCGCATTGTTTTATAAGCAATCGCATAGTCTGAATTTTGGTGTTTCTAAAAAGATTGTGAACAAATGTTAACAGCTCTTCCGATCTAGACTGGGTTTAGGTAATGTTCATCTTGCAACGCTGAACCCTCCCTGTGCGTGGAGTTATGTAATCCTCCTCTGCGCCAGGCCAGCGTTACTCTGGGCCGGGACCCGCAAGGATTCCGGCCTTTTTTCGTTTGAATGACGTTGGTTCTTGCCAGCGCCGCCGGGCTCATCAATAATGCTTATCCGCTCATTCGGAAAGTCAGCATTATGCCAAGAACCCTCCTGCATTCAAAAAGCATCCCGGCACCACGCTTTCGTTACACGCCGTGCATTAAGACCGGCCCGTTTTATCAACTCTCCGGCATGATCGCCATTACTGACCAAGCGCAACTCGCGCCGGGCGGCGCCTATGGCGAAACCCAGTACATTTTAGCCAACTTACAGAAGGCGTTAAAAGACTACGGCTTAGGGCTGGAGCATCTGACAATCGCAAGAATTTTCACGACGCGGTTCGATCAATTTCCCGAAATCAATCGCGCTTGGGAGGAAGTGTTTGGCAGCATCGATCCACCGGCGCGTACATCAATCGGTGTCGCGAACTTGCCACTCAACGCTGCGGTGGAAATAGAGGTCGCTGCCTACAAAGAAGATTGAAGCAATGGCGAATGTAAAACATAACATTGGCGTTGCAAGCCAAATCGGCAAGTACAGCGATGCGATTGCGGTGCCGGCAAATTCGCGCTGGCTCTATACCTCCGGCACACCGGGCTTGGCGCTCGATGGTAAATTGCCGAGCGACATCACCGGACAAGCAGAAATTGCTTGGACTCACATTGTCGCTATGCTCGCAAGAGCGAAGATGGATGTGACCGATCTCGTCAAAGTCACGCATTATTTATTGCGAGCCAAAGATATTCCGGCCTATGTACAAGTGCGCGCAAAATTTCTTGGCGATGCGCGTCCCGCGTCGATGCTGCTAATCGTTCCGGAATTGGTAAAGCCTAATTTCTTGCTAGAAATTGAAGCCATTGCTGCGAAGTAGAGATAACCGTGTTGGCATTGCGACCCAGTTGCGAATGCTGTGACAAAAATCTACCGCCGGCTTCGCTAGAAGCCACGATTTGCACATTCGAATGTACGTTTTGCCGCGACTGCGTTGAGAAAAACCTCAAGGGATGTTGCCCGAATTGGGGCGGCGAGCTGGTGCGACGGCCAGTACGTCCCGCGGATAAACTCGCAAAATGTCCGGCATCGACGCAGCGTGTTTTTATGCCTGAAGGCTGCGCTTAAAGAGGTTTTTAGGCAAAGCCTGCAAGGCAATACCCGCCTGCCTCACAGGGTATGCATCGCCAGGAGCTAGTATTCATGCGGGTTCTGGCGAAGCCTTAATCTCTTGCTATCGCGAGCGAAGCGCGGTGATCGCATATTTGCATTACGACTACCATGTCCGAAAATGGCGAGTGTGAGTCTGCAATCCGGTTCATAATTTGCACCATGATGCTCGATTCCGACAGTTGCTATCAAGCGGTAAAGGCGCACGATGCGCGCTTCGACGGACGCTTTTTCACCGGTGTCACGTCGACGAAAATCTACTGCCGACCAGTCTGTACCGCCAAAGTCCCAAAGCGCGAAAATTGCCAGTTCTATCCAAGCGCCGCGGCCGCGGAAAGCGAAGGCTTTCGGCCCTGTTTGCGTTGCCGTCCGGAGTTGGCGCCCGGCAACGCCAGCATCGACAGTGGTGCGCGTATTGCGCAGTCTGCCGCAAGCTTAATTGAAGATGGCGAGGTCAATGGCTCGCGGTTAGAGGAACTTGCGCAGCGTCTGGGCGTAACCGATCGCCATTTGCGGCGTTTGTTTTTTGACGCATTTGGTATTGCGCCAATCGATTTTGCGCAAACTCAGCGCCTATTGCTCGCCAAACGTTTGCTCACCGATACGAAACTGTCCGTAACGGATGTTGCATTTGCCAGTGGTTTTCGAAGTCTGCGGCGTTTTAACGCGCTTTTCAAAGAGCGATATCGGTTGGTACCATCGTCCCTACGAAAAAGCGCTAATGCCTCGACATTTTCCGACGAGTTTATTTTCGAACTCGCCTATCGTCCTCCGTTTGATTGGCCGCATCTGCTATCGTTTCTCGGCAATCGCAGCATCGCGGGTGTAGAAATGATCGAAGGTAAAACTTACCGTCGCGGCGTGAGGATCGATGTGAAAGATATGCGTCACAGCGGATGGATCGCAGTAACGCAGCACAAAACCAAATCTGTGTTGAGCGTACGAATTTCTTCGTCTCTCGCGCGGGTATTGCCGCAAGTGATGAGTCGCGTAAAACAATTGTTCGACCTAGCGTGCCAGCCCGCAGAGATCAGCGTCGCGCTCGGCGAATTAGCCAAAGGCCATGCCGGTATTCGCTTGCCCGGCGCGTTCGACGGCTTTGAGTTAGCCGTTCGCGCGGTGCTCGGACAACAGATTACGGTGCGCGCAGCAACGACGTTAGCGGGCCGTTTCGCGACCGCGTTCGGCGATGAAATTGCGACCCCTTACGCTGGCATCAATCGAACGTTTCCAACCGCAGATCGAATCGCTTCACTTAAAGTGGACGACATCGCCCAACTTGGAATCATCGCCTCGCGAACTCGAACCATAATCGCGTTAGCGCAACAAATCGCAGCAGGCGAATTACGGCTTGATCCATCGGCGGATGTCGACGCAACGATCGCAAAACTTCGCGAAATTCCCGGCATTGGCGAGTGGACAGCGCAATATGTCGCCATGCGTGCGCTGGCTTGGCCCGACGCATTTCCTCACACTGACTACGGCGTGATGAAAGCGCTCGATGAAAAAAATCCGCGCAACGTGCTTGCGCAGGCCGAAGCGTGGCGGCCTTGGCGTGCCTACGCGGTGATGCATCTTTGGCGATCATTGGAGTGACCATGACGACGTTTTACCGCTATTACGAAAGTCCGCTCGGACAAATTTTGTTGACGGCGACTGCAGGCGCGCTGACGGGACTGCATTTCGTCGGAGAAAAATACTATCCGGGTGTTTCTCGCGATTGGACGCGCAACGACGACATGGCCATCATGCAATCCGCCGTGGCGCAACTCGACGAGTATTTCGCCGGTAAACGCGAAGCCTTCGATCTTGCGCTTGCACCGATTGGTACCGAGTTTCAATGCAAAGTTTGGCGTGCGCTGACAACACTGCGTTTTGGCGAAACGTTATCCTATGGGGAGTTGGCGCAGCGAATCGGAAATCCGAATGCGGTGCGCGCGGTAGGCGCTGCCAATGGCCGCAATCCGATCTCCATCGTGGTTCCTTGCCATCGCGTGATCGGCGCTAGCGGCGCGTTAACGGGCTACGCCGGGGGCTTGGCGCGCAAAGAAGCGTTACTGCGGTTGGAAGCAAAAACTGCGGAATTCCGCTTGAGTCCTTAGAACGCTATCGACGCCAGAGGCGATTCGGCCATCAACGAAATTTGTTCGCGTAATTCCAAAATGCGATCTTGCCAGTAACGTTGCGTGTTGAACCAGGGAAACGCGGTGGGAAATGCTGGGTCGTCCCAGCGCCGCGCGATCCAAGCAGAATAGTGAATCAGTCGCAACGTACGCAGTGCCTCAATCAAATGCAATTCGCGCCGATCGAATTCGTAAAAATCTTCGTAGCCGGCAAGTACATCGGCGAATTGACGCGTCATATCGCCCGTCTCGCCGGAGAGCAACATCCATAAATCTTGCATCGCCGGCCCCATGCGGCTGTCATCGAAATCGACGAAATGTGGGCCACCGTCTGTCCACAAAATGTTTCCCTGATGGCAATCGCCATGCAGGCGAATAAGTTTAATTTCGCCCGCGCGCTCGTAACATTGTCGAACGCCAATCAGCGCCTGCTCAACGACGCTAGACCAAGCATCGATGAGATCGGCAGGCAAAAATTGGCCTGCGAGCAAGTATTGGCGCGGCTCTTCACCGAAGGTTTCGATGTTGAGCTCAGGGCGTTCGCTAAAATCCTCGATCGCGCCGACGGCATGAATTCTTCCGAGAAAGCGCCCGACCCATTCCAACGTATTCGCTTGCTCCAATTCCGGCGCGCGTCCACCTTGTTTGGGATAAATCGCAAAGCGAAATTCTTTAAAAATATTTAATGTTTTTCCATCCGTGAATGGCAAGGGCGAAACCACGGGAATTTCGCGTTCGGCTAATTCCCGCACGAAGCTATGTTCTTCCAAAATTTGCGCATCGCGCCAACGTTGCGGCCGATAGAATTTCACGACGATAAGTGATGCGTCGTCCAACCAAATTTGATAAACGCGATTTTCGTAGCTGTTGAGTGCGAGCATGCGGCCATCACACTTAAGTCCGGTACTTTCGATGGCGTCGAGCACTAGATCCGGCGTGAGTCCTGCGTAAGGGGTTGCGTTCGCCGTAGTCATGCCGTCATTGTACCTGTGTGACTGTATAATGCGACGCTGACTTTTTGTAGAACAATCCAATGGCCCAATACGTTTACACCATGAATCGGGTGAGCAAAATCGTTCCCCCGAAACGCACTATTCTCAAAGATATTTCCTTGTCGTTTTTCCCCGGCGCCAAAATCGGCGTGTTGGGATTGAACGGCTCCGGCAAGTCGTCGCTGCTCAAAATTATGGCGGGCCTCGACACGGAAATTGAAGGCGAAGCACGGCCAATGCCGAATTTAAGTATCGGATACTTGCCGCAAGAGCCGCAACTCGATCCGACCAAAACCGTGCGTGAGGAAGTCGAAGCCGGCATGGGCGAAGTGATGGAAGCGAAGAAAAAGCTGGAAGAGGTGTACGCGGCCTACGCCGAGCCGGATGCGGATTTCGACAAGCTCGCTGCGGATCAAGCGAAGTATGAAGAGATACTCGCCGCGAACGGCAACGACACCGAACATCAATTGGAAATTGCCGCCGATGCGTTACGCTTGCCGCCGTGGGATGCAAAGATCGCGAATCTTTCCGGCGGCGAAAAACGCCGCGTGGCATTGTGCAAATTGCTGCTATCGAAACCCGATATGCTTTTGCTTGACGAGCCGACCAACCATTTGGATGCCGAAAGCGTCGACTGGCTTGAACAATTCTTGCAACGATTTCCCGGTACCGTCGTCGGCGTTACCCATGATCGTTATTTCCTCGACAACGCTGCAGAGTGGATCTTAGAGCTGGATCGCGGGATGGGCATTCCGTGGAAGGGCAATTACAGCTCTTGGCTGGAGCAAAAAGGCGATCGCTTAAAGCAAGAAGAATCGACTGAATCGGCGCGGCAGAAAGCGTTGAAAACCGAATTGGATTGGGTGCGGCAAAATCCAAAAGGCCGCCAAGCCAAGAGTAAAGCGCGTCTGGCGCGCTTTGACGAATTGAGTTCTTACGAATATCAAAAACGTAACGAGACGCAGGAAATTTTCATTCCCGTTGGCGAACGGCTCGGCAATGAGGTGATCGAATTTAAAAATGTCAGCAAAGGGTATGGCGATCGATTATTGATTGATAACGCCAGCTTCAACATTCCGCCTGGAGCCATCGTCGGCATCATCGGCCCGAACGGCGCGGGCAAGTCGACATTATTTCGCATGATCACTGGCAAGGAAAAACCCGACAGCGGCGAAATCGTTATTGGCTCAACCGCGATCATCGCGCAAGTCGATCAATCGCGCGATGCGCTCAGTGGCGACAAAACTGTATGGGAAGAAATTTCCGGCGGCGCAGACATCATAACGATCGGTAAATTCGAAATGCCCTCGCGCGCCTACCTCGGACGCTTCAATTTTAAAGGCGCAGACCAACAGAAAATTGTCGGCAATTTATCCGGTGGCGAACGCGGGCGTTTGCATCTTGCCAAAACATTGTTGGCGGGCGGCAACGTGCTGCTGCTCGATGAACCGTCCAACGATCTTGACGTGGAAACGCTGCGCGCGCTGGAAGATGCGTTGCTGGAATTTCCCGGCAGTGCGCTAATTGTGTCTCACGATCGTTGGTTCTTGGATCGTATCGCGACGCATATTCTGTCGTTCGAAGACGAATCGCAAGTCGTGTTCTTTAACGGCAACTATCAGGAATACGAAGCGGATAAGAAGAAGCGGTTAGGCGAGGAGGGCGCGAGGCCCCATCGTGTTCGTTACAAGGCGTTGAAGACCTAATTACCGTAGGGTGGATCAAGCCCCATCGGGGCGGATCCACCATCAAAAAAATTAGTGCATCCGCTACTGGTGGCAGCTCTTGTACTTATGCCACGCTTGATCCACCCTACAATTCCGTGTTATCCGCGCCCCACAAACGGCATTTTCGTTGCCATAATCGTCATGAATTGCACATTGCTTTCAAGCGGCAAACTTGCCATATAGACGATCGCCTGACCGACGTGATCGACATCCATTAACGGCTCGATCGCGAGCGAACCATCGGCCTGCGGCAAGCCAAGCTTGGCGCGCGGAGCAATCAATTCCGTCGCAGCGTTACCGATATCAATTTGGCTGCAGACAATGTTGTATTTACGACCGTCCAACGAAGTGCATTTCGTCAGGCCGGTGATGGCGTGCTTGGTTGAAGTGTAAGGCACCGAGTTCGGCCGCGGCGCGTGAGCGGAGATTGATCCATTGTTAATGATGCGCCCGCCCATTGGGTCCTGACTTTTCATCATACGAACCGCTGCTTGCGTACACAAGAATGGCCCGGTCAAATTAATATCAACGACGCTTTTCCATTGCTCGAAAGTAATGTCTTCAATCGGGCCGCCGGCGCTGATCCCCGCGTTGTTGAACAATAAATCGAGGCGACCGAATTTTTCTTTCGTTTTTGCGAACAGTTCTGTCACTGCTTTGGGATCGGCAACATCGGTTGGCACAACCAAGGTTCGATCACCCGCGCCTGATCCTTGCGCGACCTGTTGTAACGGCTCTGGGCGGCGGCCGACCAATACCACTTGGTAACCATCTTTCAATAAGGCCAGTGCCGCGGATTTTCCGATACCCGTTCCCGCACCGGTGACGATTGCAATTCTATTTGATGAAGCCATATTCATTCCCCTCGTTTAACTCTAAAGTATTAAAAATGCCACAAGATATGCCCGGAGAACCGTGCGGATACTGGGTGGCCTAGGGCCATTGACTCCCAGGCCATCACTAATTGAGTATTTAACCTATTCGAACTATCCTTCTGCCTGGCGCAACTGCGGAAACAAAATAACATCGCGAATGCTTGGGCTATCGGTCAACAGCATCACCAGGCGATCGATGCCGATGCCTTCGCCCGCCGTGGGTGGCAAGCCAAATTCCAGCGCAGTGACGTAATCTTTATCCTTGAACATCGCTTCTTGATCGCCTGATTCTTTCAGTTTGACTTGTTCGTCGAAGCGCGCTTCTTGATCTTCCGGATCGTTCAGTTCCGAGAAGCCATTGGCAATTTCGCGCCCGGCGATAAAGAGCTCGAAGCGCTCGGTGATTTCGGGATGCGCATCGTTGCGTCGCGCGAGTGGCGATACTTCGGCAGGATAGTCGATGATAAAGGTTGGCTGAATCAATAGCGGCTCGGCAGTCTCTTCGAATAACGTCAACTGCATGCCGCCTAGGCCATCGCCCGATTTCGGCCCGGTTCCGAGGCGATTTAATTCGGCGATAACGAACTCACGATCATTTAACTGCGCCTCTGAATAGTTCGGGAAATACTTTTGGATTGCTTGCGTGATCGTCAAACGTGCGAACGGTTTGCCGAGATCAATAATTTGACCCTGATAATTGACTTCGGTCGTGCCGAGCACCTGACGTGCCAGATCGCGAAACATCGTTTCCGTCAAATCCATCAGATAACGATAATCGCGATAGGCCTCGTAAAATTCCAGCATGGTGAATTCGGGATTGTGGCGCGTCGAGATGCCTTCGTTGCGGAAATTGCGATTGATCTCGAATACTTTCTCCATGCCACCAACCACGAGCCGCTTGAGATAAAGCTCTGGCGCAATGCGTAGGTAAAGCTCCATATCTAAGGCGTTGTGATGGGTCTTGAACGGCCGCGCGGCCGCACCGCCGGGGATCGGATGCATCATCGGCGTTTCGACTTCAAGATAGCCGCGCGTCACCAAAAATTCGCGGATGCCTTGAACTATTTTCGAGCGCGTGATGAATACTTTTCGCGTTTCTTCGTTGGTGATTAAATCAAGATAGCGCTGTCGATATTTTTGTTCCTGGTCGCTCAAGCCATGAAACTTTTCCGGCAGCGGTCGCAGTGATTTGGATAGTAGCCGCAACGACTTTACCTTGACTGAAAGCTCGCCGGTTTTAGTTTTGAACAATGTCCCTTCTGCTCCGAGAATATCGCCCATGTCCCAATGCTTAAACGAATCGTGAATCGCCTCGCCAGTAATGTCGTTGGTGATGTAAAGCTGAATGCGGCCGCTCATGTCTTGAGTCGTTGCAAAACTCGCTTTGCCCATCACACGCTTTAGCATCATGCGACCGGCTACCGCGACGGTCACTGGGGAAGCGTCGAGGTCTTCATTGGTTTTGTGCCCGTGAGCTTGATGCAATTCTTGCGCGTAATGTTTGCGATCAAAATCGTTGGGAAACGCTTGGCCTTGCGCGCGAATTGCCTTCAGCTTCGCACGTCGCTCTTCAATAATCTTATTGGTATCTTGAATCGGTTCTTGTTGGTCTGACATTAGATTCCTTGCTTCAAACTGGCGCTAATAAAAATATCTAAATCACCGTCGAGCACCGATTGAGTGTTTCCGACTTCTACATTGGTGCGCAAATCTTTGATGCGCGATTGATCCAATACGTAAGATCGGATTTGGTGTCCCCAACCGATATCGGTTTTTGAGTCTTCAAGTTTCTGCTGTTCGACTTGGCGTTTGCGCAATTCCGCTTCGTACAAGCGCGATTTCAACATGGCCATCGCTTCGGCGCGATTGCGGTGTTGCGAACGATCATTCTGACATTGCACGACTATGTTGGTCGGCAAGTGCGTAATGCGAATCGCCGAATCGGTTTTGTTGATGTGCTGACCGCCGGCGCCGCTGGCGCGAAAGGTGTCAATACGCAAATCTGCTGGATTAATATCGATCTCGATGGAATCGTCGACTTCCGGATAAACAAAAACGCTGGCGAACGACGTATGACGGCGATTGCCGGAATCGAACGGCGATTTTCGCACCAAGCGATGTACGCCGGTTTCGCTGCGCAAATAGCCGAAGGCATAGTCGCCGCTGATTTTTAGTGCGGCGGATTTAATGCCCGCTACATCGCCGGCGGATTCTTCGAGGACGTCGACGGTGTATCCGCGCTTCTCGCCGTAGCGGACATACATACGCAGTAGCATTTGCGCCCAATCTTGCGCTTCGGTGCCACCAGAACCCGATTGAATATCGAGGAAGCAGTTGTTCGGATCCATTGGGTTGGAAAACATGCGGCGAAACTCCATATCCGCAATAGTTTTTTCCGAACCGTGCAGATCATCCGCGACGCTGGTCAACGTGCCATCGTCGTTTTCTTCACGCGCCATCGAAAAAAGTTCGCGCGAATCGGAAAGCGATTGATCGAGGCTTTCCAACGTCAGCACGATTCCTTCCAGGGTTTTCTTTTCGCGGCCCAGATCTTGAGCCTTCTCCGCATCCTGCCAAATGGCCGGATCTTCCGCGAGTTTGTTTACTTCGATGAGGCGCGAATGCTTGGTATCGAAGTCAAAGATACCTCCGCAACTCGGAGGCGCGCTGCGCCAAGTCGTCGAGTTGAATGGAGAGGGCGTTGAGACGTTCGGCTTCCATGATTCTGAATTCTTAAAACGCTGAATTATACATTACGTGACGTTTGAAATTTCGGCGTAAATGTTCCTAAGCCAGGAGGTAATGGCCCGATCCACCTCGTAGGCGTGCGGTTCTTCGGGTATGCCATGCTAGGAGGAAGGCGGGGTGGGGAGGTTGGCGTGGGAGTCGTCAGGAAATATAGATTCGTACCCGGTAAGAATTAGGTGGTCAGTAGAAAACGGCATGCGAAGGGCGAAGGATTAATCTTGACGGGGCGAATCCTGCAATGCTATTTTGGTCAGATTGACTAGTTTATCGGATGACATGTTGCCTACTATTCCACGTCGACGCGGGCGTTATTGGCCGTTGCAGGACGCCAAGGCGCGCTTCAGCGAGCTGGTGCGAAAAGCCAGAAATGAAGGGCCGTAACACGTGACTGTTCACGGCCGCGATGAAGTGGTAGTGATTGCGGCTGAGGAGTTTCGTCGGCTAAGTGGTGATTTGACCGGCGCGGCGCTGATTGCTGCCATACAATTATCGCCGCATCGCGAAATCGAGATCGAGCATGCACGTATGCCATTGCCTGTCCGTAATGTCACGCTGTGACTGACTGGCTCCTCGATACCAACATCCTTTCCGAGCTTCGCCGCAAAAAACCGGAACCTAAAGTCGTTGCCTTCGTTACTGCCCAGCCACTTGAGCGGCTGTTCGTCAGCAGCGTTACGTTCGCCGAGATGCGGTTTGGTATTGAGTTGCTCAACGATCCTCATCAGCGCGCTGAACTTTCGGATTGGTTATCCCATAAATTGCGACCGATGTTCGAACAACGCCTGCTGACGATCAGTGAAGACGTGATGTTCAAATGGCGCTTGTTGGTCGAGGAGGGCCGTAAAGTTGGGCATACATTCTCTCAGCCCGATCTCATCATCGCGGCCACTGCGCTTGAGCATGGCCTGACGATCGTCTCACGAGATATCACACAATATACGCGAGCGGCGGTGCCGGTATTCAATCCCTGGACGGATCGGTGATCAAAAGCAGAGCTAAACGCAGGTGCCTAGTCGAGGCGCAAAGGCCACGGCCAGTAGCGCAATTGCGATCGGTTAACTATGACTTTCTGTAACACCCTCCAATTACTCTCCGCAGGTTCGATGGGCTTACTCGTTGGCGCGCTGCTCGCGGAAGGTGCAATCTTTATTCCGTATTGGCGCTCGCTGCCTGCCGATACGTTTTATTCCTTGCACAAGGAATATGGGCCGCGTCTCTATCGCTTCTTCGCGCCGCTCACCATCGTTCCGTCGTTTCTAAGCATCGCTGCTTCAGCGTTGTCCTTCATAACGGCAGATGCCGGGCGCTGGCCAACGCTTGTCGCCTGTGTCCTCTTCATGTGTGTTCTGGCAACCTACGTCGGATATTTCAAACAGGCTAACGCGCGCCTTGCCACAGCAACGCTGAGTGCGAAAGAACTTTCGCTAGAGTTGGCGCGCTGGAAGTCCTGGCATTGGATGCGAGTTGTTCTTGGCATTTGTTCGTTCGGTGCGGCGCTACTTGGCCTTGGTGTGCATGCCTGACGACCAATTTTCATGCGGCTCTCCGAGTATGCTTTGCCACGAGGCAAGCAGGGCGCGGCTGCTGGCAAGGCTGCTCGCGCGGTAATACATATTCCGTTAACCCTTATGCAATCCAATTATCGAGTTTCATTTTTGGTACTCGTGAAAACTCTTTCGGCAATCGAACTGCTTGACTGCTGCCTGAGGTGAATACCGTCGTTGTCGCCGTAGCCGAGAACGGTGATTTTCTCACGGCGGACGATGTGCTATTTTTCTTCCGCCTCGGCGGTTTCACTATGCAGCGTTAACCCCGCGGCGGCAGTCGAGGCGGGTTCGCCGCGTGCGCTTTTTAATTTGATATTCAGGCGCAATTCGTTGGCAGAATCGGCGTTGCGAATGGCTTCTTCGTAGCTGATAAATCCATCGTTATACAAATCGAATAAAGCGCCGTCGAACGTGCGCATTCCCAATTCCCGCGATTTCGTCATGATGGATTTAATTTCAGTGAACTCGCCTTTGAAAATTCGCTCAGCAATCGTTGGCGTATTCAGAAGAATTTCGATTGCCGCTTTGCGGCCGTTACCTTCTTCGGTACGCACTAAACGCTGCGCAATGATGGCGCGCAGATTGGCGGACAAATCCATGAGCAATTGATTGCGTCGTTCTTCGGAGAAGAAATTAATAATGCGTTCGATGGTTTGATTGGCAGTGTTAGCGTGCAGTGTCCCCAAGCATAAATGTCCCGTTTCGGCGAAGGCAATGGCATGCTCCATGGTTTCGGCGTCGCGAATTTCGCCGATCAAAATGACGTCCGGCGCCTGGCGTAGCGTGTTCTTTAGCGCGTGATGCCAAGAGTGGGTATCGATGCCAACTTCGCGATGCGTGATCAGCGACATTTTCGATTCGTGAACATACTCGACCGGATCTTCCACCGTGATGATATGTCCCGCCGAGGTTCGATTGCGCTGATCGATCATCGCCGCTAAAGACGTAGATTTTCCCGAACCAGTGCCGCCGACCACTAACACCAGCCCGCGCTTATGCATGACCACTTCTTTCAAAATAACCGGTAATCCGAGCTTCTCAAAATTCGGGATTTCCGCCGCGATAGTGCGGATAACCATTCCCACATTGCGCTGCTGAACGAAAACATTGACGCGAAAGCGCGACAGGCCCGGAATGGAAATCGCGAAGTTGCACTCCATTTCCTTTGCGAATTCTTCACGCTGTTCGTCATTCATAATCGAGTGCGCGAGAACCTTGGTTATCTCGCGCGTCAGCTTTTGTGCGCCCAGCGGCTGCATGGTGCCGTGCGCTTTCATGCTCGGCGGAAAATCTGCCGATATAAAAAGATCGGAACCATTTTTTTGGCTCATCGCGCCGAGCAGTTTGTGCATATAGGCGCGAGCCTGTTCTTCGTTCAGTGTCGTCATGAAATCACTTTCGTTGTCGTAATTGAAGATACGCGCTCACAAAGGATTGAATCGAATGCAGTTATTGCGCAGCGAGTGGAAAATAGTTGATTTACGTGTATCGAAATAGCCTTCGATTACGCTGTTAATTCTCTAATTCTATTACAAATTCGAGACGAATACACGAAGGCCGACGATTTACCCTGCGGTACAGTATTCCAAGGTCAATTGAACGTCTTCTAAGCCAAGATATTCATTGATCGCGAGTCGGTAAATACATCGGACGGTTTTTGGCATCACGTCGACGTGAGAAAAATAAATCGCATCGAATTCGTGTTTGCCTTGCGTGAGCTTTAACTTCAAATGTTTTTCCGCGACGATGCGCTGGCTCGCGACATTGAAAACGCCGCTAAACAGTGGCGCAGCAAATCCTTGGCCCCAAACTTGGCTGGTCAGTTCGCGCGCAAGCGGAAGCTTCATGTCGCCCGCGCCTAATTCTCCGTCGCTTTCGATCACCTGCTCTAGATCCGCCGCGGACAAGAGTTTCGCGACGGTCGCTTCGAATTGTGCGGCGAAGTCTGTGAATGATTCTTCGCGAATGCTTAAGCCTGCAGCAGCAGCGTGGCCGCCGAATTTGCTGATGAGAGTCGGTGATTTTTTCGAGATGAGATCCAGCGCGTCACGCAAGTGCAATCCAGAAATCGCGCGGCCCGAACCTTTTAATTCGCCATTGCTGCCGCGCGCGAAAGCAATGGCCGGGCGATGGAACTTATCTTTCAATCGCCCAGCGAGCAAGCCGACGATGCCTTGGTGCCATGTAGGATCGAACACACACAAACTCACGCGATCGCTCGCGTCGAATTCTTCTAAGTCGGCGAGGGCGCTCTCTTGCATATCGGTTTGCAACTCGCGCCGTTCTTTGTTCAGCGCGTCGAGTTGTTGGGCGAGTTGTGCAGCTTTATTTTCGTCGTCGGTCAGCAGGCATTCAATTCCGAGCGACATGTCTTCCAATCTTCCGGCTGCGTTAAGGCGCGGGCCGAGGACGAATCCTAAATCATAGGTCGAGGCTTTTCGCGGCTCCCGACCGGCGATGCGGTACAGCGCCTTGATGCCGGCGCAAGCGTGTCCCGCGCGGATGCGGCGAACCCCCTGGTCGACGAAGCGGCGATTGTTGTCGTCTAGCTTCACGACGTCGGCGACGGTGCCAAGCGCGACGATATCGAGCAGCGCGGCTAAGTTGGGTTCGCTGTTGCCATTGAAATGCCCTCGCGAACGCAGTTCGGCTCGCAGCGCCATCAGCACGTAAAACATCACGCCGACACCTGCGATGGATTTGCTCGGGAAACCGCAGCCCGGCTGATTCGGATTGACGATGCAATCAGCATCGGGCAGTGCATCGCCGGCCAAGTGGTGGTCGGTGATCAGTACCTGCATGCCAAGACGCTTTGCTTCTGCCACGCCGTCAGTGCTGGCGATGCCGTTATCGACGGTGATCAAAATGTCGGGACCGCGCTCATGCGCGAGCCGGACGATTTCCGGCGTCAAGCCATAGCCGTATTCGAAACGATTGGGTACTAAATAATCAATTACCGCGCCGAACGAACGCAGACCGCGAACGCCGACCGCGCACGCAGTAGCTCCGTCACAGTCGTAGTCGGCGACGATCATTAGCTTACGTTTTGCGGCGATTGCATCAGCCAACAAGATGGCTGCCGCCGTCGCGTTACGCATGCCGGAAAAGGGCAGCAATTGATCGAGCTTGTTGTCGAGTTGCGTTGGCGAGCCAATTCCGCGTGCCGCATAAACTCTTGCCAACACGGGATGAATGCCCGCCGCGACGAGCCGGTCGGCGTCCGCTTGTGAGTACACGCGTTCAATAATTTTTGTCATGTGATTTGAGAACGCCGCCAAAATTTAAGTTGATCAATGCGCGATGTCGAAAACATTTTGCCGTTGTTTTTGCCGGGGGCGCAAATGTTAATCGTTTTCAACTGGCCTTTTTTAAGCGCCGCGAGCGCCGGGACGAACCAGCTCCGATCGAGCGCCGAAAGCGATGTTTGCCAGTCTTCCCATTCGCCGTATGTTGATGATGCATCGAGTTGATCAAGGGCGACGAGGGTATTTTCGTTGAGCGTCGAAGTTAACTCACTCCAACGAGATTGACTCGCTTCGATAAACGGCGCCGAAGATAACACCGCAATGCCCTCGAGCACGACGTCACTCGCTACAATCTGAGCATAATTGTTTTTAACAGTCGAAGGCATTTCACCTTCACCCCAAAACCAAACGCCGTTAATCGGCAACTGTCCGGCGGCTTCGCGCGCCTCGTTCACCGGATGAGCATGAAGCAACATTTGCATCTCGCTCAAACGCGTTTGCCACAAAGCGCGATCGACACCGTCGAACCAATAACTCGCTACATTCCGCCCACGAACCGTGCTCACGGGATGAGTGCGAATGCCGATGGCCTTCTCGCTCGTGACATACCATCGTTCCGCATGAGGCGCGACAAATGCCAGATCATCGCTTTCGAAATGCGCCTGTAGTGTCGCGACCAGCGCCGTAGATTCTGCTGACGTTACTTCGAGCTGGCTTGCATCAAGCAAAACGATGCGATCGCGATTCACCGAAAGATGAACGGGATCGGCGCGTAGCCAATACTTCGCATCGGCGTGGGAAATGCGTTCCGCGCGCGAGGCGACGGCTGCGAATGCGCTTAGCTCAAACCGTCGTGCGATCCACATTTCCTTCGATTCGGCGGGATAGGAAACCATCGACGCGCGCGCCAGAAGGCTTGCCAATGCCGGCGCGAACTCGCGAATTTTTTGCGGAAAGGGTGAATCTAGCAAACCGGGAAGCAGGAAATCAAATGACATGTCGAAGGGATTCTATCACTCGCTAATACGACGGCTTTGCCGCGTTGTGGCAAAATCATATCTTTAAAGAAGAATGAATAGTCTTGCAACCCTTTGAACTTTTCGTAGGCCTGCGCTATACGCGCGCCAAGCGGCGCAATCATTTTATTTCCTTCATCTCGCTGATTTCGATGCTGGGCATTGCCCTGGGTGTCGCGGCATTGATTACCGTATTGTCGGTGATGAATGGATTTCAGAAAGAATTGCGCGCGCGCATTCTTGGTGTCGCATCGCACGTGCAAATTTCCGGTGTCGATAACACTATTGCCGGATGGCAAAAAGTGGCCGCCGATGCGAAGCTGCAAAAAAATGTCATCGCTGCTGCACCATTCGTGATGGCACAAGCGATGTTGGCGCTCGACAGCAATGTCGGTGGCGCGATTATTCGCGGCATTGAGCCGGAGTTGGAAGAGCAAGTGGCCGATATCGGCACGCACATGAAAAACGGCAAGCTGACTGACCTCAAGGCGGGTGAATTCGGGATTGTTTTAGGATCCGAACTGGCGCGCAGCCTGCATGCATTTCCGGGCGACAAAGTCGTGCTAATTTCTCCGCAGGGACAGGTCACGCCCGCGGGATTAATCCCGCGTTTGAAGCAATTTAAAGTCGTCGGCATTTTCGAGGTCGGCATGTTCGAGTACGACAATGGGCTTGCCTTGATTCATTTAGCCGACGCGCAAAAGCTCTATCGCATGGAGGACAAAGTCTCGGGCGTTCGTCTGAAGCTCGACGATCTTTTCCTGGCGCCAAAAGTCGCGCGGGATTTAACGACGATGATTTCCGCCGATGCGTATATCTCCGATTGGACACGTTCACACGCGAATTTCTTCCGTGCCGTGCAACTCGAAAAGACTGTAATGTTCATCATTTTGCTCTTGATTGTCTTGGTTGCCGCGTTCAATATTGTTTCAACCTTAGTGATGGTGGTGACCGACAAGCAATCGGATATCGCGATATTGCGTACGCTTGGAGCGTCGCCAAGAAGCATCATGCAGATTTTTATGGTGCAGGGTTCGTTAATTGGCATATTCGGAACGTTGATCGGGTGGTCGTTACCGGTGTGTTGCTCGCAAAAAACATTGATGTGGTCGTGCCGGCTATCGAGAGAGTCTTTCGGTGTCGTATTTCTGGGACAAAAGTGTTTACTACATCAGCGAGTTGCCGTCTGAATTAATCTGGCGCGACGTGGGTTTAATTGCGCTCGTGTCATTCATATTGACGCTGCTCGCAACGATTTATCCAAGCTTGAGTGCGTCACGAATCAAACCCGCGGATGCGTTGCGTTATGAGTGACGATAACTTGGTGATTTCCTGCCGCAATTTGCACAAGACCTATCGACAGGGCAGGGTCGAGGTGCCAGTGTTATTCGGCATCAATCTGGACGTGAAAGCCGGTGAAACCCTTGCCATCGTCGGTGCGTCTGGTTCCGGCAAAAGCACGCTGCTGCATTTGCTCGGCGGCTTGGACGATATTTCTGAAGGCAGCGTGATGTTGCAAGGCCAAGACATTAGCAAGTTGTCGCAGCCGACCCTTGGCGCATTGCGAAATGTAGCACTCGGATTTGTGTATCAGTTCCATCATTTATTGCCCGAGTTCACTGCGCTAGAAAATGTCGCGATGCCGTTGTTGATTCGACGTGAAAATCGCGACAACGCCTATGAGCAAGCGCGGGTCATTTTGAAAGATGTCGGGCTTGACCATCGCGTCAATCACACGCCAGCGGAGTTGTCCGGCGGCGAGCGTCAACGCACCGCAGTTGCCCGTGCGCTAGTGACGAAACCGGCCTGTGTATTGGCGGATGAGCCAACGGGCAATCTGGATCGGCATACGGCGCAAGGCGTGTTTGACTTAATGCTGTCGCTAAATCACAAATACCAAACCAGCCTCGTCATCGTTACGCACGATCCGGATTTAGCAGCGAAAACCGGTCGTACTTTGCATCTGGTCGATGGCCGCTTAAGCGGCGCATAGTTTTTTTGGAACGATGCCGTGCGCCTCGCCATTATTTCGTTCGCGCTCGGAATTTGGCTGTTGCAATCGCAAGGGGTATTGCCAGGAGCCGCCTGGGTGCTGGTTCTTGGGGCATTCTTAGTTGCGCTCACGTTAGCGTATCGAATTTTTTTTCCCACTAAATTAGTTGTTCGCCGATCCCTAGTTGTTGTTGCCGCCGGCGTCGCTGGTTTTCTCTGGGCAACCCTGTTTGCCCAGTATCGACTGGCGGAATTGTTGCCAACGCATTGGGAAAGTAAAGACATTGAAATAGTTGGCGTTGTGGCAAGCATGCCGACCTTCGGTGAGCACGGCGTTCGCTTTCGCTTAGATGTAGAGAAAATTCTTACGCCGCAAGCCGTCGTCCCGCGTCACCTTAGTTTGAGTTGGTACTTCAAACGTGACGGCGCAATGCAATCGCCGGTTCATGCGGGCGAGCGCTGGCGCTTCAGCGTTCGCCTGAAGCGCCCACATGGAAACGCGAATCCTCACGGTTTCGATTTCGAAGCTTGGATGTTGGAACAAAACATTCGCGCGACTGGTTATGTGCGCGACAAATCCGAACACGTGCGCATCGGTATGGCCGAATTTTCCGTAAGATACGCCATTGAGCAGGCACGCGAATCGATTCGATTACACATGCAATCGGCGCTGCAGGGTCAGCGCTATGGTTCGGTACTGATCGCGCTGGCTATCGGCGATCAAAGCGCCATCGCACAAGCGGATTGGGATTTATTTTGGCAGACCGGCATCGGCCATCTCATCAGTATTTCCGGTTTGCATGTGACGATGATCGCGGGTTTGATTTTTTCTTTCGCCTATTTCGTGTGGCGACGATCGACTCGCTTGACGCTGTGGTGGCCGGCACGCAAAGCCGCGACCATTGCCGGGGTTGGCGCAGCGCTGGCTTATTCGACATTGGCGGGCTTATCGATACCCACGCAGCGGACGTTATTAATGGTTTCGGTATTTGCCATCGTGTTGTTGCGCGATCGTATGGTCGCTCCGACGCAAGTATTGTGCGCTGCGCTTTTTGTCGTGTTGTTGTTCGATCCATGGGCGGTCAACGCGGCTGGGTTCTGGTTATCGTTCGGTGCCGTGGCATTGATTTTTTATGTCACTGCAAATCGTAACGGCAAAGTGACAGAAACCCTGAGCTCGACGGTTCGACAACGTCTCGTTAACGCCGCGCGCATTCAATGGGCCGTGACGCTCGGACTCGTACCCTTGTTGATCGCAATGTTTCAGCAAGTCTCGATCGTCTCGCCACTCGCCAACGCAATCGCCATTCCCTTGGTCAGTTTTTTAGTGGTTCCACTCACGCTTATTGGATTGTTGCCGGGTTGCGAGGCATTGCTCCAAGGGGCCCATCACGCCTTGGCCTTCGGCATGCATGGCCTGGAAGCCGCGCGGGACGTGCCTTTCGGGCAATGGGTCGGCCCGGCACCACAACCATGGACAATCGTAGCGGGAATAATCGGCGCTGGCTGGTTGTTACTGCCACGTGGATTTCCCGCGCGCTGGCTCGGCGTGTTGGGCATGTTGCCTTTGTTCGCCCTATCCGCACTGCGGCCAAACGGTGATGCATTTTGGGTGACCACCTTAGATGTGGGTCAAGGGCTTGCGATCGTTGTTCGAACCAAGCAACACACATTGCTTTACGACACCGGTCCAAAATTCAACAGCGAGGCTGATAGCGGAAATCGCGTCGTCGCACCCTATCTTCGCGCTGTCGGTGTGCAGCGTTTGGACGGCATGATCGTTAGCCATGCGGATAGCGATCACAGTGGTGGCGCGCTGTCGGTGATGCATGGCATGCCAATCGATTGGATCGCCGCAAGCTTGCCGACGGCGCATCCCATCGCAATAAACGCCAAGCGTTTTGTTCCCTGTAGCGCAGGGCAGAGTTGGCAGTGGGACGGCGTGCGTTTCGATATGCTTCATCCAAGTCCTTGGATGAACGTCGCGGCAGCGAAAGAGAATAATAGCGGCTGCGTATTGAAAATTAGTTCGCGCGCTGGCAGCATTTTATTGCCAGCCGACATAGAGCAAGAAAGCGAATTCGAATTGACCCGGCATTCGACCGAAGCGCTCGCGTCCGATGTATTGGTGGCGCCGCACCATGGCAGCAAAACGTCATCGAGCAACGAATTTTTACGCGCGGTTCAGCCGCGCTTCGTTATGGTCTCCGCCGGCTATCGCAATCGCTTCGGCCATCCCAAAAATGAAATTCTCGAGCGCTACGGCGCCTTGGGTGCCACGATCTTGCGCAGCGATCGCGACGGCGCTGTGACGTTCCACTTCGAAGACGATGAAGTACGCGCGGAGGCCTATCGCCAAACCCATCGGCGCTATTGGTACGACCGGTAGATTTTCGCGCGGCGCTATACTATTACTTGAACGAATTTTAGCCGGATCGAGGCCATCACGTTGGCTGACGCATCAATAACCGAACCCCAATGGCTCGCAAGTTATCGCGCGGCCGGAAGCGGTTCGCCTGCGCTGACACAATTTGCCGAACAGCTCGCGATCGAGTTAGAAAATCCAACGCCTGTCCTGAAAAAGGCTGCCGCTACCGCAACGGTGTTGGCTGAAGTGCAAGCGGATGCCGACAGCATGAATGCGATTTTGCTGCCGGCATTTCCGGATTGGGATCGGGAAAGAATCGAATCCGCGTTTGGTGAGAATGTGTTGAGTTTGATCGACGGATTGAAGCGCATTCGCGTCATTGAAACACTGAGCGACGCAAGCGCGACACTCGGCGCGCAACAACTGGAAAGCGTGCGTAAGATGCTGCTGACGATGGCGCAAGATATGCGAGTCGTGTTGATCAAGCTCGCCGAACAAGTGAGCACGATGCGCGGCATGATCAGCACGGCCGCGACGACACAGCGCCGCGCCGCAGAGCTGACGTTCAATCTTTATGCGCCGCTAGCCAATCGGCTTGGCGTCTGGCAATTCAAATGGGAGCTGGAAGATCTCGCGTTTCGTTTTCTACAACCGGAAATTTATCAACGAGTCGCCGGCCTACTTGACGAGCGGCGCGGTGATCGCGAGAACTATATCGAATTCGTCGGAACATCGCTGCGCAATGCGATCGAGGCCGAAGGATTAGGCGCGGATGTCCACGGCCGACCGAAACATATCTATAGCATCTACAAAAAAATGCAGGACAAAAACCTGGCGTTCGACGAACTCTACGACGTGCGTGCCTTGCGCGTGTTAACTAACGACGTGCGCGAATGTTATACGGTGCTCGGCGTTGTACATAACCTCTGGCAACCGGTTCCGGGAGAATTCGATGACTACATCGCGCAACCGAAGGGCAATCGTTATCGCTCGCTCCATACCGCGGTGATCGGACCGGAAGGCCGTACGCTGGAAGTGCAAATTCGCACTCACGAGATGCACCGCGAATCGGAGTTCGGTGTCGCGGCTCATTGGCGCTACAAAGAGGGTGGCAAGGGCGATCGCAAATATGAAGCAAAAATCGCCTGGTTACGCCAGGTATTGAATTGGCGCGACGAGATCGGCCAGAAACGTTCCAGTGAATTATTTCAAGACAGCGTTTATGTCCTGACGCCGCAAGGTCAAATAGTGGATCTGCCGCGCGGCGCAACGCCGGTGGATTTTGCCTATCACGTTCATACGGATCTGGGTCATCGTTGCCGCGGCGCGAAAGTTGACGGCGCGATCGTGCCGCTGAATTACATGTTACAGAATGCGCAGCATGTCGAAATCATTTCCGCGAAGCGGGGTGGACCGAGCCGTGATTGGCTTAACGTAAATTTGGGTTATCTCGCCAGCCATCGTGGCATGGCGAAGGTGCGGCAGTGGTTTAATCATCAGGAGTTGACTGCTGCTATCAACAGCGGCCGTGCAGTTTTGGAAAAAGAAATGCAACGCGCTGGCAAAACCGGCGTCGCTCTCGAAGAGATGGCAGCTAGCCTTTCGTGTTCTGGTGTGAATGAATTATTCGCGGCGATTGGTCATGGCGAGATTACGACACGGCAGATTCAACAAGTGTTTGTGGCAGAGGTGGCTGAAATCTCCGCAGCGAGTGTCACGCACACGGCAAAAGCGATCACTACGTCCAGCGGAATTTTGGTATTGGGTGTGAATAATATCGCGACGGTGATGGCGAAATGCTGCAAACCGGCGCCGCCGGAAACGATTGTCGGATTCGTTACGAAGTCGCGCGGCGTGATGGTGCATCGTGCCGATTGCAGCAACATTCTGCGCTTGGACGAAGAACGTCGCGAGCGCATGATGCCTGCCGATTGGGGACGCGATATGAAAGGGCCGTTCGCTGTGGATATTACAGTCGACGCCGAAGATCGCGCCGGTTTGTTGCGAGATATTTCCGATGCCTTCGCGCGCGAGCACGTGAATGTGACCGCGGCGAATACACTGACGCGTCGAGCGTTTGCCACGATGATGTTTACAGTGGAAGTTCCCGATCTGACAAAGTTACAGTTGGTATTGCAAAGTGTTCGAAGTATTTCGGGTGTTACACGGGCGAGCCGCAAGCGTAATTAACTGGGTGTCCCGTCTACGGGGGGAAATCCCCTGTCTCGGGTGTGGGAGAGGGGTGAGGGCAGGGCATAAAATAAGATCAGCTCATTTCAAAATAGGTTATGGTTTCAAAAAAACATCAGTAAGTTGTTCGATATAATTGCATCACTCTCTAATTCCAACCAACTCGAAAGCAAAACATGAATCAAATTGACCTGGCAGGAAAAGTCGCGATCGTCACCGGTGGCGCGCGTGGAATCGGCTACGCTATTTCGGAACGCCTGCTGCAATCCGGTGCAAAAGTGGCGTTGTGGGACGTCGATGCCGAGGCCATGGCTCAGGCCGAGAAGGACTTAGCCGCACCTGGAAAAGTCATGTCCGCCAAAGTCGACATCACCAGCGAGCAGAATATCGATGCAGCGTTGGCCGCAACAGAAAAACAATTCGGCGCGGTGGATATTTTGATCAACAACGCCGGTATCGCCGGGCCGACGGTGAAGCTCTGGGAATATTCTCCAGCGGATTTTCGTAAGGTGGTCGAGATCGATTTGGTCGGGCCGTTCCTTTGCTGCCGAGCGCTGGTGCCGGGGATGATGAAGCGCGGCTACGGCCGCATCGTCAGTATCGCGTCTATCGCGGGAAAAGAAGGTAACGCCAACGCGTCGGCCTATAGCGCGGCAAAAGCTGGCGTGATCGGTATGACGAAATCCCTTGGCAAAGAATTAGCGACTCACGGCATCATGGTCAATTGCATCACGCCCGCCGCCGCGAAGACCGATATCTTCAAACAAATTTCGCAGCAACACATCGATTTCATGTTGTCGAAAATCCCGATGGGACGATTCGTCGACGTGAAAGAAATTGCTGCGATGGCGGCGTGGTTGTCGTCAGGTGATTGCTCGTTCACGACCGGCGGCGTATTCGATATTACCGGTGGGCGGGCGGTTTACTAGATTTTTTGATTTCCTAAGTTGTCATTGCGAGCTGCCTGTATCAGCGGATCCGTTACAGGCAACTCGCGATGACAACTTTGTAGCGATGGATCAAGCAAAGCGGATCCACCATCAAGTAAACAATATCATTCCAATCAACAAAATTCGTGATGTCTGCAGAGTCAATGGCCCTAGGCCACCCAGTATCCATGCGCCTCTTCAGGCATGCGCTGCCACGAACCACAATCCACGCGATTGGTGGCGCAATGACAATAGACATATGAACCAGCGTACACTCGGTGTTACGTTGATGGTCGGTGCCAGCATTTGTTGGAGTCTCTCGGGCATCATCGTTCGCAACACCAGCGTCGGTAACAATTGGGAAGTGGTGTTCTGGCGTTCCTGTTTTAGCTTTTTGTTTTTAGCGCTGTGGCTAGGCGCCACTCACGGCCGCGAAAGTATTGCTGAACTGCGTCGCATCGGTTGGAACGGCGTCGCATCGGGCATTATGTTCTCGCTCATGATCACGTTCTTTTTACTCGCGCTGACGTTAACGACCGTCGCCAACACTCAGGCAATTGTCTGTCTCGCACCGTTCATGGCTGCAATCGCGGCGTGGATTTTTTTGCGCGAGCGGCCATCCGTACGAACCTGGATTGCGATGACGGGCGCACTCATCGGCATGATGGTGATGTTCGTCGAATCACTCGGGTCAGGGCGCATGATTGGAAATCTCGTCGCGCTGTTCGTCCCGATCGCCTATGGCATCAACGTCGTCATCCTGCGAAAAAGCCACGCGCAAGCAGATATGGTCATGGCCGTGCTCATCGGTAGTTTTATTTCAGCTTTGTTGACCCTGCCGCTAGCGTGGCCGTTTCAAGCATCGGGACACGATCTCACATTGCTTGCGCTAATGGGCATAGTGCAATTAGCGATCGGCTGTATTTTGTTCGTGCGCGCCACGCCGCATTTAACGGCCGCCGAAATCAGCTTAATTGGATTACTAGAAAGCATCCTCGCGCCACTTTGGGTATGGTGGAGCGTAGGCGAGCGGCCGAGTGATTTAGCGTTGACTGGCGGCGCAATCGTGATTGCGAGTTTGCTTTTGAACGAACTATTTGGCGTGTATCGAAAGCCAGTTTACCAATGATTCAGGCAATGCATAGATCCAAAAGCTGCAGGCTATGCAAGGCAAAACAGCATGACAGCCGTCGACGTTTTCGAGCAGCTGCTTGCATTTTGGGAAGAATCGACCCACGTACGATAGCCGCGACAGGCCGCTTTTGCGTGGTCGGTAGATGTTGTAACCTGAAAAAATCGGCTAACGTACCCAATTGATTGGATTGCGGGACGTTAGCGGACGTGCATTAACTAAATACCCGAGCTTTCGCGTTGAATGGCGACCCAGACCTTGGTATTTTTCCCGATTTTCACTGGCAAAACTCGCCAGTGCATGATGAAAGGCGTTCCGTCTTTTTTATAGTTTATCGCCTTACCTTCAAAACGACCATCGCTTTTTAGGGACTGAGCGAGGTGCGCAATCACCTTCTTGTCGGTCCCTATTCCCTGCAGGATTCGCGGTGTTTTTCCGATGACCTCAGATGGGTCGTATCCGGTCAGTTTCTTAAATGCCTTGTTTGCGTAAACAATTTTCCCTGAAACCGTCGCATCCGTGATTAGAATCGAGTCAAAGCTATTCTCTAAAAGCACTTTAAGTAGCTTCAGACTCACATCCGCTTGCTGCAATATTTTTTCCAAAAGATCACTCCTCAATATTACCTTCGATTACCCAGAACCAATTAGTATCCGGGGTTAGTACCGTTTCAAGATTTATCGGCCGCATCGAATGATGTTCGAAGCCCGAAACTCAGTCCGCCGAAATTCCCTCGGCTTCGATCACTTTAGCGAGCCCTGTTTCCATCAGCGCGCGCGCCGCGGCCGTCGTGGTATGGAGCAGTTCATGTATCTGCGCATCGTGGGGGTAAAGGTTTACGCACTCATTGCTGTAGGTCTCGAATGCCACCAAACTATTCACTAAATCGACCAGATGGTGCGGACATTCGCATTTCATCGGCGTCGCACTCGCGGCAATTCGCGCCAGTTGATCAGGGGAAAACCGTCGCGGCGGAACCCCCGCAGTAGTCGTGATAGTCTCCTCGATCTTTAGAACCGAGGCGCCGCGCGCGCTCGCACATGCACGCTCGATCTCGGAAAGCGTGACGGGGGCTTGCAAGCACAACACGCCGGCGCGCTCGAGATCCTTGACCGATCGCTGCGCACCGAAACCAAAGATGACCACCGCATGGCGCACCCCCGTCACGGCGAGGTGGCGCCAAATGTCGCCGAGCGTCTCACGTTGCAGCGTTGCATACTCGACCACCAACACTTCGGGTGCAAGCGCGCGCGCCTTATCATCCAATTCCGCCGCGCTGCTAAACAGGCCGCAAATTTCAATCTCTCGCAGTTGACCTTTGTGCTCGGCAAAACGAACCGCAAGGGCCTCGCCCAGCACTACCACGCGGCTCGGCTGGGTCTTTGTCGATACGTCCTTCGATACCCGGTCCGCGGACATCTTTAACCGCGAACGTAAGTCATCAATCGACAACTGAGCAACGCTACTGACCGGATGGCCGCTATCAACCAAGATTTTGACCAACGAGAGCCGATCAATATCGCTTTGCGAATACATGCGTTTGTCCCGCGCGCCACTACGCATGGGGTTGGCGATCTGATACCGACGCTCCCAAATACGTAATGTTCCTGGATTGATTCCCGTCAGGCGGGCTAGCACGCCAATGGAGAAAAGCGCTTGCTCGTCGGTGCTAGTTGTGCGTGTTGACATCGGTTGCGACTCCTTATTGTTGAACGTTGATCGGTCACTTATAGACGTTACAGAATATGTACAAGAAGTATACATAAAGATTGAAACAAAAGCGAAATATCATGAATATGGGATTGTGTTCGGCGCCTATTTGTCAGGTCGTTTAAAACATATCTACATGATAAATAATGACAATACCCTTGTTTTCCTCATACAGCCTTCCGGTTTCCCAGATCCGAAAGATCGCCTGTGAGAAAATAAAGTTGTATATGTGTTGACAACTCAATAATGATCAATGTATATTGTTTGTAATGAAACGAAACATATACATTTAACCGCCGGCCCTGACTTTAATATTTCACTTAGGAGACTTTCATGATTACCAAACTTATCGCCGCTTCAACTCTGGTTTTTTCAATGTCAGCCGTCGCTGCGCCTGAATGGATTACCGTTGCGGATAACGCAGAAGGAACCGTCTTGTTAGATATCGCGTCGGTGGCAAAAACGGGGAAACTTGTGACCATTGAGGTTATGCGTAGTTATGAGCAACTGATCACCCTGGGAAGCGACCCTACCACGAATGAAATGCTCTACCCCCATCGCTCGGTCAAGCTTGGATACGTGGCCAATTGCGAGTCCGGCAAGGTGTCACTCGCGTCATGGCAAATGTTCAGTGGCCACTTCGGCAACGGCGAAACAGTTTGGACTGATAAAGAACTCGGCGCACCGGCGTTCATGGCGCCTTCAAGCCCCGAGGAATCGTCCGCGCTGAATGCGGCTTGTGCGTCACGCATAACAACCCGCGGCGTTGAGGCAAATAAAGGCTAGTCCCCACTAACGCCTGATATTGCTTTTCAACCCTGTTCATCCTGTGATTTTTAATTGGCGCCCGTTATGAATCGATTGACGATGGTGATTGCCTCGCTCTTAACGGCCTGGATCTCGGTCACGATGAGTTTTGATGCAGCCGCAAGACCCCGCGTTGAAAAAGTGCCTTCTGAGACGGCGGTCACGCGCGACGTGGCCTGTATGCAACCAGCCCCGCAGCCTCGGGGGCGGAATTTGATCTTAAATCTTGACCGCCGGATGCTTTCGAAAAGCGCCAAGACTGTCGCCTTGATGACACCAATGTCGCCTGAGTGTAAGCCGCGGTTCGGCAAGGCGCCCGATGGCGAGTCGAAATTTCTAGTCAGGCCACGTTCACTCGCGCGATCCCGGGTGACGTAGTTTTTGATTAAACCGCTAACCGATCTAACGACACACGTACGACCGTTGCCGTAGCCGTTTGCAACATCCGATTAACCAAGATTCTGCCCCGTTACTGGGGGCTTAATGAAGTCTTCCGCAGTGCGGATAGATTTGTTTTTATAACCCGCTTTACTTTAACTCTCTCTAAGGACTCAAAATGAAATTGCTTAAATTCGTCACCACTCTCGGAATCGTAGCTAGCACCGTCGCGGCTGTACCCGCCATGGCCGCGCAAAAGGATATCGTTGACACCGCGATCTCCGCGGGATCGTTCAAGACCCTGGTAACCGCCGTTCAAGCGGCCGGTCTAGTAGAAACACTGAAAGGCAAGGGCCCGTTTACTGTTTTCGCACCCACCGACGCAGCATTCGCGAAAATTCCAAAGGATCAGCTCGACGCATTGCTGGCTGACAAAGCCAAGCTTGCCAAAGTGTTGACGTACCACGTCGTCGCCGGAAAAGTCATGGCGGCCGATGTTAAAGCCGGTCCGGTGAAAACGGTGGAAGGTAGCAGCATGACCATCACCACTGAAGGCGGTGTGATGGTCGACAAGGCCAAAGTAACGGCAACCGATATCGCCGCGACCAACGGTGTCATTCACGTTATCGATAGCGTAATACTACCTAACTAAAAGCAGCGAGTAAGAAAGTCAGGCGAGTAACGCCTGACTTTCTTTCCCTTCCGGCGAAGATTGCCCAATGAACGCTCTTACTCTATGCGATCCATTTAATGACGGTGCGGCTTACGAACTTAAGACGGCCTATCGGGCGGTGTGCATTCAGTTTGGCGCTGGTCTTTCTTGCATGGTTACCGCTGGGCATTCTTCAAATCGTCCCGTTCGTGCTTGAGTTGCAGGGTGAACCACAGTTACGGGTCCACGCCGGTGCCGTGGTTGGCTCCCTGATGATCGCCGCTTGGGGGTTTTGGGAGTCGTGATGAAAACATTATTGCGCCTCTGTCTATTGACCGCTTCAACTACTAAAGGACTAAGTATGTTCAAAATGTCTGATGTTTGTATCCTTCTTGCCGTGATGGTGTCTTTTGCTGTGACGGCCTATCTGTGGTTCAACGGCCAAAAAGACCAAGGCTTATTCACCGCAACCTGGGTGCCATCGATCCTGTGTTTTGGCATCTATTTCAAGGTACTTAGCATGAAAGGACAGCGACATGGATAACTCAACACTCCTCTACACGGGCATGTTTTGTTTCGCGCTGATGGGACTCGGGATGGCATTAACCGTATATGAGTTCAAGAAAATATCGCCTTTGCCTAAAGAGATCAACCGTGTTGGCGCGAAACCTGAGGCAAGCCCGAGTCTTAGAACCGCTAACGTCGTCGAGCTCTAATGATTCCATTCGCTAATAGGAAACGATAAAACCCCATCCGCTGCGCAGATCGGCTCGTTCGCGTTGTCGCAAGCCAGGCTTCGAGATCCTTCTCGCTTGGCACATGCTTCAAAGAACCTATGACTACCACCAGACGTACATTCATTACCTCCCTCGCTGCAACCAGTGCGGCGATGATGACAAAGCAAGCATTCGCCGCGACGAAACGCGACGAAACCAGTGGGCAGGCGGTCGCCCCGCGGTTACGTTCATAGCAGTGTCAAGGTCGATAGCAAGAAATACCCCAAACACGCAAGTACGCAAATATGCGGCAATCGTGTTTTGTGGCAATCCAAGGCGACTGATCCTTGGGTAACTGCCCACTGTTTGCGGGTAAGCAAGTAAACGTGAAGGGCTGGTGCACCATCTAGGCAAAGAAGGCCTAAACAATACTGTCCATTTGGCAGCGAATCGTTGACGTGCAAATCATAAAGCAAATTTCGTATGAAGATTCTTGTCGCCGGTGCTACCGGCGCAATTGGTAGTGCCTTAACCGTGCAACTTGCGTCTCTCGGGCATGCGCTTTTGATCACGGCACGTGACATTGCAAAACTTGAAGCGCTAAGCGCCCGCACAGCCACCACCACCTCTTTCAATTTATTGAAGTGGTTCATTGTCCAGGCGTCAAAGGCGGGGTTACCGGCCCAAGCGGTACTCACCAGTTCGATAGTCGCGCATTCGGGGTTCGCTAATCACGAGGCGATCGCGGCGGCTAAGGCGGCTGTGACAGCGCTGGCGATGAGTACTGCCGCGACGTATGCCGCCAAAGGAATTCGCGTCAACATCGTCGCCTCAGGGCTCATACGATCCCCGTTCACGCAGCGTTTCATCGCAACAGCGGAAGCAGAAGCGCGCTTCGCAGCAATGATTCCGACTCAACGCATTGGTGAGCCCGATGAAGTGGCTGGTACGATCGTATTCTTGCTCTCGCCCGCCGCGGCTCACATCACCGGACAACTTATAAGCGTGGACGCCGGCCTAGCGATGGTGCTGCCTTTGCCGCGAACCAGCGCGTACCACTAACGCACGTTCATGAGCGATCGCCAAGCGAAGGTTCATATGTAAGTCAATCGGAACATTCCGCTTGCTGTCTTGTTGATAAGTACTGAGTTCGTCGTTAACTTAGATTTGCGCGAGGATTTCGGGTTCGGCAATCTGACGTCGAGGCAACAGAGGGCTCCGCAGTTGGCCGGACACGGACGATTCAAACGAGAATTTATGCGCTACACCCCCTAGAATTGAATCAATCCAAACTATGTTTCCCGAAACAATTCTTCCTTGTGAGTCTCGTAGTATTTCAACGCCCGATGCACGGCATGAACAATGGCTCGCGCTGATAACGTCGCGCGCGCGACGAAGTCGAATTTTCCACCATCCTTGCGGACTTCCCAGCGCGCGTCGCTGGTATTTTTTAGCGCTGCGCCGCCGAAAATTTTTATCCAATTGCTTTTGACGATTTCAATATAATCGCCGAGGCCAGGCGTTTCTTCGTGGTTGAGAACGCGAACACCCGCGACGGCACCATCTTCTTTTACCGCGATGATTAGAAAGATATTGCCGCTGTAGCCATCCGGTGCGGTCATTTCGAATACGACGGCACTGGGTTTGCCTTGCAAGCGCGCGCGGTAGGCGACACTGCGATGACGGGTGTGGAGTAATTCTTGATCGGGTAATACTTTTACGCTATCTCGCAGTAGGCGATTGTCGTACAACTCGGGCGGCAAAATTTGTCCGATCACGCGCATTTTTTCTTCTTCTTCGCGCTTGATGATGATTTCACGGGTAACGGAGTTGATCGGTGCAAGGATCGCGAGGCCCAGCGCGATTACGCCTGCGAGAATAAGTGCATTGCGTTTATTGAAGGCGGGAAGTAGTTTCAACGCGTGGACTCCATTGCTGGCTTCTTCGGTTTGCGTCCAAATACGGGCGGGATGGTATAGGCATCGATCAGCGGTACGCACATATTCATAAACAGTACCGCAAAAGCGACGCCATCGGGATAACCGCCGAAGACGCGAATGACGAACGTTAGAAACGCGGCACCGGCGGCGAAAATGAGTTTACCTTTTGGCGTTGTTGCTGCAGAAACTGGATCGGTGATGATGAAGAACGCGCCGAGAACGGTCGCGCCACCGAATAAATGAAACATCGCGCTGGCATGTTTGTTCGGATCAAGTAGATGAAAGAATTCCGCCATGCCCGCCATCACCGCTAGAAATGCGAGGGGTAAATGCCAGGTGATTAAGCGTTGCTGCCACAAAAATAAACCGCCGAGCAAATAGGCCAGGGCGATCATTTCCGTGCCTTTGCCAGCGAGCTTGCCGAAGATAGGCATGTAGGAAAAATCGTCGATTTTTTCTTTGGTGCTGACGTGCACCTTCAGCGTATCAAGCGGCGTCGCCATGGATTCTGCGTCGATCACGAAGCGCTTGTTGGCGAATTCCGGGAAGATGTGATTGAGTTGATCGCGAAACTCAACGCGGGTTGAAGCGATTTCGTTCGGCGGCGACCAGTGGCTCATCTGCGAAGGAAATGCAATAAGCGCAGCCGCGAAACCGGCCATCGCTGGATTGAAAGGGTTATAGCCGAGACCGCCGAAAATATGTTTCGCAATAACAATTGCAAATAGCGTTGCGGTGACCGTGAGCCACCAGGGCGATAGGGGTGGCATGGAAAGCGCAAGCAACCAGGCGGTGAGCAGCGCGCTTAAGTCGCTTACGAACGGCCAAACCGGTTTGCGCCGAACGAGTAGCAGAATGGCTTCGGCAACGAGTGCAGTGACGCTGGCGATCGCGATCGAAACTAAAATTGCGGGACCAAAATAATAGACATAGGCGATAACGCCCGGCACTAAACCGAGCAGCACTTTGAACATGACGGTGGTGACCGAAAGCTTGCCCGTGATCGCTGTGGTCTTCATGGCGAGGCATCGCCTTGGCTGGCGCGTCGGGCCCGTGCTCGCGCAAGGGCGGCTTGTACGGCGGTATTTTTGAGTTCGGTTTCGGATTGCTCGGAGGAGATTTCGTCCGACGAGGAATCAGACGCGCGAGAATTCTCTTTCTCGTTTTGTAGGCGAGCGAGCCGTTCTTCGCGCCGCTCAAAGCGCTGTAATGAGGTATCCGCAAGTGTCTTCGCGCGGTCTTGTTGGGCGAGCTCGACTTTTGCTTGTTTGAAATATTGCGACAGTGGAATGCGGCTAGGGCAGACGTAATTGCAGGCGCCGCATTCGATGCAGTCACGCACTGAATAGTCCGCCGCCCGATCGAGATTTTTCGCCTTGGCATACCAATACATGTCGTGCGGCAACAGATCCGCCGGGCAGGCTTCGACACATTGTCCGCAGCGAATACAGGGCAAGGCCGGTGCTGCGCGCGGAAACAATTTCTTCGATGTGGCGATGATGCAATTCGCAGCTTTTACCAACGGCATGTCGGCCGATTCGATGCGATAACCCATCAGCGGGCCACCGACGATGTGCCCATCGGTGTCTTTTTCTTCGACCGCTAAATCGAGCAGCTCTTGGAATGACATGCCCAAACACGCTTCGTAATTTTGCGGCGCTCGAACGTTGCCGGTGACGGTGATAATGCGCGTCATCACCGGCTCGCCGAGATCGATCGCGCGAAAAACGCTATAGGCGGTGCCGCTGTTGAAACATTGCACGCCATATTCCGGCGCGTGTTGCCCGCCGGGAACTTCGATGTCGGTTAGCAATTTGATGAGTTGCTTTGCGCCGCCCGAGGGATACACGGTCGGCAATGTGACAATTTGAAATCCGCCGCCGTGTTTTTTTGCAGCCGCATCCATGGCAGCGATGGCTTCCGGCTTGTTGTCTTCGATAGCAATCATTACGTCGCGCGCGCCGCATAGATGTTGAAGTAACGCGACGCCGCGTACCACATTGTCAGGCCGTTCGCGCATCAGCATCGAATCACAGCTAATGTAAGGTTCGCACTCCGAGCCATTGATGATCAGCGTGTGAATCGGCTTGCCATGATCGGCCATTAACTTTGCGGCACTGGGAAACACCGCACCGCCGAGGCCCACCACCCCCATGGCTTGCAGATGGTCGAGGATTTCTTCTCGGCTTTTCTGCTCGCATTGAAACGGCGCGAAAGCAATCGCCTGGTCGTTGCCATCGACATCGATCGTGATACACAGATCGCGGTGCCCGTCGGCGCTCGGGACTAAATGGTGCTCGATCGCTTTAACGATTCCGGATGTCGGCGCGTGAATAGCCGCCGAAAGATTCGATGCCGGGCTTGCCAATCAATTGGCCCTTCAGAACCGCGTCGCCAACGCTGACGATCGGAATGGCGGCATCGCCCGCATGCTGTTTCATCGGCACGACCAATTGCGCGGGCAAAGGCGCATGTAGGATCGGCCGTACCGTCGATTCGGTCTTGTGGGCAGGGGGATGGATGCCGCCGTGGAAGGCGAAAAGTTTACGTATCAATGGACACCTGATGTGACGGGAAGCATGTCAATGCAGTCGACCGGGCACGGCGGGATACACAATTCACAGCCGGTGCAATCGCGTCGCAACACCGTATGCATTTGCTTTGCCGCGCCAAGAATAGCATCGACCGGACAAGCTTGAATGCATAACGTGCAGCCGATGCAATGGGCTTCGTTGATGACTGCAATCGTGGGTCCTTTGCTGATGCCGCGCGTCGTATCGAGTGGCTTGGAACTCACTTTCAAAATTCCGGCGAGTTTTTCAACGCCCTTATCGCCGCCGGGCGGGCAGCAGTTAATATCGGCTTTGCCTATCGCGATGGCGTGCGCATAGGGGCGGCAACCTGGGTATCCGCACAGCCCGCACTGGGTTTGCGGAAGCTGGGCATTAATTGTATTTTCTAAGTCAGTCGCGTTCACACGAAGTCGCGTTAAGCCGATCCGAAACAGTGCCGTGACGGAAGCTAGGAGTGTCACAAGAATTACGGAACCGATCATTTGATCAGCCCAATGAAACCAAGAAATGTCAGGCTGATTATCCCGGCTGTCACCAATAAAATGGCCGTTCCACGAAAAGCATCGGGTACCTCGGCAACTTCCAAACGCTCGCGCAAGGTGCTGAGAATCACCAATACAAACGTAAACCCGATTGCATGGCCAAGACCGTAGAAAATAGATTCGCCGAAATTAACTTGCTCTTGCGTGAGAAGCAGCGGCACGCCTAGCGCCGCCGAGTTGATCGACGCTAACGGAAAATATAGGCCGAGCGAGTTTTTTAAAAACGGATTGGTCCGGCTGAGATAGGCGTCACTTATTTTCCAGCAGGCGACAATCAGCGTTAAGTAAATCAACACGCGCAGAAATTCGACTTCGTATTTGACCAAAACGTATTCGTTAATCAGATACGAAATGCCAGTCACGATACTCAGGCAGAAAGCAGTTGTCAGGCCGATACATAGCGCCGATTCGAGCCGACGCGCGCCGCCGAACATCGGACCGAGGCCGAACAGCTTAATCAGCAAAACGTTATCGACGAGCGCCGTGCTGACGACGATCGAAAGATAATTTTCCATGATTCAAAGTCGTGTTGTTTTCACTTCTCAGGCATCCTCCCGCAGAATACCTCGAGTGGAGATTATCATGGATTCGATCGACCTAGAAGCGTATCGATGGGTGTGTGCACCCATTGCAAATCGCGGGCGATATCCGGATGGGAAATATGGCCGCGATAAATTTGTATGCCCGCCTTCAAACCTGGATCAATCGCACACGCATTGGCCAAGCCATGATTGGCGAGCAATTGCACGTACGGGAGCGTCGCCTGAGCGAGCGCGATTGTGGCGCTGCGTGCGACGGCGCTGGGCATGTTGCCGACACAATAATGAACGACGCCTTCCTCTATGTAAAACGGCTCAGAATGGGACGACGGCCGTGAAGTTTCGCTCAAGCCGCCTTGATCGATGCAGACGTCCACCAACACCGATCCCGGCTCCATAGCGCGCAACATGTCGCGCGAAATAACTTTTGGCGCAAGCATGCCGGGATTGAGAATCGCGCCGACGATGAGATCGGCGTAGCGTATTGCATCAGCAATATTGGCTTGCGTCGCTTGCGCCGTTTTGATTCGATCGCCGTGAATATTTTTTAGCACATTTAATCGCGTGCTATCGATATCCAAGACAGAAACGTCCGCGTCAAGCCCAACTGCGACATGTGTCGCATGGCTGCCGGCGTTGCCCGCGCCGAGAACGAGCACGCGGCCCGGCGGCACGCCGGGGCCGCCGCTTAGCAAGGTACCCTTGCCACCGTTGATGAGCTGCAAGCCCCAGGCACCGACACTGATGGCCAAGCGCCCGGCGATCATCGACATCGGTTTTAGCAGCGGTAAATTTCCATCGCTGTCACGCACGGTTTCGTAGGCGATACCGATAACGTCGCGCGATAACATCGCCTGCGCGAGAACGGGATCGGGCGCGACGTGAATGTACGCGAAAATGATTTGGCCAGGCTTGAGATACTCAAACTCGCCGGGCTGCAATTCTTTTACTTTGACAATCAAGACGGCTTCGTAAACCTCGCTTGGGTTTGGCGCGATCGTCGCGCCGGCGGCTTGGTAAGCCTCGTCGGAAAAGCCGATCCTTGCGCCGGCGCCTGTTTCCACTCTGACGAGATGGCCAATTTTTACCAATGCGGCAACATCTTCCGGCGTCATGCCTACGCGAAATTCGCCGTCTTTACATTCTTTGGGAACGCCGATCAACATCAGGGTTGCAGAATATCGCCGATCAATTCCGGGCCGCGATAAATGAGGCCGGAATAAATTTGAATCAATCTTGCTCCCGCGTCGAATTTTTCTTTTGCTGTTGAAGCCGAATTAATGCCGCCGACACCGATGATTGGAATTCGTCCATTAAGTTGCTGCGCTAAGCGGCGAACAACTTGTGTCGCCGCCTGTTGCAAAGGTTTCCCGCTAAGGCCGCCAGTTTCTTGCTGGTGTGGCGATTGTTCGATTCCGGCGCGAGAGATGGTCGTGTTCGTCGCGATAACGCCATCGATACCATGCACAAGCAATCGATCGGCGATCATGTCAATTTCCGCTTCGCTCAAATCCGGCGCGATTTTGATTGTGAGCGGAACATATTTTACGTGCTGGGTTTTCAGTGACTTTTGTTTTTGCTTGAGTGTCGCGAGCAACGCATCGAACTGGTTTTCCTGCTGCAATTGGCGCAAGTTTTTCGTGTTCGGCGACGAAATATTGACGGTGATATAGCTCGCAAATTCGTAGACTTTTTCCAGGCACGCAAGATAATCGTCAGCAGCGCGCTCGATCGGCGTATCGAAATTCTTACCGATGTTAATGCCGAGAATGCCGCGATAGCGACTGCGTTTTACATTTTCAATCAGGCGATCGACGCCGTGATTATTGAAACCCATGCGGTTGATAATCGCTTCCTCGTTGGCCAGGCGAAACATGCGCGGCTTGGGATTGCCCGGCTGCGGCCGCGGCGTGATCGTGCCGATTTCGATGAAGCCGAAACCGAGCGCGGCGAGGGCGTCGATGTATTCGCCGTTTTTGTCGAGTCCGGCGGCAAGGCCTAAAGGATTCGCGAACTTCAAACCCATCGCGTGAATGGGCTGTGCTGCAACGAAATGTCGCGCCGGTAATAAGCCCAAGCGATGCATCCGCGTGAGCAGCTTTAGCGTGAGGTCGTGCGCGGATTCCGGATCAAGACGGAATAGAAATGGTTTTGCGAGTTGATAGAGCAAAATAGGATTGGGTGAGATGTTATTTTAAGTATCGTGCCAGGAGCCGCACCGCGCTTGGGTTGTGGCAATGTATTCCTGGAGAACCGCTCTGGTATTGCCTCTCCGGGTAGGCGTTTATCTAAATCTTTTCGCTAAGCCTTTGCCAACGCCCATCGATAAATCCTTCTAGTGGGCGAAAATTGGCTTTATACGCCATCTTGCGGCTGTCTTTAATCCAGTATCCCAAATAAAGATGCGGTAGGCCGAGTTTTTTGCACAATTCGATTTGCCAGGTGACGTTGTAGGTGCCAAAGCTCGAATTCGGCAAATCCGGATCGAAGAAGGTATAAACCGACGACAAGCCATCTTCCAACTCGTCGATGATGCTAACCATTCGCAAGGCATCGCCTTCGCGAAATTCGACCAAATGGGTGTTGACGTTGCTCTGCAATAGAAAATGGCTGTACTGTTCGCGGCTGTCTTGATCCATGCCGCCGCTGGCGTGCCGCGACATCTGATAGCGGCGATACAGGCCGTAATGTTCCGAATCGAATTTCAAGCCCATCAGCGTCGTCGTCAGATGGCCGTGGTGCTTTTTCGCGCGATGCTGCGCGCGATTGCCGGCATATTCGTTGGTCAAAATCCGCACCGGCACACAGGCCTGGCAATGATCGCAATAAGGCCGATAGGTGAACGCGCCGGAACGGCGAAAGCCTAGGCCGACCAATTGGCTATAGGTTGCGGTATCGATCAAGTAACTCGGCGTGGCAACTTGGGAACGGGCAAGCTTGCCGGCCAAATAGCTGCACGGGTAGGGCGCGGTGGCGTAAAACTGGAGCTTGGCCGCCGGGATGTCATTCATGAAGGTCATCGTCGAACTTCCATGGATTCTTCGTGACAGGATTGTTGCAGTTTACCAATTTTGCCAGCAGCGCGCTGAATTCGCTGCGCGGAATCTCGCGTGCCCCGAAGCGGGCGAGATGATCGGTGCGCATTTGACAATCGATGATGCCGAATTGCCAGCGCTGTAATTGGCGCACTAGATGCGCAAAAGCGATTTTCGACGCATCGGTCGCGCGCGCGAACATGGATTCGCCATAGAAGGCGCGGCCGATGGCGATGCCATACAACCCGCCGACCAATTCGCCGTCCATCCAGGTTTCGACGCTGTGGGCGAACCCTTTTTTATGCAACGTGCAATAGGCGTCGATCATTTCGGCGCTGATCCAGGTGCCATTTTGACCGCCGCGCGGCGCTTCGGCGCAGGCGGACATAACGGCCTGGAAGCAAACATCCACGCGGATCTCGAAGGCATACTTGCGCAGTGTTTTTTGCAGCGAGCGCGAGATTTGCAGTTCCTCGGGAAACAACACCATGCGCGGATCGGGGCTCCACCACAAAATGGGTTCGCCAGCGCTGAACCAAGGAAAAATGCCGTGTTTATAAGCCTGGAGAAGTCGTTCCGGAGAAAGATCGGCCCCAGCGGCGAGTAGGCCGCTGGGGGTTTTTAAGGGCAGTAGAGAGGGGCGGAAACGGATCGTCTGGATTCAGCCAGGGAATCAAAACTTATTTGACCGTGACCGAAAGTGTGGCGCGCATTTTTTCACCGTAGGAGCGATGCGCCCCATCGGCGAACTGTAACGTGAGTTTGTATTTTCCAGGCGCGAGTTTGACCGTGGTTTCCGTTTGGCCCTTGCCGAAGTGCATGTACTGCGTCGGCTTATCGACCGGGACGACGTCACCACTCGGCACGTTTTCAGCATTGATCAGCAGATGATGATGGCCGGTATCGGGGCTCATATCGCCGAGCGGCTTCACCGTCATGCCTTCGACACCCATCACTACTTTGAATTCCTGCCCGACGTTTGCGTCGTCTTTTGGTTCGACAAAAAATACGCGTGACTTGGATTGCGGTGTAGTCGCGCATGCGCTGAGCAGTAGCGCGGCCAAAAAAACGAAAGCCAGTTTTCTCATGTTATTTCTCCTAGAGCAAAATAATTATCAATAGTGTCATTGCGAGCGAAGCGAAGCAATCTCGTCGTAGCTCATGTTACACCCTCGAGCAATTGCACGTCGACCAAAGCGCCAGACTCAATATTGCCCTGCGCCTGCGCCAGAACGATAAAACAATTGGCATCGCTCATGGACTTTAAGAATGCCCGAGCCTTGATCACCGGTGACGCGTACGCGTCCAATTGCCTTGCACATCTTGCGACAAGATTACCGCGCTGAAACTCGGTGCGCCCCGGTACTTTTTTTATTGGCGAGGTGCAAAGTACTTGGAGCGTGGGAAATGGCTCGATATTTGTGCGACCCATTAAGACTAACAATGCGTCGCGTACGAACTGGTAAAACGTGACCATTACCGCGACCGGATTGCCCGGCAGGCCGAAGAAATGTGCGCTACCAATTTTGCCATAGGCCAACGGTCGGCCGGGCTTCATCGCGATCTTCCAGAACAACACTTCGCCGAGTTTATTTAACATTTGTTTAACAAAGTCCGCCTCGCCGACCGATACGCCGCCACTGGTGATCACGACGTCGGCTATTCTTGACGCTTCGGCAAAGGCGTTCTCGATCAGTACCGGATCGTCGGCGATAACGCCCATGTCATACACTTCGCAGCCAAGTTGCACCAACATGCCATATATAGTGTAGCGATTGCTATCGTAGATTTGCCCGGGGCCAAGGGCTGAACCGATTGAGCGTAGCTCGTCGCCGGTGGAGAAGAAAGCCACCCGCAATTTGCGATACACCGACACTTCGCCGATGCCAAGTGAGGCGATCAACCCAAGTTCTGCCGGGCGCACTGGCGAACCCTTGGTCAAAGCGATCGCACCAGCCTTGAGGTCTTCGCCGGCATGCCGAAGATTCTGCCCCGGCTTTTGCCCCGGCGCGATGGTGATTTGCTTACCATTTGCCTTCGCTCGCTCTTGCATCACCACGCAATCGGCACCCTCGGGCACCACGCCACCCGTCATAATTCGCACGCATTCGCCGGCATTCACTTCTCTTGCGAATGGCTTACCGGCAAAACTGGTACCAATTTCCGAGAAGAGCGATTCGCCATCAGCCTTGAGATCGACAAACCTAAGCGCCCAGCCATCCATCGCCGAATTGCGATGGGCGGGGACATTAACGGGCGAAACGATATCTTCGGCCAGAACGTGATTCAGCGCCGAGCGAACCGGCAGTCGAAGCGTGCCGGCGATCGGCGCGAGGAACTGGCGAATCAGCAAACGTGCCTGGTCGACGAGCATGGAATTAGGATCGTAATCGTCGGCACAACTGGCTTCGCTGAGGGTTTTGGCGTCTTTGATTTGGGTCATGGCTTGGTCGCAATCGAATATCGGTAGCGCATTCTACCGCGCGGTTGCGATATCGATATTTTCTATGTTTCTTCTCGGCGCCGAACAAACGAGCGCCGCCCGAAATTCCGCCATTCCCGCGAAGGCGGGAATCCGGCGGCGTTATGTCTGAACAATATTGGCCCTCCAACGTCGTGGAAAACACAGCGTTTTGGCGGCAGCAATGACGGCGAAAGTAATTTTTTGGCACAAGCCTAAGAGCCAATAAAAATGCGGGTCTCCGGCTATGCCATGCCAGAAGGCAATAACCATAAGGCGTCCGGCGATGCCTCGATTTATAACCATATGTCATTCACGCGAAGGCTGTGGTGCAAACCACGTTGAAAGTGACAAATTGCGTCACAAGTTGCGGAAAAGTGTGGGCACTATGCCGCCATTTATCGGCTGAAATACACCGCTTATCCAGCCTAATGCGTCGGCCATAACCACAATCGGGCGTAAAAAACATAAATTAAAATACTTTAGAGAAAAACTATAATTATTTGAAATTAAACAATATTATAATTAATAAATTAACCGGAAACAAAAAGACACAATTTTTTGAACGGTAAACTAGCAGACCTGGCACACCGATTGCTCCATGTACTGGCAAGACACAGCGATGTGTTGTGAATTTAACCCCCCTTCACTTAATTAGGAGCTTTAAAATGAAATCACTACAAAAAGGTTTTACACTTATCGAGTTGATGATTGTTGTTGCGATTATCGGTATTTTGGCCGCTGTTGCGATTCCGGCTTATCAAGACTACACGGCGAAAGCTAAAGTCAGCGAGGGCGCGAACATGGCGGCTACCGCTAAAAAAGCATTGGCGCTCGCATTTAACGAAGGCACATTGAGTGCTACCACGAACAACGCCGACCTCGGCTTGGCCGCTGCTGCCTCGATCACCAGCAAATACGTTACCTCGATTACGGCTGCTGGCACTGCCGTCGACGCAGGTACCGTGACGGTCGTTATGCGTGCTACCGGTGTTGCGGCAATCGATGGTGTCTCGCTCATTTACACGATGGCCTGTGTAATCGGCGCGCAATGTACCTTCACGCCCTCTGGGCTTCCTGCCAAATACTTGCCGAAAGCTTAATCTGGCAAAAAGTGGCACGCAACATTGCGTGCCGATCGGAACAAACAAAACACCCCATTCGTGGGGTGTTTTGTTTTTTGGGTTCGCCATCGAAATGACAAATTACTACTCAAAAACGCGGTCGTTCGCACATAACTATGACGATTTGAGGTTGCCAATTTACGTCACTTTTTGCTGAAAAATGGGACAAATGCTATCGCGCGAAAACGCCTTTATTTGTGATGCAAATGGGATCATCTTTGAGTTGTAACGTTTCCCAATAATAGAATCTAACAAATTGAATATTAATAGATTATTTTTTTTGTTTCTTTAAAAAGAAAAATAAAATAGATGGATGTTGAAATAGCAAAACTGGCATACGGATTGCTTTTAAATTTCTAAGCCGTGTGCAGGCATCGCGGCACTTTTCTAAGCTTTACTTGGGGACTGCATAATGAATACAATCCAGAAAGGTTTTACCTTAATTGAGTTAATGATCGTTGTAGCCATTATTGGTATTTTGGCTGCGATCGCCATCCCTGCTTATCAAGACTACACAGCCAGAGCCAAAATTATGGAGGCGACCTCGCTTGTGACTATTCCGAAGGAGGCGGTTATCCTGGATTTCCATAGTGGTACGTTGTCTACTGCAACTGACAATGCATCGCTCGGATTGGCTGCGCCGACGTCTATAACGACCAAGTATGTTGCTTCGGTAACTGCAGTAGGAACAAGCACTTCGACAGGAACGATCTCGCTTGTAATGCAGAATACGGGCGTCGCAGGGGTGGACGGGGTAGCGCTAGTCTACACAGTATCTTGCGTCGCTACCGCTAGTTGTACTACGACCGTTTCGGGCTTACCTGCCAAATTCTTACCGAAGACTTAGGCCTTGTCATTTTGAGGATTGCCGTAAACATGAAAAAACGCATACCTCGCTTATTTACGAAGTACCGCCCCTATGATTTTCGGCGTCTGGATTGTGCGTCGCTGCCGCGCTCACCCGAACATGGTGATATTCCTAACACTCTTAACAATTTGTTCTCACTCCAAACTACTGCCTGCGGCGTATTAATTTATTCGGAAATAACTTGAGCTCGAATATGAAAAATATCGTCAATACTCAACTAACTCTGCAACAAGCCCTAAATGAAGGATGTTCCACGGAACGGCCATCCTCGCAGAAAAAGTGGATGCACGTATCTCGCTGGCGTGCGGCTGCAATTCACTTGGGCATTAGCATTGGCCTTGCCGTTGCCGTTTTCGTTGGCATGGCGATGATTTGGTATCCCGCGCCGTATTTTGACGTGTCGGGAGGGAAGTCGCTGCTGATGCTCCTAATGGGCGTTGACGTTGTTCTCGGGCCGCTGATTACCTTGATTATTTTTAATCCTCGCAAAAAGAGCCTAAAATTTGACCTCGCTGTAATCGCGTTAATTCAAATATCGGCACTTGCTTATGGCGCCAGCGTTATTTTTCAAGCCAGACCTGCGTACACCGTTTTTGTAAAGGATAGTTTTCATATTGTTTCCGCAAATGACATTGAAGACGAGTATCGCGCGAAGGCGGCTGATCCGAAATTCAGGTCACTTCCTCTGACGGGTCCACAGATTGTTGCAGCAACTGACGTGACATCGAACGCAGATGAAAAAGAATTAGTTACGATTGCAACAATGATGGGTTCGGGCGTGCAAAGCTTGCCCCAGTTTTATAGGCCGTATCGAGATTTCGCTGAGTCAGTGTTGGCGCAGGCACAATCCTTAACAGCAATACGACTAACTAAGCCACAATTTGCGGACATCGTAGAACAGCGTCTCAAAGAGCAAAATATCTCGGCCAACAAAGTGGCATTAGTGCCAGTGCACGCTAAAACTCAGCAACTGACGGCTATCATTGACAACAAATCTGCTGAAGTATTAGCGATCTTCCAAATTTCGCCGGGCAATTAGTCGAATTCGTTCGTTTCATCGGGCGAACAAATTGGTGTTACGCTCATGGTCAAAATGCATTTTCTCTAGCAAATGTTAGTCTCGCCAGGATTCGGCGGTTGGTTTACAATCCTCCTGAATCATTGACGAAGGAATCCCATGCTACAAACCACCCCCGCCGCAATCAAACTAAATCCCAATGACGACGTAATGATCGCTTGCCGGGAGCTGGAAGTGGGTACCGAAATCCCGGGAACAGGTATTCGTTGCTCTGCGCGAATTCCTTCCGCGCACAAAGTCGCTGTGACGGCCATTGCTAAAGACGCGCCGGTGCGCCGCTATAACCAAATCATTGGTTTCGCGACGGCGGATATTAAGCCTGGCGATCATGTTCACAGCCACAACTTAGGCATGCATTCCTTCGAGCGCGATTACGCTTACGGCCAGATGTGAAGCCGATCGATTACTTTGCTCAACAAGCAACGTTTGATGGCATCGTCCGACCTGATGGCAGCATCGCGACGCGCAACTATATCGGCGTGATCAGCACGGTGAATTGTTCCGCGACGGTAACGCGCGCGGTGTCGGATTATTTTAAGCGTAGTGATTTCCTTGATCAGTTTCCGAATGTCGACGGTATTGTGCCTTTGACTCACGGCTCGGGCTGTGGCATGGGCTCGACGGGCGAGGGGATTGATATGTTGCGCCGCACGCTTGCAGGTTATGCGAAGCATCCGAATTTCGCGGGTGTGGTGATGATCGGTTTGGGCTGCGAGGCGAATCAGATGAGCGCGCTGACATTCACGCAAGGTTTGAAGGAGAGTTCCAAACTCTTTACGATGACTATCCAGGATAAAGGCGGTACAAAGAAGACGATGGATTCGGCCCTAGACGCGGTGAAAGAAATGTTGCCGGAAGCGAATAAAGTCGGTCCGCGGCAGAAAGTTTCCGCCAAACATTTAATGCTTGGCCTAGAGTGCGGCGGTTCCGATGGCCTATCGGGTATTACCGCCAATCCCGCATTGGGCGCGGCAGCGGATTTGCTGGTGCGTCACGGCGGAACCGCGATTCTTTCGGAAACGCCGGAAGTGTATGGCGCGGAACATCTGTTAACACGTCGCGCCGTGTCCAAAGAAGTTGGAGAAAAATTGATTAAGCGCATCAAGTGGTGGGAAGACTACACCGCGCGCAATCATGGCGATATGGATAACAATCCGTCGCCGGGCAACAAGGCCGGCGGCCTCACAACGATTCTGGAAAAATCCCTCGGCGCGGTGGCCAAGGGTGGCACGATGAATATGGAAGACGTCTACGAATACTCCGAAACGGTGACCGCAAAAGGTTTCGTGTTTATGGACACGCCCGGCTACGATCCTGCATCCGTGACCGGCCACGTCGCCGGTGGCGCGAATATCGTTTGCTTCACGACTGGTCGTGGTTCTGCTTATGGCTGTAAGCCCGTGCCGTCGCTAAAACTCGCGACGAATACTGCGATGTATCAGCGCATGAGCGACGATATGGATATCAATTGCGGCGAGATTGTTGACGGCACGCAGACGGTACAAGGTCTTGGCGAACAAATTTTCAAGATGATTCTCGATACCGCATCGGGCAAAAAATCCAAGAGCGAAGAATTAGGCTACGGCGACGATGAATTCGTGCCGTGGGTTATCGGCGCGACGATGTAATTTTCAAAATGGCATACCTGGAGAGGCAATATTCATGCGCTTCTCCGGCATGCCACACTGAACGTGCAAGCTGGATGCGGCTTTTCAGGCATCACCCTCCAATTGCTTAACACACCTGTTTGACACAAGAACGCCTACTCGTTGAAGTCGTCGTCGACGACGCAGTCGACAATGTCGTGGAGACCGGCATCGAGCCGGCGGACCAGGCGCATACGATCGATCCAGGCATTATCAAAGGCATTCCTCTCGCGCTCGCGGCGGTATTTTGTTTCGCCATCATGGATACCATGGCGAAATATCTGGGCCAGTTTTATCCGGTGCTCGCGCTGGTCTGGGCGCGCTACACCGTGCACATGTTGATCATGCTCGCCTGGCTCGGACCGAAGATGAAGCTCGACTTGGTGCGCACCGCAAACCCACGCTTACAAATTTTGCGCGGACTATTTTTAGTAGGCTCGACCTGTTTCTTTTTTCAAGCATTGCGCTACATGCCCATGGCCGAAGCGTCGGCCATCGGTTTTGTAACGCCATTGCTCGTCACGTTATTCGCCGTGCCAATCCTAAAAGAAAAAATCAGCCGGCGCCGTTGGATCGCTGTGATCGTCGGCTTTATCGGTGTATTAATAATCATCCGTCCTGGCAGTCGCGTGTTCTCGGCGGCGGCGTTGCTACCTTTGTGTACCGCGCTGTGTTTCAGTCTTTATCAAATCATTACCCGAAAAGTGCATCAAGATAACGCGCGAACTAGCCTGTTCTACAGCGCATTGGTCGGTAGCTTGGCCCTAACCGTGGTTCTGGTGATCAGCCACTTTGTTGTTCCGGTGACCTATTACGCACCGACGGCTTGGCATTCGGTTTTAATTTTAATGCTCGGCGTAGTCGGTGGAATTGGCCATCTCGTATTGATTCGCGCATTGCGCAAAGCCCCTGCTTCGGTGCTGGCACCGTTCTATTACTCGCAACTTGTCTGGATCATCATCTTCGGCTATTTGGCCTTTGGCGATTTTCCCGATAACTGGACCTTGCTGGGTATCATCGTCATCGTCGGCAGCGGCCTATATGTCGCGTACGGTGAGCGCGTGCATTTTCGCAAGGTCACGCGGCCGCCTTCAAAATTGGGCTATTAAATGCCGAAGTCTGCCGACATGATGCTATTGGCAATTGGCGCAGTGTTACTGGTCGCGGGCTTATTCGGTGGCGGCACAAAAATATTCAGCGTCGAAGTGCCGCTAGGATTTGGCGGGAGAATTGCGCGAATATCCGCGATGTCGCTTGGCTTGATGCTAATCGGCGCGGGCCTATACCTCGCTATCGGACATATGGCTCCATCGAAAGCAAGTGATCCGGTTGCTATGCCAACCGCAGCGTCAAAGTCGTTTTGCCTCGCCATTAAAGCGCAATGGGCGATCAAGCATTCTTGGTCAACCCAGGACGACGACGCGTTACGCCAAAGCTTTCGCAGCCACGGCTGCGCGGCTCACGGCATAACGCTGCCGTGAAGAATTACCACGAATAATTATTGGTTCCAGCGGCGCCGACGGCCACATTCGCGCCTAACGCGAACACGGTTGCGAATAAATCGTTCGTGCCGCTCGTCGTCGCTTGCCATTGCAAAGTTGTGGTCGAATCCGCTGTCGACGTAACGACCACGCCACCCGCGCCCACGGCGATAAAGCGCGAACCAAAATAAACATCATAAAGATTCTGCGTCACGGTTGGTGGCAAACTCGGCGGTACGCTTTCCTCCCATGTGATGCTATCACTGCTGGTTAAAATGGTGCCGGCATCGCCGACGATCACATAGGCCCCATCAGCCGTTGTAATCACACCCGCGCTGACAAATTTACTGGCGCCGAATGCCACGGCGCGCAGACTTTGCGTGGTCGTCGAGCTTTGCGGCGTCCAAGTCGCGCCATCCGGACTCGTTGCAATGAAGCCGCCCGCGCCAACGGTGACGAATTGCCCCGAAACATACGCCACGGCATTGAGCGTCGTGGCACCCGCCGCTGTGCGCACCGTCCACGATGCGCCGTCACCGCTGCTATATATCGCGCCGCCGTCGCCAACCGCCACATAAGTGCTGCCGCCAAGCGCAATGCTGTTTAACTTTGGTGTTTCCGTGGTACTGACGGCACTTGCGCTCCAAGTGACGCCGTCGGTACTGGTGACGACGGAACCGGCGTCGCCGACGGCGACAATCCTCGGCCCAGTGCTATTGAAAACGATGCCATTTAGATTTTGTGTAAAACCCGTCGGCGGGGTTTGCGTAGTCCAAGTAACTGCGTTCTTGGTGTCATCGGACGAATCTAAGACTTCCGTGCCCTTCAAAATTGTGGCCGCGTTACCGACTGCATAAAAATTATCGACCGTATTAATCGTCCCGTGAACTACATCGTGTAGATCGGCGGCAGCGGGAATACTCGTCAGCGTTGTCCAGCTATCGCCTGCGAGTCTTGGTTTGGCCGATTGTGATATCGACGCGGGTCCCGCAGGCCCGGCATTTTTCGTGGCATTCATAACGAACGAATAGGTTTCGTCGTTGGTAAGCCCCGTTACCGCGTGCGGCGTGTTTACCGGCGAATCAATTCGCGCTTCAGGAAACGTATTGTAATCTTGACGGGTTATGGCAGCGGCGCGGGCGCGAAAAATCCAGTACGTTAGCTCCGTTTCTTGAGTCCATCTTACGAAGGCACGGCCGTCACCGGCGGTTACCGCGATATTGGCCGGTGAACCCGACGGCGTATCACCGCCGCCACAAGCGCTGATGGACAGCAGCGCACTGAGCGCAAATACGCGAAATTGAGAGCGGGGCACTTGGAATTTCCTTTCAGCTTATAGGCCGCGCTTTGTTTTTTTGGCAATGGCGCGACAGGTTACCGTAAAATAGCGTTAATTTTATACTAGCGGGAGCCTCGCATGCAGGATTTGATTATTAAGAACGCGATGATCTATGACGGCACCGGCGCGGCGCCGCAATTGGGTCAAGTCGCCGTTAAGGACGGCATAATCGCCGCAATCGGCAGCGATTGTGGCATGGCCAAAGAAATAATCGACGCGGAAGGCATGGCCTTGATGCCGGGAATCATCGACAGCCATACCCATTACGACGCGCAAATCACCTGGGACCCACTCGCATCGCCATCGCCGGCAATGGGCGTCACCACCGTGGTGATCGGAAATTGCGGCTTTACCATTGCGCCTTGTCGGTCTCAGGATCGCGATTTGAATTTGCGCAACCTCACGCACGTCGAAGGGATGTCGCTAGATGCGCTACGGGCAGGCGTGGATTGGAGCTTCGAAACCTTTCCTGAGTTTTTGAATACGCTCGAACAAAAAGGTGTTGGCCCAAATGTCGCGGCGTTCATCGGTCATTCTTCGGTGCGCACTTGGGTGTTGGGCGCGGACGCCTCAAAGCGTGCGGCGACGCCAGCAGAAGTCGAGCAAATGCGTCAGATTGTGATTGATGGTTTGAAAGCCGGCGCGGTCGGTTTTTCGACGACGACTTCATATCAGCACAACGGTGAAAATGGCATTCCCATGCCGTCCCGTCTCGCCGATCTACACGAATTTGAAACCTTAGTCGGTGCGCTCAACGATGCGCAGCGTGGCGTATTCATGCTCACCAAGGCGTCGGATACGAAAATGACATTCTTGGAATCGCTAGGCCAAGCAGCGAAGCGCCCGATGCTGGTTGCGGCGATTCTGCATAATCCGCTCGTGCCGTCGGAAGTGTTCGACGACATGAAGGGCATCGCCGATGCTCGTGCGCGCGGCAGTGATATGTACGGTGCGGTGTCATGTTGTCCGCTGCGCTTTGAGTTCACGATGCACGAGCCCTACGTGTTCGAAGCGTTGCCGTCTTGGGCGCCGGCAATGAAAGTGCATGGCGAAGGCGCGAAAGCGCTGTTTGCCAGCACGGCGTTTCGTCAGGGCGTAAAAGATGAATTGGCAAAGGTTGCAAGACGCATGTTCACCGGCGATTGGGACAAGGTCCATGTCGCGATGGTTGCAAACCAAAAGAACAAATTGCTCGAAGGTAAATCCGTGGAAGGACTAGCCGCTATCGACAAAAAACATCCGCTCGATTGGATGCTTGATTTTGCGCTGTCCGAGGATTTGAACACGGTCTTTACCGCGGTGCTGCTCAATTGGGACGAAGCGGAGGTGGCGCGATTGCTAATGGATCCGAATGCGCTGGTGTCGTTATCGGATGCCGGTGCGCATCTGACGTTCCTCTGCGATGCGGCGTTTGGCCTGCATTTCATGGGACATTGGTCGCGCGACAAAGGTTTGTTGCCATTACCGCAAGCGGTGAAGCGGATCACCAGCGATCAGGCGAAATTTTTCGGTATCAAAAATCGCGGCGTGCTGAAAGCCGGCGCCCACGCCGATATGTTGTTGTTCGATCCGAAGTCAGTGGGCCGCGGTGAAGGCATGCGCTTATTCGATTTGCCCGCCGGCGGTTCGCGGCTATCGACGTCGGCGAAAGGCTTGCATGGCGTATGGGTGAACGGAACGAAAATTGCCGATGGCAACGGGCTAAAAACGGATGCGGGGCGGCCGGGGAAATTGCTGCGGGAATTTCAGCATTGAAGTTTTCATGATCGTCCTACCCGCGAAGGCGGGAATCTAGCGTCTTTGCCTTAACGACACTGGATTCCCGCCTTCGCGGGAATGAGGGGCTGGCCTCGGGCCACAATTTGGGGTTTCCGCGAGCTAAGTTTACTTCAGTCGATCTTTAATTTTATCGATACCCGCCTTGGCGCAGATCTCATCCAGATTTCCACCCGGCGCACCGCCAACGCCGATCGCGGCCAGCAATTCATCGCCGGATTTTATCGCTACGCCGCCGGTCAAGAACACCAAACCGGGAATTGCGCTTAATCCTGCGGCCGCAGGATTTTCTTTGATGCGAGTTGCGATTTCGCCGCTGGTGTCCAACTTTACGATCGGCCCGAGTGTGACGACCGTATAGGCTTTACCGCGGCTACTGTCGAGGGTATGCGGCGTCGCGCGATCGCCTTTCAAAATCACTCGAGTTTGTCCGGCGCGATCAAGAACGGTGACTGTCACACGGTAATTATTTTTCTCGCAAGCAGCGACCGCTTCGGCCGCAGCTTCCATCGCCAGGGCCATGGGTAAATCATTGTTCTTCACTAATTCCGCACGGCCAGCGAAGGCAGTAACACCAAGCGTAATCGCCAACCAAATTTTTGCCTTCATCGTAGATTCCTCCAATGTAATAACCTGGTAAGCTTGCCCGAGAACGTTATTATTCGCAATCACCTTCGAGCAATTTTCAATGGATCTAAACAGCGCGATCGATTTGGTTTGGGAAAATAGGCAGCGCGGCATTTACTATCCTGACGCGCTAAACGGCATATTGTCTTTGGACGATGCCTATCGCGTCAATCTAGCGATTGCTCAGCGCCTTGTTTCGAGGGGCGAGAAACAAGCGGGTTGGAAAGTCGGCGTCACCGCGAAAGCAATGCAAGAACAAATGGGCGTGCATCAACCGGTGTTCGGCGTGCTATTCGAAAGTGGCCATCGAAGCAGCGGCGTGGAATTAAAATTCGCCGATTTAATCGAGCCGTCAGTTGAAAACGAGCTGTGCATCACCATCGGCAAAACCCTGCGCGGCCCCGGCATTTCCATTGAGCAAACATGCGCATCGATTGCGACCGTTGCGCCGGCATTAGAAATCGTCGAGCGGCGTGGCGTGTTCAGCGATTTGCCACTAGCGATGGCCGACAACGCACAACAAAAACATTTTGTTAACGCTAAGGAGATGCCCTGGGAGCCAATATCCACGGGGTGGCCTCGGGCCATGGGCCTCTCCGAGACATCGGTAGAAGTGTTTTTGAACGGAGTATCGCAAGAAATCGCCAGCGGTGCGGAAGTTATGGGCGATCCGATCGTGTCGGTCACGTGGCTTGCAAACAAGCTCGCAGAATTCGATTTAGGGCTTGAAGCCGGTATGCGTGTTATGTCCGGCTCGTTCACCAAACAATACCGAATTAAGCAAGGTGATCGAATCGAGTCGCGCTTTACGCCATTCGGCACGGTTTCCGTGGGGTTTCCGTGAGCGATTAAATGTTTCCGCAAGCTAGATTTGCGGGAATGGCAATATCCATCATGGTCGGATTGGGCAAGTGTAGATTATTCATAATCTCCGCGTACTGCGCTGGAGTGGTAACTTTTAGGCGCGGGTTGAAACGGCGTTCTTCGCCAATGGTGGAACACATCCAACCTTTGTAGTCGTGCGCCGGAAATACCAACGTGTCATCGGGCAACTTGAGTAATTTATTAAACAAGCTATCGAACGCGACATACGGATCGCCATTCTGAAAATCGGTACGCCCGGTTCCGCGAATCAACAATGCGTCGCCGGTGAATACTCGATCGGCCATTACAAAACTGAACGAATCGTCGGTATGTCCGGGTGTATACATGCCGCGCAGCTCGATGCCGTCAACGGAAATTTTTTCGCCATCTTTCAAGCGCAACGACACGCAATTGGCTTTGGTGAATTCGCCCATTAACGTCGGACACTTTAGATGATCGCGCAAACGGCCGAGGGCTGTGATGTGGTCAGCGTGAACGTGAGTATCGGCCGCGAGAACTAATCGAACGTCGAGTTCATTCAGGAGTTGCAAATATCGATCGAGATGATCGAGCACCGGATCGATCAATAACGCCTCGCCACCCGCGCGGCTCGCAAGCAAATAGGTGTACGTGCTAGATTCGAGGTGGAACAGTTGCCGAAAGATCACCAGCTACGCCTTTCGGGTGCACTTGTAACCGTGCGCCGCAGTGTATATATTGACCACGCAATTTATTTGCATTTAATTTTTATCGGGAAAACCATGAACAATTTTACGCCGATCACGGCGCTGATTGGCGGTCTTTTAATTGGAATTAGCGCCAGTCTTTTACTTTGGCTCAACGGACGCGTCGCCGGAATTAGCAGCATCGCAAATGGCGCATTATGGAACAAGTCATTGGGCGAGCGCGCTTGGCGTATCTTATTTGTCTTGGGCTTGATTGGCGGCGGCTTTGTTTACTTGATGCTGTTCCCCAATACGATTCATGCGCGGACTGGGTTTCCGCTTTGGTTAGTTGGCCTTGCAGGCTTGCTGGTTGGTTTCGGAACGGCGCTTGGCAGTGGCTGTACCAGCGGTCACGGTGTTTGCGGCCTGGGTCGGCTTTCGATTCGGTCTCTGGCGGCAACTATAACGTTTCTCGTCGCTGGAATCGTTACGGTATTTGTCATGCGCCACGTGCTGGCGGTGGTCTGATGAATACGCAGCGGAATATCGTGGCGCTTCTGACTGGCACGCTGTTCGGCATCGGTCTTGGCGTTGCGCAAATGATCGATCCAGATAAAATCCTCAATTTTTTGGATATTGCCGGTACTTGGGACGCGAGTCTGATGTTGGTTTTGGCCGCCGCACTGCTAACGAGTTTCTTCGCATTCCAAGTTACTTTGAAGCAGAAAGCGCCGCGTTTTGCCGATGTCTTCGTGGTCCCGACGCAAAAAAATATCGACCGTTCCCTGTTGCTCGGCGCGACGTTGTTTGGCGTCGGTTGGGGAGTGGCAGGTTATTGCCCAGGCCCAGGTTTCGCCGCGCTGGCGTTAGGAAGTTGGGAGCCGATTATTTTTGTGTTGACGATGACAGTTGGTTTTGCGCTGCATCGCTTGATCACGCGTCGACAAAGCGAATGGGGCGTGTAGTCACGAGCGCTCTTGCAACCAGCCCTCGATTTTTCCGATGTTGCGATCCCAGTTGAAATCGCTCAACATCCGCTCACGGCCAGCCGCACCCATCGCAGCGGCGCGAACCGGGTCGTCGAAGAGCGCAGCAACTTCGTGCGCGTAAGTGGCGGCATCGTGTGCAGTCACATATTCCTTGCCCTGAATGACGCTCTCCAGCCCAAACGCCGCGATCTCATTCGTGACCAAAGGTTTGGCGAGCGCGAGTGCTTCGAGTGATTTGTTCGCCACGCCGCGCCCGATTCGATTCGGCACGACGGCTACCTTTGCGTGGGCAACATAGGGCCGAACGTCCGGCACGCGGCCGGTGACGGTCACAGCGCGGTCGGCGTCCGCGAGTTTTTTCACTTCAGGGGAAGGGCGAGAGCCGACAATGAAAAACTGAATGGACGGGTGGGTGCGTTTGAGCAACGGCAGCACCTCCTGAGCGAACCAGGTCACCGCGTCAACATTCGGCCAATAGTCCATCACGCCCGTGTAAACCACGACTTGCGCACCGGCAGCATAGGGCGACTGCAGCGCGTGGGTCGGCGAAAAATACTCGGCATCCACGCCGTTATTTACGACTTTTACGTATGGCGCTACTTCCGGCGCAAGCGAGACAAACAACTCTGCTTCCGGCTTGGTACGCAGCACGGCGCTCTTCGCGGCGACCGCAATCTTGCGGTCATAGGCGAGCAGTTTGGACGCTTCGCGCCCATACAGCCACGATACCGGCCACGGCTTGGTACGTGCGTACTGCCGCCACTTCTCGCTATCGACGTCGGCAAAATCGACGACCACCGAATTAATCTCTGGGCGAATCGCGTAATGCGCAACGCCCGAGGAATAGACCAGCGCCTTCTTTACGTCGTGTTGCTGCACGATTTGCGACACCCATTGGCTGAGCGCATTGTCCTCATAACTCGCGACGCTGATTGCTTTGCCCGTGACGAGCGCCCTGATTGCGCTAAGCGCCTTATGGCCTGCACTCAGTTTGCCGATCCAGTGGCTAGCGCACATTTTGGCAACGTCGTCACGGTATTTCTCGTCGGCGGGATCATCGATGAACGTGGCTAAATGGACTCGATAGCGCGACGAAAAATAGCGAAGATAGTTGTAACTGGATATTTTGTCGCCTTTGTCAGGCGGAAAGGGGATGCGGTGAACAAAGAATAGGATATCTTCGGCAGTCGTAGGTGGCGTCATTCGGTTATTATTCCGTAATTCTCAAATACAGCAAAATTATTTTCATTATGACTGACATTCTGATCGTAAAGCACGGCGCGTTGGGCGACGTGGTCCGCACTGCCTTCGCGCTTCCCGGGCTCCACAAAAAATATGGTGCCGGGTTGCGAGTGTGGTGGCTTACCGCGCCCGCTGCGACCGATTTGCTGCGTTTTAACCCCTGGGTCTATAAGGTGCTGACGACCCCGTCGCAAATACCCGCGTTGCAATTCGCGGCCGTCTATTCGTTTGACGATGAACTGGATGCAGCGACCGCTGCAACGGCCGCCAAAACGGATTTCTTCCTCGGTGCGCGCATCGAAACCGATGGCAAGGTTGGGTATAGCGACAACTCCGCAGCATGGTTCGATATGGGACTTTGCTCGCGTTTCGGCAAAGCCCGCGCCGATCAGATGAAGATAGAAAACCAACGCTCCCATGCGCAGATTTATGCAGCAATGATGGAGATCGAGATCGCCCGTGGCGATTTTCACAATAGCCCACAAATCGAATCGCGCTGGTGCTGCAAAGTTCGTCGTGATGGGCATTTTCACATTGGATTAAATCCCTTTGCGGGCGGTCGATGGAAGTCGAAAGCGCTACCGGATTGCGAAGTGTCGCCACTATTAAAAGCCTTGGTCGATGCGCGTCCCGGCGGACTACCGACGCGAATAACGCTGTTTGGCGAAGGCGATCAGCACGCGCAATTAGCCGCGTTTGCAAAACCGCACGGCGAGCGCGTCTGGTTGGCGCATACGTCGGAATCCATTCTCGAACTAGCCGCTGGCCTCGCGGCGCAGGATTATTTGATCTCTACCGATAGCCTCGCACTGCATTTGGCCGTCGCGCGGAATGTAAAGAATTTGAGTTTCTATGCGCCGACCTCCGCTGCCGAAATTGAGACATTTGGGCTCGGTGTCAAAGTTATTTCAACCTCGCCAGACTATTGCAACTACCAACGCGATGCCGACAATTCGTCCATAACGGCGAATCGAATAATGCGCGCGTTTGAACAATCAATAGTAAATTAAATTGTTTTTTATCATGTAATTATGTGATAAAATTCAATTGAAATATCATTAAAATAAAGCGACATCAAAACGTCAATCAAGTAGATTTGTTTTTTTTCGATTATTTTTAAGTCAAAACAACCAGCGCGATTTATAAAAAAATCTATGCTGAAGTGGCAATTTGACCAACGTATTGAACCTTAAAATTTACTAAGTTTTCCTATGAGCGAAAAGATAAAAGACATCATCCAAGCATCAATAAACGTAAAACAGCGGCTATTGCAAAATGACGCGATGGTGGCGCGGCTTGATGAAGTCAGCAATGCCATTGTTAATGCTTACAACAACGGTAACCGAATTTATTTCTGTGGCAACGGTGGCAGTGCGGCGGATGCGCAACATCTGGCGGCGGAGTTCACTGGTCGGTTTTATAAAGACCGAGATGCATTACCTGCAGAAGCGCTGCATTGCAACTCATCTTACTTGACCGCCGTCGCCAATGATTACAGCTACGACGTTATCTACGCGCGACTGATCAAGGGTATCGGCGTAAAGGGCGACGTGTTGCTCGGTTTGTCAACGTCAGGCAACTCCGCGAACATTGTGCAGGCGATCGAAGTCGCTAAGCAAAAAGGGCTCGTAACCGTTGGGTTTACGGGCGAGGCCGGTGGGAAAATGAAGAGCCTGTGCGACTACATCTTTAACGTACCATCAAAAGATACGCCTCGCATACAGGAAAGCCACATCATGCTTGGGCACATCATCTGCCAGTTAGTTGAAGAGCGCTATTTCGCTAACAAGTAAATACTTTCGCCGTTGCGAATCGCAGCGCACGAACCAAAACCGATCCGTTACGCGGCTTATCCAAACTTAGACAAGATTATTTAGTGGCCGCTCGTCATGCGCATTCTGCACGTTCTTGATCACTCGCTACCGTTACATAGCGGCTACACCTTTCGCAGTGCCGCGATTTTTCGCGCACAGCGGGCGCGTGGTTGGGAAACCTTTCACTTGACTGCGCCGCGCCAAGGCACGGTTGCGGCGCTGAAAGAGGAAGCGGAAGGCTTCACTTTTTATCGTACCCGTCACAGTGCTACCAGCAAGATCCCGGTCTTGCGCGAATACGCGGAAATGGCCGCGACTACGAGGCGCCTGCTCGACGTGGCGCGAGAACTCAAGCCGAATATTATTCACGCGCATTCGCCGGTACTGACTGCCATTCCCGCCCTTCGCGTCGCGCGTAAACTCGGGATCCCGGTAGTTTACGAAGTACGCTCTTTTTGGGAGGATGCCGCCGTCGACCACGGCACCACTAACGAAGGCAGCCCCCGCTATCGCGCTACCCGGGCGCTGGAGTCTTGGGTATTAAAGCGTGTGGACGCCGCCTTTACTATCTGCGATGGCTTGCGAAACGACATCATCGGCCGCGGCATCGGCTCGGAGAAAATCACCGTGATTCCCAACGCTGTGGCCGCCGCGGAATTTACCGTGCCAGCCCCGGCGCAAGTGAGCGAACTCAAGGCATCACTAGGCTTAACGGGAAAACTTGTGATTGGTTTCGTCGGATCGTTTTACGGATACGAAGGGCTGGACGTACTGGTCGACGCGTTGCCTGCAATCCAGAAGGCCTATCCGCAAGCCGCTTTGCTGTTGGTTGGCGGCGGGCCGCAGGAAGCCAAACTACGCGAGCGTTCTGCCGCGTTGGGTGTGAGCAATGTCATCTTTTCCGGGCGCGTACCGCACGCCAAAGTTGACCAGTACTATCATGTGATCGATGTGCTCGCGTATCCTCGCCGTTCGATGCGATTAACGGAGTTGGTTACACCGCTGAAACCGCTTGAGGCAATGATTCAGCGGCGGCGATTTATCGCATCCGATGTCGGTGGGCATCGAGAATTGGTTGAGCATGAACGCACCGGTTTACTATTCAAGGCTGACGATTCCCAAGCGCTTGCGGCCAAGCTAATCGATGGGCTTAAGACGCCGGACAAGTGGGATCGAATTGTCGAGGCAGGTTATACCTACGCCGCGAACGAACGAACCTGGGATGCAAGCGTGGCGCACCATGCGGCGGTGTACGAACGCTTGCTCGCCGCCCGCCACACCTCGAACTAATCTGAACAACGTGACGACGATGCTCTGGAAAGCAGCCATTCATGCCGCCTCCGCGACGGTGCCGGGAAACAAACTAGCGATCCTGATATTTCACCGCGTGTTAAGCGAACCCGACCCGCTTATGCCGAGCGAGCCATCAAAAGCGGAATTTGACCTACTGTGCGATCGACTAAAGTCAGTCTATCGTATCTTTTCTCTGACAGAAGCGGTTAAGCGCCTCGATACGAATTCACTGCCACCGCGAAGCGCCTGCATTACCTTCGACGACGGTTATCGCGACAATCACGACAATGCGATGCCGGTGCTGCGTAAGCATGGCCTTACCGCCGATTTTTTCATCGCGACCGGTTTTTTGGAAGGCGGCATGATGTGGAATGACAAAATTCTAGAAGCCATACGCCAAACTCGATTCGATCATTTCGACCTTACGGCGTTCGGCTTAAGTCGCCATGAATTGGGCACGACGCAAGCGAAAATCGCTGCGGCGAATACCATTTTGACGGCCCTTAAACATTTGCCATTCGAAGCGCGCGAGATTACAGCGACTGAAATTCTCGAGATGGCGGGTGGGCCGAGAAATACGTTAATGATGACGCCTGAACAAGTTAAAAATATGCGCGCGAATGGCATGGAAATTGGCGCTCATTCCGTGCGCCATCCCATTTTGCATGTGCTTTCGGCGGCCGAGGCGCGGACGGAAATTCTACAAAGCAAAGACACGCTGGAGCAGATTTTGGGCGAACCGGTGAAAGTTTTTGCGTATCCAAATGGCAAACCGGGATTGGACTACAGTTCGCGCGACGTGGCAATTGTTCGAGAGGCCGGATTTGATATTGCGGTATCCACCCATTTTGGCACCTCGACGGCGAGCACGCCTCGTCTTGAGCTACCGCGCTACACCCCGTGGCGGCGCGGCACCAACGGATTTTTTTCGCAACTCACGCGCAACTATTTCGCCGCCCCGCACGCATCGGCTCAGTGAAACAATTCTAGCGCTTTAGTTGCGTCGGCAATCGCTGTTCTAACCAATCGACTACGGCTTGATATACCGGTGCGGATTCGATTTCATTCAGTGTTTCGTGATACATGCCTGGCCAAGCTTTAAAAGTTTTGTCGGTACTCCCGGCCGCTGCAAAAAATGCCTCGCTCGCACGAATATCCGTTACTTCGTCAGCGGTGCCGTGCATCATGAACAACGGAAATTTCAACTGAGCCGCATGGGCCAACGCATATTCTCCAGCCGCGACTAAGCCCACGTACGCGGCCGCAGATATGACCGAATTGGTTAAGGTATCGCCCTCAACCGACTTCATCACTTCCGGGTCGTGCGAAAGTTTGCTGATATCCAGATTGGTCGGCATGCTAAAGCTGGGCAAGACTCGCGCGATGCAATGTGCCAGCCAAGTCTTCCACGCTGGCGGCGAAAATGCTAAGCGCAACCACGGGCCGGAGGCGATAATGCCGCTCAGTTTATTAGCGCGTCGCAACGCGTAATTCAGCACTAATCCGCCACCCATACTATGGCCAAAGAGAAAAGTAGGAACGTTCGGATTGCGCTCCCGCGCCAACTCGATCACATGACTTAAATCGTTCAGATACATATCGTAGCTAGAGGCATGGCCGCGTTTGCCTTGGGAACGGCCATGACCGCGCATGTCATAACGTACAACCACCAGATTCATTTCGGCGAGTCGATCCGAAAGTTTTTCGTAACGTCCGATGTGCTCGCCGAAGCCGTGAGTAATAACGACGCATCCGCGCGGCGGGCGAGGCGATTCGATACGCGCGAATAGGCTTACATTCTCACTTGAATCAATCGAAGTTGTTCTCGATTCCGGTCGCAGCATAACGTAATCTCGCCTTCTGTTTTCTTGATTAGAGCCGATTGTACTTGGGAAACAAAGTGATAAGGAATATCATTGGTCCTATCGCGATTGCGTCTACTACGAGGAAATTATGGCCAAATGGCTTGTCACGATCGGCATTTTGTGTGTCGTGCTTGGCGTAGCGTGGCCATTATTGAGCAAAATCGGATTTGGCCGCTTGCCCGGCGACATTAATTTCGCGAAACAGGGATCGAGATTTTATTTCCCAATCACCAGCAGCATTATTGTTTCCATCGTGTTAAGCGTGTTGTTCGCGATTTTTCGGCGCTGACCTCATCACTATGATCGATGCCTGGAGAGCCGCATGGGAATTGGCTCTCCAGCCGATGAATTTAGCAATGAGGCGCGCGTGAAGGTGAAAACTAAGACGGCAAAACAATCCGCGATTCGCCGCCGGCCAACTCCAACATCAACGCATTTAAGCGTTTCACAAATGTCGCCGGATCTTCAATCTGGCCACCTTCGGCGAGCAACGATTGATCGAACAAAATGTGACACCAATCGCCAAAGCGTTCCTTGCCTTGCTCGACTTTTAGTTTCGCGATCAGTGGATGAGTCGGATTAATTTCTAATATCGGTTTGCTGTCCGGCACTTTTTGACCGGCGGCCTTGAGCATGCGTTCCAAGTTGCCGGATAGATCGTTAGTATCGGCAACCAAGCAGGCCGGGGAATCTGTTAAGCGATAAGTGACGCGAACTTCTTTGACCTTGGCGTCTAATTTTGTCTTGATTTCGGCGAGCAAATCTTTAAATTCCTCGTTGATTTGTTCCTGCGCTTTCTTTTCCGTTTCATCGGCAAGTGCGCCTAAATCCAGATCACCTTTGGCGACGGATTGCAGTTGTTTGCCTTCGAATTCCGTTAGGTGTCCGACCATCCATTCGTCGACCCGATCCGATAGCAATAGCACCTCAATGCCTTTCTTGCGGAAAATTTCCAAGTGCGGACTATTCTTCGCCGCCGCAAAAGTATCGGCCGTCACATAATAGATTTTCTCTTGGCCTTCCTTCATGCGCGCGACGTAGTCGGCGAGAGACACCGATTGTTTTTCGCTATCGTCCAGCGTGGTGGCAAAACGAATCAGCTTTGCGATTCGCTCTTTGTTTGCGTGATCCTCGCCGGTGCCTTCTTTAACAACGCGACCAAATTCATCCCAAAATTTCGTGTACTTTTCTTTCTCGTTTTCGGCTAGGTCATCGAGCAATCCCAACACCTTTTTTACGCATCCCGCGCGGATCGCTTCGACGTCTTTGCTTTCCTGCAAAATTTCGCGCGAGACATTTAACGGCAAATCACTTGAGTCGACCACACCGCGCACGAAGCGCAAATAATGTGGCAGCAAATCGCCTTTGTCTTCCATGATGAATACGCGGCGCACGTAAAGCTTGATGCCATGGCGCTGCTCGCGATCCCATAGATCAAATGGCGCTTTCGCCGGAATGTAGAGCAACTCGGTATATTCCTGCTTGCCTTCGACGCGCGCGTGTGAATAGGCGAGCGGTGCTTCGAAATCATGGCTGACGTGTTTATAAAATTCGTCGTATTGTTCTTTAGTGATGTCGTTTTTCGAGCGTGCCCACAAAGCAGAAGCTTGATTGATCGCTTCGTCTGCGTCGGTGACTTTTTGCTCTTTTTTCTCCTCGTCCCATTCCTCTTTTTTCATCACAATCGGCAACGTGATGTGGTCGGAATACTTACGAACGACGGATTTAAGTTGCCAAGAATTCAGGAATTCGTCTTCGCCCGCACGCAAATGCAAAATGACATCCGTGCCACGAGCCGCTCTGGACGCGGCTTCCAGCGTATAGTCGCCCTCGCCGGCAGATTCCCAGCATATTGCTTCGTCGACCGCCGCGCCGGCGCGACGGGTAATCAACGTCACTTTGTCAGCGATGATGAACGCCGAATAAAAGCCAACGCCGAACTGCCCAATAAGGTTTGCGTCCTTTGCCTGATCGCCGCTCAATTGCTGAAAAAATTCGCGCGTGCCGGATTTCGCGATAGTGCCAATGTTCTGGATCACTTCGTCGCGCGACATGCCGATACCGTTATCGGAAATCGTAATGGTGCGCGCTGTTTTGTCGAAGGCGATGCGGATTTTCAGATCGGAATCGTCGCCAAATAACTCCGGCGCTTTGATCGCTTCAAAGCGCAGCTTGTCACACGCGTCCGACGCGTTAGAAATGAGCTCGCGCAGAAAAATTTCCTTGTTGCTGTACAAGGAGTGGATCATCAATTTCAGAAGTTGCTTGACCTCGGCCTGAAAGCCCAGGGTTTCTTTAGTGGTTTCGGTTTCCATGAACTCTCGCTTGAATTGGATTTTTGCAATAGGTTGGGATTGGGCGAATCAATTTCAAGTCCAGCGGGCCCAATGCTGAGGAGCGCAGCGGGCCTGATTCGTCAGTACAGCAGACGACCATTTCAATCCCAAAACGGCCACATGCGCCGTGGGGAATCGAACAAGTGTCCGCTTTGTTGTAGGCGATTTGTCCTGAAGATTAGTGGACGCTAATTTGCATATCGCCGAAATTTACAATTTGGCCAGATCGAACTTTGCAAGTCTTGCGCAGTTCGATTGCACCATCAACGCGCACATCGCCATTCGCGACCAAGACTTTTCCGGCACCGCCGCTGGCGCAAATTCCAACGAGTTTTAACAGTTGATTGAGTTCGATGTATTCCGCCGTGAGCTTAAATTCGAGTTGTTTCATAAAATCAAATCACGATTCCTCGAACGCACATTGTTTCAACAAGTTTGGTTCAACATGAACAGTTGCATGACCATTGGTCAACCAAATTTGACCGTCTTGAATCGTGCATTGTAATTCCATCGTACGATCGGCAAGCTCGGCCAGCGCGGCGCTTGCGGCCATGGGAATGTTGACGACCGTTAAATTCGATTGGCGCTCTAACGTAGCGCGTTGCGCCTCCCACCACGCCCCGGCAGTGCGTACACCGTAGTTGTAAATAAAAACCTGCGATGCGCGCCCACAAGCACGGCGAACAATTTTTTCATCCGGTTGGCCGACGTCAATCCATTTTTCGATCGCGCCGGTCAAATCTTTTTGCCACAGATCGGGCTCCTCATCGCTACTCAAACCTTTGCCGAAGGTGAGGGCGTCGTTGGCGTGAAATGCAAAAGCAATTAAACGCATCATCATCCGCTCATCGGTTTCCGACGGATGACGCGCGATCGTTAACTCGTGAGTTTGAAAATAATTGCGATCCATGTCCGCGACATGGAGTTCTGCTTTAAAGATCGTCGCTTTTAACGCCATAAAATCTAGGCGCCTAGGCCTTTGTTGAGCAGCTCCGCAACCACTTCGTTGATGTTGCCGCTGCGCTCCAACGCCAGAGCCTGTATGCGCTTGACCAATGCGCCGTCGAGCTTGACCGCGAATGGAATGAGCCCCGCCGCTTGATCGAGCTTGCGCTGCTCACGGCGATCGACCGTGGCATGAGCGGCGGCCGCAAAGCGCCCCGGCGTAATTGCGCTATTCATTTTGGAGTTGATTTTTATGCCTTTTGCTTTTTCGAGATCAGTGAGTTTCATTGCGTGCTTTCTTAAAGTTTCGTTTTCATTCAGTGCTTAACACTGTAGCACAGTGATTGCCGAGAACTCAGACGCGCAGCGCGCGATTCGATGGGTTGCCTGAAGACCCGCATGGATATTGGTTCGCGGCGTGTTTCTGCACAGAATCCGCAAACTTTTGCGCCCATTAAGCGGCGTTAGCTTTACACTGAGTGCCGCGCTCCGTATAATTTTAGTCTTACCTGGGGGGTATAGCTCAGCTGGGAGAGCGCTTGCATGGCATGCAAGAGGTCAGCGGTTCGATCCCGCTTACCTCCACCAATTACTCGTCCAAAGCAGTCCAGCAACATCCAAAGAACCGGCGTAACTGCCGGTTTTTTATTGCTCGTTTCTGATCGTCTCGCCGGCGAATGAATATCGGCGTTGAAGCCAATCCACGCCAAACCTTATTTTCATTCGATGATTCCGCTAAAAACAAAAAGAGCCGCAAAGCGGCTCTCGAATACGTTCAAAAATCTTTTCTAACGTTATGGTGTTAAGACCAGCACAAAGCGAACCGCGTCCGCAATGACCAGGCCGTTGCTGGCTTTGACCTCAACAAAGTTGCTCTTGCCGGCAGCAAAATTATAGCGGCCCATCAAGACCCATTTCCCGCCGTTAACTTTTTGGTCAAACAGAACTGTCGTCGTGCCAGCTGAGTGAGTGACCGAGTAGGGAACGTTGCTTGATCGGTTCGTATGGGTCGTCCACCATACGTAAACATCGTAGTGACCGGGGGTCGTGATTTGAGGCGTCCAGCGGTAAGCGTTAGCTACCGTTCCGCAACTATATAGCGAGGTCGCGCCATAGGGCCCTGTGCCACTTGATCCGCACCACGATCCGACAAACGATCTTCCGCCGACTGCATCTTGCACGCCGAGGCCGGCATTATCGAGGATGATTTCAGTCGGCACGACTGTATTGGCAATGGTTACGGAAAGGCTCGATGAGGTCGTTAAATTACCGGCTGCGTCATAGGCTTTAGCAAATAGACTCGCGGGCCCGTTGGCTAACTTGCTGGTGTCCCAACTGAAACTGTACGGCGCGGTAAGATCGGTCGCGACCAAAGCCCCTTTGGCATAAAGATCTACTTTTGTTACGCCAATATTGTCCGTTGCACTGACGTTTACCGGAACAATTCCACTTACTGTGCTTGCGCCTGGAGCGGTTATCGCAACCTTTGGAACGGTCGCGTCCGGGGCCGTCGCAATGCCTCGCGCTCTTTGGACCGCGGCGGCGGCGTTGATGCGTCCGGCACCAAAGGATTGATCCGTTCCCGCTGCACCAAGATCAACGGCGGTGATTTTGAGGATATTTTCCAGTTCGGAAGGCTTAAGGTTCGGATTCGCTGACATCATCATGGCTACAACACCTGCCGTAATTGGGCTCGAAAACGACGTGCCGTTGACGGCGCCGTAGCCACCTCCGCGTGTTGTCGTCCATATGCCTTGGCCCGGCGCGGAGACGTCGACGTAGTTACCGAACGACGACCAGCTGGTTTTTAAGTCAGTCGTGTCCGTTGCCGCCACCGTAATCATTGCGCTATTTGCCAGCGAGTTGTCCACCGCACCGGAATTTCCCGCAGAGTTAATCAACAGGCCACCTTTGCCCTGAAGATATTTGCCGGCAGATTGTACGGATGTGCTGCCGTGCACGGCATAGCTGACATTGACAACCTTTGCGCCATTGTCGGCTGCCCAATAGATTCCTTCCGCTATGGTGCTGAAGAACGCATAGCCGGCTGTGTCGCTGATGCGAATCGGCATGATTTTGGCATTCCACGCGACACCGGTAACGCCGGCTCCGTTGTTGCTTGCTGCCGCGGCGGCGCCTGCTACCTTGGTGCCATGGCCGTAGACGTCCGCGGTATTGCCGTTGCCATCATAAAAATTCCAACCGGCTACTAACTTACCTTGGAGATCCGGGTGAGTGCCATCCACGCCACTATCCAAAATTGCGATAGTGACGCCAGTGCCTAACGAGGAGTCCCAGGCCATCGGCGCTTGAATTTTTGGCAGGTGCCAGGCGTTTGCATAATAGGTGTCGTTGCCGACTTGATCCGGCGCAATGAGCTTGTCAATCTCGGCGGATTTAATATGTGGATTGCGTTTTAGTAACTCAACCGCAGTGCGTTCATCGGAACCAAACGGCAGGTCCACCACGTGAACTCGAATTTTATTCATGCGCCGCTTCGAGCGCCCACCGTGCCGCGACAATATCTTAGTCAGCTCGCCATCCTCAAGTCCGGCGCGCGTTTCAACCAAGATGCGGCCCTTGGCCCAATATCCCGTTTCGCCGGCCGTCACGTGACCACTCACACCGAAGCTGGCGGCGAGTGCAATAAAGGTAAGTTGTGGGATTCCAAACTTGCGCGTGCCGAATTGTTTCATTGGTGCCAGTCCTCAATGTGCTGTCGGTTGATCAATGGCCAGCCATTTGGAATTCGCACGCAGGGATTACCAAACGTCTAGCACACCTTATTATTTTTCGGGTGATAATCCAAGACTCGATCTGGCAATTCCGCTGTCATGGGGCGAACCCTTTAGACCGGTGATTTTGCGTCTCTACCTTTCGATAGATTTGCCGTTACAGATGCAGGCAAGCTAAAGCAATCGCTGTGCCAGACCTGACGGCCATGCCGACAATTTTGTTGGAATTGCGACACAATTACAGAGTGCGAGAGGCGTGACTCAAATGTTTTGCCGGGCTACTACTACGAATGTTTTCTTGATTTGATTGGTTATGTGTTCTAGCGCTTTGGCCGGGTTTCGCGTCAGTTACTGACTACGCGCGGCAGGTTTGACGTTTTTGAAGCTAATTTACTGCCAATAATCGCAAAAACTGTTGCTTTAGAGCGACAGTTAGATCGAGCGTAAATATTTAACTATATGATTAATATAATAATATAGCTGTCTCAAATTTAAGACAGTTGCTTTCTTTTAGATTTACCGGTTGCCTAAGCCAACGGGTGTCACTCTTGGGGATAAAATCCAACCTGTCTTCATAGTTTTTACGGAACTTCTAAATGGATCCCATCACCCGAATTGTTCATGCCGGTCAGGAGTTAGACGCCGCTTACAACAGTGTAACCGCACCGCTTTATCAAACTTCGGTGTTTCGTTACGAGGCTTTGGGCGAAAGCAAAGGATATGAATACTCCCGCGCGACTAATCCGACCCGGGATGTGCTGGAAAGATTGATTGCCGACCTGGAAGGCGGCGAGGGCGCAGTGGCCTGTGCGACTGGCGTGGCGACCTTTTCGGCCGTGCTGGCGGCCTTTCCAGGAAATATTCACATCATCCTAAGCCATGGTTGTTACGGCGGTTCCGCGCGATTGCTCGGCTTGATGCAAGATCAGGGCAAGCTCACTTTTTCGTTCGTCGACTTGAATGACCTAGATGCAATCGAAGCCGCCATCTGTTCGGAAACGCAAATCGTCTGGGCCGAATCGCCCACCAACCCGTTGCTCGACATTGTCGATTTCAACCAACTTGGCGCCTTCTGCGACCGAAAAAAACTGACGCTAATAGTAGACAACACATTCATGACGCCACTATTGCAACGGCCGTTTGAATTCGGCGCGGATATCGTCATGCACTCGACGACCAAGTACATCAACGGGCACGCCGACGTCATTAGCGGCGTCGTCGTCGCGCGCGAAAAAGATCTATTGAAAAAAATTCAATTTGCGGCGCGCGCCTATGGATTTGCCGCCAGCCCATTCGATTGCTGGCTCACGTTGCGGGGTAGCAAAACCTTGCCGCTGCGCCTTAAGCAACATCAAGCCAATGCCGCGTTGATTGCTGAATTTTTGGTGAGCCATCCGAAAGTCGCGAAGACCTATTACCCGGGTTTAGTCACTCATTCTGGACACGAAGTCGCCAAACGCCAGCAAGGTGGATTCGGCGGCGTAGTTTCCTTAAAACTGAATGGCGGATTTGCTGCGGCAAAAGCGTTCGTCAACGCAACAAAAATTTTTGGTATCGCCGATTCGCTTGGTGGCGTTGAATCTACCTTAAGCCACTCGGCCACCATGAGCCACGCCGGAATGCCAAAGTTTCAGCGCGAGTTAGCCGGGATTAGTGATGACCTCGTTAGGTTGTCGGTCGGTATCGAAGCAATCAATGATTTGCGTGAGGATTTGGCGCAGGCGTTGGATCAAGTGTAGTCGCTGGCCGCTGCAATTTGCGGCTTTCGGCATTTCCGGAGACTTCGCAAGGTTGCCAATTCTTCGGTAAATATTGATTGTTAGTTCGGTGCGTGTTGCGGTAATGCGTCGTATCAAGGTTTCATTGTTAGGATGATTTTAGCGGTCAACCATTCCTCACATCGTTCTGCCACGATTTGGAAAGAAAACATGGTGGCCTGGGGCGGAATTGAACCACCGACACAAGGATTTTCAGTCCTCTGCTCTACCAACTGAGCTACCAGGCCATTTTTCTGCAATGAGTATCGCCGAAGTGTACCCATCAAAAATTTGCATCTCGGCTAGTTTCGAGGCATTTTTAATGACGGGAACGGTTGCGAAATTTCGAAGCTAACTACATTTTCGCTGGCTCGCATTATAACAGCAGCATCGTGTTGGAGCCAATCGTTGATGATTTTCTTGCGCTATTTTTGACGATCGTCGTTAGTGGGCGAATGAAGCATTATTCAATTTTGATGAAATCCAAGCGCACTGCACCAGACCATCCAATACGCTGAACCGACGCGATATGCCAGGAGAGCTGCATGGGGATTGCCTCTTGGCTTGGTACCAAACAAAAAGGAGCGGCATGCCGCTCCTTTTCGCTATCGCGTCGAAAATACTTATTCCGCGACAGGGGCCGCTTGTTCGCGGCGCTTGAGCTTTTCTTTAATGCGCGCCGATTTTCCGGAACGATCGCGGAGGTAGTAGAGCTTTGCGCGACGCACATCGCCGCGGCGCTTGACTTCAATGCTGGCGATGATTGGCGAATAGGTTTGGAAGGTACGTTCTACGCCTTCGCCGGAAGAAATTTTCCGCACGATGAAGGAAGAATTTAGTCCGCGATTGCGTTTGGCGATCACAACGCCTTCGTACGCTTGAACCCGTTTGCGCTCACCCTCGACCACTTTCACGTTGACGATGACGGTGTCGCCGGGGGCGAAGTCGGGGATTTTTGCGCCGAGACGCGCGATTTCTTCTTGCTCAATTTGTTGAATGACATCCATTTAAAACTCCTTACTTTAGTTAACTTTCACCCAGCGCATGATCGAAGCCATGTTGGGCGCGTTTTTGGTTACGACATTTCCTGCTTAAACTCTTCCAGCAACTTTACTTCTTCCTTAGTCAGCGAATAATTTGCCAACAAGTCTGGCCGTCGTCGCCACGTTCGGCCCAAGGCTTGCTTCTTCCGCCACCGTTCGATGTCGGCGTGGTGGCCGGACATCAACACCGGCGGTACCCCTAATCCTTCATACATTTCCGGCCGCGTGTAGTGCGGGCAGTCGAGCAGGCCATGCACAAATGAATCTTGCTTGGCTGAATCCGCGTCATGCAACACGCCGGGCAATTGCCGCACAATCGCGTCGATGATTGCCATGGCGGGCAACTCGCCGCCTGACAAAACAAAATCACCAACCGATATTTCCCGATCCACGTCGCGTTGTACCAAACGCTCGTCAATCGCCTCGTAACGGCCGGCAATGAAAATCAAACCTTGTTCGCCAACCAACTGCATCACTAACCGATGATCTAATCGCTCGCCCTGAGGTGAAAGATTTACAACGGTCGGCTTAGCAATACCCGCAGCCTGCTGCCTTATCTTTGCGGCGGCGATCGCTTTTCCCAACGGCTCGGCCAACATCACCATGCCGGGGCCGCCGCCGTAGGGACGGTCATCGATCGTCCGGTAATTATTCTCGGTGAAATCCCGCGGATTCCACGTGTGCAGCTCAAATCGCTTTTCTTCAGACGCGCGCCGCGTGATGCCGTATTGGGTAACAGCATCAAACATCGGCGGAAACAGCGTGATAACGTCGAACTGCAAATTCAGAAATCCAATCCCCAGTCGACGGTGATTTGCTTGCCAGTCCTGTCGACTTGCTTGATCAGCGCTGCAGGAATCAAATGCTCTGTTGCACCTTTCACCACCAGTACGTCCGCCGCGCTGGTTTCCAACAATCCGTCCAATACGCCGATCTTTTCTTGACCTTGCGTTTCGACGCTAAAGCCGATCAAGTCGGCCCAATAAAATTCGTCTTCCTCAAGCGTCGGTAGCGCGGATCGCGATACCGCGACTTGCGCGCCGTTCAAGGTTTCCGCTTCGGTTCGATCGTCGATTTCCGCCAATCGGGCCGTCAGCCCTTTGTTTCCGACATTGGACTCTGCGAGCGTAAAAATCTTCCATTCGCTTGCCAATTGCAACCACCATTGAGAATAATTCGCTAGTCCACTGATTTCGTCCGTAAACGAGCGAATTCGTAACCAGCCCTTAATTCCGAACGGGGCGATTACTTGCCCCATTACCACTAGATCGTCCGGCGGTAACTGCTGCGCCGAATGCTTAGACAGCGGCGATTGCTTGGCCGCCACGCTTAATCAGCTTCACAACGGCGTCAGAGGCAATCGCGCCTTTGCTTTGCCAATAGGTGACGCGATCAAGACTGATGCGCAGCTGATCCGGGCCGTCTTTTAGCATCGGATTGTAAAAACCAACGCGCTCGATGAAACGGCCATCGCGGCGATTACGTGAATCGGCCACAACGATATTGTGGAAAGGGCGGTTTTTTGAGCCACCGCGAGCTAGACGAATAACAACCATGATTCTGCCTTGACAAAAATTCGGAAAAGTCTGCGATTTTAAGCTATTTTCGGGTATCAGGGCAACTTTGACTGAAATCCACAAGGTATCGTGAATTGGGCTCGAATCCGCTTCCTATTTTTTGTAACGGTATGCCCACATGATACCGTTGTCCGTACTATCACCGGCTGCATACAAAAAGGCAGCGTTGAGCTCTGAATCATAGAACGCGCTAAATGATAAGTAGTTCACCGAGGTCAATACCATCGCCGGAAATTCTCGGATCGACCAGGTATCGGTATCCGGCGAATAGATATAGATTTTTTTTTCCTTATACTGAAAGACGGTGACCACATCATTTTTAACATCATAAAAAATCGAGGCATCGTTAGTACGGAATCCCTTGACTGGTGCGCCGACTTGATTTGGCTTACTCCAAGTATTGTGTTCTAAATCGTATATGTGAAAAGGGCCGCTCGGATCTTCTTTTCCGGCGCCCATATAGATTCGATCGCGCTTCTCATCGTATGCGCCGCCGTGGTCGTACCCGATAGGTCGCGGACCGATGTCTTTAACTTTGATCCACTTTCGTGCCGCACTATCGAAGAATGCGACACCCTCTGCGCCGCCATAAAAATATTGCTTGCGTCGCTTAACGTACTGGAAATTGGCAAACCCCCCGACTTCTGGTCGCCGTGTAGAAATAGGGAAGCGCTCGAATTCTCCGGAAACGGTGTCGTAGAACCAGGGGGACATGGGCTGTTTAGGTTTCCCAACAAGTTGCGCCTCAAGTATTTTCAGCCCTTCATCCATCATCGCTTCATTGCCTATAAAGAAACGTCCAAAACCACGTTCGGCAAGAAATGCGAACTTACGAGAGTCCGAATCATAAGTTAGATAATTCCACGCGTGCCCTAAAGTATGCACCGGTACCGGACGTGCGTTCTTGTCGACAAGTTGGCCATTGCCATCGATTTTTAGTTCGCCGTTCTTTACTCGATTAGAAAAGGTTGCGGTGTCGGTACCAGGATAGACGGCGATCCAACCATGCGAGTTGATATCGTATAACCAAATATCGTCCATAATATGCCCATCCGGTTTGACGAACGCATGCACGCCTTCTCCTAAATAAAAGGCACCGCGAAGCTCGGGTGCCAACACCAACGCCCGACCACCCCAAGCCCGCCCTCGCGCGCGTCCCCATTTTGGATCGCCCTGGGGTGCGCCTAGATTTACCCAGGAATCATTTCCTAGGGATCGAATTTTCTCGATGTGTGCGCCGGGATCGCTTGGCAAATTCGCGAGCGGACCTCGCCGCGACGAGCTCGCGTCTATCGAGTGTTTCGATGGCGCCGGAAGAGTTGTTTTGGGGGCAGGTTCGACTAATTCCAGTTTGGAATTCGGTTGCGCGCCAATCGCCAGACCTCCGCTAACTATGCCCAGCAGAATTAACAGTGCGAATCGAGGAAGTCTCATGCGCAAGCTCCGCAGAAAACTAGGCTTTACCGTTGGAAACCAGGCATTCACTTTTGCTCCAAGTGGTCGCGCTTAGAAAATCGGTACGGGATGCGCACGATAACATTACTACGCAAATTTGTTAGTTGCGTTCCGTTTGTTGCTTTGGCCGCGTACCGATATTGACCTCGACGGTCAATGCTTTTTGCGTTCGAATTACTTTGATTTTCGCCGGCTTGCCAGGCGGAAGTGCGGAGATTAGATTCAACAGTTGGGAAGAATCAGTCACCGGTTTACCGGCAATATCAACGACCACATCGCCAGGATGAATATCGGCCTTGTCCGCCGGTGCATTGCGCAACACACCGGCAATCAAGGCACCTTGTTGCGCGCCAAGATTGAAGGATTCGGCGAGTTCCGGTGTGACGTCTTGCACCTCAACACCAATCCAGCCGCGCGTCACCACACCCTTTTGGATGATCTGCTCCATAATATTTTTGGCAAGGCTAACGGGAATGGTAAAGCCGATTCCTTGGTTGCCGCCGCTGCGTGAATAGATTGCACTGTTGATTCCGATCAAGTGCCCTGATACGTCGATCAACGCGCCGCCTGAATTGCCTGGATTAATCGCTGCATCGGTCTGAATAAAATTCTCAAAAGTATTGATGCCTAAATGGCTGCGGCCTACCGCGCTGACGATTCCCATCGTTACAGTTTGGCCAACGCCAAACGGATTGCCGATTGCGAGCACGACGTCGCCGATCTTAATGTTATCGGAACTGCCGAAGGTCATGGCAGGCAAATTTTTCAGATCGACTCTTAACACAGCCAAATCGGTTTCAGGATCTGCGCCAACCAGTTTCGCCGGGACATCGCGACCGTCCGCCAGCGCAACTTGAATTTCATCGGCGGCTTCGATTACATGATGATTCGTCAGGATAAATCCCTGTTGACTCACAATTACACCAGAACCTAGGCTGGACTGCTGTTGCTGCTCTTCGTCTTCGAAACGATCACCGAAGAAGCGTCGAAACAGCGGATCATCCCTAAACGGCTGCTGGCGATTTTTGACTTCTTTGCTGGTAAATATATTGACGACAGCGGGCATCGCCCGCTTCGCGGCGCCACTAAAGCTCACCGTGGGCGCCGTACGCGCGGCGCTGCCCTCGGCTTGATTAATCGTAACGATGTCGGGAGACGTATCGCCATTTACAAAGCGTTGCAGCCATTCCGGATGAATCACACCGATAGCCAACAACGCGCCCAAGGCAATAGCGGCGCTTTGGGCGAACAATAACCACAGCTTACGCATTCAGGTCAACTTTGTGGAATAAGGTCACTTGGAGGGAACACATTAGACGAATACGGACCACTTTAGCATGTTTCGGCAAGAATCTAAATCGCCGATGATACTGTGAGGCTACAACGAAAAACGGCCCGACGGGGCCGTTTTTCGTTCGAACTGCAGCGCGTTTAGCGCTTCAACGCATCGCGGATTTCGCGTAGCAAAGTAACGTCTTCTGGTGTCGGTGGCGGGGGCGCGGGAGGCTCAGCCTTTTTAATACGATTCATCATTTTCACCATTTGGAAAATAATGAACGCTAAGATTAGGAAGTTAATCAAAATCGTAATGAAATTACCGTAGGCGAACAGAGGCACGCCGGCTTTGGTCAGGTCGGCATAGGTCTGAGGAATACCGGCGGGCCCTTCCGCTAGTTTGACGAAAAAGTTCGTAAAATCGAGTCCGCCAAAAATCTTACCGACAACCGGCATGATGAGGTCTTTGACCAGCGAGTCGACGATTTTGCCGAATGCGCCGCCGATAATGACACCGACAGCCAGATCCATCACATTACCTTTGACTGCAAACTCCTTAAATTCCTGCATCATCCCCATAGTTCTTATCTCCTTGAAATTATTAAAAAAACAGTAATTCGATCCGAGAGGTCTTACTGTGCGGGTAATTTAGTCATCATTTTCCTTATGAGTCAATCAAAAAGGCGAGATTGTGCATTGGGGCTTTAAGTTTGTTGTGCCAATAGGTTAAAATAGTAGTCTTTTTGAAAAATTTTGAGGTTATCCAAGCATGGCCGGAGCTAAAGCGGATCCCCAAAAACGGCGTTTTTTGATAGGTGCAACGTCAGCGGTCGGTGCCGTCGGCGCTTTGACCGCCGTCAGTCCCTTCGTATTCAGTATGTTTCCCAGTGAGCGGGCAAAAGCGGCGGGTGCGCCGGTTGAGGTCGATATTTCCAAGCTAGAACCAGGTATGTTGCTCACCATCGAGTGGCGCGGCAAACCGGTTTGGATCGTCAATCGTACCAAAGAAATGCTCGATCAATTGAAGGCGGGTGGCGATTATTTGGCAGATGCCGCGTCGGAAGATAATAGCCAGCCCGAATACGCAAAAAATTCAACGCGGTCTCGGCAAGAGCACGAAAATATCCTAGTCGTCGAGGGCGTATGCACCCACCTTGGCTGTTCGCCGACGTTCCGCAAGGAAATAGCACCTGCGGACCTGGGCGCCGATTGGAAGGGCGGTTTCTATTGTCCCTGCCACGGTTCGAAATTCGATCTGGCGGCGCGCGTCTATAAAGGTGTCCCGGCGCCAATCAACTTGAAGGTCCCACCCTATATGTATGTAAGCGACACGCGCTTGATCGTTGGCGACGACGATAGCAAGGCAAAGGGAGCTTAAGCCATGGCGAAAAACAACAATGCCGGTGGCTTTATGGCCTGGATCGACGAGCGTTTCCCATTCACGGAAACGCTCAAGAAGCACATCACCGAGTACTACGCGCCGAAAAATTTTAACTTTTGGTATTACTTTGGAGCCCTCGCGTTGCTGGTGTTGGTGCTGCAAATCGTCACCGGCATTCTACTAACGATGCATTACAAACCCGATGCGAAGCAGGCGTTTGCGTCGGTCGAATACATCATGCGCGACGTCGACTGGGGCTGGCTGATTCGCTACCTGCATTCGACCGGCGCGTCGATGTTCTTCGTGGTCGTGTATCTTCACATGCTGCGCGGGATTATGTACGGCTCCTATCGCAAGCCACGCGAATTGTTGTGGATTTTCGGCATGGTGATATACGTGATGTTGATGGCGGAGGCGTTTTTCGGCTATCTCTTACCCTGGGGGCAAATGTCCTACTGGGGCGCCCAGGTGATCGTTAACTTGTTCGCCGCGGTACCGTGGATTGGGCCGGGACTATCGGAATGGATACGGGGCGATTACGTAATATCGGATGTTACGTTGAACCGTTTCTTCGCCTTCCACGTGATCGCGTTGCCCCTCGCATTGGCTGGCTTGGTGTTCTTGCATATCGTGGCGCTGCACCAAGTGGGATCGAACAATCCTGATGGCATCGAGATCAAGAAAAAGAAAGATCCGAAGACGGGCTTACCCCTTGATGGCATTCCGTTCCATCCTTATTACACCGTCAAAGACCTAGTCGGCACCGTGGGATTCTTGGCGATTTTCGCGGCGATTTTATTTTTCGCGCCAACCATGGGCGGTTATTTCTTGGAGTACAACAATTTCGTCCCTGCCGATTCGCTGAAGACGCCGGAACACATCGCACCCGTATGGTATTTCACGCCCTTCTACGCTATGCTGCGGGCCGTGCCGCCAATGTTTGGCTCACAGTTCCCGGGCGTCGCCGTGATGGGTATCGCCGTGGTTATTCTGTTCGCGTTGCCTTGGTTAGACAAAGGAATTGTTGCATCGATTCGCTATCGCGGCGCACTCTACAAGGGTTGGCTCGCCGCGTTCATCATCTCCTTCATCATACTTGGCATTTGTGGTGTGCTACCCACCAGTGTCTGGGGGCAATTCGGAAAGGGCTTACCGGTCATTGGCGGTGTCGATGTCGCGACCGTCGTCGCGAGAATATTCACGATTGTTTACCTCGCGTTTTTCGTCCTGATGCCGTGGTACACCAAACGAGATAAAACCAAATCGGAACCGGAGCGGGTGACCTAATGCGTAAATTATTATTGAGTTTGATGTTGCTGCCGGTATTCGCCATGGCGAACACTGCAGTGGAACTGGATCAAGCACCGATTAATTCCCGTGACATGTTGTCTGTTCAGCGCGGCGCGAAAAACTTTGTTAATTATTGCCTGACCTGTCACAGCGCAAACTATATGCGCTATAGCCGCCTGCAGGATTTGGGCCTTAGCGAAGATCAGATTAAGGACAACCTTATTTTGACCGGCGTAAAAGTAGGCGAGACCATGTCCATCGCGCTCAATCCTACGGATGCAAAAGCTTGGTTTGGTGCGCCGCCACCGGATATCACAGTGATTGCGCGCTCCCGCGGGGTTGATTGGCTCTACAGTTATTTGCGTGGTTTTTATCGCGACAGTTCCCGGCCAAGCGGTTGGAATAACACCGTGTTTCCGCAAGTCGGCATGCCGCATGTGTTGTACGAGTTGCAAGGCCAGCAGGTCATGGTGTCGGAGAAAACCGCTCACGGCGAACAGCACAAATTGCATTTGGAAAAGCCTGGGAAACTAACACCCATTCAGTACGACCAATTCGTCGCTGATTTGGTGAACTATCTCGACTACATGGGTGAGCCACACAAAGCAAAGCGAATTCAAACCGGCATCATTACCATGTTCTTCTTTGCCTTGTTGTTCCCGCTTGCGGTGATGTTGAAAAAAGAATATTGGAAAGACATCAAGTAATCGGCCCGAGATCCGCTTCAGTAGCGGGCCTGCAAGCCTTTAATGGACTAAAAAAATTATGATGATATTGTACTCAGGCACCACCGACCCATTCAGCCACCGCTGTCGCTTTGTGCTGTTCGAAAAAGGCATGGATTTTTCGGTCATCGATGTCGATATGTTTAACAAGCCCGAAGACATCGCAGTGATGAATCCCTATAACCAAGTCCCGATTTTGGTAGAACGCGATCTCGTTTTGTATGAGTCCAACATCATCAACGAATACATTGACGAACGTTTCCCCCATCCGCAATTGATGCCGGCAGACCCGATCATGCGCGCGCGTGCGCGGTTATTTCTCTATCGTTTCGAGAAAGAATTGTTCAGCCAAATCGATAACCTTGACAGCGCCAGCCAGCAAAAATCCGACAAGGCGCGGCAAATCATTCGCGATAACCTGGTGCAAATCGCGCCGGTCTTTACTAAGCAAAAATTTATGCTCGGCGACGAATTCTCCATGCTCGATGTCGCCATCGCGCCGCTGCTGTGGCGCTTGGAGCACTATCAAATCACGATGCCAAAGCAGGCCGCGCCGCTGCTGAAATACGCTGAACGCATGTTCACGCGCCAGGGTTTCATCGACGCCATGACGCCGTCGGAAAAGGCCATGCGCAAGTGACCGCGGACATCGGCACCAAACCCTATCTAATGCGCGCCATTTACGAATGGTGCGTGGATTGCGGTTACACGCCTTACCTGAGCGTGTCGGTGACTGATGGCTGTCGTGTACCAATGGAGTATGTAAAGAACAACGAAATCGTTTTGAACGTCAGTCCGTCGGCAACGAGAAATTTAAAAATCGATAACGACCGTCTACATTTCTCGGCGCGCTTCAACGGCGTGTCGCGCGAAGTATCCGTCCCAATCAGTTCTGTCGCCGGCATTTTCGCTCGCGAGAATAGCGAAGGATTGTTGTTTAAGGTCGAATTAGATGCCGCTGTTGCGCCTGAGTCAGCGGAAGAAATTGTGGCAAGCGACAAGGCAAGTAAGCCTGCGGTACCACGCGAACGAAATCACCTTAAAGTAGTAAAATAGTTTTAAATGCGCCAATGCCACGAGCCGCATAGACGTTAGATCGTGGCAATGCATGGCTGGAGATCCGCACCGGTATTGCCTCGCAGCCCATGTCCTCAAAAAACTTGAATCGTCAATGGCGAATCCAAGCCGCAACAAAACGCCGGCATAGCTCAGTTGGTAGAGCAGTTGATTTGTAATCAGAAGGTCGCGGGTTCGATTCCTGCTGCCGGCACCAATAAGTTTCTAGCAAAATGTCTGTCGCAAGCTAATTTCGATTAACAGCGTCGCACCGCGATCAGATAGAATCGCCTTCATTTAAAATCAAGCTGTAACATATTCATGGCAACTCGCCCCAAGTACGACGAATCATCGATCCGTGTCTTGAAAGACCTCGAAGCGGTCCGTCATCGTCCTGGCATGTATACCTTGACGGCAAGTCCGCTACACATCGTTCAAGAAGTTATCGACAACGCTTCGGATGAAAGCCTCGCGGGTTATGCCAAGTCTGTCGCCGTCACATTGCATAGTGATGGTTCGGTGAGTATTGCCGATGATGGCCGGGGTATTCCGGTCGGTCCGCATCCGACGGAAAAACTTCCCGTGATCGAGCTCATCTTCACGCGCCTGCATTCCGGCGGCAAGTTCGACAAGGGTTCCGGCGGCGCTTACAAATTTGCCGGTGGTCTGCACGGCGTTGGCGTGTCCGTCAGCAATGCGTTATCCACGCGCCTCGAATGCGAAGTAATGCGAGATGGGCAAACCTTTTCGATCGCATTCGAGAACGGCGCGTTGGCACAAAAACTCAAGAAAGTCGGTGTCGCCAAACGAACCGGTACGCGTATTCGCCTCTGGCCAGATGCAAAATTTTTTGACACCGGCGTGATCACCGTTGCCGAGTTGGAGCGTGCGTTGCGCGCGCGAGCGGTGCTGCTACCTGGCGTACACCTTTCCCTCACGTTGGAAAAAACGGGCGAAACGAAGACTTGGAATTATCCGGATGGTTTATCGGGCTACCTGACCGAACAACTCAACGGGCATGAACTTCTAGTGCCTCTGTTTCCCGGCGAGAAATATATTGCTGATGGCAGTGGTAGCGACTTCGCGGAAGGCGAGGGCGCGGCTTGGGTCGTGGGCTGGAGCGAAAGTGGCAACGTCGTGCGCGAGAGCTATGTAAATTTGATTCCGACACCGAGTGGCGGTACCCACGAATCGGGTTTACGCGAAGGACTGTTCAACGCGGTCGCGCGATTCGTCGATGCCCATAGTTTGTTGCCGAAGGGCGTTAAGCTATTGCCGGATGATGTCTTTGCCCGCGTCAGTTTCGTGTTGTCGGCGAAAGTGTTGGATCCACAATTCCAAGGCCAAATTAAAGAACGTCTCAATAGCCGCGATGCGGTTCGCTTAGTGTCAAATGCCATCAAAGATCCAGTCGAACTCTGGCTCAATCAACACGCCGACTACGGCAAAAAAATCGCCGAGCTGGCAATTAACCAAGCGCAGAATCGTCTGAAGTCGGCGCAGCGAGTCGATAAGCGTAAATCGTCCGGTGTCGCCGTTCTGCCGGGGAAACTCACGGATTGCGAAACTGATGATGTGATGCGCCGCGAGTTATTTTTGGTCGAAGGCGATAGCGCCGGCGGTAGCGCGAAGATGGCGCGCGACAAAGAGTATCAAGCGTTGTTGCCATTGCGCGGCAAAGTGCTCAACACGTTGGAGGTCGAGCGCGATCGCTTGTTCGCGAATAACGAAGTGCACGACATTGCGGTTGCGCTGGGCGTCGATCCGCATCACCGCAATGATCAAGTCGATCTATCGCCGCTGCGCTATGGCAAGCTGATCATTTTGTCCGACGCGGATGTTGACGGCGCCCATATCCGTGTTTTGCTGCTGACATTATTCTTCGCACATTTTCCGAAGCTCATCGAAGCCGGCCACATTTACGTCGCGTGCCCGCCGCTATTTCGTTTGGATGTGCCGGGTCAGGGTAAGAACAAACCGCCGCGCAAAGTCTACGTACTCGATGAAGCCGAGCTACGCGTCGCTGAAGATCGATTGCTTAACGAAGGTTTCAAACCTGGCGCGTGGCAGATATCGCGCTTTAAGGGCCTCGGTGAAATGGATCCAATACAACTATGGGACACCACACTAAATCCGGATACGCGCAAGTTGCTAAAAGTTACCTACGATGGCGAAGGCATGGCGTTTGTTGACGCCAAGATGACCATGTTAATGGCCAAAGGTGAAGCTGCGCAGCGCCGCGCCTGGCTCGAAGAAAACGGCAATAGCGTGGAAGGTGACCTATGAGCTCGCGCAAACAACAAGACCTATTCGAATCCGACGAAACGCCTCAGGATTCGAACGCGATTCAACCGCCGCCCCCGCCAGCACCGCCTGCACCACCGGGTGAGATTGATCCGAACGAGGCGCCGCTCGCGCAATACGCGGAGCTCGCTTATTTGCAATACGCCATCTCGGTGGTGAAAGGGCGTGCGCTGCCAGATATTTGCGACGGCCAGAAACCGGTGCAACGGCGCATTCTTTACGCAATGGCCGACATGGGATTGAACCCAACTGCGAAGCCGGTCAAATCCGCGCGCGTGGTGGGCGATGTGCTGGGTAAGTATCATCCGCACGGCGAGATCGCTGCTTACGACGCGCTAGTGCGGGTCGCCCAGAATTTCACCATGCGCTATCCGTTGATCGACGGGCATGGCAATTTCGGTTCACCCGACGGCGATGGCGCCGCCGCGATGCGTTATACCGAATGCCGGCTGACGCCGATCGCGTCATTGTTAATGGCGGAAATCGATCAAGGCACCGTCGATTTTGTTCCAAATTACGACGGCGCATTTCAAGAGCCGAGCCAACTGCCGGCGCGATTGCCATTTGTCTTGCTGAACGGCGCATCCGGTATTGCCGTCGGTCTATCAACAGAAATACCTTCGCACAATCTCAAAGAAGTCGCGGCGGCTTGCGTACAATTCATTCAGCAACCGAAAACGACGCTCACGGAAGTTTTGAAATTACTGCCCGGTCCCGACTTCCCCGGCGGCGGACAAATCATTTCGTCGAGTGAAGAAATTCAGCAGGTCTACGAAACCGGTCGCGGTTCGCTGAAAATGCGCGCGCGCTGGAAAATCGAAGAACTCGCGCGCGGCCAATGGCAAATTGCCATCACGGAAATGCCGCATCAAACCAGCGCCAGAAAGATTCTCGAAGAGATCGAAGAACTCACCAATCCCAAGGTCAAGCTCGGCAAAAAATCTCTGAGCCAGGATCAAATTCAACTCAAGCAGTTGATCCTATCGGCGTTGGATCGCGTCCGCGACGAGTCGGGTAAAGAAGCGCGCGTGCGTTTGATATTCGAGCCAAAATCCAAGAACCAAGATCCGCAGGAATTCATCAATCTTCTCCTCGCCCACACCAGCCTCGAGTGCAATTTCAGCATGAATCTCGTGGCCGTGGGGCGCGATGGCCGGCCACGCCAGAAAACCTTGCTCGACATACTGCAAGAGTGGGTTGATTTCCGCTTGGCGACGGTGCGCAGACGCACGGAACATCGCCTGACTCAGGTTCTCGATCGTATTCACATTCTGGAAGGCCGATCGCTGGTTCTGCTGAATATCGACAAGGTGATCAAGATCATCCGTCAATCGGACGAGCCGAAAGCGGCATTGATTCAAGCGTTCAAGCTCAGCGACAGGCAAGCGGAGGATATCCTTGAGATTCGCTTGCGCCAATTGGCGCGCTTGGAAGCGATCAAGATCGAGCAAGAAATGAAAGCGCTGAAAACCGAGCAGACGCAATTAACGCGTCTGCTCGACAAACCTGCGGCATTGCGCGCGCAACTGGTAAAAGAAATCGAAGCCGATGCGGAAAAATATGGTGATGCGCGCCGTACCTTGATCGAACAAACGCAAAAAGCGGTGATCACCGTTACGGTTCTTGACGAACCCGTCACGGTAATTCTTTCGCAAAAGGGTTGGATTCGCGCGCGGCAAGGGCACGAAATTGATCCCGCATCGGTGACATTTAAGGAAGGCGATTCGTTGCTGGCGATGCAATCTTGTCGAAGCGTCGATGCGGTGATTCTGATCGGCAGCAATGGCCGAATGTATACCATCATGTCTTCGGCATTGCCGAGCGGCCGCGGTGACGGATTGCCACTGACCAGCTTAATCGAATTGCCCTTGGGCGCGCGCGTCGTCGGCATGATTGCCGGACCAAGTAAGCAACGATTACTCCTTGCCACGAGTAATGGTTTCGGATTCACCTGCGATCCAGCCGATTTATTGTCGCGTACTAAGGCCGGCAAGCAATTCGTCAATGTCGAAGACGGACACAGCGTGCTTGCACCGCAACTATTCGATCCAAGTAACGCCCAGGCGATCGCAGCGGTCTCAGAAAAGGGCAAGCTCCTGGTGTTTTCGATCGATGAAATGAAGCACCTCGCCGCCGGTGGGAAGGGCGTGATTGTGATGGCGCTCGACGATAAGGAATTGATGGTCGCCGCTGCGGCTGTCGGCACGAAGGCGCTTCTTGTCAGCGGCATCGGCCGTGCCGGCAAACAGACCGAGATTCGCTTAACCAGCAATCAATTGAACGAATATGCCGGTCACCGCGCGCGCAAAGGAAAGTTGCTACCGTCGAAGCTGAAACCGACTGCGCTGCTGGCAACATAAATGCAATCGATATTTTACCTATGGGTTCGAAAGAAAATTTTGATACCATCGCCAAGAGCCCCTCTGTGCATTGTTCTTCAGGCAGCATTGCGCGCGAGGCAAGCAGGATGGACGTCGTGGCGCGACTGCAAATACAATCTTCAATTCGCGACGACGCAATGACATTCGTTTCAGCTTTATTCGCGATCGCAAGCCTAGCACTTGTGAAAAAAATCGCTGCGCGCTAAAGTGTCGCACAATTTGTCACATCCGGGATTCCATTGCTGAATATCGTGCAGGCCGCAGGTTGGCCGATTTGGCTGTTAATTATTTGTTCCGTCATCGCGCTTGCAATTATTGGTGAACGGCTCTGGACGTTACGGCCTGCCTTGGTTGACGCCACAAGAATTATTGGCGAAGTCGTTACCGACTATCGTCAACATGGTGTTAACAACGACATGTTAATTAAACTCGCAACGAATTCGCCACATTGGTCGAATTTTTGCTGCGGGCCTTTATAACGTGCGTAGTGCGCGAGAAGTCATGAAAGAGTCGATTGAAGAAGCCGGGCGTGCCGTTGCAATAGAGTTGGAGCGATTTCTGACTTCGCTCGGAACCATCGCCGCCATCGCGCCACTACTGGGTTTATTCGGTACGGTGATCGGCATGATCGAGATTTTCGGCGCAAATAATCCGACCAGTGGCGGCAATCCCGAGCAACTCGCTCACGGCATTTCCGTTGCGCTTTATAACACGGCGTTTGGCCTAATCGTCGCGATTCCGAGTATGGTTTTTTATCGCTATTTCCGCTCGAAGGTTGATCGGCTGATTGTCGAAATGGAACAGCAAGCGGTAAAGTTGGTCGAAATTGTTCACGGCGATCGAGTCGGGTAAATGAACTTCCAACGCGGTAAATTTCGCGACGAACCGGAAATCAATTTGATTCCGATGATCGATGTCTTGCTCGTCGTGCTGATTTTTTTAATGGTCAGTACGACTTACTCGAAATTCGCCGATCTCAAAATCAATCTTCCGCAGGCCGAAGCCGAGCAATCTAAAGCGACGCCCAATGTGCTGGATGTGGCCGTCGATGCCGACGGCAATTATGTCGTAGATCGTAAAATGGTCGCATTCACTGATATTCCATGTTTGCCCGATCACTGAAAACGGCGGCTGGCGATCGCAAGGACCCGCTGGTTGTCATAAGTGCCGATGCGCGTGCGACACACCAATCGGTCATCAATATTCTTTCCGCAGCGCAGCTCGCGGGTTTCCCGCAAATTTCTTTCAGCGCGGAAGCGAAGCCAAAATAGCTCGCCCGCGATGCCGATTCTTAAATGCTGAATCGAGTCGCGCTCCTGGTTTGAACAGCAGTGGACGCGACGTACGACGTTGGCAGTTTGTGTTGCAGCCGGTTTCTTGGTTGTTCGGCATGCTCGTCGCATTACGGCGACTCGCCTATCGTCGCAGTTGGTTAAACAGCGAGAGAATGCCGTTGCCGGTTATCATCGTCGGCAATATTACCGTCGGTGGCAGCGGAAAAACGCCACTGGTCATTGCGCTTGTTGAGCAATTGCGCGCAGCGGGATATGTGCCGGGCGTGATCAGTCGCGGTTATGGGGGCACGAAATCGCGGCCCGTTCGAGGTTGGCCCGCTGAGCGATCCGGCGGACGTTGGCGACGAGCCTGTTTTGATTGCAACGCGCACTGAAGCACCGCTGTTTATTGGCCGCGATCGCGTCGCTGCCGCGAAAAGCTTTGCTCGAGGACTCATCCGAATTGCGATGTGATGGTCAGCGACGATGGCTTGCAACATTATCGTTTGCAACGTGATATTGAGATCGCTGTGGTTGATGGCCGTCCGGTTTTGGTAATGGTCTTTTTGCTGCCGGCCGGACCGCTGCGCGAACCATTAAATCGATTGAACAGGTAAATATTGATCGTGATCAATAGTGAATCGTCGATAGATCATTCCGCGCCGCGAAGTCACTTCCCGTCTTGCCGATTCAATGGGCGTGCCTGCAAGAGCCTACTGTCCATGCGCCTCTCCGGGCAGGTGTTTTATAATCTGCAAAAATCCTGAACGGCATGCGCTCGCGGCGGATTTTCGCGATCAACCTCTTCACGCTGTTGCCGGAATCGGCAGACCGCAACGATTTTTCGATCATCTGCGGGCCTTGGATTGAGAGATCGTCGAGCTTATCCATTTCCCGATCATCATGCGTTTTGTGCCGAGCGATTTGAGCGTCTGCTGGCGACGCGACAGTGCTGATGACCGAGAAGGATGCAGTAAAATGTCAGAGCATTCGCGCAAGACAATCTGGTGGTGCTCGCCGTATCACCGCCGAGACTCGACGATCAATTCATGCACGCAAATTACTGAAAAAACTGAGACCGACCTATGGACCCCAAACTGCTTGAAATTCTCGTCTGCCCCGTTTGCAAAGGTCCGCTGGTTCACGCCAAAGCCGAAAAAGAATTGATCTGCAAACCCTGCCGCTTGGCCTATCAGATCAAGGACGATATTCCGGTGATGTTGGAGGATGAAGCGCGGAAGTAACGATCAAGGATGGAGAGCAAGGATGAAGGCGGAAGGATGAAGGATAAAAACAATCTGGGAATAGCGAGGTACGAGGTTTTTTTCATCCTTCATCCTTCCTCCTTCATCCTTTGATTATCGTGCCGATAATCGTAATCCCCGCCCGCCACGCCTCGACCCGCTTGCCCGGCAAGCCGCTGCTCGACATTGCCGGAAAGCCAATGGTGGTGCGGGTCGCGCAGCAGGCGCGGTTGAGCGGCATCGCGCGCGTAGTGATCGCGACGGATCATGATGGCATCGCAGCGGCGAGTCGCGCGCACGGTGTCGAAGTCGATCATGACGCGCGCTGATCACGCGACCGGCACCGATCGTTTGGCTGAAGTCGCGACGCAGCTGCAGTTGTCCGATGATGAAATCGTCGTCAATGTGCAAGGCGATGAGCCGCTGATTGATCCGGAGCTGGTTCGCGCTGTCGCCGATTTGCTTGCACGCGAAACCCAGCGCCGCGATCGCGACCGCCTGTCACCCGATTCACGAGCAACGACGAAGTGTTCAATCACCAATGTCGTCAAAGTCGTGTTGGATCGAGATGGCATGGCGCTGTATTTCAGCCGCGCGACGATTCCTCACGCACGCGACGCGTTTGCGCACGCGCTAAACAATGTTCCCGCCGGAGTTACCACTTTTTCGCCACATCGGGCTTTACGCCTATCGTGCGGCTTTCCTGCGGCACTTTCCCAATACTTGAACTCGCCGGCAATCGAGCGCTTCGAAGCGTTGGAGCAATTGCGCGCGTTGTGGCACGGTTACAAGATCGCCGTCTTCGTCACCGAATGCGACGCCGGCGCCCGGGGTCGATACGCCGGAAGACCTGGCGCGCGTCCGCGCGCTGTTTGACCATACGCTAAGTCCCTGTAACATCGCGAAGTTTAGCCGGATTCGGGGCATCGAATTTGGCCCATTTCCGGCATCACTCATAACGACTAAAACTATGCGGCTGATTTTATTGGGCGGCCCCGGCGCAGGCAAGGGCACGCAAGCGAATTACATTAAAGAAAAATTCGGCATCCCGCAAATTTCCACGGGCGATATGTTGCGCGCGGCGGTAAAAGCCGGCACGCCGCTTGGCGTGGCGGCGAAGAAAGTGATGGATTCCGGCGGCCTGGTGTCGGACGACATCATTATTGGTTTGGTGCAAGAGCGCATCAAAGAGCCGATTGCAAAAATGGATTTCTGTTCGATGGTTTTCCGCGCACCATTCCGCAAGCCGACGCGATGAAAAATGCTGGCGTGAAAATCGATTACGTCGTTGAGATCGAAGTCGACGACGCAGAAATCATCGAACGCATGTCCGGGCGCCGCTCGCATGCCGCCTCGGGGCGCACTTATCACGTCATTTTCAATCCGCCGAAAGTCGCGGGCAAAGATGATGTCACCGGCGAAGATTTGATCCAGCGCGACGACGATAAAGAAGAAACCGTGCGAAGCGTTTGCAGGTGTATCACGATCAAACCGAGCCGCTGGTCGGCTATTACACCAATTGGGCGAAAAGCAAGGCAGGCCAAGCGCCGCGCTATCGCAAGATTCCCGGCATCGGCAAAGTGGAAGAAATTCGCGATCGGATTTTTGCGGCATTAGAGTTAAGAAGAATGAATCATGGCAAAACAGAACGCATTTTATGCACAGTCCGGCGGCGTCACCGCCGTTATCAACGCCAGCGCGGCGGCGTGATCGAAACCGCGCGCAAACATAAAGACAAAATCGGCAAAGTCTATGCCGGGCGCAACGGCATTATCGGTGCGCTGACGGAAGACTTGATCGACACCAGCAAAGATTCCGCCACGGCCATCGCGCGCGTTGAAAACGACGCCATCCGGCGCGTTCGGCTCGTGCCGCTACAAACTCAAAGGCTTGGAAGAAAATCGCGCGCAATACGAGCGCCTGATCGAAGTCTTCAAAGCGCACAACATCGGCTATTTTTTTTACAACGGCGGCGGCGATTCGGCGGACACCTGCTTGAAAGTTTCGCAATTGTCGGAAAAACTGGGCTATCCGATCACCGCCGTTCACGTGCCGAAAACAGTTGATAACGATTTGCCGATTACCGATACCTGCCCTGGTTTCGGTTCGGTCGCGAAATATGTTGCGACGAGCATTCGCGAAGCAGGGTTTGATGTTGCCTCGATGGCGAAAACCTCGACCAAAGTTTTCGTGCTCGAAGTGATGGGGCGTCACGCCGGTTGGATTACCGCGGCGTGCGGCCTGGCTGCTGAAAAAGACGGCGATGCGCCGCATATATTGTTGTTCCCCGAAATCACATTCGATCAAGAAAAATTTTTGGCGAAAGTAGATAAGACCGTCAAAGCACGCGGCTATTGCGTGATCGGCGTATCGGAAGGCTTGCGCAACGCCGACGGAACATTCCTCGCGGAATCGGGACTGAAAGATGCCTTCGGCCACGCGCAACTGGGTGGCGTCGCGCCGGTGATCGCCAATCTGGTGAAAGACAAACTCAAGTACAAATATCATTGGGCGGTGGCCGATTATCTGCAGCGCGCCGCGCGCCACATCGCATCGAAGACCGATGTGGATCAAGCCTATGCGGTCGGCAAAGCGGCGGTGGAGTTTGCGCTCAAAGGCCATAACGCGGTGATGCCCGCGATCAAGCGCATCTCGCGACAAGCCATACAAATGGAAAATCGAAATGGCGAAGTTGGAAAACGTCGCGAACAAAGAAAAATTCTGCCGCGTGATTTCATTACCGCGATGGGTTTCACATTACGGAAAAGTGCCGTACGTATCTTGCGCCGCTGATCGCCGGCGAAGACTATCCGCCGTTCAAAAATGGTTTGCCGGATTACGTGGTGTTGAAGAATGTCGCAGTGCCGAAGAAATTGAAAACGGAGTTTAAGATTTAATTTAGCTAGCATTGCCAGAGAGCCAGTATTCATGCGTGCTTAGCGGGCGGTGAAGTGCTATCGAAAGCTGCAGCATGGTAGTGCGCTGCTTAGGGCAAGATGGTTTTCGATACGCAATAATACAGATGTTTTCATTATGAGTTAATCATCTAGGAGATAGGGAGCATGTCTGAACCAATTTGGTTGGCGCTGATTTGCGGCGCAGTTGGCCGTTGTTTACGGTATCGTTTCGCGCAGTTGGATCTTGGCGCAACCGCCGGCAACGCGCGCATGCAAGAAATCGCGGCGGCGATTCAACAAGGCGCGTCGGCGTATTTGAATCGCCAATATCGCACTATCGGCATCGTCGGCGTAATTTTGTTCGTCGTGATTCTGATTTTCTTGAACTGGAAAACCGCGTTGGGTTTCGCCATCGGTGCGATTCTTTCCGGCGCGGCCGGCTTCATCGGCATGAATGTTTCCGTGCGCGCGAACGTGCGCACCGCCGAAGCGGCCCGTAGCGGCATCAACGCCGCGCTGGCCGTCGCGTTTCGCGGCGGTGCGATCACTGGCATGTTGGTGGTTGGCCTGGGCTTGTTGGGTGTTGCCGGGTTTTTATGCGTTCCTAGTTGAAACAGCGCACGACACGTCGGACATGTACCACGTCATCGAGCCGTTGATCGGCTTGGCATTTGGTTCTTCTCTGATTTCGATCTTCGCGCGTTTGGGCGGCGGCATTTTCACCAAGGGCGCGGACGTTGGCGCCGATTTGGTCGGTAAAGTCGAAGCCGGCATTCCCGAGGACGATCCGCGTAATCCGGCAGTGATCGCCGATAACGTGGGTGATAACGTCGGCGACTGCGCTGGTATGGCGGCGGACTTGTTCGAAACCTACGCGGTGACCATTATCGCGACGATGCTGCTCGGTGTGTTGATGCTGAAAGGCCATGAGTCGGCGGCGGCGGCGTATCCGCTCGCGCTCGGCGGCGTGTCGATCATCGCGTCGATCATCGGTTGCTACTTCGTGAAATACAGCGGCACCGGCAAAATCATGAACGCGCTGTACAAAGGCTTGATCGTCGCGGCCGTGTTGTCGCTGATTGCGTTCTACCCGATCACCACTTGGTTGATGAGCGGCATCGAAGGATACTCGACGATGAACTTGTTTTTGGCGTCGCTCGTTGGACTGATCTTCACGGGGCTTGCTGGTCGTCATCACCGAGTACTACACCGCAACCGAGTACGCCCCGGTGAGCCACGTCGCGCAAGCTTCAACAACCGGCCACGCGACCAACATCATCGCCGGTATCGGCATTTCGATGAAATCGACCGCTTGGCCCGTGATATCGGTTTGTGCGGCAATTTACGCCGCGTACGCTTGCGCCGGACTGTACGGCATTGCGATCGCAGCGACGTCGATGTTGTCGATGGCGGGCATCATCGTCGCGCTCGACGCTTACGGCCCGATCACTGATAACGCCGGCGGTATCGCCGAGATGAGCGAATTGCCGAAAGAAGTTCGCAACGTCACCGATCCGCTCGATGCGGTTGGCAACACGACGAAAGCCGTAACCAAGGGTTATGCTATCGGCTCGGCCGGTCTTGCGGCGCTGGTGCTATTTGCCGACTACACCCACGGTCTGGAAACGGCAAATATTAAGTGTCGTTCGACCTGTCGAATCATATGGTCATCATTGGCTTGTTCATCGGCGGCTTGATTCCGTTCCTGTTCGCGGCGATGGCGATGGAAGCCGTCGGCCGCGCGGCGGGTGCGGTGGTGATCGAAGTGCGCCGCCAGTTCCGCGACATCAAAGGCATCATGGAAGGCAAGGCCAAGCCGGAGTACCACACGGCGGTAGACATGCTGACCAAGTCCGCGATCAAAGAAATGATCGTCCCGTCGTTGCTGCCGGTTGCCGTGCCGATCGTGGTCGGCTTGGTGCTCGGGCCGGCCGCGCTCGGCGGCTTGCTGATGGGCACGATCGTGACCGGATTGTTCGTCGCGATTTCCATGTGTACCGGCGGCGGCGCGTGGGATAACGCCAAGAAATACATCGAAGACGGTAACCACGGCGGCAAAGGTTCCGACGCGCACAAAGCGGCGGTTACCGGCGATACTGTTGGCGATCCCTACAAAGATACGGCCGGTCCCGGCAGTAAATCCGCTGATCAAGATCATCAACATCGTTGCGCTGTTGATCATTCCGGTGATTGCCAAGTTCTATTCGTAATTTTGTTTGATACCAAACAAACGGGCTCTTCGGAGCCCGTTTGTGTTTGTACGATTCCAAGCAGCGGCATTTTCCTTTACAACATTTCGATCCATGGGCTAATTGTGAGCGCTAAAATTGCGGCGAACACAAGCAGGGATTGCCGAATCACCATGAAACCCGCTAATTCATGCTCGTGAGGCATACGGTGCGAAGCATAGCGTTTCCCTTAATTGGTTTCGTGAAAACAGAGTTTATGCGATACAGGTTTAATCCACTATTGCCTGATAGACCAACGCTTTAAACAACCGCCGATAATACTGCCGCGAAGGCCCCGGCGCCTGCGACATATACACCGCGACGATTTCTTCTTTCGGATCGACCCAGAAGAATGTGCCGCCGTAGCCGCCCCAAGTGAATTCGCCGGCGGAGCCGAGTAGGGTGGACATGCCTGCACCGGTGCGCACGGCGAAGCCGAGACCGAAGCTATAGCCAGGCGAACTGAATAATAATTCGCCGGGTGTAGTTGGCGCGGCGATGCGATTCCCCAGGTGATCGGAAGTCATGAGGTTCACGGTGCTGCGGCTCATGATGCGCGCGCCGTCGAATTGGCCGCCGTTGGCGAGCATCAGGGCGAAGCGCAGATAGTCGTTTGCGCTTGCGACGCCGCCTGCGCCGCCGGAATCGTTTTTCGGTTGTGCGGCGACATCGATCATTTTGTTCGGTGCGCCGGATGCGGGATCGATCGTCAGCGGCTGGGCGAGACGTGCGAGCTTTTCTGGCGCGAGCCAAAAACCCGAGTCGTTCATTTTTAGTGGTGCGAACAAGCGCGCTTGCAGAAAATCGCCAAGGCGTTTGCCCGATACGGCTTCGACGACACGGCCAAGTAAATCGGACGCAAGACTGTAATCCCAAATCGTACCGGGCTGATGGATCAGCGGAATTTTTGCTAGGCGTTCCACTTGCTCGGCGGGCGTCATATCACGCGAATCGAAATCGCGCACGTTCGGTTGATACAGACCAGCTTTGATCATGCGCTTCTTTCACCGGTGGATTGGCGGTGAGTTCGCCGTAGACAAGCCCGCCGTGTGGCGCAACAAATCGTAGACGGTCATTTCGCGATCGGCTGAGACTGTTGAGAAGGTGTATCGTGCAAATTCCGCATCGGCTTTAGCGACACTGACTTGCATATTTTTAAACGCTGGAAGATGTTTGGAAACGGGATCGTTGAGTTGCAGCTTGCCGTCTTCCACGAGCAACATCGCAGCGACGGAAACCATCGGCTTAGTCATCGAATAAATGCGAAAGATCGCATCTTTCGTCATCGGAGTTGTTGCTTCCTTATTTTGAAAACCAATCGCTTCGCTGTAAACCAAACGATTTTTGCGCGCGATCATCAGCACCGCGCCGGGCAGCTTGCCTTGCTCGACTTCTTGTTTAAAAACTTGCGTGATTTTCGCCAGGCGCTCGGCGGAAAAACCCACCTGCTCGGGTGTTGCGGTTGAAAGGGTTTGCGCGCAGACGGTTTGCGCAAGCAGGCCGATCGCAAGAATTTTACTGAAGCGCAGGGTGACGGTGAACACTTAAATTTCTCCCAATTTATGAATAGTAATTCATCGCAACTATACGCGAATCGAAGAATTTTCGATTGCTCAGAGCGGCATTGCCAGGAGCCTTATCCAGCTTGCCTTTCCGGCATGTATGCCTTGACGGCAATCTTGGAGAGGCTGCTGGCGAGTGGTTAAAGACACAATATTTCTTGACTTGGACAAACAAATGGGAAATAATTCCCAAATGAACGATGCTTCCGCCACCGGACATTTACTTGCCGCGCTATTAACGCTGCTGCGTCCATTGGTTCGGTTTCTGTTAGCCAGCGGCATCGCGTTTGATAGTTTTGTGGAAGTGGCGAAGCGGGCATTTATCGAGGTGGCGGAGAAAGATTTTGGTATCCCGGGAAAGCGGCAAACCGATTCGCGGATCTCCGTGCTGACCGGGCTGACGCGCAAAGAAGTGGCGCGGGTGCGCGATGAAGCGGAATCTTTATCCGTCGTAGGCGATCAACGTTTGAATCGCGCAGCGCGAGTGGTGAGCGGATGGGTGCGCGATTTCGCGCCGGTGAAAAAGAAAGCCAACGCTGCGCCGATGCGGCTCGCGCTTGATGGTTCAGAACGCAGCTTCGCGGAGTTGGTGCGGCGCTATAGTGGCGACATGCCGGTGCAATCGGTGCTTGATGAGTTGCTGCGCGCGGGAACGGTCACGCGCGGTACGGACGGTTCGGTGCAATTGGTTAACCGAACTTATCTCGCGGCCAAAGATGAGGTAGGAAAAGTATATTTGTTGGGCAATGATGCGCGCGACTTAATCGCGACGATTACCCACAATTTTGACACGAAACCGGAGGCCGCATTATTTTCAACGTAAAACGAGTTATGACAACTTACCGGCGAATGCGCTTGATGCAGTGCGTGAATTGTTGCGCGATGATGGGCAGATGTTTTTGGAGCGATTTGATCGTATATTGGCCGAAAAGGATCGCGATATGAATACCGCAGTGTCAGGTGAAGGACGCAAGCGTGCGGTGATCGGCTTGTATTATTTTGAGGAAGATGTAGCGCCCGGGCAGCGAAAAGCGTCCAGCGTGTCGAAAAATCCCACGGGAAGGCGGATAAGAAGAAATGAATCAATTTGAGGAGACCCAATGATGGTGCGATTTGCGAAATACGCGATGGTTGCAATGACTTGTATTTGGACTGATGGCCTGTGCCCAGCAACTCAGCAGACAAGCCGATGGCGGCATGACCGGCACCGGCAGCCCGATGGTGACCATCGGCACGGTTACGAAATTCGGCAGCGTGATCGTCAACGGTTTCGATTGGAACAGCGATAAGGCGCGGGTGGTCGTTAACGGCAAGCCGACCAGTCGTCGCGACGGGACTACGCTTGGGAATGATCGTGCGCGTCGAAGGTACGCGCGCAGTCGACGGTGAAAATAGCGGCGTCGCCAACACGATTCAATACGAAAGCGATTTGATCGGACCGATGAATCGCGCGTCGCTGCGCGCCGACGGATCAGTGACCCAGTTCAGCGTCGCCGGCCAACCGATCTTCGCCGACCAAACACGTTGCTGGAAGGTTTCGATCAACTGCTCGACACTGGCTGATGGTGATCAATTGGAAATCAGTGGTTTTCGCGATCGTTTCTATGCGCTGCATGCGACCTGGATTCGAAAAACCAGCGACGAGCGGGATCAAATTCGCGTCAAGGGCGTCGCGTCGGACGTGACGGATAAATCCTTCAAAGTCGAGGGCCTGACCGTTCGTTATCCGAACGAGCTCGCGGTTACGCGCCGCAGGCATGCGCGAAGGCACGTTCGTTGCGGTGAGCGGCAAGCGCGTTGCCGGTGAAGACATGACACTTCTCGCGAGCGCATGACGCCGGTATCGGTTGCCGGTATCGTTGCCGGAGGATACGCCGGTGATTATGGAAGGTTTGATCAAGAGCGTGACGCCGGCGGGCTTCATCATGCATAACCGGCCAATCATTATCGGCAGCGCGACTTCGTTCGCGCAAGGCAGTGCGGCTGATCTGCGCGAAGATACGAAGGTTCATGTGATCGGACAGTTTAAGTCCGGCGCGTTCGATGCGTTCAAGGTGATCGTCGCGAAGAAAATGAATTAAAGCAGTAACGATTTTCCGCCTCGGCCGCAAACGGAGAATCGAGCAAACGCGGCAATAAACAGAAAGCGTTGGGTCTGCAAGCCCAACCTTTTCTGAACTCAATCTATCGCTAAATATGGAGATGCAAATGATGCTACGTTCAACTTTTTCACCCTCAACTGTCCGGCTTGCTATTGCCGGTGCGGCTCTCGGACTGCTTACCCTCGGCGGTTGCGCCATGTCCGGCAAGCAAATGGCTGAACCGGCAGCGATGCCGGCGAAAGACATTGTCGATACCGCCGTGGCGGCAGGTTCTTTCAACACGCTGGTCACGGCGGTAAAGCAAGCAGGCTTGGTGGACACGCTAAAAGGCAAAGGCCCGCTGACCGTGTTTGCACCGACGGACGCGGCGTTCGCGAAGATCCCCAAAGATCAACTCAACGCGATTCTGGCCGACAAAGCGTTGCTAACCAAAATCCTGACTTACCACGTGGTCGCCGGCAAAGTCATGGCGGCCGATGTGAAACCGGGCGCGGTCAAAACCGTGCAAGGTAGCAACATGACGGTCTCGATGGATGGCGGTAATGTGATGGTCGACAACGCCAAGGTGGTCAAGACGGACATCGCGGCATCGAATGGCGTCATTCACGTCATTGATAGCGTCATTGTCCCCAACTAAACGCTGGGAAAAAGTGAGAACACCTTGTCTGCAAACGCGGTGTTCTCCGATGATTATCTATCGCTAGATATGGAGATGCAGATGATATTTCGACATGTTATGGGTTCTGCGACCAAGAGTGTACCGTGTCCGAATCCCGTTCCGCAACTGGGGATGCGTTTGAGTATCACTTAGCGTGCTCCAGTATCGCCTGGCTGAGCTACTCAGCCGAAAGACAACGTTCCGATCTCCGCGCCTTTTGGCAGCCACGGGGAAGTCTTGCCCGACGATGGCCGGTAGACGGTTCAAAGATCGATACACTTTTAGGAGATAAATGATGAGATTTAACTATTTGAAATGGGGCTTGGTTGCCCTGAGTGAGCGCAACTCTTGCCGGTTGTGGTGGTGATAGTTCGGATGATGATACGGCTAAACTCAGGGCGGTTCACGCATCACCCGATGCGCCGCGCGTCGACATCGTTGTGAACAACAAGAAACTGGCCGAGGCATCGTACGCGCAAGCAACCGGATTCGTATCGCAACACGCCGGTAACGCAACCATCAACATCAACGTCAACGGTAGCAATCCGACGGTCACCGCGCTGAGTGCCGTCGCGGCATTGGAGCGCAATAAATACTACACGGTGTTCGCGGCGAACAATGTCGCGGCAATTGAAGCGTTGATCGTGGTCGACGAAAACAATGCGCCGGCAAGCGGCAATGCGAAGGTGCGCGTTGTTCACGCCGCGCCGAATGCACCGGCGGTGGATGTATTTGTTACCGCACCTACGGCGGATCTGAACAGCGCCGCGGTAACGCCGACGCTCAACTTTGCGTTTAAGGGCGTGGTTCCGGCCAACGGCGTAAAGGCGTTGGAAATTCCCGGCGGCGACTATCGCATTCGCGTCACGCCGACCGGCGACAAGGCTACGGTGGTATACGACTCCGGCACGATTAATGTTGCAGCCGGCTCGGACTTAGTCATCGCCGCGATCAAGGAAAATAGCGCGGCGAGCGTTGCGCCGATTTCCTTGTTGTTACTGCCGAAAACTGGCGCATCGGCGGTGCTGCCGGACGTGCGCGCCAATGTTCGTGTCGGACACTACTCGCCCAATACGCCGACGGTCGACGTTTATCTCGGCGCGCCAGGGTCGGCACTCACGCCGGCGACGGAAGTGGTGGCGAACGCAACGTTCCCAGTCGCGTCCTCGTTTTTGACCGTGCAACCTGGTAACTATCGCGCATCGGTGGCGTTGGATAACACAACCGCCGAAGCCATCGGGCTCGATGCCAATGTTACGAACGGTTTGGATATCAGCGTGTTTGCGATCGGCTTACTCGGTGAAACCGGCAACAAAGCGCTGCGACTGAATGCCTACGCAGATGATCTTAATGCGCCGGCGGCAGGCAAAGCGAAACTGCGCGTGTTACATCTTTCACCGGATGCGCCTGCGGTTGACGTCGTGGTACTCAGCGCACCGGGTGTGATCGCTGCGCGTGTGGTGCCGAATCTTTCGTTCCCGAATGCCTCGGCATCGTATCTTGAACTCGACCCGGGAACGTACACGGTCGCCGTCGTGCCGACCGGTGCCAATACGCCGCTATTGCCGACTAACGCTGGTGTACCAATCACGCTCGCTGCCGGAAATATTAGGACGGCAGCTGCCATCGGTTGCCTCGCAACCTCCGGCACCTGTGCCGGTGGCGCTGCGTTTAGCTTGACCTTGCTTAACGACAACTAAATTGGATTGTTAGGATTCAATTGATGTGAAAACGGATCGATCATTTTCAAGTGAAATGATCGATCCGCCCTTGCCAGGAGCCGCGCTGGTACTGGGTGGCCTCGGGCCATTGTCTCGCAGCCTGGCCTGTGCCAGCAATCGCACCAGATATAGCTCGTGGCTCAATGTTTCTGAATTATTGGTTAAGCGTATCCGAATAGTAAGTTTGTTTTAAGTAATACACGACGTCATCAATTTGCGCGTCATTCCAATCTATTTTCACCACCTCCGCCCACAGCCGAGTTTGCATGCGCAAATCGAAATAGGGATTGCGCGACAGGTGTCGCTCGGTATACATGTTGTCTTCGTGGCAACCACGGCAAATCTGATCATGTAGTGCCTGGCCCCGTTGCAAACGCTCACCGGAATTCTCCGCAAACGATGGCGACGCGAAAGGGCTCAACAGTGCAACTAAAAGACAAATTTTCTGGTGTCGGACGAACATCGCGTTTCCTTCCTCGTTAACCGCTGTACGAACCTAAGCTCTTTCCGCCGCAGACATAAAGTGTTTGGCCGGTCATGTACCAAGCCTCGTCGGACGCAAAAAAATGTGCGGCGTAGGCAACTTCTTCCGGCGAGCCGATCTTAGGCGACGGTTGAGCTTTTTTCAATTTCTCCTGCACGTCTTCGCGCAGATTGCGATACAGCGGCGTGTCGATCAAGCCGGGTGCAATGCAATTCGCAGTGATGCCGGATTTACCAAGTTCCAAGCCGAGTACGCGCGTTAAACTGACCACGCCGCCTTTCGCGGCTGAATAATTCGCCTGGCCGACGTTGCCGAGCCAGGCGCGCGACGACACGTTGACGATACGGCCATACTCACGCTCGCGCATGTGGGACACGACCGCTTGCGAACACAGAAAATACGATTTGAGATTGGTGTCGATAACCAAATCCCAGTCTTCTTCTGGCATCTTGGTGATGTAGTTGTCGCGCACGATGCCGACGTTGTTCACCAAGATGTCGATCTGGCCGTGCTGATCCAGAACTTGTTGGGTCATTTTTTGTACATCGGCTTTATCCGTGACGTTGCACGCAATCGCAATGGCATCGCCTTGATTAGCGCGAATTTCTGCAGCAGTTTTGTCGGCGTTTTCTTGGTTGATATCGACGACAACAGCCTTCGCGCCATGGGCGGCCAGGCGTTTAACAATGGCTTGACCGATGCCGCTGGCGGAGCCGGTGACGATGGCGATTCGGTTTTTTACGTTCATCTGTTAACACTCCCAAAAACACAAATTCTTATGAAGTGTCATTCCCGCGAAAGCGGGACTCCATATTGACTTTGAACGACCAAATGGATTCCCGCTTCCGCGGGAATGACAGTGTTGAGTTTTACATTTTTAGTCGACAACATGTGATTGCCGAAGCTTCGCGATTTCATCCATCTGCATTCCCAACAATTCCCGCAGCACATACTCACTATGCTGCCCTAACGTCGGTGGCGCTATGCGATACTCGATCGGCGTCTCGGAGAAGCGCATCGGGCTGGCCACTTGCGGCACGGTGCTTGCTAACGGGTGCGGAATGTCGACTTTAATTCCACGCGCTTGAACCTGCGGATTTTCGAACACTTGATCGATATTATTGATCGGGCCGCAGGGTATGCCCATTGCCTCAAATTTTTCGACCCAGGCATCACGACTACGTGTTCGCATCAACGGCTCGAGCAAAGGAATTAACCGATCCCGATTTCGAATGCGATTGCTATTGGTAGCGAAGCGTTCGTCGTCGCTCAACGTTGGCTGACCTAGTACTTCGCAAAACTTTCGGAACTGGCTGTCGTTACCGACAGCGACAATGATGTGACCATCGCTGCAGGCGAATACCTGATACGGAATCACGTTCGGATGCGCATTGCCCCAACGTTTTGGCACTTGGCCGGACGTCAGATAGTTCATATTCATATTGGCCAGCATGGCGACGGATACATCGAGCAACGCCATATCGATGTATTGACCAACGCCGGTGCGATCGCGGTGGGTGAGGGCGGCAAGGATGGCAATAGTTGAATACATGCCGGTCATCAAATCAGTGACCGCGACGCCGACTTTTTGTGGGCCGCCACCCGGTAGATCGTCGCGTTCGCCGGTGATACTCATCAGTCCGCCGAGACCTTGGATGATGAAGTCATAGCCCGGACGATGGCTCCACGGGCCGGTTTGGCCGAAGCCGGTGATGGAGCAGTAAATGATTTTCGGGTTGACGATTTTGAGTTCATCGTAACCTAGACCATATTTTTTCAGTTGGCCGACTTTATAGTTCTCCAAAACCACATCGCTTTTCGCCGCGAGTTTGCGAACAATGTCCTGGCCTTCTTTTGTCGAGATATCGAGCGTCAACGATTTTTTGCCACGATTGCAGCTCAGGTAATATCCCGCTTCGGTGGTGTCGTTGCCATCGGCATCCTTAAGATATGGCGGGCCCCAGGCGCGGGTTTCGTCGCCGCTGCCGGGCCGTTCGATCTTGATGACTTCGGCGCCTAGATCAGCCAGATGTTGGCTGCACCAGGGGCCGGCGAGTACGCGACTAAGATCAAGAACACGAATGTGGGAGAGAGCGCCGGACATGAATGCTTAAGTGGAAAAACCCGCAGTGTAGACGATGGCGGGAGAAACCACAAAACACTTAGCGCTCACTGGAAAATCGTTGCGCAGGTCGACAAGTAAATTCCAGCGAAAATAAATAGCATGCCGAACAAATGAAACAGAAATAAGCGCTCGCCGAGAAACACGATCGACACGATGCTGCCGAACACGGGTACCAGATGCAGAAATAGACTCGCACGATTCGGGCCGATTTGCGCTACGCCGTAGTTCCAAAAAACGAATGCGAGAATGGAGGGAAAGATTCCGGTATAAGCCAACACGGTGAGCGACTGCGTGGAGGCGGTTAGATGTCTGTTACTGGCAATCTCGAATGCATAGAATGGCACCATGCCGAGCAAACCGACCATTCCAATGATCCAAAGAAATGCGATCGGATCGAGGTTTTGCGGCCGCCAGCGCAGCAGTATCGTATAGACCACCCAAAGCGAAATACCGATCAATATCCAGAGATCGCCTTGATTAAATGCGAGTTGTAACAGAACAGCGAGTTCGCCGCGAACTACGATGCAAACGACGCCGATTAGCGATAACAAAACACCGACGCGCTGTATGGCGCTAAGACGCAACCCAAGAAATAACCAAGACACCGCGATCACCATGATCGGTATCACGGAATTCAGCAGCAGGCCATTGGTGGCGGTCGTGTATTGCAGGCCGACGTACTGCAACGCGTTATGAAATGCAGTGCCGAATAGGCCCATGGCGAGCAGCGGCTTCCATGCCGATTGAATGATGGGCCATTGCTTCACGATTTTCGGTAGCGCGAAAGGCAGCAGCACGGTCATTGCGATTGCCCAGCGCCAAAACGCAAAGGCCATGGGCGGAATTTCATCGCGCAAGCCGCGGCCGAATACCTGGTTAAGCGACCAGAATAGCGAGCTTAAGGACAATAGAAAGTAGGGCGATTTGAAGAGATTTTTTGTTGTTTGCATCACACACATGTACCAATGTCATCCTGAGCGTAGCGAAGGATCTGCATTCAATTAGCGCTTAACAAAAATAGATCCTTCGCTGCGCTCAGGATGACATGTTGTTATTAGACGTAGGCGGGACCTTCGATTACCGGATGTTTGAGTAAGAAATCCTCATCGACTTCCAAGCCGATGCCGGGTTTTTCCAGTGGCAGCACCGTGCCATCCTTGCTCAATTGGTATGGAGTCGACACCAATTCATCCCGGAACAAATTATTTTTCGATACATCCGCTTCGAAATAGCCGCCGTTATCGATCGCGGCGAGAAAATGGATCGAAGCCGCCATGTTAAGTCCCGTCATCGAGGTGTGCGGATGAATTGCGAGTTTCCACGTTGACGCCAGTGCGGCGATGCGTAACGCTTCGGTGATACCGCCGGTTTTCGACAGATCGGGCTGCAAAATCGTAATCGCGCCATCTTCAATCAAGCGGCTGAATTCGAAACGTGTGTAGTGATTTTCCCCAGCCGCTAAGGGAATACCGCCGAGCAATTTCGTTTCCTGATAGCTGCGATAGTCGTGCGGCGCGAAGGGCTCTTCGAGCCAGCCGACGCGATTTTCGACGAAGCCCGGCATGATGGCGCGAACTTGATTCAGGTTATAGGCGACGTTTACGTCGGTCAGAATGTCGATGTCATTGCCGAAAGCTTTGCGAATCGCGGCGACGCGGGCGAGATCGTTCGCCGGGGTATCGCCGACGCGCAGCTTTAACGCCTTGTAACCGGCTTCGATATGTGGCCGCGCTTCGTCGATCAATGATGCGGGTTCTTGGTAGCCGAGCGACACGCCGCCGGCGTAGGCGGGAATGGCTCGCCGCGAACCGCCGAGTAATTTGTACAGCGGCCAACCGACGGCTTTGCCCTTAATGTCCCAGCACGCCATATCGAGGCCGCTCATCGCTAAACAGGTCGCTGCGCCCAAGCCGTGACTCGCGAGTTGGGCTTTATAAATTTTTGACCAGATACCGGTCGTATCCGTCGCGTCCATGCCGACGACGAAGCGCTTCAAGGTGTTGTTCACGAGGTGCGCAATCGTCCCCGGCGCGCGGCCGTGATGGGATTCGCCATACCCGATGATGCCGCTTTCGGTGGTGACCTTGACGATTACCGCGTCGCGTTTCACGGTGCGGCCTACACCTAGGGTGACGCCGTCTTTTACGGGGAATGAAGTGGGGATGGCTTGTATGTCTCGGATTTTGTGGTCGGTCATACTGAATCAACTCGAGTAGCGAAACATGCGAGACGTAAACTCTGTCATTCCCGTCCCGAAATGGGGATAAACGAAAGCAGGAATCCATTGGTAACGTTCGAACGGCCAAATGGATTCCTGCTTTCGTTTATCCCCATTTCGGGACGGGAATGACAAAGTGAGCGTAAGCTTACTAATTTGTACTTTTAAATTTTGCTAGCAGTGTCTCAGCGCCACGCGCCAACAAACCAATATCAGAACCCACCGCGACAAACATACAACCTGCGTCTAACCACTTGCGCGCATCAGCTTCCACACCCATCACAATCCCCGCAGCCTTACCCGCTTTGCGAATGCGCGACACGCCATCCGCAATCGCCGCTTGCACTTCCGGATGACTTGGATTCGTCAGATGCCCAAAATCCGCAGCCAGATCCTGCGGGCCGATGAACACGCCATCGACGCCGGGCGTCGCGGCGATCGCATCAAGTTCCGCCAACGCGCTGCGTGTTTCCACTTGCACCAAGACACAAATCTGCGCGTTGGCATTCTTGTGATAATCCTTGATGCGGCCGAAGCGATTGGCGCGTATGGTCGTCGCCACGCCGCGTGTGCCTTCCGGTGGATATTTGCACGCCGCGACGGCAAGGCGCGCTTCCTCGGCGTTTTGCACGAAGGGAATCAACACCGTTTGCGCACCAATATCAAGCACGCGTTTCAACGCAACTTGATCATTCCAAGGCACGCGCACGATCGGCGTAGTTTGCGATTCCATCATCGCTTGCAGTTGTTGATGCACCATGGGCGGATCGTTCGGCGAATGTTCCGTGTCGATCAGAATCCAATCGAAACCCGCGCCGGCTATTACTTCCGTAGCATAGTGGCTGGAGAGGCTTGCCCAGAGCCCAATTTGAGGCTGCCCGGCCTGCAGGCCTTGCTTGAAGCGGTTGATGGGGTGGTTCATTTTTGCTTTCGAAGTCTTGAATTGACCAAAAGATAAAGAATGTTAGCAAGGAATCCTGTGAAACCTAGACCTAACGCAAGGAGAAAAAATACAACTGAGCCGTGATCTTTAAACACGACGTCTGCTAAAAACCAACCAACTATTCCAAACCCTACAATCCAAAACAAGAATAACTTAACGACCTTTTCGGTTATACGTTGTATTGCGCTGCCAGTATTTTCCAATGCCTTCGAATCTGTAGATTCCTCGCTCAATGTATTTCCGGCTCCGGCGTCCGCCCGCCACCCGCGAGAAAATCATAATCGCAACCCTGATCTGCCTGCGTAACATGACGCGAATGCAGCAGACCATAGCCACGAGGATAAATAACTTCCGGTTGTGTCCAATTGGCTTTGCGGCGCGCTAAATCTTCATCGCTGACATGCAATTGCAATATACGTGCGTCGACGTCGAGTTCGATGATATCTCCATCTTGCACGAAGGCCAGTGGGCCACCGACAAAGGATTCCGGCGAGACGTGCAACACGCAGGTGCCGTACGATGTCCCGCTCATGCGGCCGTCGGAGATACGCACCATGTCGCGCACGCCCAGCGCGAGAATTTTTTTCGGGATCGGCAGCATGCCCCATTCCGGCATGCCGGGACCGCCGAGGGGGCCGCATTTTTGCAGAACCAATACGGAGTCGGGCGTAACGTTCAAATTTGGATCGTCGAGCCGTGCGTTCATGTCGTTGTAATCTTTGAACACGACCGCGGGGCCTTTGTGCTTAAGCAATTTCGGATCGGCGGCGGTGTGTTTAATCACAGCACCGTTCGGTGCAAGATTGCCGCGCAATACCGCGACACCGCCTTCGGGATTCAGCGGCTTGTCGCGTGTGGCGATGACATCATCGTTGTACACGTCGGCGCCGACCAAGTTTTCGCCGATGGTCTTACCGTTGACCGTCATGCAATCGAGATTGAGCAAATCTTTCAGACGATTCATCAAACCTAAAATTCCGCCTGCGTAGTAAAAATCTTCCATCAAATATTTGCCTGACGGACGAATATTCGCTAGGAACGGCGTGCGGCGAGATAACTCGTCGAAGTGATCCATGTCGAGCTTGGCGCCGTTGAACGGCCCGACACGACCGGCCATTGCGATCAGATGTATGATGGAGTTGGTCGAGCCGCCGAGCGCCATCGCTGTAGTGACAGCGTTCTCGAACGCCTTGGTGGTCATGATGTCGGTGGGTTTTAAATCCTCCCACACCATTTCCACGATGCGCCGTCCGCTCGCGGTGGCGAGGCGGCTGTGACTTGCGTCCGGCGCGGGTATCGAGGCTGCACCCGGCAATGTCATGCCCAACGCTTCCGCCGCGGAGGCCATGCTCGATGCGGTGCCCATGGTCATGCAGGTGCCGTAGGAGCGCGCGATACCCTGCTCGATTTCTTCCCATTGTTTGTCGTCTATGTTCCCGGCACGTTTTTCTGTCCAGTATTTCCACACGTCGGTGCCGCTGCCCAAATTATTGCCGCGCCAATTACCGCGCAGCATCGGGCCGGCAGGGACGAAGATCGCCGGCAGATTCATACTCGCCGCACCCATGATCATCGCGGGAACGGTTTTGTCGCAGCCGCCGAGCAACACGGCGCCGTCGATCGGATTGGAGCGCAACAATTCTTCGGTTTCCATTGCCAACAAATTACGATAGAGCATGGTCGTTGGCTTCATATGAATTTCACCGAGCGAGACGGCGGGCAACTCCACGGGGAAGCCGCCGGCTTGCCACACGCCGCGTTTCACTTCTTCGGCGCGCATGCGAAAGTGCATGTGGCAGGGGTTCAAATCGCTCCAGGTGTTGACAATAGCGATGATCGGTTTGCCGGCGAAATCTTCCTTCGCATAGCCCATTTGCATGGTGCGCGAACGATGGCCGGAGGAGCGCATATCTTGCACGCCGAACCAGCGATGGCTACGAAGGTCTTCAGGTTTTTTTGTGGTCATGATGGATTTCTAATGAAGGTTTTTAGTCGATTTGTGCACCTGACGCTTTTACTTTCGGCGCCCACTCTGCGGTTTTGTCTTTGATGAATTGGCCTAGCTGTTGCGGCGTGCCCGGTGCCGGTTCAGCGCCCTGGGCGATGAGCTTGGCCTTCATCTCGGGCTGCTTCAAAATTTTCGTCACCTCGAGATTTAATCGATCGATAATTGCTTGCGGCGTATTGGCTGGCGCAAGAAGTCCAAACCATGCGGTAATTTCAAAGCCCGGCACGCCGGATTCAGCGACGGTCGGCAGATCGGGCAACGCAATGGCACGCGCTAAGCCCGTCGTCGCAACGGCGCGTAACTTGCCGCTTTTGATATGCGGTATCGAAGACGTCAGGTTATCGAACATGATATCCACTTGGCCGCCGATTAAATCCGGCAAGGCGGCACCTGAACCTTTGTACGGCACATGGGTCATGTCCACTTTAGCAAGCGTTTGAAACAGTGAACCGCCGATATGATGCGAGGTACCGTTACCCCCCGAGGAGAATCGAATTTCACCCGGCTTGGATTTCGCTAACGAGATCAAATCTTTGACGGACTTAATCGGCAGATTCGGATTGACCACCAAGACATTCGGCGTGGTCGCGACCAGAATAATGGGCGCGAAATCTTTGATCGGATCGAACGGTAACTTTTTGTACAGCGCTTGATTGATCGAATGGGTCGCAACCGTTGCCATGATCAGCGTATAACCATCGGGCGGCGACTTCGCAACCATTTCGCTGCCGATGTTGCCACCCGCACCGGGGCGATTGTCGACGATGACTTGCTGGCCTAAAGCACCCGTGAGTTTAGCGGCCAACTCACGCGCCAAGATATCCGGCGTTCCGGCAGCGGGGTAGGGCACAACGATTTTTATTGATTTAGCGGGGTAGGTTTGTGCGTGCGCGCCAATTGCGAAAAACCATAAAATGATCGCAAAGAAAAATAGCACGGTAGGGTGGATCAAGCGAAGCGGATCCACCATGCGGAAAAAATCGATCTCAGCAGTCGAAGGCGAGATTGCTTCGCGTCGCTCGCGATGTCCAGGTGGGGAAATTGATGTGGTCGAAATCATTCTGCGATGAATCCCTTACGGTCGAGAAAATCAAGCAATGCGACCGCGCATTCGTCGCCGTGAGAAAACGGCAGGCCATGTCGTGCGTCGGGAAATACCATCATGTTCGCGCCTGGGATCAGTTTACGCATCGCATTGGCAATATCGACGGTGACATAGGGGCTATTGTCCGGCGCGAGCAGCAAAGTCGGTACACTAATTTTTTTCAGGGTTTCTGTGAGGTCGATTTTAAGCAAGCATCCGCCCCAACCCAATAGCGTTTCCGCGTCGCAGGTGCTTTGTTGTGCGTTAAACCACGCGTATTCCGCGTCACCGATTGCGCCGGGATAGAAGCGTTGTCCCATCATGGTTTTCGACCACGCGTTGATGCCGTTTTTACTTAGGCTATCTTTCCACTCGCCGACGCTTGGCAAATCGGCGCCGCGATAGGGCGACGAGCATGTGGTTAGCGACAGCAATCGCGTGCCATGTTTCGTTCCCGACATATGCAATGCCACCGCACCCGCCATGGATTCGCCGACGAGATGAAAATTTTCCGCGCCCGGCGGCATCGGCGATTTCCACAATGTCGTCGGCCCACAAATCAAAGCTATAGGGGAAGTCCGCGCCATGTCGGCTGGAACGCCCGAATCCTCTGGTGTCCAGGCACACTAGCCTGAAGAAGGGCGCCAGTATTGGCTTCCAGGCATGCCATATATGGGAATTGGCGCCGACACCGTGGGTAAAAACGATGGTTTGCGGATTCTCTAGCCATGGTGGCGTGAGGTTGATCACTTCGTAATATAGCGATCCGTTGTGAGAAACGGCGAGTTGCATAGATTTGTTTTGTGCGATGAATAATCGTTATAGTGACACAAAACCGAAACCCATGAGGAGGCTCGCACCATGAATTTATTCCCTCCACCACAAATAATTCAAACCGAAGTGTTCAGCGAAATGCCTGCGCAGTTTCACAAACAAAAACAATTTCCCGATTTGGGCGCGGGTGAATCGTCCAGGCTTGGAATTGTCTTCGTTTCATTGAGGGGCCATCGTTCGATCGCGCCGGAAATTTGTTCATCGTCGATATTCCTTATGGCCGGATTTTCCGCATTTCTCCCGAAGGAAAATGGGATCTGGTCACGGAATATGATGGCGAACCGAACGGCCTGAAGTTTCACAAAGATGGACGCGCCTTTATTTGCGACTACAAGAATGGCTTGATGCAGTTGGATGTTGCGAGCGGCAAAGTGACACCCGTGTTGGAGCGTACCCAAACCGAACGATTTAAAGGCCTCAACGATTTGATTTTTGCCGCAAATGGCGACGTGTATTTCACCGATCAAGGCCACACCGGTATGCACGATCCGACGGGACATGTGTATCGATTGTCAGCCGAGGGCAAACTCACGTGCCTGCTCGACAACGTGCCGAGTCCGAATGGATTGGTGTTAACGTCCACGGAAAAGGTGCTGCTGGTCGCGGCAACGCGCAGCAACAGCATTTGGCGTGTGCCGTTGACGCCCGATGGCGGTGTCACCAAGGTCGGCATTTTTGCGTATTTGTCCGGCGGATTCGGGCCGGATGGCATGGCGATGGACGCCGCCGGCAACGTGCTGGTCGCCCATGTCGGCATGGGCTGTGTATGGATGTTTAGCCCGAAGGGCGAGCCATTATATCGAATTCAATCCTGCCTGGGTAACGACGTCACCAATATGGCCTTCGGTGGCACGGATGGCAAAACTTTATTTATTACCGATTCGGAACATGGCGCGATTTTGAAAGCGACGATGCCGAATCCGGGTGCGCGACTTTTTTCGTATCAATAATTTTCAGGAGTGAGGCCTGAGGTCGAGGTGAAAGACTCAGTAGCATGCTAAACTAAGATATTGCGTCGCAACAATCGAAAATCATGAACAAGAAAAAAATTGCACTCGTCACGGGCGGCGTGGGTGGAATTGGTACAGCGATTTGCCAATCGCTCGCACAAGATGGTCATCGTGTAGTGGCGAATTACGTCGTTCCTGACAGCCAGCTTGCGTGGCTTCAGACCATGCAAAGCGCTTGGGTTCAGCGATGTCGGTGTTGCGTTCGGCGACGTCGGCGATTTTGATGCCATGGCGTTGATGATTGAGAAAATCGAAACGTCTATTGGCCCAGTGGATATTCTGGTGAATTGCGCCGGCATCACCCGCGACAGCCAATTTCGCAAAATGACCAAGCCAGCAATGGGACGCGGTCATCAATGTTAATCTCAACAGCGCGTTTAACGTTACGCGCCACGTCATCGACGGCATGATCGAACGCGGCTGGGGGAGGGTGATCAACATCTCGTCCGTCAACGGTCAAAAAGGTCAATTCGGTCAAACCAATTATTCCGCAGCGAAGGCGGGCCTGCACGGCTTCACCAAGGCGCTGGCGCAAGAAGTGATTCGCTACGGTGTTACAGTCAATTCCGTGTCGCCAGGATATGTCGGCACCGATTTAGTCATGGCGATCCGCGAAGACGTGCGCGAGAAAATCATCGATCAGATTCCCGCCGGACGGCTAGCGTTACCGGAAGAAATCGGCGCGATGGTGGCTTATTTGGCTTCGAATAAAGCGGCATTTATCACCGGCGCGAATATGGCGGTGAATGGTGGCCAGCATATGTTCTAGCGGCATATGCCTGGAGAGCCAAGTCGGATGCGGATCCTGGCAATGCCTATGCCAGAAGCCGCACCGCTACTGGGTAGACCGCTAAATTTCAAACTGAACCATGACCCCATTGCTTGAGCAAAACCCAATTCTGAGCGATAATACGCGGCTTCGTTACGACCAAATCCGCCGTAACATATTATTTAAAGGACTTGCGCTATGAAAACCGGTATCCATCCCGATTACAAAGAAATTAACGTGACGTGCAGTTGCGGTAACACGTTTAAGACCAGTTCCACGATGGTTAAAGATTTGGGCGTTGAGGTTTGCGCCAATTGCCATCCGTTTTACACGGGTAAACAGAAGATTGTCGATACCGCCGGCCGGGTCGAGAAATTCCGTCAGAAATACGCGCTCAAGTGAGCGGTTCTTGATACACTGAAAGGGCAGCTTCGGCTGCCCTTTTTGCTTATGAAATCAGGAGGAGCGACTAATGAAAATCAATAATTCCGTTTCAACGCGTTTTGGCCGGATTGTTATCGCGGTGTTGGCGGTATTTGCCCTCGCGACCTGCGCCAAAAATCCGGTGACCGGCAAGCGCGATTTTGTGCTGATGTCGGAAGAGCAAGAAATCAAGATGGGCCAGGAGGCCGATCCGGAAGTCAAAAAAGAATACGGCGCGTACGATCGTGCCGCGTTGCAAACCTACATCAGCGAATTGGGCCAGCGCCTAGCCAGTCAAAGTCATCGCAGTAATCTCAAATACGACGTTCACCGTCGTCGATAGCCCCGAGATCAACGCGTTTGCGCTGCCGGGTGGTTATATTTACGTTACCCGCGGCATTCTTGCCTACCTGAATTCCGAAGCGGAAGTGGCGGGCGTGTTAGGCCACGAAATCGGCCATGTCACTGCGCGCCATGGCGTGCAGCAGCAAAGTATGTCGCAGGTGGCCGGGCTGGGAGTCTTGCTTGGCGCCGTCCTTGTGCCGGGCCTGCGCAATGAATCGGCGATGGGCATGATGCAGCAAATGAGCGTCGCTTGGATTCGCGGCTATGGTCGTGAAGATGAATTAGAAGCCGATCGTTTAGGCGCAGAATATTTGGCGCGCGCCGGCTATGATCCGCAAGCGATGATCAAGGTGGTGGGAGTTCTTAAAAATCAGGAATTGTTCGACGCCGAATTGGCGAAACAAGAAGGCCGCGAACCGCGCAAGTATCACGGCGTGTTTGAAAGCCATCCCGATAATGATACGCGCTTGAAGCAAGTGATCGAGGCGGCGAAACAATACAAAACCGGCGCGGCACGCGGCGAAAATCACGACGGATTTTTGAAGGTCATGCACGGCGTGACCTATGGCGACAGCCCGCAGCAAGGAATCACTCGCGGCACGCGATTTTTTCACGAAGGAATGGGCCTCGCGCTGAAATTTCCCGATGGCTGGAAAGTTCAAAATTCTGCGGATCGCGTAGCTGCGGTCAATCCGAGCGGCGACGCAATTGTCGAATTGCATGCACTGCCAGCGGATCAAAAAGGAAATGCCGCCGACACCGTGAAGGGCTTATTGAAGTTGGATCGCGTCAGTTCAATCAATTCACTCAACGTGAATGGCTTGCCCGCCACAGTCGTAACGGGAACGCAAAAAGAAATCCCGGTGCGCGCTGCGCATATCATGCTCAAGGGCGTGCCGTTTCTCGTGATGGGCTACGGCAAAGCAGCCGATACTTACCAAAAAAATGTCTCGAATATCGATGCGCGCGATTAAAAGTTTTCATGCAATGACAGACGCCGAGCGAGCCGAAGCGAAGCCCTATGAGATTCGGGCCATCATCGCGCAACGCGGGAATGACCTTTGCGCAACTGGCTAAGTCGATGCCGCAACTTGGCCGTAACGCCGAGCAACAATTGCGTTTGATGAACGGCAAATATCCAAGCGGTGAACCGCAAGCCGGTGAGCTGATCAAAGTGATTCAGACGACATCAGGTGGTATTTCTGCCGGACTTTCACTTGAGCGACTTGGCGGCTAACAAGCCCAAATCCATTCCTTACGCGCTGGAGTTTGACGGGACGGCAACGCCCGCCAAATCAGCGCTATTTTTGTTGGTGGTTTTGTGTTGGTTGCTCCCGGGACTGGTCGGGCACGATCCGTGGAAACCGCAGGAGGCGCAAATCCTCGGCGTCGTTTACGGCATGCTGCAAAGTGGCGATTGGCTGATACCCACGCTGGCCGGCGAGCCCTATCTGGATAGACCGCCGCTGTATTACTGGACGGCGGCATTTTTCGCGCGAATTTTTTCGCCGTTGTTCGCGTTGCACGACGGCGCACGCCTTGCAAGCGGATTCTATATGGCGCTCGCCATTTTGCTTGCAACGCTGAGCGGCGCAAAGCTATTTGGACTTCGTTTTGGCCGGGTCACTGCTTTGATCTTCATCGGTTCATTTGGACTGCTGATCACGGCACATATGCTTTCTGCGGAAACGGCGGTGGTGGCCGCAACCGCGCTAGTCATTTACGGGCTTACTTGGATTCGCACACAGTCGATTATTGCCGGGCTAATTGTCGGTAGCGGCATCGGCATCGCGTTTCTGGCCAAAGGTTCCATAGCGGGTACATTGGCGCTTGCGATGGCCCTGGGCCCGCTTGTATTTCATCAATGGCGCTCACGAACATACGTTGCGGCATTGGCGGTTGCCATAGCAACGGCATTACCATGGATTTTGTGGTGGCCATTGAGTTTGTATCAAAAGTCGCCGCAACTTGCGATGGAATGGCTATGGCTACACGATTTAGCTGAATTCGCGGATGTGTTTTCGGCGGCGACGGTGGGGCGCATTAGTTATTACATTTGGCTTCTGCCGTGGCATGCCTGGCCGGCGTTGCCGTTGGTGATTGTCGCGTTTTGGTATGGTCGCCGGCAATTATTTGGCGACGCGAAAATTCAGCTCATGATCGGCGCGCTGCTTGGTGCGTTCGTGGTGATTTGCGTGAGTGGCGATGGCCGGGAAGTCAATGCGTTACCACTTTTGTTACCGCTAAGCTTGATCTGCGCGAGTCGTGTTGACCAAATAAAGCGCGGATCGGCCAGGGCCTTGGACTGGTTCGGCATGATGACCTTTGGCTTACTCGCAGTTGTCTTGTGGCTCGGCTGGTTCGCGTTGCTTTTTGGATTTCCGGAAGCTGTTGCTGCCTATATTCAAACCTATTTACCGGGTTATGAGCTGAAATTTCGGGTCGTGCCATTTTTATTGGCGCTCGTGTTAAGCCTACTTTGGTTGATTTCCATTACCCGTGCGCAGCAATCGAATCGGCGTGCGATCGTCAATTGGACGGCAGGAATTACGATGTTCTGGATGCTGGTGATGACATTGTGGCTGCCCTTTATCGATGAAGGCAAGAGCTATCGAGCCATGGTCGTGTCGCTGAAACGGGCGTTGCCTGCGTCAATAGATTGTGTTGCAAGCCGTGGCTTGGGGGAATCGCAGCGCGCCGTGTTGGATTATTTTGCGGAATTGCGCACCAAGCGTTTGGAACGGCTCGCCAGCTCACAATTGCAGTTATCTGCTTACGCAAAGCGTACAACATAAGCCGACGGTGGAAGATCAAACGCAATGGCGATTGCTATGGGAAGGCTCAAGGCCGGGTGACAAGGTCGAACTCTTTCGACTTTATCAACGATTGTAATCGGCCTTATTTGCCGGCAACGGCGATTTTTTTTTGGATGGAAGCGAGTGTTTCTTGTGCTGCAGCTTGATTGGGGCCGTCCAAGCTAGCGCCGCGTTCCGCAGCCGCAAGAGCCTCTGGCAAGCGATTTAGCTCCGCCAATACTTCCGCTAAATTATTCCATCCGATAATCGATTGCGGATGCAGCTCGCTTACCTGGCGAAAAGCCTGCTCCGATCCCGTCAAATTTTGTAGCGCGTAGCGAGAATTGCCCAGACCGACAAGTGCCGCTAAATCTCCGGGCCAACGTTGTAACGCCGCGCCATAGGCTGTTTCGGCGAGCGCAGGCTGGCGGACTTTTTCCATTTCCAATGCGCTGGCAAAAAAACTTTCGCGCGTCGCCGTTTTGGGGACTTCGTTTGGCGGCACAACCACAATGCCCCAGTAATTGCTGCGTTTCCAAGTATGCTCGAACGTCGTCATTGCCATAACCTGCCGCTGTTCTTTACCTGAACGCAGAATCAGATTTTCTTTCGGTAAATCGTATCCGACCACAACGGCGTAATGCCACCTCGGGTACCAATTAAGTCCGAGATTTTGTAACACGACAACCGGATTGCCGTTGGCGACTTCGGTAAGTAAATCCTTGATGCGGCCGGACATCGTCACCGCGAGCATGCCTTGGCGGCGTGTTGCACTGCGCATTTCGACTTGCAGGGAACCTTTTCGACCGGGTAGGAAAATCTGCTTGGTCAAATCATCGGGAGCTACTTTTACGCCTTTGGCCTGCAGCGCGGTAGCGAGTGCGGCCGGGCCGCATTGAAATGCTTCTTGCGGAAAAAATGGTACGTCGACCAATTCCGCTTTTGGCTTAAGTTCTGCAGGCGGATTCTTTAGGAGGCTGCGGCTTTCGAGCGTCGCGCAACCTGAGAAGAGCAGAGCAAAAAGCAACATGCCCGCGAGAGCGCGGGCACGTCGCCGTTGCGAATGAAACAAATCTTTACTCGCGAGCGCCAAACGTCCAGGGGAAGATTTTCGTCCAACCCAAAATGTCGGTAATCAGCAACACGATAAACACGACCAATCCGACTATCAGGATCGTACCAATCGTGCTACCACCGGCTGGCATTTCATCAATTTTTCCTGCTACTTTATTGATTTCCTGATCAGTCATTGAAGCGACGCGCGACGTTGCGTCGTCGGCGCTGAGTCCCAATTTTTGGAATTGGTCACGAACGTCTGAGCGGGCCATGAACGCTTCAACTTTCTCACGGTTTTGCGCGACGATAGTTTGATCTACTGCACTTTCGGTTCCGATCATTGCGGCATTCGCGCTGCCCATCGGCAGTTGAAACGCGAGCAACGAAACGATTAGCAAACGACATACGAGGCGGAAAAATTTACTATTCACAATATTGTCCTCCGTGAATGTTTATTGGAGATTGAACCATATCACATTGAACGGGATTTTCCCAGTAGCGTGGCGTACTAAAATGTGGCTGTTAATGTTATTCGAGCGGCGCGCTTTTCCACTGGGTGGAAATGAAGTTCTTCGACGGGATCTTGCAGAACGCCGTTTCGATCCTTGATCCGCGATTCATAGGCATAGTCAATGTCGTGGTCTTTTCGATTAAACAAATTGAAGATATCTAAACGTAGCCGCCATTGCTTATTAAATTGGTAGCCGCCTTGAATGTTGGTGATGAAGGTCGACTTAGAACGGAAGGAATCATCTTCCTTCAGCGGGCGCGGTCCGAAGTATCGCAACTGCAGCGCGCCGGACCATCCGTTGAGTTTGTCGATGGTTGCCGATGCGGATATGACTCGCTCAACCGCACCGGGAATTTTATTGCCGGCAGGATCATTGTCGGTAAACTTTGCTTTCGTCGCGGCAAAGTCCAAATCGAAGATCAACCAGGGTTTAGGCGTGAAGTGCACTTCCCATTCAACGCCGGTGCGCAGCGACGGCCGGCTCGCTTCAGTCACGCCCGCGTCGCCGACGAAAAGTAACTCCGAGTCCTGTTTCAGTCGCCACAGCGCCGCAGAAGTTTGCACATTCGGCAGTATCTCGCTACGGAGGCCAATCTCATAGCCCAGGGTTTTCACCAATGGACTGACCTTTTTAACTGGATTGCCGTCACCGTCGACAACATCGCCGGTACCGGGATCAACCGTGATCGTCGTGCCGCGCGCATCGTTACTGTGGAAGCCGCGCCCAATATTGAGGAAATACTCGGTCTGCGCCCACGGCCCGAATATCAATGACAGTTTAGGTGATGCCAACGAGTCGCTGGCGTTTCCTGAGTTCTGTGGTCGGTTACTATTTACATTGAAGCGAAAATAATCGGCGCGAATGCCGGCAATATGGCGAAACCAATCGGTCCATTGAATCTCGTTGGTGAAATAAACGCCGAGACTGGATTCGGCCACACGATCTTCGCGCGTGACAAACGGGATGGTATTGCCGTCGTAATCGAGCTTGTCGACGCGCTGACGATTTTTCGTGCTGTAGAGCGCGACTGGATCAAGGCGATCACGCCGCGCTTGCAGGCCGATTCGATTCGACATAGTGCGCTCGCCGAGTTTGCCGAACCACGTATGATTGGCTTCGCCACCGAACAGCGTGCGCTTCTCGGCTTGCTCGAATTGATTGCCATCCGGCGAGCCTAAAAAAAATTCGAAATTCGAAAACAAATTCAGCCGCGAGCGAATCACATACGCGCTGGCCGCGGTGCGCGATCCTTCGCCGGTGCGCCGCCATTCGCTGGACAGACTGTAACGATTTTGCTTGCCACCGTCGGAGGGATCAATCGCGCCGTAAAGACCAATGACGCCCTTGTCGATTGCGCTTTGCGGGATTTGATCGGTGGAATTCCAGTCGGCCGAGTAAGCCATGCCGGTCACATTAAATCCGTTTCGGATGTCACCCAACGCATAGCGCGCAACGCCGTTGAACTTGGTGAAATCGGCGGGATTTTCCCACGGCCCATCGCTGTGTTGGAACTCCGCCGCGATCGTGAGGCGTCCTGATCCGAGCTGCGGCGCGCCAACGGCAAGCGCTCGCTGATAACCATATTGCCCCAACGAAATCTGGCCTAGATGTTGTTTAAGATTTTCAGCGTAGGAAATTCGGGCGGATCCGGCGGAACCAAAATCTCCGTTTTCTGCGAAGTACGGTCCTTTCGCATAGTCCACGCGCGAGATCAATTCAGGGATCAGAAAGTTGAGGTCCGTGTAGCCTTGCCCATGGGCATGGCTTGGCATATTGACCGGCATTCCGGCAACATAGGTCGCGAAATCGGTGCCGTGATCGAGGTTATACCCTCGCAAAAAGTATTGATTCGCTTTGCCGTCGCCGCTGTGCTGCGTGATGATAAGCCCGGGCACGGTTTCCAGCACCTCACCGGGCCGCAGAATAGGCCGGCGCTCGAACATTTTTGGCGTAACGATTCCTTGGCTTGCCGAGTCCGATGTGCCGACACTATTCTGATAGTTGCCGATTACCTCGATGGTTTCGAGTTGCTGAATTTCCTCTGCCGCATGGGCACCTAGCCCGATCAAAATTCCGAGCGCGCCAACGAAATTATCTTTCACCGCTAATTTCTCCGAGAACTGTTTTCCGTGTTGTGAATATGCTTAGTGACCGGCCATTTTGTAACGGCGATCAAACGCAGATGTAACGATGTGGAAATTGTATCGAAGGAAATCGCTTTCGAACATTGAGGCAAATTGCCGCACCGCTCAAAGTCTAAGCATCAAAACCGGTGGGTTATCTACGCGACAATTCGCGAGGTGCTAGCTTTCGGTAGAGCGGTGGCGCGCGAGTTTGCGTTGTAATGTGCGGCGGTCGATGTTGAGTTGACGTGCGGTGGCGGAAATATTGCCGCGATTGGTCGCGAGCACTTTTTGTAGGTGTTCCCACCCCATATCTGCTGCGGATAAACCTTCACCTACGAGAGACTCCGAGATATCGCCTGATGTTTTTTCTAAAGCTTTTAATACGTCGTCCGCATCGACTGGTTTCGCGAGATAGTGGGTCGCGCCTAGTTTGATTGCTTCGACGGCCGTCGAGATGCTGGCATAGCCGGTCAAAACCAAAATCCGCATCGCTGAGTTCAGCGATTTTAACGCGGGAATAAGCGTCAAGCCCGATTGACCGGGCATCTTCAAGTCGACAACAGCGAAGTCAGGCAGCGCAATCGTTGCGATTTCAATGCGGTGTCAACATCATGGGCTCGATTTACCTCGAATCCACGTCCTTCCAGTGCCCAGCCCAAGGCCTGACAGAAGGCGAAATCATCATCGACGATCAAAAACTTGAGTGTTATCTTTTGCATACGTTTTTGTTTAAACAGCCGGGATCAGCAAGGTTGCCTTTACGCCGCCGCTCGGCCGATTGTTTAATGTCAGCGATCCACCGAAGCGCTCCAACGTTACCCGTGCCAGATACAGCCCAATGCCAAGTCCATGGTTGGGTTCTTTTGTGCTGAAGGCAACGCGTCCAATACGCTGCAAATTGGCATCGTTTATGCCGGGCCCACTATCCAAAATGTCTAGTTTTATTTTGTCCTCAGACCAAGAGGCATTCACTTCAATGTTATCGGGCGAGACATCGGCAGCATTGTTCAATACGCTGATCAGCGCTTGTTTCAAGGTCGCCTCGGCGATGATATTGGGCGCAGTTTCCGCCGGCGAACCAGAAAATTCGACCTTCGCTTCCGGGCGCATGGTCTGCCAATCGCGCAGCGTCTCCGAAAGAAATTCGTTGGCGGGCTGCAATGCGCACTGTTCGCTCCGCTCGACGCCGGATTTCTGCGTTAATGAAGTCAGATGTTGCTTGCAGACATCTACTTGAGAACGCAGCGAGTGCAGCATCGCTTGAATTTCCGCGGAGGGACCTAACCGCCGCTCCAGTTCCCGCGCAATTGTCGCGATCGTGGCGAGCGGCGTACCGAGTTCATGGGCGGTGCCGGCCGCAAAAACACCCAGCGCCACGACCCGTTCGTTGCGCAGGCTTTCTTCTCGTGCGAATGCCAAGCGCCGCTCCCGTTCCCGTAAGTTCGCGACCATTCTCACTAACAAAGTCGCAATAATAACGACGCTCAATGCGAACGTGATCCATGCCCCGACCGTGTGTAAATCTAAAAAAGGATTATTGACCGCGGAAAAATCATGGCGATGCACGAGCGGGTGAAAATTGAAAACTAAAAATCCGTAGGCGCTCAGGACAATCGCAGCGAGCAACCAATTCAAACGTGCGGACAATAGCATCGCGCCGACGGCGAGGAAGACTAAGAAAAACGATGCGAACGGATTGGATACGCCACCGCTGAAATATAAAATAAAACCTAACGCGCTAACGTCGAGGCAAAGCTCCCCGAAAAGCTCCCATTGAGAAGTATTATGCAAACGTAACATTCGCCAAACGTTCGCAAATACGAATATGCCGATGCCGAACAGTATCGGCGCGACCGGCAGTGAGATGCCCAATTTCGCTTTACTTAGCCATAGTGCGACGGCCAGCGCGAAAATTAACACTGACCTTAACGCCATGACGTAAACCGAATTGTCTTCGGAAACGCGACCGGTATCGTGACTATTCATGTCCGAATTTCAATCAGCTTCTTTTGCGCCGCTATTACAAAATCGAATCGATTCGGGGTAGGGAAAAATATCCTCCACATGGCCTTTGGAAATTCGCTCCTGCGTTGCTTTCCAGTAATCGGCATCGAGTAAATCGGCATGATGCGCCATGAAACGCTCGCGTACTTTAGGTTCCGTGAGTAGGAATCGCGCGAATTCCTCTGGAAAAATATCGTTCTGCGCAACCGGGTACCAGGGCTCGGCCGACAACTCGTCTTCATCGTTACGCGGTGCGGGAATGCGACGAAAATTGCAATTTGTCAGGTAATCGATTTCGTCGTAGTCGTAAAATACGACGCGGCCGTAGCGCGTGACGCCAAAATTTTTGTAAAGCAAATCGCCGGCAAAAATATTGGCGGCGGCGAGTTGCTTTAATGCGCGGCCATATTCAAGCAAGGCGTGATCGCGCTCTTTGTCGTCCGCTTCGTCGAGATAAATGTTTAATGGGATCATGCGGCGTTCGATGTATAGATGCTTGATCACAAGATTCGGGCCATCGTTTTCCAATTGCGATGGCACAAGTTTATGCAACTCGTCCAGCAGTTCGGCGGTGAAGCGATTCTTCGGAAAGGCGACGTCGGAATATTCTAACGTGTCCGCCATGCGACCGACGCGATCGTGCAATTTCACCATCAAATACTTGCCCTTAACTAAATCGCGATTGGTATCCTTCGGCGGCGCGACGGCATCGCGAATCACTTTGAACACGTAAGGGTAGGAGGGCAGCGTAAACACCAACATCACCAAACCTTTGATGCCGGGCGCGATAATGAAGTCGTCGCTGGAATGTTTGAGGTGATGTAAAAAATCTCGATAGAAGAGCGTTTTGCCGTGTTTCTGCAAACCAAGAATAGTGTAAAGTTCCCAGCGTGGACGGTTCGGTAACATGCTACGCAAAAACTGAACGTAGGCAGACGGCACTTCCATATCGACCATAAAATAGGCTCGATAGGAACTAAATAAAATATCTAAATGGTAGCGGCTAATCAGCACCGTATCGAGGTACAGTTTGCCGGTCTGATTGTGCAGAATCGGAATTGCAAAGGGTGTCTCTTGATTGCCGTTGACTATCTTGCCGACTAAATAGGCGCCTTTATTCCGATAAAAAAGCGAACTCAATACTTGAATCTGGTGATTCGCTTCCAAATAAAACGGACGCGGAAATTGCCTGCGCCAAACGTGCAAAACGCTGCGTAGATCGCGTTTCAGATTTTCAAATGGCCGCTGCAACGAAAAATCTGAGACGATTTGCGCCAGGGCATCACGAAGGCCAAATTTACGCGGATAGTAACAACGGTAAGCGGGCGGCTCTGAATCCATGTGCTCAGTGGAAATCGCGGGTCGCACGAAAATGTAATCGTTATGAAAATAAGTGCGATGCAAAATGCTGCAGCAAACGGAATTGAAAAAACTCTCGGCAAGCTCGGGTTGCTTATGATTAGTCAGTAGCCCGATATAGTTGAGTTTGATCTGTTGCCAATCGGAGCCCAGCGCCTCGGCATTAAATTCTTGCTGAAGAAATTCGACGGACTCCTTAACGCGCTGATCGTAAAACATGATTCGATCGCGATTCGCTTTTTGCCCAACCGCCCAATCGCCATGGTCAAAGCGGTCTTTCGCAGCCTTGCTGGTTTCCTGAAAAATCCGGTAGTGTTTGTCGAAACCGTCCAGCAACGCGCGCGCAACGGCGTAGGCGACGGTGGAATCAATGATGGGATTGGCGCGTTCCATGAATGGGATTATAAGTCGGATGCGCTATGCGGCTTAAAAAGTCATCGTGCCAGTAGCCAATACCAGCGTGCCGTTTGGCGATGGCATCTTGTAGAGCCATTATTGACGCGGCATCTCAGCGATGCGCTGAATTTAAGCCGACGTTCGCTTTGGCAGAGATTCGAACGCTTGAACGAATTTCGTGGCGTTCGTTCTGAGGTCCGCAACAGCTATCCCCGGGCGATACAACGCCGAACCCAAACCAAATCCGCTGGCTCCGGCGTTCCAAAAACCGGTCATTGCCTCGGGCGCGATACCGCCGACGGGAATCATGACCGTATCTTTCGGAAACACTGCGCGTAACGCCTTCACCACCTTGGGCGTCAGCATTTCTGCGGGAAATAGTTTTAGTCCGTCGGCACCGGCGGCGAGCGCCGCGAACCCTTCGGTAGGCGTGGCAATACCCGGCGTGCAAATCATGTTGTGCTGTTTCGCCGTGCGAATAATTTCACCGTCGCTGTGCGGCATCACGATAAGCTTGCCGCCCGCATCGCGAACGCGCGTGACATCGTCGATCGTCATAACTGTGCCGGCGCCGATTAGCGCGTCATTGCCAAGGCGTTTGGCGATAGCGGCGATGCTGTCGAACGGCTGCGGCGAGTTTAAGGGGAACTTCGATGATTCTGAAACCGAGTTCGTAAAGAATTTCGGCCACCGGAATTGCTTCGTCGGGCCTAATTCCGCGCAAGATTGCGACTAGAGGTAGCGGTGATAGATAGTGTGAAAGTGGGTTCATAGCTAATTTAATGTCATCCTGAACCCTTCGCTATGCTCGAGGGTAAACTCCGTGGAGGATCTGTTTTCTGTTGGCGGATAAAGCAGATGCTTCTCTGCGCTCAGAATGACAAGTCTTGGTGATCGCCGTCATTTTAAAATTCTCGCCGCCTGGGCAATTCGAAACAACCCTGTCGCCGTTACACTTTCATCGGCCACGCGCGCAGAGATTTTTGCGAAACTGAACGCGCGCTGATAACGCGCCGCCAACGCCGGTTCCGCAATTATCGTAATTTCATTTTCCCTACCGAATAATGCCAGCGCGCCGAGTATTTCGCTGACCAATTAACAGGCCGGAGAGGTAAGCGTGGAGCGCTTCTCCGGGCACTCGATTGAACAATGCGAGGGTGCGGGCGCTGAATAATTGCTGCAATAATCCGGCACCATTCACCTGTTCATTCATCGCATAGGCGAAACCTTGCTTGAAACTTTCCGCATCGTCGGCGCTACCTTTCATGGTGCGGCCGAGAATACTGTGTTCGCACAAAATCGCGAAGACTTCGCCGGTCATGAACGTCGCAAAATGTTCGATGCGCTTGTTTTTAACTCGAGCCCATTTGCTATGGGTGCCGGGCAGTACAAACAATCGATCGGCGTTGCCGGTATCGAGCGCGCCGAAAATTTGCGTCTCTTCCCCGCGAATAACATCGGGAACGCCGGTGGAATTTTCTGGTTCGAATGCCGGGGACGATTGCAACGCGTCGTCCATTTTTCGTTGATAGCGAAACCAAATGTTTCGCGATTTCATCGATCGTGGCAGGGCAGGGTACATAGGGCGCCTCGAGCCAGCCTTGGCGGCTGCCGATCATGCCAGAAGCCAATAGCGCCAGGCCACCTCGTAGCGGCGCGATTTCCAGGTCGTTATTGAGCCATGAGCCGCATATTTCCTCAAACGCGGCGTCGAAGTTATTGTCGAGTACTTTGAGAATTCCCAGTGGAGCGGATCTGCGTTCAAGCACCTTGCCGTTTGCGTCGATTAAATAGGCACGTAGCGATGTGGTGCCCCAGTCCAGGGCGATCAACGACATCGCGTTAGATGCGTCCGAACTCAGCAAGCAATTGCTCGACAGTTTTACCTTTAGCAATTTCGCGTCTTGTAAATTCTTCGCGCTCCGCTTGCTCGCGCGCGAGCTTAAGCACTTCATCGAGCTTGGCGTTTGGGATAACAGTCACGCCGATTTCGTCGGCGACGATCATGTCACCCGGCTCGACGATCACGCCGCCGCAGGTGATCGGGACATTGACGGCGACATCGCTTTTACGGCCGGAAAACATGGTGTGCGTGCCGCGCGCGGTGATGGCGCGCGTGTAAATCTGAAATTTCAAATCGCGCAGTTCATCAATGTCGCGACCCGGCGCCATCGATGACCGCGCCGGCAACGCCGCGCTGCATGCACAGGGCACCCATCAGCCCGCCCCAAACAGATGTCTCGGTTTCGCCGAAAGCGTCGACGACGATCACATCGCCCGGCTGCGCGATTTCCAGTGCGGCGAGCGGGTCTTGCAAATCTCCTGCGGACAACCGTACCGTAAGTGCGACGCCGACCAATTTCCCCGGGAAAATCGGCTTGATGCCGCTGTGCATGACATTGCTGCGACTTTGCACGTCGGCGAAAACACACGATGCGCTGTAACATTTCGCGACCTCGCGGAATGCTTGAATGGTGGCTTGAGTGGGGCGATTCATGATTCGATTTTCTCCGTAAATTTTCTTCGCGCAATGGTAGCATGGGCAAGCTGATATTTTAAACGCGGCAAAGTTTTGCTAACATTAGCTTTGCGCGAAAACTTTTAGAATTTTCGTTCCGAGCAAGGCGAAGAATCTGCTTTTTCATCGGTAAAAAAGCACAAGCAGATCCATCACTTCGTTCAGGATGACATTAGGAGGAAACATGACAATGGGATTTTTGCATCCGGAGTTTATCGTTGAGACTGAGTGGCTTGCCGCGCATTTAGACGACCCCAGCGTCCGCGTGCTCGATTGCACAACGCACTTGATGGCGCCGACGCGAGGTGGGCCGTACGACGTCGTTTCCGGTCGCTGGGATTTTGAGAAGGGCCACATCCTCGGCGCGGGATTCGCCAATATCGATAGTGACCTTTCCGACAAAAATCATCATCTCCATTTCATGCTGCCCACGCCGGAGCACTTCGCGGACGCGATTGGCAAACTGGGTGTCGGCGACGAGACCAAAGTCATTCTTTATTCGACGGCGAATCATTGGTGGGCGACGCGTTTGTGGTGGATGTTGCGCGTATTCGGTCACGACAATGCGGCGGTATTAAACGGCGGATTTCAAAAGTGGTCGCGTGAGGGGCATGCTGTCGAGCAAGGACCGGCGCGTCTCTCGAGCCAATTATCATTCACGGCAACAATGCGCGATGGCCACGTTGCCAACAAAGAAGACGTATTGGCGGCAATCGGCGCCGGCGATATTTGTACGCTGAATGCGTTGCGGCCAGACCAACATGCCGGCACAGGCGGCGCGGTTTACGGTCGGCTGGGGCACATCAAGGGCAGCATCAATATCGCCGCAGTGAATGTTGTCGATGCGAACAACGAGTTCAAATCGGCGGAAGTATTGCGCGAGCAATTCGCCGATGCGTTAGCCAAACCACGCGTGATTACCTATTGCGGTGGCGGCATCGCTGCGTCGAGCGCGACGCTGTTGCTGACGATGCTTGGGCATCAGAACGTGCAGCTTTATGATGCGTCGCTATCTGAGTGGGCACCCGATGCGACATTGCCGATGGCAGTGTAGGCTGGCGTGACATTGCCTGAAAGCCGCGCCGATACTTGCTGACAGAGCATCGGAACGGAATATCGCACAGATCGTTAGTGGTTGGTAATGGAAGCTGCGGACTTTGTTTCAGGGGCGTGGCGAAGAAAAAATGATGCAACTTCTTCGGCCGGCATCGGTACGCCAAAGTAATAACCTTGTGCGTTCATGCATCCGATCTGCCGTAGCGTTTCTGCTTGTTGCGCGGTTTCGATTCCTTCGGCGGTTGTTTCGAGATTCAACGCGTTCGCAAGTGCGATGATCGCCCGAACGATGGCGTGCGCACTGGGAACTTCGCCAAGCGATGAAATGAAAGATTGCTCGATTTTTAGTTTGTCGAATTCATACCGCCGCAAGTAGGCGAGCGAAGAATATCCGGTGCCGAAATCGTCAAGCGCGATGCGCACGCCGAGTGCGCGCAATTGCTTGAGCGCGTCGCTGGCATTGCTGCTGTCTTGCATCAATAACGATTCCGTGATTTCAAGTTCAAGCCGATGCGGTGGCAACCCGGTTTTGCTTAAAGCGTCGCTAACCGCCTCGACCACGCTGCCATGCGCGAATTGAACGGCCGACACGTTCACCGCAACTGTTTGTTGATCAGGCCAAGTCATAGCTTGGCGGCACGCTTCGCGCAACACCCATGCGCCCAGCGGCACGATGAGCCCGGATTCCTCAAGCAAGGGAATGAAGGTCGTCGGTGGAATCATGCCGCGCTCGATGTGGTTCCATCGCAACAGCGCTTCCATCCCGACGATGCGGGAATTGCTTAGCCGCAATTGCGGTTGAAAAAAGAGTTGGAATGGAAACGGTTGCGCCGACGGCCATGCATCACCGTTGAGTTGTTTCACAATTTCGTGCAACTCATTTAGCATGGACAAACGCTCTTGGACATGTGCGCCCATGTTGGCATCGAAAAATCGATAGGCATTTCGCCCGCTCGACTTTGCTGCATAAAGCGCCATGTCGGCATTTTTCAGTAAGGCATCTGGGTCGCTGCCAAACGCTGGCGATAACGCGATACCAATGCTGCTACTCACTTGCAGATTGACGCCATCGACTAAGAAGGGCGCGTGAAAAGCGTCCAGCAATCGTTGCGCGATCCGTTCGGGATCCGCGTTGTAACTGATGAGCGCGAACTCATCGCCGCCCAGACGCGCCAACAAATCGCCGCGCCTCGTTTGCTGTGAAAGACGTGTAGCGACCATTTGCAATACTCGATCGCCGCCGCCATGGCCCAGAGAGTCATTAATATATTTGAAGTTGTCCAAATCGAGGTAGAACAGCGCAGAAACGGGCCTTGACGAAGCACCGTCTTGGGCCAGTAGTACAAGCTGTTTGCGGAATTGGTGACGATTCGCCAAACCGGTCAAGGAATCAACATTCGCAAGGCGATGCATTTCAATGTCAGCGTGACGCTGTTGCGTTACGTCAGAGCCGACACCACGCCAGCCGGTCATTTTCCCGTTTGCATCCATCAACGGTTTTGCCGTCATTGACCACCAGCGGCGTTCCCCTTTGACGATCACGGGCACCCATAGATCGCGAAACGGTGTGTAGCTCGCCAGGCGTTCGCGAAATTTATCGACGTTGGTATTTTCATGACTGTCGATATCGTCTTGTGCAAATCCAAAATAATCGATGAATTTTCGTTGCCGTAACGTTGGACGCGTCAAACTAAAAAATTCGATCACACGCGTTGACGTATGCTTTATATAGCCCTGGTTGTCGATTTCCCATAGCCAGTCGCTGGCGTGCGATTCGAAGTCATTGAGCAGTAACCCGACCACTTGCTGCTGATGTGCGGCCTTCGCCTCCGCCATCATGCGCGCGCCAAACGTCCGCGCGCTTGATACCACCGAGCCGCAAACGATCAGCGAATAGGTTAAAAGTAGCGCAACTAAATCGAGATGTTTACCAACGCCATCCAAAACCATGCCGATGAAACACCCGAGCGATAAAATCACGACGTAGATTAAGCCGGCGCTGGGTACCATCGCAAGCGCGAAGCCGCCGGCGCAAATCATGCCAGTGGTAATGACGGTGACGACGAGTTGTGTATGGTCGTCCCCACCGGAAAACATCAGCATCGGTAACGCGCCCCAGACGGCTGCGAGTATGGCCGCATTGTGTGTGGCGCGTTTGATCGCGCGTGACGAAACGGAACGATGAATGTGTCCGCGTCGCATTGCGCGCCAAGGTCCTAACCAGCCGACGACGCAAATCGCGACGATTGCCGCCCAAACGAAAAGCAAAGGAAGCTTGGGGTGGTCCCGAAAGGTCCAGCAAATAACGCTGATGTTGAAAAGATTCGCCAGAATGGCGAGGGGCGTAAATCTTAGAACGGCGCGAATTTGCTCGGCCCGAAATTCTCCGGCTACGTGCTCTTCAGCGTCGTAGGATTTTAATAACTGATTAAAAACTCGTGAAAAAAAATTCTTAACTCGTTTCATTATTTTTGAGTTCTTGAATTGGGCAGCCCGCGCGAAATCTAATCGGCCGTCACGCTAAAGTTTTACATTGTAGAGGCAATTTAGGTGTGGTGTGAATGGAATTTCTTGGGGAAAAAATTGCCATCGCCAGGAGCCGCTCGGATGTTGGCTCCTGGAAGGGCGTGCCCTGACAGGCAAGCGGGGATTGCCTCCCAGGGCAGTGGTTTAGTAAGATTCTTCCAACATCTGCAGGTATTCGTCCCGCGTGGCGATGCGTGGATTGGTGCCGTGACAATGATCCTTCAACGCTTTGTCCGCCATTTCCCCGAATACGGATTTCGGTACGCCCATGGCGCCCAATCCATTGGCGATGCCAAGTTGCTTGTTAAGTTGTGCGATAAATTCGTCGACTTTAGCGTCCGGCGCGAGATGCAGGGCGCGGCGCAGTTTTGCATATTTATCGCCGACGTGGCTTTCGTTAAAGCGCAGTACGGCGGGTAACACAACGGCGTTTAGGGTGCCGTGATGCAAGGTTTTTTCTTTGTAGCTGCCTAGCGCGTGCGACAGAGAATGCACGCAGCCTAAACCCTTCTGAAAGGCCATCGCCCCTTGCATGGAAGCGGACATCATGTGCTTGCGCGCTTCGCGATCTTGGCCGTTTGTCGTGGCGCGTTCGATGTGTTCGATCGCGCGCTCCAAGCCGTCCAAGGCGATTCCTTCTGCCGGTGGGTTGAAGGCGGGCGTGAGAAAAGTTTCGATGCAATGAGCGATGGCGTCCATACCGGTCGCGGCTGTTAGCCACGTCGGTAAGCCCAGGGTCAATTCGGGATCGCAGATCGCGGTTTTCGGCACGATGTGCCAGGAATGAAACCCTACTTTGCGACCGTCGTTCAAAATAATAATGGCGCCACGCGCGACTTCGCTGCCTGTGCCCGCTGTCGTCGGAATGGCAATGAGCGGCGCGCATTGGTCGGTGATCTTGAGGCTGCCGCCTTCGACGGTGGCGTATTGCGTCAGCGGTTCGGGATGGCCGGCGAGGATGGCAACAGCTTTGGCTAGATCGATTGACGAGCCGCCTCCCAGTGCGATGATGCCGTCGGCCTTGTGATCGCGATACATGCCGAGCGCTTTCACGGTCATCGCCTCGGTCGGATTGCCCGGCGTTTCGTCGAAGATCGCAAAATCGAGTTTGCCTTTTATTTCTGCACTGACGCGTTCGGCGATGCCGGCGGCGACGATGCCTTTATCGGTGACAATCAGTGGGCGAGTGATGCCGACACGTTTGCATTCTTGTTCGAGTAACTTGACTGCGCCGAAATCGAATTGCACTTGGGTGATATAAAAAATAAAAGCCATGGATTCTCCAAAAACAAAATGGGCGAGTGTTCAACTCGCCCATTTTGCCAGACTTAAAAACCTATAATACGTTTTCTACGATTTATTGCTTCGGCGCGGCCTTGTCGTCGGTAATTTTCCATTCTTGCAGGACACGAATATAGGCGATGATGTTAAAAATTTCGTCCGTGGTCAGGCCTGTTTCGGGATTGCCGAACGCGCCCATTTTCGTGCCTTTACGACCAGCGGAAATTGTCGAATAAATATCCGATGCTTTACTGCCCCATTTATATTTTTGCGAGGCGAGGCTCACGCCGCTGCTACCGCCGCGGCCATCGGGTCGATGGCAATAAGAACAACGCGCTTGGTAGCGATCCTTACCGTTTTGCAACTGTTCCGCGCCAGTAGGCAAGTCTAGATCGTTGACCATGCCGTGGCGGTCATCGTCACCTTCGGCGCGAACCTGCAGCGGACTCGCTAATGTCATTAACACCAGGCTCAGTAACGCAGCGGACGCAATGTTTTGAAGAGAGAGATTCATGCCCAAATTCCTTTCTTACGGGAATGGTTGATAAAAAGGGATGCTATAGCTTTCGACGATTTTTTTTATCTCGCCAGATTTTAACAATGCCTCAAACGATTCTTCTATGAATTGTTTCATCGCGGCCTCTTTTGCTTTTACGGCCCAAGCAGCATTAAATCGCAAGCCCTCTTTCGGTACAAAGCCTTCGGCAACTTTAAATTTTGCGTCCGGGAATTCTTTCTTCGCCTCTCCGACGGCGGTCGACCAAACCATGCCGGTTTCGATTTCACCTTTATTCATGGCTTCCATGATGCGGCGATTCTGCAGGTAGACGGAGCGATCGTAGCCGTTCGTGAACAAGTAATCGTCCAACGGGGTCGACATGGAAACGCCAACCTTTAACTTATTCTTCTTGGCTTCTTCCAGCGACTTGATGTTAGCGGCTTTGCCTTGCACGATCAGAACGTAGCCCATGCCCAGGTAAGGCTTGGTTAACGTAAGTTTATGATCTTTAATTTCTTCATCATCGCCGTAAGCAAGACCCATGAAAATGTCGCACAAACCCTTGTCTATTGAGTTGCGCAACGCTTTCCCTAGCCCGCCTCGGCTTCCGGTATCCGCCCAGACGACATGCGGCTTCAGTCCTGCTTTGGCGGCAATGGCGCGGAGAATTTCGATGTCAAAACCAGGCGGCTCGCCATCGGATGTCGAGTACGGATAGGTATTGCCGTCAGCGCACGCCGTAAGTCTGCCGGTTTGTTTAGAACGGGCGAGTGCATCAAGCCCTTGTTTCTTCAGTTCTTGATCTTCACCAGATGCGCCAATCTCACGCGCACCCGATTGGAAAAGTGGGTCGTTTCGATCTTGTGAAAGCGCTGACAGTGGCATCGCACCAACGATCAGTCCTAAAGCGAGAGACAGTAATTTTTTTGTTTTCATGAACACGAGTATTCCTTAAATTTCAACACCATTAAAAAGGGGAGGGTACAAGACCCTCCCCCTTAGTAACGCACTTACAGCTTTTGGGACTACTTAGTCCATCAAGCCAAAGACCATTAAACCGCCGCCTTTGGATTGCTTCTTGTACCACTCACCGAAGTGAATTGGCCAAATACCGCCACCGCCTGAACCGTATACGACGGATACGAACTGCTTGCCGCCGGAGGTGTAAGTTGTGGAGTTACCATAGATGCCGGTACCAACGTTAAAGCTCCAGAGCAATTCGCCGGTGTCGTCTTTAACAGCGTTGAACATGCCTTCTGGGTCGCCGAAGAATACCAAGCCGCCACCGGTTGAGGTGGTGCCGCCCGTGCCCGGAGTGGATTGGCTACGTGCCCAAACCAGCTTACCGTTGTTGGCGTCATATGCCTTGGTGTAACCTGCGCCAGCGCGGAAGTTCAACACTTTCGCACCGAGGTACCATTCGCCACGTTTCCATTCCATTTTCTTGGCTTGGAGATCCATTGCGAAGTCGTAGCCAGGCACATAAATCATGTTGGTGCGCTTGCTGTAGGACATCGGATGCCATTCTTTACCGCCGTCGAATGTCGGAGCGATATCGGAGGTCACTTTGTCATACGTTACGTCTTTTTCCGGCCAATTGTAAATAGGCTTACAGTTGTTAGCTGTGGTGATAGGTTTGGTGAAGTTCACACGTCCCAGCGCCGTTGCCCAAACGCAATTGTGCTCTTGACCAGCTTTGCTAGCTTCATCGTTGCGCGAGCGTCGATGGAATAGATATGGCCATTACGTGAACCGTGGAAGCACATTTTTTTGCCATTGACGTCAGCCAAGATGACTTCGTTTACGCCGTCATAATCGTACGGATCATTTGGGGTGTAGTTGAAGTAGCTCTTGATCTTACCGCTGTCCGGATCCAACACGAGGGTGGAGTTGGAGAAGAGGTTATCGCCAGCACGCACGTGACGGTCGAAGTCAGGACCGGGGTTACCGACCGGCCAGTAGAGCAGATTGGTTTCCGGATCATACGAACCCGTAATCCAAGCCGAGCCACCGCCATATTTCCAGGAATCGCCTGCCCACGTGTCATTACCGGGTTCGCCCGGTCCAGGAATCGTGAAGGTCTTCCACACTTGGTCGCCTTTTTCTGCGTCCAGTGCCGCAATCCAACCACGAACGCCGTATTCTGCACCGGCTGTACCGATAATGATTTTGCCGCGCAGAGCCATCGGCATAATCGTAAAGGTTTCAGCATAGGTGTAGTCGCCGACTTTCTTGTCCCAAATGACTTTACCCGTTTGGTTGTCGAGTGCAACAACGTGTGCATCCAACGTAGCAAGGTAAACTTTATTGCGATACGGGGCTACGCCGCGGTTAACCACGTCACAGCACAGTTTCGGGAACACATCGCCGGGCAGCTCGCGCTCGTGTTTCCAATTCACTTTGCCCGTTGAGCCTTCGACCGACCATACTTTGTTGTAGGACGATGTTACGTACAACGTGCCGTTGACAGCAATAGCTTGGCTGTCTTGGCCGTCCAACACGCCAAACGACAGATTCCACTTCGGAACCATGCGATTGATGTTATGAACGTTGATTTGAGCCAATGGGCTATAGCGGGTGGCGCTATAGTCACGGCCATAATGCAACCAGTTGTTGGCGTCTTTATCGGCATTCAACAACATGTCGTCTGTTACATAGTTGGTGTATAGATATGCACCGGCCTCATCGAGACCTTGTGCAAATGCTTGTCCACCCACCACTGCTGCAGCAATAGCCGCAACCTTTAGGTACTTCAGCGATTTACGCATTTAACTACCTCCTGTTGTGATTCATTAGTTCTTGGCGATGATCAATGACTTGCTAGGACAACTTCAAGTATTACATGACTACTATTTTTTAGAGAATAGCGAAACTGCTGTGCAAAAACGCTACCCCGCTCACTATAAAGAACGCCAAAAAGTTGTCAATAGGCTAAAGTCAAAAAGTTCCCTAAATATGCTTAATTTCCCTGGGTACGTGGGTTGTAGTCATTCCAAATTGCGACGAAATTTTTGTCATAAGTTTGGTAGTCGATGCTGTTACGGTAGTTAGCTTGCGGAATTCTTAGCAGACGCTTGGTTCGATGGCGTCGGCGCGTCAAGCGGCAACCAGCGATCCATCGTGCCCTTTAGGATCGATAAGGTAAGGGGTTTTGGAATGTGATCATCCATGCCCGCTTCGAAGCAAGCTTCTGCCTCACTGAGCAAGGCGCTCGCGGTACAAGCAATGACCGGAATGCGGCTACGTCCTTCTGCCGCTTCGATACGGCGAATCTCTGTCGCCAGTTGGTAACCGTCCATCACTGGCATTTGGCAATCGGTCAAGACCAATCCATAACGGCCGTTGCGCCACATCGCTAGGCCTTTGGCGCCATTGTCCGCCGTTTCCGCGGTATAACCGAGTAGGCTAAGTTGTCGTAGGGTGAGAGCGAGTCCGGATGGATGATCGTCGAGCATGAGAACCAATTTTCCCGCTTGTCGCGCTTCTTGAATGGAAAGCGGCGCGCGTGGCGTCACGCGTTCGCGGCGTCGCGTTTCGCCGTCCATCACTGCACCTTGCCCTGCGTCTGCGATCGGTAACGTGATAGTTAAATTCATGCTGGTACCTTGGCCCGGCGTACTTTCGACTTCGATGCGGCCGCCCATTAACTGTGCCAGGCGCTTGGAGATCGAGAGGCCCAATCCGGTGCCACCGAAGCGCCGAGTTGAATCGGATTCTGCTTGGGAAAATGGCGAAAATAAACGCTCACGAAATTCGTCGGATATGCCGATACCCGTATCCGTCACGCGTAACGACAACGTTACGTCTGTGTCAGTACGCGCGTCGATCATGGCGCGAATACTGACGGAACCGGATAGCGTGAATTTAATCGCGTTACTGACAAAATTGTTGAGTATCTGGCGCAGCCGTACCGCGTCAGCCATGACGGCGGCGGGAATGTCGGGCGAAATCTCCTGCGAGAATATCAAGCCTTTGCGGCTCGCGATTTCCGCATAAATGTATTGCACTTGTTGGACGATTTCCGCAACCGAAGTCGGCTCTGAGCGTATATCGAATTTGCCCGCCTCGATTTTCGACAAATCGAGAATGTCATTGATGATCGCGAGCAGTGAGTCAGCCGCATCGCGAACCACTTGCAGCGTACGGCCTTGATCCGGGTCAAGCGGCGTATAACTCATCAGTTCTAGCGAACCGAGAATGGCATTCATCGGTGTGCGAATTTCATGGCTCATCGTGGCAAGAAACGCGCTTTTTGCGCGGTTCGCCGCATCGGCGATTTCGCGCGCTTGGGTAAGTTCCGTCACGTCTAACATGACGCCGATCATGCCGTCGACTTCGCCTGCGGTATTTCTAAAGCAGGTTTCCCAGACCAGCAGTTCGTGGTGCGTCCCATCGGCAAGTCGAGTCGATTCCTTTGACTGCTCATTTTCCCCGCCGCGCGCGATCATCGCGCGTTGCTTCGCTTGAATTTTTGCCGCTGCCGCGGTTGAAAAATGCCCGGCGTCGCCGACAGTTTTGCCTCGAATCTGTTCGCGATCGAAATTGAACGCTACTTCGAAAGCACGATTGCAACTGAGGTAACGCGCGTCGCGATCCTTGACAAAAACCGGCGATGGAATGGTATCCAGTAGCACTCTTTGAAATGTCAATTGATCAGCCAACGCTCGTTCCGCGCGCTCGCGTTGCGCGATCTGCTTTTTTAGTCGGCGGTTCCACACCGTCACGACACCGACGATTGCAAGCAACGAAACAACCACGGGCAACCCGGCCCGAAGAAAAACGCCCCAATCCATTTCCCGTTGCGTAACACTGGCGAACCAGCGTTGGCGCAATCGTTCGTGCTCGACAGCCGTGATACTTCCCAATCCTTTGTTGATGATGTTTAGCAGAGGTGAATTGTCGCTTAGGACGGCGAATGCAAGCTCGGCGGGCGGCACGCCGCGTAAATCTGAAATGCTTAGCGAAGATCCGCGATCGCTGCGCGACATATCGTATAGCACCGGCAAGGTTTCGATGCCAAGGTCTGCTTTGCCGGCCGCAATCGCTGCCGCGATTCCTGCGGCATCGACAACCGCAACGGTGCGGAGTTTTGCCGCCTCGGTGCCCAAAATCTGCGCAAGATGAATCCCTTCGGGCAGCGCAATTCGCTTGCCCGCCAGGGATTTCGGCTTCGGTTCGCCTTGGCGTGCGGCAATCCCCCATGGCAACGTTGCAAAAGTGCGACTAAATGCCGCAAGCTGCGATCGCTCGGACGTATGCGACAAGCCCGCAGCGACATCGATTTTGCCTTCTTTAAGGAACGTAAATAATTCCGTTTCGTTCGCCGCGGTAACCTTTTCGATCTGTAGCCCGGCACGTTCGGCAACGACTGTCGAATAGTCTGTGATTAATCCAACGAAATTGTCTTGCAGATCAATAAAACTAAGTGGCCTACGCTCCGCGATTTGTCCGACACGTATGGTCGGGTGCTCGGATATCCATTCACGCTCGGCGTTGGAAAGCAGATTACTACTCGCATTGAGTCCGGCTACGGAGGAAAGCGTAATCCATTGATGCGAAATGGCGCTGCGCTCTTGTTCCGTCATCGCGATCAATGTTCGATCGAACAATTCCGCCAGCGGCGCCAATTCGCGGCGCAACGCAAACCCAAGCGAACTGGTAGCCATGCCCGCGGGCGCGCGCACCACCAGATTCGTGATCAACTCATACTCAATCAAATACAAAGCGGGAATACCGCTGCCGATGTAAGCGTCCGCATCGCCGCGTGCGACGCGATTTAGCGCTTGCAATGTGGAGTCGACCACGATCGCTTCCGCATTCGGCGCAAATCGCTTGAGTTCTTCTTGAATCGGGAAACCACGTTCGACCGCAAGGCGTTTGTCGCGAATATCGGCCAAGGAAATGATCGAGCGATTGTCGTCGCGGGTAATGATCACCCGCGCACTTTCTGCATACGGGCGCGTAAAGGTGAGGAAGTCTTCGCGCGCCGGCGTGCGCGCGACTGAAACCAGTAGGTCGGCACGCCCGCTACGAACACCGTCCAGCGCGTCGTTCCATGCGGCGAATTCCACCGGTTGAATTTTAATTCCGAGTCGGGCGCCCATCAGCAAGGCGTAGTCAGCGCTAAGCCCCAGATAGCGATCGCTTGAACCGATGATGTCGAACGGCGGCCAATCATTTCGAACTAGTCCGAGTTTTACTGTACCGAGTTTGGCGAGCCAGGCTCGTTCGGTTTCGCTTAACGGCGTCATGCGGGATGCGCTAAACAATGCCCGGGCGCTAGTTGACGGTTCAATCGCGATTTCGCCCGCCGCAATGGCAAGCGTCGCAGTCTTCCAAACCAGCGCAACGATTAGCGCCGAAATGCCGCGCTTAAGCATCATCAGAAATGGACGTGAGGTCAACGGCGGGGGATCTAAAGCAGTTTGTTCGGATCGATGATGGTGCGCCACATATGCGCCGTCGGACTGGCATCGTTACCGAGTCCTTCGCCTGGTTGTTTGAAATGGCGCTCGATGATTTCCATGAAGGGATCAAGATTGATCGGCGCGTTGCGATCGAAACTGTAGTCGTCGTACATCGTAATATGGCGCGCTGTCATATACCAGCGATGGGCCAGCGCTTCGCGATGCGCAGCCTGAATATATTCCGGTGGTTGATAATGTTCGCCAAACATTTTTACGTACATTTCCGGATACTCATAGCCGACGCTGGTATCGGGAAAATAGCGTAACGCCTGGTGATAGCGAATGGCCCAAGTGATGCGCTCGGAAACGTACGGCTCAATCAATTGCGCGCCCCACCATCCGTGATCAGGCCGATTGACCGCTAAACCAACATCATGCAACAAACAGGCGAGTGTGGTTTCTTCGTCGCAACCGGCTTTCATCGCCAGCATGGCGCATTGAACACCATGGCGCGCCGCGGCGATAGGCATACCGAACCAGGGCATGTGTAAGCGCAATGTCAGGATATCGGCGAGCGTGGCATTCGTGGGAATGGGCGGGAATTGATCTTGGCGTCGCGTTTCAACAACGGACGCGCCAACATTTCGCATGGTTTCAAGATGATCGTTTGGCAAACCTTCTCCCCCACATTGGCACCGATGAATTTACGCATGATGATATCACTTGCAAGCGGATTTTTCAGATAAAGGCTCTAGGGTAATTCCCTAACGAATGCAAAGTTCCGTGGAAATCCGGGTAACGCTTGCGGGTCACGGTTTTTACGTGAACAATGCGAATTATTATGTCGATCATTCTGATTCGTCACGGCGAAACCGCGCTCAACGTCGCGCGCATTTTGCAACCCGCGGACACACCGTTGAGCGAGCGCGGTCAGCGCCAAGCTGCGGCCGTCGCGCAGCGATTTTTCACGGCGAAGATCGGCGCGATTGTCAGCAGCGATTTACCGCGCGCGATTGAAACGTCGCAAGCGATTTCCGTGGCGACCGGTGTGTCTGTTCGTTTCAGTTCATTGTTGCAGGAACGTAACTTTGGCGACCTGCGCGGCTTGGCCTACGACGGTATGACAATCGATCCGATTTCAATGACGCAAGCGCCGCCCGGCGGGGAATCGCTGGATGCGGTCCGCGAGCGTGCGGGTCTAGCGATGGCTCTATTGCGCGAGATCCGCGCAACAATAAAAAACGACTTACTCGTAATCAGTCATGGATTTTTCATTCGCACGCTACTCGCGCACCATGTGCAGATGCCCGGCGCCACGTCTGCGCCGACGCGCATCGATAACACCTCGGTGACGATTATTACTCCTAATGAGCCGCATTCCGCGAGCGTAGTCAATGACACCGCGCACCTAAGCGCCGACTTGCGTGACGACTCGCACGGCGTTTCCGGCGTGTAAGTCAAACGCAGCGGATTGCGCGCACGAATCCGTTAGAATTGATTGCGCGTAGAGCCGCATGAATACCGGTTCTTCAGCCTGCCATGGCTGTGAACCACATCCCGCTTGCCTGCTGGCGTGGTAGACCTTGAAGCCGTGAATCACCGTTCCACTTGATAATTTCAAAGATACGTCGTGATTTTTCGGGTTGTGGCAGAGAAAGTGCGGGTCGGTAAAACGCACCCAACGAAAAACTCAGTATCCCGTCTACAACAATTGTTTACATTCGAAAAGACGATGTAAGTGCTTATTAATTAATATTTTTTAAATTTCTCCGGTACGCGTAACAAAAGTCGACCTCACCTTCCCGGCTATAGATTCTAACTTTGCTATAGTTCCGAAGAGAGAAATAGGCAAAATTATGAAGCAGTTAGATGATTATCGAAAAGTGTCTTGTTAAAATTCGCTGCGTCAGCGTGGACTTACGTTGCTCGAATTAGTGCTCGCGCTCGCGATTGGTTCCGTTTTACTGGCAGTGGCGCTACCGAGCTACCAGCGTTATGTTGAACGCGCAAGGAGCGCGCAGGCAATGGGCGACATAAGTGAAATGTCGACCTTGATCGTACGCTTTTATAGCGAAAACAATGGGGTCGTGCCTGATAGCTTAGCCGACGTTGGAATGGCCGGTCGGCGCGATCCTTGGGACCGGCCTTACCGATTCCTAAACCTGACGACCACGACAGGGAAAGGCGGCGCGCGCAAGGACAAAAATCTTGTTCCTATCAATTCTGATTTCGACCTTTACAGCGCCGGTGCGGATGGCGATACCGTGCCGCCGTTGACGGCGAAGCCTAGCCGCGACGACATTGTTCGCGCGAATAATGGTCGATTTGTTGGCCTGGCAGAAAACTACTGAGAACGGCTGCGTGAGATTTTCAGGCGCTTTCATAGGTGGAAAAGTCGCACGGCAAGTCTTAGTCCTATTCATGCTGTCCGCACTGATACCCGTATTGGCTATTGCGATCCTATCTTTGCGTCAAGTGAACGACGCGCTAGTCCGCCAGAATCATACCCACTTAAATCAATCGGCTAAGGACTTCGGTGCGGGTTTGTTTGGCCGGCTTCAGCTTCTTGATCAATACCTACAAACCATCGCTGCAAATCCGGTGCCGGAGGCCGTCAGTGATCCGGATATTCAAAGTCGAATTGCGGCAGTTACAATCATTGGCATGAGCGGCGAACGGCACGCCGATCTATTCCATCGCATTAGTGCCGTGCCCGAATTGAATAACGACGCAAGAATGCGGCTCGCCGCCGGTGGCGCACTAGTATTAGGCAATTCTAAATCCGACCAGGGCGCTGGTGTACTTTTGGTTCGGCCTGTGGATTCGTCGCAGAAACCCGGTAAATTCGTCGTCGCGGAAATCGATCCGAAATACCTGTGGGGAGACGCTGATACGTTCGCGTATTTGACGAACTTTTGCGTGCTGCGCGGCGCATCCTCGGTGTTGTTCTGCTCAAAGCCTTTGGCGACAACCGCAATAGAGCAATGGAGCAAAAAATCTGCGAAGTCTTCGACGGGAACCTTGTCGTGGCATGACGGTGAGAATCAGATCGGCGGTTATTGGAGTCTGTTCCTGAAGGCTGAATTTCACGAAGACGATTGGACCATTATCGCCTCAATGCCAGAGTCCGAAGCGTTTGGTGCGCTTACCGCATTTAGGCAAAGTTTCTTGCCGATAATCTGCGTCTCGATTCTTGCGGCATGTTTGCTCGGTGCGACACAGATTCGTCGGACCATGGTTCCGCTCGAAAAGCTCATCGCCGGTACGCGCCGTTTAGCGGCGAAGGAATTTGGCCAACCCGTTGTGGTCGGGCGAAATGATGAGTTTGGCGAGCTCGCCGATGCGTTCAACGGCATGGCGACGCGGCTTGGTCAACAGTTCAATGCGCTGGCTGCGTTCTCCGAGATCGATCGTGCTGTGCTTGCTCGATTTCAGGCGGATAAGGCCGTTGAAATGATGTTGAGCAGACTTCCGCAGGTCGTGAGGGTGGATGTCGCCAGCATAACCGTCATGGATACGGACTCCACCAGCACGGGGAAAACTTACACGCAATCCTTTGGCGCATCACCGGCCTTCGAATCACAACGCGTCATGCTAAACCCGCTCGATCTCGAAGCATTGGCTCGCGAACGCAATGGCGTTTGGTCGACCATTGGGTTAGACCGACGGGTTCGACTCGGCTCACTGGAGCAATTCGGCGCGCGACATGTGCTTACGCTTCCAATCGTTTGGGACCAACAACTCTGCGGCATGTTAAACCTTGCGTATGTAGCGCAGCCTGTGCTCACTGAAGAGGAGCAGGGACATGTTCGTGATCTCGCTGATCGCCTCGCGGTCGCCTTATCAGCCGCTGCCCGCGACGCGCTGCTGTATAAGCAAGCGCATTTCGATTCGTTGACGAGCTTGCCGAACCGGATGCTATTTATTGATCGGCTGGGCCAAGAAATCGTGCATGCCGAGCGTGACGAATCCAAATTGGCGGTATTGTTCATCGACTTGGATCGATTCAAAACGGTTAACGATACACTTGGCCACGCGAGCGGTGACGTTTTGCTGCAGCAAGCAGCCAGCCGGCTTCAAGCTGTGATTCGGAAATCAGATACCCTCGCTCGCTTGGGTGGAGATGAATTCACGGTGGTTCTTCCGAAGTTGACGACGTTGCGCGACGCAGAGATCGTCGTCACCCAGATGTTGCATTCGCTGTCTGAGCCGTTTGAAATCGCAGGTTTGCCACATTTCTTAGGCGCTAGTATCGGCATCGCCATATATCCCGTCGACGGCAAGACTTCGGGCGATTTACTTAAAAATGCTGATACGGCGATGTATCGCGCCAAGGGGGCAGGCGGCGGTACCCATGCCTATTTCGAAGAGCGCATGAACAAGGAAGCCGCGACGCGACTTTCTCTGGAGCGCGAGTTAAGGCGGGCGATTGAGAACAATGAATTCGTTGTCGAATACCAGCCGCAATGGGATCTGCGTCACGAAAAATTGTGTGGCGCCGAGGCGCTGGTGCGATGGAACCATCCCGAGCGAGGTTTGTTGTCGCCGGCCCATTTTATCGCGTGCGCGGAAGAAACCGGCCTAATCGAAACCATCGGTGCCGTTGTACTAGAAAAATCCTGTGAGTATTACCAGCAACTACACCTGAAAGGCATCGCACTCGATCGGGTTTCGGTAAACGTTTCAGGCCGTCAGTTTGCCCAAAGCGATTTTGTCGATACCGTTGCCCTAGTGATAAAAAAATATCGCATCAAGCCTGGCGGCCTGGAACTGGAGGTAACCGAAAGCATGGTGATGGACGACATTACGCGAGTGGAGCACAGCCTGACGCGTTTGCGGAGCATGGGCGTGCGCGTTGCAATTGACGATTTTGGAACCGGGTACTCCTCGATGGCTTATCTGAAGCGACTGCCAGTCGATGTGGTGAAAATTGATCGCTCATTCGTGATCGATCTTACAACTGACAACGATTCGCAAGCCATCGTTCAAGCCATTATCGCGATGGGGCATACCCTTCACAAAGAGATTATTGCCGAGGGCGTAGAAACAATCGAGCAGCGCGAAATTTTGCGTGCCCAAGGATGTGATCAGATTCAAGGCTACCTATATTCGCGTCCGCTTGCAGCGGATAAATTCGCGGCATTCGCTGCTCAGCAACTTGCAAATTCCAAGTCGGCGCAGCAACCGGCTTAACGTCCGATCAACGCGCCCTTAACCATACGACGAACATTTTCGTTGTCGATTACGAATCAAGAAATCGTAAACAACATTATGTTCGTTGACTGCCGTTCCAACTCAGAAGATTAAAAAATTCACGGCGACTCTTTGGCCCGTGTGTGAGAAAGTGCGGCTCTGGCGACGGGTCAAATTGCTTGAAAAGAAAGCGAGTGTCCAGCATGATGCATCTTCGATAAGGAGAAGATTATGGGCGTTAAAGCTCGCTTAAACTTGCAACGTTGTTGCGCAACAGTACTGATGCTGATCAGCCTAGGTGCGTCGGCTGGAGAAGAAGACGAAATCGTCACCAGTTGCCATTTTTCCAACGCCGAATGGGGCGTGGGGATGATCAACCTTTGTATCAAGGAAAATCAAGCGTTGCGTCTGTCGCTGCTCGCGTATCCGCAACCTTATCAGCGCTTTCTAAATCGCTGCCGCACGAAAAGCGAATTGGGTTGGGACAAAGTTAAAATCTGCGTCGACAAAGATATTGAAGCCGATACGGCGCTGAAGCAGTATCCCGCGGAAAAAGCCGAACGCATTACCTACTGCGAATCGGAGTTTGGGGGACGCGGCCCCGTTGTGGTGAAGGCTTGCGTGGACGGGGAAGCAAACGAGGCCAGCGAGAAACAAAAATGAATCGGCCTAACAGGCTTGCTAAATGCGGCGTTTCAAAGGGTATGCTTGGAACGCCGCGCCCTGACTGGTTCGCGGCTAATATGTTTATTTCGTGCTGGCGGGCGTGATTACGCCGACGGCTTTTAACAAATTTTGCAAATTTTCGATTTGGTAGTTCGCGATCGAGACAATTTTCGGATAATTGTTCGAACTGACGTATCGGCTTAAGCGATCGGGCGCGACGCTGCCGACCGTGATTTTGTCGAGCAATTGTGCCGTATTTTTGGCATAAAGTAACACGAACATTTCCGGTTCGTTCATGCCATATTCGGCGCCGTCGGATTTCTTGAATTCGCGCTCTCGCCGTGTGCGGCCAAGGCCTTCGAGGGCCGTAGCGATCGTCTGCGCCAATTTCAAATCCGCCTGATGCGCGTGGGTAGGATCATCCGGTTTCGGCGCGCCATGGGCATGGAAAAACCACTGCCCTTGGGCGTCGCGTTCAAAACGATGCAACACGCCTTTGTCAAAAATTTCTAGCGCCCAGACCTCGCCTATCGACATGGGAAACAACATGCGTGGCGCGTCATCGTGGTCGTCGTCGTGCTTTTCCGGCGCCGCAACATGGCCGCGCATTTGTAGCACGACGATAAACCCGATGAGCAATGCGAAGATTGCCCAAATGAACCAGAGCCGTGAACGTGCAGCGCTCATCGTTGCCGCCACCACACCGCCGAACCAATGACGGCCAGCAGCAGCGGCACGAGGACGATGGATAAATAGAACATGCCTTTCATTTGGCGATTGGTGAGGTTCACTTTCGGACGATCGTACGTGCGCGTTTCGACGCCGATGAGATTCTCTTTCGAGGAGAGAAAATTCACCGTGTTCAGGAATAATTTTCCGTTACCGACCAAATGGAAGAACGAATTGGTGGCAAAGTCGGAATCGCCAATCACTGCGATGCGCGCGCGTTTGAAATCCAATATCGGTGTGATCTGCGGCGCCACTTTTTCGCCACGCAATTCTGCCGCCATGATGGCCGCCGTATTGCGCGCCGTATCGGGGCGGCGATTGACCATCACCATGATGGTCGTCGGGCCGGGCCGATCTTCGCCATCGGTAAATTCGGCACGCTCGAAGGTGGTTTCGCCAAAGCTGGCCTTGGAGGAATTGATCAACGGTTGCACCGCGGCGCCGGGCGGTTGTATCTTGGTCGGCGACAGCGAGCGGGCGCCGGGGAAGAACGTCAACGGCATTTGGTCGGTGATTTGGTGGCGGTTATAGTCGGTGACCGCAGGAGCGGATGGGTCGGCCCAGAAATGGCTGGGCGGATCGATGATGATGGTTTTGTCGAGATTGACACCGTATTTTTCCATCAGCATTTCTAGGCCGGTCTCGACAAACGGATCGATCATGAAAATCGCGTTATGGCCATCGTCGATGTATTTGCTGATGGCGTCGACTTCGAGATTTTGCAGCGCAATCTTCGGCCCTGCGACGACGAGTAAGGCACAACCATCCAACGTGGCGCCACCCTTAAGCAAGGACACTTTCTCAACGTTGTAATTCATCGCTTCGAGCGCGACACGCGCTTTCGCCATGCCGTGAGATTCGTGAATCACCATCTTGTCACCGATGCCATGGGAATGATCGGCGCTGCCTTCCATGTGGTCATGCGATTCCATACTGAACGGATCGGCTTCGTTGTGGCCGTCGAGGAAACACACTTTCTGCGCGATGCCTTGCGAGACGCGCAGAATGCCATTCGCGATATCAATTTCTGTCGGGCCGTTGATACGCAATTTACGGTTTTCACTTTGCATGATCGCCGTGCCGGCGAACTGCACGCCCATCAATCTCGCCTTCGCCGGGTTGACCATGGGATCGTGTAATTCCAACGTGAGCTTCGGCGTTTCTTTCGCCATTAAATCGTACAACTCGACGGTCTCGCGCATGGCCGAATCATGAAAGAACGTCACATGTACCGGCTTTTCCAACCGCTGCAACATCGTCTTGGTTTGCGGCGAGATGGAGTGTTCTTTTTGCGTGCTCCAGTCAAACCGCACCGGAAATTGTGTCGACAGAAATGCCAACGCACCGAGCACACCGACGACGCCCAGTGTCATTAAGGTGACTTCGCCCTTACGGCCAGAAAATGCCGCGACGATTTCATGGCGCAATCGGAACAGGCCCCAAAGCACAAGCGCGCCACCGACCATGGTCAATGCAGAAGTAAACCAACGATCCTTCAATATGATGGATTCGATGGCGGAAGATCCCGCCAACAAGGCGATGCCGACGAGCAGGATAAAACCGGAGCGCATAGATTGACTCATGCTATCGCCTCCACTGCAGGAAGCCCGCATTCAACGTCAACGCGACTGCGCAGGTGATGAGGTAGAACACAATACCTTCGCTGCGCACCAGTCCGCGCACGAAATCGGCGAGATGATCGGCGAAGGATAAGTAGCCGAATAAATTTTTAAGCACTAACGAACTCTGGTAGGTTTCTAAATGGCCGACGAACCAAAACGCCAACAGCACCGCCATGGTGATTAAGGCGGCGATAATTTGGTTTTCCGTCAGCGCAGAAAATAATTGGCCGAGCGCGAGGCATGCCATGCCAAGCATAAAGAAACCGAAATATCCGGAGAAAATAGTTTTCCATTCCGGATTGCCGTACAAATACATCGGAATCAAATTGATCATGGTCCCAACGACCATCAGCAACAAAATTACCAGCGCGCCGAAATATTTTCCCAATACCACTTGCCAAGGTTTGAGCGGCAATGTTGTTAGCAATTCCATGGTGCGACCAGAATATTCGCTCGAGAACAAACGCATTGAGACCATCGGCAGTAGGGTAATGAGCAACACACTCATACTGCGGAAGGTTTGCGTCATCACCGCGTCGCCGCTGGTGAACACATCAAACAAGAAAAAATAACCGGTGCCGAGCAAAAATACCGCGATGACAAAATATGCGATCGGCGAGCGAAAATAAATCAGCAGCTCTTTGTGAAATACGGCGAGTAAGCCTCTCATGATGCGGCACTCGGCTGATTGGTTGCGACGTAACGCAAGAAAATATTCTCCAACGATGGCTGCTGCCGTTCCAGACGATACAGATCCCAGCGGTTCGCGACGGCACGTGCAATCGAAGCCTCCACGCCATCGCGTTGTTCCACCTGGCAATTGACCGTGACAACGCCGGCGGCGGTTGGATGCGGATGAATGATAACGCCGGTGACGCCGTTAACCGACCGCAGTTCTTTCTCCAGCTCATCGGCGAGCCCGCGCACGGTCAATGCGACTTGGTTGGTTTGTTCCGCGGCGCGCTGCAAATTGGCCGGCGAATCGATTGCCAATAGGCGACCGTGATTGATAATCGCGACACGCTGACAAATCATTGTGACTTCGGGAAGAATATGGGTGCTCAACAACACCGCATGTTGTGCGCCGAAATTGCGAATGACTTCGCGGGTTTCTTGTATTTGGCCGGGATCGAGGCCGGCGGTCGGCTCGTCCAGCAACAACACTTCGGGCTTGCCGAGCAGCGCTTGTGCGAGGCCGACACGTTGCCGGTAACCTTTCGATAATTTATAGATTTCGCGGCGGAGCACATCGTCCAGCCGGCAGGCGAGGCTGACGCGCTCAATTTCTAAATTGATTTCCGCGCGCGGCACGCCTTTAGCTTTCGCGACGAAGCGTAAGTATTGGCCGATTTCCAGGGTGTCATATAGTGGCGGATGTTCGGGAAGATAGCCGATTTTTTGCGCGGCTTGCTCGTTGTCGATCGCCATATCGTGACCGGCGACGCGCACCCGGCCCGATGTCGCGGTCGTAACACCGGCGATCATGCGCATCGTAGTGGTTTTGCCGGCACCGTTAGGACCTAGGAAACCAACGATTTCGCCTTTTTCGACATTAAACGACAGGTCGTGAACGATAGTCTTCGGGCCATATCGCTTAGAGACCGCCTCGATGGAGATGGCAGTAGACATAAATTGAGTGATGGTTTTTCTCAAAACAAAGGCCCCCGAGTCGGGGGCCTTTGTGGGTGCTACAGTTATTTAACTAAAAACGAATCAATTATTTATACCAGCCATCGGCGCTGCGTTTGGCCCATTGGTTTTGATCGTGGCCGTAGAAAACTTCGGCGCCTTCCAAGTCGCGCATAAACTTAATACGATTCACGGAGTCGGTGTAGTCCTTGACGCTGTAGTTCAGGCCAGCGGGATAGCCGTCCATGTTCTCTTGCATCCAAATGGCATCCTGCGCCAAGATAATCGTCTTGCCGCTGCCCAATTTGACTTTCATGGACTGATGGCCAAGTGTGTGGCCAGGCGTAGACAGGATCATTACGGAACCGTCGCCGAACAAATCGTAATCGCCGGCCAACTCGAGGTAGTTGAATTCACGAGCGTTGTCGATGTCGGCCATCACGAACGAACCTGGGGTGGTCCGGCCTTGGAATTTCTCCGGGAACCAACCTTGATACAGTTCTTTCTTCTGGATGACGTGAATTGCGTTCGGGAACATTTCGATGTTGCCGATGTGATCCAAATGCGAGTGCGACGAAGCGACCACTTTCACCTTGTCGGTGGAGTAGCCCAATTTTTTCAACCAACCGTCAATGGTGGTTTCCTTGGTTTGGTTTGGCTTCAAGAAATCACAGTTGCCCGCGGCCCAGTATTTTTTGCAATTGCCGTCGGTAATTGCGACGTTGTTGCCGGTGTCGAACACGATCAAGCCTTTCGGATGATCGATGATCCACATGCTGACAGGAATGGTGACGTCGCGCTCCTTATCCTTAGGTATGGATGGGATTAAACCGGTGATGGGGAAAGGACCGAACGTACCACTGGTGGCCCAATAGGCCTTAGTGCCATCCGCTGCTTGAGCGGTTGCGCCGAACAGGCTCGCCAAACCGACGACTGCCGCGGCGATAGTTGCTTTTTTCATTGCAATGCCTCCTAAAATTTGATGTTGGCTGAAACGGATGAACTCAATTACTTGCTTACAACCTTGGTTGTCCTTCAATAGCCAATTGATAGCCCCTCGGTTATGCAATCTAACGTTTTTTATTTCTAGTTGCCGCGATAAAAATTGAACCGTTTTCCCCGCAAACAACTCAGGGGCGAGAATAGCGGCTTGCGCAGGACTTGTAAAGGGGAAGAGCCCGGTAATTTCTGTTTCTATAGGGGATTTTTTCGGTAACCTGTGCCGTCTTGGTTTCTATGCGGCGATCCGCGAAATTTGCGGCAGGCCGATGAGACAACTGCCTCGTTGGCCCGCCACAACTTAGGGCTTGGGTTTCGGATACATCCGACTTGGTTTGCTCGTCGTCTGCGCAAAGGTCGGGATCCCGTGTCGTCCCGAAAGTCGCTGGATTCCCGCCTTCGCGAGAATGACCAAGTGGCCTCGGGCTACAAGTTTTGGTTTAAAAAATCCGATAGCCGAAGACGCCCGTCCTGCCTGGTTCGTGGCATAGGCATCTCTAAGACCAAGTATCTACGCGCCTCCTGGCCAGGTCAGCATTACGGCGCATGTTTGCGCTTTTTTCCCGTCTTAAGCAAGTGGCGAACGATCCATTAAACATCATCAATTACTTAAACTTATTAACTTTATTAAATTAGCGTAATTAATTGAGAAATAAGTATTTATGTCTATATACAACGAAACGGCGTTCTGCTAAATTCTCAACCATTGCCGGGGAGGGCGATCATAAAATCTCTTTGGCAGCCTCTAAATTACGACCTCAAAGGAAGCGCTGCATGTTGACCTTACCCATTGCCCGTCAGGCTGTTTCTGCTGTTTCTGTTCAATCCCTAAAGCAAATTTTCCCGCGCACTATTCGCCTGTTATTTGCGCTACTCGCCGTCGCCATGTCATGGGCAGGTATGAGCTCGGCTCAAGCGGCGTCCGAAGCGGTCGCGGCGCAAGTCGCGGCGGGCGTGGATCACACCTGTACGTTGACCAGCGCCGGCGGGGTGAAGTGTTGGGGCGATAACAGCAAGGGCCAACTGGGCAATGGCAGTACCGCCCAAAGCACGACGGCGGTGGCTGTCACCGGACTCAGCAGCGGCATGACGGCGGTTACCGCCGGCGGGTTTCACACGTGTGCGCTGACCAGCGGCGGCGGTGTGAAATGTTGGGGATTTAACGATTCCGGCCAGCTTGGTAATGGCAGCACTACCGACAGCAGCACCGCGGTGGATGTTACCGGCCTTAGCAGCGGCGTGACGGCAATTTCGGCTGGCGTATATTCCACGTGCGCACTGACCAGTGGCGGCGGGGTGAAGTGCTGGGGAGCTAACGATGTAGGCCAACTCGGAAATGGCAGCACCACCGATAGCAGCACGGCGGTGGACGTCACCGGCCTAACCAGCGGCGTCAGCGCCCTCGCGGTCGGGTGCGCGCTGACCAACGGCGGCGGGGTAAAGTGTTGGGGCGAAAATACTTTCGGACAACTGGGCGATGGCAGCACGACCGACAGCAGTACCGCGGTGGACGTCATTGGCCTCACCAGCGGGGTGAGTGCACTCGCACCAGGAAACTCTCACACCTGCGCGCTGACCAGCGGCGGCGGGGCGAAGTGTTGGGGATGGAACGCCTCCGGCCAACTCGGCGATGGCAGCACGACCGATGCCAGCATTGCGGTAGACGTGACTGGCCTCGCCAGCGGCGTGACCGCGCTGACGGCGGGCCTGTATCACACATGCGCGCTGACCAGCGGCAGCGTGAAGTGTTGGGGCGAAAACGTGCAGAGTCAACTCGGCAATGGCAGCACCACCCCAAGTTCCACGGCAGTTGACGTCACTGGCCTTACCAGCGTGACCGCGATAGCGGCGGGCAGCGCCCACACCTGCGCGCTGTCTGGCGGCGGCGGGTTGAAGTGCTGGGGATTTAATATTCGTGGCCAACTCGGTGATGGCACGACGTTCTCAAGCGGCACGGCGGTGGACGTGACGGGCTTTAAAGCAATTCAGGCGATAGCAGCGGGCACGGATCACACCTGCGCGGTAACCAGCGCCGGCGGTGTGAAATGTTGGGGATGGAACAACAAAGGTCAACTTGGCAATAACAGCACCACATCAAGCGTGATTGCGGTAGACGTGACTGGCCTCAGCAGCGCGGTGAGCGCCGCCGTGGGCGGGTCCGGTCACACCTGCGCTGTGACCAGTAGCGGCGGCGTTAAGTGTTGGGGCGCTAACGATGCGGGCCAACTCGGTAATGGCAGCACCACCGATAGCCCTACCCCCGTCGACGTCACCGGATTAACTAGCGGGGTGAGCGCGCTCGCGGCAGGGGACTCTCAGACCTGCGCGCTGACCAGCGCCGGCGGCGTGAAGTGTTGGGGACTTAACAATTTGGCACAACTCGGTGATGGCAGCACGGCGACGCGTACCACCGCCGTCGATGTCAGCGGCTTAACCAGCGGCGTAAGCGCCATCGCGGCAGGGGACTTTCACACCTGCGCGCTAACCAACGTCGGCGGTGTGAAGTGTTGGGGAAGTAATTTTTATGGCCAACTAGGTGACGGCAGCACGACATTAAGCTTGACTGCCGTGGATGTCACTGGGCTAACGACCGGTGTGAGGGCTATAACGGCAGGGTTCGGCCACACCTGCGCGTTGACCAATGGCGGCGGGCTAAAGTGTTGGGGACGTAATAATGTTGGCCAACTGGGCGATGGCAGCACGACGAATCGCAGCACCGCCGTGGACGTTACAGGATTAACGACCGGTATGGGCAGGGTAACGGCAGGGTTCGAACACACCTGTGCGTTGACCAGCGCCGGAGGGATGATGTGTTGGGGACGCAACGATTTTGGCCAACTAGGTGATGGCAGCGCGACTAATCGCACCACCGCGCTGGATGTCGCCGGACTAACCACGGGTGTGAGCGCCGTAACGGCAGGGCTCGGCCACACCTGCGCGCTGACCGACACCGGCGTCGCGAAATGTTGGGGAAATAACAATGTTGGCCAACTCGGCGACGGCAGCTTCACGCAACGCACATCACCGACAACCATTGCCGGTTTTAGTCAATCCATCGCCTTCACGCCAGCGGTAACCCAGATTGCAGTCGGCGGCTCCACAACGGTTACCGGGACGGCAACGAGTGGCTTAACCGTGGCGTTCGATTCGTTAACGCCCTCGACTTGTACGGTATCAGGTGCGGGTCTAGTAACAGCCTCGGCTGCTGCACTATGCGTAATCCGCGCACAACAAAGCGGCGACGGCAGCTACTATCAAGCACCGTGGCAGATTCGCACGTTGCAAGTCACCCTTGTCGATCAGACTATTGGCTTTGACGCGCTCGGTAGCAAAACCGTCGGCAATGCTGCATTTGATGTCAGCGCGACGGGCGGCGGCTCGGCAAATGCCGTTACATTTAGTTCCCTAACCACGGCCGTGTGTACGGTCTCGAACGCGACCGTTACGATAGTCAGTGCCGGTACCTGCACCATTCGAGCAAGCCAGGCCGGCGATGCGAACTACAACGCGGCCACAGATGTAGACCAGAGTTTCACTGTCGCGGCGACGTCAAGCGGCGATTCCGGCGGTGGTTGCACCATCAATCGTAACGCCGGATTCGATTGGAGCTTCGTGGTGATGTTGCTGTTGGGTGTGGGTACGCGGATGTTACGCCGCAACGGAAAGGTGGCTGGAGAGGCGCGTCCTGACTGCCTCGTGGCATAGGCATCGCTAAGACGTAATCCCCGTGCGCCTGCTGGCGGGGTGATTGGAAAATGGCAGAAACACAAAGGGCGCTTTCGGCGCCCTTTGTTTTAGGAAACGTGGTGCAGTCCTACAGATTGGCTTTGTCATTGCGCCAAACACCTAAACTATTGCGGAATGCCTTAATTGCATACACCGTTTGTACCGAAGGTTAGGACAGATCTCGCAGGCGATCCGCCAACGACGTTTTGTTGCTCACCTCCTAGCTTTAAGTATATTGACTTCAACTGGTTGCGCACGGTGTGAGGCGAAACGCCGATCTCCGTCGGCGATGCGTTTGTTTACTTGACCCTGGGCGAAGAGGCGCGCGACCACGAGCTCGTGCGGCGTCAAAATATCAAGGACGTTGCGTGTTCGCACCGTGATGTGAATAAGCTGCTGGTCTTGCGCCATTCCGACGATTACGTGTTTTCCTTTATAGATACGCTCACCATCGGATTGCGCTTTGCATAGTTCAGGAGGCAGCCGCCAATCCACCCAATGGGGCCACTCGCGCAACATTAAATTTTTGAAGACTGGGGTGATGTTCATAACCAAAAGTGAGTGATCGGCTATGGCATAACCACGCTCGACGCCCTCGCGCGGTTCCATGTGCCGATAGCGTGCCTGCAAATACGCCTCGACTAGATGCGGAAACAGCCGCTCCTTGAACTGACGGAACGCTTCGCTCCACGGTTTCGCCGAATCAGATCGCGACAGCGTGACAAAATGGTTAAGTCCCAGCGCGGGTTCAAACGAGGCGGTACACAAGGTGTGCGCGAATCCGAATTTGCGCAAATAGGTGCGCACTGCCGTGAGTTGCTCGGTGGCTATTTCGGGATCATCCCATGGAATGCAAATGGTGCGCCCCGGCGCGGCGGTGGTGCGTTTTGCCGCCGGATCTTGGCGTTGCACCTCGCCTGCATATTCGCCCATCATTTCTGGTGGCAGATTGTGCAGATGCACACTGCTGATCAGCGCGCCGTTTCCGCTACTCACGCCCATGCCCCAAATCGCTACGTCGAATTGCAAAATAGGTTTCAAAATCCCCAGGGCGTAGTTCTGGAACTCGGTGAACGCTACTTCGCGAACGCCGCGATAGAGATCGAGAACCAACGCGTTGAACACGTCATTTGAAACGGCCATCGTTTTCCTTCTCCATTATCGCTATACCATTCCGCTTGGCGCGATGAAGCATAGCGCATTTGGGCTATTCAATGGCTAGATTCGGCTGAGTATACTGTTGTGGAAACCAATTCTATTTGGGCTTGGAATAAAAACTAACAACGCTCTGACATGATGCAAACATCTTCCGCGGTGGTTTGGTGACTAGGCACTTCAAATTTTGCGCTGTCCGTTTGCGCCTCGCGGGTTGTCGATTTTTCTTACAATTACGTTGGCTTCATGGACAGTCACAGTTTACCTTCCGATTGGAAACAGCACGTTACCTAGTGTTGGTATAGTTCTTGCACCTTTATAGTGGGCTTGCAATTAACAAGTAATTAACGTTTGGCTTTGGGCGTCGAGCAACATTAAATATTTATAAAGAAGCTTGCCAGTTTTCGATAAACAAAATAATAGGAGGGTTGCAATGTTACGCACGATAGTCGGCTGGACATTTGTGGGTTTATTGGCACTATCCGGATGTGAATTCGACGACTCATCCGATGCAACGCAGACGCAGAATAACGCGACTGCGCAAGGCGTAGTTAAACTGCCTGCCGGAAGTACTCTGAAGGCCAGCGAGCTAAAGGTTATTACCGCGGTCGACGAGATTCAAGTCGGCGCGGATGGCAAATTTGCCGTCAAGCTCGGCTCGACGGCGAGCACCCAAATCGAAGTCGTTAATGCTGAAGGCAAGTTAGTCATGTTCGGGCTTACAGGCCCGGCCGGCACCGAAGTTTCAAGCCAAACGACCGCAGAAGCGCTTCTGTATTTCGCCCTCGGCGCGTTCATGTTGCCGCCTGAGCAATACGAAAAAATCGTTGAACTGATTCACGCAAGCCCGGCGCTTGCTAATCTTGCGGCGGTGGTCGAGGCGCAACTCGCCAACAATCCAACGGCGCTAAGCGATGGTGATCCGATCATAACAAACGCAATTCAGGTTGCGCAGCAAGTGATTCTCAATCCTTCCGGCATTACCGCTTTAAAAGCTAGCCCACAAGCGCGCGCGAAGCCGCAAGCGGCAGGTGACACGACGTTAACTTTAATCGAGCCTGGCGCCGATGTTTCGCAGAGTGGCGTGCAGCTTCTACAAAATATTGCGGGAAGCGGCGTTATTGCGCAGAACAGTTTTCGCCGCTGGGGCGCGTTGTACGCTTACGAAACTGGGACCTTAAACGAAAACGGCGACAAAGATATTTACACGACGCCCAAGTTCATCGTGGGCCCCATCGATGTTCCCGAAACCCAGCAGCTCAATCTATTCAACGCGGTGACGGATGCCGTCCGGGGCATCGCGCCGTGGTCACCGACACAAAGCGCGGTGGTGAACCTGCCGCAAGTCGCAGGAAGCCGCCAAACTTATTACGATGTTGTCGTGCTCGGCCCGACGCTTGATTTGGTTAATTCGCCGCCGTTATATCTCGATCCTATTTACCAATCCTTTGTGCCCGGCTGGAAAGATAAAGTCGCCGAGCTTGCGTGGGGCAGCTTTTTTACCGATTTTGTTGGGCCGACCGCCGGATTTTTGATGTTTGGCCGAGTCGCTTCGGTGAAACTGGATCAATCCAGGACATTCATCGCGAGTTTTCGTGCTGCCGCTGATCCGGTGTTGCAGAGAGCCGGGATTTTTTTAGCGCGCGATGGCTTTAGCGCTCAGTTCCTGTTGGAAATTTTGAGCGCGATGGGCCAGGGCGAGGTTTCCTTGAACGAAACCAATAAATGGATCTTTGACCACGCCATCCAGGAGAATAAAGATCTGGTGGCCGACTTTGAGAAAAGTAGTGCTCGGCTAAAACGGCTCTCGAGAGCGGCTGTGGTGGTCGCTGCCGTTGATCTTGCCATGACGGCGCTCGACATCGGCGCGGTGATCCAAGATTTACAGGCCTCAAGGAGTGCCGAGAAGTGGAACGCGACCGTAACCACCTCGAGGGTCAAAATCACACCGGGCGATGCCACGGTGAGTCGGACTTCGCCAGGCGCAGTTCTCACCGCCAGCGTGAACGGCGCGCCGGACGGAAAATTTGTCTATCGCTGGAAAACCACCCACCAGCACGGCAATATTTTTGCGATCAATAACGATCAGGAAGGCCCGACCTATGACACCACGGACGACACAACTCAGTACATTGTGAATGTTACTTTGCTTATCGACGGCGTACTCGACACCGTTGAGGTGGAAGTTTTTGACGACGATGGCTCCGGTACCATTAAAGCTGGCCAAGTAGCCGTGGGCAAAGGCTCGGTGACGGTCAATGGGACAACCACTACAGAAAATGGTAGCTTCACGACGCTGACTGAGAGCCGCATTGAGTCTGAATTTAGGGGCGGCCCATTTAATTATTTGACCAAGCAAGTAACCAGTTATCGGGTTTATCAGAAGCCCGGCACGAATGTCGAGATCAAGGAATATTTTGATGGGCAGCTTCGAACTCATGCCATCGTAAGACCGAGGCCGATCAGCGCGGCGATCGCGTTTCCTGCCCGAAGTGGTGGCACCGGAGGGCTCTCGACAACCTATTTTGTCAGAGAAGGGGTCGTTGTATCTTTCACTGCTTCGGGCGGACTTGCCCAAGACTACGGGGACAGGCTCATACTGCAAGTTCATCCTGTATTCTGGCAGCCCGATTTTGAAGACGGGGCAGTAGCATTAGCCCTGTTGGATTCCGTGACTAGTCGTTGGCGAGTGGAGGCGCGCCCGTACCTTGGTGAGTGAACGTGGTTTGCGACATAGTGGCTGGCTTGAGAGCGGAGCCGGCATGAGGCTCGCAGGCATTGCCGAGAAGCAATCGGCATAGCGGTTATGGCGCGGCTGTCGCAAATCAGTCGCACGGCGCAATAGGATTGCGCCATACCGCCCAAGGCGGTTGAAAGGTTCATTCGACAAAGTTGACCTGCTGGTCAAGATTCAACTATGTGAACGTCGCGGCGCACGCCGTCAGCGCGCTTGCAACACAAAATCAAATGTCGCTTTGATCTTGTTGTCTTCCGCTGAGAGTTTGGAAACCAATATTTTTTCCACGATTACTTCGTAGGGCGTCGAGGCGTCTTTGAACATGCGTTGCAGCGCCTCTTTGAGATTGATTTCCAGCACGTGCGGCCCAGCGGATTTGATGAATACTTCGATCAGCGGTAGCCATGTCAGATTCGTCGCGTCGTCGACGCGCACGTCGTCCATCATCAATTTATCATTGCGGTAAACGGGCCGTCCGGATACGGTAATGTCGAATTCGTCGCTGGTGCCGACGCATTCGCCGCCGACTTGCGAGGCGATTTGGGAAATGAAATGGCTTTTAATTTTTAGTCGGCCGCCACCAATGGAAACTTGCGGCGATTCCAAATAACTATAGGCGCAGGTGGTTGAATCGACCAAATGGTAGCGGCCGCCTTTGGCGTTGAAGACGTCGCGCTTTAAGGTTTTTTCTATCGCGGTGTGTTCGAGGATGAGTTCGCTGGATGCGGATTGCGGACTTGCACAAGCGATAAATACTGCGAAGAAGATTGACGCTACTGTCAATAAGCGCCGCCCCCTCATCCTGCACCCTCTCCCCAGAGGGGCGAGGGGATTCGACTCCCTCTCCCGCTTGCGGGAGAGGGTTGGGGTGAGGGGCGGTGTCGAGTCAGGCAGCATGCGGCAACAATCTTTTTGAACGCTACTTTTTTTGACGTGCTTAAACATACTCATGGATTTTGTGCCTTCAGGCGCAGTGCTTGGAAAGGCGCATCCATATTGCCTCCTGGCTAAGCGGCTTTAACCGAAGGCAAACCCGCCAACGCCATCGCCAACTCCGCTTGATCGTAATTCTGATCGGTCAACTTGCCGGCGAAGTAATCCGTATAAGCTTGCATGTCGAAATGGCCGTGGCCGCACAGGTTAAACAAAATCGTTTCGGACTTTCCCTCGACTTTGCAGCGCAGCGCTTCGTCGATGGCGCCGCGTACCGCGTGATTCGCTTCCGGCGCCGGGAGAATGCCTTCCGCTTTAGCAAACAGCACGCCGGCTTCAAAGCACGCAAGCTGGTGATACGCCTTCGCCTCGATCAAGCCTAATTCCTTCACATGGGAGACCAGCGGTGCCATGCCGTGATAGCGCAGGCCGCCAGAGTGGAATCCCGGTGGAACGAAAGTCGATCCGAGCGTATGCATTTTTACCAGCGGCGTGAGATGACCGGTGTCGCCGAAATCGTAAGCATATTGGCCGCGCGTTAAGCTAGGGCACGCCGCGGGCTCGATGGCGACGATGCGGCGTTTTTTGCCGCCGCGCAATTGTTGACCCAAAAACGGAAACACAATGCCGGCGAAATTCGAGCCGCCACCGGTGCAGCCGACGATGACGTCGGGATCGTCGCCTGCCATTTCCATTTGCTTCATTGCTTCGATGCCGACGATGGTTTGATGCAGCAACACGTGATTGAGTACCGAACCCAGCGCGTACTTTGTGTCGTCTCGCTGCGCGGCGATTTCGACTGCTTCGGAAATGGCGATGCCGAGGCTGCCGTTGCTATTCGGATTTGCGGCGAGAATCGCACGGCCCGATTGGGTCTGATCCGATGGGCTGGCAATACATGTCGCGCCGTAGGTTTCCATCAACGCGCGACGATAGGGCTTCTGGTTGTACGAAACCTTGACCATGAACACTTGAATTTCCAAGCCGAATAGCGCGCCGGCAAACGCCAGCGAAGAACCCCATTGCCCCGCGCCGGTTTCGGTCGTGATTTTTTTCACGCCGGCTTCTTTGTTGTAGAAAGCTTGCGGCACGGCGGTGTTCGGCTTGTGGCTACCGGCGGGCGAAACGCCTTCGTACTTGTAGTAAATCTTCGCCGGCGTATCGAGGGCTTTTTCCAAACGCCGCGCGCGGTAAAGCGGAGCAGGGCGCCACTGCCGGTAAATATCGCGCACCGGCTGCGGAATCTCGATCTCGCGCTCGGTGCTGACTTCTTGCATGATCAGCGCCATCGGGAAGAGCGGCGCCAAATCGTCCGGGCCGATAGGTTGTAAGGTGCCGGGATGCAGAACCGCAGGCAGCGGCGTCGGCAAGTCGGCGGCGATGTTGTACCAAAACTTCGGTAGATCACTCTCGTCGAGCAAATACTTTACTTGGTCGGTCATGAACGTCCTCCGGAGAATTTATTTTGATTGGGCTCGGCTCAAGCGGCTGGCGCGCCACGCTTTTAGCACCTCAATTCTATTGCAAGGGCTGCACTTTGAATCGTTTGGGTGCAAATTTTCTAAGTGTCGGGAAATTTTACAGTGGATAACTTAGATCATAAAAGTTATCTAATTGAATTTACTTAATAAACTATTTTATTTGTCTATAACGCGATGAAAATAGCATAGATTGTCGGCGAAAAAGGTGTCGAAAATTTTTCTATTGGAATGGTTACAAATCGTAAGCCATCTTATAATATAACTTAAATAATGTAATTAATTCAATATAATACATGTTATTTCCAATGTTTTTTATAAGTTGGCATCGTTATTGCTTGGGGCTTTGTACGAAGCTTCGCGTAGTCTGAACGATTTTGGCGAGGATGCGAGGAGGCATTTGTCCGCGAAGAAAGCGTTTTAGCGGGTTGGCTGGGCCTGCGCCGGGATAAATTTCGAATTTTAGCGATAACTCGCGGACTGCTCGAAGCTTCGATTTTCTATGGCACTTTCTCGCGCTACTTTCGCGCTTGTCGAAAAGCTTTCGATAAGCGCGTCAAAACATCCGATCAATGTTTTGCGCCCGCTGTCGAATCATTCGATTAGTCCTTACAATCATTCGCACAAAAATCTGCGATTCATGAATTTCATGAATCGCATCGAATCCAACATCCAAAGAAATCCGGCCTCCGTATAACCGCATAGTCACTGTTGACTAACCCGTTTAATCCAGGAGGCAATATGTCGTTTCAACAATCGTTGCGTTTACCCGTTTTAACTACGCTGTTCGCCGGCACGGTGCTTGCCGCCGCTGGCGCGCTCATCACATCGAGCGCCCACGCCGCCAGCCATCGCGAAGCGCCGTTCATCACCAGCGTGCCGAAAGTCGACGGTACCGACTTCTATATGTTTAGAAGTTACGAGCCGGGTCGCGAAGGCTATGTGACGTTGATCGCCGATTATGTACCGTTCCAAACACCGTACGGTGGCCCGAATTTTTTCCAGCTTGATGAAAATGCGTTATATGAAATTCACGTTGATAACAACGGCGACGCGAAAGAAGATATCAGCTTCCAGTTTCGTTTCAAGAATAATCAACGCAATTTGACCATCCCGGTCGGCGGCAAAAATATTGCGGTTCCCTTAATCAATATCGGTGGCATCACCGGCGCCGCGGGCGACGCAAACGTCTTGAATGTGGAAGAAACTTTTTCGTTGACTGTTTCACGTAACGGGCGCCGCGGCGGAACCAAAGGCGAAGTCACCAACGCGTTGAACGGATCGAAAGTATTCACCAAGCCGGTCGACAACATCGGCCAAAAATCTATTCCCAATTACAACACTTACGCCAATCAATTTATTTACAACGTTAACATTCCCGGCTGCAACGCCCCCGGGAAAGTATTTGTCGGGCAGCGCAAAGAACCGTTCTTTGTGAATCTCGGTGAAGCGTTTGACCTCATCAATCTCAATCCCGTTGGCCCGCGCAACAGCAAACCGAATATTCTGGACGACGACAATATCACCTCGTTTGCCGTCGAAGTGCCGATCAGTTGCCTGACAACCGGTACGGAAACCGTCGTCGGCGCCTGGACCACCGCAAGCTTGCGTCAAGCGCGCTTACTCAACGCCGAAGGAAAACGCAACAATAAACACTTCCCGTCGCTTGAAGGCGGCGCCTGGACGCAAGTATCGCGTCTTGGCAATCCTTTGGTGAACGAGTTGGTGATCGGTTTGCCGGACAAGGATCGGTTCAATAGCTCTAAACCGAAGGACGACGCGCAGTTTCTCGACTACGTCACCAATCCGACGCTACCGGTGTTGATTAATGTGCTGTTTAATATCCCCGCAACGACGCCGCCGTCAACGCCACGCAATGATCTCGTGGCTGTGTTCTTAACCGGTGTGGCCGGTGTGAATCAGCCGAGTAATGTCAAAGGTGCGGAAATGTTGCGTTTGAATACGGCGACGCCGCCAACGCCGCGCGCGACACAGAACGACTTGGGCGTCATCGGAGGCGACCTCGCGGGTTTCCCCAATGGCCGTCGCCCGATTGATGACGTGACTGACATTGCGTTGCGCGCCGTATTGGGAGTGTTGAATCCGGCGGGTCCCGATCACGCTGCTGCGGCCGATTCGGCCAATGACGGCACACAACTTCCGGGTGCGGCAGCGGGTCAGGGCGCGATCGATTTTGGCGCGAGCTTCCCGTACCTCAACCCGCCGATCACCAGTTCCTTGGTGAATTAATAAAACGATAAGGATATCGAGATGAAATTGAGAAACTTACTTGTCGTTTTGCTGTTGGCCTTCGCCGCAGGTTGCGGCGGCGGTGGCGGTGATGGCGATAGCGGCAATACGCCAACGGCCGCGCAAGCATTCGTTGCCGCCGTTCAAACCGCCGCGTCGGCCGAGGCCGACGATAGCGAACCCACCGACATTAGCGCCAGTATAGAAGCCGGCGACGAAGACGGCGAACCCGTAGTAGTGCAATAGAGCAGAGCGGGGTGTGCCACGAGGCGCACCCCGCTTGCTTCTTCAAGGGGTATGCCATGAGAATCACCATCCATGCGGTTGCTGGCTTAGCGCTTTTCGCAATTGCAAATATAGTGAGCGCGAAACCGTATGTTCCACTGAGCGACAATACTATTCTCGAGCGCCTACCGTACAAAGCGGGTGACGCGAAGCAGCGCGAGTTGCGCCAACTTAGCCAAGCATTACGTGCCGCGCCTGACAATGTCGAACTCGCGGCTGATCTCGCGCGGCGCCATATCGAACAAGGCCGCGCCACATCCGATCCGAGATTTTTCGGTTACGCGCGCGCAGCCTTAAGTCATTGGTGGGATGCGGCGGATGCGCCACCTGAAATCCTAGTGCTACGCGCCACGTTGCATCAAAACCAACATCGCTTCGATCAGGCACTGATTGACCTCGATCGAGCATTACAGCGCGAACCGAATAACGGCCAAGCGCGGCTCACCAAAGCGGTCGTGCTGCAAGTACGCGGCGAGTTCGATGCGGCACTGAAAGAATGCCACGCATTGGCGCGTCTTACCGAACCCATCGTCGTCGCGACCTGCATCGCCGCTGTGCAAAGTTTGAGCGGCGAATTGAGAATGAGTTACCAGCGCTTGGGTAAGATGTCCGATCAAATCGATCAGCGATCGCCCGCACTGCGCGCCTGGGTCATTTCCTATCTCGCGGATATGGCAACGCGCTTAGGCGAATGGGCAATGGCCGAATCCCATTATCGAACCGCGCTGGCTGCGGATCCGAGCGATGCATTTTTGCTTGCTGCCTACGCTGATTTATTGCTCGATCTAAAACGTCCCAAAGAAGTCATCGTATTACTCAACAATCAAGATCGGGCCGACGGCCTGTTGCTTCGACTTGCCTTAGCACAACGCGCCGCCAACAGCGATCAATGGCGCCAATCACGCGATCTCCTTTCGGCGAGATTCGCTGCCGCAAAACTGCGTAACGATCGCGTTCATTTGCGCGAAGAGGCGCGCTTCACCTTGTATTTGTTAGACCAACCGGCGGCGGCGTTAGCGCTCGCCGAGGAAAATTGGCTGATTCAAAAAGAACCGGCCGATGCGCGGCTAGTTTTAGGGGCCGCACGAGCCAACAATCAACCGCAGGCGGCAACTGTGGTGCGAGAGTGGATCAGCAAAAAACGGCTTGAGGATGTTGGGTTTGGGCGCGTGTGACGCGGCAAGCTGGGTAATTTATTCTCGGACAAAAAAGAAAAGGGCGAATCGCGCTATTCACTTCTTGTTGTTACGCGCGACCCGCCCGATTTGTTTTTATTGCTGTTTATTGTTGTTCTTTTGTTTCTTGTTTTTCTCTGTTATTAATTTCTCATCCGATATTCGCGGCAGTTAAGCTTTTTTACGTCGTGCCGCAATTCCAACCAATCCCATGCCGAGCAATGCGAGGGAAGCGGGTTCCGGTACTTCGTTCGGTGGGATAGCGTTGCCGATTCCACCTTCGATACTGTCGTTGCCGCAAGTCATATTCCATTTGAAGCCAAGGTCATAGGCGCCGGTAAAGTCGATGCCAATCGCAGAAAAACTCAGCGTGTAAAGCAGCGTGTTCCAATCGCCCTCTTGCGCGACAACTACGTTGTTTTGCAAAATTTCCGTGCCACTTTTTTTGCGGCGGGTTTCTTGACCATTGCGAAAGGTGCCGGTGAGTCCCTCTTGGTTGGTAGTTTTGATTGAGAAATTGCCGCCATACAAGCGATCCATGTCGGTGTCGAAAACATATTCCCATGCTTCGCCATTACCAAACGTGTCGGTCACATAATGATTCGCGGCGGTTCCATCGGGATTCCAGCCGTTGTTGCTTATAAACAAATCGCCGTATTTGATGTTCCGATACCACGCCGTCGAATTCTCTACAAATTTCGTGAACACTTTTACCTTTAGCGAATCACCGTCGGTAATTACATCTAAGCGATCGACATCGAATATGTTCGTGTTGCCGATGATGTCGCCCTGTCCGTGATCATCGCCGCCCCAATAGGTGTCGTTAATAGTTTGTGTAACGGGTGCCGACATTGCGGCACTGGTAAGGCCCAAAAAAGCGAGGGGCAATAATTTTGTTAGCAGCTTTTTCATTTCAAGTTTTCCTTTTCTATTTTTCGTTACGGCACAAAGTAAATCGCAGCAATGACCATAAAGCAACAGCCGTGCCAGGCCATTCATCGTGCTGTTTAGAAAGGAGTTAACAGTCTTGTGACAATCGAATTGTAAAGTTTTCCGACACCTAAATCGTTGCGGAAGGTGTTGAATTTACTGAGATTGTTAAAATCTGTTACAAATGAAACTTAGTTTGATATCACCGGTCGTGCCAGCGACGTGGAATTAAGAAGTGGGATTTTCCGATAGCATTTCTGCGGCATGTTTACGTGTCGCGTCAGTGATTTTTACGCCACCGAGCATGCGTGCGATTTCGTCGACGCGTTGCGTTTTGTTCAGTTGAACGACGAAACTGCTGGTTTCGTTTTTGTTCGTGACTTTACTCACGGTCATATGCTGCTGACCTTGTGCCGCGACCTGTGGCAGATGAGTGACGCACATCACTTGATGATGCGTGCCCAATTCGCGTAGCAATTTTCCGACGACTTCCGCTACGCCACCACCGATACCGGCGTCGACTTCATCGAAGATTAACGTCGGCAAGCGCGCAACTTTACTCATCACGACTTGCAGCGCTAAGCCGATGCGCGACAACTCACCGCCGGACGCGACTTTATCCATCGGGCCGGGCGCCACGCCGGCGTGACCCGCCACGGCAAAGATGACGTGTTCCAAGCCATTTGCGCTGGGTTCGTTGCGCGGCGTCAGTTCGATGGAAAATTTTCCACCGGACATTGCAAGTGTTTGCATTGACGCGGTGACGGTTTGCGACAATTTCTTCGCGGCCTTCTTACGATGCTCGCCAAGTTTTGTCGCTAACTCTTGATACTGACTCTGCGCAATTTGTTCGCGCTCGATCAGCGCGTCGATGCCGGCGTTACCGCCGAGTTCGGTCAGGCGTTTTTCGCAACGCTCGAGCAACTCACCCAACTCCACCGGTCGAATGCGATATTTGCGCGCCAGGTTATGGACGGATTCCATGCGCGCCTCGACCTCTTTCAAACGATTCGGATCGATGTCCAATCGTCGTGCGTAGTGGCGCAACGCATAAACGCTTTCTTGCAATTGAAATGACGCGGGTTCGATCAATTCAATCACCGACTTCAATTCGGGATCGAATTCGCTTAAGCTTTTTAGTCGCTCAACGACGGCGTTGATTTGTGGCAACAGCGCGTCGTCGCTTTCGTCCAGCGTTTGTTGCGCACTCTGGACGCCCTCGATCAAACTTGCCGCGTGATTTAAGCGGCTGTGTTCCGAAAGCAATTCCTGCCAGGATTCGATTTGGAAATCGAGCCGCGACAATTCTTGTTGTTGAAATTCCAACGCGGCGCGTTCTTGCTCCAACGCCGCAGCATTGGTTTGCCATTGAATTCGTTGTTTTCGAATGGCGCTCCAGGTTTCATATGCCTGGGTCACTTCGCGCGCGAGCGTGCTTGCGCCCGCAAAATCGTCAAGCAGGTGTTGCTGGGCGTTTGCCTGCAATAGTGCTTGATGGGCGAATTGACCATGTACGGCAACCAGGCAATCGCCCAACTCGCGCAGTTGCTGCACCGTCACCGGGCGGCCATTGATGTAAGCGCGCGAGCGGCCGACGGCTTCAACCACGCGTCGCACGACGCAGATATCATCGCCCGCCAGATCATTACTTTCCAGCCAAGCGCGCGTTTCTTTTAGTTTGTTGAGATCAAACTCCGCGGCGATTTCGGCGCGCTCTTTTCCTTGGCGAACGACGCTCGGATCGGCGCGTTCGCCCAACGCTAAATTCAGCGCGTCAATCAAGATGGATTTACCGGCGCCGGTTTCCCCCGTGAATACGGTAAATCCAGGCTGGAAGGACAACTCCAATGCATCGACGATCACGAAATCGCGAATCGACAGACTCAGCAACATAATCTAAAGCTTTGCGCTCCAGTGCAATTTCTCGCGCAGCATGGCGTAGTAATCGTAGCCATGGGGATGCAATAGGCGAATCGGCTCGTCGTGTGCTTTCACAATGACTTTATCGTCTGGCTCCAAATCGAAATAGGATTGCACATCGAAATTTACGCGTGCGTTCGAACCGCGAATCAATACGATCTCCACCAAGGATTTGCTCGGAATGACAATCGGGCGATTCGAAAGCGTATGGGGAGAAATCGGTACCAGCCCAAGTGCCGGTAAGGAAGGATGCAATATCGGTCCGCCGCTGGAGAGCGAATAGGCGGTCGATCCGGTTGGCGTGGCAACAATCAATCCGTCGGAGCGCAGATTATAGGCAAACTGTCCGTCGACATAGACTTCGAATTCGATCATGCTGCCCATGGCGCCACGACTAACGACGACATCGTTCAGCGCGAGGGTGCCGAATACTTTACGGCGCTTACGCACCACGGTGGCGCTGAGCAGCGTACGATCATCGTAGGTGTAGCTGCCATCAAGCATGGTGCGCAACGTTGTTTCCAGCTCGTCGATTGGAATATCGGTGAGAAAACCGAGGCGACCGAGATTCACGCCGACAATCGGCACCTTGTGCGGCGCCAGCGTGCGCGCGACCGACAGAAGCGTGCCGTCGCCGCCGAGAACGATCACCAGATCGACGTGCTCGCCGATTGTTTCCAGCGACGCTGTTTTCAACGTGTGCGGTTCAAGTTGCGCTGCGGCGCGGCTATCGACGATCACTTGATAGCCCAGCCGGACTAGAAACGCGATCACTTGCGCCAGCGGGCGGCTTAGATTCGGGCTGTCGTATTTCCCGATGACGCCGACATTTTTGAATTTTCTCCCCATGTCCGGATTAAATCATACTGCCGGAGAATTGACAAAGTTCGGGCGTAGGGAAGCGTTGATTTATTTTGAGTTCTACGCAAGACAAGGCGCGAGTGAAACATTGTGACGCCGCATATGTCTGATATGTAAGGAACAGTTTTTCAGGAGCAACGCAGTATTGCAACGAAATCAGAATAAATCAGCGCTTACTTAGTTGAAGTTGCTGTGCCAGGAGGCAAGCGGGGCGCGGCTCTTCAGGCATGCCATGCTGACGCTCAAGCCCGGTGCGCCTCGTGGCTTGGCACTCGCTAGCGCCCGGATTTGGTTCGCACCCGCGGATGGATTCCCGCATGCAACGCGCTGATTGCTTCAGCTGCGCTTTTTACGCTGACTTCTTTCGGGCAGAAAAAATCATTCATCAATATCTTTTGGTAAGTCACTGCACCTGATTCGGTGATTGCGCCCCATTTCGCCGCTCGCGCTGCGCCCCAGCTGCCGTCTTTACGGCCGAGGTAGTAAAGCTTTTTTTCGCGTGTTTCGCAGCGGATGCCTTCGTGTGTGACATTGACGGCACCGGCGTTCGAGCGAATCAACATGGTATAGCGCACGACTTTATCCGCACCGAGCGCAATCGATTTACTGTCGACGAAAAATTCGTTGCTGGTTGCTGCCATTGCCACCGCAATCAAGTCGCGATCTTGCGGATATGCAGGCGGCGTGACGGATTCCTCAACCCACTCGGCTTTTTCCTGCTCCTCGGGCGCATAGACCGGATGTTGATTGATCGGTCGTTGTGCATAACTTAAAATGGGCAACGATAAAGCAACACTAAACAGCAAACAATAACGAGTCAGCAAAACATTCCTTAGGTTGAACGCGAATACATGTAATCACGCGTGAGCGGGTAAGCCGGTTGACCATTGTCGCCAGGCTTGCCCGCAAGCACCTGGTGTAGCGCGTCCCAATTGCGCTCGAATGCGACGGCAAAGCCTGCCATATAAACGCGCCAGATTCGATAATTTTTTTCCCCGACTAGTTCGAGCGCTCTGTCCTGTTGCGCTTCCAAGCGATCGACCCAGTGCCACAAGGTTTTTGCATAGTGGCTTCGTAAGTTCTCCACATCGCAACATTCCAATCCTTCTCGCGACATAATTTCCAGCACCTTGGAAATATGGGTTAACTCGCCGTCGGGAAAAACATACTTATCGATGAAGCGGCGGTTTTCTTCATCCATGGTGTGATCGTCGAACGTCACCGACGTAATGCCGTGGTTCATGACTAAGCCGCCGGGCTTGAGCAAATGATTAATCTTGCGAAAATACACCGGTAAATTGCGCACGCCAACGTGTTCGAACATGCCGACGCTGGCGATTTTATCGAACGGTTCCGTTTCCGGCAGATCGCGATAATCCATTAACCGCACTTCCACTTTGCCGCTCAGTCCATGGCTACGAACGTATTCCGTTACATAGTCAAACTGATTTTGGCTGATGGTGATGCCGACCGATGAGACGCCGTAATTTTCCGCCGCCCAGAAAATTAAGCCACCCCAACCGCAGCCGATGTCGAGAAAGCGCTCCCCCGGTTTAAGCATGAGCTTGCGGCAAATGTGATCGAGTTTTTGTTCTTGCGCGGTTTCGAGGCTATCGTCGGCGTGCTTAAAGTAGGCGCAAGAATATACCCGGCGCTGATCCAACCAAAGCGCGTAAAACTCGTTTGAGACATCGTAATGGGACGAGATTGCCTTGCGATCGGCTTGTCGCGTGTGGCGCCAAAATTTAAGTTTTTCCAGGCTTGACTTTCGCTGCGCGGAATCCGGGAGCGACATCAGTGGTGCCAATAACTGAATCACGTCGGAAATGCGTCCCTGAAAATCCACTCGCCCCTCAACGTAATTTTCCGCCAGCTTTCCTAAGCTGGGATTGACTAAGATCGAAAGCATCGACGGCGATGGAATTTTCAGCGTGACAATGGGCGGCATTTTGCCGAAGACTTTCTTGTCATTCCATAGCTCGATTGCGAGCGGCAAACCCAACTCCGCAATCTTCTTCTCCAGAGTATTGGCAATCGTATTGGCAAACATTACTCATCCTCGATTTTGAGTTATTGTAACCAACACTTCGATCGTCGTGTAGACCGTTGCAAAATTGCGATCCGTCGCGCTCGGATTAAGAAAATGAAAAACTTTGAAGGGCAACGCTACTTCTGCAATTCTTCCTCCGCAGCTTTTTTTGGCGGTGGTATCTGTACCGACGTGCCCACGCTAACGGCACCGCCACCTATCCCGACTCCTAGCGATCCGCCAACGCGGCCGTCCGCACCTACGCTCACGCCGACGCTGCCGAACCCACCGATAGGAATGCTGAACCCAATTGTCGGGCCGAATGCGCAACTTGATAAAAATGCGCAACTTGCCAAGGCAAGCCACCGAAATGGCGAAACTTGAAGAGTGGTATTTGATTTCATCCGTCATACTTTACGCGAATTTGAAATTACCGTCGACTCAAATGACGAAAAAACGGAAAACGCGACGTTGCAAAAACCGCCAATGCAATAGCGCTCTGACGTAAAATCTAAATTGAAAAACCGCCGTCCACAAACCGCTTTAGCAATCGACAATAAATAGCGCAAACCGATGCAAGAAATCACCGGAAATACCCAAGTCTTCGGCATTTTGGCCGATCCGATACATCACGTAAAAACGCCACAGAAAATCAATCGATGGTTTGCGGCGAAGTCAATCGACGGGGTGATGGTGCCGATGCAGGTTAAGGCAGAAGATTTGGCTTCGTTCGTCCAGGCGTTGCGCGCCATGCAAAACTTTGGCGGTTGCGTCGTCACTGTTCCGCACAAGATGGCGATGGTGGCGCTGTGCGATGAGCTAACGCCGGAAGCGCGCCAGGTCGGCGCCGTTAACATTGTGCATCGCACTGCGGCGGGCCGATTAATCGGTGGAATACTCGATGGCACGGCATTCGTCGCCGGATTGCGTGAAGAAGCATTCGAACCGGCAGGCAAAAGCATTTATCTCGCCGGGTGCCGGCGGCGCTGCGAGCGCTATTGCGTTTGCGCTGGCTAAGATTGGCGTGAACCGCCTGACCGTCGCGAATCGCACGCCCGCGAAGGCGCAGCAATTAATCGACAAAGTTCGCGAAGTTTTTCCAAGGCTTTCAATTACCGTTGGCAACAATGATGCTTCGGGGCACGATCTCGTCGTAAACGCCACCTCACTGGGAATGCACCCCGAAGATGAATTGCCACTGAATGTGCAAACGCTAACGTCATCGCAACATGTCGCGGAAATCATCATGCAACCCGCTGAAACGCCGTTGCTGTTGGCCGCACGCGAATGCGGATGTACGATCCACTTTGGCATGACGATGTTATCTTGCCAAATCGAACTGATGGCGTCTTTTATGAGGGGTTCGACTGCTAGACGTTGGCCACTTCCAACGTAACCGCAAATTAGTGAGTTTCGTATAAATGGATAACGTTGACCCCCTCACCCTAGCCCTGTCCCCACAAGTGGGGCGAGGGGATACTCCCTCTCCCGCCATCGCGGGAGAGGGTTGGGGCCGGGCAGCCTAGGGCTGTGAGGGTGGGCATAAGTTTAATGCGAAATTCGTTCGCGATTTTCACGAAATCTACCAGAACCAATGAACAATTTTGACTACATCATCGTAGGCGGCGGAACCGCCGGCTGCATTCTGGCCAATCGGCTGACGGCCCCGGGCAATTTCCGCGTGTTAGTTCTTGAAGCCGGCGGTGAACCAGACAACAAATGGATCCCCATTCCGGCAGGCTTTAGCAAATTGTTAGTCAACAAAAATTACAACTGGCTGTTCAAAACCGAAGCCGGAAGAAAACACGCGCAACCGCATTATTTCCGTACCACGCGGCAAAGGCCTGGGCGGCTCGACGCTGATCAACGGCATGATCTACGTCAAAGGCCAGCCCGAAGATTACGACGCTTGGAAAAACGCCGGCGCGATCGGCTGGGGTTATGACGATGTCGAGCCCGTACTTGAAGAAAATCGAGAACTACGAAATAGGCGGCAGCGAGCGCGGCAAAGCCGGGCCGCTTTTCCTTGAGCAAGTCAAAGAACGTTTTCCCACCGCCGATGCTTTTTTGAATGCGGCTGCACAAGCCGGCCAAAAGCTCAACGACGACTACAACGGCGCAAGCCAAGAAGGTTTCGGCTACTACCAAGTCAATCAGCGCCATGGCCGCCGCTGGAGCGCCTACGATGCCTATCTCAAGCCCGTAAGAAACCGCGAGAACCTCGTCGTCAAAACTGATGCGCACGTGCTGCGGCTCGAATTGGAAGGTAAGCGATGTACCGGTGTGACTTATTCTCAGCACGGAAAAGAAATCACCGTTAAGGCCAACATCGAAGTCATCATGGCCGCGGGCGCCGTGCAAACACCGCAAATATTGGAGCTGTCGGGAATAGGGCAACCAAAGCTGCTGCAATCGTTAGGCATTCAAGTTAAGCACGCGCTGGAAGGCGTCGGCGAGAACTACATCGATCACTACGCGACGCGCATGAATTGGCGCGTGAAAAATACCGTCACATTGAATGAAATGTCGCGCGGCTGGCGACTGGCGCGCGAGATCAGCAAATATTTCGTGAGTCGCAAAGGTATTCTCACGTTGGGTACAGGGCTGGTTCACGGCTTCGTCAAAACGCAGCCAGAACTTGCGACGCCCGACGTGCAATATTTCTTCATGCACGCCAGTTATGCCGACGCCGCCAAGCGAATTTTAGATCGCGCGCCGGGCATGACCATCGGTGTCACGCAACTTCGCCCGCAATCGAAAGGCAGCATTCACGCAAATCGCGCGATCCGCATATCGGGCCCGCCATCCGTCCCAATTTTCTCGATAGCGAAGTCGATCAACAATGCCTGATTCGCGGCATGCAAATCGCCCGGCAGATTGTCAGCCAACCCGCGATGGCGAATCTAATCGATCACGAAATGAGTCCAGGAACGAAAGTAACGGAGGACGCCGATTGGTTAGAGTTCGCGCGTCAGAACGGGCAAACCATCTATCACCCGCTGGGGACTTGCCGCATGGGGCAAGACGAAGACGCGGTGGTGGACTTACGTTTGAAGGTTCGCGGCTTGGAAGGATTGCGAGTGATTGATGCGTCGGTGATGCCGAAGATGGTATCGGGAAATATTCAAGCGGCTGTGATGATGGTTGCGGAAAAAGGGGCTGATTTCGTTCTTGCTGACCGGTGCCCTAGGAGCCAATACGGAATGCGGTGTTTCAGGCATGCCTGTGCCACGGGTGAATATCCGTGAGCTTCGTGGCACGGCAATTAAAGTAGGGTGCTAGCAATGCGCACGCTGGATTAGAAATACCGAATCGGATGGTCTATCTTTTTAAATGAGGCGCAATTGTCACTCACGAGGGTCCCACCGTGCAAAACTCCATATTGAACGCTCTGCCGTTAAGTACTATACGAACGGAATAACTTTCGCCGTAGCGCAGAGAAGCTCGCACTACACTTGGATCTCGGTCAGCGATGAACAAGTCCACATGAAGTTAACCGCCGTCCCGATGATCATTGAAGTCATGCGCCGAACTGTATCGTCAATTCATGCTTGGCCGATTAAGCGGGGATGTAACATGTCAGAGGAATCAGATGCATAAGAAATACGACTATCGAGCACAACTAATGGCCGATGATTGCTTGCCGCGGTTCGAAGAAAGAAATCCTGTGTCAGCAGGAATCCATCGCCGTCGGCCAATAGTTCCTTTCCAACCTAGCATCGAAACGCATTGTCAAACTCCGATATGTTTACCAGCATTTTCTCTGGCTGTACAAAAGAGCCATTGAGCCGCCATTGCGAGGTGTTTCAAATTCGATGAAGCATCGACGAACTGCTTGCGACTTTGCGAATCTCTTCGATGGCATTTACGCAAGTGTATTCATTGAGGACAATCATTTCCGGAGAGTCCAATGATCATGCTTGGCTTCTTCATCAATTGTCGAGACATTGATGTGTCATACACAATGTCGAGCACAAAAAAACACTACGGAATCAAACTCGCATCCCCCGTGAACCCTTCAGGAATATAAAACCCACCATGAAACTGCCGAGCAAGGTCATCTTCGCTTTTGCCGGCGACTCGCGCGGCAAAATCTTCGGCATTATCGCGCGGACGATAGCCGATTTGAAATGCGCGGGCGTTGTCCCAGCGAGCGCGGGTGTTATTCGAGATGCCAAACATCACGGCGTAGTGGTAGTCCGGCGCTTCGATACAACATTCGCATAAATGCACTAAGTCGCGATGGCTGATCCAGCTCATCAAATGGCGTTCGTTGTCGGGTTCGTCCGGTTCGCGAAACGTGCCGATGCGTAAACACGCGACGGTCATGCCGTGCTTGTCGGCGTATAGGCTGCCCATCGCCTCGAAGAATGCTTTGCTCACGCCGTAGAGCCCGTCCGGGCGCGGCGCATGCTCGCTGGTGAGCGTTGTTTGACGTCGGTAAAAACCGACAGCGTGATTCGAGCTGGCAAGAATGACTCGCTTCACGCCCGCAAGTCGCGCGCTTTCCATGACGTTGTACAAGCCAACAATGCTCGCCGGCAAAATTTCCTCCCACGTGCCTTCAACCGCGCGCCCTCCGAAATGGGCGATGGCATCGACGCCGGGCATCAACTTCGCGATCGCGGCATAGTCCGCCAGATCCGCTTGGATGCATTCTTCGTTAGGGCCTGGCGCTTCCATCGGGGCAATATCAGTCAGGCGTAACTTGTATTTCCCGCGCCAGGCTTTGCGCAGCGCGCGGCCGATTTGACCGGCGGCGCCGGTGATTAGGATTCGTTTCATGTTTCCCCCCATTTTAGTTTTGAAGCGCTTAACAACTAAATAAGCTGTCTTGACTCTGAGAACAAAAACTATTCGCTATCGAATACCAGATCGCCATCCTCCGCCGGCGAATCTTGCGGTTGCAATCCTTGAAAATTAAACAGCTTGTTATCGGCCAAATGCGAAGGCGCGACGTTTTGCAACGCGCGGAACATATTATCTAACCGGCCCGGGCGTTTTCTTTTCCCATTGCTGCAATAATTCTTTCACCGCTTGTCGTTGCAAATTCGGTTGCGAACCGCAGAGGTCGCAGGGAATGATCGGGAAGGCTTTGTGCTCGGCGTATTCGGCGAGGTCTTTTTCTTTGCAGTAGGCGAGGGGGCGGATGACGATGTGCTGGCCGTTGTCACTCAATAATTTCGGCGCCATCGCTTTGAGTTTGCTGCCGTAGAACATATTCAGAAACAGCGTTTCCAGAATGTCGTCGCGGTGATGGCCGAGGGCGATTTTAGTCGCGCCGAGTTCTTTGGCGACGCGATAAATAACGCCGCGGCGCAAGCGCGAACATAGGCTGCACGTTGTTTTGCCTTCGGGTATTACGCGCTTGACGGTGCTGTAAGTATCTTGATGGCCGATCAGAAATTCGACGCCGCGTTGCGTAAGATAATCCGGCAAGACATGCTCAGGAAAATTCGGTTGCTTTTGATCGAGATTGAAAGCAATGATGTCGAATTTAATCGGCGCGCGTTCGCGCAGCAACAGCAAAATTTCCAGCAAGCGTGTAGCTGTCTTTGCCGCCGGATAAACACACCATGACTTTATCGCCATCGACGATCATCGCGTAATCGACGATCGCTTGCGCGGTGAGTTTGCATAGACGCTTCTCGAGCTTGTTCGCTTCGAAGGATTCTTTTTGCTCGGCGCGATTGAGGAAGGCAACGGAGTTCATGCGGGCCATTTTATCCCATTGTGTCTTCGGGTCATCCTTGATCCACCCTACGAACGTGCGTTGGGGGAATTGTTACTCGAACTGCTTTTTAAACGCCTCAAACTGCCGCGATAGCCAACTCACTTCGGCGCGCAATTGCTTCACTTCATCTTCCAGCGCGCTAAATCGATCGTCGCCCTTCGCGAAAATTTCCGGGGACGGTGACGACGGCGGCAACAGACTGCCGGAAATTTCTTGGCGCTCGACGGCGCGCGCGCCGGATAGCAAATGGGCATAGCGCGCTTCTTTGGTGCCCGGTGATTTCGGCAGTTTGATGACCAGGCGGCATTTGGCGATCCACGATCAAGCGATTGCATCGTGGCTTCGACACGCTCGACTTCGTGGAAGGTATGCATGCGTCCGCTTCGGCCCTTTGATTTCGCCGGCGGTTTGTGGGCCACGTAGCATAAGCAAAGTCAGCACCGCCAGTTGCGGTTCGTTCAGGCCATAGATTTCATTTAACACGTGGTCGAATTTTGGCACGCGGCTGCCGCTCGGAAACCATTCGCGCACCAACTTTTTCTGGCGCAACGCCGTGAGCGTAATTTGAACAGTTTCGTCGGTTAACTGCATCACCGGATCGCGATTGGAGACTTGATTGCAGGCCATCGTCACGGCGTTCAGTGAAAGCGGATAGGTGTCCGGCGTGATGAACGCTTTTTCCGCGAGCGAGCCGAGGACGCGAACTTCGAAATCCGATAGGTTTAATTCAGACATGTTGGCCTGCAAGCCAATACTGGCGCGGCTTTCCAGGCATGTATTGCCAGGAGGCGGGGATGGTTGCGTTGCACCTCAAGCAGCCAAAAGTTCGCGCAACACGAACGGCAAAATACCGCCGTGCAAGTAGTAATCCACTTCGATCGGCGTATCGATGCGCAACAACACTTTCACTTCTTTCTTGCTGCCGTCTTTGCGCGTGATCACCAACGTGACATCTTGCTGCGGCTTGAATTGGCCGGCAAGACCGAGCAAATCGAATTGTTCGTCGCCTTTAATGCCGAGAGTTGCCGCGCTGTCGCTGCCTTTGAATTGCAACGGCAACACGCCCATGCCGACGAGATTAGAACGATGGATGCGCTCGAAGCTACGCGCGATCACCGCTTTCACGCCGAGTAATTGCGTGCCCTTCGCCGCCCAGTCGCGCGAGGAGCCGGTGCCGTATTCTTCGCCGCCGAAAATGATCGTCGGCGTGCCGCTCGCGATGTATTTCATCGCCGCGTCGTAAATCGGGAATTGTTCGCCCGACGGTTGCAGGACGGTGATGCCACCCTCGGTGCCGGGCACCATGAGATTTTTGATGCGCACGTTGGCGAACGTGCCGCGCATCATGATTTCGTGATTGCCGCGGCGCGAGCCGTAGCTGTTGAAATCCACCACGGCGACGCCGTTATTCTGCAACCATTTGCCGGCGGGTGATGACGATTTGATCGCCCCGGCGGGGCTGATGTGATCAGTCGTCACCGAATCGCCGAATACGCCGAGCGCGCGCGCGCCTTTGACATCGGCGCTGGTGCCCGCGCTTGGTCCGAAGTTGTCGAAGAACGGTGGCTCGGCGATGTAAGTTGATTTATCCCAGTTGTAAACTTGGCCGGCGGTCGATGGAATGTTGTTCCACAGATCGAAACCCTTGGTGAAATCAGCGTACAGATTTCGATAAGTTGCGGCGTTGGTCGCGTGCTTCATTACGGCGGCGACTTCCGCTTGTGTCGGCCAAACATCTTTCAAATAAACCGGCGTACCGTCTCTTGCTTTGCCGATCGGATCGTGATCCATGTCGATCAACACGTTTCCTGCAAGCGCAAACGCGACCACCAGCGGCGGCGATGCGAGGAAGTTAGCGCGAATGTTTGCGTGAATGCGCGCTTCGAAATTGCGGTTGCCGGAGAGCACTGCAGCGGCAACGACATCGTTTTCAACAATCGATTTTTCGATGGCTTCATCGAGCGGGCCGGCATTGCCGATACAAGTCGTGCAGCCGTATGCGGCGACGTTGAAGCCGAGTTTTTCCAAATACGGCAACAGTCCGGCATTGGTCAAGTATTCCGTCACGACGCGCGAGCCGGGCGCGAGTGAAGTTTTGATATGCGGCTTGATGGTCATGCCTTTTTCCACCGCTTTTTTCGCCAGCAAGCGCGGCGGCCAACAACACGCCGGGATTCGAGGTGTTAGTGCACGACGTGATCGCCGCGATCAACACATCGCCATTGCCGATGTCGACACCGGGTTTTTGCGTCGTGTAGCGTTTCGCAAGATCGTCGGGCTTTTTGTTGAAGCCGTTGTCCGCGACTGGTTTGCTGAATAATTCGGTGAACTTACTTTTGAGATTCGGCAACTCGATGCGATCTTGCGGACGCTTGGGTCCGGCGACGGAAGGCTTGATCGACGCCAAATCCAGCGACACCACTTTGGTGTAGTCGATGTCGCCGGCCTTGGGAATGCCGAACAATCCTTGCGCTTTGAAGTAAGCTTCGAATGCGGCGATTTCATCGTCGGTGCGGCCGGTGTTTTTGAAGTATTCGATGGTCGTTTGATCGACCGGGAAAAAGCCCATGGTCGCGCCATATTCCGGCGCCATGTTGGCGATGGTCGCGCGATCGGGCAGGGCGAGTGACGCGGCGCCTTCGCCGAAAAACTCAACGAATTTGCCGACAACTTTTTCTTTGCGCAACATTTCCGTGACGGTTAATACTAAGTCCGTCGCGGTAACGCCTTCGCGCAATTTGCCGGTTAGATTCACGCCGACGACATCGGGCGTCAAAAAATAAACCGGCTGGCCGAGCATGCCGGCTTCCGCTTCGATGCCGCCGACACCCCAACCGACCACGCCGATGCCGTTGATCATCGTCGTGTGCGAGTCGGTGCCCACCAGTGTGTCGGGATAATAAACGCCGTCTTTTTGATAAACGCCGCGCGCCAAATATTCGAGATTCACTTGATGCACGATGCCGATGCCGGGCGGAACGACTTTGAACGTGTCGAACGCTTGCATGCCCCATTTCATGAATTTGTAGCGCTCGTTGTTACGCGAGAATTCCAATTCCATGTTCTTGCGCAATGCGTCCTTGCTGGCGTAGTGATCGATTTGCACTGAATGATCCACGACTAGATCAACGGGCACGAGCGGCTCGATCAGCTTCGGATTTTTGCCCATTTTGTTCGCCACGCCACGCATTGCCGCAAGATCGGCCAGCAGCGGCACGCCCGTGAAATCTTGCAACACAATGCGCGCGACGACGAACGGAATCTCGTCGCTGCGATCAGCATTCGGCTGCCACGCAGCGAGTTGCTTAACATGATCTTCGCTAATTTTTTTTCCGTCGAAATTGCGCAGCACGGCTTCGAGCACGATACGAATCGAAACCGGCAGGCGCGAAATCTTGCCAAGACCGGCTTTCTCTAACGCGGCGAGCGAATAAAACTTGCCTTGCTTCGCGCCGATGGAAAATGTTTGCAAACTATTGTGAAGATTATGTGCCATAAGATTGGGTCCTAACGTAATTACTTGGCGTTCTGAAGTTTCTGAATGTCGCTGATATTGATCTTGGTGCCGTCGGGCATGATCATGTCGCCCGGGCGCTGCCCGGCCTTGCAGGCGCCGAGCCATTTCGCCTCGATGGATTGTTTCGATTCCTTGCGGCCTTTATTGGGCGGCGTGTAAGTCGAGGTGCGGTCGATTTTGTAGGCGCTGTTAGTGTCACCGCTTAAGATCGCAACGGTCTTTACATTCGAGTCGGTAAATTTACACGAGCTGGTGATGATGTAGGAACCGGCAGATTTTTTCATCGTCGGTTGTTTGCAGTTCTTCGGAATCTTGCCGCCGAATGAGGATGATAATCCCGTATCGGTTTTCTGGTCAACACAGGTCGTGACGGTTTGCGGTTGGCCGTTAGTTTGATCGCCGATCATGGTCATTTCCCAGAGGCCGGATTTGCGTTTTGGGAGATCGAGGGCGTGGGCGGTGTTGATGAATGCAACGCTAGCGGCGAGAATAATTATTTTAATGGCGCGCATTGGTTTTTCGTTTCCTTAGAATTCGTTTGAGCGGACATTTAGCCTCCCTCGTTCCAAATTGTCATTCCCGCGAAAGCGGGAATGACATATCGGAATTGTCTGAGCATTGCCAGCGCCCGCATGGATATTGGCTCGCGGCAATGCCATGCCTGAGAGCCGCACTGCCATTGGCTCGCCAGCCTGCCTTATATAACAAACAAATCAACAAACTCATTCACCGGCGTGGCTTCCAATTTCTTCGCATCCAAACACAAATCGAGAATTCGCTTTTGCTGCTTGGCCGGGAACTGGCGGGCGAGGTTGGTTTTGAATTTCTCGACCAACACCGGCATGCCTTCTTTGCGCCGACGCTTGTGGCCGATCGGATACTCGACCACGATCTCTTTGAGTTTCTTGCCGTCTTTGAGTTCGACCGTCAGCGCATTGGCGATGGAGCGCTTGGCCGGATCGTGATAATCCTTGGTGAAGGATTTATCTTCAACGCATTCGATTTTGTCGCGCAGTTTGTCGATGCGCGGATCTTTGGCGATGCCGTCTTCGTAATCGCTCGCGGTGAGGCGGCCGAAAATCAGCGGCACGGCAACCATGTATTGAATGCAATGATCGCGATCGGCGGGATTATTCAGCGGGCCTTTTTTGTCGATAATGCGAATGCAGGCTTCGTGCGTGCGGATCGTGATTTTCTTGATGTCCTCGGACGTCTTGCCCATTTTCGCCAGTTCCTTGTGCAAAGTCATCGCCGCTTCGACGGCGGTTTGCGAATGGAATTCGGCGGGGAACGAAATCTTGAACAGCACTTGCTCCATCACGTAGGAACCGTACGGGCGCTGGAACTTGAACTCGTTGCCCTTGAACGATACGTCGTAGAAGCCCCAAGTTTTCGCGGTGAGCACGGAGGGATAACCCATCTCGCCCTTGAGTGTGCGCATCGCCAGCAACACGGCGCGCGAGGTCGCATCGCCCGCCGCCCAGGATTTGCGCGAACCGGCGTTCGGCGCGTGGCGATAGGTGCGCAGGCTTTGGCCGTCGACCCACGCGTGCGAAACGGCATCGATGATTTCATCGCGCGTGCCGCCCATCATTTTGGTGACGACGGCGGTGCTCGCGACTTTCACTAACACGACGTGATCGAGGCCGACTTTGTTGAAGCTATTTTCCAGCGCCAAGCAGCCCTGAATTTCGTGGGCTTTGATCATGCCGGTCAACACGTCTTGCATCGTCAGCGGCTTTTTGCCTTGGGCGACTGCGACGCGAGAAAGATAATCCGCCGTGGCGAGAATGCCGCCGAGGTTGTCGGAAGGATGACCCCATTCGGCAGCGAGCCAAGTATCGTTGAAGTCCAGCCAGCGAATCATCGCGCCGATATTGAACGCCGCAGTGACCGGATCGAGTTGAAATTGCGTGCCGGGAACTTTGGCGCCATTGGGTACGACGGTGCCGGGCACAATCGGGCCGAGCAATTTTGTACAGGCCGGATATTCCAACGCCTCCAAACCACAGCCGAGCGTATCGATCAAACAATAACGCGCGGTTTCGTAGGCTTCTTTACTGGTGATTTTGTAGTCGTCGGCGTATTTCGCGATATCGACTAGGACTTTATCGGGTTTGGGGCGGACGTTGGAAATGTGTGCTGACATTAAATAATCCTAATTAGTGTGAAATGTGAAGAGTGAAATGTGAAAAGGTGAAAGCCGATGACTTTTCACCCCTCACGTTCACCTTTTACTTGCGATCCTGAATCGGAACGAACTTCAAATCTTCCGGCCCAGTGTAGTTCGCCGACGGACGAATAATTTTGTTATCAATGCGTTGCTCGATCACGTGGGCAGACCAGCCTGACGTGCGCGCGATGACGAATAGCGGCGTGAACATCGCGGTCGGCACGCCCATCATGTGATAGCTCGTCGCGCTATACCAATCCAGATTCGGGAACATTTTCTTTTCGCGCCACATGACTTCTTCGACGCGGGCGGAAATGTTGTAGAGCTTCATGTTGCCGGCTTGTTCCGAGAGTGTGCGCGCGACTTCTTTGATGACCACGTTGCGCGGATCGGAAATGGTGTAGACCGGGTGGCCGAAGCCGATGATGACTTGCTTTTCGGCGACGCGTGTGACGATGTCCGCTTCGGCTTCGTCGGGATTGTCGTAGCGGCCGATGGTGTCGAACGCGAATTCGTTTGCGCCGCCGTGCTTCGGGCCCTTCAAGCGCGCCGATGGCGCCGGTGATGGCGGAATACATGTCCGAGCCGGTGCCGGCGATCACGCGGCGGCAAATGTCGATGCGTTGAATTCATGCTCAGCGTACAAGCACGAGCGAGGTATGCATCGATTTCACCCAAAGATCGTTGGCGGGCTTGCCGTGCAGCAAATGCAAGAAATGTCCGCCGATGGAATCATCGTCGGTTTCGACTTCAATGCGGCGACCCGAGTGCGAGAAGTGATACCAATAGAGCAGCATCGAACCGAAGCTCGCCATCAGCCGATCGGCGATGTCGCGCGCGGGCGCTAGCTTGTGTTCTTCGCCTTCTGGCAACACCGATCCCATCGCCGAACAGCCGGTACGCAACACATCCATCGGATGGGTATTCGCCGGAATGCATTCGAGAATGTCCATCACGTTGGCCGGAATGCCGCGCAGCGCCTTGAGTTTGCGTTTATAGGCGTTCAGCTCGGTTTGCGTCGGCAGCTTGCCGTGCACGAGCAAATACGCGATTTCTTCAAACTCGCATTTATCGGCGATGTCGAGAATGTCGTAGCCGCGATAATGCAAATCGTTACCGCTACGGCCGACGGTGCAAAGCGCGGTATTGCCGGCCGCAACGCCGGACAGTGCGACGGATTTTTTCGGCTTGATGATTGGTGCAGTTTCGGTCGTGCTCATGGTTCTCCCGTTTTTAGGGTACAGATGATCGGTGCGCAGTACGCACCCTACGTTTTTATTTTTGTTTAGCAAATAACTGGTCTAACTTTTGCTCGTAGGCGTGATAGCCAAGGTAATCGTAAAGTTCGGCGCGCGTTTGCATTACATCGATCACATTTTTTTGCGTGCCCTCGGCGCGAATAGCCTTGTAGACTTTAAGCGCCGCGGCATTCATGGCGCGGTAGGCGGAGCAGCAATGCAGCACCATGTCCACATCGACACTGGCCAATTCTTCGCGGGTATAAAGAGGTGTATGGCCAAACTCGGTGATGTTGGCGAGAATCGGCACTTTCACCGCTTGCTTGAATTGCTTGTACATGGCGAGTTCAGTCATCGCCTCGGGAAAAATCATGTCGGCCCCGGCTTCCACATAAGCACAGGCGCGATCCATGGCGGCGTTCATACCTTCCACCGCAAGCGCATCAGTACGCGCCATGATGACGAAACTTGAGATCGGTACGCGCATCGACAGCGGCTTTGACGCGATCGATCATTTCTTCTTTGGTAACGACTTCTTTGCCGGGACGATGCCCGCAACGCTTGGTGCCAACCTGGTCTTCCATATGAACAGCGGCAACGCCGGCTTTAATAAAGGTGCGAATAGTGCGCGCAATATTGAAAGCACCGCCCCAGCCGGTATCAATATCGACCAAGAGCGGAAGCTGCGTTACGTCGGTAATGCGCCGAGCGTCGGTAAGTACATCTTCCATCGTGCTGATGCCTAGATCCGGCATGCCGAGCGAATTTGCTGCGACGCCGCCGCCGGAAATATAGAGCGCCTTAAAACCGGTTGCTTCGGCCATGCGGGCGGTGTAAGCATTGATCGCGCCAATCACTTGAAGCGGTTTTTCGGCAGCGAGTGCGGCACGGAATTTTGCGCCGGCGGATATATTTGAGGGTGCAGTCACAGTTTTCGATCTAGCGATTGTTGCCAAGGGAGTCCGTGGCCAACAGGCGACGAACCGCGAAATTAAACAAACAGAAAATATTAACTTTGTTGCACTGCACTGTCAATGGAAAACCTGTCTTATATAAGATATTAAACAATGGACGAATCCCCACCGGCCGTGATAAATTATCGTTCTATGATGCACGTGCAAGCGTCCCCCAGTTTTCGTCCGCTCTACGAGCAAATCAAGATTCTGTTGACCCAAAGCCTGATTGCCGGCGAATGGCGCCCGGGCGAGTCGATTCCCAGCGAAATTGAACTCGCCGGCCGATTTCGGGTCAGTCAAGGCACGGTGCGCAAAGCCATTGACGAATTAGCCGCTGAGAATATTTTAGTTCGTCGTCAGGGCAAAGGAACCTTCGTCGCAACCCACGCCGAGCCGCAAGTTCGGCACCGATTTTTGCGCGTGATCGCCGACGGCGGCGAGCGGGAGCCGGTGGAAAGCCAATTGATCGAGTGCAAACGCAGTAAAGCTAATGCGACGATTGGAAAGGCGTTGGGATTAAAGGCCGGTGCGGCGACGATTGCGATTAAACGCTTGCTAGTTTTTTCTGGGCGGCCGATGATTTTCGATGAGATTGTGTTGCCCGAGCCGATGTTTAAAGGGCTCAACGCGGAAAAAATTACGGCATATAAAAGTTCCTACTACAATTTGTACGAAAGCCAGTATGGCGTACGCATGATCCGCGCCGAAGAGCGCCTCAAAGCGGTAGTTGCGGAACCAGAATCCGCGCGGCTGTTGGAGACGGCGCTAGACGCGCCGTTACTCTGTGTTGATCGAATTGCGTACACTTACGACGATCGCCCGGTGGAATGGCGGCGCGGCTTTTGCAACACTGAAACCCATTGTTACGTTAACGAACTCACTTAATCGATCCGCACTATGGCGCTCGCGAATTCGGCAAAGAAACGACCCAAGCATTTAGATTTGATGAAGATACGCTTGCCGCTGCCCGGCATCGTGTCGATTCTGCATCGCATTAGCGGGCTGGCGTTGTTTCTGATCGGCATCCCATTTTTGCTTTGGGTGCTCAGTTGCAGCCTCGCCAATCAAGAAGGCTTTGATGGCTGGCGCGAGGTGTTTAATCGTCCGTTAGTAAAAATTATTCTGATTGGTTTTCTTTGGGCGTATTTGCATCATTTCGTTGCAGGCTTACGTTTTCTCGCGCTTGATATTCACAAAGGTATTTCGCTTCCCGCAGCGCGTGCGAGCAGCAAATTCGTGCTGATCGTCAGCGTCGCTCTCACGTTAATCCTCGGAGTATGGCTATGGTAAAGCGGGTGGTGGTCGGTGCCCATTACGGACTCAGAGATTGGCTCGCGCAGCGTGTAACCGCCGTCGTGATGGTCGTGTATACGGTTGTTTTTCTCGGCGCGCTCCTGACCCATTCCCCGGTGGGTTTCGCTGGATGGAAGTCTTTCATTGGTCATGGCGCGATGCGCGTGTTGACGCTGCTATTTTTCCTGTCTTTGTTCTATCACGCTTGGATCGGCATGCGCGATATTTTGATGGACTATATCCAACCGACCGGCGTGCGTTTATTTCTCGAAGTGTTGGTGATTCTCGCTTTAGTCGGATACACCATCTGGACCATCTCAATTTTGTGGAGCGCGTAAATGGCGTTAGTGAAGCGCACCTTTGATGCGGTAATCGTCGGCGGCGGTGGCGCAGGATTGCGCTGCGCATTGCAACTCGCGGAGGCTGGTTTGCGCACCGCCGTATTGTCGAAAGTATTTCCGACGCGTTCGCATACCGTCGCGGCGCAAGGCGGCATCGGCGCGGCGCTCGGCAATATGTCCGAGGATAGTTGGCTCTGGCATATGTATGACACGGTTAAAGGGTCGGATTACCTTGGCGATCAAGACGCCATCGAATTCATGTGTCGCAACGCCGCCCAATCGGTGTACGAGCTAGAACACTTCGGTATGCCGTTCGATCGCAACGAAAATGGCACGGTTTATCAGCGCCCATTCGGTGGCCACTCGATGAATTTTGGTGAGAAACCCGTGCATCGATCTTGTGCCGCGGCGGATCGCACCGGTCACGCGATGCTGCATACGCTTTATCAGCGCAACGTTCGTGCGAATACGCAATTCTTTGTCGAATGGATGGCGCTCGATTTAATTCGCAATCAACAAGGCGAAGTACTCGGCGTCGTGGCGCTGGAGATGGAAACCGGCGAGCCGATGATTTTGCAAGCGCGCTCAACTGTTTTGGCGACGGGCGGGGCAGGGCGGATTTTTCACTCCAGCACCAATGCGTTTATCAATACCGGCGATGGCCTTGGCATGGCGGCGCGCGCCGGGATTCCGCTGGAAGACATGGAGTTTTGGCAGTTTCATCCGACCGGCGTTGCAGGGGCGGGCGTTTTGATTACCGAAGGCGTGCGCGGCGAGGGCGGTTATCTTGTCAACGCCAATGGCGAGCGTTTCATGGAGCGCTACGCGCCGAACATGAAAGATCTCGCGAGCCGCGACGTGATATCGCGGTCCATGGATCAAGAAATAAAAGAGGGTCGCGGCGTTGGCCCGGAAAAAGATCATTGTTTCTGAAGCTTGATCATCTCGGCCTGGAAACGATTAACAAACGTCTGCCCGGCATTCGCGAAATTGCGATTAAATTCGCCAACGTCGATCCGATTAAAGAGCCCATTCCGGTCGTGCCAACATGCCACTACATGATGGGTGGTATTCCGACCAATTATTATGGGCAAGTCGTCGAGCCGAAAAATGGTGTGCCGAATTCGATTGTGAATGGACTGTATGCAATCGGCGAATGTGCTTGCGTATCGGTGCATGGTGCAAATCGTTTGGGTACCAACTCCTTGCTCGATCTGGTGGTGTTCGGCAAAGCGGCAGGCGACCATTTGGTAAAGCACGTTAAGCGTGAAGAATCCTTTGCCGAGCTGCCGAAAGATGCTGCAGATCGGCCACTGGCGCGGCTCTCCAGGCTAGATACCACGGCGAGTGGCGAAAATGTCACGCAAGTCGGCACCGATATGCGGCGTACGATTCAGACTCATTCTGGTGTATTTCGTACTGGTAAATTGCTCGACGAGGGCGTTGGCAAAATTAAAGATATCGCCAATCGCGCGCGCAGCACCGCGATCAAGGATCGCAGCAAAGTCTTCAACACCGCGCGTATCGAAGCGCTGGAGTTAGAAAATCTTGGCGCTAATCGCGGAAGCAACGTTGGTCTCTGGTGCGGCGCGAAAAGAAAGCCGCGGCGCCCATGCGCGCGAAGATTTCCAAAGTCGCGACGACGTGAATTGGCTCAAGCATAGCTTGTGGTATTACGAAGGCAGCCGCCTCGACTATAAGCCGGTCAATCTAAAAGGATTGACTACCGAAGGATTTGAACCGAAGGCTAGAACTTATTAACAAGGATGAAGGAGGAGGGATGAAGGATGAAAGAGTGCTTCGATTGAGTTCATCCTTCCGCCTTCATCCTTCATCCTTTTGAGGACTTTATGAGATTCTCCATCTACCGTTACAACCCGGAAACCGACGCCAAGCCTTACATGCAGGATTACGATCTTGAGTTGGCGTCGACCGATCGCATGTTGCTCGACGCCATTATCAAGCTTAAAACGCTGGATGATACGTTGGCGTTTCGCCGTTCCTGCCGCGAAGGCGTATGCGGGTCGGATGCGATGAATATAAATGGTAAAAACGGCCTGGCCTGTATTACCAATCTAGCTGAACTAAAAGAGCCTGTCGTGCTAAGGCCGCTGCCTGGACTGCCGGTGGTGCGCGATTTGATCGTCGATATGACGCAGTTTTTCAAGCAGTATCATTCGATCAAACCCTACTTAATAAACAACGAGCCGCCACCTGACAAAGAACGCTTGCAGTCGCCCGCCGAGCGCGCGGAGTTGGATGGCTTGTACGAATGTATTTTGTGTGGTGCATGCTCTACCGCATGCCCGTCGTTCTGGTGGAACCCCGATAAATTCGTCGGCCCGGCGGGTCTGTTGCAAGCGTATCGCTTCATTGCCGATAGCCGCGATCAGGCCACCAGCGAGCGATTGGACGATTTGGAAGACCCCTATCGATTGTTCCGTTGCCATACCATTATGAATTGCGTCGATGTGTGCCCAAAGGGCTTAAACCCGACACAAGCCATCGGCAAAATCAAGGAAATTATGGTCAAGCGGACGGTATAAGCGTATGCTTGCTGCAAAGCAGCAAGAACGTATTCGTTGGCGCTGCCGGCGCGGGATGTTGGAGCTGGATTTAATCCTGGCGCGCTTTCTAACCAATAAGATCGACACGCTCGACGAATCGCAAGCGCAACTGCTTGATCGATTGTTAACTTATCCTGATCAGGATTTATTTGACTGGCTCATGGCGCGAAAGGTTTGCGACGATGCAAGCCTAAAGCCAATGTTGGAACTGATTCAAACGCGTGAATAAACAAGATGCGGCCCTGTTGGCCGCGCTGCGGAGATAAAGATGGATACACAACGTACAGCGACCCTAACCATTAACGGTACCGGCCATTCGGTCGATCTTCCGGTTTATTCCGGAACGCTCGGCCCCGACGTGATTGATGTGCGTGGCCTGTCAAAACTTGGATTGTTTACGTACGATCCGGGATTTTTATCCACTGCTGCGTGTCGCTCGGATATTACCTTTATCGATGGCGAGGTGGGGCATCTTTACTATCGCGGCTATCCTATCGAGCAACTCGCGGAAAAATCCGATTTCGTCGAAGTCTGTTACCTATTGCTCAACGGCGAATTGCCGACGCCGGCGGAACTCAAAGAATTCGATGCCACCATCACCCATCACACGATGGTTCACGAGCAGTTAACGCGTTTTTACCAAGGCTTTCGTCGCGATGCCCATCCGATGGCGGTGATGGTTGGCGTGGTGGGTGCGTTGTCGGCGTTTTATCATGATTCGCTCGACATCAATAATCCAACCCATCGCAATGTTTCGGCGATTCGCTTGATTGCAAAAGTGCCGACCATCGCGGCGATGTGCTATCGATACAACACCGGCTTGCCATTCCAATATCCGCGCAACGATCTTTCCTACGCGGCGAATTTTTTGCAAATGATGTTCGCCACGCCGTGCGAAAAATACGAATCAAATCCGGTATTGGTCAAGGCCATGGATCGTATTTTGATTTTACATGCCGATCACGAACAAAATGCATCGACTTCCACCGTACGTTTAGCCGGTTCCAGCGGCGCGAATCCGTTTGCGTGTATCGCCGCGGGTATCGCCGCGCTATGGGGGCCGGCCCACGGCGGCGCGAATGAAGCGGTGTTAAAGATGCTCGACGAAATCGGCGACGTGTCGAATATTCCAAAATACATTGCCATGGCCAAAGACAAGAGTTCCGGCTATAAGTTGATGGGCTTTGGTCATCGTGTTTATAAGAACATGGATCCGCGCGCCGATATTATGCGCAAAACTTGCCATGAGGTTCTGACCGAGCTCGGCTTGCACGATAACAAACTCTTCAAGTTGGCACTCGCGTTGGAAAAAATTGCCCTGGAAGATCCGTATTTCGTCGAGAAAAAACTCTATCCTAATGTCGATTTTTATTCCGGAATCGTGTTGCGTGCGCTCGGCATACCGACCAGTATGTTCACCGCGATCTTCGCGATGGGCCGAACTATTGGTTGGATCTCGCAGTGGAACGAAATGATCGCCGATCCGGAACAAAAAATCGGCCGACCAAGGCAGTTGTATCGAGGCGCGGTGCGTCGCGACTATTTGCCCGTCGACAAACGCGCGTAATACGAGGTTTGCCGATCACGACAAGATTGTTTCGTAAAGGACCAGCGCCATGATGAAAACTTTTTTAGAAAACTCTCATCTGTTTGGCGCTAATGCGCCCTTTATCGAGGATTTGTACGAGCGTTATTTGCTCGATCCATCCAGTGTTGCTGCTGAGTGGAAATCGTATTTCGATGCCTTGCAAAAGGCCTCCGGCGCGCTGACGCAGGATATTGCTCACGCGCCGATCGTCGCCGCGTTTACCGAACGCGCCAAGGCGGGTCTGCAAAATTTAACGGTGTCGCGTCAGGATACGGAGCATGCGCGCAAGCAAGTTTCTGTCTTGCAGTTAATCAACGCACATCGATTTTTAGGCTCGCGCCACGCGACCTTAGATCCGCTCAAGCGCCAAGAAAAGCCGCGTATCCCCGAACTTGAGCCGAGTCACTATGGCTTAACGGAAGCGGACATGGGAACGATGTTTAATTCCGGCTCGTTGGTCGGTTTCGATCAGGCGACATTGAGCGAAATCCTCGCGGCCGTGCGCGCGACCTACTGCGGCAATATCGGTGTGGAATATATGTACATCACCGACACCGAGCAGAAACGCTGGATTCAGCAACGCTTCGAGAGCATGCGTGGGAAGGCAAAATACAATGCCGCCGAGCGTAAACATATTCTCGAACGTTTGACCGCTGCCGAGACACTGGAAAAATATCTACATACGCGTTACGTCGGCCAAAAACGTTTTTCGTTAGAAGGTGGCGAAAGCTTAATTCCGCTGCTGGAAAATTTGATTCAGCGCGCGGGCGCCAACGGCGTACAAGAGATCGTCATCGGCATGGCTCATCGCGGTCGCTTGAATGTCTTGGTCAATGTGCTCGGAAAATTGCCGAAGGATTTATTTTCCGAATTCGAAGGTAAACACGCGTCGGACCTTTCGTCGGGCGACGTGAAATATCACCTCGGTTTTTCCAGCGACATCAACACCCCCGGCGGTGCGGTTCATTTAACGTTAGCGTTCAATCCATCGCATTTGGAGATCGTCAATCCAGTAGTAGAAGGTTCTGTGCGCGCGCGCCAGCAGCGGCGTTCCGATCGCGATGGCAAGCAAGTGTTGCCGGTGCTGATCCACGGCGACGCAGCTTTTGCGGGGCAAGGCGTCGTGATGGAAACCATGGCCTTATCGCAAACGCGCGGCTATCGCACCGGCGGCACGGTACACGTGGTGGTCAATAACCAGATCGGTTTTACGACATCTGATCCGCGCGACACGCGCTCATCGATTTATTGCACCGACATCGCAAAACTCATTGAAGTGCCGGTATTCCACGTCAATGGCGATGATCCCGAAAGCGTGCTGCTTGCAATTGAAATTGCGTTCGATTTCCGCACGAAATTCGGCAAAGACGCGATCATCGATTTAGTCTGCTTCCGCAAGCTAGGCCACAACGAACAAGACGAGCCATTAGTCACACAGCCGTTGATGTACAAAAAGATCGCCCAGCATCCGGGTACGCGCAAGCTCTATGCGCTGCGCTTGGCGGAAGAAGGCGTGATCGCCGAGACCGAAGCGGAAGACATGATCAAGTCGATCCGCGCGGCGTTGGACGCCGGACAGAGCACTAACAGCGCGATTCTTTACAATCACAAACCACCCTTCGCGATCGACTGGGCACCGTTCCAGAAAATCGATTGGCGTCATCCGGCGAAAACCGCCGTGATGCGCAAAGAACTTGAAGAGCTCGCCGTTAGGCTCACCACCCTTCCGGAAAATTTTAAATTGCATCCGACCGTTGAAAAAATGATGGCGGCGCGGCGCGAAATGGGGCTCGGTAAATTGGTTTTGGATTGGGGTATGGCGGAGAATCTAGCCTACGCCTCGTTGCTGAAAGAAGGACATTCGATTCGTTTGTCCGGGCAAGACAGTGGACGTGGCACCTTCTCCCATCGCCATGCGGTTTTTCACGACCAAAATCGCGAAAAGTGGGATGCGGGAAACTACATTCCTCTGAGAAATCTGTTTCCTGGCCAGCCAGATTTTCTCGTCATCGATTCGCTGTTATCGGAAGAAGCCGTGCTCGGTTTTGAATACGGCTATGCAACGGCTGACCCCTCGACGTTTGTCATTTGGGAAGCGCAGTTCGGTGATTTCGCTAATGGCGCACAGGTCGTGATCGATCAGTTCATCAGTTCCGGTGAGACGAAGTGGGGCAGACTATGCGGCCTCACCATGTTGCTACCTCACGGCTACGAAGGCCAGGGGCCGGAGCATTCTTCGGCGCGACTCGAGCGCTATTTGCAGTCGTGTGCCGAACACAATATCCAAGTGTGTGTGCCGTCGACACCGGCTCAGTTTTTCCATTTGTTGCGTCGACAAATGGTGCGGCCGATGCGCAAACCGCTCATTGTCATCACACCAAAAAGCCTGTTGCGCCGCAAAGAATCGACGTCCGATCTGAACGATTTGGCCACCGGGGGATTCCAGCCGGTGATCAGCGAGATCGATTCGCTCGACGCGAAAAAAGTCAAACGCGTCGTCGCCTGTAGTGGAAAGATTTATTTTGATCTTTTGGCCGAACGGCGTGCTCGCAACATTGACGATATTGCGATTATTCGCCTCGAGCAACTCTATCCGTTTCCGCACAAAGAATTCGCCGCCGAGATGCAACGCTACCCGAAAGCCAAGAGTGTCATTTGGGCGCAAGAGGAGCCGGGAAACCAAGGGGCGTGGCATCGCATCCAACATTATTTATTGCGCGATATGCGTGAAGATCAAGAATTGGCCTATGCGCTGCGGCCATCGTCGGCGTCGCCTGCGGTTGGTTATTTAGCGAAGCACAACGAACAGCAAAAAGCGGTGCTCGATGCCGCGTTAAGTTTTACACCCACCAAGTAATCTTCTGGAGAGAATATGCTTGTCGATGTCAAAGTTCCGCAATTGTCCGAATCGGTGGCCGAGGCCACGCTCGTCACCTGGCACAAAAAGCCCGGAGACTATGTCGAGCGCGATGAAAATTTGATCGACATCGAAACCGACAAAGTGGTGATGGAGTTGCCGGCGCCAATGTCCGGCGTGTTGGTCAAAATTGCCAAAGCCGATGGCGGCACGGTTACCAGTAACGAAATCATCGCCTCCATTGATACGGAAGCAAAAGCGGCAATCGCAAAAGCCGCTGCGCCAGCAGCCAAACCGGATGCGGCTCCCAAGCCTGCCGTGGCTGTGAGCCAAGCAGCGCCTGCCTCTGGCCCTAGGCCAGTGGCTAGCCTAGGGCTACCCGGTCAGGCTGATGCCCTTCCGGCAGCGCGCAAAATGCTAGTGGAACAAGGTTTGAATGCCGGAGATGTTGCCGGTACCGGTCGTGGTGGACGCGTCACAAAAGGTGACGTCATCGCCCACAGCGAGGCAAAGCCCGCAGCGCCCGCACCGGTCGAGGCTTTGAATGTCACAACGATGCGCATCACTGGCCGGCCCGAGCAACGAGTACCAATGTCACGCTTGCGCGCGCGCATCGCCGAGCGCTTAGTGCAATCGCAATCCACTGCCGCGATCTTGACGACGTTCAACGAAGTCAACATGCAGCCGGTCATGGAATTGCGCAATAAGTACAAAGAAAAATTCGAGAAAGAGCATGGCGTCAAGCTTGGTTTCATGTCGTTCTTCGTCAAAGCTGCGGTCGCCGCGCTGAAAAAATTCCCGTTGGTGAATGCGTCGATTGACGGCAACGACATCATCTATCACGGTTACTACGACATCGGCATCGCTGTCGGCAGTCCGCGCGGTTTAGTTGTCCCGATCATTCGCGAAGCCGATCGATTGTCGTTCGCCGACATCGAAAAACGCATCGCCGATTTCGGCGCGCGCGCGCAAGACGGTAAGCTCACCATTGAGGAATTATCTGGCGGCACGTTCTCCATTTCCAACGGCGGCGTTTTCGGTTCGATGCTGTCGACGCCGATTATTAATCCGCCACAGTCGGCGATCCTCGGCGTTCATGCAACCAAAGAACGTCCGGTTGTGGAGAATGGCCAAATCGTCATCCGCCCAATGAATTATCTGGCGCTATCTTACGATCACCGCATCATCGATGGTCGCGAAGCCGTGCTGTCGTTGGTCGCGATGAAAGACGCGTTGGAAGATCCGGCGCGGCTTCTGCTCGAACTTTAAGCTCGAGTTGTGAAGGGAGAAAAGTGAAAGGTGAAAAGGAAAATCAACCTCTCGCATTGATTTTGAACTTTCACTCTTCACTTTTCACCCTTCACATTTCACAGGTCTTTTGAATGTCTCAATCCTTCGATGTCGCCGTAATCGGTGGCGGTCCCGGTGGTTATGTCGCAGCGATCCGCGCCGCACAACTTGGTTTCAATACCGTTTGTGTCGATAACTGGAAAAACGCCAAGGGCGAACCGAGCCTCGGCGGTACGTGTTTGAATGTCGGCTGCATTCCATCTAAAGCGCTACTCGAATCTTCGGAAAATTATCATCGCGCGACCCATAGCTTTGCCGATCATGGAATTCAGATCCAAGGCGTCACCCTCGATCTCACCAAAATGCTCGCGCGTAAAGCTAAGATCGTCGATCAGCTTACGAGCGGAATTGGTTATTTGCTGAAGAAAAATAAAGTTACGTCGATGCTCGGCCTCGGACGCTTTGTCGGCGCTGGCGAGGTTTATCAAATCGAAGTTGTTGACGGCGAAAAGCGCGAAACGATTTCCGCAAAGCATGTCGTCATCGCAACCGGTTCCGTGCCGCGCGTGTTGCCATTTGGGAAAGTTGACAATCAGTTGATCCTCGATAACGAAGGCGCGTTGGCTATTCCCAGCGTTCCGAAAAAACTCGGCGTGATCGGTGCCGGCGTAATCGGTTTGGAGATGGGCAGCGTTTGGAAGCGCCTTGGCGCAGACGTGACGATTCTTGAAGCGTTACCGGAATTTCTCGGCGCGGTCGACGAGCAAGTCGCAAGTGAAGCGCGCAAAATATTCACTAAAGAGCAAGGCTTGGCAATAGAGCTCGGCGTAAAAATAAAAACCGTCACATCGGCGAAAAACCAAGTCACAATCGAATACGAAGGCGCGGACGGCGCGAAGCAATTGACTGTCGATAAACTCATCATGGCGGTCGGTCGCGCGCCAAACACAACCGGCCTCAATCTCGATGTGCTCGGCGTTAAGCTAGACGCAAAAGGCTTCATCCAAGTTGACGGCACCTGCAAAACGATCGCCAGCAATGTTTACGCCATTGGTGATGTGGTGCGCGGACCAATGCTCGCGCACAAAGCATCGGAGGAGGGCGTCGCTGTCGCCGAATTGATCGCAGGCCAAAAGAGCCACGTTAATCTCGATACGATTCCGTGGGTGATATATACCGCGCCGGAAATCGCGTGGGTCGGCGAGACCGAAAAGCAATTGAAAGCGCGAGGTGCCGAGTATCGCACGGGCAGTTTTCCGTTTATGGCGAACGGCCGCGCCAAAGGTCTCGGCGAAACTCATGGCTTTATCAAAATGTTGGCCGATGCAAAAACCGATCGTATTCTTGGCGTGCATATTCTTGGTCCGTTTGCTTCCGAGTTGATCGCCGAAGCCGTCGTCGCGATGGAATTCGGTGCGTCATCGGAAGACATTGCGCGTATCGTTCATGCGCATCCGTCGTTGTCGGAAGTGATGCATGAAGCGGCGTTGGCGGTGGATAAGCGTGCGTTGCATTTTTGAGAACGTACACGCAATCTTACCGACTTGTCATTGCGAGCGAAGCGAAGCAATCTCGTTTTTAAGTACCGTTAGATTGCTTCGTCACGTCGTTTCCTTACAATGAACATTTTGCTCGGGATGACATGTGGAGGTGCAAGAACGAACGCCGGCGGTTCATGGGCCACAGGCGGTATCGGTAGCACCGATACGGGTAGCTCGCAATGACCAATTATCTTGGCAATGTCTGAAGAACCAATAGCAGAGCGCTCCTCCGGCCATGCTATGCCAAGTGCCGCATCCGCTGGACCTCTCAGCTGGTACGAAAAACAAAAACAAACTGAAGGTTTTCGCGCCGATCCCGCGCAGGAACGTGCCGCCACGCGCTTGCAGCAACTTTTCGATGAACTGATCGAATTCAAATCCTATCGTGGCCGCATGTTCATGAAAACCTTTGGTCGTCGTGAGCCGCCGCGCGGACTCTACATTCACGGCAGCGTTGGTCGTGGCAAAAGCATGTTGATGGACGCGTTCTACTCACAGCTTACCGTATCGACGCAAACGCCGCGTACACTTTCACGCCTTCATGCAAAGCATCCATCGCGAACTCGCGCACGTAACGCATGAAAGCGATCCATTAGTGATTATCGGCGAAAAGCTCGCGCGCGATGTACGCGTGTTGTGCTTTGACGAATTTCACGTCAGTGATATCGGCGACGCCATGATCCTTGCGCGGCTGCTCGAAACCATGTTCGCGCGCGGTATCGTTTGCGTGATGACGTCGAACTACAGTCCCGACAAACTATATCCAAACGGCTTGCAGCGCGAACGTTTTTTACCGGCCATCGCTTTGTTAAAAAAGCATCTCGACATTATTGAGCTTGACGGCGATACCGATCATCGTCTGCGCAGCTTGGCGCAATTGGATTTGTACCATTCGCCGCTCGGCGCTGCCGCGGATGAAGCGATGCTGCGCGCCTTTACGACGCTTACCACAGGCGCACCGCGTCACGGTGCGATCGAAATCAATGATCGCAAGATCCAAGCCAGGAGCGCGTCTTCAGGCATCGGCTGGTTCGATTTCGCCGAGTTGTGCGGTACCGCGCGCTCGCAATCGGATTATCTGGAATTAGCGAAACGCTTTCACACCGTCATGCTGAGCAACGTTCCGAGCATGACCGCGGAGCAAGCATCGGAAGCGCGTCGCTTCACTTGGCTCATCGACGTGCTTTACGATCAGCGCGTAAATTTGATTATGAGTGCCGATGTGCCGATGCAAGAGTTGTATCGAAGCGGGCCGAACAGCCAGGAGTTTCCGCGCACCGTGAGTCGGCTGCGCGAAATGCAGTCGCGCGAGTATCTCGCGTATCAGCATGTAGGATAAAATAGTCTCAATTTCAACCTAATTCATCGAGACACAACATGTTCAAAGGCATTCTCCTAAACAAAACCGATGCCGGCACCGATGCCAAAATCGCCGATATCAACGAAAGCGATTTGCCCGAAGGCGATGTGACGATTCGCGTCGACTATTCCACGATCAACTACAAAGATGGCCTCGCGATTACCGGCAAAGCGCCGGTGGTGCGCAAGTTTCCGATGGTGCCGGGCGTTGACGGCGTAGGCACGGTTGAGGAAAGCAATTCTGCGCTGTGGAAAGTCGGCGACAAAGTGGTGTTGAACGGTTGGGGCGTGGGCGAAGGGCACTGGGGTTGCCTGGCGCAGAAAGCGCGTTTGAAAGGCGAATGGTTGGTGCCGTTGCCGTCTGGATTTACGACCAAACAAGCGGCATCAATCGGCACGGCGGGCTACACCGCGATGCTGTGCGTATTGGGTCTGGAGAAGCACGGCGTGACGCCCGATAAAGGTGAGATTCTCGTTACCGGCGCGGCCGGCGGCGTGGGCAGCGTCGCTATCGCGCTGCTGGCAAAGCGCGGCTACACGGTCGTCGCTTCAACCGGCCGCATGAACGAAGCCGACTATTTGAAATCTCTGGGTGCGAGCGAAGTGATCGATCGTGCGACGTTGTCCGTCACCCGGCAAACCGATGACGAAAGAGCGCTGGGCCGGCGCGGTCGATACGGTCGGCAGCCATACGCTCGCGAATGTTTGCGCGGCGACAAAATATCTAGGCGTCGTCACCGCATGTGGTCTCGCGCAAGGCATGGATTTCCCGAGCAGCGTTGCGCCATTCATTTTGCGTGGCGTAAGTTTGGTCGGCATCGACAGCGTGATGGCGCCGAAAGCCGCGCGCTTGGAAGCGTGGGCGCGTTTGGCGGCGGATCTCGATAGCGCTAAGCTTGATGCAATGACGACAGAAATTTCACTCGTGCAAGCGATTGGCAAAGCGCCGGAGATTTTGGCGGGGCAGGTGCGTGGGCGGTTGGTTGTTAACGTAAACGCGTAAAATCAGAATTCCCTCCTCTTCAAGGGGAGGGATAGGGTGGGGATGGGTTCAATTGCTACCACATGACCCATCCCCATCCCAACCTTCCCCTTGAAGGGGAAGGAGTAGTCAACGGGGAGACCGCAGTTAAATGACCACCTACAAAGAATTCCACAAACAATCCATCGAAAACCCCGATGCCTTCTGGCGCGAGGAAGCCAAGCACGTCGGCTGGCATAAGCCTTTCACTCAAGTTCTCGACTATTCCAAGCCACCGTTTGCGAAATGGTTTGTCGGTGGTGAAACCAATCTTTGTTTCAACGCCATCGACCGCCACCTCGCGGAGCGCGCCGAACAAACCGCGCTAATCTACGTTTCCACCGAAACTAACGAAGAGAAAAAATTCTCTTATCGGGATTTATTCCACGAAGTAAATCGGATGGCGGCGGTGCTGAAATCGCTAGGTGTCGCCAAAGGCGATCGCGTCTTGATCTACATGCCGATGATCCCCGAAGCGATGTTTGCGATGCTCGCCTGCGCGCGCATCGGCGCGATTCACTCCGTCGTGTTCGGTGGCTTCGCGTCGGCGAGTTTGGCGACGCGTATCGATGACGCAAAACCGCAAGTCATGATCACTTCCGACGCAGGCATGCGCGCCGGCAAGGTCATTCCGTACAAACATTTGGTCGATGAAGCGATTCGGCTTGCCGAATTTCCACCGACAAATGTTGTTCTGGTGAATCGCGGCTTAGATAAAGAAATGAAACTCGTTGCCGGCCGCGATCTCGATTACGCAACACTGCGCGCGCAACACATGAACGAGCAAGTGCCAATCACGTGGATGGAATCGAGCGAGCCGTCGTATATTCTTTACACCTCCGGCACCACCGGCAAACCGAAAGGCGTGCAGCGCGACACCGGCGGTTATGCCGTCGCGCTCGCGGCGTCGATGAAATATATTTTCTGCTGCAAGCCCGGCGAGACGATGTTCACCACCAGCGATATCGGCTGGGTGGTCGGGCACTCGTACATTATTTATGCGCCGTTGATCAACGGCTGCACAACGATTCTGTATGAAGGTTTGCCGATTCGCCCCGACGGCGGCATCTGGTGGAAGCTGGTGCAGGAACATAAAGTCAGCATCATGTTCAGCTCGCCGACGGCGATTCGGGTTCTGAAAAAACAAGATCCTGAGTTACTCACGAAATATGATTTGAGTTCGCTGCGCTATTTGTTTTTGGCCGGTGAGCCGTTGGACGAGCCGACTGCTCGTTGGATTAATGATGGCATTAAGAAACCAATCATCGATCATTACTGGCAAACGGAAACCGGCTGGCCGATATTGTCTGCGATGTTGGGCGTGGAAGACACGCCGCGAAAATTCGGCAGCCCGAGTTTTCCGGTATACGGCTACAACATGAAGTTGCTGCACGAAGTCACCGGCGAAGAGGTAGGCGACAATGAAAAAGCCGTCGTCGCGGTTATGCCACCGTTACCGCCGGGCTGCATGACGACCATCTGGGGCGACGACGAGCGCTTCGTCAATACCTACTTCACCAACTTCAAAGGCAAGCTTGCGTATTCGTCATTCGATTGGGGCATCCGCGATCAAGACGGCTATTACTTCATCCTCGGCCGCACTGACGATGTGATCAATGTCGCGGGTCATCGCCTTGGCACACGCGAAATCGAAGAAGCAATTCAAAGCCACCCGAACGTCGCGGAAGTCGCCGTCGTCGGCGTCGAAGATAAACTCAAAGGTCAAATGCCGGTCGCATTCGCCGTATTGAAAGATGCAAGCCGCGTCGCCGATGAAGCCGGCCGCGCAGCGTTAGAAAAAGAAGTGATGCAAGCGGTCGATAATTTGTTAGGCGCGATTGCGCGGCCGTCGCGAGTGCATTTCATTACGCTGTTGCCGAAGACGCGTTCCGGAAAATTATTGCGGCGGAGCATTCAAGCGATTGCTGAAGGCAAAGATGCGGGAGATTTGACGACGTCTGGATGATCCGAGTGCGTTGGAGCAGATTAAAGCGGCAGTGCGGATTTAGCCCTACGCGCACTCGCCGAATCGCATGTAGGGCGGGTTCCACCCGCCGAACAGAAAATCGTAGAAATGACGGGTGGGACCCGCCCTACGGATAGTTATAAAATTTGAAGGCCACATTCATGTTCAAAGAAAAACTCCTAACCGGCAAACGCATCCTAATCACCGGCGGCGGCACGGGCCTGGGCCGCGCGATGGCGGAAAAATATCTCGAGCTCGGCGCGGATATTTACATTTGCGGCCGCCGAAAAAACGTTCTCGACGAAACCGCGAAAGAACTGATGGCAGCGCACGGCGGTTCCGTTAAAACATTCGATATCGATATTCGCAATGCCTCGGCAGTCGAGGAGATGATCGAAAAAATTTGGGAGGATGGCCCACTCACCGGACTTGGTGAATAATGCCGCCGGAAACTTCATCAGCCGCACCGAAGATTTATCGCCGCGTGGCTTCGATGCCATCACCAACATCGTGTTGCACGGCACGTTTTACGTCACGCAAGGCATCGGCAAGCGCTGGATTCAAGACAAAGTCAAAGGCTCGGTGATTTCCATTCTCGTGACCTGGGTGTGGACCGGCTCGCCGTTTGTGGTGCCGTCGGCCATGGCGAAAACCGGATTGGATGCGATGACAAAATCCCTCGCGGTGGAGTGGGGCCGCTACGGCATTCGCCTCAACGCTATCGCACCCGGGCCGATCTATACCAAGGGTGCGTGGGATCGCTTGAGTCCCGGCAAAGATGCGTTATCCCGAGCCGACGGCAACCCGATGGGGCGCACCGGTGAACTTTCCGAAATCCAAAACCTCGCGACGTTTTTGATGGCCGATGGTTGCGACTGGCTCACCGGTCAAACCATCGCGCTCGACGGCGCGGGCTATCTCGCCAATGGCGCATCGTTCACGCATCTGGCCAATTTGTCCGATCAAGATTGGCAAGATATTCGCGACAAAATAAAAGCCACCAACGATCAAGATAAAGCCAATCGCACGACATGAGCGAAACGCGCGCGAGCTACAAACATTTCCTAACCATCCCGACGCGATGGATGGATAACGATGTTTACGGCCATGTGAATAACGTCGTTTACTATTCCTACTTCGATACCGTGGTGAACGATTACCTCATGCGCCATGGCGGGCTTGACTATCGCGATGGCGCGATAGTCGGCTTGGTCGTTGAAACCATGTGTCAGTACAAAAAATCATTGGCATTTCCCGAATCCGTCGACGTCGGATTACGCGTCGCGAAAATCGGCAATAGCTCGGTGCGCTTTGAAATCGGAATATTTAAGCAAGACGACGATGAGCCCGCTGCGTTCGGGCATTTTGTGCATGTGTTTGTTGATCGGGTGGCGCAGAAGGCGGTGGCGATTCCGGAAGCGGATTCGTGGGGCGTTGGATAAAATTCTCGGCTCCTGAGTCAATTGTTCGGTGGATCCGCTACGCTTGATCCCCCCTACATTTTTGTTTAAGCATTGCCAGCGCCCGCTTCCTGCTTGCCTTGTGGCAAGGCATGGCCTAGTGAGCCAGTATCCATGCGGCTCCTGGCTTGCTGTCATTAAAGATCCGCGAACCTTGTCATTTTCGCCACATCCCTCGACAATATGGCCATGCCAACGCCACTCCTCCACGAACTTCAAGTATCACGAAGACAGCAGCCGCTTGTTCGAGACGATTCGCGACCACGATTGGCCGATTTGGTTGGATAGTGGCGCGCCGCGAACGGAGCAAGGTCGCTTTGATATTCTCGTTGCCGATCCGATTGCGACATTCGTTACGCGCGGTCGGTAACGACGGAAATTTCTCGTGGCGACGAAGTTACGCATTCTGGACGACAATCCCTTTGATTTGTTGCGCCCTTGGTTAAGCGCTCACGTTCCAGCGATTGCCGATATTCCATTTGCCGGTGGCGCGGTTGGCTATTTCGGTTACGATCTTGCGCGGCGCTTGGAACGATTGCCGAGCATTGCAGAAGACGACGCAAATATTCCCGACATGGCGATTGGGATATACGATTGGGCGATTGTTGTCGATCATCAATTGAAAAAAACGACGCTAGTGAGCCATGGCGGTGACCACATGACGACCAAGCGTTGGGAGCAATTAGTGTGGGATTTCATGGGCGATGCCGGTTCGCGCTGGACGATTCCGTTCCACGTGCTGTCAGATGTCGAGCCCGATTTGGATCTCGCGCAATACGGCGAACGCTTCGAAAAACTAAAACGCTACATCACCGATGGCGATTGTTATCAAGTGAATCTCACGCGACGTTTCAGCGCCCGCGCGGGTGGCGATCCTTGGACGGCTTATCGTGAATTGCGTAAGGTGAATCCAGCGCCGATGGCGGCCTATTTGCAATTGCCGTTTGTGCAAATTTTAAGTTCATCGCCCGAAGGTTTTTTGCAAGTGCGCGCCAAGCAAGTATCGACCAAGCCGATTAAGGGCACGCGGCCGCGAAACACCGATGCGATTCTCGATGAAAATGAAAAAATCAATTTACGCAACGCGACCAAAGATCAAGCGGAAAACGTAATGATTGTAGATTTGCTGCGCAACGATCTCGGTAAAGTATGCGAGACTGGCTCGGTGCGTGTGCCGACATTATTCGACATCGAATCGTTTGCGACGGTACATCATTTGGTCAGCACCGTAACGGGCACGCTGCGGGGCGATTGCGACTGCATCGATTTGCTGAAAGCGTGTTTCCCCGGCGGTTCGATCACCGGCGCGCCGAAGCTGCGCGCGATGGAAATTATCGAGGAACTGGAACCGCATCGGCGCGGCGTGTATTGCGGATCGATCGGTTACATCGGCAGTGACGGCGCGATGGATATCAACATCGCGATTCGCACGTTGATTTATGCCGACGCGAAAATTCGCTTTTGGGTCGGCGGCGGCATTGTGGCCGATTCGGTCATGGAGGAAGAATTTCAAGAGACACTCGACAAAGCGAAAGCAATGTTGCAAATGTTGAGCCAAGAACCCCAGCTAAGATCGGGCATGCGCGTATGACCACGCAAGCTGCGAAAATCGAGTTGCGCAATGCGGTGATCGAACGCCGATCGGCGATGAGTTTGCCTGCGCGCCAAACGGCGAATCGTGTCATCAGCAAACGAGTGTTGGCCATGGGCGGATTCAACGACGCGCAGACGGTGATGGCTTACATGAGTATCGCGGCGGAGTTCAGCACGATGGAGTTCGTGCGTGCGACGCTCGCACAAGGAAAAATATTAATTCTTCCCAAAGTGAATCGAGCGGAGAAAAAACTCGATTTATTCCGAGTGAAAAATATCGACACGGATTTAACGCCCGGCGTCTGGGGAATCCTCGAGCCCAACCCCGAGCGCTGTGAGAAAATAGTGGCGGAAGATATCGAATTCGTCTTGGTGCCAGGCGTGGCGTTCGATGCCCAATGCAATCGGCTCGGCTATGGCGGTGGGTTTTACGATCGCTTGCTGGAGGAGTTGGGCCCTTTTTCGAGTTTGGTTGCCCCAGCGTTTTCGACGCAAATCGTCGAGCAGGTACCGATTGAAGAACACGATATCCCGCTAAATGTCATCGTCACCGAAGAGCAAAAATACGTGCGTCACGAATTCCTGAATCAAGAAGCATGAACTACTCGAGCGTTAGCCAGCTACCAGAAAAAATTCGCCACGCGCGAACGGTACGCGGTATTCCACCCGATCAATACCTCGTTGCCGAACGGTCGATTGGCGAGCTGCTAGAGCGTCAAGCGGCAGCATTCGCCGACAAAACGTTTTTGTTTTATCACAACGACGACAACGGTGAACAAGCGCAGTGGACTTTCAAGCAACTTGATCGTCGCGTGAATCAACTCGCGAATTTATTGCGCGAGGCGTACGGTGTGGGACGCGGCGACAAAGTGGCGACCCTTGCTTACAACCACCCTGATGCAGTGATTGCCTGTTTTGCGTGCTGGAAGCTTGGCGCAGTCGCTACGCCACAAAATGCCGCCGAAGACGACAGCCGCATCGCGTTCATCTTGCAGAACGCCGGCTGCAAGGTCATGTTAGCGGCGCCGGAATATGCGGCACGCGGCATAAAGTTAAAGGCCCAATCCGCGTGCTTAGAAAACGTGATTGTTATGGATGCGGACTATCAGCGCCGCTTGGATGCGTGCGAGGACAAATTCACGCTCCCCACAGCGGCCATGCTGGAAGAGCAAGCGTTGTTGGTTTATACCAGCGGCACGACTGGCGCACCGAAGGGTGTGATGCTGTCGCAATACAATTTACTTTGCGATTGCAAAAGCGGTGCCGATTGGCAAAGACTTAACCGCCGATGTGCGTTTCATGTGTGTGCTACCGGTCCATCATGTCAATGGCTTGTGCGTGACAATCATTACGCCGCTCTTTGTTGGCGCTTCGGTCGTATTGAATCGGGCATTCAAAGCCAGCGTTTTCTGGCATCGCATTGCGGAAAGTCGCGTAACCGTCGTCTCGGCTGTGCCGACAATATTTCAGTTTTTGTGCGAAGCCAACGAAGACCTCTCGACCCTCGATCTCTCGTGTTTCAGCCATTTTGTGTTCGGTGCCGGAACGATGTCGGTCTCATTGGTGAAACGTTTCACTGAACAATTCAAGAAAAAAATCGTTCACGGTTATGGTTTATCGGAAACGACCGCATTCGCGTGCGTCATGCCATTGGATCTTGAGGCGCAAGAGCATATGCGTTGGTTGACGCAATATGGTTACCCATCTTTTGGCACGCCGCTTGACGTTAACGAAATGGATATTCACGATCCGGAAGGAAACGCATTGCCTGCTGGTGAGCGTGGCGAAATCGTGCTGCGCGGGCCGAATATTATGCTGGGTTATTTCAATCGCGACGATGCTAACCAGGAAGCGTTTGCACATGGTTGGTTTCGTAGCGGCGACGAGGGATTTTTTCAACCGGACGCGACGGGTCGAAAGTTTTATTTCATTACCGGGCGGATCAAAGAGCTGATCAATCGCGGTGGCGTGAAATATAGTCCTTTCGAAATCGAAGAAGTGTTGCAATCGATACCCGGCGTCAAAGTCGGCCTGGCGATTGCGTTCGATAACGAATGGTATGGCGAAGAAGTCGGCGCGTACATCGTGAAAGAGGAGGGCGTGGCGCTGTCGGAAACCGATGTGCTCATCGAGTGTCGCAAGGTCATGCCTTTTTCCAAATCGCCAAAGGCAGTGGTTTTTGGCACCGATGTCCCGGTCACGACAACCGGGAAATATCAGCGCCTCAAGTTAAAGGAGCTATTCATTGCACACCGCGGAGTGCAATTCAAAGTAGACAAACGCATTAAAGCGGAAAACCAAACATGAGTCATTCTTACAATACGAATCTCGATAAAAATAGTGCGAATTTCATCCCGCTCACACCACTTTCTTTTTTGGACAAGGCGGCCTATGTCTATCCCAATCGAACCGCCGTTGTGCACGGCAGCGAGCGCTACACCTGGAAGCAAGAATATGCTCGTTGCCGCAAACTTGCGTCGGCGCTAAAAAAGCGCGGCATTCGTTGAAGGCGATACGGTCGCGGCAATGTTGCCGAATATTCCGGCGATGGTCGATATGCATTTCGGCCCGGCGATGTTCGGCGCGGTGCTCAATGCGCTTGAATACGCGTCTTGATGCCGAGGCCATTGCGTTCATGCTCGAGCACGGCGAAGCGAAAATACTGTTTTGCGATTCGGAATTTTCAGCGACGATTGAAAAAGCGTTGTCGCTGCTGAAGAAAAAGCCTGTAGTGATCGATGTGATCGATCCGATGTTCTCGGGAGCAAGGAAAGCGCCTGGGCAAGCAGAACTACGACGAATTTCTGGCTGAGGGCGATGCCGATTTTAAGTTTCGCTTATCCAAGCGACGAATGGAACGCGATCTCGCTTAACTACACCTCGGGCACGACGGGCAATCCGAAAGGCGTTGTGTGTCACCATCGCGGCGCTTACATGAATGCCGTCGGCAATGTGCTGACCTGGGATATGCAACGTCACCCGGTTTATCTGTGGACGTTGCCGATGTTTCATTGCAACGGTTGGTGTTTTCCGTGGACGATCGCCGCTCAAGCCGGAACGAATGTCTGTTTACGAAAAGTTGAAGCGAAAACTATTTTCGATTTGATGCGCACGGAAAAAGTAAGCCACTATTGCGGCGCGCCGATTGTTCATTCGACGCTAATTAACGCGCCGAAGAAATGAAGCGCGGTATCAATCATCCGGTTTCCGCGATGGTTGCCGGCGCGTCGCCGCCGGCAGCGATGATCGAAGGCATGGAAAGCCTTGGATTCAGTTTGGTGCACACCTACGGCCTCACGGAAATTTACGGGCCTGCGTCCGTGTGCTCACCCCATCGAGAATGGAAAGATCTGCCGTTAGAGCAACGCGCCGAGAAAAATTCGCGCCAAGGTGTTGCTTATTTGTTGCAAGAAGATATGGTGGTGATGGATCCGGAAACCATGACGCCGGTGCCGTGGGACGGCGAGACCATGGGCGAGATTATGTTTCGCGGCAATATCACAATGAAGGGTTATCTTGAAAAATCCGAAAGCCACGCATGACGCATTCAAAGGCGGCTGGTTTCATTCCGGCGATCTGGCTGTGACCTATCCGGACGGCTATTCGAAAATTAAAGATCGCTCCAAGGACATTATCATTTCCGGCGGTGAAAATATTTCGTCGCTCGATGTGGAAGATGTGTTGTATCGACATCCTGCGGTGATCGGCGCGGCCGTCGTCGCCAAGCCCGACGAAAAGTGGGGCGAGACCCCTTGCGCGTTTGTTGAGTTGCGCGAAGGCGCAAGCGCGACACGCAGAAGAAATTATCGCGTTTTGCCGCGAACGGCTGGCGGGATTTAAGTGTCCCAAAACCATTGTGTTCGGTTCGTGCCGAAAACTTCGACGGGGAAAATTCAGAAATTTCAGTTGCGCGAGCGGGCGAGGAATATTGAGTGACGTCTATGCGATCGCCAGGCTTTCCCCTCTCCCCGAAGCGGGGCGAGGGGGTTATTGCTCCCTCTCCCGCTATGCGGGAGGGTTAGGGTGAGGGCCGGTCGAAAAAGTCGAGCGTCTTTTCCCAGAACGAAAAACCTTAACTAAACCAAAATGCAGCAAATCGTCGTTCCTAGGCCTCGGCCCCCATGGCTTTCATCGAATCGCGTACACCGAATGGGGCGACATCAACAATCCAAATGTCCTCATCTGCGTTCACGGCCTAACACGCAACGGCCGCGATTTTGATGTGCTTGCCGCAGCGATGCAAGATCGCTACCGCGTCATTTGCCCCGATATCGTCGGTCGCGGTGAGAGTCAATGGCTGAGCCATCCTGCGGACTATAGCTATCCCGCAATATCTCGCCGATATGAACGCGTTGATCGCGCGGCTCAACGTGGAAACCGTGCATTGGGTCGGCACCTCCATGGGTGGCTTAATCGGCATGATGCTCGCGGGACAGCCGAATACGCCGATTCGCCGCTTGGTGATGAACGATGTTGGGCCATTTATTCCAAAAGCCTCGCTGGAGCGCCTGGCGCAATATGTCGGTCGCGCGCCGACAATGGAAAGTCTGTACGATGTCGAGCAATATCTGCGTGTCGTCATGGCGCCGTTCGGCAAACTTACCGACGCCCAATGGCAACACATGGCGCAGCACAGCGCGAAGCAAGCGCCCAACGGAAAATTTGTATTGCATTACGATCCGGCGATTGCGGATGTCTTCAAAGGCAGCGTGATGCAGGATGTGAGTTTGTGGCCGTTCTGGCAAAGCGTCACTTGTCCGGTCATGGTGATTCGTGGCGCGGATTCGGATTTACTGCTGCGCGAAACGGTTGAGCAAATGAAAACGTCGGGCGAGGCAATGTTTCGTCGATTGAAATTGCGAATACCGGCCATGCGCCGGCGTTGATGGATGATGCGCAGGTTTCTGCGGTTAGGGATTTTTTATTATCGGATTAATAATCGCAATTGTTCGTATTCGAACCCGCAGAGAAATTTGCCTCCTCCCCTTCAAGGGGAGGAGGGTAAGTTCTTAAGTGATGCGTGCCGGTAATCTACACTCGAAATAATTGATTCTTCGAAGGAATTAAACATGTCCCAAACAACAAGCCGCTACCCGCTCGCCGAACTAAAAGATGTGCCCGAAGACATTCGCGAGCAAATTTTGAAGGTACAAGAAAAAGCCGGATTTATTCCCGAATGTGTTCGCTGCGCTCGCGCGACGCCCGGCGGAATTTCGCGCGTTCTTCGCTTACTACGATGCGTTGATGCTGAAAGAAAACGCGTTATCGAAAGCGGAAAAAGAAATGATCGTCGTCGCCACCAGCGGCGCGAATAATTGTGTTTACTGCGTGGTGTCTCATAGCGCGATGCTGCGCATTTATGCGAAGCAGCCGTTGATCGCCGATCAAATTGCCGTGAATTATCGAAAAGCGAATTTGCCGCCACGCCAACGCGCGATGTTGGATTTCGCAATGAAAGTCGCAACAGAATCGCACACAATTTCCGACGAAGATTTCGCCGCGCTTAAAATCATGGATTTAATGACGAAGACGCGTGGGACATCGGCGCCATCGCCGCTTTTTTTGCGCTATCGAATCGCATGGCGAACATGACCGGCATGATGCCGAACGCGGAATTCTATTCCATGGGCCGCTAAGGCATTGGCCTCAGAGGCAATGTCCAGATGCGGCCCTTCCAGGCATGCGTTGCCAGGAAGCAAGCAGAATAAGGATCGTGGCGATGCTCGATTTATAATATCGCATTGTCACCAATGTTTTACTTTGAGGAATCAATAATGCGATTAAAAGATCAAGTCGCCATCGTGACCGGTGCGGCGAGCGGATTCGGCGCGGAAATTGCGCGCCGCTATGTGGCCGAAGGCGCGAAAGTTGCTGTGGCGGATATGAACGAAGAGGGCGCGAAAAAAGTTGCCGCCGAGCTCGGTGCGAATGCTTTTGCGATCAAATGCGATGTTACCAAACGCGCCGACATTGACGCACTCGTCGCTGCGACGATGAAAAATTTTGGTACGCTGGATATCGTCGTCAACAATGCCGGTTACAGCCACCCGAATCAACCGATGTTGGAAACCGATGAAGCAACGTTCGATCGCGTGCTCGATGTCAACATCAAATCGATTTACTTGATGACAATGGCGACGGTGCCGATTTTGCGCGCGAAAAAACGCGGCTGCATTATCAATATCGGTTCGGTGTCCGGCATGCGCCCGCGCCCCGGTTTGGTGTGGTATAGCGCTTCGAAGGCCGCGGCGAACGTGTTATCGAAAGCCATGGCCGCCGAGCTTGGCCCGGACAATATTCGCGTCAACGCCGTTGCGCCGGTGATGTCGCCGACCGGCATGTTCACGTTATTTTCCGGCGTAGAAAATACCCCGGAAAATCAGAAAAAATTTCTCGCCAATATTCCCCTTGGTCGCTTGGCGACGCCGGCGGACATTGCCAAAGCTTGCGTGTATTTGGCATCGGACGATGCGGACTTCATCACCGGCGTTGAGTTTCCTGTCGATGGTGGGCGGTCGGTTTAGTGAGATCGAGTGCTGTTGTCGCCGGACTTTATTCTCTCCCTCGCAAAGCGGGGGAGAGAGGTTAGAGTAAAGGCAACTCATGACCAATGAAGTCGCATTAATCGTCGGAGTAGGCAAAGGCTTAAGCGCATCCATCGCCCGCCTATGCGCACGGGAGGGCATGCAAGTCGCGCTCGCGGCGCGCAAATCTGGAAAAGCTTCAGGCGCTCGTCGATGAAACAAAAGCGCGCGCGTATTACTGCGATGCCAGTGAGCCAAGCGATGTTGCGAAATTGTTTGAGCAAGTCAGCAACGAAATCGGCACGCCAACATTGGTGGTTTTCAACGCCGGCATGCGCGCACGCGGACCGATCGCCGAACTCGATGTCGAAAAGGTAAAACGCGCGTGGCTCGTCGGCGGCTATGGCGGGTTTCTCGTCGGCCAACAAGCGGCGCAACGTATGTTGCCGCTCGGCAAAGGCACGATCATTTTCACCGGCGCAACCGCGAGCGTGAAAGGCTATGCCGAATCCGCGCCATTCGCGATGACGAAATTCAGTCTGCGCGGCCTCGCGCAAAGTATGGCGCGCGAGTTAGCGCCAAAAGGAATTCACGTCGCGCATGTCGTGATCGACGGCGGTATTTCGTCGAGTTATGCGACCGATGATGCGGACAAAGCAACGGATCGCTGGCTTGATCCCGAAGCGATTGCCGAAACCTATTTGCAATTACATCGCCAGCATCGCAGCGCATGGACGTGGGAAATTGAAGTGCGGCCTTGGCTGGAAAAATTCTAAGACATCAGGCCAGGAGACGCTCCCAGATTGATTTTTGGCGTTTCTCCGTTGAAAAATCGTACGCCGGTCTGAACGCTGATTCAGAGCTTGGTATTTCGTACTTTTGATTTTTGTCGGATCGCGATAAAAAGCACTGCAGAAAATAAACTTTACTTAAAGAATCAGCGCAACCGGCCACTTGCCGTCATTCGTTCCTAGCAAACCGGACCTTCGGAATCTTCAGTTCAATGCGTTTGGTTTTCTCTCACATGAGTTTATGTTTATGGCCGGAATGCTCGGATTAGCCGCCACTCGCTTGCCGGACGAAAATTTGGTTTCGCGAATCGACTGCACGACAATATTGCGCTGGGCCTAGATTGTCATCCGGTTCAGAATTCCCTCGGTTCAACGAACGGACTTTTCGCCAGTTATAATCGTTTCTCGGTGTCCAGTCCAAATTTTCGAAGGGGGAGAAGTGCTGAAATGGATTAGCAAAGTTTTCGGCGGGTCGTCGCTTTCCGTTCCCGAAGGCGTACCATCCGAATGGGTGGCAAGGCTTGAGAAACTGCTCCTACCAATCGAAAAACTCGGTGGCCGCACGGTGCGTGAAGGGCTATCGCGTGACATGCTAGATTACGTTCTGAACGGTGAATCGGTAGCAGTGCTCCATGAAATCGGCCAGGGTGACGAGGTAGGCCAAAATCTCCGACTATTGGGTTATCACTACGGACAAGAAAAGCGTGAACTACCAGATGCATATGAGCACTTCGACTCCGTGCCGTCGGTAGTTGCCCTACGATGGGCTCGTTTGCTAGATGCATGCCTGGTTTCTCATGCGACGTCGTTCAGATTTCAGCTTCCCAATGGAGTTCACTGGCCCGAGACGTTACTCATGAGCAGCGCAGAAACGAGTATTACCGGATGGTCCAGTCGCCGCCCGATGCCACGTAATCTTTCTGCTAAGAAATTGGAGGAACTGCTTGTCGAAGATGGAATGGAGCCATCTGCTCTACTAACGAGCGCATTTGGAACATCTGTTTCGTCAGGCTATGGAGCGGAACAACGCCTGCAAATGGTAACTGATCTAATTGGGTTCGCCGAATCCCTAGATCGACATCTCGACACGATTCGCCCTTTAGTATTGCCTACTCCCGTCGGACAGCGTTTACATGTACTCGGACTTCTTTCCGAAGCGACCCCTGGCACGCTCGATAGACTCGCCGCCGAATTGTGTGAATTGGTCGTTGCGAATAGCAAGCAAGTACGCGCCGCGGCGGAGCCTGTCATTCGTAAGTGTGGCGACGCGGTATTCGTACCGCTGCGTGCAATGGCGTTCGATGGGAAGCCTGATCAGCGGGTCAATGCTTTACGCCTAATTTCTCTACTCGCGGATGAGCGCAAGAATACAGAGCTGAAAGCATTCGCGCGAGATGCTGCCCTCGCCGACAAAGCGCCCTCCGTACAGGCATTGATCAGTGAATGGGATGCGGCTCAAACGCCCGCAATCGAAGACGAACGGCGATTCGAGTACGAGCTTCCGGTAATCGATTGGTCAGGATCGGCAAACGTGTTAGCGCCTAGAGTACTGGATGAGTTTTGGGAAGAAATTAACGAGTCCATCGCAAAAGCGAACAAGCAAGCCAGAGAGCATCATGAAAGGATGAAAGCTCAAGGGCACAAATTCGCATTGCGTGAAACATCGCCATTTAGCGCAAGTGACGTCCGCGCGCTCACTGAGTATCTCGCATCAGATCGGCAGAAACCAGCAACGCGATCGAACAATCGGAACTCAGGGTGGCAGCACGTATCTCCAGCTGTGGATAAGCTCGCGGCTGCGCCGGAAATCACTCCTGTAGCGATTTTCAAGATACTGGTTTTCTTTGATTTGGCCATTTCCAATGACGGTGCATTGCAGCACGCAGCAGCCATTGCATTCAATACCATGCATCGCCGTTCTGGCCACCCAACACTTATCGAACTGGCCCAGATCATGGATAAGGCGGGGTATTCAGGAAAGGCTTTATTACGAAACTATTGCAATGGTTGGGGCCAACGCATTGCAACGGACTGGCCAACAGATGCGGTCTGGCCATTCTTCGCTCATAACGTCGACGATTTGGTTCAAACCTTGTCTCAAAACTTGATAAAGGATTATTCCTTTGATCGATCTGGGCTATTCCGCGCTGTTGCGACTCTGCCGTCTCCGCCGACCTCAGTGATTAACGCATTGTTCAGCCTTGCACTCGGTCCCGGCAAAACCGACAGGCCAGCGGCACAGGATGCGCTCAATAAACTAGCCGGAAAAGAAGCCCGAATCATAAACGCATTGGCGGACGGCAAATCGGAAAGCCGCGCAATTGCCGCGCAGTGGCTTGGGACGCTTAAGGCATGCGCCAGCAATCCTGGCACTTGAGAAGGCGGTTGCAAAGGAGAAACACGATCTCGCCAAAGGCGCATTGCTCGATGCGTTACAACTCATGGGTCAGCCGGTTGAAAAATATCTGAATCGTGATGCGCTGGCGTCGAGGCGGCCAAGTCTCTAGTAAAGGGAATACCAAAAGAGATGGATTGGTTTCCTTGGAGTGCGATGCCCGAAGTTCGTTGGGATGACAACCAAGGCCACGTGCCGCACGACGTGTTGCGTTGGATGCTGGTGCAAGGAGTCAAGCAGAAAACTCCGGAACCCAACGCGGTGCTGCGAAAATATTGTGCGATGTTTGATTCGAGGGACCGCGAGGCAATTTGGCCAGTTCGTGCTGGATACATGGCTGCGCGAAGACGTCCGACCAATCTCGCCCGATGAAGCCATGTCGCGTGCGCGTGGACATGGCCAATCGATGCATCAGTACATGACACAAAGTCCGCAGTACCACCAGAACGACCCGAATTTGGGCAAGTCGGTAGAAGAACTCATGGCGACGTATTTGCCCGGCTTTCCTACGACAACCTCTGGCTTCGGCGATTGGCAGCAAAGGTCTGCTCGCGGTGGCGGCGGCCTGTGCGCCGAGCGTGCCGCCGCGCCGATGCAACGATACCTGAAGGAGTGGTACGGATCGAGAGCCGCCCAAGGCAAAGCACTGATCGCCATGCTGGCGTGGATCGACCACCCGAGCGCGACGCAATTGATGCTTGCCATTGGCAGCCGCTTTCGCACCAAGAGCTTCCAGGAAGAAGCCACCAACCAAGCCGAAGCACTCGCTGAACGCAAGGGTTGGACCCTCGCCGAGCTTGCCGACCGCACCATTCCGTCCGCAGGTTTTGACGAAACCGGATCCTTGGAACTCAGCTACGGCCAGCGCATGTTCACTGCGCAGCTGTTGCCCGACTTCAAAGTCGAGCTATTCAACCCGGAAGGCAAGAAGATCGCATCGCTGCCCGAGCCGCGGCAAGATGACGATGCAGAGCTGGCTAAGGAATCGAAGAAGGCGTTCGGCGCGGCGAAGAAGGAACTCAAGAGCATCGTGGATTTACAGACCGACCGACTGTACGAAGCGCTGTGCACCGAACGGGATTGGCCTTTGCCGACTGGGTGGCCTATCTGCAGCGAGCACCCGGTGCTGCGGCATCTCGTGCAACGGCTGGTTTGGGTTGAGGTCAAGGATGAGAAGGTTATGCGCGACCTTCCGTCCGCTTGACGACGGCACGCTCACTGACTGGACGACAACGAGGTCAAATTGCCGACGACGTGATAATCCGGATTGCGCACGACTCCGTACTGCACCAAAGAAGACGTCGCCGCGTGGCAGCGGCATCTGGCCGACTACGAAATAACGCCCCTGTTCCAGCAGCTGGGCAAGGGTATTTACACCTTGCCGGCAGACAAGAAGCGCAGCTCGAGAAATCAAGGATTTCGAAGGCCACCTGATTGAGGCATTTGCGCTGCGTGGCCGGGCGCTTAAGCTCGGCTACGCACGGGGTGCCGCGGAAGATGGCGGTTGGTTTTACGTTTACGAGAAGCGCTTTCCGACCCTGGGTCTTGCAGGCCGATCATCGAGTTCACCGGCAACGGGCTACCAGAAGAAAACCGCACCGTCGCATTACTCAACCTGTCGTTTTCATCAAGCGGACCGCAGAAGTTGATGGCAACGCAGCAAACTAGCTCTATCAAATGTACCAGCAGGTGCTGCTGTCGGAGTGCTATAACGATCTGCGTCTGATCGCCGCCGAGGGAACAGGCTTCGACCCCGATTGGCAGAAGAAAGAGTAGAATATTAAAATGACAATGAACTTCCACCTCCGTCTTGCGCGCGCCGGCTGAGCAGGTGTACGCCGACGAATTGGCGCGCCTGGCCGAAAAAGACTCAGGCCCCGGCCCAGTGGCTGGCAGCTGTCGCCGCGCGCTGTGCGCAGTTTCATTCATCGGCGACGAAAAGATTGGCGTCAAAGCGAAGTTCTATGGCGACGACGCACTGATCGACCGCTGCGTGGTCACGCTGATGAGCGACCGTGGTTTGCTGCTGGTGGGTGAACCCGGCACGGCCAAGTCGATGCTGTCGGAGCTGCTCGCGGCGGCGATCAGCGGGCACTCCGTTTGCATCGTGCAAGGAACGGCGGGCACCACCGAAGACCAGATCAAGTACACATGGAACTACGCGCTGCTGCTGGCCGAAGGGCCCGACGCGGCGCGCGCTCGTAGCGGGGCCGATCTACGAAGCCATGCAGCACGGCTGGCTGTGCCGCTTCGAAGAGGTAACGCGGGTACAACCGGAGATTCAGGACTGCCTGATCAGCCTGCTGTCGGAGAAGGTGCTGCACATGCCCGAGCTCGATGGAGATGCCGGCACATTGTTTGCCTCGCGCGGCTTTAACGTGCTGGCCACCGCCAATATCCGCGACCGTGGTGTACACGAGATGTCGAGCGCGCTCAAGCGGCGCTTCAACTTCGAGACCGTCAGACCGATCAAAGACCGCAAGCTCGAAGCTCATGCTGATCGGAGCAGACCGAGCGCTTGCTGCGCAGCGCAGGTCGAGGTGGAATTTCGCCCCGATGTGGTCGAGCTCTTGGTCACCGCGTTCAACGATCTGCGCCAGGGCGTGACCAGCGAAGGCGTTGTGGTCGAGAAGCCGACCGCGGTAATGTCATCCGCCGAAGCCGTGTCGGTGGGATATGCCGCCTGCCTGGATGCGCACTACTTTGGCGACGGCACGGTGGGCGGCGAACATGTCGCACGGCAGTTGATCGGCACGGTGCTGAAGGACAACCCCGACGACGGCAAGAAGCTGCGTCACTACTTCGACGTCGTGGTCAAGCAGCGCGCGCAAAAGACCATCGCAGTGGAAGCGCGTACTCGATGCGCGGCGAGAACTCGACCGCTGACGCGAGGCCGGCCGTGTTGTTGCCCACCACCGACGCGGTACGCGCGCTGGGCGAGCGGCTGATCGGCGCAGACCTGATTGTCTTTCCGGTCAGGCACCACAGCCCGGCCTGCGCATGGCAATTGCGTCGCCTGTTGAACGAGACTCGCGTGTGCGCCGTGCTCGTTGAGGGGCCACGCAGCTTCACGCGACCGATCCCGCAGCTCACGCATGCCGAAGCGCGCATGCCACTGGCGATCTACAGCTATGCCGTCTTCAAGGCCCAGGGCGACGAATGCGCCGGTGAGGAAAGCTGCCTACTACCCGTTCTGCGACCACTCGCCCGAGCTTGGTGGCGCTGCGTCACGCGCAGTGCGAAGGCATTCCAGCGCGATTCATCGACCTGGACTTCGCCGAACAGAGCGAAGCCGACGCCAACGAGGACGATGGCGAAGCGCAGCTCGCTGCTCGACGAGCGCCACTTCCGGCGCAGCCGCTACCTCGGCGCGCTGGCCAGCCAGCTCGGCTGCCGAGATCACGAGGAACTGTGGGAGCACCTGTTTGAAGTGCCGGCAGCTGGGCGCAGTCCGCGTGAGCATGTGACAGACATGGCTGCCTATTGCCACCTGGCCCGGGTGGACTGCGACGACGAGGAGTTGCAGGCCGATGGCACGTTGCAAAGGGAGGCCGAGATGGCCCGGCATATTCAGCGAGGCGCTGCGGAACGCAGGATGGGCGATGGCCCGGTGCTGGCAGTATTGGGTGGGTTTCATGCGGTCGTTATGCATGCGCTTCTATGGTCACGAGACAAGAAGCCTGCCATATCAAAAAGCACGATCAATGATGCAGCGTCCGCGCTGATCCGCTATGGCTTCGATCGCCTTGATCGCTTGAACGGCTATTGCGCGGGCATGACCTCGCCTGCATGGCATCAGCAGTTGTGGGAGCGCATGCTCAAGCACGACAAGGTCAGTAAAGATACGGGCGCAGGGTGCGACGCGACGTGGCCTTGCATTTCTCTTCGATATCGCGCTCGAACTGCGCGAGAAGCATGGCCTACCGCTGCCGATGCCCACGCTCACTGCAGCCTACGAACACGCGCTACAGCTCGCAGCGTTGCGGCAACGGCCGGCCCCCGTACGCGAAGACGTGCTCGATGCCGTGACCAGCTGTTTCGTCAAGGGCGAAACCGACGGCGACGGCACTCTCGTCCTGGCCGTGGCGCGGCGCGCCTTCAGTGGCCGTCGATGGGCCAGGTGCCGCCGGGTGTGGATCGGCCGCCGCTGGTGCGTGATTTCGAAGATCGCGCCCGACGGCAGAAGCTGAAGATTGACGACTGGAGCCGCGCCGCGCAGTGCTCGAGATTTATCGGCGCGAGACCACCGCGTCACCAGTCGTCTGTTTCATGGGCTGATTTTATTGGGTATCCCGATGGCGCGCGTATGGCAGGACCAGACTTCGTCAACGGCATCGGCCTGGACCGACTGCAAGAGCATTGGGAGTACACGCATTCGGCGGCCACGGAGGCAGCGCTGGTTGAGGCTTCGGTCTATGGCACGACGGTGCCGCTGGCCGTGGCCAACCGCTTTGGCCACGGCTTGGAGCGTTCGAATCCGGCAACGACCCGCGAAACGCCAAGGCCGCGGCCATGCTGCTGATCCATGCGTGCTGGGCCTGCATGATCATCTTCCTCGTGTGGCCGTGACCTTCGCGCGCGCTGTTGGTGAGGATGCGGCTTTTGAATCGGTGGCCATGGCTGCCGCACGCTCGGCTCTGTGGGAATCGCGAGAACCGCTCGAGGCGCGAGATATCGAATTGCTGCCATTGTTACTACAGGCCGCCTACGAACGCGCCATCTATCTTGGTCGAGAGTTACGCGGGGCCAGTCGATGGCAGTGGCTTGTCATCGCACTGACGCGTTTGCGTGAGCTACTTGTCAGCGAATCGGGCCGCGCACTTGACGCTACGTTGTACTGGTCGTTGGTCACTGCGCTGCAGACGCGTCACGAACGCGCATTGTGCGCGGTGCTGCCGCCGGTCTAATGTATTCTGCAGGACGGATTGCAGAAGCCGATCTTAGCATTGCGCTTGATGGCCATCTCAACGGCTTAAACTCCTCGCGATGCAGTGAGCTTTCTGCGCGGTTTGCTACAGACCGCACGTGAAGCCGCTTGGCAGCAGCCTGCGCTTATCACAGTGCTGGATCAGTTCTTACAGCAATGGGATGAAGAGGCTTTTATTGGGACACTGCCTGAGTTGAGACTGGCTTTCGCCGAAATGACCCCGAAGGAAACCGACCGCATAGCTGAGGCCGTGGCAAAGTTACATAGCCCCGACGATCTTGGCAACTCGTACGCTACGACCTGTCAGAAGAGCAGTTGCAAGCCAATCTAGCTAGTCGCAGGAGTTGATGGAAGTCTTGAAGACCGATGGGCTACAAAACTGGATTTCTCAGTGAGCGCGCTAGACCGGTGGCGGCTCGTCCTTGGCAAATATGCGGACCGACGCTTGCCGGGGCAAAAGGATCTTTGCAAGGTGCCTATGGCCGGATGGATCGCGCGCTTGACTACCTTTACGGTCGAGAATACCTGGGGCGCGGCGTGCGCGGTGATACCGGTCCGGGCTCGCTTGACCCATCACAGCTTACGCTCGTTACTTGGCTTAGCGAAGTACGGGAATTGTTCCCCAACGACACATTAGAAGTCATCGAGAAACATGCGCTGGATCGCTATGGGCTTACCGAACTCGTCACCGACCCGAAAACGCTCGAACGATTGGAGCCCAACCAGCAATTGCTACGCACCTTACTTACTCTGCGCGGCCATTTGAAGGGCGAGGTATTACACCTGGCGCGGCGAATCATCAAACAAGTGGTCGACGACATTCGGCGTAAACTCGAATCCGAAGTCCGGCAGGCGCTGTCAGGCCGGCTCAATCGTTTCCGCCATTCACCGATGGCAATCGCGCAAAACTTCGATGCATTGGGAACGATAAAGAACACTCAAGCACTTTGACCAAGATCGTCAGCGGCTCGTGGTTGAGCAGCTACGCTTCTTCGAACGCAATGCAAGGCGCCTACCGTGGGATATCATTCTCTGCGTGGATCAGAGCGGAAGCATGGCGGACTCGGTGATCCACAGCGCGGTAATGGCTGGCATCCTGGCGGGGTTCCCTGCGTTTCGCGTCAAAATCGTTATCTTCGACACCAGCGTGGTGGATCTCACGGATCATGCAGACGATCCGGTCGAGACGCTGATGCGAGTTCAGCTTGGCGGCGGAACCGACATTGCTCAGGCCGTTCGCTACTGTACGCAATTGGTCGAAAACCCACACCGCACGGTCTTGGTTCTGGTTACGGATTTTTGCGAAGGCGCGCCTCCGGGGGAGCTTGTGCGCGCGATTAAGAAGCTTGCCGAAGCGCGGGTGAAGTTGCTCGGCTTAGCTTCGTTAGACGATCAAGCGCACCCCATTTACGACCGCGAGATGGCTGAGCGGCTCGCAGGCTGTGGGATGGAAATCGCAGCACTTACGCCGCAACGATTGGCCCATTGGTTGGTGAAAGTTATCTCTTGATCAGCCTGCGCGAACGACTCCTGGCACAGCTTGTCAACTACGACGACGAAGCTTTCGTTGCGCTCGGAAACCGTGGTCTGCTTCGACGAGCGCAAAAAGATCTTGAAAAGCAATCGGAAATGGTGATTGAAGATAATCCCGATACGCTTGCAATATCCTTGGGCGAATTCCGAATCATTTTCGACGAACGAGGCCCCGCACACGCGCAATGCAGTTGTCCCGCGCACGGCATCTGTCAGCATATATTATGCGCAGCCATTAGCCTCCAACGATTGGCAAAGGGGACATCATCGTCGACCGCACCACCAAGCAATGCGGCTGACGTCCTTGCGCAACTTCAAGTTTCCCTACTGCAAATTGCGGCTCAAGAACTGATCAAGCATGCGGGTAAGTCGGGCTACCGATGGGCTTGGCAATTTGTCGAAGACCTCGACGTCGAGCAAGCGTTGAAAGTAGAGGGCGAGCGTCACATCGTCTTGAGCTTTAGCCACCCCCGCATCAGCTTTCGTTACATGGGCGGCGGTCTCGACTCACTTATTGCTGACACCGACAATTCTCAGGTCGAGAAGTATCGAGTTGCCGCAATCTTGGCCTATCAGCGCGTTAATGGGGTCCAACTGATACCCCCAGAGACTACTGCTAGTAAACCCCGCACTGCATCCCTTGCGTTGGGTAAGGACCATGCGATACCGGCAAATCAGGTGGAGTCACCCTCAGATTCCCGTCGCCGATTGCGAGACAACTCGAAACAACTGTTTAGTGAATGCATCGAACTTGGGCTTTCCCATTTGTCGCGTGGAATCTACGAGCGCTTCACGACGTTGGCGGTTTGGGCTCAGGGCGCGGAATATTATCGACTCGCTTTACTGTTGCGGCGAATTGCTGATCACGTCGAACTTTTGTTGGAACGAGCTGGTGCTGCCGACGAACGTCGTTTGCTCGATGAGCTGGCTGTTGCTTTTGGTCTCGTTGCCGCGCTTGACCACGCCGCAGGTCGCGGTGCGTCGCCGGTCAACCTGGTCGGTCGCGCGCGCACGCGGTACGAAGAAACAAGCACTATTGAGCTGTTAGGTTTGGGTGCAAGTGCGTGGCGATCATCTTCTGGTTACGTTGGATTGACGATGTTGTTCTGGTCCTCCAAAGACAAAGCCTTTTTGTCGTGCTCGGATGCGCGCCCAGAAAATCAACGGGGTTTCAACCCCGTAGCGCGTTACAACGCCTCAGGACCTTGGAGTGGGTTAGGGGCGCCGTCGCAAGCCACGGGCAAACGTGTCACCCTTGCTAACGCACAGATTAACGTCGCAGGTCGGTTATCCGCTTCCGAGAACACCTCTGCGACTGTGTTACCCGTCCAAACGTTCGAGCAATTTACTGATCAACTCCTTCCGTGCAAATCATGGTCAGAGATCACGCAATTGCGAAGCCTTTCTCGACGCAGTTTGCTAGCAGAAGCCCAACCGATGAAAGACTGGTTCATCCTATTGCCGAAACGGTTTGGTACAGCGCAATTCGATGCTAACAAGCAAACGCTGGTTTGGCCCGTTTTCGATCAAGTAGACGAGCGACTTGATGTCGAACTTCGGTTTGACGAGTACACCCGTCACGCGATCACCCGTATTGAACAGTTGGGTTCCGACGATCTGCAATACGGAACGATGTTGGTGGCTCACATCCGGCCCGGGCCGTCTGGGTAGTCGCCGAACCCCTAAGCCTAATACGAACACAGCCAGCCGCGTCTGAGAACGTCGTAGATGCATTTTATTTCGATGCGCCGCGCGAGAAGGGATTCGCTTCTAAGTGGATGAGTAAGATTAGGCGCCTAGGAACTCCCTCTGAGATACACATTCCGTTGACTGCCAACGATTCAACTCTTCCGTACTTGTTGCGGGAATATAGATATTGGATAGAACGTCGGGCGGAACGAGGTATTGCCGATGATCAAGCGCATCAAGTTTACAGCGAAGCAAGAAGTTGGGCTGATCGTTTAGCCGGCAGCGGCCTCAATGCGTTTTCGCGTATCCTTCCTGAAGTTGAATTTCGTGGCGTTGCGATGCTGAAAGCTCACTACGTTTGCTTGCAGTACGAAAGGTTAATCGACCATTTGAAAGAAGACGTTATCTAAGTCAATCCATTGAAGATTAATGACGGGTTACCGGCAGAGACTTGACACTTGATTCATTAGGTCCGCGTGACGTCAGCATTGATCTCGACTCTATGAGTGTCTGCAGTCGGGCAACGGCCGGTATTTCCGCTTTGG
>CAWJAF010000012.1:0-32554 GCA_963840785.1 uncultured Pseudomonadota bacterium | reverse complement strand
TTTCCCGTTTGGATTGATCGCTAAAAACTGCGGCGTGAATTGATCACCTTTGCCGATGTCGATTTTGTGAACGTTATAGGGCAAGCCGCATTCTTCCAACATGATGGATACTTTGCGGCCGTTTGGGGTGGTCCAGGTGTAGAGATCGATCATCGGCGCGGGCCTTGGTTAAGGGGAACAAACGTTGCTTGGGGATCGAAATTGGTGAGATTTAAATCGAGCCAATATAGCGTTAGAATTTCATCGAACACCGCTGCAGGAAAACCCTTACGGTTGCCGCGTTCGTCAACGATGAGTTGGTAACAAAAAGGCTCAAACATCGGCGTGTGCCAGCGTTTGAGGAATTCTTCCGTGATGCGCGGGAAATGCTGCTCTAGTTCAGAGATGTATGTGTTGTCAGCCATGGGCGGAGTTGTTCGACTACGATAGAGTCGATCCGCCGTAATATTACTGGATTACAACGATTTAAGGTAGGGTTTTAAACGAAGTTATGCAAGTCGGTAGGTGGTTTTGTCGACAACTGTCCGTTTACCAAGACGATAATCGTGGATCTCGTTCAGAAACATCATTTCTTCGAGCACGTCAAAGGGGAATCCTTTGCGGTCGCCGCGCTTATCGATCATCAGGGTGTGCAGAAAATCGGGGAAATTATCGTCGCCCCACATCAACGTGATTTTTTCGACGATACGGGGAAAATTTTTCTCCAGGGCAGACACATAATGCGGATCGCGCGGATCGGTTTTTTTCTTGTAATAACTTTTCATTGTGTGATATCCATCGGACAGCGATAACGGAAATATAGAGCAATTACAAAGTTTTGCAATAGGTGCAGGGCATCTGGGTTAGGCGCCGGCGGCAATGAATTGACGCAATTTTTCCAGCTGTGCTGCTCGAATCAATTCCGGAATCTCGGCCGCGACTGTCGCATCGGCAATAACTGACTTCGCCTCAACTGCGGCAAGTGCAGTTTGCGCTTCGCGAAGATAGCCAATCTCGCTTGTTGCATCGAAATCGGCTACATATTTGCTAGCGCTCAACAGATCCTGAAAACGCGTTGGGCGTCGCAGGGCATCGGCGCCTAGCAGTAATTTCAGCAAATCGTCCGGAGAAAGGTGGCGTCCGTGTGAAATGGCAGCATGCCAACGCACCGCAAGTTTCGCTAAGTCGGCGCAATCGCTTGGCACCCGTAGTCGCTGAGAGGCAGATAGGGCGGGCGTCTCCAAGGATGCATCGTGAAACGCCGCGCCAATACTGGTTGACGGCGTGCCATTGCCTGTGCTGACACTGACTGCCGCAATAAGTACGGCATAGCGAATAGGCAAAGTCACTTGATCTTTTGCAGCGTGATCCAATCGTTGGTTGGCGAGATCACCCATTTGCATTGAAGAAAACTCGGGCACAATCCGCGTTAATGCCTCGGCGGCGATAAGCACTTCAAACATACGCGATGGCTTGTTTTCCATCAGTCCCTTGGCCAATTCCTGCCATACGCGCTCGGCAACCAAGGCGTCGACTTCGCCATTCGCCGCCATCGAACGCATCAGGCTCAATGTTTCTGGCGCGACGTTAAAATCCGAAAATCGCGCGGCGAATCGCGCTACTCGAAGAACGCGCACCGGATCTTCGGAAAACGCCGAGCTAACGTGGCGCAAAATTTTGTCGCGCAAATCGCCCGCGCCGTTTTGCGGATCGATCAAATTGCCATGCTGGTCTTTGGCTATGGCGTTGATGGTCAAATCGCGACGCATCAAATCCTGTTCCAACGTCACATCCGGCGCGGCATGCACTTGAAAGCCATGATAGCCCCGGGCGGTCTTGCGTTCGGTGCGGGCGAGCGCATATTCGTCGTGGGTGCTGGGATGAAGAAACACCGGGAAATCTTTGCCGACCGGCGTGTAGCCCAGGCGCGTCATCTCCGCCGGCGTGCTGCCGACTACCACATAATCCCGATCTTTCACCGGCAAGCCGAGCAACTCATCACGCACGGCGCCGCCGACTTCATAGATTTTCATCGTTTCCGATCTTGGCTTTCCCTATACACTAATGTCATTTTCGTCCAAATAAAGAACTATTTTAATGTTATGGCTGGGTGTTGCTTTACTTTGGTTGACGCATTTTCTCCCGTTTTCGCTGATCAGCGCCATAGGTCGAGTGCTGGGTCGATTGGTTAATTGGTTCAGCCAGGCGCGCGGAGCGAATCGGTATCGAGACGATCCGATCGCCGATACGCGCCGCATCGGTGAATTCCCGAAGCGCACATTCTGGAAATGTAGGCGCAATATTTTGGGAGTCAGAAACGTTTTCGCGCGCGGCCTAACGACGAAGGCGCGAAGACGTTTTATCGTTAGACATATTTCCATTTGAATACCCGCTCGACAAAATTTGCGGCCGTCATGTTGGCGGTCCTTTCGCTGGTTTGGGGCTACAGTTGGGTCACCAACAAAATCGGAATTCTGCTCACCAGTCCATTCGATTTCGCGGCGATGCGCGTCGTGGTCGGCGCGATCGGTATGTTTTTATTGATGCTGATTCAAGGTCGCTCGATTCGATTTCAGCATGGAAAATTCAACATGCTGCTTGGGCTACTGCAAACATCGGGATTTTTTTTGCTGACATCGTGGGCCGTATTGCATGCCGGTGCCGGCAAGACTTCGGTGCTGGTCTTCATCATGCCGTTTTGGACCCTGCTGCTCGCACGACTATTTCTCGGCGAGCGCATTCAGGGATTGCAATGGATCGCCGTGGTGTTGGCGTTCGCTGGTTTGATTTTAATTCTCGCGCCTTGGCAATTTCGCGGTGATTGGCTTTACAGTTTGCCGGGTGTGATCGCCGGATTTATTTGGGCGGTGACTTCGATTTTAATCAAGCGCTACAGCAAAGACCACACGCTCGATGTGTTCTCGATGACTGCGTGGCAATTAGTGATCGGCGCAGTGCCTCTGATCGCCGTTGCGTGGGCGGTGCCATCGCCGCCGATTCAGTGGTCGTGGTTATTGATTGCGTGCTTATTTTTCAGCGGCTTCGTTGCGACCGCATTAGGTTGGGTGGTTTGGATGTACGTTTTGGATGTGCTGCCCGCTGGCACGGCGAGCTTGAGCACGTTGGCGATTCCGGCGATTACCGTGGTTGGCGCCGCGCTGCAACTGGGCGAATATCCGGCGCCCCATGAGATTCAAGGCATGCTCCTCGTTGCGGCAGCGCTGGCGCTGTTGTCGTACCTCGGCGTACGCCAACATCGCCGCGACGATCCGGTGCTGGGCCAAGAATAATTTTCGCTAAATGGTCGCGGCGATGGCCTGAGAGCCAATATTGGTGAGGATCTCCAAGCACATGCCATGACATTTAGCCGCGCGCGTACGTGAGGGTTACATGCAAGCCGGTAGTTGCAATGCCTGCAACGTTTCGCCGGTATCGCGATTTTGCACAAACGCGGCGACACCCAAATCTTTCGCTTTCCAATCCGATGGAATTGTCACCGATTGCTTAATCTCGAGCTTGCCCTGGCGATCGAATTTGAGTGGACCGATCAATTCGCGCACAACATAATCGTGTTCCAATTTTACGCCGCGATTTTCGCCGGCTTTAACATTGCTGGTAAGTTTATTCTCGTAAATCGCGACGTAAGCATTTGCATCTTCCGACGGTGTGCTGAGGTTAGCCGAACCTGATAAATTCAGCGTATTCGGTTTCGAGGCATCGAGCTCTAAGCCAATATCGGCGCGGGGTTTCGTGGTATTGATGTCTTTTAACGTGCTATTGAGTTTGACGTTGCTAAAGGCGAGACGGATATCTTTTCCGCTGACAAAAATTTGCGGCGTATAGACTGTGCCCGAGCCGTTGGCGCGTGCCAATACTCGATGGCGAGCGCTGAATTCCTTGTCGGCAAACCGATCCGCCCAGCCGATGTAATCCCAATAATCGACGTGGAATGCCAACGGAACGATTTGATTTGCCTTGAAGCCGCCCGGCGAAAGGCTGCTGACCCATTTGTCCGCCGGCGGGCAACTATTACAACCTTCCGATGTGTAAAGTTCGAGCACGGCAGCGGTTTCGCTGCCGCTTTTCGCGCTGCATTGGCCGGCAGCAATGGCATTGGCAGAAATTAAACCTGCGACAAAAGTGATCGCGGCGATAGCCTGAATTTTTAGCATGATGACCTCGGTTCGATGTTCGAGGTTGGTCGGGTCAGGTTAAACTTACTTACAATCCAGAATACGTCGCGCTAATAAACCCGTCCCTCTCCAGGCGGCCGTGTCTTGAAACGTTTATGCGACCACAGGTACTGGTCAGGCAATCGAAGTATCCAGCGTTCGAGTTCCCGATTCATTCGCGCCGTATCTTCTTCGACCGACGCACCGGGAAAATCGGACCAGGGTGTATCAATATGTACCATGTAGCCGTCGCGAGTCATTTCTGTCACCGCCATGATGACCTTGGCGCCCGTGATCCGCGCCAGTCGGGACACCATCGGAATGGTCGCGGCGTCGACGCCGAAGAATGGAACGAATATCGAGTTGGTTGGGCCGAGATCGGTATCGGGCAAGTAATAAAAAGGAACGCCTTCCTCGAGGACGCGCACAACTTTGCGCATGTTTAAATTCTGTCGCTGGATCAACATCGGTTCATTAAAGCGCTGTCGCGCTTTGAGCAGCCAATCGTCCCATACGGAATTCTTCTGGCGTGAGTAAATTGACGCGAGCTGCATCAGAATGCTGATTCGCACGCCGCCGGCATCAAGCCCGAAAAAGTGCGGCGCGATAACGATCAAAGGTCGATTGGCCGGATTCGTCAGATGCTGCTCGCCCTCTATGCGCACGTACCGTTCAATTTCCGTGCGATTTGCGTGCCACAGAATCGAATGATCGAGCGCGGCGCGAAGCATGTTGCGGAACGAATTGCGGCCGATTCGAATACGCTCATGCTCCGCCATCTGCGGAAAACATAAGCGCAAGTTCGTGAGCGTGACATGCCGGTGAGGGCGGGCAAAAAACCAAAACACGTCGGCCAACAGGTTCGCAATAATAGTGCGTGCCCGTTGCGATACTGCACCGGAAATGTTGATGAGCGCAACGCCCAGGCGAGCGAAAAATTCATTCACCGTTGCACTATATCCGTTGGCGGCGGTTTGGCACCCGCTGGAATTTTGTAGCGGTTGTAACCCCACAGGTATTGAGACGGACACTCGCGAATCAGGGTTTCGAGCTCGCGATTCATGACAGTTGCGTCTTCGATCTCGTTGCCGCTAAAGGCCTGTTCGAAGCGTTTTAGGTGAATTCGATAGCCCTTGCCACCGGGGAGACGTTCGCCGTAAGCGAAAATCACAATGGCGTCGAAGCGCAGGGCGAGCCGGGCGGGCAACGTCATGGTGTAGGCCCAACGTCCAAAAAAAGGCGCCCACACGCCTTCGCCCTGTGATGGCACCTGGTCAGGGAGAATGCCAACGACTTCTTTGTCGCGCAGTGCTTTCATCAGCATGCGCACGCCCTTCATATCGGCTGGCGCAAGTCTCAGCCCCTCGGCCGCGCGTCCAGATTCAACAATGTCCCGTAGCATTGCTTTGCGCGGCGTTCGATACAGCACGGTCATTGGGCGCGTTCGTGCTTCGGGGCGATACGCTGCATAGAACTGCGCAGTGACTTCGAAACATCCTAAATGGGGGGGTAAAAAAATGACTGGGCGACCGTCCGCCAACGCGGCGTCGGCAACGGACATGTTCGCTACATGAGTACTCTGGATAATCTCCGCCCGGCGTACGCTGCCAGACCCATGCAGTTTCCAATCCCTGCTTGCCGGTCTCGCGGGCAACGGCTCGAATCATCGCCGAATCGAGATAGCCCGCGCCGGCCAGATTCGCGCGCAGGCGTTTTCGATAAGTCGGTGACAGCCAATAAACAATTCGCCCCAGCGCCCCGCCGATGGCATGAACTACTCGCAATGGCAGCGCGGCAATCAGCCTCAGAAGGAGCCGCGATCAAGGTTGCGCTTTCGGTGATCCCGAGTCGCGCATTAGCCGCGCTGAATCCCAGCAGTCCAGAGAGGTTTTCAAATTATCGTGTCGGTTGATTTGAGCGACACTCTACCAGGTGATTATCCAATGCAACGCCAAAATTCCCAACGTGCACGCTGAGAACGCGATCTTAATTCATCCCATGCCGCTATCGGCAAGCTATCGCCGAACTACTCAATTGTCAATTGCAGCCGATAGCGGCGGCGCATCGACGGAATAAGTTTAGCGTTTAACCGCTCGCTTCGTCGATTTGCGAGCAGTTCTGGACGACTATGAAAATTCCCGGACTCACCATCCCGATTCGTTGTCCGATGTCGCGCTGATTTTGTGCACCGACAAATCGGCGCCGTTAAATTCTTCCTCTGGATCCAAACGTATCCCGACCATTGCCTTGATGCCGCCATAAACGATCAGGCCGCCGACAACTGCGATCGCGATGCCCATCAGGGTCCCGATAAGCTGCGACATTATGCTGACGCCGCCGAGGCCGCCTAGGGCCTTGCTGCCAAAAATACCGCAAGCGATGCCGCCCAGCGCGCCACATAAACCGTGTAGCGGCCACACGCCGAGCACGTCGTCGATCTTCCAGCGATTTTGCGTGAGCGTGAACATGTAGACGAACATGATGCCAGCGATGGTACCGGTGGCTAAAGCGCCAAGCGGATGCATCACATCGGATCCGGCGCAAACGGCAACTAGGCCGGCAAGTGGGCCGTTATGCACAAAGCCAGGATCGTTTTTGCCGGCGATCATCGCCGCCAGCGTGCCGCCAACCATGGCCATCAACGAATTCACCGCAACTAAGCCGGACACTTTGTCGATGGTTTGCGCGGACATCACATTAAAGCCGAACCAACCCACCGCCAAGGTCCATGCACCGACCGCGAGAAATGGAATGCTCGAAGGCGGATGAGCCGAGATACGGCCATCTTTACCGTAGCGACCATGGCGCGCGCCAAGCAAAATCACCGCAACCAGCCCAATCCAACCGCCGACGGCGTGGACGACTACGGAGCCGGCGAAATCGTGGAAGGTAGCGCCGAATGTAGCGTTCAGCCAATCTTGAATGCCGTAATGATTGTTCCAGGCGATGCCTTCGAAGAACGGATAAATGAATCCAACCAGCAAAAACGAAGCCGCCAATTGCGGATGAAATTTCGCGCGCTCGGCGATGCCGCCAGAAACGATGGCCGGAATCGCTGCGGCGAAAGTCAGCAGAAAGAAAAACTTAACTAAGTCGTAACCGTTTTTCGCTGCGAGGGTTTCGGCGCTGGAAAAGAAATTGACACCGTAGGCCACGCTGTAGCCGATGAAAAAATAGGCGATGGTCGACGCGCAAAAATCCGTCAGGATTTTGACTAAAGCGTTAACTTGATTCTTTCGTCGAACGGTACCTAGCTCCAAAAATGCGAAGCCCGCGTGCATGGCTAACACCATGGTCGCGCCGATCAAGATAAACAGAACGTCACTGCCGGATTTTAGAATTTCCATTTTTCCTCCTCAATAATTAACCCCGTAATGTAGCAATAAATATTCCAATAATATAACTAATTGATTGTTTTATATAATATTAAACGCAACATCGATTAATCGCACCGAAACGGTGCGTAAGTGTATTTATTGCACCAAAACAGTACTGCCGCTTGTCATAAATTCCATCAACGCGCCATTAGCCTCGCTCTCTTAACTCGTAGCTAAATAATCAGTCACGGAGGCTCGAAGGTGTGGTGATTTCAAGTGCCGGGACGATGGCTTCTTTCAGATTTAACAGCCCAAGGCGCCTGGTTGACATGCCTGCAATGCCCATGGATACTGATCTCACACGAGCTAAATCACCGTCCTCATCCGCATTTCCATTTAGATTTGCATCGGCAGGAAAGCCACGATTCGCCAGAAGGTGTGCGCATCAACACAAAAAGAAGGAACCAAATATGATTCAACGTGAAAATTTTTCTCCCAGCGATATGGAGCGCTGGCTCGATGAACGACGCGTGACAGAAGTAGAATGCCTCGTTTCCGATTTGACCGGCGTGTCACGTGGGAAGATTTTGCCACGAGCAAAATTTGGGCAGGATAAAGGTTTGCGCTTGCCTCAAGCCGTCATGATGCAAACCGTGACAGGCAATTATCCCGAGTCGGAAGAAGTCGATGCGATCATGACCGACTACGATCCCGATATGATTTTGAAGCCCGATCCGGAGACGGTATGTATTGTGCCTTGGGCCATCGATCCGACGGCGCAGGTGATTCACGATTGTTATTTTTTCGACGGCCAGGTCGTCGATTTTGCACCGCGCTCCGTATTGCGAAAGGTGCTGGATCTTTACCAAGCCAAAGGTTGGGCGCCGATCGTTGCGCCGGAATTAGAGTTTTATTTGACGGCGCGCAACACTGATCCTGATATTCCTCTAAAGCCGCCGATTGGCCGTAGCGGCCGCTCGGAAACTAGCCGCCAGGCTTACAGCATCGACGCGGTAAACGAGTTCGATCCGTTGTTTGAAGATGTGTACGATTATTGCGAAGCGCAAGGGTTGGATGTCGATACGCTGATTCACGAAGTCGGCGCAGGCCAGATGGAAATCAATTTTTTGCACGGCGATCCGATGAAGCTCGCCGATCGCGTGTTTTATTTCAAGCGTACCGTGCGCGAGGCGGCGATGCGCCACGATATGTACGCAACCTTCATGGCCAAGCCCATGGCGAATGAACCCGGCTCGGCGATGCACATTCACCAAAGCATTATCGATCCGAAATCGAAACGCAATATTTTCAGCAACGAAGATGGCACGGCATCGCAACTGTTTTTCCATTTCATCGGCGGGCTGCAAAAGTATTTGCCGGCTGCGACGATTTTCTTCGCGCCCTACGTGAATTCCTATCGCCGCATTGTCAAATACGGTGCGGCGCCGATCAATATTCAATGGGGCCGCGACAATCGCACAGTTGGCATTCGCGTGCCGGATTCCGAACCGGAAGCTCGGCGGGTGGAGAATCGCGTGGTTGGCGTTGATGCCAACCCTTATGTCGCTATCGCTGCGACGTTAGCCTGCGGTTATTTGGGCATGGTCAACAAAATCGAGCCATTGCCGGAATACAAAGGCAGCGCCTACGAATCGGACTTCCAGTTGCCACGCGGTTTGCACGAAGCGTTAACGGAAATGCGCGCTGCGACAGCGTTGCATGATGTGATGGGCAAACGTTTTGTGACGCTTTATGCCGCTGTGAAAGAAGAGGAATACGCCGAGTTTATGAAGGTGATTTCGCCGTGGGAGCGCGAACATTTGTTGCTGCACGTGTAAGGCCTGCGCACCATGAAACCGCCCATTGAAATTCGCGCTGCCGTGCGCGAGCAACATTACGACACCAAGGCAATTCAGCAAAAAGACGCCGCACATTATTTGCATCCGTTCACCGATTTTAAAGCGTTAGCGGCGAAGGGCTCGCGCGTGATGGTGCGCGGTGAAGGCATTTACATTTGGGATTCAGAAGGCAATAAACTCATCGACGGCATGTCGGGATTGTGGAACGTGAATCTCGGTTATGGCCGCAAAGAATTGGCGGACGCCGCCTATCAGCAGCTTCTCACGCTGCCGTTTTACAACAGTTTTTTCCAGACCACGAATATTCCCGCAACGGAATTGGCCGCCGCAATTGCGGCAATTGCACCGCCACACATGAAGCATGTGTCATTCGCGAATTCCGGTTCTGAAGCGAACGACACCATCGTGCGCATGGCGCGCCGTTATTGGGAGTTGGAAGGGCAGCCAAATCGCACCATCATCATCGGCCGCAATAACGGTTACCACGGAAGCACTTTGGCCGGTGCGTCGCTCGGCGGCATGGCAGGCATGCACGCCCAAGGCGGCTTGCCGATTCCCGGTATCGTCCATATCGAGCAGCCGTATTTCTATGAACTCGGCGGTGATCTTTCGTCGGATGAATTCGGCATCAAAGCCGCCGGTTGGCTCGAAGAAAAAATTCTCGAAGTGGGACCCGACAAAGTTGCGGCATTTATCGGCGAGCCGGTGCAGGGCGCGGGCGGCGTGATTATTCCACCGAAAACCTATTGGCCGGAGATTCAGCGCATCTGCGATAAGTACGGTATCTTGCTAATTTCCGACGAAGTAATTTGCGGCTTCGGCCGCTTGGGCCGTTGGTTCGGCTGTGAATATTTCGGCACCAAGCCGGATTTCATCACCTTCGCCAAAGCCGTAACGTCAGGCTACATTCCGCTCGGTGGTACCATCGTTAGCGATCGCGTGGCCGATGTGTTGATTGAGAAAGGCGGCGAGTTTAATCATGGCTACACCTATTCCGGCCATCCGGTTGCGTGCGCCGTTGGTTTAGAAAATCTGCGGATTTTTAAGGCGGAAAAGATTGTCGAAAAAGTCGCCAACGAAACGGCGCCGTACCTCGCGGAAAAATTCCATAGCCTGGCGGATCATGCAATCGTCGGCGTCACCGAGACCTGCGGCATGATGGCGGGCTTGGTGCTAACAAAAGACAAAGCCAAAAACACCCGCTTCGATACGGAAGCCGCAGTCGGCATGATTTGTCGTGGTTTCTGTTTCAAAGAAGGCGTGATCATGCGTGCCGTCGGTGATCGCATGATTGTCGCGCCACCACTGATTATTTCTAAAGCCGAGATAGACGCCATGATTGCGCTGATTCGCCGCTGCCTCGATCTAACCTTGGTAGAAGTAAAACGCCTCAATTTGCTGGCGTGAAAATAAACTGTAGGGTAAGCTTTCGTTAAATACAAAGGCCACACTTGCTTCTTCGCAAGCTGTAGGTACTTGAGTTGATATTGCAACTCGAGAGGCGATTGAGTTGGCCTATTTTGGTGCGGTAAGTTCGCGTAGAAATCGAAAATGGCGCATCGCTGGGAGCCGCATAGTTGCTGTGCCCTGGCAGTGCCTGGCCTGAGAGCCGCACGGGGATTGCCTGTTGGAGTAGGGGGGGCGATGAATTTATTTCAAAGCCCGGGTAGCCCGATTTTGCGCAACATGCGTTACGTTTATTTTTATCCGCTTGGAGGATTGTAAAAATGAAGTCTCGTTTAGTAAAAATAATAGGCATTGCGCTCGCGACGATGTTTGCAGTTGGCTTGGGCACTGCGCGCGCCGAAGAGGCGAAAATTCTCAACGTCTACAACTGGGCCGATTATCTGCCTGACGGGTTGCTGGAAAATTTCACCAAAGAAACCGGCATTAAGGTTCGTTACGATACCTTCGATACCAATGAAATCGTGCATGCGAAGTTGATCGCGGGGCGCACCGGCTACGACATCGTGGTACCGTCCGCGAACTGGGCCGCGCTGCACATTCAGGCGGGCTTGTTTCAGAAGCTGGATAAATCCAAACTGACGAATTTTAAAAATACCGATCCGGTGATGATGAAATTGCTGGGGCTAGCCGATCCCGGCAACCAGCATTTGGTCAATTGGGCGTGGGGCTTCGTTACGCTGGGCATCAATACCGGCAAAGTGAAAGCCGCGCTCGGAAACGAGCCGATGCCGGCGAATGCCTGGTCGTTAATCTTTGACCCGAAATATTCGAATAAGCTTAAGTCCTGCGGGATTGCTATGCTGGATTCGGCGACGGACGTTTATCCGGCCGCACTGCATTACCTCGGGAAACCCGCTTATAGTACCAATCCGGCCGATTATGCCGAAGCGGCAAAACTGATGAAATCGATTCGCCCGAATATCAAAATCTTCAGTTCGGGCATCAACGATTTGGCAAGTGGTGGCTTGTGTATGGTGCTGGGTTATTCAGGCGACATGAACATCGCCGCGAAGCGCGCTAAAGAAGGTAAAACCGGCCAAAATATCGAAGCACTGGTACCGAGCACGGGTGGCCTGTTGTTCTACGACAACATGGCGATTCCGGCCGATGCTGAGCATCCGAACAATGCGCATATTTTCATTAACTACATTTTGCGCCCCGAAGTTGCCGCGAGTATTTCCAACAAAATGACTTATGCGACGATGAATGCCGCGGCCACGTCGCTGGTCGACAAAGAAATTACCGCGAACAAGTCGATTTTCTTGACCGATGAAGCGAAGAAATCGATGGTCGCACAAGGCGTCACAACTAACGATATGCGCCGCATCATGACGCGTTCGTTCACCCAATTCAAAACCGGTTTGTAATTCGAACGATTTAGGACTTTCCGGGCCGACCTGACGATGCGCAGGTCGGCCTAGCGACAACAACAAGGCCATGGATGGAAAACAAATCTCCTGAGAAGTCCAATGGCAACGACGCCGAATTCCTTCGCATCGAAAATATCACTAAGAGTTGGGGTGCGGTCACGGCAGTAGACCGCGTTTCGCTTACCATAGCCAAGGGCGAATTGTTTGCGCTTCTCGGCAGTTCCGGTTGCGGCAAATCCACATTGCTGCGCATGTTGGCTGGGTTTGAAACGCCCACGTCCGGCAAGATTTTTCTCGACGGTAAAGACATCACCGACGTGCCACCTTACGAGCGGCCGATCAATATGATGTTTCAGTCTTACGCGTTGTTTCCTCACATGAGCGTTTGGGAAAACATTGCGTTTGGCTTAAAGCGCGACGGCATGCCGAAGGATCAAATCGAAAGCCGTGTTGATAATATGTTGCAATTGGTACAGCTTAAACCTTACGCTAAACGCAAGCCGCATCAACTTTCCGGCGGACAGCAACAGCGCGTCGCATTGGCACGCTGCATGGCGAAGCGTCCACAGTTGGTCTTGCTCGACGAGCCGCTCGGCGCGCTTGACAAAAAATTGCGCGAGCAAACGCAATTAGAAGTCGTCAATATTTTGGAGCAAGTCGGTTTAACTTGCGTGATGGTCACCCACGATCAGCAAGAGGCGATGACCATGTCCAGCCGTATCGCCGTGATGTCCGAAGGTAAGTTTTTGCAGATCGGATCGCCGTCGGAAATTTACGAAACGCCGAACTGCCGCTTCGTCGCGGATTTTATCGGCGATTGCAATATGTTCAACGGCTCGTTAATCGTCGATGAGCCGGATCATGTCGTCGTCGAAACGCCGGAGTGCAAGCATTACGTCGGCCACGGTATCACCGGTACGCTGGGCATGGATGTCAGCGTCGCGGTACGGCCAGAAAAAATTATCGTTTCCAAAACCAAACCCAGCGGTGAGTTCAATTTCTGCGAAGGCGAGGTGGTCGATCTTGCTTATCTCGGCAGCTACACCACCTATCACTTGAAGCTCAAATCTGGCATGAAACTTAAAGCCAGCGCGCCGAATGTCGATCGCCATCAGGAGGGCGCGCCGACTTGGGGTGATCAGGTGTACGCGAGCTGGTCGGAATCGGCCATGGTCGTGTTGACGAGCTAGCGATGAAATTCCTGTCGCGTTTTAAGAACATCGACTGGGGCCGCGCTACCGTGCTCGGCGTGCCGTTCATCTGGCTGATTTTATTTTTCCTAATTCCGTTCCTGATTATTTTCAAAATCAGCGTCTCGGAAATGCAGCTCTCCCGCGTGCCGTTTAAAGACATCGTCACTTACAGCGACGGCGCCCTTAGCATGACCTTAAAGCTGGGAAATTATTTGTTCCTGGCGAAAGATTCGCTCTATATTTTGACGTTCATCAGTTCGCTGAAATATGCGTTTCTGACGACGCTGTTTTGCCTGCTGATCGGCTATCCGTTTGCACTTTGTATGGCGCGTGCCAAACCGGAACATCGCGCTACGTTGATGATGCTGGTTATCTTGCCGTTCTGGACGTCGTTCCTTCTGCGCATTTATGCCTGGAAAGGCATCCTCACATCAAACGGCATCCTGAATAACGCGTTGATGTCGATGGGCCTAATCAACGAACCCTTGGCGCTGATCAACACGCCATTTTCGTTAACCTTGGGCATGGTTTACGCTTATTTGCCGTTCATGATTTTTCCCCTCTATAACAGTTTGGTAAAGCAAGATCACCGATTCGTCGAAGCCGCAATGGATTTGGGCGCCACGCCATGGACGGCGTTTTGGAAAGTAACGTTTCCGCTGTCGCTCGGCGGCGCGTTGGCCGGATCATTGCTAGTATTCATTCCGGCTGTCGGCGAATTTGTAATTCCGGAATTGCTCGGCGGCCCGGACACATTGATGATCGGCCGCGTGTTGTGGGATGAAATGTTTAGCAATAACGATTGGCCCATGGCTTCGGCCGTTGCGGTCGTATTGATCCTCATTGTCATCGTGCCGTTCGTAATCTTGAATCACTATCAAGAAAAACGCGGCGCGGGCGGATTAGCATGAAAAACAATCGGTGGTTCTCGGGTAGCGTCTTGGGCCTAGGCTATTTATTCCTGTATTTGCCCATCATTACGTTGGTGATATTTTCCTTCAACGCTTCACAAATGGTGACGCTGTGGGGTGGATTTTCGTTCAAATGGTACGGCGAATTGTTGAAGGATGAAGAAATTCTGCGCGCAACGTGGCTATCGTTGAAGATAGCGTTTTTTACCGCGACGGCGTCCGCGATTCTCGGCACATTTGCGGCGTTTGTGTTAGTGCGCTACAAGAATTTTTTCGGGCGGCCGCTTTTCAACGGCATGATTACCGCGCCATTGGTGATGCCGGAGATTGTCATTGGGCTATCGTTGCTACTGTTCATGGTGTCGCTACAAAAAGCGACCGGCTGGCCAGAGCGCGGCGCGATGACGATTTGGATCGGCCACACGCTCGTCGGCATGGCCTACGCAACGGTATCGATTCGCGCGCGCTTGCAAGAACTCAATCGCTCGCTCGAAGAAGCCGCGATGAATCTCGGCTGCCGTCCGGGAAAAGTGTTTTTCTTAATTACTTTGCCGCTGATCGCCCAGTCGATCGTGTCGGCGTGGCTGCTGACGTTCACCGTGTCGCTCGACGATGTGATCTTGTCGGCGTTCCTGTCGGGGCCCGGCTCGACGACGTTGCCGCTGGTGGTGTTCTCGCGCGCGCGACTTGGACTGAATCCGGAAGTGAACGCGATTGCGACAGTAATTATCGTCATCGTCAGCATTGGCGTAATCGCAGCGAGCATTTATATGTCGCGTAGCGAGAAAAAACTACAACGGGAAATGGCTGAAGCCTATCGCGACGCGCAACCGGTTAAAAAATAGGCATTGCGCCAGGAGCTAATATTGGTGCGGTGTTCCAGCATGCCATCGTTGTGATCGAGTATCCGCGCGGCACATGGTTAGGCAATCGAAAGAATAAATTAACCAAAGGAAAAACGAAATCATGAAAAAACTAACACTCAAACCGCTCATCGCCGCACTCGCCATTGCGTTACCGGGCGCCGCGTTTGCGCAAGTCGACAACGCGGAATTGCTCAAGGAACTATTGGAGCTTAAAGCCAAGGTCAAAATGTTGGAGGATAAAATTATCGGCGTGCCCTCGGCTGCGGCGCCTGCCGCCGATACAGCCGCCGCGCCGGTTGTTGACGAGCGTCTCAATCAAACGGTGACCGATGTCAATAAAGTCAAACTCCAAGTCGAGCAAATAGAAGCCAAGCACGAGGAAAGTGGCTTTGCAGGCATCAAAATTTCTGGCTACGCAGACCCGACTTATATTTTCAACCAGCGTCGGCGTACCAACAGTTTTGTGTTCCTGAATAACTTTGGCGGATCCGCAGACGAAAACGGCGACAATGTTTATGGGTACGACAATTCCTTCTTCGGTTCGATTTTTCTAAAATTCGAAAAAGAGTTCGAGAGCGGCGCGAAAGGGATGATTGAAATCATGCCGAAAAAAGGTTACGACGATGGCAACAACAACATCATCAACCAGGCGATTTTTTCGTACCCCATCAAGCCCAATCTGAGGCTATTTGCGGGCCAAGTTGGCTCATGGCAAGGCTATGAATATCAAGCCGCGACACTGCGTAAAAATATTACATATAACCTGCTGTATGACTACGCCGAGTTCACTTATATGACCGGCGCCGGGCTCGAGTTTTCGAGCGATGGCAAATTGAGCGGTAAAGCCATGATCGGCAATCCCGCGGTGTTGGCACGTAACTATTCAGATCGTTCGACCGCTATCCATGGCCGCTTAGATTACGCGTTGAGCGACAACGCTGGCGTGGGTGGAACTATTTATCGCGGCAAGTTGTTCGGCAACAATCTCACCAATGTTCAGGCAGACTTTTATCACAGCAAGGGCGATTGGAGTTTCGCTGGCCAATTCGATTATGGCAAGTGGGACAAGGCTGCGAACAATGGGGGTAACGCGGAATGGATCGGGTTGTCCGCGTTGGCGGGTTATAAGTTTACGCCACGAACGGAAGGTGTGTTGCGCGTCGACTATATTAAAAACAGTAAGAACGGTGGCGGTATGCCCGGTAGTGTCACGCGCGAGACTACTGTTCAACTGGATAGCAACGGTGACGGTATCGTTGACGAATTTGACGATCCAAATGCCACCGCGCTAGTAACAAATGACCCGTTCAGCGGCTTTGGACCTGAAGTCGACGCCGCCACGGGCTTATTGAGCAACGACAGCAAAGGCGCGAATCGTTACGCGCTGACCGCGACGTTTAACTATTTGCTCAGCAGCAATGTCACGTTACGTGCCGAGTATCGGCTCGATGGCTCAAGCTTGCGCACGTTCTTGAATACGAAAGACGGCAGTTATTCCAAGACCAATAACTTGCTGGGTTTGCAATTAGTATTCTTCTTCTTAGCCCGCTCATTCCCGCCATTGCGGGGACGACGTAACGGCATTGCTTAGCTCATATTTCTATGTTTTCCGTTAAACCCATCGCGATTCTCGAGTACGACCTCGATAACGGTCCGGCCTATTTCGCCGACTATTTGCGCGGCGAAAAAATCCCGTTTGAGCATTCGCGTATCGACCAAGGCGAGCCAGTTCCTCAATCGATTGCGGCGTTTAGCGGCCTGTGTTTGATGGGCGGTTCGGCGAGCGTCAACGATAATCTGCCGTGGATTGCCGAGGTGCTTGCGCTTACGCGTGAGGCGATCACGAATGATGTGCCGGTGATCGGCCACTGTTTCGGCGGTCAGTTGCTATCCAAGGCGCTCGGTGGCGAAGTTATCGTGAGTCCGGAAGCCGAAATTGGCTGGAGCGATTGCGAAGTTGAACACAACGAATTAGCGCACGGGTGGTTCGGCAAAGTGCGCGAGTTTCCGGCATTTCAATGGCATTTCGAATCGTTCTCGATTCCGGAAAACGCAACGCAAGTGTTACATGGAGTAAATTGCCCGAATCAAGCGTTCGTGCTTGGCCCGCATATCGGCCTACAACCCCACATCGAAGTCGACGAAAAAGTGATTCGACTGTGGGCAAACAAAGACCGCGCGATGCTGAAAAAATTATCTGGCCCCGGCGTGCAAAGCTATTCGAAAATGATTGTGGAAACAAGGGACAAACTTTCGGTGATGCGCGCAGTAACGCAACAGATTTACGGCGTGTGGTTAGCGAATGTGCTGGAACGACAGATGTCGATTACATCGGCTGACTTTGCGAGAAGTGTAGCGACGAAGCAATCTAGTTTTTAAGGTCGTCAAATACGAGAATGCTTCGTCTCTACACTTTCCATGAACCCTACCGGAATGCTCACCTTTAAGATGTCATCCTGAACCCTTCGCTACGCTCGAGGGTAAACTCCGTGAAAGATGTGCTTTTATACGGTCGTAAATGCCGATCCTTCGCGTTGCTCAGGATGACATAGGTAGTGGCAGCAAGGGCTTCGGCAGTTCATGGTACGTGAGCGGTAACGGCCGCGCCGATGTAGCCAATTCGCAATGACAGGTTAGCGAGCAATTAAACGGAGGCTAACCCCTCACCTTCAAGGTGAGGGTTAAGGTGGGGATGGGTTCAGCAGAGGAAAACTTCCTACTGAACCTGAATCCCCGCAATCATCCAAGCGCCTTTGGTATCGTTGGCGTCTTTAACGACATGCCAAACTTCGTCAAATGGCTCGGCACCTGCATTTTCATCTTCGCGAATCAGGCCGGTGAAGCGCACGCTGGCGATTTCTTTATCGCCTTCGCTGACGACTTCCAGCAATTCTGCATCTAGCTTCAACACTTCGACGCGCTGTTTCGCCTCACCGCGTTCCTGAATTTGCATCGCGATTTCAGCGTAGAGCTCAGGCGAGGTGTAATCGCGAATATCAGCCAAATCGCCCGCATCATTTGCTGCCTGCAAGCGATGAAACGATACTTTCGCTTGCCGCACAAAACCATCAACATTAAAGCCCGCTGGGTAACGTTGCGGCATCAACACCTGTCCGCCGGCCGATTGGAACGTGCCGATGTTATCCGTTGGCTCGACGCGACTGTCGCGTGTCGCGTTGGGCGTACGAGCGTATTGCATGCCTTGCGCCTGCGGTTGGTTGCGCTTTTGCCACGCGTTCATGAGGAATCGAATCACCATAAACGCCAACACGACCATCAGAATGTTACCGAGCAAGCCCGCCATTGCGCTGCCGCCGAACATCGACATCATCAACGCGCCCAGGCCAAAGCCCATCAACGGGCCGAGCCAGCGCGACATGCCGCCGGCCGCCGGCGCGCCAGCTTGAGCTTGTCGTTGCGGTTGCTGCGCCATGGTTCCTTGTTGCGACGGCGGCGGCGTTGCGCGTTGCATGCCGCTGTTACGGCCGCCGCCGAAGCGCCGCCCTGCTTCCGAGTCGAGCGGCGTGAACAACGTCGCCGTGAAAAACAACACTGTCAAAACCGCAAATAACCTAGCCATATTTCACTCCTACAAGATTCGAAAATCGCAATGCCACCATTGTACAACGAAGGGCGACTTGCCATCCGTTTCATATTATTGGGGCTGCGCTTGATGATTTAAAGGTCATTCGAATGCTGTGAATGTCCTGAGCAGATCGCAATGAGGGTTATCGACATAGCCGAAAAACTTGATTCGAGGCACAATGAGCGCTCGAAACTTACTGGAATCGCCCTATGAGAGCGGAAGAATTAAAGGCCCTCCAAGCACCGCTGAAAGATCAGATATCGCAACGCGCCGCAATCCGCGCGAATCACGCTCAAGGCGCAAGGGCGATTGGGCGAGGGCATTACCTGCAATGTCGAAACCGGCAGAGCAATTGCCGCCGCCGGCTTGCATCCGGCGACCGGTGGCGACGGATTGGCACTTTGTTCCGGTGATATGTTGCTGGAGGCCTTGGTCGCCTGCGCCGGTGTCACCGTGCGCGCGGTGTCGACTGCGTTGGGGATCGAATTGCGCGATGGACTGGTGACGGCGGAAGGCGATTTAGACTTTCGTGGGACGTTAGGTGTGGCGAAAGATGCCGCGGTAGGATTCAAAAATATTCGGCTTCATTTCAAGCTCGACACTAACGCTGACATCGCGCAGCTTGAAAAGCTATTGCGCTTGACCGAACGTTATTGTGTGGTGTTTCAAACGCTCAATCAAAAGCCGGAACTTTCCGTTGGCCACGAAGTAGCGCGTAACGCTTAACTCGCGGTGATACGAACTTTTCTGCCCGCGTGATTTTCACGTAAAAACGCTGATCGTCCGAACAATTTTTCGCGCAACGTGCCGTCGACATAGTTGGTTCGATAACGCCCACGCTTCTGCAATTCCGGTACGACGAGATCGACGACATCGCCAAACGTTTCCGGCATGACGGCGAACGCCAAATTGAAACCATCGATGCCGGTTTCGTCCATCCACGCTTCGAGCTGGTCGGCCACTTGCGTGGGTGAGCCGACGACGACTGGGCCGCGTCCGCCCAAGCCGATGAACTTTGCTGCTTCGCGCACCGTCCATTTGCGGCTCGGATCGGCTTTGGAGAATGACGCCAATGCGGTGCGGCCAGCGTCGTTCTCGATGTATTCGATGGTGGCATCCGGATCGATTTTGCTGAAGTCGACGCCGGTCCATCCTGAGAACAACACCAACGCCGCATCGTGATCGATATGGTTTAAATAATTTTGATACTTGGCGTTCGCTTCTGCTTCGGTGGCGCCGGTGACGATCAACATTTGCCCATAGATCAGCGCGTCGTTTGCATCGCGGCCGGCTTCGACGAGCGCAGCGCGCACGGCGTCAACCGATCGCTTCAAAATCGCCTTGCTCGGCGCGCTCATGAACACACACTCGGCATGGCGCCCAGCAAACGATTGACCGCGTGATGACGTTCCGGCTTGATAAAGCACCGGCGTGCGCTGGGGTGACGGCTCGCAAAGATGAATGCCGGGGACATCGAAATGTTCGCCCTTGTGCGCAATGGAGTGAACTTTGGCTGGATCGGTAAACACGCCGCTATTCTTGTCGCGAATCACCGCATCATTTTCCCAACAGTGTTCCCAAAGTTTATAGACGACATCCAAATATTCGTCGGCAATATCGTAGCGATCGTCATGAGCGATTTGCTTGGGCATACCGAGATTTCGCGCGGCGCTGTCCAGATATCCCGTCACGATATTCCAGCCGACGCGTCCGTTGGTGAGATGGTCAAGCGTCGACATGCGGCGCGCGAAAGGGTATGGATGTTCGTAGGTCAGCGAAAACGTCACGCCAAAACCGAGATGTTTGGTGACGGCCGCCATTGCCGGCACAACCAGCAGCGGATCGTTCGCTGGGACTTGAATCGCATGTCGCAGCGCCGCATCCGGCGTGCCGCCGTAGACATCGTAAATGCCAAGCACGTCGGCAATAAACACGCCGTCGAACAAACCGCGCTCGAGCAATTTCGCCAGATCAGTCCAATGTTCAAGCTTGCGATAGTCGGCGGAGCGGTCGCGCGGATGTCTCCACAGCCCAGGCGATTGGTGGCCGACGGTGTTCATCGTAAAAGCGTTTAAGCGAATTGGTTTGTTCATTGGGCTTACACTATTTGAATTGCCACCTGTCGTTTGCAGTCACTATACCAGCCACGCGAACGAATTTTCGCGATTTCGAAATCCTTGCCTAAAAAACTAAACCCGCGTATCAACGCAACTTGAATTGCAAATTTAAAGAGGCAAAGCATGAACGACGCAACTCAAATCCACTGGCCCGAACACTATCATCCGCGCAACACCTCAGTTCATGTGCGCAACGAAATTGATATCGCCGCCGGGCCGGAAATCGTTTGGGCGTGGCTGATCCGTTGCCGCAGAAAGCCCGCATGGTTTCACGTCGCGCTTAAGCGCGCTTGTATTTCCAAATTGCATGTGGAAATTTCACAGATTTGGTTGGCGGGATTGCCGGATAATTGTATGACAGGTATTCCTCGCTGATGCCGACACGTTCTCTCACACTGGATCCCAATGCCATTGCGCTGGGCGCGAAGCATGATTTCCCCGCGGCTTCTTATCGCCGGCATGGTGGCCTCCATCGCGCCGGATCTGGATGTCGCCGCGTTTCGATTCGGCATCGCCTATTCGCACGAATTCGGCCATCGCGGGTTTATCACTCGCTGGTCTTCGCGCTGATGTTGGCGATTTTTGCTGCGCTGTTTGCGCCCGAACTTCGCACCAAAAGAATGATCACATTTGTATTTATTTTTGTCGCGACGGCATCCCATGGTTTGCTCGATATGTTCACCAATGGCGGTCTGGGTGTCGCGCTGTTTTGGCCGTTTACCGACGCGCGCTATTTTTTTCCTGTGCGGATGATTGACGTTTCACCGATTGGCTTCGTGGTTTTTGGGCCAAGCAGGCATTCGGGCGCTTAATGTCACGAGTTGTTGTGGATTTGGCTTCCAGCGCTGACATTGGGCGTTGCCGTTTATCTTCGTAGGCGTCACAGTCGATGAACCGGAAAATGATGATGCTCCGAGAGCCTCGTGGATATTGGATCCCGGGCTGCTCGCCGCGAGGCAAGCTTAATACGGCTCCTGAGCATAGAATTGACGGCAATCGCGACCAATCCAGACGGAAACTAATTCGTGCTAGCTCTTAAAAGAATGAGACCATGTCAATACGCTTGCAGAAATGGATCGCGATTGTCGCGCTGGCGCTGATGCCGGCGGTGCTCTTGTCCACCGTCTGCGCGACCCGTATGATTTGGCTAAGTTGCGCCACGTTCAATTGGCCGTCCGTCGATGTCGAATCCTGCCATGCGAAAGCGGCACGTGTCCTCACGCGAACTTATGTGATTTGGCGCATGCAGTATTTGTCACTCATTCCTTGATTGCCTTTGATGCGGAACGCGACACCGATCACGTTGCCACGGCCTTGCCTATTTCTATTCCCGCCGAACCACGTCCCCCTCTCAAGCCCCCTGTAGTTTAAGTCCCCGAGCACGCGCCACTCGCGCGCAGGCGCGAGCCGATACATTTTTTGGGGCAATTTTGATGAAACGAATACGACCGATCATGCTGATCAGCGGGTTGCTGGCGTTCGCCAACAGCCACGCCGGGCCGATGGGTTTTGAAGGCAGTTGGATGGCGATGGGCGATCTCGGCCCGAATTGGCGCGACACCTGGGTGAATTACGCACTGACGCCGCGCGATGCCGTCGGCGGCGGTTATCTTTACATGCGCTCGGACGATAAAACGAAAAATCGGGAACTGGTGGAAGCAACCTACACACGCTTGCTGAAACGTTGGAATTTGCCCAGCGCGCAGGCGAATGTGTGGTTCGTCGGCGGGCTCGGCGCGATGCGCGGCAACGATTTCGATGGCGCGAAATTCGCCTATTCGCCGGGAATTCAAGCGGACTATGAAACCACGCGCATTCATTTCGGCGGCGCGGCGCGCATGTTTCGCGCAAGCGGAATCAACCACGATTTCGCTTCGGTGCGTGGCGGATTTTCTTTTTACGAAGCCGAGTACGAAGACACGCAGCCGTGGTTGGTTTTGGAAGCACGCTGCATGCGTGGCCTGTCAGACAAAGTGGAAATCACACCGATGTTGCGCCTAGTGAACAAACGTTTTTTCATTGAAGGCGGCGTTAGCAACAATCGCGACGTTCGCTTTAACTTCATGTATATTTTTAATGAAGCCCTGCTTTAATTCGATTTCGTCGCGATACGTCGTCTCACAAAAAATATCGCCTTACATATTCCAATATGCTGCGCCGATATTTTTTGTTCGCGCCTCGTCTCGCTTAAACTCGAAATAAATCAGAGCTTCCTCACAGGAACGATCATGAAAAAATTATTTCATTTTTGTTTTTGTGTTGGTTTCTTTTCGACATCGGCGCAAGCAACGCAATCGCTCAAAGCCCAGGTGAACGGCATGGTCTGTGCATTTTGCGCGCAAGGCATCGAGAGAAAATTGCGTGCGTTGGGCCAGAACCAAAGACGTCTACGTGAACTTGAAACAAAAGGTCGTCGCCGTTGAAATCAAAGACGGCCAGAGCCTATCTCACGAAGTGTTTACGGCATTGATCAAAGACGCAGGCTACGAGGTCACCGCAGTCGAAACGGTCGAAAAATCCGCGCGTGACATCAAAGCGGAAATTCGCAAATGATCGTCGAGCAAACGGCGCGCAGCGTCACGTGGGTCACGCTCGCCACCAGCGCCAGCACGCTGCTGTGCTGCGCGCTCCCGGCGCTGCTGGTCGCGCTGGGCGCCGGTGCGGTGCTGGCGTCGGCGGTCAGCGTGTTCCCGCAACTGGTGTGGATCTCCGAACACAAAGTCGAAGTGTTTGTGTTGGCGGGCGCGATGCTGACGGTGGCGGGATGGTTGCAGTGGCGCGCGAAATCGCTGCCGTGTCCCGTTGATGTCGCGCGTCGAGAGGCTTGCATGCGTTCGCGAAAAATTTCGTTGGCGATCTATTTGATTTCGGTGGCGATATTCGGAGTAGGTATTTTTTTTGCGTTTGTTGCGCCGTCGTTGTTTGAGTAAACGCGACTGTTCCATATGTCGTCCTGAGCGCCGCGAAGGATCTGCTTTCGTTTTTCCAGCGCCGTTGAAAAGCAGATTCTTCGTCGCGTCGCTCCTCAGAATGACATTTGAGTTTTAGCCTACCTTCGCCACCACCCGCGCGCCGCTTGCCCCTTCGGCATAGCGCATCGCCAAGAGCCAGTAACGGTGAGGCACTTGGCGATGGTGCAGTCGAATTGCAACATTTCATGCTACACTTTCGCTATGCGTCGCAAGATAATTATATTTTTGATGTTCCTGTTGCCCATGCAGTTTTCCTGGGCGGCGGTCTCGGCTTATTGTGAGCATGAGGCGCAAGTTGCCTCAAAGCATATCGGCCATCACGACCATAAACATCAGAGCAAACCGTCAAACACAGACGACAGCGCCGGTAGCGAATCCAAGTCGAGCAATTTTGATGCGGATTGCGGTGTGTGTCACGCCGGTTGCTTGGTCGCGCTAAGTGATGTGACAGTCTTGTTAGATTTCGTCAGTGCCGATGTTACGTTCTTGCGCCCGCTAACCCGCCACCTTCCCTGGTTTTCCGCAAAGCCCGAACGCCCCAAATGGTTACGCCTCGCCTAGTCGGCGAGGCGGCATCTTGTAACAAAAGCTAGTTTTTGCGTCGTTGACGCAAGCCCCTCGCCGAATTCTTTTACTTCGTCCTTGCGAAAGGATTAACTATGAGGATTTCGATGCGTCGATTCACCAAACTATTTGCGCTGCTGCTATCAGCGGCATTCGTTGTTAACCCAAGCCTCGCTCAAGTCGCGAGCAAAAACGCCGGCGATTCGCAGGAGCCGGCGATCTTAACGTTGCGCGCCGCGGAAGATTTGGCCATGGCGTTGAACGCGGAACTTGCGGTCGCGACACGCGAATGGGAAGCCACCGAAGGCATCGTCATTCAGGGCGGCGCACGGCCCAATCCGGAATTGGCGTTCTTGCTCGAGGATACGCGCCGCACAACACGCACCACGACGCTGCAACTCAATCAGCCGATCGAATTAGGCGGCAAGCGCACTGCCCGTGTGCAAGCAGCCGCGCATGTGCGAGAAATTGCCGCGGCTGAACTCGAGGTTCGGCGCGCTGAAATTCGTGCCGCGGTGACCGCGAATTTTTTCGAAGTGCTAGCGGCGCAAGAACGCGTGCGGCTCGCGCAAGACGTTGCCAAGCTCGCCAAGCGCGCGACCGAAGTCGCAGCCAAGCGCGTGGCGTCGGGCAAGGTGCCGCCGCTGGAAGAAACCAAAGCGCGGGTCGCCGAAGCGAACGTGCGCTTGGATTTTTCGCTGGCGCAAAGCGAGTTACGTACCGCGCGGCAACGGCTCGCGTCGACTTGGGGCAATTCCTCACCGATATTCGAACGTGCCGATGGACGGCTCGAGCCGCTGCCATCGTTGCCTTCGGCTGAAAATTTAAACGCACGGCTAGCCGAATCACCGCGCCTGAAACTGGCGAAGATGGAAATTCAACGCCGCAAGTCACTCGCCGACCTGGAGCGTGCAAAGCGAACGCCTGACCTCACAATTAGCCTCGGTGCAATGCGCTCGGAGGAACTGGGCCGCAATCAACTCCTGCTTGGCGTTTCAATTCCGATCCCGGTATTCGACAGCAATCGCGGTAATCAAATCGAAGCGTTAAAGCGCGCCGACAAAGCGCGTGACGAATTAACCGCAATGCAACTTCGGCTGACAAGCGAAGTCCGGCAAGTTCACGAACGCTTGAGCGCGGCCCGCAACGAAGTGCAGACCTTGCAGGCAGACGTGTTGCCCGGAGCGCAAAGCGCCTACGACGTCGCGACTAAGGGTTTCGAATTGGGTAAGTTCAATTTTCTTGATGTGCTCGATGCGCAACGAACATTATTTGACGCCAAATCTCAACACCTGCGCGCGGTCGCCGAAACCCATCGATCCAGCGCCGAGATCGATCACTTGTTAGCCAGCCCAGTATCCACTGGCCAACCTTAGGAACCCAAACATGAATTTCGATACGACAAAAAAGATGATGTTCTCAAAGAGATCGCTGCTAATCGCTTTGTTTTTGGTGATTGGCGTCGCGTTGGCCGGATGGATCGTGTCTTCCGGTAAAGCCGGGCCGGAAGGAACGAAACCTGACGTCCATACGGAAGGCAAAGAGGAGCATGGCAAAGAGGAGCATGGCAAAGAGGAGCATGGCAAAGAGGAGCATGGCAAAGAGGAGAGCGGTAAAGAGGAGCACGGTAAAGAAGACGGTCATGCCGACGAAGAAAAAGAATCGCGCATCAAAATGACCGATGGGCAGCTTAAGCAAAGTGGCGTCGAGATCGCTACGGCCGGGCCGGCGCGGATTGGCAGTTCCGTGAAATTGATTGGAGAGATTCAGCTCAACGCTGATCTCACCGTCCATGTGGTGCCGCGGCTGATCGGACTGGTTGAAACGGTATTGGCTAGCGCGGGTGATCGCGTACGTAAAGATCAAGTCCTTGCGGTGATATCCAGCCAGTCGCTGGCCGACCAGCGCAGCGACTTGCTCGCGGCCCAAAAGCGTCTTGCATTGGCGCGCACGACGCTGGCGCGGGAAAGAAAATTGTGGGAAGAAAAAATATCCGCTGAGCAAGACTATCAGCAAGCGCAGCAAGACGCATCGGAAGCCGAGATCGCCCTGCAAAGCGCGAAACAAAAACTGGTGTCGTTACGTGCCGGGTCGGCGTCCGCCGGCAACTTGACGCGCTACGAAATCCGCTCGCCGATTGACGGTATTGTGACGGCAAAAGATATTTCAGTCGGCGAGGTTTTGAAAGACGACAGCAGTATTTTTACCGTTGCCGATCTCGCCACGGTCTGGGCGGAAATGACAATCTATGCGAAGGATTTGAATGTTGTAAAAGTGGGGCAAAAAGCCATCGTCAAAGCGACGGCATTCGAATCGCAAAGCATCGGCACCATTTCCTATGTGGGTTCGTTAGTTGGGAAAGAGACGCGCGCGGCGATGGCGCGCATCGTCCTGCCGAATCCTGACGGCTTGTGGCGTCCGGGGCTCGCAGTTAACATCGATCTGATATCCGGCGAGGCCGATGTGCCGATCGTCATGCTCATCCGAAGCGGTGCAAACTTTAGGCGACAAAACAACGGTGTTTGTTCGCGAGGGCGAGCAATTCGCGCCGCGCTCAGTTGAACTCGGGCGCAGCGACGATAAGTGGTCGGAAGTCGATTGCCGGGCTCATGGCCGGGCGAGCAATACGCTGCTAAGAATAGTTTCATCCTCAAGGCCGAAGCGGGCAAGGGTGAAGCCTCTCACGATCACTAAGGATTCGCGATGATTGACACGCTATTTCGCTTTTCCATCGCCCGCCGCTGGGTCGTGTTGTTCTTAGTGCTAGCCGTTGCCGCAATCGGCTTGTGGAACTACCAACGATTGCCGATCGACGCCGTCCCCGACATCACCAACGTGCAGGTGCAGATCAACACGGAGGCGCCGGGCTATTCGCCGCTCGAAGCCGAGCAGCGCATCACGTTCGCGATCGAGACGGCGATGGCCGGCTTGCCGCGACTCGACTACACGCGCTCGGTCTCGCGTTACGGCCTCTCGCAAGTCACCGTCGTCTTCGCGGACGGCACCGACATCTATCTTCGCGCGGCAGCGAGTCGCGGAACGCCTGCAAGAAGCGCGGAAGGCCTTGCCAGCCGGGCCTCGAGCCGGAGCTCGGGCCGATCGCGACGGGTTTGGGCGAAATCTTCAGCTTCATCTTGAGCGACGCACGACGCGCGCCAGCCGGACGGCGCCGCCTACGACACGACCGACCTGCATACGGTCATGGACTGGGTCGTGCGGCCACAGCTCGCGCGCGTGCCCGGCGTGACCGAGGTCAACATGATCGGCGGGCACGAGCGGCAATACCTCGTCGCGCCGCGACCCGCCGGCTTGCTCGCGTTCGGCTTGACCCTCGCGGATCTCGTCACCGCGCTCGAGCGCAACAACGCCAACGTCGGCGCCGGCTACATCGAGCGTTTCGGCGAGCAATATCTGGTCCGCGTCGCCGGGCCAAGTCGCCGCATCGACGAGATTCGCGCGATTCGCGTCGCGACGTCACGAAGGCATACCGGTGTCGTTCGCGACGTGGCCGAGGTCTACATCGGCAAGGACCTGCGCACGGGCGCGGCGACGATGAACGGCGAGGAAGTCGTGCTCGGCACCGTGTTCATGCTGATGGGCGAGAACAGCCGCATCGTCGCGCGCGCGGCCGCCGACAAGACTCGCGGAGATCAATGCGTCGCTGCCGGAAGGCCTGCGGCCGATGCCGGTGTACGACCGCACGACGCTCGTCGACAAGACCATCGCCACGGTGCGGACGAACCTGTTCGAGGGTGCATTGCTCGTCGTCGCCGTGCTGTTCGCTGCTGCTCGGCAATCTGCGCGCAGCTCTCGTGACGACGCCTGGTGATCCCACTGTCGATGCTGCTGACTCATCACCGGCATGGTCGAGGCGCGATCAGCGGCAATCTCATGAGCTTGGGTGCGCTCGATTTCGGCCTCATCGTCGACGGCGCCGTCATCATCGTCGAGAACTGCCTGCGGCGGCTCGGCCGCGAAGCAGCAGCACTGGGCGGCGCTGACCCTCGAAGAGCGGTTTGCATGCCGTTCACGGCGACGCCGCGAAGTCATCCGCCCGAGCATGTTCGGCATGTGTCATCATCTTGGTCGTCTATCTGCCGATCCTTGCGCTCGCCGGCGTCGAAGGAAAAATGTTCCATCCGATGGCGTTGACGGTGCGTCATGGCGCTGATCGCTGCGCTGGCGCTATCGCTCACGTTCGTGCCGGCCGCGGTGGCGGTGCTCGTGGGGGCAAGATCGCGGCACAAGAGAATCGTCATCATGCGCGCGCGAGGCGCGGCTACGAGCCGTTGCTGGCGCCGCGCTGCGCTGCGCTTCCGCGTTTCTGATGGCGCCCTGTTGCTTGTGGTGTTCTGCGGCTCGCTGGCCGCGCGCATGGGCAGCGAATTCATCCCGAGCCTCGACGAAGGCGATATCGCCATGCACGCGTTGCGCATTCCGGCACGGGCATGAGCCAGCGATCGGCATGCAACTCCGCTCGAAGCGCGCAGCGCAAAATTCCCCGAAGTGAAGACGTGTTCGCGCGCTCGGCACGGCCGACATCGCGACCGATCCGATGCCGCCGTCGGTCGCCGACGCCTACGTGATCCTCAAAGAGCGCAAGCAATGGCCCGATCCGCGCAAACCGAAAACGGGCTTGTCGAGGAGATCGAAGCGGTGGCCGGAGAATGTTCCCGGCAACGCGTTTGAATTCAGCCAGCCGATCCAACTGCGTTTCAACGAATTGATTTCCGGTGTGCGCTCCGATCTCGGCGTTAAGGTCTATGGCGACGATCTCGAGCAATTGCTCACGCCCGGCGAAGAGATCGCCAAGGTGCTCAACAGCGTCCCCGGCGCGCAGGCGTAAAGGTCGAGCAGATGGCGGGTCTGCCCATGTTGTCGGTTGAGCCGAATCGCAACGGCGTTGTCGCTACGGCCTCGACGTTGTGGACGTGCAGGACGTCCTGGCCGCGGCTACCGGCGGCCAAGAAGCCGGCCAGGTGTTCGAGGGCGATCAGCGCTTCGCTCTGGTGGTGCGGTTGCCGGAACATTTGCGTAGCGACCTGCAACGCTCGAAGCGCCTGCCGATACCTTTGCCCAGCGGCGGCTTCGTGCCGCTGGGCGAGTGGTGAGCATCAATTCGCGCCGGGCCCGAACGAGATCAACCGCGAAAACGGCAAGCGCCGTTTGGTGGTGTCCGCCAATGTGCGCGGACGCGATCTCGGCGGTTTCGTCGCCGAAGCGCAGCAAAAGATCGAGCAACAAATCAAACTGCCAACCGGTTATTGGTTGGCCTACGGCGGAACGTTCGAGCAGTTGCAATCCGCCTCGCAACGCTTGACCTTATTGGTGCCGATCACACTGGTGCTGATTTTCGGTCTGTTGATGTTGACTTTCGGTTCCGCTAAGGACGCGGCGCTGGTGTTCTCCGGCGTACCGTTGGCGTTGACCGGCGGCGTAATCGCATTGTGGTTACGCGGCATTCCGCTATCGATTACTGCGGGGGTCGGATTCATCACGTCTCAGGCGTCGCGGTGCTGACCGGCGTCGTGATGGTCGCTGCGATTCGCGACCGGCTCGCCAACGGCATCGAACTCGATGCGGCGATTCGTCAAGGCGCGATGCTGCGGCTGCGCCCATCCTCATGGTGGCCCTGGTCGCGGCGCTGGGCTTTTTGCCGATGGCGCTTAACGTTGGTACCGGCGCAGAGGTCCAGCGCCCGCTTGCAACCGTTGTGATCGGTGGAATCATTTCGTCCACGTTGCTGACATTGTTGGTGCTGCCGGGACTTTACCGCATGGCTTATCGGCCTGAACGAGAACCTGTGGCCCGACCGGCAGAGGTCGCGAGTTGAACTTCCGCTTGACGCAAAAACCATTTCGATCACCACGCGAACTTTACGGCGTTCTCGCCATAAATATGACCCTGCCACGAAGCGCATCGAGCTTGCCTGGTACGGCATGCATTGCCAGGAGCCAATATCCATGCGGTCTATGAGCCAACCAGATAGTTCGATAACTTCCGCGCGCGCAGTATTCCTCATCCAGAAAATGGATTGTCCCACCGAGGAAAAGCTCATTCGTGATCGTCTGGAAGGCACAGCGGGTATCGACATCTGCAGTTCAATCTTATCCAGCGCGAACTGACGGTGCAGCATAGACTGCCATCCATCGATTCCATTATGGCGACGCTGGCGGCACTGGACATGGAACCGGCCGTCAAATCTGATTCGCTTCGCGTCGCGAATCTCAGACGATGAGCACGCCTCGCTGTCCGCCGACTACGCTATTCCGCGTCGCAAGTGGGTGCTGATGGGTATTGCGGGCTTGGCGGCGATCAGTTCAGAAGTCGTGGCTTGGAGCACCGGTCAGGAAACCTCGTGGCCGGTGATCGCGCTGGCGCTGCTCGCCATTTTCACTGGCGGCCTCGACACGCTCAAGAAAGGCTGGATCGCGCTGCGCAATTTCTCGCTCAACATGAACTTTCTGATGTCGCTCGCCGTGATCGGCGCGGCGATCATCGGCCAGTGGCCGGAGGCGGCCATGGTCATCTTTCTTTTCGCCTTGGCGGAGATGATCGAGGCGCTGTCGCTCGACCGCGCCCGCAACGCCATCAAAGGTCTGATGGCGATGACGCCGGAGCTTGCGCTGGTGCAAGACGACGACGGCACGTGGCGAGAGATCGCAGCGAACGAAGTTGCGCTCGACGCTGTCGTGCGCATCATGCCCGGCGAACGCATCCCGCTGGACGGGAAGATTGTCGACGGGCAAACCAGCATCAACCAGGCGCCGATCACCGGCGAGAGCATACCGGTTGCCAAGCAGCCGGGCGATCCTGTATTTGCCGGCACCATCAACGAGCGCGGCGCCTTCGACTACCGCGTTACCGCTACGCAAGACCACTCCACACTGGCGCGCATCATCGCCACCGTGCAAGAAGCGCAAGGACAACGCGCGCCCACGCAGCGCTTCGTCGACCAGTTCGCACGCTACTACATCCCCGCCGTGGTGGTGCTGGCCGTTCTGGTTGCGGTCGTTCCACCGCTCGCCTTCGGCGCGGCGTTTCAGCCGTGGCTCTACAAGGCCCTGGTCTTGCTGGTGATCGCCTGCCCTGCGCCCTGGTGATCTCGACACCGGTGACCGTCGTCAGCGGCCTGGCCGCGGCCGCCAAGCACGGCATCCTGATCAAGGGCGGCGTCTATCTGGAGCAAGGCCGCAAGCTCAAGGCGCTGGCGCTGGACAAGACCGGCACGATCACCGTCGGCAAACCCGTGGTGACCGACGCTCGTTGTTGCTTTGGAAGATGAAGTCACAGTTATCTGCGGCAGGCGGCGAGCTTGGCCATGCGATCCGATCATCCCGTATCGACAGCCGTCGTGGCGCACTGGAAGGCGCTACAGGCCGCCGATCGATTGATGGAAGTGACCGATTTCGAAGCGCTGACCGGCCGAGGCGTGAAGGGCACGATCAACGGCGAAACATTTTTCTTGGGCAATCACCGCTTGGCTCACGAATTGGGCATATGGGCGCCGAACTGGAAGCTAAGCTCGAGGCTTTCGAGCGAGACGGCAAGACGGCCGTCGTGCTCTGCTCTGCGACGCGCCGCTGCTTATTCTCGCGGTTGCCGATACGATCCGCGAAACCAGTTCGACGCGATCAAGCGGATGCCGCAGATGGGCATTGAAGCCGTGATGCTGACCGGCGACAACCCGCATACCGCGCGAGGCCATCGCCAAAGTCGGCATCTGACCGATGCGCGCGGCAACTTGCTGCCGGAAGACAAACTGGCGGCGATCGATGATCTGATCGCCAGCATGGCCACGTCGGCATGGTGGGCGACGGCATCAACGATGCGCCCGCGCTGGCGAAAGCCAACATCGGCTTCGCCATGGGCGCGGCAGGCACCGACACCGCGCTGGAAACAGCCGATGTCGCGCTGATGGATGACGACCTGCGCAAAATTCCCGATTTCATCGACTGAGCCACAAAACCATAGCGTGCTGGGGCAGAACATTACATTTGCCTTGGGCATTAAAGCGATTTTTTTCGTGCTGGCACTGGCGGGCAAGGCGACGCTTTGGATGGCGGTGTTCGCCGACATGGGCGCGAGCCTGTTGGTTGTGTTTAATGGACTGCGCTTGACTCGCGGTCCAGGTGATCGGTCTGCAACGGCGTCAGTTCGAAAAAATGATGATGACTGCTT
>CAWJAF010000011.1:0-58081 GCA_963840785.1 uncultured Pseudomonadota bacterium | reverse complement strand
GACTAAACCGCTGACGCGGTATTGGTAGGTGATCCGCCGCGTTTGGTAGGAGGAGATTCACAACAAGCTTCAATCGGAGAACGATGGAGGTGCTGCTTGCAGCACTTCCTTCCATTCCCGATAAGGAGCTTGACCATGACCCCTCTACGCCGTCGCATGCTCGAAGACATGGGCATTCGCAACCTCGCCGACAATACCCAATCGGCCTACCTGCAACAGATCATCGCCTATTCAAATCACTTTCACCGGCCACCGCAAGAACTCGGCCCTGAAGCCGTCCGCGCCTATCAAGTCTATTTGACCGAAACGCGCAAGCTCTCGCCCAGCAGCGTCAGCGTCGCGACCGGCGCACTGCGTTTCCTGTACAAAGTCACGCTCAAACGCGATTGGGCCATTGACGAGATACCGATGCCCAAGCGGCCGTTCAAGCTGCCGGTGATTCTGAGCCGTGAGGAAGTCATGCAGTTCCTCGATTCGATCCACAACATCAAACACCGCACCATTCTCATGACCGCCTATGCAGCGGGTCTGCGCATCTCCGAAGCCACGCATCTGAAAGTCACCGACATCGACAGCCAGCGCATGATGCTGCGCGTCGATCAAGGTAAAGGGCGCAAGGATCGCTACGTGATGCTCTCGCCGCGCTTGCTCGAACTATTGCGCGCCTATTGGAAAGTCGAACGGCCGACGCACTGGTTATTTCCCGGCTATGTTGCGGGGCAACCCATTACCCGCGGCGCCGTCGAACTGGCCTGCCAGAAAGCGCACCGCGCCTGCGGGATCACCAAGCCGATCACGGCGCATTCGCTGCGTCACGCCTTCGCCACTCACTTGCTGGAATCGGGCACCGATGTGCGCACCATCCAACTGCTGCTCGGGCACCGCAGCTTGGCGACCACCTCGCGCTACTTGAAGGTCGCCACCAGCACGGTATGCGCCACCGCCAGTCCGTTTGATGTGTTACCGGTGGTTGAACCGCCACCGAGACCGACGCCGCCCACGCATTTCTGAGGCGTGCGTGCCTGCTGGGCTCGAAGTGGCGGATATCTTCCGCCAGGCCGGGCTCGCCTATCGTCAGCAACACGCCGATGCCCTCAGCCGTGGGCAGCGCTGCGTCATGAGCGCGATCGAGCGTTGCCGTACCGCCGCCCTCGGCGGCCATGTCGAACAGTGTGACGCCTGCGGCCACGAGCGCATCGCGTTCAATAGTTGCCGCAATCGGCACTGCCCGAAGTGCCAGTCCTTGGTGCGTGCGCAATGGCTGGAGGATCGTCAGGCCGAGCTCATTCCTGTCGAGTATTTCCACGTGGTATTTACGCTGCCCGAGGAAATCGCCGCGATTGCCTACCAGAACAAGGCGGTGGTCTACGACCTCTTGTTTCACGCCACCGCCGAGACCTTGCGCACGATTGCAGCGGATCCGAAACACCTGGGCGCCGAGATCGGCTTTATCGCCATTTTGCATACCTGGGGTCAGAATCTGCTGCATCATCCGCATTTGCATTGTGTGGTGCCGGGCGGCGGCCTCTCACCGGACGGCGAACGTTGGATGGCGTGTCGGCCGGGTTTCTTCTTGCCGGTGCGCGTGCTGTCGCGGTTGTTTCGCCGGTTGTTTCTGGCGCAGTTGCAGGCGGCCTTTGACGCCGGACAGTTGCATTTCTTCAACGCGCTTGAACCGCTTCAAGCTGCAGAGGCATTCGCGCGGTATCTGGCGCCCGTGCGCAAAGTGGAATGGGTGGTTTACGCCAAACCGCCGTTTGGTGGACCGCAGCACGTGCTTGGAGTATCTCGGCCGCTATACGCATCGGGTGGCGATTTCGAATAATCGGCTGATCGACTTCGACGGTGACAAGGTCCAGTTTCGGTGGAAGGATTACCGCCACGACTCGCGCCAGAAGGTGATGTGCGTGGACGCGTCGGAGTTCATCCGCCGTTTCTTGCTGCATGTGTTGCCGACCGGGTTGCAACGGATTCGGCATTACGGGTTGTTGGCGAATCGCCACCGTGCCGAGAAGCTGGCTGCGTTGTCGAGAGTTGCTTGCCGTACCGGCGCCGGTCGTCGATCAGCCTAATGAACCGCTCGACTATCGCGATCGCTACGAGCAGCTTACCGGCAGGTCGCTACGTGATTGCCCGCAATGTGGGCAGGGTCATATGGTGTGCATCGAAACCTTCTTGCCGGGCAACCTAGCGCGCGGACCGCCGGGTGATCACGGATGAACTCGACCGAACCAATCTTGCTAAACGTTTTGCGAATTGATTCACAAAGCGCGCGGACTTACTTTGCGCGTCTGGATGAAATTCGCGCTTGCCGCAGTTCGTTTGCTCGATCCTTCGCTTGAAATAACCGCTCGGCATCCGACAGCACGGCGAAAATTCAATCGTCGTGCCTGTGCTTGTACATTTCATTGCGCGATCGCTCTCGCACATTGATCCCACCGCGTTGATTCAATCCCCATAGCGCCACCGCTCGTGGGGCGGTTCAGTCCAACCGGATTTTTAGCGCACCGGCCGCGGCAATCCCGCCGTGCCGCTCATCAACCTCCGCGCGCCGCGTCCGCTACGCTAAAAACGCTCTGCATTGGTGGAGCGCAACCGGCCAAAAGCTGACTGACGCGCCGCAAAACACTGCGTCAAGCATCGGCGTAACCGGCGTCCGCCACGTACAGTTCTTACCCTATTGTGGCCGTTCGTGGTTGTCAGCAATCGGGCGACGATGGATTTTCCCCGCTCGAGTCGTTCGCGATCTCGCTGGCAACCGTACCGGTCGGTTACCGGACGCATCCTGAACGTCGGCAATGCAGCGGACGACCGCCATGCAACTGAGAGTTGGGCGTCTTCATTCGATCAGCATGTTGTCATTCGGTATCAGTCGAGGGAGTGCGAAAGAATCCGGGGCAGAAAGCGCTCTTTAGGCGCGCTTGTGCTGACCCAAAGGTCTCCGGCTTCTTTACGACATCACTCAACCGATCAGTGATGCGACGATGCGACAACAGGCTCCGCGCGACTAGTAAGTTCCGCTGCTGCAGCGTCGCGCGGTAAGGTGTCGCGGCCGTATTGCCCCTTCAAACTCCGGGCCAAGGCAGTTTGCCCATGAAACGTTTGGCAGAAATCGGTACCGCCCGCACTGAGTCAATCGCCAGGGGTCTGGCCTACGCCACGCGCCTGAACTGCTCTTCCAACTTACGAAGTACGCCTCTCCAGCGAACGAGCCGTCGAAAGCTGATAGATTGTGGCCAATACCGAGACCACGACTCTGGCGGCGAAAAGGTGCGGCATCCCATAAGCCGGTTCTGTTATCGGGACTAGTGCCTCAAACAGCCCAACCCACTCAACATTGAGACTGAAACGGTGTTCGATAAGGATCTCGTTAGTTCGCGATGAATGAGCGGCCGCTGCGACCGCACGTGCTGCGTGGCCGGTTCTGGCTGGACGCGAAAGCTTGCAACCTGGTAAACTTTGCGGCTTTTGTTAAGCTGATCGACTACCTCTACGCCGACAGGTTGTCTTCTGATTCGCTGTAAATCCATCATTACGCAGCCACGGTCTGATCAACGACACAAAGGGAGTGCAACGCAACTGATTTACATTGCGTGGCCACTCGCCGAACGCTTGCAAACCTTTACCCGGACAGGGGAGCTTCCGCGCTATGCTAATTTCCACCGAAAAACACCGCCTGATCGCACTGTTGAGCGCGATTTTGGCTATCGGATTTCTCGCCACCTCGCTGTTGAGCTACCTGATATCCAGCGATTCGGTACGCCACAACATCGTCGATCAACAATTGCCGCTGACCGGTGACAATGTCTATTCGGAAATCCAGCGCGATTTGTTACGCCCGATTTACGTCTCGATGCAAATGGCGCACGATACCTTTCTGCGTGACTGGATACTTGCTGGTGAAAACGATCAGAACTCGGCAGTGGGCTATTTGGCGGAAATCAAAGAGCGGTTTGGAGCCAACACAGCCTTTTTCGTGTCGGAGCGCACGCGCAAGTACTACTTCGAGGGCGGGATGCTGAAAACCGTTACCGAAAGCGATCCGCTGGACGTATGGTATTTCCGCGTGCGCAAGATGCAGCAGCCCTATGAGCTTAACTTAGATATCGACGAAGCCAACCACCGCAAATTGACCATATTCGTCAACTATCGTGTCTTGGACGACAAGGGCGGTTATATTGGCGCGATCGGCGTGGGCATTACGCTCGACAACATGCGAGCGCTCATCGACCGTTACGAGGACAAATTCAAACGGCGCATCTTCTTCGTCGATTCGGCGGGTAAGCTTGCGCTCGCTGGCAAAGCTATGAGCGAGAAGCTGAAGTCGATCAACGATCTGCCCGGAATGGCGCAGCTCTCCTCGCAAATCCTGAATCACTCCAAGGAGCCGGCGCGGCTTTCATATAGCCGCGATGAAGGGACGATCCAGGTGAATTCGCGTTTCATTCCCGAGCTTAACTGGTATCTCATCATCGAAGAATCCGAGGCCGCCTCGGTGCGCCCGCTGCGCAACGTCCTCGGCATAAACCTCCTGATCAGCACCTTGGCGACCTTGTTGGTGCTCGGTATCACGCTCTACACAGTCAATCGATTTCAACGCCGCCTGGAAGACATGGCCACCACCGATGCGCTGTCGAGCCTGCCGAACCGCAGAAGCGGTGAAATCCTATTCGAGCAAGCCATGCACAACGCGAAGCGCTTCAAGCAACCGCTCAGCGCAGTAGTGGTCGATCTTGATCAGTTCAAATCCATCAACGATACACGCGGGCATTTGGCGGGTGATGTCGTGATTCAGAAGGTTAGCGCATTGCTGCGCGAGGTCGTGCGCCAGAGTGACATTGTTGCGCGCTGGGGCGGCGAAGAATTTCTGGTGCTCATGAGCGGCTGCCCGCCGAAGGAGGCGCTCCAATGGAGCGAAAAGATGCGCGTTCGAATTGAAACCCACGATTTCGCGCTGCAACCTGCTGAAACGATCACCGCTAGTTTTGGCGTTGCTTCCTTGCGGGAGAATGACTCGCGCGAGGAGCTGTTTGCTCGCGCCGACGCCGCCCTATACGCGGCGAAGTCGCAGGGCCGCAACCGAGTCGTTGCTGCGGATGATGCGTAGACCGAACGGCGCCGAAGCACAGGCCAGGTCTACTTCTTAGGCATGTTGGTATGTGAACACACCGTTCCGGGACATGTCGGCGGAGCGCATTATCGCCTTTCCACTGCGCATGGTGAAGGTCAAGGCAGCGGCAAGTTCCCGCGGCCGGCCGGTTGCGGAACGGCGGCTTTGATTTGCTGCGTACGGTTTCGAGAATATGCACGAAAAGTTCTTTGTGCCACTTACCACCACTTACAGCGCGTGCCGCTCGCCGAACCGGATGAATAGCAAAGTCGGCAATGCAGCGCGCTGACGGGCGCAACATTACAGTTTCGGGGAACGCCGTGATCGCGGCGGCGATTGAACGCACAACCGCCCCGCGGCCTTGACGTCGGCACTACTCCGAAACTGAACAAAGCGAAATGCGCTTACGCCTCTAGACCCGACCGCCGCATTGCATCATGCCTTGTCAACTGTGGGTCGTCGTGGCGCATTCGGCCGGTACGCCAATCGGGTCGTTTCCGGTCGCGCGGTATTCATTGATCTACACGAGTTCCAAATGAACTTTTTGCCCTAGCACCGGCGCAGCGCGCCGTGGCATTTCAAAGGTCAAATTGCGTTCCGTCGGATTGCGAACGCGATCGAGCTGATTGCGAGTGGTTTTCTTCAATCTCGGCCATAGGTAATTTGATGACGTTCAGAATATTTAGAAACCGCTATTCGCCTACCGCTGCCTCAGAGCGTTTCAAAAAGTTTTCAGTGTTGACGAAGGATCGCGGTCAGCGCTGGCCGATTGTTTAAAAATAAAAAGTCAATAAACGAAAATTCATCAAGCTGTTCCCACAGAGCAGCGCGTCGATAGAAAGAGCTAGGTGACTTGAATGGCTTTTAGCTCGTGGGGGCTGCAAAGCAAATAGCCACCGCTCTGATACCAATCTGTTAACACCCACCGTTCGCATAGCTTGCCGTCGACGCGATGACTATGCATTGCGGGGCGATGGGTATGGCCGTGTATCAAGCGTGGATAGTTGTGCTCGCGCAGCACGGTTTCCACACTCGAAGGCGTGACATCCATGATCTCTAAGGATTTCGTTTGCTTTTCGTTTTCGCTACGACGGCGTAGATCTTCGATGATGGCTTTGCGTTGCGCGAGGGGCTGCGCAAGAAACTGCTGTTGCCAGACGGGATTGCGTACCTGTTTGCGAAAATTCTGATACTCGATGTCGTCGCTGCAAAGGGTATCTCCGTGCATTAGCAAGGTGCGCGTACCATTGAGATCGATGATACATGGATCGGGCAGCAGCGATTACGCGACTGGCCGCACAAAACCTTTCGCCAATCAAAAAATCGCGATTGCCGTGCATCAGAAAAATCGAAACACCCGATGACGCAAGCGCCGCTACAGCCTCAATGATGGAGCGATTGAATGGATCGTCGATATCATCGTCGCCGGCCCAGTACTCGAAAAAATCACCAAGGATGTAAAGCCGATCCGCTCTGCGCGCCGTAGTCGCAAGAAAATTGAAAAACAATTGATTGATCCGTGGCCGGCTTGCACACAGATGTAAATCAGAAATAAACAGAGTTGTCGTCACGTCTGGTGTGATAAATTCAAAGTCTCGATAAGTGTAGCGTTTTCGCGGCTGCCCCACTATGTTTTTTGTGCTTTCCAAAGTCCTATGGTTCCTAATTCAGCCACTCAATTTAATTGTCTTGCTGTTGATCGGCTCTGCACTTGCCTCCTGGCGTGGCATGCCTGGAACGGCACGCTGGACGCGCTTTCTGGCGATGCTCGGTTTAATCGCACCAATTTTATTGCCGATCGGTAAATGGTTACTCGTACCATTGGAACAACAATTCTTGGTGCCTAATCCGATGCCGCAAAATGTTGATGGCATCATCTTGCTCGGCGGCGCGCAGCGGCCAAGCCTCACCCATTATTGGAATGAACCCGAGCTTAATGGCTCGGCTGAAACGCTGACGACATTTCTCGCGCTCGCGCGGCGCTATCCGCAAGCCCAGCTGGTGTTTAGTGGCGGCTCGGGTGATATTTTTCGCCAAGATATAAGCGAAGAAAATACCGTACGCCTATTTTTTCAGCAGCAAGGGTTCGACGATTCGCGCGTGCAGTATGAAAGTAAATCGCGTAACACCTATGAGAATGCCTTGTTCTCGCAGCGCATGGTTCAGCCGAAAAAAAATCAGGTTTGGTTATTTATTACGAATGCGCGAACAATCCCGCGCGCAATGGGCGTATTTCGTAAACTGGATTGGAATGTTGTTCCGATACCGGCAGATCACACTGTTGTGCCGAATGGTAACTGGCAGCCGGAATTGAATTTGGCCGCGGCATTTATGCTAATCAATGAGGGGTTGCACGAGTGGCTAGGGATGATTGCGTATTATTTTTCGGGCAAGTCGGACGAATTGTTTCCGGCGCCTTGATACTAAAAAATGCTAAGGCCAGCTCCTCATTCCCGCGAAAGCGGGAATGAGGAGCTGGCCTCGGGACACAGTTAAAAAGTCTCGCAGAATTAACAGCGCTCCGCGCGCTCGATAATCACATCCTCGAGCGGCACATCTTGATGGCCGCCTTTGTTGCCGGTTTTCACCCCTTTGATTTTGTCGACAACTTCCTTACCCTCGACAACTTTTCCGAATACGCAATAGCCCCAACCGCGCACTGTCTCGCCGGAGAAATTCAGAAAATCGTTTTTGCCGACATTGATAAAAAATTGGCTCGACGCGCTGTGTGGTTCAGAGGTGCGCGCCATTGCGATCGTGTACAGATCGTTGGTCAAGCCATTACTCGCTTCATTTTTTATCGGCGCATTGGTATTTTTTTCTTTCATGCCTAGCTCCATGCCGCCGCCTTGGACCATGAATCCGTCAATGACGCGGTGAAATAACGTGTTGCTGTAATGACCGCTATCGACATAGCTCAAAAAATTAGCGACGGTAAGCGGTGCTTTTGCTTCGTCGAGCTCGAGTGTGATAGCGCCGTGATTGGTATGTAATTTGACCATGGGAAATTTTTCTTTCGTTGATTTACAGGAAGTAGATTGAGCAACGCTGGTGGATTTTTCGTCGGCGCAGGCTTGCAGTGCGGCACCTGAAAAAATCAGACCAACTAGGTTGGAAACGAATCGGCGGCGTGGCAACATGGTTAAGTAAGTTCGCTCTTTTGTTATCGGAATGGTAATGTTATCAAACCATGTGGCTGAGTACCTAATCCGCAAATTTCACCACGGCCTATTCGGCAAAAAATTCACGAACTTTATCCATCCAAGACTTTGCGCGCGGATTGTGGCGGGCATCTTGCGAATTGATGTGATCGAGTTCGCGCAATAATTCCTTTTGCCGTTCCGTGAGACGCACCGGCGTTTCTACGACGACGTGACACATCAGATCGCCGTGATTGGCGCTGCGCAATCCTTTAATGCCTTTACCGCGCAAGCGAAACACTTGGCCACTTTGCGTTTCCGCCGGGATTTTGATTTTTGCGTGACCGTCGAGGGTTGGGATTTCGATTTCGCCGCCAAGTGCCGCCGTGGTAAAGCTCACCGGCATTTCGCAATGCAGATCGCTGTGTTCGCGTGTGAATACTTGATGCGGTTTGATATGGATCACCACATACAGATCGCCCGAAGGTCCGCCGCTGACGCCGTGTTCGCCTTCGCCGGTCAAGCGAATACGATCGCCTTCGTCGACGCCGGAGGGAATTTTCACCGATAATGTTTTTTGGTTTTTAACACGGCCGGCGCCTTGACAGGTGACGCACGGCGTCGCGACCATTTTGCCGCTACCGTGACAGCGTGGGCAAGTTTGCTGCAACGAGAAAAATCCTTGCTGCATGCGCACTTCGCCGCGACCGTTGCAGGTGGTGCAAGTTTGCGGTTGTGTGCCGGGCTTTGCGCCGCTGCCGTTACAGGTGCCGCACTCGTCCATGGTCGGAATGCGGATTTTTGTGTCGGTGCCGCGTGCGGCTTCCTCTAAACCGATTTCCAAGTTGTAGCGCAAATCTGCGCCGCGATACACACCTTGGCGGCCGCCGCCACGCCCACCGCCGAAAATCTCGCCGAAAATATCGCTGAACGCATCGCCGAATCCACCCATGCCCGCGCCGCCGGCCATGCCTTGGCTCGGATCGACGCCAGCGTGACCGTATTGATCGTAGGCCTGGCGTTTATTAGCGTCGGTCAATACTTCGTAGGCTTCCTTCGCTTCTTTAAATTGCTCTTCGGCCTTGGGGTTATCCGGATTGCGATCGGGATGAAATTTCATCGCCAGTTTCCGGAAGGATTTTTTGATCTCGTCTTCCGGCGCATCGCGGTTAACGCCTAGAACTTCGTAGTAGTCTTTTTTGGCCATGGGATTTTCGGAGCTCGGATGTTTGGAGTTAGGTTTTAGGAGGACAGCATGAAATTAATCGTCGCTGGATAAACGACGAGAGGCTAGCGGTAAAAATCACCCGCTAGCCCTTTGTGCCGAGTCCCTAATCCCTGATTACTTTTTCACTTCTTCAAATTCCGCGTCGACCACGTTGGCATCGTCGGCCTTGTTGGCATTGCCATCCTGCGCAGCACCAGCTGCGCCACCCGTCGCGGCTTGTGCCGCTTGCGCATCGGCGTACATTTTTTCGCCGAGCTTTTGCGAGGCTTCCATCAACGTTTGATTCTTCGCATCGATGGCGTCTTTGTCGTTGGACTTAATCGCTTCTTCGGCTTCTTTAATTGCGGTTTCGATTTTCTCTTTTTCGCCGGCGTCGAGTTTGTCACCGTACTCGCCTAAGCGATTTCTTCACGCTGTGAACCATCGCTTCCAGGCCGTTGCGCGCGTTGACCAGTTCGAGCAGCTTCTTGTCTTCTTCCGCGTTCACTTCGGCGTCTTTCACCATGCGTTGGATCTCGTCTTCCGACAAACCGGAGCTTGCTTTGATCGTGATCTTGTTCTCTTTGCCTGTGGCTTTATCTTTCGCATTCACATGCAAAATGCCGTTGGCGTCGATGTCGAACATGACTTCGATTTGTGGCATGCCGCGCGGCGAAGGCGGAATGCCTTCCAAATTAAATTGGCCAAGGGATTTGTTGCCGGCCGACACATCGCGCTCGCCTTGCAGCACGTGAATGGTCACTGCCGATTGATTGTCATCCGCAGTGGAAAACACTTGCTGCGCCTTGGTCGGGATCGTGGTGTTTTTCTTGATGAGCTTGGTCATCACGCCGCCCAGGGTTTCGATGCCAAGCGACAATGGCGTCACGTCGAGCAACAACACGTCTTTGACGTCGCCCTGCAACACGCCGCCTTGAACCGCTGCGCCGACTGCGACCGCTTCGTCCGGGTTCACATCCTTGCGTGGCTCTTTGCCGAAGAATTCGCGCACTTTGTCGACTACTTTCGGCATGCGCGTCATACCGCCGACCAAAATCACGTCCTCGATGTCGGAGACTTTAACCCCCGCATCTTTGATCGCGACACGGCACGGCTCCATGGTGCGCTCGATCAATTCGTCCACCAGGCTTTCGAATTTCGCGCGGGTGAGCTTCATCGCCAAGTGCCGCGGGCCGTTTTGATCTGCAGTGATGTACGGCAGATTAATTTCCGTTTGCTGCGAAGACGACAACTCGATCTTCGCTTTCTCGGCGGATTCTTTCAGGCGCTGCAATGCGAGCACGTCTTTCGACAGATCGACGCCCTGATCTTTCTTGAATTCGGTAACGATGTAGTCGATCAAGCGTTGGTCGAAATCTTCACCGCCCAAGAACGTATCGCCGTTAGTCGACAACACTTCGAACTGATGTTCTTTATCGACTTCGGCGATTTCGATAATGGAAATATCGAACGTGCCGCCGCCTAAGTCGTACACGGCGATTTTGCGATCGCCTTCTTTTTTATCCAGGCCGAACGCCAACGCGGCCGCAGTCGGCTCGTTGATAATGCGTTTGACTTCGAGGCCGGCGATGCGGCCCGCATCTTTCGTTGCTTGGCGCTGCGAATCATTGAAATAAGCGGGTACCGTGATCACGGCTTCGGTGACCGGCTCGCCGAGATAATCTTCGGCAGTCTTTTTCATCTTCATCAACACCTGCGCGGAGATTTCCGGCGGCGCGATTTTTTTGCCGCGCACCTCCACCCAAGCGTCGCCATTCGGCGCTTTGGAAATCGTATAGGGCATCATGTTGATGTCCTTTTGCACTTCTTTTTCTTCGAAGCGGCGGCCGATCAGGCGCTTCACCGCGTACAGCGTATTGCGTGGATTGGTGACCGCTTGGCGCTTGGCGGAAGCCCCGACCAGAATTTCGCCGTCTTCTTGATAAGCGATGATCGAAGGCGTGGTACGCGCGCCTTCGGAATTTTCGATCACTTTGGGCACGCCGTTTTCCATGATCGCAACGCAGGAATTGGTGGTGCCTAGGTCGATACCGATGATTTTTGCCATGATTAATGTCCTTTAATACTTAAAAATTTTCGATGTTCTTTAGATCGGGGCTTGCTCTGTAATTTCAAGCCATTACCTAGACTGGCTCAACCTTTGCTTTTGCTACCGTCACCATCGCCGGGCGTAAAACGCGCTCGTTCAGCAAATAGCCTTTTTGTAGCACGGAAACCACGGTGTTGGCGGGTGCGTCTGCTTCAATTGCGGCGATGGCCTGATGCTTGTGCGGATCGAATTTTTCCCTAAGCGGATTAATTTCAACAACTTTGGATTTTTCGAACGCGGCATTGAGCTGCTTCAGCGTGAGTTCAACGCCCGCGTGCAACGTGTCGACCGTCGGCTCCTTATCCGCAAGCGCCGCCTCCAGGCTATCTTTCACGGCCAGCAACTCATTGGCGAAATTTTCCACGGCGAACTTGCGCGCATTGCTAACGTCCGCAATGGCACGCTTGGCAGCGTTGTCCATGTCGGCCTTGGCGCGCAGAAATAAATCGTAGTTCTCCGTAGCCTTGGTCTGCGCGGCGTCCAGTTGCTGTTCCAGTGTGAGTGGTGCTTGCTCGGCGGCGGTATCGGCTGGCACAGCCTCATCGCCCGGTAGAATGGTTTCGTCTCCCGTCATAAACCTTGTCTCCTTAGAATGGGCTGCATATTGGGACGAGGTTTCGGTGTTTCAACCCTAGAAAATTCAGAATTTGAATGGCTGGAGAGCTAATTGTGGCGCGGTAATCCAGGCATACCAGGCTACGAGGCAAGCAGGGTAAGGCGTCTAGCCTGGGCGATATTTGTACTTATGTAATTTTTAAAGGCTAATGAAGTTCGCCTTGGAATGGCGGCAGTAGACTGGGACTGTTGCCGGATAGCGGCCGTTCAGATAACAGATCGCCCAGAGATTGCCATGAGCCGCCCGCCTTACTATAATGTAAATTGTAAGGAAAATAGGAGGTTGCCATGCTAAACGAAGCCACACTTACGAGTAAGGGTCAAACAACGATTCCCAAGGAAATTCGGGATCGTCTTTCCATGAAGGCCGGCGACCGGATGACGTTCACGTTGATGCCGGATGCCACTGTGGTCATGCGGGTGAAGTCCAAGAGTGTCACTGAGCTGGCTGGCGTTTTACACAAGAAGGGTCGCAAAGCCGTTCCGGTTGAACAGTTGTCTCGGTGATGCTGGGGATCGATACCAATGTACTCGTTCGCTTTCTGGTTCGGGATGACGAAGCTCAGTTTGAGAAGGCGCGAAAGCTGATCAAGCGCGAAATTGCGGCAGGGCGTCGCGTTTTCGTAAGTCAGTTGGTTCTCCTGGAAACCGAATGGGTGCTTGCGTAGCCGATATAGCCTGCCAAAAAATCTGATCATTGAAGCCATCTCGGGCTTGCTAGAAGCGACTGATGTTCGATTCGAGGATGAACCGGCCATCGAGGAGGCTCTTTTTATCTGGAAGGATACGGCTGCCGATTTCGCCGATTGTATGATCGGTTCCCAAAACCGACGACTTGGATGTCGAGCAACGGCGACCTTCGATGCGAAGGCTTCCAAGTTACCAGGGTTTATAGCTGCCTGACGAAAATCGGCGAAGCGTGGGCACCTCGCGTTAGCTTCAAGCGTTCCTCCTGGGACGCAATATTCCTTCAGATTCGAGAATCTTGCGATCCGCGGGGCAAACGTCGTCACGCAACTCATCGATAAACGCGACCGAGCGAAAAAATCGCAATAAACAATCCGGTACCGCTGGCTGGCACCCATACGCTGGTGGTTGGTCTATAGAATCAAACAACTAAGTCCGTCACGTCGACCCTCATTTTCAAATTGGAAACAAGCACCACAGCGGTGCGGTAAAATGTTACGTTAAGTTATCCGCTTCCCCAATCGATTTGAACCAACTCATTCGCCAGCGAATTTTGGTGAACAACTATTGCCATCCATGACTTCCAACGCACTCGTCCTATTTTCCGGTGGTCAAGATTCGACCACCTGCCTTGCGTGGGCGCTGTCGCGTTACGATCACGTAGAGACGGTAGGCTTCGACTACGGCCAGCGCCACAGCGTGGAACTGGCGTGCCGCACGCCGGTGATCGAAGAGATCAAATCGGCGTTTCCGCAGTGGACAGATAACTTTGGCGAAGATCAGGTCGTCAAACTCGATTTAATCAAAGCCATTAGCGACACGGCGTTAACCCAGAATGTTGCCATCGAGCTGAACGCCAATGGCCTACCGAACACCTTTGTGCCGGGCCGTAATATTTTGTTTCTGACCGTCGCTGCGGCAATCGCGTATCGGCGCGGCATCGCCACGATTGTCACCGGCGTTTGCGAGACGGACTATTCCGGTTACCCCGATTGCCGCGACGAGTTTGTGAAGGCAATGCAACTGACATTGAATTTGGGCATGGCGCAAGATTTCAAGCTGGAAACACCACTCATGTGGATCGACAAAGCGGCGACGTGGCGTATGGCCTTTCAATTAGGTGGCGATGCCTTGCTCGACATCATCCGCGAGCAAACCCACACGTGTTATCTCGGCGACCGCAGCCAGCGCCACGATTGGGGCTACGGCTGCGGCACCTGCCCGGCCTGCGAGTTGCGCAAAAACGGCTACGCGAAGTTTATCGCGAACCCATGACTTATTCTGTTAAAGAAATTTTCTACACACTGCAAGGCGAAGGCGCGAACACCGGCCGTCCGGCGGTGTTTTGCCGGTTCGCCGGTTGCAATTTTTGGTCGGGCTTGGAAAAAGATCGAGCGAATGCGGTTTGTAATTTCTGCGATACGGATTTTGTGGGTACCGATGGCGGTGGTGGCGGGAAATTTGCTGAAGCAAAATCACTGGCTGCCGCCGTCGCGAAAGCTAGGCGTCGGCGCGAGCAACGCCAATCGATTGGTCGTCCTGACAGGCGGCGAACCGGCATTGCAACTGGATTCGGCATTGATCGACGCATTACACGCGCATGATTTTGAAATCGCGATCGAGACCAATGGCACGCTGCCGTTGCCGCAAGGCATCGATTGGATTTGTGTGAGCCCGAAAGCGGATACAATTTTGCGCGTGACGACCGGCGATGAGTTGAAGCTGGTGTATCCGCAAGCATTGGCGATGCCGGAGCGATTTGAAGATTTAGGATTTGAACATTTTTTTCTGCAACCGATGGATGGGCCGGATCGAGAAACCAATACGCGGCGAGCGATTGAGTATTGTTTGGCGAATCCCGCTTGGCGTTTGAGTATCCAGTCCCACAAAATTTTAGGTATTCCGTAATTATTTCATGACCGAACTTTTCTACGAATTCATTTTCGACGCGGCCCATCAATTCACGCACAAGCCCGTCGGCCACAAATATCGCGCGCTGCACGGCCATTCGTTTCGCGCGGAAGTTGCGGTGCGTGGCGAACCGCATGCGGACACCGGCTTCATCGTCGATTTCGAAACGTTGGAAAAAGCCTGCGCGCAATTGCACGAAAAATTGGATCACACGTTTCTCAATGAAATTCCGGGATTGGAAACGCCTAGCCTGGAAAATATTTCACGCTGGATTTGGCAGCAACTCGCACCGCAATTTCCGGGACTTTATCGAATCACCGTGCGCCGCGATTCGTTGCGCCAGGGCTGTACTTACTACGGCGAAACACCGAAATTGTAGCGATTCTTTCCCCGCATACCGGTAGGCGCGCGGCTAAATGGCTTGGCGATGCCTGAAGAGGCGCGTCCTTATTGGCTCGCAGGCCAGTATCCGAACCATTTAGGCGTTGGTTGTCTATGTGTCCTAGTCATGTTTAAATCCGCCATTGCTAAGAATAAGGTAACAATCCATGGCAGGTAGTAGCCTTTTTATGCTCATCGACGACATCGCCACGGTGTTGGACGATGTCTCGATCATGACCAAAATCGCCGCGAAAAAAACTGCGGGCGTGCTCGGCGATGATCTCGCGCTGAACGCGCAGCAAGTTTCCGGCGTTAAAGCCGATCGCGAATTGCCGGTGGTGTGGGCGGTCGCCAAAGGCTCCGCCATTAATAAAGCGATCTTGGTGCCGGCAGCGTTGTTGATTAGCGCGCTGGCGCCTTGGGCGATCACGCCGCTACTGATGCTTGGCGGCGCATACCTGTGTTTGAAGGCTTCGAAAAAATAGCGCACAAATTTTTACATAGCAAAGCCGAAGATCAAGCGCATCACCAGCGAATTGTCGAACGGCCGTCGCCTCGCCGGAAGTGGATTTGGTCGCGTTTGAAAAAGAAAAAATCAAAGGTGCGGTACGCACCGATTTCGTGTTGTCAGCGGAAATTATCGTGATTACGCTCGGTACCGTCGCAGCCGCGGCGTTTGGTCAGCAAGTCGCGGTGTTGGTCGGCATCGCGATCATTATGACCGTCGGCGTATATGGTTTCGTTGCGGGCATTGTTAAGCTCGACGACGGCGGACTTTACCTAAACAAGAAAACGCGGTGATGGCTGGTGGCCGCGCACCGCAGCGAAATATTGGCGCGGGGATTTTGGCGTTCGCGCCGTATTTAATGAAGAGTCTTTCCATCGTCGGCACGGCGGCGATGTTCATGGTCGGCGGCAGTATTTTGGCTCACGGTATTCCGCCGCTGCATCACGGCATAGAGGCAATCGCCCATCATTTGAAACCATTCCGGCGATCGGCGGCTTTCTTAGCGGCGCTCACGCCAACGTTGCTCGATGCGTTGGTCGGTATTGTTGCTGGCGCGTTGGTGTTGATGGTCGTGATGTTGGGTACGAGAGTGTTTCGCACTGCGAAAGCCTAATTGCTGTCATTCCCGCGAAAGCGGGGAATTCGTGCATTTTCATAACGACACTGGGTTCCCGCCTTCGCGGGAATGACAGCACATTAAGTCTCCGGCTTGATCGCCAACGAGGTCTCGTACTTCAAATCGTTGGTGTCGACGATCTCAGCTGTCAACTCGCCTTTTTCAGTCGGCAAAAAATAGAAATTGAAAGTCGGATTTTTGCTGATGGTGAAATCAATATCGGCGGACATAATTTCACGTCCCGCATAGCTGACGACTCACGATGTCTGACGTATTGAACGCGTTTGTCTTCTTTGCTCAAGCCGGAAAAATTCGGATGGCTCACCATCAGCTTTGCCAGGTTGGGTTTATTTAACTCGACTTCGTCGTCGAGCTTGAATTTCATCTTGCCCATGTTTGCCGAAGCTTCCTCGGCTCCACCAGGAACCGTGCAGCCGCCGGCGGCGGCGATAGTTTTTACGTCCATGAATAGCGCACCATCGTTAGTTTCCGCGACGGCGCGAACGAAAGTGGAGTTTTCCACGCGCACGCGAGTTTCGATATCGGCGCGGCCGCTTTCCGGCGTAAGATTGAATACCACGCCGATTGGACTTGGATTATTGTCGATCACCAGCCAAATCTTTTTAATATAGCGATCAGGATTTTGCGGCGTGATGGTGCGCAATATCACCGGCACGATCGACGCATCTTCCGCGCGGCTGGCGATATCCAGGCGAATCGTATTGTTGTGAGTAGCGTTGATCGCCGCTGCTCGAACACGGTTCGCTTGAGTTGCTGCCATACGGCGACTTTCTTCCGGGTCATAGCGTTGCGCGCTTGCGTTGCCGCTCATCAATCAAATAAATGCGGCGGCGCGGCAATCACTCGCCCGATTAATTCTTTTCTTGCCATTGCGAATCTCCGTTGGAGAATTTTTGTTGGTATGGCATCAGTATAGCTGAGCTGCATAGGCGACGAGTCAGCGTTCGGAGATGGGCGCACGCGCTTGTTTGGCCAATGTTGTCGGCATTTGCGCTTGTGAGCGATTCCAGGAACGCGACTATTTGTTGCTTTTGCTTTTCGCTCAAATTCAACTTTCGCAAATGCGAATCCCGCTGCGGATCGTCGCCATTGCCACCGTCGTAAAAATCGATGACGTCGCGCATTGTCGCCAGTGAACCATCGTGCATGTAGGGAAAAGTCAGCGCGACGTTGCGTAACGTCGGCACGCGAAACGCGTAGCGATCTACTTCGCGCCCGGTTACTTCGAAGCGCCCGACATCGGGCACGGCTTTCTTATCGCCGAGTTTGCCGTTGATGCGCGCCCACTCGACGCCGGTATTGCGATAAGTATCGTCGGTGAATGTCGCGTGGTCGTTTTCGACGACGTGGCAATGGCTGCAACCGCTGTTGCGAAATACGTCGAATCCGGCTCGAGCATCAGCGGAAATCGCGGCACGTAACTTTGCCGTAATACCATTGATCGAACGACGATCCGGCGGCGACTAAGCTGCGCTCGTAAGCCGCAAGCGCGGCGCCGATGAGTTGCTTAGTCACACGTTGACCGGCAAATGCCGAGCGAAACGCTTTGTCGTATTCCGGTCGAGCGCGCAATCGCGACACGACGGCATCAACGGAAGGATTCCATTGCTCCTGCGTGCTGAGTAAGGGACCCCAAATCTGGTCTTCTAACGCAAGCTCGCGTCCATCGTGAAACAACGATTTCGCTATGGCAACATTGAGCAGGCTTGGAGCATTGCGTCGCAAGGTTTGGCCGCCGCGCCCGGTCGAAGTGGGTAATACGTTTAGCGAAAAACCGTGTTCTGGAACGTGGCAGGTGGAGCAGGAAATCACGCCGTCTTCCGCGAGGTGCGGCTCGAGAAATAAGCGGCGGCCGAGTTCGATTTGCTTGGCGATATCCCCCGGCACGGCAAGATCGGATAGCGGCGGTAATCCGAGCCACGGCGACCATTCGCCCACAGCGAGCCGAGTCGCCGATGCACCGACCATTAACGCAATGACGATTAAAAACGTAAATCCCTTACGCACGGGCTGCTCAGCGGCCAGCGCCTTGGGCCGTGGCGAGGGCATGGCTGCGATCCGCGTCCTGCTTGGCTTTCACGGCATCCCATGCCACGGGCAACCATCCATGCAGGTTTTCGAGCACTATCATCATGAGTGCTCGAATCCAGGTGTCGCGCTCGTTTAGGCAGGGAATGAAATGGAACTCTTTCCCGCCCGCAGCGAGAAAACTCGCGCGGCCTTCGATGTTAATTTCTTCCAACGTCTCTAAACAGTCGGCGGTAAAGCCTGGGCAAACAATATCGACGCGCTTCGTACCGCCTTTGCCGAGTTTCTCCAATGTCGGCGCAGTGTAAGGCTCAAGCCATTTCGCTTTGCCGAAACGCGATTGGAAACGTCACCAGGTAATCTTCTTTTTTCAGTTGCAATGCCTCGGCGAGCATGCGGCCGGTTTTGTGGCACTCGCAGTGATAAGGGTCACCCTTGTCCAGACTGAATTTCGGCACGCCATGAAAACTCATGAGCAATTTTTCGCCACGGCCATTTTTATTCCAGTAGTCGCGAATGTTTTGCGCCAGCGAAGCAATGTAGGCCGGATGATCGTGATAGTGCTTCACGGTGCGAATAGCGGGCTGATTGCGCCAAGTTTTCAATTCGTCGAACACGCGATCAAATCCTGACGCGGTCGTGCTAGCGGAATATTGCGGGTAAAGCGGCAGCAACAAAATCCGATCGCAAAATTGCGCACGCAATTTCGCCAAACCCGCAGCGATCGAAGGATTACCGTAACGCATCGCCGCCTCAACGAGGATCGGCGCCGAGTTGGTGCGCTCGCCCAAATAACCTTGCAACAACTGCGCTTGGCGCTGGGTGATCACGCGTAGTGGCGAGCCATCCTTAGTCCAAATCTGCGCATACTTCGCAGCAGATTTTGCCGGGCGCGTGCGCAAAATAATGCCATGCAAAATCGGCAGCCAGGCGATGCGCGGAATTTCTACCACGCGCGGATCGCTCAAAAATTCGCGCAAATAGCGCCGTGTCGCGACTGGCGTAGGCTCGTCCGGCGTGCCGAGATTGATCAGCAGAATGCCGATTTTGTTGATGGTGCCGTGGGGTAAGTTGGCTCAGGACGACATTATAGGGCAAGGATGAAGGAGGAAGGATGAAGGATGAATGAAACCGACGATGGGCGGTCGTAAATTTTCTAAAGGTTAGTAAACTTGGGGTGATGCGCATAAAACAACAGGATGTTCTTTCATCCTTCATCCTTCCGCCTTCATCCTTGCTCTCAGTGCTTATCCTTGCTCTATTACTGCGACAGCACCATGAAAGCAACTTCGCAGTCACATCTACAATCGGAATCATGCGCTCATAGGCCATGCGCGTCGGGCCGATGACGCCGACGGTACCAACGACTTGGCCGTCGATTTCGTAGGGCGCGGTGACGACGCTGCATTCGTCCAGCGGCACGACGCCGGATTCGCCACCGATGAAAATTTTTACGCCGGGTGCTTGCGAGCTATCTTTGAGGATTTGCATCAGTTGCGTTTTTTGCTCGAACACTTCGAATAATTTGCGCAGATTGGAACCACGTTCGACGATAAATCTTCCACGCGCAGCAAATTGCTTTCGCCCGATAACACGAAGGCTATCGCGCTGCACGGCCATACCTTCGCCACCGGCGGCGAGCATGGCTTGCATCAGTTTGCGACATATCCAAATGCAATTGCTCGAGTTCGTGCTGAATCTTCGTGCGCATTTCTTCGAACGTCGAGCCGACGTAATGTTGATTCAGATAATTCGCCGCCTGCGTCAACTCGCTTGGAGAGTAGTGATGGTCGGTGCGGATCACGCGATTCTGCACATCGCCATCGCTGGTCACCATAATCAACAACACGCGCTTATCGGAGAAATTCAAAAATTCCAGATGCTTGAGCGATTGGCTGCGACGCTTCGGTGTCATCACTACGCCAGCGAATCGGGTTAGATCAGATAAGAATTGCGACGCCGAGGCAACTAGGCGCTGCGGATCGGCGGGATCCAACTGGCCTTCGAGATGTTGCAACTGGCCTTCGTCGATGCGGGCGAATGGTCAACAAAGTATCGACAAAAAAACGATAGCCGCGTGGTGTCGGGATGCGCCCGGCGGATGTGTGCGGACTGGCGATGAATCCCAATTCTTCCAGATCCGCCATGATGTTGCGAATCGAGGCGGGGGAGAGTTCAAGGCCGGAAAATTTCGCCAGCGCGCGCGAGCCTATTGGCTGGCCGTCGCTGATATAGCGTTCGACCAGAAATTTCAGCAGGATTTGCGCGCGTTCGTTCAGCATTCGCTCATTCTAACAAACTCTAGCCGACTCTAAATTCCGATTCGATTCTGGTTAGGGAAAATGGATTATACTTTTCTTTATAAAATCAGTATAACATATGGAGATAATGTAAATCTTTAAGGGAGCGCTACAATGAAAGAAGGTAACAACCGCGTGGGAAAAACCACGGTCGCGTTCGACGGAACACTTCTTGCCGTCGATAAATCTTATTGGTCCAACAATGGTGCAAATTGGAATTCTACGAGCAAATTGCTCGAACTTCAGCCGCCAGCAAAACAAAAACTAAGCTTGGGCAATGCCAACGCCTGGATTGCGTTTCCTCGCGGATTCGGGACTTTCCATGAAAATTCGTGATTGGCTGATTGAGCGACAAGATGCGCCACCGGAAGTGCCGAACAAAGATGACGCTGTCGCGGTGATCGTGACCGCGGAAGCAAAAATTTTCTTGCTAACGGGTTGGTTTTCGATGGTGAAAGTTGAAACGGTGCCATTTGCCGAAGGCGCGGCGCAAGAGGGCGCACTCGGCGCAATGCTCGCGGGCGCGAAGGCACCGATGGGCTTGGCCTTGGTGGCGCGACGTTCGGCATGGGTGGTGGCGGGAATTGATTACGTGAATATCGAAACCGGTCAGTTTGGCGGCATCCAATTCGAGCAGCGCTTTAGTGAGCAGAAAGTATTATAAATTGCGCGCGCTTCAGTCGAATGGCCTGAGAGGCAAGCAGGGCGCGGCTCTTCGGGCACTTATCGCACAGATTTAAGTCGAAATGGGTGACGGGGAACGCGTGATCGTGAAGACATCAGCGCTTCTGAACCTATCTAAATTTCAATCCCATATTGATTTATAATCTTGCCTTGGGAGTAACGATGTCGGAAGTTCGAATCTTGTCATCGCACTCAATCATGATCGTCTGACAGCAGTCTGCCCGTAGCTCAGTCGGATAGAGCATCAGCCTTCTAAGCTGAGGGTCACAGGTTCGATTCCTGTCGGGCAGGCCACAGTAAGCCGTGTTAGTCAATCGTTCCCGCTAAGATTTACGGAATATATTCCAATTAGGGCGACGTCTGTGGGCGCGCTGGCGGCTCAACCCCTTTCGTGCGCCCAACTTCATGACAGCGGGACAATATCGTCCGCAGCGGCGACTGAGCGCATCTCCGCGGGGACCTAGGCGTCGTGAGCGAGGCGGATCCCGCTAAATTGCCATCGCGCGTCGGGTGGAAAGAAATTTCGGTAGGTTGAACGAATGTGAGATTGCGGCGTGGCGCAGGAGCCGCCGCGTAAGACCATTTGATTGGACATAAATTTGCCGTTATATTCGCCAAGCGCACCTGCCGATACGTCTAAAAGCCGGAATAAGGCAGGTAAGCACTGGCGGTCCATTCCCAGGTGTCGCCAAACATCTGGTTTGGCGATGAATTTAAACGCGGTGCATCTGCGCTGGCTGGATGAAAGCGTCTACTATCGGCGAAATTACCGATTACCTCCGCGTGATTCGCGGCAAATTCCCATTCAAATTCCGTTGGTAATCGCGCATCCACAAAACGCGCATAGGCGTCGGCTTCGTAGTGGCTGATGTGGCAAACCGGTTCGTGCAAATTCAGGGGCATAAATCCGTTCAGTGTATGCGCGAACCATTCGCCGTCAACTTTTTCCCAGTAAAGCGGATGACACCAACGTTCTGCGCACACTTTGTTCCAACCATCGGACAACCAAAACGCCGGCCGCTCGTATCCGCCCGATTCGATGAATGCGAGGTATTCCGCATTCGTTATCGTACGCGAAGCCAAATTAAACGGCGCGAAAAATACTTTGTGTGCGGGGCCTTCATTGTCGAACGCGAAGCCGTTACCGTCATGTCCAAGCCCGACCAACTCCGCCCGAAAAATTACGCCATTCCATTGGTCGCGTTGCGCGTGGGCTTTCGTCGTGACGTGCGCGATAAACCGGCTGCAGCGGATTAAACGAAAACAAATGTTTGATGTCGGTCAATATCAATTCTTGATGTTGCTGCTCGTGATTCAGTCCCAATTCGATCGCGGCGGCTAAATTGTTCGGCTGGTGCGCGGGCTGTTGCAGCAAGGTCAGCATGTGCTTGTCGACGTGATGGCGATATCGCATTACCTCATCCAAACTGGGCCGGGTGAGCAACGCGCGATGCGGTCGGGAATATTGTTCGCCAACGGTTTGATAGTAAGAATTGAACAACACACGAAATGCCGGATTGAATACTCTATAGTGGGGCAGCGCCGCGCTCAAAATAAAGGTTTCGAAGAACCAACTGGTTGGGCGAGATGCCATTTCGTCGGACTGCAATCGGGCATCGATTGCAACGCGCAGTCTTCTGCGGACAAGGGCGCGACAAGCGCCTCGGTGCTGCGGCGAATCGAATCGAATCGTGAGAGGAGGTTTTCCTCGGGCTCCACACGAACAGCCATGTGAGCGGGTTTGAGCAAATCGCGAACCGGATGCAAATTATTTCCTTTCCAATACTTACGCCGCTTGGCGCGTTATACGCAATTTCCTTACGCTTAGATGCAACAAAAGGGTCATCTTACTTTAGGTAAGCCTAATTTCGATTTGCCGGCTAACAAAAATATTGCGTAATGTAACTTATCGCTAGCGCGCAACGACGGCGATGAGTTTCGTATTGCGCGACTCGTTTGACTTAATCAGAGCTTCCCTAATTCTAAAGTGTAAATTTCAGACCTGAAATCAACGCGCCGGGTAACCGCGCGCTCTGCGTCGAGCGTGCGCCATAGCTCGATGGATCGAGCATTAACTCTTGCTCTCGCGTTAAATCCAACAACTTATCGCCAAGCATTCGATAAAGCGTGTCGTCAAAGCGCATGACGTTAACCGGCGCAACAATTTTGCCGTCTTCGACCCAAAAAGTTGCAAACCTCGTCATGCCCGTCAGGCGGCACGCGGGTCGATCGGAATAATTCAAATACCAAAGATTGTTAATGAACAGGCCGCGATCGAATGCCGTCAGCGCGTCGGCTGTGGCTAGGGAGCCTTTGGCGAGGTCGATCGATTCGGGGCTTTCACCGCCGCTCGCGCCATTGCAGATTAAGCCATATTCTTTCGCAGTGCGCGGCGCAATCAGCGGATCGCGCAGTTCGCCACGTTCAATCAAGTTGACGCACTTTGGCTTAATGAAACCGTCGCTTTGAAATCCGGGCGCCGTCGCATCAATCGTATTTTCGTGCAGCGTAATTTTGTGGCTCAGTCGAGCGCCTTGTTCCATGCGGATCAGCGGGCTTTGCTTGGTGTGGCGCGCTTTCGCCGATAACCCTCCCCATGCCAGCATGCCGATGATTTCATCCATCGCGCGCGGTGCGAAGAACGCTCGATATTCGCCCGGCTCAATGGAGATCGAAGGGCGCTGTAACCAAGCGAGCTGCGCGCGCGCCGATTGCATTCTGTCGCGAAACGGTAGCGGCTGCCAATCGAAGCCTGCATAACTCGATTTCATCGCTTTGTCGGCTTGATGGTAAAGACTCCAATCGAGATTAAAATTCTCGACCTCGTGCCAATTGCGCTGGCCAAGAGAATTTGCAAAGCCACGAAATATAGGCCCGGATGCAAAAATTCCGACCAAATCGTGGCCTTTGCCCTCGTCACGATTTCGTCGACGATTTGTGCGCTCGGTGGAATAGAACCGCGTCGTTTTTTCTCGCTGGACTGAACATCGGTCGCGAAAAGCAAATAGGGATCCGGCGAAACATGCGCCAGCAACGTCGCGCAATTCGTCCACCGCGGATTTTGCCTGAGCGAGATCGTCAGCGCTTCCGGCGATGTTAGGGATCGGCTCGCTTGTCGGCCGTTATGGATTAGGCGCAATTGACGTGCGCTGCTGAACGCTGCCAGCTTGACGTACCTTGCCGTGATTGAAGCGCACGAAATCCGATTGCTCGCCGGAAAACCAACAGGTGAAAATCTCGTCCGCACGCAATTGCGTCTCGACGAAATCCGCAAACGCGAAAAATTCATCTTGCAACTAATCTTCTCCGCCGAACACATCAACCGCGGAAAACACGCAGGGCGGCGCGGCATGACCTACATGAATGACCTGATTCGGCTCGCCCTTGCCGCAAAATTGCGTGCCGTGAACTTCAAAGCTTGCGGCGTTACCGACCGACTGTAGATTGCGCCAAAATGTCGAAGAAATGCCGCGATAATTCGGATTTTTTACAACTGTGTCGAGTTTGCCGTTTTCGATGAGCTGACCCCATTCGCAGCCAAATTGAAATTTGTTGCGCGAATCGTCGATCGACCATGAGGTGTTGGTCGTCATCAATATCCCATTCTCGATGTTTGCGATCATATCGTTCGAACGCTGTATTGCCCGGCTCGATGTTGAGATTCGCCATACGGTCGATCGGCGCGCGATTCCAGCCGGAGGCACGAGAATTGGCCACGCCCGGTTTTCCGGCGCGGATTTGTGAAATGTGTCCGCCAAGAGGGCGCTCTAAAATTCCGTTGCGAATCAAAAAGACTTTTTCCGCGCGCGAGCCTTCATCATCGAACGCGAAGGATGCAATCTCCTCGGGATGGGATGGATCGTAGGTTACGTTCAGCAAATTCGAACCGTACTGATATTTGCCGAACATGTCGAGAGTGACAAAGCTGGTGCCGGCGTAATTGCGCTCGTCGCCGAGGATGCGATCCAGTTCCAACGGATGGCCGATGGATTCGTGAATCTGCAACATCATTTGTTCCGGCATCAACAACAAATCCATTTTTCCGCTGGGGCAATTGGCTGAGAGCAAGAGCTGGAGCGCTTCTTCAGCCAGTCGCTTACCGCAACCGAAATATCCCGCGCGCTGCAAAATGTCCATACCGCCTTGTTGCGCGAAACCCAAAGCTGCGGGTTTGCGTTTCGCTGTCTCGATTGGCGGATACGTAGGCGTGGGGAATGGTGTAACGAAATTGCTGATGAACTTCGGCGCCGTGATTGCTTAAATAAAGCTGCTCACCATGAATCACATCTAAACTCGCGTAGCGATCGACGATGCGGGAGTCGATTTTTGCCGCCTGACATTCCTGCGCAAGGAGCTCAAAGCGCTCGCGTCCCGATCCGACATGACGGAGGAGGGCGGGGAGTTCCAGCTTCCGCTGCGGCGCGGGCATGGTGGCAGGGTTGTAAGCGACAGCACTAATTTTGCTGGACGTCATCGCCCATTGTAGTCGCGCGATCAAGCGCCGCTTGCAATCCTGTCGGCGATAGATCGCTGGTCGCCGCATAGCCGCAGCCGCCATCGCCATGGCCGTTAACATCGCGCCACGATCACTTGCCAATCGCGGCGGTTCTGCGACGTCGTCGCGCACGGCGAGGAATTCCGAGTTCTCTTCGACGTAACGTAAGGACCAAAACGCTGCGTGACTTTGAGCGACGTGAAAGTGATTTACAATTTCGTTCATGGGTATCGGAAAATTCCTAAAATTGCTCAATTTGTGGCCCGAGGCACCTCATTGCCGTGAATGGCGGGGAATCCATGGTGCGCGCTATGCAACATTCAAATTCCGCCTTCGCGGGAATGGCAATTATTCGCGCTAATAAAGCGGTTTTTCCTTCGCGGCCTGCATAGCTTTTTACGCCGTCGAGAATCTCCGCTTTCGCTTCTTCCGGCCCGACCCAACCTTCGACCTTCACCCATTTGCCGGGTTCCAAATCTTTATAGTGTTCGAAGAAATGAGAAATTTGCGCCAGTGTTTGTTCGGGAAAATCTCGGGGAGATTCGATTTGCCGATACAGATTACATAGCTTATCGACCGGCACCGCGAGCAATTTCGCATCGCCGCCGGCCTCGTCGGTCATTTTCAACATGCCAATCGGACGGCAGCGCACGACGACGCCGGAAATCAAAGGCACGGGTGTAACGACCAGCACGTCGACCGGATCGCCGTCCTTGTGAAAGCGTTTTCGGAATGTAGCCGTAGTTACAAGGATAGTGCATAGCGGTCGACATAAATCGATCCACGAACATCGCGCCGGTGGTCTTATCAAGTTCGTACTTTATCGGATCACCGCGCATCGGAATTTCGATGACGACGTTAAAATCATTGGGCAAATCCCGGCCGGCGGGTACGCGGTCTAAGTTCATGGTTTTCCAGGGGAAGGTGAGACGAAAATCTAATGCTACTCGAACTTTAGTGTTTGACCAAATGCGTTACTCATTTGAATTAAGCATCAGGCCAGGAGCCCAATGGATAGTGGGTCTCAGGCCATGCCATTTGGAGAGGCGCGCCGGTATTGGCTCCTGGCGCAGACCATATTGTCGAGCCACAAAAGCTGACGGTCGTAAGCATAAGCACCGAGACGATAACAGCAACGATGGCCATCATTTATCAGTATTGCGATAACGTAACCGAAGCGTTCGCGTGAGGTTATGCGCGAAATCTCCCACCGATGAAACGACGGATATTGCTGCTACAATACTACCCGAGGCGTATCACAGTTTACTCATAAATAGGCGTTGCCAGAATGCGTTTTTCCGGATGGAAGGGAACCGCGCTGACTGAGCACAGTTCACACCATAACAAAACACTCGGAGCTTAAGCTATGTGGGATTTAATTGTTCGTTACAGCGTCATGTCGGGGGGATTATTGCCGCTGATGGCGCTGTTGTTGTTGATTACGATTGCCGTGATTATTGAGCGTTGGTATTTCTTTCACAAAGTGTTGCTTGCCGGCGCGGCAATGGAACACGATGTGCAGCTAGTCAAGTATCAAAATGCCGACGACATGAAAAAAGTCGCCGACCATTACCAAGGCACCGTGCAATCCTCCATTATTAGCAGTGCACTTGCCTCGCGCGGCGAAGATGCCGACGCGATGGATCGCCACATTGAGGAATCCATCATGTGGCAATTGCCGAAAATGGATAAGCACATGTGGGTGCTCGATACCTCCGTAACCCTCGCACCATTGCTCGGATTATTCGGCACCATTGTCGGCATGATCAAAACGTTCAATGTGCTCGGCGTCGACGGCGCCAGCGGTGCGCCGGAAGTCGTGACCGGCGGTATCGGCGAAGCCTTGATTGCGACCGGCGCGGGACTTTTAATCGCCATTGTTGCCATCGTATTTTTGAATTATTTCAACAAGCGCGTTCGCCTCGCATTGCACCAGATGGAATTGCTCAAGATCATGGTGATTAACCGCCTCTATGGCGGTGGCTCTTCGCACCATGGCGTCGCTGCATCCGATCGCGCCGGCAAGAACGTTCCGCCGGTCGCCATCGCCAGGCAGTCGCCATGAGACGGCGTGGCAACAGTTATTTCGATGTCGATAAGGCGCGCATCGAGATCATTCCGATGATCGACATCATGATGTTCCTGTTGGTGTTTTTTATTGTCATCACGCTGCGCATGATTCAGGGCACCGGGATTCAACTCGATCTGCCCAGTTCTAAGACGACACAAGAACTTAAGCCGACCCAGATCACCGTCGGCGTGCAGAAGGACGGCACGATGTATGTCGATGGCCAACCCTATAGCGCCGACGGCTTAAAGTCGTTATTGGAAAACGCCAAAAAGAACAGCGATAAACTTGCCGTGATTTTGGCCGGCGACAAAGAACTCACTTATCAAAATACATTGAAGGTGATGGACGTCGCGCGTTCCGCGGGAATTTCTCAGGTCGGCCTAGCCGCGAAAGCCGAGAGCAACTAAGCTCCCGATGATGGCACGGAAAGTCGGTCTGAGAGACCCGCTCTGGGCGCGTCTGGAGGACGAGCGCGACCATACGATGTCGATGCCGAAGGCATTGCTTCTGGCCGTGTTCGTCGAGTTGTTGCTGTTCGCGTTGCTTTGGCTTGCATTCATGAACATGAAAGCCAAGCCGGACGAGCCGCAGCCCATGGTTGTCACGCTTGAGCAACTTGAACCAGAAAAAAAACTCGAAGGCAAAAAACCACAAACGGCGCCGAAGAAGGAAACGCCTAAGCCGCAGCCGCCGAAGCCGGTCGAGCCGCCGCCACCTAAAGTCGAAGAGAAAGTCGAGCCCAAGCCGCCGGAACCCCAGCCGGAACCGGAGCCTGAGCCGGTCGTACCGCCGCGTGCCCGAGCCTCCGCCTCCGCCAGAACCGGAACCCGAGCCGAAGCCATTACCGCCTTCACCGCCACCGCCGCCGAAGCCATTGCCACCACCGGAACCGGCGCCGCCGCCCCTGTCCCCGCCGGAGAAAGTCGAGCCGCGCAAACCGGAACCACCGAAGCCGGAAGTCAAGTACGAGCGCAAGTTGACGCCGGTCGAGCGAACTACCGTTGTTGAAGAGCCGCCACCCAAGCCAGTTGCGCGCCCATTGCCGCCACCGCCACCGAAGGTCGAAATCAAGACCGTGGAAGTGCCGACGCCGTTGTCGGTTGAACCCAAGCCCGTTGCGCCGCCGCCACCCGAGGTGTCCGACGTCCGATTCCGCCGCCACCACCAAAAGTGGAAATCAAAACCGTGGAAGTGCCGAAGCCCGTTGCGATCGAGCCAAAGCCAGTACCGCCGCCGCCACCCGAGGTGGTCCGACGTCCGGTTCCGCCACCGCCGCCGAAGGTTGAAATTAAAACGGTGGAAGTGCCCAAGCCCATCGCGATCGAGCCGAAGCCAGTAGCGCCGCCGCGCCCGGTTCCACCACCGCCACCGAAGGTTGAAATCAAAACGGTGGAAGTGCCTAAGCCGGTTGCCGTCGAACCCAAACCTGCACCCCCACCGCGTCCGGTTCCACCGCCACCGCCGCGCGTGGAGATTAAAACCGTTGAGGCACCAAAGCCTATGTCAGTTGAGCCGCCGCCCGCGCCGCCACCACCACCGGCGCCGCCGAAGCAAGAGGTTAAGACAGTCGAGATTCCGAGTGCGCCGGTTTCCATCGAGCCGAAAGCCGAAGCGCCACCGGCTGCGAAACCGGAAGAGGGCAAGGACAAAAAAGACGAAGACGCCGGCAAAGATAAAGTGACGACACCCCCGCCGCGCCCGCCACCGCCGGCGCGGGTTGCTGAGGCTTCGGACGATGATGACGAGGTTGAGGATCAACCGCCGGAAGAAAGAAGTCCGCCGAAAATTCGCAAACTTGAGCCGAAAAATAAAATCAAGCCACCCTACCCGAAGCAAGCATTACGTATGGGTGTTGAAGGCAAGGTTCGGGTGCGTTTGTTGATCGACGGCAAGGGAAAAGTGACGGAGGTGACGATTTTGGAATCGACGCCAAAGGGAATTTTCGACAAGACCGCGATCGATACGGTGAGAAAATATGTATTTGACGCGGACGGCACACAGTTTGGTGTTGAGCAAGAATTTATTTTTCGCGTGCAGGATTACTGACGTTCGCTAATTCCATGTCGTTCCCGCGAAGGCGGGAACCCATAGGGAACGTGCAAGCGCGACAGCGGTATTCGCAAAGTTAGCCGTAAATAGAGGAGGGCAAAATGAAACTCAAAAAACTACCGCAAACTGATCTCACTGTTTCTCAAGTGTGCCTAGGCACCATGACATGGGGCGAACAAAACAGCGAGTCGGATTCCCACGCACAGCTCGATTTTTCGGTCGGCAAAGGCATCAATTTCATCGACACCGCTGAGATGTATCCCGTGCCGCCGAACGGTAAAACCCAAGGCCGCACGGAAACTTATCTCGGCACATGGCTAAAAAAACAAAAACGCGATGCGTTGATCATCGCGACGAAGGTCGCCGGGCCGGGCCGGCGCGATTGGATTCGTGGCGGGCGCACCGATCTCACGCAAGATGTAATAGCCGAAGCATGCGACACCAGCCTCGCGCGTCTGCAAACTGACTACATCGATCTGTATCAAATCCACTGGCCGCAGCGCAACCTGCCGAATTTCGGCGCACGTGAATTCGATCCGGGCAAAGAAAAAGACGGCCCGCCGATTCGCGAGCAAGTCGAAGCCATGGCGGCGCTGATCAAAGCCGGAAAAATTCGCTACTACGGTTTGTCCAACGAAAGCGCGTGGGGCGTGTGCGAATTTCAGCGCATCGCGAAAGAACTGGGCGTGCCGGGCCCGGTTACGCTGCAAAACAGTTACAGCTTGGTTTCACGCAACGTCGACAACGATTTGGCTGAAGCATTGTTCCGCGAGAACATGTCGCTGCTTGCCTATAGTCCGCTCGCGGCGGGCATTTTGTCCGGCAAATATATCGGTGGCGCGAAGCCGGAAAATTCACGTTTCACCTTGTTCGATTCCCTCGGCGTGCGCTTTCGTCCGCCGCAAGTTGCCGAGGCTGTCGAGCTTTACGCCGCCCTCGCCAAGCGGCGCGGAATGACCTTGGTTCAGCTCGCGTTGGGCTACGTTGGCAGCCGTTGGTTTCTGGGTTCGTCCATCATTGGCGCGACCACGCTCGATCAATTGAAAGAAGACATTTCCGCATCGCAATTCGAACTAGATTTTGAGACATTGGAAGAAATCCGCACGATTCAAGCGCAGTATCCGAATCCCGGCGCATAACGCCATGGCTACTTGGCAAGATTCATTATTCGACACCCTCAAAAGCAATAACGTAAAACTCGTCACTTATGTGCCGGACGCGGGCCACGACCACGTCATCAAGCGCGCCCATGATGATCCGAGCATGCGCGCCGTGGTGCTGACGACGGAAGAGGAGGGCGTCGCCTTGGCTTGCGGTGCAGCGCTCGGTGGCGAGCGCGCCGTGTTGCTCATGCAAAGCAGCGGTGTCGGCAATTGCATCAACATGCTCTCGTTAGTTTCGACCGGGCGCTTTCCGTTTCTGACCATCGTCACCATGCGTGGCGAATGGGCGGAATTCAATCCCTGGCAAGTACCGATGAGCCAAGCGACGCAAAAAGTATTGGAAGCCATGGGCGTGATTGTCTATCGCGTTAGCGAAGCAGAAGAAGTCGCAAGCACAGTCGACGCCGCCGCGCGTTTTGCATTCGAAAGCGAGCAATCGGTTGCGGTTTTGCTGTCGCAAAAACTCATTGGCAGAAAAAAATGGACGGCGGAAAAATGAGCGACACGAAAAAATTAAATCGCCGCGAAGTAGTAAAAACTTTGATGACCGCATGCCCGGAAGCCTTAGTCATCGCGGGCCTCGGCTCCTCAGCCTACGATTTATTTGCCGCCGGTGATCGTGATTTGAATTTTTATTTGTGGGGCGCAATGGGTGGCGCGGCGTCGATCGGTTTGGGCTTGGCGCTCGCACAACCGAGCAAATCCGTCGTTGTCTTAACCGGCGACGGCGAACAACTGATGGGCCTCGGGTCGCTCGCCACCATCGGCGCGCAACAGCCGGATAATCTAACGCTCGTCGTCCTCGATAACGGCCATTACGGCGAAACCGGCATGCAGCAAAGCCATACGTCGCTCGGTACCAACCTTACCGCCGTTGCATCGGCGTGCGGATTATCTTGGACGATAGATATTACCGATATGAATCAAATTTCATCGCTCACCGAACGAATCAACGCCAAGCAATCGTGTGGCCTCGCGCGTATCAGTGTCAGCGCCGACGAGTTACCGCGCGCATTGCCGAATCGCGATGCGGTATTTTTGAAGAACCGATTTCATGCTGCACTCAGCTTAAAAATAATGTAACGCGCAGCAGAAAAACGCTCCCGCCCTTGCGCGCGAGCGCGGGGGAGGGTCGGGGAGGGGGCAAAGAATTTTCCAACAACAGAAACGGATGAGAAAAGTCGATCACGCCACAAGCCAATAACCACGAGCCTCTTCAAGCATGCCATGCCGCAAGCTAAGCAGGAAGCCCGTCCCAACGAAGCATGGTTGACGCGCCAGATTGATTTCAAGAACCGCATCGGTTCTCAACGACATCAATTTCCCCGTCATTGCGAGGTACGAAGCAATCTCGGATTTCGCCGCAAACAAAAAACAGATTGCTTCGTACCTCGCAATGACAAGCCAACAAGGGTGGATCAAGCATGGCATGAATACAACGGCTGCCACTAGTAGCGGATCCACCATGGCGAACAACAGTTCGCCGATTTTTTCTCACATTGGTGGATCCGTCCCTGCGGGACTTGATCCACCTACCTATTTTTCGCGCCGCTCGCCATACAACACCAACGTCCGCGCGCCGTTCTCCGTCAAGCCTTCCCAATCAAATTGATCTGGCGCGTCCCACACATCGAAATGCTGGCCCTTCGCATCGTAGAACGCCGCAAAGCGATGCAGAAGCTCATCGCAGGGAAACGGTTTGCCGTTGGGATTGTTAATGTCGACGGTCGTTTGCCACAACCGATTCGGATCGGTTGGTGTTATGCGCACGCTGTTGAATCGAGCCATCCGGGAAAAAATCGGTCACGGAAAATACACCATCGGTGGTGAACAGGCGCAGGCACTTGAGTAGCTTACCCGTTGGAAGTAATCGTCCATTGGATAATCCCTTCAGAGCCGCTGATTAGTTGGTCTGAATAACGGGAAATGCATTTGAAATTCTGGGCATTAGCAATAACCTGGCTGCGCCAGTCACCGTCAGAGTCCTCAGTCCAAGTACGCAGTGTGCCGTTCTGACTTGCACTAACGAAGCAACTATCTGCGACGGTCGCGAGGGCTACGACATCAGTTATGTTTCCATCTAGAGTATTGCGATGCCATTCCACGCTGTCGGACGGACTCCAAATTTGCAGCGGGCTGTTTTGTGCGGCACTGACGAACCGGCCATTGGTCAAAGTTGCGAGGGCCAAGACAAATGCGTTTCCGTTGGCTTAATACGTCCACGCGCCACGCTCCTGCAAGCCGATTCCAAATGTGCAGCATGCCGTCACCGCTTCCGCCGATGATCCGGCCATCGGCGAGTGTAATGACGGCTAGTAATGTCTGCCGTTTGACTGCCCAAATTTTCGATTTGCCACTCACCGTTGGACGACTTACGCCAAATGCGCAGCTCGTCGTCCCGACCACTGTAGACAAAGCTGCCGTCGGCCAATGCAGCGAGGGCTATAGCGAATCCTCCGTAGCCGTTTAATACTTCGCAATTCCAATTGTCGCCACTGTCCCGACTCCAGATACGCAGGTTCTTATCATCATTGCCACTCACGATGTTGCCATCGGCCAGTGTGGCGAGGGCCAATACCGAATGCGTATGGCGAGTCAACTCGACACTTTGCCAGATGCCGCCGCGCTCATGCCATACGCGAAGGCCGCCGTCCACATTGCTGCTAACGATACGGCCATCGGCTAACGTGGTAAGGGCCAAGACAGGCTGCGATGACCGGTGAGCTCGACACTTTGCCATGTACCGCCGCTTTCGCGCCAGACTCGAAGGCTTGTCGTCCCAACTGCCGCTGACGATACGGCCATCGGCCAGCGTGGTAAGGGCCAAGACAGGCTGCGTATGGCCTGTCAGCTCGACACTTTGCCAGGTGCCGCCGCTCTCGCGCCAGACGCGAACGGTCTTGTCGCCGCTGCCGCTGACGATACGGCCATCGGCGAGCGTGGTGAGGGCCCGGACAGTAATTCGTATGGCCTGTCAGCTGCGACACTTTGCCAGGTAGCGCCCGCTCTCGTGCCAGACGCGCAAGGTGTTGTCCCCACTGCCGCTGACGATACGACCATCGGCCAGCGTCGTGAGGGCCATAGACAGGCTGCGTATGGCCGGTCAGTTCTGACACTTTGCCAAGTGCCGCCCCTCTCGTGCCAGACGCGAACGGCCTGGTCCCCACTAGCTGCTGACGATAGCGGCAACTTCCATCCACGGTGGTCAGCTTAGCGAGGGCCAAGATAGCATTCGTATGACCGGTAAGCTCGACGCTTTGCCATGTGCCGTCGCTCTCACGCCAGATGCGAATGGTGCTGTCGTAACTACCGCTGACAATGCGCCCGTCGCTCAGGGCTGTGAGGGCTTGGACAGAATCCGTAATGGCCGGTCGAGCTCGGCACTGTGCCATGTGCCGCCGCCTTCGCGCCAAACCCGCAACGTGTTGTTCCCGCCACCGCTGACGATGCGGCCATCGGTGAGCGTGGCGAGGGCTATGACAGTATCCGTTGACCGGCTTGGACAGGCCAAGGCGTCAGCGGCGGTTGTTTGAAGATTTGCCGCTTTTTCTTCAATGCCACGAAGATAGGCGTATTGCCACTCGGGTTTTTGCAATTGATCGGCGAGGATGTCAGCGCCTAAATCCGCCAGGGACAACGGCGCGATTGCCGGTTGATGCGGTGGATTGGTGCGATAGCACGCCAATTCCATGGCGCGCACTAATTCGTGAAACTCGGCGCTCATGATTTTTCTTTCGTTGTAATACCGGCTTTTTCGGCGAGTTTGGCGATCAAGCCGGTGCCTTGATAAAGGCGACGGATATGATCGAATGACAGAATGGGCAGCACAATTTCGAGCCATTCGGTCGTCACGATATTCGAGTCTGCTTTTAATCGCTGGAGAAGCTGCACAAACGTTGCGTCGTCGAGCACAGCATCACGCAAACCTTCCTCGCGATTGATCGCGTTGAGCCATTCATCGCGGTTGGTGCCGAGCAGTTGCGAAATAAAAGCACTGGGTTCCCGTGGCGCGATCGTGACTTGCTCCAACCGCCGCGACATCGGGTCGGACACAACGCGGGGAGGCTCGAACAAAGTGAAATAAACGTCGAGCTGGTCGTCGACTTTTTGCTCTTGATCGATGAGGAATAAATTGCGCGGATCGAAACCGCTGCGGTCGTTGATCGAATGACGTAACTCGGTGATGAAAGGTTCTTCCACGCGCTCAATATAGGGCGATGACGTGGTTTTTTTTTCGTCGTTGCAGCGCTCCTGCCACCAATTAAAAAATGACGGCGCCGCATAACTGGGATTTGCTTTGCCCGTTATCGCCGGGGATTTACGCAATTCGTCAATGCGTCGCCCGAGGATTAACCAGGCTTCACGCCGCTCGCGCCGCAAGAAACGAAAAGTCTGCGGCGCGAATAATTGCAACAAGACAATTTGCGCCAAGGTATATGCATCCAAGGTCCGCGACGTAACCCGATCGGCAGCGACTGCACGCATGAATTTCAATAATTCGACGGCGCGAACGATTTTGCGTGGCACCGGCGGCACCGCTTGAACGAATAGTTCCAACAACCAATCGGGCTTCGTGCTTCCCTGGGACGATGGCCTGAGCGCCTTATCTGGTGCGGCTTCTGGCGTAGTCGTTGTGGTCGGTTTGGGGAACATCTCGGGAAAAGTATCGCGCAAAAAATCGCGCATTTCACTTTTATCCCAACGCGGCAAACGAAACGGCAGTTGCACAATTTTTTCTAAATACTCGTGGCCGGTGATCGGCGGTAAGCCGAGCACTGGAATAGCGGCTGCGATATGCCTCATAACGCTCCGGCTTAAGCGAATAGGCGATGCTTTCAGCGGCGCGATCGGTGAGATCAAGATAATCACGATAGCGATGGGCGATGCCGCGCTCGACCACTTCATCGTCCAGCGCCAACACAAATGCGCAGCCGGGAATGTCGAGAAATAGTTTAATGGCTTCGAGCATTTCGACTGCTTTGTCCGGCAGGCAGCGATCGATGTCGTCAACGAGAAATAGAAAATTGAGTTTTTGATCGTCCTCGAGATTGCCGCGCGTGACTTTGTGTAACTCGTTGTGTAAGTCGTAGTAAAGTGATTCGAAATCGGTGACGGTTTGTTCTTTTTGTCCGTCGAGCATTTTGTTGCCGCGCTCCAGTTGTTCTTGCGCAGCGTTTAAGCCTTCGGCAGGGTTAATTTCGATTTCACCCAATCCCGGTACGCCTGCCTTCAACTTAAACATTTTCGTTAACGCGATGGTGCAATTCGCCAAAGTTATCGCGCGGTTCGCTAGCCAGTGAATTGGTTTGTCGTTGGTTTTGGATTTCCAGAACTTCCAAGTTTTTTGCACTGGATCGAGACCTTGATGCTCGTCCTTAAGTCGGGCAGCAACATAGTCGTTCAACGCCTTACTCGCCGTTTTCAACAGCGGCACAAGCAGATGCTGCTCGCGCTCAAAGCGCCAGGGATTGAATGCGACCGTGATGGTTTGTGGGGGATAAACACCGCGCAAATCGGTCGTGCCTTGCTGCACGACGGGCATATTCGGAAAGCGCTCGGCAACGGCAGACAGCAAGGTTGATTTCCCTGCACCCCATTCGCCGAAGACGCCGATTACCAGCGCGTCATTTTCATTCGAGTCGCCAAAGTAACGCTCGATACGCGCGACCGATTGATCGATGTACGGTTGAATGCCGAAATACTTGCGCTGCGCGAGCCCAGCCATGGGTTTGCGGAATCCCCGATTTGGAATAGTTGACTCAGACTACCATCGAAACTCGCGCGGCGGCAATAGGACGAAAGTGATAGCGTGGTAGGGTGGATCAAGCGCAGCGGATCCACCATGGCGAACAAGTTTCGCCGTTTTTTTCGTGATGGTGGATCCGCTGCGCTTGATCCACCCTAACTTAGAATTTCAGTTCATGGAAAGGCACGAAGCAATCTCGCTTTCGGCGGCGCAAAAAACAGATTGTTTCTTCACCAAAAACGTTATTCGCATTGACGGTTCAATGGTCATTGCGTACGCCAGAAGCCGCATGGATATTGAGTCTTGGAGCATGCCATGCCAAGACGCAAGCGAGATGCGCTTGCTGGCGCTGCGCCTCTGTGAAAAATAAAAATCAACTTTTGTTAGCGTGATTTATTTTCTCGTCTATAGCCAACCGGCCGCGCCGACAATGCCGCCGAAGGCGATTAACCACAGCAAATGAATACGCGTACGCCAGAGTGCGAGCGCTGCGCCGATGGTCAGCAACAAATGCATGCGTCCCGGCATTTGCGCGGAGAGTACCCAGCCGGTCGCGATGAGTAACGCGATGACGATCGGTGCCATGCCCGAACGAAAAGCGCGCAGCGCGAGCCAATCGCGGCGCGCGTTGCCCCAGCGTGCGGCGGCTAACGCTAGTGTGGTGGAGGGCAGCATGATGCCGACGAGTGTCGTCGCTGCGCCGAGAATGCCGGCGGCTTGATAGCCCATTACTGCAACGAATAAAATGTTGGGCCCGGGCGCGGCTTGGGCAATCGCGATGGAGGCACTGAATTGCGGGTCGGTGAGTAGACCCATGCGCTCGACCAGAACGCGATGCATTTCTGGTGCGACGGTGATTGCGCCGCCGATGGAAAGCAGCGAGAACAATAGAAAATGTCCGAATAGCGAAAGCCAATCGACGGCGATCACGATGTCGATTTATCCGTTGCAGTTAGCGCTTTAATTTTTATCGCGGCATAACAACAGGCAACCATGCCGAGCGCCAACAATACCCAGACCAATGGCCAACGCAACAATGCGACTAAGGCAAACACAATCACGCCGATTGCGCTACAAACTGGCAGACCGATCGGATTGCTTTTTAGTGTTGGCATGAGTTTGAGTGCGCTGCCGATTATCAATCCCGCAGACACTGCGCCCATGCCTTTGAGTGCGCCGGCGACCACCGGGAGGCTGGCAAATTCTGCATAGAGCGCCGTGATCATCAGCACGATAACCAGCGGCACGGTCATCATGCCGGAGAGGGCGCTGAAGGCGCCGCGCCAACCGAAAAAACGATCGCCGACCATCAGCGCGACATTGCAAACATTGGGGCCCGGTAACACTTGGCCGAGCGCGAGTATCTCGACGAATTGTTCTTTCGACAGCCAGCGCTTTTGTTCGCACAAGACTCGTTGCGCGATGGGCAACACGCCGCCGAAACCTTGCAACGCTAAACGCGTAAAAGTAACGAATAGCTCTTTGTTGGAAGCGGGTGCGGTAAGCGATTGCTGGTCGGGCATGCTCGGGAATTACGCTTCGAGTTCCGGGTAATAGCGAAACACGCCATTTTGATTGAAAGGAATGCGTCGTGGCGATGCGAGATAGGCCGCGACGGTTGGCCGATTGGCCACTCGATCGTGCAGTGCGATCAGATGCGGAAATTGTTTTGCGACCCGTTTTGTGGTTTTGGGAAACGCATAATGTAATCCAGCAATAATTTGAAAAAGAGAAAGATCGACGTAAGTCAACGAACGGCCAATGCAATAGGTACCGTCGTTACTATTCAACACGTTCTCAAAGTATCCGAGATATTTCGGAATACGTTCCGTAAGGAAATGTTTGGTGCGCCGCTTCGCTTCCGGCAATTGATCGTGATAATAAAGGCTGCTTGCAATGGGGTGATGGGCGTCGTGAATTTCATCGACAAAGTCGGCGATGGTCAATTGCAATTGATGGGCCCACAATCGCCCCGCCTCAGATTTCGGTACGAGACCATGACGTGGCCCGAGGTACTGCAAAATATGGGCCGACTGGCCGAGCAGTAATTTTCCGGCACGTAAGAACGGTGGGGCAAACGGCGGACGATGGCCGCCTTGAATTAATTCCATCATCACGGCAACGCCCATGCCCGGACCATTTTCGCGGGCAACGTCAACGTACTCGGCGGTCGCCGCTTCTAACGCAAGACGCACGAATTCGCCGCGCCCCTGAATAGATGGCCAGTAATAAAATTCATAGCGCATTGAATACTCCATTCGCTTATCAAACAAAACAGGCCGCGATTGCGGCCTGTTTCATATTACTTGACTCACCGAACTATTAACCAGTTACGACTTTCGGTTTTTGCATATTGCGGCGCAACGGCGAAGGATTTTTCGCATAGGCGTGATGCGCGGCGACTTCGGCTTGGCCGACTTCAATCGGCATTCCTAAGTCCGCGAGTAACGATTCCAATGCCGACAAACACAGCAACACGTTTTCCGGTTTGCACGAATAGCCCATCAAGCCGAAACGCCAAATCTTGCCGGCCAAAGGCCCAAGCCCAGCGCCAATTTCCAAATTATATTCCGTCAATAAGGTACGGCGTACCAGCGCCTCGTCGATGCCTGTTGGGCAATACACGGCGTTCATCTGCGGCAAGCGGCTGCCTTCTTGCACGAGGTATTTCAACCCCAGTGCTTCCAACCCAGCCTTGAGCGCCAGGTGATGGCGCATGTGGCGTGCCCAAGAATTTTCCAAACCTTCTTCGCGCAATACCAGCAAGGACTCATGCAGCGCGAACAACGAATTGGTCGGCGCCGTATGATGATAGGTGCGCGTGGTTTCGCCCCAGTAGCCGAGCAACAATCCCAAATCCATAAACCAGCTTTGGCCTTTGGCTTTACGTGCTTTCACTTTTTCGATGACGCGATCGCTGAAGCTGACGGGCGCCAAACCTGGGGTGCAGGATAAGCATTTTTGGCTGGCAGAATAAACCGCATCGATGCCCCATTCGTCGGTGCGCACCGGTGTGCCGGCAATCGACGTTACCGCATCCATGATCGTCAGCGCGCCGTATTTGCGCGCAATCTCGCCGATTGTCTTCGCATCGGATTCGCAACCGGTCGAGGTTTCCGCATGAACGAAGGCCACGATTTTTGCATCGGGGTTTTTCTTCAGCGCATCCTCAATTTTATTCGGATCGACCGGCTTGCCCCAATCGTCTTCAACGACAATCGCCTTGCCGCCGGTACGCTCGACGTTTTCAATCATGCGGCCACCGAATACGCCATTACGACCGACGATCACTTTATCGCCGGGCTCGACCATATTAACAAAACACATTTCCATACCGACGGAACCCGGGCCGGAGACAGGGAAGGTCAGCATGTTGTTGGTCTGGAAGGTGTAGCGTAGCAGCGACTTCAATTCTTCCATCATCTCGACGAATACCGGATCCAGATAGCCAATAGCCGGCACCGACATGGCGGCAAGGACGCGCGGATTGATCTCCGACGGACCCGGTCCCATCAGCGTGCGCTGGGGCGGATGGAACGAGGAGATTTTTTTGCTCGGTAGGAATTTGTTTTGCATAGTGAGGCGCTCGACGGCGAAAACGCGGATTATAACAAATGCTGCAAGTGCGGACTGTTTTGAACATCCAAATCCGTTGGATTTTCTTCGCGAAAGTGAAGGCGCAAAGCGCCTTGCGGCGACGGCAGTGCGCCAGTACATGGCCGGAGAGGCAATATCCATGAGCATCTCCGGGCACTTCCTGCGGGTTATTAGTGCTTGGATGAAAATGGAAAATGTCCCTTAGCGCAGCCCATCTGCGTTTGCTTATCTTTTATAATGTAACGATGATTCCAGCGGATTTCATTCAAACTTTGCTCGGGCGCGTCGACATTGTCGACGTAATTGATCAGCAAGTGCACCTGAAAAAGTCCGGCGCTAACTTCGTCGCGTGTTGTCCCTTCCACAACGAAAAATCCCCATCATTTTCCGTAAGTCAAACAAAGCAGTTTTACCATTGCTTTGGCTGTGGCGCCCATGGAACGGCGCTGGGATTTTTGATGGAGTACAACGGTTTGCCGTTCGTCGATGCGGTGCGCCAACTGGCCGACGGTGTTGGACTCCAAGTTCCGCAGTCGGAAAATCGAGACGTCGGTGCGCAACGCCATGATGCAGTCGATTTGTCTGCCATCCTGACTAACGCATTGAACTATTATCGCGCCCAATTGAAAGCGTCGCCGAACGCAATCGACTATCTAAAGCGGCGTGGCGTCTCAGGTCAAGTCGCCGCTCGTTTTGGGATCGGCTATGTGCCGGACGGCTGGCAAAACCTCGCGGCGGTTTTCGCTAATTATGGCGATAAACTTCTCGTCACGGCCGGTTTGGTGATCGACGGGGACAATGGTAAACGCTACGACCGTTTTCGTGATCGCATCATGTTTCCCATTTGGAATCAACGCAATGAGGTGATTGGTTTTGGTGGGCGTGTAATAGACAAGGGCGAGCCAAAATACCTCAATTCACCGGAAACGCCCGTGTTCGAAAAAGGCCGCGAGCTCTATGGCTTGACGCAGGCGATGAAGGCGATTCGCGCGTCCGGCAAGGTCATCGTGGTGGAAGGCTATATGGACGTGGTTGCCTTAGCCCAACATGGCGTGGAATATGCCGTTGCGACACTCGGTACCGCGACTTCTGCGACGCACATACAGCGGCTTTCTCGGCTTTCAGATCACATCATTTTTTGCTTTGACGGCGACGCCGCCGGCCGCCGCGCCGCTTGGCGCGCACTTGAGGTGAGTCTGCCGCATTTAGTCGACGGAAAAGAAGTCGGATTTCTTTTCCTACCGACGGAACACGATCCGGACAGCTTTATTCGGGAATTCGGTCGCGAGAAATTTGAAGAAGTGTTGATCAACGCAATTCCGCTATCGGCCTATTTGATACAGGAACTTCAGCAAAGCCAAGATTTGCGAAAAGAAGAGGGCCGCGCCGCGTTATTACAGACTGCGAAACCGCTTCTAAAACAAGTCGCTGCGCCGCTTTTGAGCGTTATGTTGCGCAAGCGTTTTGCGGAAATCGTTGGAATTTCGCGTGAGGAACTTGATGGCCTATTGGACATCAAAAACCCATACGCAAAGCAAATTACCGCAAAACCCGGCCAGCGCGAGAGCTTGCCTTCGGCTGCGATACAACTCGCCGCAGTAATCCTGGCCTCACCGGGACTGGCGCTACAATTCGACCTGGAAATTGCCGCAAGTGCCGACCCCGACATGACGACTCTTGCCCAATTGTTGGATTTTTGTCGTGGTCATCCCAATGTTCAGGTCGCAGGCGCGATCGAGGCGGGCCTGGCCAACGTTGCCGATTCGACGCAATTGAGTCGTATAACTAACCGTTTAGCCTGGATGGAACAACTGAATTTCACCCCTCAGCAAATAGAACTGGAATTTCAGGATGGATTGGCCAAAATGAAGAAGGAACTCGAAAAAAAGTCCACCGAAGCGCGCTATCGGACAGCCAAAACGACCGCGGACCTTAAGGCGTCCGCGGCGCCGAATGCGAAATAACCCTTGAACAACCGAGCGAGAAAAGAATTCTCAAAAAGTGTATAATTGAGGGTTCCCCCGCCGCATCAAAGAGACCAAGCATGGCAGCGAAAAATAGCAAAGCGGAAAGCCGACGAGCGGAAGCACGGAAAGCCGACGCGAGAATGGAGGCCAAACCGGTCGACATCGAAACTCAACGACTCAGACTAAAAAATCTTATCGTGCTCGGCAAAGAGCGCGGGTTTTTGACCTACGCCGAGATTAACGATTCGCTGCCCGACGACATCGTCGATGCCGAGCAAATCGAAGGCGTGATCAGCATGATCAACGATATGGGCATTCAGGTCTATGAAGAGGCGCCGGATGCGGAAGCCTTGCTGATGACCGACGCGGCGCCTGCCGTTGCCGACGAAGACGTCGTTGAAGAAGCCGAAGCCGCCTTAACCACCGTTGATTCGGAATTCGGTCGTACTACCGATCCTGTGCGTATGTATATGCGCGAGATGGGTACGGTTGAATTACTCACTCGCGAAGGCGAGATCGAAATTGCCAAGCGAATTGAAGATGGCTTGAAGCACATGATTCAAGCTATTTCAGCGTGCCCGACGACGATCGCGGAAATTCTCGATCTTGCCGATCGTATCGAGCGCGATGAAATTCGCGTCGACGAAGTCGTCGATGGTCTGATCGATCCAAACGAAGAAGAAGTCATTGAGGCAGAATTTACGCCGGAAGAAGAAATCGACGAGGAAGAGGAAGACGACGAGGAGCCGGATCCAGAAGAAGAGGCGCTGGCAAATGCGGCCGACCTTGAGCAGTTAAAGCAAGATGCGTTAGAGCGTTTTAATGCCATTCGCCGTGCGTACAAGAAAATGCGCAAGGCGCTCACCGAAAAAGGCGCTCGCAGCCGCGCGTTCAAAGATCTACAAGATCAGATTTCTGCTGAATTGATGCAGATTCGTTTCGGTGCAAAGATCGTGGACGCATTGTGCAATAGTTTGCGGGCGTTGGTTGAGCAAGTGCGCGGCTACGAACGCCAGATTATGGAATTGTGCGTCAATTCTGCCGGGATGCCGCGCGCTTATTTCATCAAAAATTTCCCCGGAAACGAGACCAATCTTAAGTGGGTCATCGACGAAGGCGCGCAGCGCAAAGCCTACAGCGCGACGCTCGGCCGTTTTAAGCACGCGATTGTCGAGCAGCAACAGAATATTATCGACCTGCATAAAATGGTCGGTATTCCGATTAAAGAGCTAAAAGAAATCGGCCGCCAGATGTCCACCGGCGAGGCGCGTGCGCGCCGGGCGAAGCGCGAAATGATTGAGGCGAACTTGCGCTTAGTGATCTCCATCGCGAAAAAATATACTAACCGCGGCCTGCAATTCCTGGACTTGATTCAAGAAGGCAACATTGGTTTGATGAAAGCCGTCGATAAGTTCGAATATCGTCGCGGCTATAAGTTTTCAACCTACGCAACGTGGTGGATCCGTCAAGCGATCACGCGTTCGATCGCCGATCAAGCGCGCACCATTCGTATCCCCGTGCATATGATCGAAACTATCAACAAAATGAATCGCATTTCGCGGCAAATTTTGCAGGAGACCGGCCAAGAACCCGATCCGTCGGAACTCGCGAAAAAAATGGAAATGCCGGAGGAAAAAATTCGCAAAATCCTCAAAATTTCCAAAGAGCCGATCTCCATGGAAACGCCAATCGGCGACGACGACGATTCGCATTTGGGCGATTTCATCGAGGACTTATCGACCGTTGCACCGCAAGATTCTGCTGTGTATGCGAGCCTGCGCGACGTCACCAAAGATATTCTCGACACGCTCACGCCGCGCGAAGCGAAAGTGCTACGCATGCGCTTCGGCATCGAGATGAATACAGACCACACATTGGAAGAAGTCGGCAAACAATTCGACGTCACCCGCGAACGTATTCGTCAGATTGAAGCGAAAGCATTACGCAAATTGCGCCACCCATCGCGCTCGGAGCGACTGCGCAGTTTCATCGACAACGAACAGTAAGCATTTCTCGAATTGTCGCGCGGCAAATTCATCGCCGCGCGGCGACCGGGTCTGTAGCTCAGTCGGTTAGAGCAGGGGACTCATAATCCCTTGGTCGTTGGTTCGAGTCCAACCAGACCCACCAATAAATCAATAGCTTAGATTAATTTAATCTAGGCTATTTTTATTTTTGGGGCAATTACGGGGCATTTGAGTATAAAAAAAGCGCCGTGAAAAACAAAATCGGGTAAATACGAAAACGCCCGAACTCAAACATAAAATGGGTTTAAGTAGGTCAATCTGGCTCCGAGTTGACCCAGAAATGTCCCATAGAACAATTAATTTAAATTAATTAATTGTTTTAAATAAAAAAATAATATTATTTCGGGGGATTATATATCCCATATTGTCAATTGTTGCCCCTTGTTGTAATCTGTAAACAGTGTTTATCACTTGCAGGGGTAATTTTGGCGAGCTTTGAAAAGCGTGTTAGCGGTGATGGGAAATTTTCTTATCGTGTGAAAATTCGTCTGAAAGGGCAGCCAATTGAATCGGCAACTTTCGAACGATTAACCGATGCCAAAAAATGGGCGGCTTCTACCGAGTCCGCCATTCGCGAAAATCGCCACTTCAAAACCACCGCCGCGAAGCGCCACACGCTTGCGGAATTGATTGACCGGTACATTAGGGATGTACTTCCCGGCAAACCCAAAAGCCGCGATAAACAAATTGCGATGCTTGGGTGGTGGAAGTCCGAAATGGGCAGCTATGCGCTTGCTGATGTTTCCCCTGCACTCATAGCAGAATGCCGCGATAAACTCGCAGCCGGTAAAACGAAAAGAGGTACGCCGCGCAATCCCGCAACCGTTGTTCGATACTTAGCTGCCTTGTCGGTATGTTTTACCCATGCCGTAAAGGAGTGGGGCTGGATCGATGATAACCCGATGCGAAAAGTCACAAAGCCGAAAGAATCACGAGGGCGCGTACGCTTCCTTTCCGACGATGAACGCGGTCGGCTACTGAAAGCCTGCAAAGAATCTAGCAACTCGCTTCTTTATCCTGCCGTGGTGCTCGCATTGTCTACGGGAATGCGCAGTGGCGAAATCATGGGGTTGACTTGGGACGTGGTGGATTTGAATCGTGGGCGGGCAGTTTTACACGAAACAAAAAACAACGAACGTCGCGCAGTTGCCATCACTGGTCACGCCCTAGAAGTATTAAAGGAAATGGGCAAGGTGCGGCGAATAGATATCAGTCTACTTTTTCCATCTAAAGAAATCACACCACAGAAGCCACAAAAGCCCATTGATTTGCGCGCGCCTTGGTTAGGCGCTTTAAAAAAGGCCGACATTCAAGATTTCAAGTTTCACGATCTTCGCCACAGTGCTGCATCGTACCTTGCCATGAACGGCGCAAGCCTGGCAGAAATCGCGGAAGTGCTCGGGCACAAGACTTTGCAGATGGTTAAGCGCTACGCTCACCTGAGCGGAGGGACATACCGCTCGCGTGGTGGAATCAATGAATCAAAAGATATTCGGCTAAATCATGACTACCGAATCCGACTTAGAACGAATAAGTGCATGGCTCAACGTGAACATGAGGTGCAAGACCGTGCGATTAAGCTTCTGTATGGGCGCTTCCCTCATGGTTTCCAGCGCCGCGTCGAGAGTTCGCGGAACGCACCATTGAGCAATTGCTTAACAACGGCTTTTCTCCAGAGGAAATTGCAGCCTTTGTCGAAAACGAAGGTACCGACAAGAGGTTTGTACCCGGCACCGTCAAGGATTTAAGCGCATTCCTGCATGCCGTAAATGAGCTCGCGCACATCAATACGCGCCTTCGAAATCGAAAGAAAAATGTTTAGAGGTGCTGGCGGGCAGTCTCGCGGTCACAGGGAATAATTTAGGACTGAGGGAAAAACAGAAGCGGGGCAAAGAATATGAACCAACGGCGAGCGTTCAGAAAAAATCTGCAATTTATAAAGTCCAACAATTTTGATGATGTCCTTGCAGCGCTAGTGACACAGCGGAGCGTTGCGGGGGGACTCGGTATGAATCGACAAAAGAACCAATTGGCGTGTTATTCACTGCCGTCGATATGGATGAGCCACGGAAATTGCGAAACGAAAGATATATTATTTGCCGCGTGGTGCCAAAGCGGATGCCCAAAAGTCACTTACGTTTGCCCGCCTAAGAAATATTCTAACTACGATAAAAAAATCTACCTAATTGTTTCACGACGTGTCGCTATTCCGTGAATAGCGTCTGTTTTACTCCTTTCCAGCGTAGCAATACCGCGCTTATTTGCTAAACAACGGAAAGGAATAAACGATGGAAACTGTAGACCAAGCTATTAGCACGGTGAGCCGTGTTCTAAATTCGAATACCCCTGTACTTCTAACCGTTCGGCAACTCGCCGAAAAACATCCAGCATTTCCACAAGGGAGTCTGCGCAACCTTATTTTCCTCGCCGAACGCCGGAAGACTAGCAAAGGCCAAATTGCCGGAAATGGCCTTGATGTTGCACTGGTTCGAATTGGTCGAAAGATATTAATTGACGAAGCCAAGTTCTTCAATTGGATCGACGAGCAACAAGGGGAGCAACAATGAACGCCCCCGCTTATCCGAAAGTTCACACCTTATCGAGCCGCGCGCTTTCTCTGCTATTGCAGGGCAACGCAATCACACACCGCGAATTTTGGCAGCGTACCGGAACGTATCGACTCGCCGCGCTAATTTTCGAGCTACGCGAAAAAGGCTGGGAGATTCGCGACGCTAAAGAAACGGTATCAACGTCCGACCCCACGAAACGACGCGCTCACGTGAAGCGGTACTTCTTGCAAAACGAAGCGATCACCATCGCCGGTGAAAGTGGGAAGGACTTTGTGCGACGGGTGAACGCGTGGGAGCGAAAACGGGTGGAAGGGATAGCGGGACGGAGGCAACCGCCCCAGCCGATGTAACTGCCGGAAAGCTTGGTCAAGCAACCGACGGGCGTCAGCATAACATGGAGGTGGGGCAATGAAAACCACCGTCCGACTGTTGGAGAACGTCAAGACTTCGATCCCGCCCACCGACTTTTTCCGTGCTGAATTACCTAGCATGCCGCCCCCTCGCGGGGGTGGGTGGCGCGACGGTGGCTTGTGTCCATTTCATGCCGATAATCATGCTGGTAGCTTCCGCGTGAATGTCGATACGGGGAGCTTCAGGTGCTTTTCCTGTGGCGCGAAAGGTGCCGACATAATTGCGTTTTTGCAGCTAAGAAACGGCCTGAGTTTTGCCGATGCACTACGGCAATTATCCGATGAATGGGGAGTGTGATATGCAAGGGATACCTCAGTCATTCAACGGAAAAACTCGCCGTTTCGTGTGGGAATATCTTAGCGCGCATGGCGAGCCTATAGGCTATGTTGCGCGATTTGATGGCGACGGCAAAAAAGACGTCGTGCCGTATTTCAAGCGAACAAATGGGACGGCCTGGCAAAGTGGCAGCGCAATCGAACCCCGCCCGCTGTTTGGGCTTGATATTCTCACGAAATCTGACCCGTCGCGCGTCATTTTTATCGTCGAAGGTGAAAAAGTTGCTACCGCATTGCATTCATTAGGGCTTGTGGCCATCACATCACAAGGCGGAAGCAATGCGGCGGACATGACCGACTGGACTCCAATAGAAGGCTGTGAGCGCGTTTATCTCTTGCCGGACAATGACGACGCGGGGGAACGCTACGCAAAAGCGGTGGCGGCGATTCTGGCGGGATTGACCAACCCTCCGTCTTTGTCGTTGGTACGACTGCCAAACCTTCCAATAGGTGGCGATGCGGCGGATTGGATTGCGCGCTATATCGATGACGTGCTTCTGGATTGGGATGGCTTTAATCCGGTGCCGGAATGTGGTGTCGACATGAAGGCGTTGCTCTTAGATTTTCAGAAAACGGTCGATTTGCACATTGAGCCTGTTCCCGACGACTGGACGGTCAAATCGTCAACTGCGACGGACTGGCAAGCGCCGATCAATCTGCAAACTGCAACACTTCCACCTTGGCCGGATGATGTTTTCCCGGACGCTATTCAAACGTTTGTGACGGCACTAAGCGCATCAACTGAAACGCCATTGGAACTATCTGCCATGATGGTGTTGGCGGCAATGAGCGCAGCCGCTCAAGGCAAATATCGAGTGCGCGTGAAACAGGACTACTTCGAGCCAGTCAATATTTGGGCGTGTGCGGCGTTGCCGCCTGGTAGTCGCAAGACCGCAGTTCAAGTCGCCGCCGCTGCGCCGCTTAGTGCCTGGGAGAAAGTGCAGCGGGATATTGCGCAGCCAGCGATTTCGCAGGCACAAAGTAACCTAGCAACCCAGTCGGAACGCATCGCGCAACTTCGGAAACTGGCGGGCAAAGCGAAGGGGTTGGAATTCGATCAGCTACAAAACGAGATAGCTAAACTCGAAGCTAACTTGCCAGAAGTTCCGACGTCGCCGCAAATTTGGGCGCAAGACGTGACGCCCGAAAATTTGGGTACTATCATGGCGGACAACAGTGATCGCATGGCAATTCTCTCTGATGAGTCGGGCATTTTTGACATCCTCGCCGGACGATATTCAGGCGGCATTCCGAACCTCGATCTATTCCTGCAAGGTCACGCGGGTAATGCGGTAAGGGTTAATCGTGGCAGCCGCCCACCGGTATTCATGCAACACCCGGCGCTGACTTTGGGATTGTCGCCTCAGCCGGAAGTATTGCGAGGATTAACGGAGAAGCCAAGCTTTCGAGCGCGTGGACTTTTAGGGCGATTTCTATACGTTTTACCTGGTTCGAATTTAGGATATCGCACCCTGGATTCCCGCCCAATGTTGGAACAACTCCGTGTCGATTACGAACGCAATTTGACGGCAATGTTAAATCACGAAATGGCAATCGATATCGATGGAAACGCGTGTCCGCATATTCTGAAATTGTCGAGCGATGCACAGCAATCATGGCAAACATTCGCGCTGAAAGTGGAAGCGGGAATGCGGGAAGGCGGTACGTTCGCACACCTCATTGATTGGGCGGGTAAGTTCCCCGGCGCTGTTGCTCGAATTGCTGGATTGCTACACATAGCACGCCATGCGTTCGGTAAACCGTGGGAATTCGAAATCAGCGATGGGGACATGAGTGCTGCATTGCGCATGGCTGAAACCTTGAGCGCTCACGCATTGGCGGTGTTTGACCTGTTTGGTGCCGACCCGGCATTGGATGGTGCCCGCGTGATATTGCGCTGGATTGAGCGCGAGGGGAAATCAGATTTTACTTTCCGGGACTGTCACTATGCGCACAAGACGCGGTACAAGCGAGCGGCTGAGCTTGAGCCTGTCGTCGAAGTTTTATGCGAGCGATATTTTATTTGGCGACGGATGGAAAAGGTGGCGCATCGCCCAAGTCGGATATTTGAAGTGAACCCAGCGGTAATACCTTCAAATGCTTAGGGACAGACACCACAAAAGCCACAGAAGCGTAATTCTCCAACCCCTTTTGTGGCTTTTGTGGTCAGTTTTCCGGACTTCGAAATTGTCCGGTACCTATGAAGGTTCATTGGCCAATGACTAGGGAGGCATTTGATTTGGCCGGGACTTTTAGTCTCGCGGCCATCAAATCGATGGTTGTGAATTTCCGAAAAGTCTTTTGCGATTAAGTGAGATTTCAATGTACTTCGCCGAAATAATGCTATTGACCGGAGAGTGAGCATTGACGGCTTTTCCCACGGTATTGTGTTAGTTCGCTGAAAAAATTGGTCTAATGATTTCGTATTCTGTGGAGTACAAGTATCGTGGGTAAAGGCGGATGGAGATTTGATGCAGGTCGGCCTGGTTGGAAGATCAAAGCCGAGGATTCCCGTTCTCTTGATGTACGCGACTTTCATCGTAAGGGGTTACTAAGAAATTCCGCTGGCACATATCAATGGACAAATACCGAGACCGGCGAGGTTCTGTGTTCAATAGGTTTTCGCACTGATATCCAATCAGTACATTTGCATTATTCCGCCGATGACGATCCCTTCAATGAGACAATTTCATTGACACATACGCGCTGTAAATTCGGGTCGACTAGGCCATGGTTTAGATGCCCGCGTTGCGCCTCCCGCGTGGCGGTGTTGTATCTACGTAGCAAACGTTTTCTTTGCCGCCATTGTCACCCGGTTGCCTATAGGAGCCAAAGTCAAGATGCCATTGGTCGCAGTTGGTTGCGGCAATCAAAGGCTGAAGCGAGGTTAGGGGAAGACTGGCGGCGGCCAAAGGGGATGCACCATCGGACTTATGAACGATTGCTTTCGATCATTTTCGACTATCGGAACTGGCGGGAAGCGGAAATTGAACGGGGTTTGGTTAGTGCGATTCGAGGCCGATGTCTCCTGAATGTTGATTCTTAAATGCTACCCGATGCGTCGAGATTCTACGTTGCCTTGTTAGGGCGCTTAACATCGTCAACTAGCACAACTATCGTTCGTGCCCTTGCAAATGGCATTTCCAGCGACAAATGCTAATGTTGTAAAACAAGGATTCGGATAGTTCGAATGATAAGGTTAGTGAAAAATGGCGTAATGATGTTTTCTGTTCGCGCTCATAGCGTCTTTCCACGCCGGCGCAAAAAGTCCTGAGCGTGTCTTTGAGGACGTTTCAGCAAGTATTGTTATCGTCGACGTGCTTAGTGCGAGTGGCGAGAAAATAGGCAACGGGAGCGGCATTGTTGTTGCGGCAGGAACAGTGGTTACCAATTGTCACGTAACCGACGAGGCTGCTTTCCTCCAGGTACGCTGGAACGACAAGGTGCATTCGGCGGCTTTTGGAGTATGGCAATTCCGATCAAGACTTATGCATCGTAAGCGCGCCTGAACTCGAAAGCTCCCAAGGTCGATTTCGGTGCGATCCAGAACGTCAAAATAGGCAGTAGAGTGTTCGCTATCGGTGCGCCGCGCGGTCTGGAACTTACGATGAGCGATGGAATCGTATCTGGCCTTCGGCATATCGACGGCACTCTTGTCATTCAGACGAACGCTGCAATATCTCCGGGATCAAGCGGCGGGGGGCTGTTTAACGAAGATGCCCAGCTAATTGGCATCACTACCTGGTTAATAAGGGAATCGCAAAACTTGAACTTTGCCCTCTCGGCTGACTTGATTCCCGAATTGCAAATTAAAATGGAGGTCGCTAGAAGCGAGCGAATAAAGCAGGAGCAGCTCGATAATCCAACGGCGACAAGAGGAACGTAGAAAACTTGCTGAGGCGAAAAGTGCGCTTGAACTCGCGCGACAGCAGCTTGACATTGAAACGCAAACGCGATGAAACGATGCGGTTAGCAGAAGAGGCGCAGCGTGTGGAAAGCGAACGCCGCCAGTTGGACGCTGGAAATCCTAAGAATCCAACAAGAGGTAAGGATTGCAGGAAGAATACGGGTAAGGCGGAAGCGGAATGCACGAACAAGCTACCAGAGGTGCAAGCAGTGGTTAAGTTCCGCAAACTAGAACCGAAAATTAAGTTCAAGCCGCCCTATCCCAGGTCGGCCGCTACGTGCAGGCGTTGAGGGTAAAGTAAAAGTTCGGATGCTGGTGGACGAAAAGGAAAAGTCTGTGCGGTGACGGTGTTGGAATCCCTCGCCCGAGGGCGTATTCGAAAAAACTGCCACCGATACAGTCAAGAAGTATATTTACGACGCAGATGGCACGAAGTTCGGCGTCGAGCAAGAGTTTATTTTCCGGGTGGTTAATGCAGGAACCGGACGAGACGACGCGCCAGGAGGCGGAACCTTCGAGAAGACCTTAAGTACGAATTCATCGGCAAGATCAAAGCCAAGATCGAGCAAGACACGTCCGCGCCCGATGGCCTTAACGGGAATCCGCGTGCCGAATTCAAGATCGTGTTATTGCCCACCGGCGAGGTGTTAAGCGTAACCCTGCTCAAGTCCAGCGGCTATCCAGCCTACGATGAAGCCGTGGAACGCGGAATTTATAAATCCGCACCATTACCGTTGCCACCGAACAACCCGGAACTGTTCCGCGAATTTCGCGAACTGCGTTTGCCGTTTACATATGTGCAGCACTGAACATCCATCAGGCGTCGAATCGAATTCGCCGAATTCCTACAATTCATCACGACAGATTTAGGTGGTTTTAAGAGCCTTGGCCTTAATAAATTATAGATTGGCTTTTGGTCATGCATTTCCTCCGTGAGTTGAGCAACACACGTCTATGACGAATGTGCGTGGGACACTGGCGGGGCACGAGGCGAAAAATAACTGCAACTATTTGCGGTATTGCATGGCAATCTCGCACTGCCCAACCCATTGATGAGATTACTTTAGTTAATTGTAGATTGTCGCATCTTATTGATTATAAAAGACTCATAATCCCTTGGTCGTTGGTTCGAGTCCAACCAGACCCACCAAGACACAATAGTTTAGGTAAATTAGTCCTAAGGTATTTTTTGTAGTAGGGCGTTGATGGGACGATGACGCGCAAAAGTCACAAAGGGCGCCGGGAAAATTCGCTCGTTTTTGAAAAATGGGTTCAATTCTCAAAAGTAGGGAAAATAGGTGAATTTTCACAGAATCGATCCAGAAGGTCTCCCATAATGCCCAACTGGGTTCGCTTGGGATTTAGATTTTAGATTTGCTGTGGTAAACTTGCAGTTCGGTTGCGCCAAATGCGGTAGGCGTCGATTGAATCAAGAAATCGTCCTAAGTCCCCATCGTCTAGAGGCCTAGGACATCGCCCTTTCACGGCGGTAACGGGGGTTCGAATCCCCCTGGGGACGCCAACTAAATCCAATCTTTCTAGATTTTTGGTTGCAATTTTTGCTTCCGCTCGGATGAGCAAACGCTTAACGCCGGGAGCGAATTCGAATCGCTTTCGCCTTTTGTTTTGACCCGAATGCTTAACAACGCGAATGGTGAGCTATTTGCACGGATGCAAACCCAACGCGGTGAACGATGCGCTCATATGCCGACAATCTTTGATGCGGTTAGGAGGTACAGCGATGCACACAAGATTTGACGGGGTGGCTGATGGGGTTCGAACCCACGACAACTGGAATCCCAATCAAATATTCAACATAATTAAATCAATAAGTTACGCGAATAGTTTCCTAATATGACGTGCCAAATCAGGGAATTTCGTGAGGCAAAGCACCGCCATCTTAGGAAGATTTCTTAAATACGGAACCCGGTATCGAGCACCAATAAACAGACCGTTTTAAATAGCCAGTGGCATAAATATAGCCCCAGGTCTTTTGGTAATTCAATATTGTAGTTTTAAGCACTTCATTTGGCGTAATCGTTCGATCAGCTTGTTGGTATTAAACTCATTGTAATGACAGTGACGTTACACCGTGCTATGCTTACCCTTTGAAGAAAAAGGCGCATCATGAAAGCAACGACGAACTCAACGCCGAGCCGGGGCACGTTGAATTTGCGCATCTCGGCAACCGCGCGCAATCTAATCGATCGTGCCGCAGAATCGAGCGGTAAAACGCGAACCGATTTCATTTTGGAAGCGGCGCGTCGTGCGGCGGAAGAGGTCCTGCTTGATCGCGCTATTCTTGCCGTGAGCCCTGAGGCCTATTCGCAATTTTTAGCGCGACTCGATGCGGCCCCAAAGCCCAATGCGCAGTTACGTAAAACGATGCGTAGTCCGGTTCCTTGGAATTCAAAATAAATGCTTCGTGCGCCCGAGCCGTTAGCGGCGCATCACAAGATCGACGCGTTTGATTCCGGCGTAGCTTCGCTGGATGACTGGCTAAAACGCCGCGCCATGCACAACCAAACAAGCGGAGCGTCGCGAACCTTCGTTGTGAGCGACGATGGCGCGGTCGTCGCATATTACGCGCTCGCTTCGAGCGCAATTGCGCCAGCGGTAACACCGGGGCGATTTCGACGAAACATGCCTGATCCTATTCCGGTCGTCGTTCTAGCACGGCTAGCAATTTCGCAGTCCCATCAAGGCAAGGGACTCGGCCGCAGTTTGTTTCAGGATGCGGCACGGCGCGTCATTCACGCGGCCGAGACCATAGGTATTCGGGGTATGTTGGTACACGCCATTTCGGAAGAGGCGAAGGCCTTCTACTTAAAACTTGGATTAGAACTGTCTCGTCTTGAGCCAATGACACTTATGGTAACTGTTGCAGACTTACGAGCGGCGCTAACGGAATAGGCCGACAGTCACTCGCTCTAAATCTATCGATCCATTGCGCGTATACATTAAAATTTTAATCCCTGTTTGTGCAAACATTCGGTCGGAGCCACTCCGTGACGGGTGACCGAGAATCGTTGACTGAAATACGGGCGGAAAATGCTCGCCTTATTGCTCTGTTAGAGTCGCACGGTATTGTATGGCAATCGCCGCCAACACCGGAAGCATCAGTGCAAGCAGAACTCGAGCCATCCAAACTCAACACCGATGAAAAAGTAGCGCTCTTTCGCCAACTGTTTTGTGGTCGCACTGATGTTTACCCAATCCGCTGGGAGAGCAAAACAACTGGTAAAACCGGCTATTCGCCCGCGTGCGCAAATGAATGGCGGCCCGGCGTCTGCGAAAAGCCGCGCATCAAATGCACCGACTGCGGCAATCGCGAATTCATTCCGCTCTCTGATGCAGTTATCTACGATCACCTTGCCGGCGAAAAAACGCTCGGCGTCTATCCGTTACTAACCGATGACACTTGCCGTTTTCTGGCGGTCGATTTCGACGAAGCGGAGTGGAAAGACGACGTGCTGGCATTCGCCCAATCCTGTCATGACCTGGGCATACCGATTGCGCTGGAAGTTTCTCGTTCCGGGAAAGGTGCCCATGCGTGGATATTTTTTGCCAATAGCGTTTCCGCCCGAGATGCCCGTCGTCTCGGTAACGCGATCATCAGTCATACCTGTGCTCGAACGCGCCAACTGAAACTAACATCGTACGACCGTCTTTTTCCCAATCAAGATACGATGCCGAAAGGCGGGTTTGGTAACTTGATTGCTCTTCCACTGCAAAAGAAACCTCGCGAGAATGGCGGCAGTGTGTTCGTCGACACGGCCCTTCGCCCCTATCCTGATCAATGGGCTTTTCTGGCGTCGATTAAGCTCATGCCGCCACACGAAATCGAACCAACCATCCTGCGCGCCACCAACGGAGTACATCCGCTAGATGTAACCTTCATCGACGAGGAAGATAACAAGGAACCATGGAAACGCCGCACCACCGCTTCCAAAAAATTGCCGGGGTCAATGCCGGCGTCACTGAAAATAACGCTGAGCAATCTCATCTACTTTGAGAAATCCCAGGTGCCGCAAACATTAGCGAATCGTCTAATTCGACTTGCGGCATTTCAAAATCCCGAATTTTATAAAGCCCAAGCAATGCGCTTTACCGTTTGGGATAAACCCCGCGTGATTGGCTGCGCGCAGAACTACCCGAATCACATCGCGCTTCCGCGCGGTTGCCTGGAACCTGCACTTGAATTGTTGCGAGAAAACAATATCCGTTCGGACCTGCATGACGAGCGATTCGCCGGCGAAAAACTCGACGTAAACTTTGTCGGAACGCTTCGATTTGATCAAGAGACAGCGATGGCAGCAATGTTGTGCAACGATGCAGGAGTGCTTAGTGCGCCAACAGCATTTGGCAAGACCGTGACCGCCGCTGCGATCATTGCGCGTCGTGGTGTGAACGCGCTGGTGCTGGTACATCGCACTGAGTTACTTAAACAGTGGCGGGAACAACTGCATATGTTTCTCGACATCGACAAGGGCACGATTGGAACCATCGGCGGTGGCAAGGCCAAGCCAACCGGAAAGATCGACATTGCAGTGATGCAATCTCTATCGCGTCGAGGCGAAATCAACCCGCTGGTGGAAAACTACGGACACGTCATCGTTGATGAATGTCACCACATCGGCGCAGTATCGTTCGACGCCATCTTGAAACGAGTCAAAGCGAAATACGTGCTCGGACTCACGGCGACACCGATCCGTCGCGATGGCCAGCAACCAATCATTTTTATGCAATGTGGGCCGATCCGACATTCGGCACAAAGAAATGAAAACGCACCGCAAGATTTAGAGGTCGTGCCGTTTTTACTGCGCAACCAAATTGACCTCGCTGTGGAGGTTGGTATTCAGGACGTCTTCAAGTCTCTTTCGCAAGATGAGTATCGAACACTGGCAATTGCCAACGAAACCAAGAATGCTTTCGACCACGGCCGGAAGGTCCTGGTGCTGACTGAGCGAACTGCGCATTTGGAAGCCATCTTTACGGCGCTGGTTGGCAAAGTTCCAGCACCCTTTGTGCTTCATGGGAGGCTGTCAAAAAAACAACGCGCGGCGGTGATCGCGGAACTCGATGCACTTAACCCAGATGCGCCACGCGTGCTACTCGCGACAGGAAAATTAGTGGGCGAAGGTTTCGATCATCCACCCTTAAATACCCTGGTATTGGCGATGCCGATTTCCTGGAAAGGAACATTGCAGCAATACGCGGGCCGTTTGCATCGCACACACGCAACGAAGACCGATGTGCGTATCATTGATTTCGTGGATACCGGCCATCCGGCACTAGTTCGAATGTGGGAGAAACGTCAGCGCGGCTATCGAGCAATGGGTTATCGACTAACTGCACAACCAATGCAATTAGCGATCGCTTAGGAAATTACGTTGTCCATCACGCATTCGACATTTACAGACTCAAGCCAACTGAATAATTTGATTCAATCGCTCGCGTACTTGGTTGAACTGCTCATTGGACACGGATTTTAACGGGTGCGCACGCGCACTTCGCCTGCGCCAGTCGAACGATTTAGGCTGATGACACAGCACGTACGTAGTTTTACCTGACTTACGTCCCTTTGCAACGCCGATGGGGACAGCGAATGGGTTGTCGGCATTGTATTCGGCCGTGGTCATCGGCAGACCGATCACTAGCGATGTTTTCTCGTTGAATATCTTGGGCGAAAGCACCAAGAACGGATGGATATCGCGCATCTCTCGACCGACTTGTGGATTGCAATCAATCCATATGATTTCCATTCGATCCGGCGTCCCACGAGGCTCGCTTTTTCGGCGGTTTTTTGATGCCCTCAGCTACCAACGTTCTGCTCCAAGCACCTCATCCTGAATCATCGCTTCGCCACCATGGCGTACGGCGTCAAATTTTTCGAGTCGTTGTGCAAGTGTTAAATCTACTTCCTCAACGGGGGTAATCATGACTTGATTCCCTTTAACTGATACACGCACTCGCTGATCAGCAGACAAGCGCGCTTCACGTGCAATCGTCGCAGGCAAACGAACGCCGAGATTATTGCCCCATTGTTTGATATCAAGAATAACTTCGGCCATGACGATTCCTCAAAAATGTATAAACATAGTTTAAACATTCTGAAATCGGCCGTCAATCCCAGTCGATGCCCGGCTTCTTACTTTCGCGATCGGTGTCCATTTTCACGATTTTTAAGCGCGAAACTATCCTTGGTTCTTGGGGTATCGCGCCCAACCGTAAGGTGATGATTTATTTATTGAAATCGAGCGCGCCGAGCCAAGAATACTGGACGATTTTTCCAAAGATGTTTGGAAGAAAAATAGTGGTTACTGTCAAGGAGAACAAGCATTGATGGGGTGGCTGATGGGGTTCGAACCCACGACAACTGGAATCACAATCCAGGACTCTACCGCTGAGCTACAGCCACCATT
>CAWJAF010000010.1:0-75670 GCA_963840785.1 uncultured Pseudomonadota bacterium | reverse complement strand
TGGCACGCAAATCGCACGGAAATCGAACGGTACGTGCGCATAGAAGGCGAGCAGCATCTGACGAATCCGGCCAATCGTCCTTTGATCGTTATCGCGCCGCACTTTTTCGGGCTTGATGCCGGCGGCGTGCGAATCAGCATTCTGATGCAGCTCGCGTCAATTTACTCGCGCCAAAAATACCGTATGGGACGATTGGCTGCTCAAAGCGCGACAGCGCTTTAATGAACCGATATTGATCCAGCGACAGAATTTAAACATGCGCAAAGTTGTGCGCGTCCTCGAGGAAGGCGTACCTTTTTATTACTTGCCCGATACCGATCTCGGCCCAACCAACTCGATATTCGTTCCATTCTTTGGAGTCGACGCCGCAACCATTCCGATGGTGTCCCGACTGGCGCGGATCACGGGCGCCAAGGTCATCATGGCGGTGACAGAAATGACTCGCGACGGCTACATGGTACATATTGATACACCCTGGTCCGATTTTTCCGGTGCGTCGGTCAAAGAAGATACGGCGCGAATGAATCGGGAACTCGAACGCTGGATACTTCGATTGCCTGACCAGTACCTGTGGTCGCATAAACGTTTCAAGACACGGCCGCGTGGAGAGGGACGGGTTTATTAGCGCGACGTATTCTGGATCGTAAGTAAGTTTAACCTGACCCGACCAACCTCGAACATCGAACCGAGGTCATCATGCTAAAAATTCAGGCTATCGCCGTGATCACTTTTGTCGCAGGTTTAACTTCTGCCAATGCCATCGCCGCCAACCAATGCAGTGCCCGAAGCGGCAACGAAACCGCAGCCGTGCTTGAGCTTTACACCTCGGAAGGTTGTAATAGTTGCCCGCCAGCGGACAAATGGGTCAGCAGTCTTGCGCCGAGCGGATTCAAGCCAGCTCAGATTGTTCCGCTGGCCTTTCATGTCGATTATTGGGATTACATCGGCTGGGCCGATCGCTTTGCCGACAAAGAATTCGGTGCCGCCATCGCGTCCTGGCACGCGCAAATGGCTCGAGCACGGTCTACACGCCGCAGATTTTTGTCAGCGGAAAAGATATTCGACTTAGCGTTTAGCAACGTCAAACTCAACGGCACGTTGAAAGACATCAATACGACGAAACCCCGCGCCGATATTGGCTTGGAGCTCGATGCTTCGAAACCGAATCGCTGAATTTTTCAGTTCGGCGAACCTCAGTACCCCGTCGGACGATGCCGCTGCCTACGTTGCCGTGTACGAAAATAAACTCTAAGCAATGTCAAAGCCGGCGAAAATCGCGGCGTGAAATTGGAACACGATTAGTCGTGCGGGAATTCATCGGCCCGCTCAAATTCGATCGACAAGGCAAACTGGAAATCAACAATCGGTCGCGATTCCATCCGATTGGAAAGCAAAAGATTTAGGTGTGGCGGCGTTTGTGCAAAATCGGGATACGGGCGAGACGTTGCAAGCGTTGCAATTACCGACTTGCATGTAACGCTCAAGTACGCGCGCGGCTAAATGACATAGGGATGTGCCTGGAGACCGCACCAGTATTGGCTCTCAGGCCATCGACTCCGATTCAGCGTAATTTATTCTTGACCGAGCACCGGATCGTCGCGGCGATGTTGACGTACGCCAAGGTAAGACAACAACGCCAACGCGGCCGCAACCAGCAACATGCCTTGAATCTCGTGGGGCGCCGGAATTTCGCCGAGTTGTAGCGCGGCAAAAAAACGGTGATGACCGGAATTGCCAAGGTGCTCAAGCTTGCCGTGCCGGCGGGCAGCACTTCGAGAACGTACATCCAAACCACCCAACCCAATGCGGTCGCGACGAAGCCGCTGAAAAATAAACACACGATCAATAGCCATGACCACTGAATCGGCGGCGACGGCACCGCCCATGCAACGGCGATCAGCGGCACAGCGCCGATGACCAATTGCCATGCGGTCATGGAAAACATATCGAGGGCATGATCTTTGCTGTAGCGCTTGATTAAAATCGAGGTCACGGCCCAAATGAATCCGGCGATCACATGCCGGCAAACTGTAAAGCCATCACCGCGAAATTGCCATGGCGCGAGGATCAAAATCATGCCGGCAAACGCGAGACCACGGCGATCCATTGCAGGCCTTGAATGCGTTCACCGAGAAATATTCGAGCGAGTAACAGGGTCCAAAATGGCATGATGAAAACCAATACCGATGTTTTTCCGGCCCCGGCGTGTAACACCGCCCAGGACGTTAACAGAAAAAATCCTACTGTTTGCAGCAAACCTATCAACGTGTTGAATCTTCCGTGCTGAAAACGAATCGAGCGACCTTGAATCAGCATCAACGAAAACATGCCGATCGCGCCGACTACGACGCGCATCGCGGCGAAATCGAATGGGCTGGTGAGCAAGATGCCGATTTTGTTGGTGACCCAACTATAGCCCCATACCAGCGTTAGTCGCGCCAACATGACGGCGGCGAATTTTGTGGAGCGGGTATTCAAATGGAAATTTTTCTCACGATAAAACGTCTTCGCACCTTCGTCGTCCGGCCGCGCCGAAAACGTTTGTGACTCCAGAAATATTGCGCCTGCATTTCGAGAATGCGCGCTTCGAGAATTCGTCGATGCGGCGCGTATCGGCGACGGGATCGTTCGAGGGGGAGGGGGGGGGGGACAGGATATTGATTCGCGCCGCGCGCCTGGCCGAACCAATTAACGATTCGACCCAGGGCTCGACCTATGGCGCTGATCAGCGAAAACGGGAGAAAATGCATTAACCAGAGTAAAGCAACGCCCAGCCGTAACATTAAAATATTTCTTTAGTTCGGACTAAAATGACGTTAGTGTATCGGGAAAGCACAAAATCGGAAACGATGAAAATTTACGAAGTCGGCGGCGCGGTGCGCGATGAGTTGCTCGGCCTGCCGGTGAAAGATCGCGATTACGTGGTTGTCGGCAGCACGCCGGAGGAGATGACGCGCCTGGGCTATACGCCGGTCGGCAAAGATTTTCCGGTGTTTTTACATCCCTCACCCACGCTGAATACGCCCTCGCCCGCACCGAACGCAAAACGGCGCGCGGCTATCATGGCTTTCAGGTTTATGCGGCGCCGGATGTAACGTTGGAACAAGATTTGATGCGACGCGATCTAACCATCAACGCGATCGCGAAAGATGAGCGTGGCAATCTGATCGATCCGCAACACGGCGCGGGAGATTTGCGCGACAAGATATTGCGCCATGTGAGCTCGGCGTTTTCGGAAGATCCGGTGCGGGTTTTGCGCGTCGCGCGATTCGCCGCGCGCTTCGCCGATTTCGACGTTGCGCCGGAGACCTTAGCGCTGATGCGCTCGATGGCGACGAATGGCGAAGTGGATGCCCTTGTCGCCGAGCGCGTCTGGCAGGAATTGGCCAAGGGGCTGATGGAAAAAATGCCGTCGCGAATGTTTGAGGTGCTGATCGCCGCTGATGCGTTAGCGCGTATCGTGCCGGAATTTTCCGACATGACGATTGGCGATGTTGCGAGCCGACGATTGGATCGCGCGGCGGGCGATAGCGCAACGCTGGCGGTGCGTTATGCAGTTCTCATCGCAACGATCGATGCCCGGAGAAGCAATACTGGTGCGCCGATCGATGATGGCAGCCTGGAAACGCCCGTCCTATCTGCCTCTTCGCGCCTTCGGGTTCCGGGCGATTGTGCCGATTTAGCTAAATTAGCTGTCCGCTGGCACAGGGCAATTATCAACGGACGCGGCTTGTCATTGGAAGATTTGTTGTCGTTGCTGCTAAGCGCCGATGCGCTGCGTCGCCCGGCTCGTTTTGTTGAATTGCTACGCGCGTGCAACTATTTGGCGGAAACAGACGCAAGCGCGGCGATTGCCCATTTGCTGCAAGCCCAAAACGCCCTCGCGTCCATAGACGTTAAACCTGTCATTGGAGACGGTCGCGGCCGATATTCCCGCCTTAGTACGTGCTGCACAGCGGGAAAAATTACGGCAATTCATTGCCGCCGCCCGCTGACGAGACTGCCGCATGCTATTGCAATTCCTTGTAGTTGTTCTATATTCCGGGTATTACTGCCCGATGGATGGTGATCAATGAAAAATTATTATAAGAAAAAGACTGCGCCGCTCGACCCAAACTATGTTTCTGCATTAGAGAAACATTTTCCTCGCATTGTGGAAAAAATCACGCTGATGTGGGGCGCAAAATAATTTCCCGGATTTTCTGAGCACCCTAATGATCGACAAGCGTGGCGATCGGCAAGGTTTCCCCTTCGACGTGCTGGAAGAAATGATGTTTCTAACCGAGATTCACGATTATCGCCTAGGCAAGCGCACCGTTGTCGACAAAACAACTTACCGAATTGCATAAACCCGTTTAGAACCCTACCCTAAATCGTTGTAATCCAGTAATATTAAGGCGGATCGGCTCACTGTGAGCCGAATAACTCCGCTCATGGCTGACAACACTTACACCTCCGAACTCGAGCAACACTTTCCGCGCATCACGGAAGAATTCCTCAAACGCTGGCACACGCCGATGTTTGAACCGTTTTGCTATCAACTTATCGTCGACGAACGCGGCAATCGCAAGGGCTTTCCGGCGGCGGTGTTCGATGAAATCCTGACGCTATATTGGCTCGATTTGAATCTCACCAATTTCGACCCGCAAGCGACCTTCGTTTCGCTCACTCAAAATAATCGCCGATGATCGATCTCTACACCTGGACCACGCCGAACGGCCGCAAAGTTTCCATCATGCTGGAAGAATGCGGCCTGCCCTACAACGTCCACAAAATCGACATCGGCAAAGGCGATCAATTTACGCCGCAGTTTTTAGCGATTAATCCGAACGGGAAAATTCCCGCGATTATCGATTCCAATGGGCCCGACAAACGACCGATCACCCTATTCGAATCCGGCGCAATCCTCGTTTACCTCGCGCAGCACTACCAAAAATTTTTGCCGCCCGATTGGGTGCAGCTTTATCACGTCTTTCAATGGCTGATGTTTCAAATGGGCGGCGTCGGCCCCATGTTCGGCCAGACGCACCATTTCCTCCGCGCTGCGAAAGAAGAAGTCCCCTACGCAATTGATCGCTACAAAAAAGAAACCGATCGGCTTTATGGCGTGATGGATACGCAACTCGCCAAGAATAAATACCTCGCCGGTGATTTTTACTCCATCGCCGACATCGCCACCTACCCCTGGGTTGCGCGCTATGAATGGCACAAGACTGACCTCAATCAGTTTCCGAATGTTAAGCGTTGGTTTGATGAGATTGGGAAACGGCCTGCTGTGCAGCGGGGGATGGTTGTGCCGGGTTAGTTTTTAAGTTGGCCGTCCAGCAGCCCCATCCTAGCTTGGCTCGCGGCAGGGGATGCCTGGAGAGGCAGTATTCCGCCCGGCCCTCCGACGTTCCAATTTTTGCCACGTCAATATTGTTCGAAAATACCAACTAACTACGACGATATAGTGAAGGCCCAAAATTAAAAGCCCGATGGGTTTCCCCATCGGGCCGGATACAGCAATCTTTCGATTCTTTATTGTAGCAACGGCTCTCACCCCGGATTGCAACAATGACTTGATGATAAGGGAGTTGTCCATGGAGCGCAAGACTTCGACTGATCCGCTGACCTTCGGCTTTGATATCGGCATTGCTTCCGGTGGGTTGGGCGGTGCTCAGTCCAACCCGCATCATTGATTTAGGAGTGCGTGCATTCGATAAAGCCGAGACTGCAAAGGAAGGCGACTCCCTCAATCTTGTGCGCCGCACGGCGCGCTTAATGCGCAGGCGATTGCGCCGTCGAGCATGGCGACTGACAAAACTGGCGCGCGCGCTCAAGCGCTTTGGACTGATCAACAGCCTTCAATTATTTCAACCGCAGCATCCGTTTCAATACTCGCTCTGGCAACTTCGCAAAGAAGGACTTGATCGGCAACTGAATACCGAGGAATGGGCGCGAGTGATTTACCACATTTGTAAACACCGAGGTTTCCATTGGATCAGCCGTGCCGAAGAAAAGCAAGCAGAAGGCGATAGTAAAGGTGAAAGCGGCAAGGTAAAACAAGGCCTAGCCGGAACCGCGAAATTGATGCAAGAAAAGGGATACCGTAGCGCGGCCGAAATGGTTTTGGCGGAGTTTCCCGAGGCACAGCGCAACAAACATGGCGACTACGGCAAAGCACTTTCCCGCATTACGCTTAGCAAAGAACTTGCACTACTTTTTAGTCAACAGCGGGCGCTTGGAAATCCGCACGCGAGCAATGAATTAGAAGTCAAAATTCTCGGTACCGGCGATCGAAAGAGCGGGCTTTTCTGGGCACAAAAACCGGCGCTCGCCGGCGGCGACCTGCTCAAGATGCTAGGAAAATGCACTTTCGAGAAAGCCGAATACCGCGCGCCCAAAGCGAGCTTTACTGCGGAGCGCCATGTCTGGCTGACGCGGTTAAACAACTTGCGAATCGTCGTTGACGGCACGACCAGACCCGTTAAATGAACAAGAGCGGCACCTCGCCTTACCTCTTCCGTACCAGCAAGCGGGCGATTTTACCCATAAGCAACTACGTGGCGCACTGACAAAAGCGGGATGCTTACCCGAGTCTTTCCGCTTTGCCGAATTTCTCCTATGCCCAGCAAGCTGACGGCAAAGCCAAAGATCCCGAAACTGCCGTACTCGTGAAACTTCCGGCCTGGCATGAATTACGGCAAACGCTTAAGAAAGCTGGGCTGGAAACGGAATGGCAAGGAATGTCGGCGGCCGCAATAGATGGCCACCCCGAACTGCTCGACCAAATTGCTTGGGTATTGAGCGTATTCAAAGAAGATGACGAAGTAACATCCGAACTTCGGAAACTCCCGTTACCAAATGCTGAAAAAATGGTCGACGCATTACTCGACATCCGTTTCGACAAATTCCATGCCCTGTCACTCAAGGCATTACGCAAGATCGTCCCGCATATGGAAAGCGGTTTGCGCTACGACGAAGCCTGCGAAAAAGCCGAGTATCACCATAGCCAACTTTACAAAAGCGGCGAAGGCGAACACAACACTACCGCCATTCTATTCCGGGCGCGACAAAGACGGCCGCATGATCTTTAGCGAGGACGCCGATATTCCACGCAATCCTGTTGTGCTGCGTGCTTTAAATCAGGCGCGAAAGGTAATGAACGCGCTTGTCCAAAAATATGGCTCGCCGCACGCGGTACACATCGAAATGGCGCGCGATTTATCCCGGCCACTTGATGAACGCAGAGAAGTCGAGAAAGCGCAGAAAGAATTTCATGACCAGAACGAAAAAGACAAAGACGCGTTTAGTGAACATTTCGGCATTGCTGGCTCGCCAAAAGGCGGAGATTTCGAGAAATGGCGACTGTATCGCGAGCAACAAGGCAAATGCGCTTACTCGGTGGAGCCGATCGATTTAATCGCTTGCTCGAACCGGGTTATGTGGAAATTGATCATGCCCTGCCCTACTCACGTAGCTTCGACGACAGCAAAAACAATAAGGTGCTGGTTCACTCCAAAGAAAATCGCGACAAGGGTAATCGTACGCCATTTGAATACTTGGGCGGCGCAGAAGAAAGCGCCCGTTGGCGACAATTTGTCGCCTTTGTCGAATCTAACAAAGCTATCGTCTCGCCAAGCGCAGCAGACTGTTGCGCAAGGATTTTGGCACAAAGGAAGCCGAAGAATTTCGCGAGCGCAACCTTAACGACACGCGTTATATCTGCAAGTTCTTCAAGAACTACGTCGAACGTTATCTGAAATTTGCAGACGGCAGCGAGGCGAAACGCTGCGTCGTGGTCAGTGGACAACTGACTGCGTTCTTACGCGCCCGATGGGGATTGTTGAAGATTCGTGAGGAAAGCGATCGTCACCACGCACTCGATGCTGCCGTTGTCGGCGCATGCAGCCATGCCATGGTCAAAAGACTTTCTGACTACTCACGCCGCAAGGAGCTAAAGCAGGTTCGCGAAGGCTTTGTCGATCAGGAAACCGGCGAAATTGTGAATCCCGCCATGTTCGAACAATTAAAAGACCACTTTCCGGACCCTTGGCCTCACTTTCGCAACGAGTTGCAAGCACGTTTATCAATTGACTCGGCGCTTTGTTGCGAGCGGAAATGGAACGTCTAGGCACATACTCATCGGAAGCACTCGAGCCCTTCTACCGCTGTTTGTCTCACGCGCGCCGCAGCGGCGCAACGGCGGTGCGGCGCACAAAGATACGATTTATGCTCCAAACCTGAACGTCTTAAAGCGACAGGCAGCGTGACGCAAAAGTCCCGCTGAAATATGCGCTGACACTGAAAGACATCGACAATAACCTCGATTCGACCCGCATCGCAACGAGAAACTGATATAGCGCGATCCGCACTCGCTCGAGCTTAAAAACGGCGGTAAAGCCGAACGAGGCTCTTCAACGTAATAGATTCGGTTCCGTTGCGGCAAAGAAACCCGACCATGAAGGGAACCCGACTGGTCGTCAATTGCTCGCGCCACTGTCACGATAGTGCCATCCGATCCAATCTTTCCAGGTAATTTATCGGTGCGCGGCGGTATTGCCAAGAACGACAGCATGATGCGGGTTGATGTTTTCACCAAGGCAGGAAAATTCCATCTGGTGCCCGTTTATGTGCATCACAGTGTCGCGAAGGTACTGCCCAACCGCGCGATTGTGCATTCAAAGATGAAGATGAATGGACGGAGATCAATGACAGCTTTCAATTCTGCTTCTCGATGTATCCAAATGATCTGATGCGAGTAACTTTGAGGCAAGAAAAGCTAGATTTCGGGTATTACAGCTGGTATGTGGCCGCCCAACGGGAAATATAATCTTGGGCTCATGATCGGTAATCAGGCCGTTGGAAATAAGAGACGGAATGATAAAGGAGACATTGCAAGCAGGAGTTAAGACAGCATTGAGCATTGAGAAATTCAATGTCGATGTATTAGGCAACATCTACCCCGTCCGCCAGGAGAGACGCCGTGGTCTGGCGTAGCGTCATGATCTCCAAGCCCGCGAAGCTCGAGCGCGAGCATTTTTCATTGGCTATCGAGCAAGAGGCTACTGCTTTTGTTCCGTTCGAGGATATTGCTGTAGTTGTTCTTAATCACCGCGAAATTACGCTGACCCATTCTGTACTTTCCGCTTGCGCGGAATATGGCATCAGCCTGTTCGCTACCGGCGACAATCATCAACCTTCGGGTGTTTTTCTGCCGTTTCTGCAGCATTCGCGAGCGACGCGAATGCTGCGCTTGCAATTGGAATTGCCCAAACCCATTGCCAAACAAACATGGGCGGCGATCGTGCGCAGCAAAATTAGCAATCAAGCGGAATGCCTTAGGCTGGTTGGCACCGATGGCCACGACCGGCTGGAATCTTATGCGCGCCGAATTCGCTCTGGCGATACGGAAAATCTCGAAGGACAAGCTGCGGCGTTTTATTTTCCAAAACTCTTTGATGCAAATTTTCATCGTAGCCAAGATCGGTGGACCAATGCGGCGCTGAATTATGGATATGCAGTTTGCGCGGCACGATTGCGCGCGGATTGGTCGCCCATGGGCTGTTGCCCTCGCTTGGCCTATTTCATGCGAGCGAACAAAACGCTTTTAATTTGGCCGACGACTTGATTGAGCCCTTTCGCCCTTTGGTCGATCTGTTTGTCGCAAGCAAACAAATCACGACGATAGGAACTGCAGCCGATCGATAAAGTAGCGCTAGTTGCGCTGCTCAACACGGACATCGGTATGCCTCGCGGCGTAATGTCCGTGTTATCAGCAATCGAGCAATCGGTGGAAAGCTTGGTGCGCATTTATGATGGCGGAGGAGCAAGTGTGCTGGAACTCCCTGCGCTTATTGGTTTGCAGCAGCATCAGCGCTGAGTGATGCGCGATGAGCGCCGAGACACGACGATTTATGCGCATGCTCGTCTCTTCGATTTGCCCGTTGTGACAAAAGCGGAGCGCCGCGCTTACACAATATTCCGTCGATTCTTGCTGAATGACGGTTATGACATGATTCAATTTTCCATCTATGGCCGAATTCTAAATGGCAACGATGCCGAGAAAAAACACATGAAACGGCTCGTCGATAATCTCCCGCCAGAAGGTTCTGTGCGCTGTTTGACGGTAACGGAAAAGCAGTTTGCCAGTATGAAACTGCTTGTCGGCATGCCGCTTTTTCAGGAAAAAAAGGTACGGGCCAACAAATGCTGCTTTTTTGAACGGTTTTTGAACGAAGAAAATCCCGCCCAGCCTAGGCTGGGCGGGCATCTTGGGGCGGTCAATTGTAGCAATCCGGGGTGAGAGAGGGAGCTACAACTGATCGACGTGCCAGTGATATCGACGATCTGTATTGTAGCAATCCGGGGTGAGAGAGGGAGCTACAACCCACTGATCGACTGTAAGCGCCTGCCGAGTAATTGTAGCAATCCGGGGTGAGAGAGGGAGCTACAACCGCTGCGGATCGTCATGACTCACGTTCACGCTATTGTAGCAATCCGGGGTGAGAGAGGGAGCTACAACATCGCAGTGCGACCACTGCATCAACGTGTATTGTAGCAATCCGGGGTGAGAGAGGGAGCTACAACGCTGCTCGATTAAGCATGCCGATCAGCTCAGATTGTAGCAATCCGGGGTGAGAGAGGGAGCTACAACATGCACGATGCCATTGCAGCTCGCATATAGTATTGTAGCAATCCGGGGTGAGAGAGGGAGCTACAACCACAGCGTGGATCGTGTCGATCGCAGAATTGTATTGTAGCAATCCGGGGTGAGAGAGGGAGCTACAACGTTTTTGAATGAACGGAACAAACCCGTTCATTCAAAAACGGCGCGCTATCGCGCGCGCTTGCACATGGCGGATAGCCACCGGAATAATAAGCCTCCGGCACAAGTCATGCGAATCCAAACCCCAGCGGACACGGGTGGAAAAGTAGTCTCCAGGGGCTGGACTTGGACTATGCGGCCCTCAATCACTCAGCCATCGCGTTGGATTCCCATTGTACTGACAATGTACGGCCGCCAAAATGGCGGAACACCGTTTAAAGATGCCGCCATGACCGCCATTGCGAAAACAAAACCAAAGGAACAACGCATCGATTTGCGAGTGAGCGGCTCTGCCAAAGCGCTGCAGCAGCGCGTCGGAAATCTGTTAGTGAGTTCGTGCTGGATAGCGCGCGAACCGCTGCTGCTGAGGCGTTGGCTGATCGTCAAGAGTTATTTCTCGATAAAAAGCAATGGGCCGCCTTTCTCGACGCCCTTGATGCTCCACCCAAGAAAAAGCCGCGATTGGAGAAACTGCTCAAAACGCCTAGCGTATTTGAGTAATGTCGGTGTTTGCCATTGAGAAATTGCGAGGCGATCATGATCTCGCGCCGTTCGACTGCAGAAAAGAGGAGCTAAATCGCGTCCTCAAGCGCTTCGCACTAGCCAATCAGCAAGCGCAGAGTGCCCAGACCTATGTCGCATGTCAGGGGCTGACGGTCGTGGGATATTACAGTCTCGCTTTTGGTTCGGTGGCGCATGAACAAACGCCGGAACGCGTCAAAAAAGGCCTGGCTCGACATCCCATTCCGGTGATGATCTTGGCGCGCCTTGCGATCGATCAAAGTTTACAACGGAAAGGGCTTGGGCAGGGACTACTTAAAGACGCATTAGAACGAACTATCCGAGCGACCGAAATCGGCGGTTTGCGCGCAATACTTGTGCACGCGAAAGATGACTCGCGCGCGCGTTTTCTACGAACATTTTAACTTTGCACTCAGCCCGACCGATCCTTACCATCTTTATCTATTGGTGAAGGATTCTAAGCGCACGGCGTCATGAAATTCAAATGTGTGCGCAGCGTCGATTCATACAACAAGATGGGTGAGCATTCATAGGCGCTATAATCCCGAATCAAGTAAAATTTTTTGGAGTCGCTAATGGGATCCCTCTCAGACGCGGTAACGCTACGGACGCGGAAATTCGATGTCGATGAGTATCACCGCCTTGGTGCAGCAGGTATTCTCAGCGAGGACGATCGAATTGAATTGATCGAAGGGGAGTTAGTCGAAATGGCGCCAATCGGGGGAGAACACGCGACGATTGTTTCGAAGTTAACGATGATTTTGGCTCGCCAATGCGATGCGACTCAATTGTTACACGTGCAAAATCCGCTTCGGCTTGATCGTACTTCGGAGCCACAGCCCGATCTCGTATTAGCAAAACTGATTCGCGGTTTTCGTGACGTGCCGAATTTCAACGATGCACTTTTGGTGATCGAGGTCTCGGATACTACTTACAACTATGATCGGAAAATAAAGGCCCCGTTATACGCGCGCGCAGGCGTGCCGGAACTTTGGATTGTAGATTGCCAGAATCGGCGTGTGGAAATTTATACCGATGCGAAAAGTGATGTTTATTCGAACATCGACATCGCTGACGCTTCGACAACGCTCGCGCCACGTTTAGCTGAAAATATCAAAGTTCGATTCGCCGATCTTTGGGAATAGTGTCGATACGCCTAAACCGCGAAAGATAGTAAATTAGAAGATTTGCTATGCCCCCTCCCCAGCCCTCCCCCGCGCGCCATGCGCGCTAGGAGGGCGTCAATCTGTTTCACAATTGCCACCAATTTATGCGTTGCCGCGTTGGACTTTCTGCGAAGGTTGTGCGGCTTGCAACATAGATATACAATAATTGAACGTATATCTTTTGGAGCAAAGCATGCAAGTAGCGAAGTGGGGCAATAGCTTAGCAGTGCGGCTGCCTGCGGCGGTCGTTGATGCGCTAACGCTTAGGGAAGGCGACGATATAGAAATTCATGTTGTCGGTTCGCGGGCCTTCGAGGTGAAAAAAAAGCTACATGCGCGCGAGTTGTTGGCACAGCTAAGAAAATTCCGTGGGCGGTTGCCCGCTGATTTTAAGTTCGATCGACTCGAAGCTAATGAGCGGCGCTGAACGATTCTTTGATACAAATATTTTGCTTTATTTGTTGTCAGGCGATGAGGCTAAGGCGGATCGCGCGGAAAAGGAATTGAGCAGTGGCGGCGTATTGAGCGTGCAAGTGTTGAATGAATTTGCCGCTGTTGCATTACGCAAACTCAACATGCCGATCGGCGAAATCCGCGAGATGCTCTCGGCAATTCGCCGCGTATGCAACGTGGTACCACTTACCGATGAAACTCATGATCTCGGTTTAGCGATCGTCGAGCGATATGCCTTATCAATTTATGACGCGATGATTGTTGCGGCAGCGTTGCTCGCTGGATGCAAAACCTTGTTGTCGGAAGATTTGCAGCACGGACAAACGATCAACCGCAATTTGAAGATCAAGAATCCGTTTCGTTGACCGATCAAATTGTTTCCCGAGTTAGCGCGCAACACAAGGCTGCCGCTTACTACAGGGTTATTATTCTGGGCGACCCATTTCAGGCAAAACCATTGCGGAACAGCTACGTTCGAAGATTGGCCTAACTTAACGATTCGCTGCCGGGCGTTGCAGGAAATGCCGCAAACGCTTGCGTAATATCCTTCGCTTTTAGTAAACGTTCCTGAATCGTCGCCGGGGAAAATTCTCCACCAGGAATATTTTCAGCAAATCGTTTCGCTTCTTTCGCATCGGGAAAAAACTTCAGGAACATTTGTTCCAACTGATACGCATCGCAATTCGACAATTCCATTCGCACATCAACGCGGCCCGAACGAATCGCCGCATCGTCGATTAACTCCGGATGATTGGTCGTCAAGAACACGACGGAGCCTTCGTGCGCTGCGACGCCGTCGAGCGCATTGATGAAGCCGGAGTAAGAAAGCTTCACTTGCGCGTCGGCCTTTTGGCGCTGATGAAAAAACGAGTCGATATCTTCGAGCAAAATCACTGAACGCGCCGGCACCGAGGCGAGTAAGTTGCCGATGCGCTCGTCTGTTATGTTGGGCGAGGCGAGGCTTAGCGTGCACACATTCAAACTCAAATCTGACGCGAGTGCGGTGACGAGCGAGGTCTTGCCCGTACCGGGCGTGCCATACAACAAATAGCCGCGCCGCCAGGGAATGCCTAATTCCTCGTAACGCAGTTTCGACGCGAAGAATTGTTTCAGATCAGCAACGATGGTTTCCTTTTGGCCTTGCTTCAGAATGACCGATGAGAGTTTGCGATTGTTTCCGAGGCGCGCACGCATCCATTCATTGGTGTATGGGCTGGGAATATAGATCGCGATTTTGTTCAATTCGCGCCCGATACGTGCCTGGAGAGCCGCATGGATAAAGGATTCCAGCGGTGCTTTGCTGCGCCCAAAAGTCGCCAAGCGAATTTTTTCCATCACCATCGTTCCGCCGATTTGCACTTCGCGGCGCATCCACATGAGCTTGCCATCGAGCACGAATAGATGAAATCCTTCGCCGGGCGAAAGATAGGCTTGTGGTTTGCCACCTTGCTGGAGTTCGTCTTGCAAGGTTTGATATTCGGGGCCTTGGCGCACCATGCGCACAGTGAAGTTATTGATCCGGCGCAGCACGTCTTTTTCGTGCATGTATTCGACCAGCGTAGTAAACAGTAATTCGTCGCGGCTATCGAACGACAACGACGTGACGAAAAATTGCTTTGCCCAACTGAAAAACGTTTTCGGCACTTCGCGAAACCAAACCGCGACGATGCCGAGCAGCCCAAGCACGAGGCCGCCGGAAAAAAATTGGTTGGAGGAAATTAACGCTTGAAGCGCTTCGAGCATGTTGCGGATTATAGCTGCAACATGCTCCCATAAAAACGAAATAGGCGGAGTACGCTATGCGTACCCCGCCAAGGAATCAACCGGAGGAGGAGAGCTGATTCGAGGAGATTCTTAAAACGCGAAGTCGTCGGTGCTGAAATCTTCGCTGTCGAACAATTCGTCGTTGCCGCGCTCGAGCAACAGTTTAACTCGGGCCAATCCGGGATAACGTGAAGCGATGTTTTCACCTGATTCGCCTGCAAATTCGAGTGCGCCAAGGGGGGTGTCATTCAGATTCATGTTAACTCCTAAAGTTAGATTGCTTGACAGTTACTGAGCAAGTGCTATGCCAGCGAACCCGCCAACTACGAAAAACCCCATATTTCATAGAGTTACGGTTTTAAGTTTGAATTTATTGACTACAGACGGCAAATTATTGCCGATGGAAATGACAAATTTGCGTCACTTTCGACGCGATTTCGGAATGCGCTAGCGACGATCTGCGCGAATCATGTCACTCGCCTTTTCGGCGATCATAATAGTGGGCGAATTGGTGTTTCCGGAAGTAATAGTCGGCATGACGGAGGCGTCCACCACGCGTAGCCCTGTTAGGCCGTGAACGCGCAAACGCGCATCGACCACGGCATAGCGGATCGGATTCAAGGCCCATTTTGCAGGTGCCGACCGGGTGAAAAATAGTAGTCCCAATGTCGCCGGCGGCTTGCGCAAGTTGCTCGTCGGTAGCCACTTGTGGGCCGGGCAAAAATTCGTTCGGCGCATATTTCTTTAACGCGTTGGCAGCAACGATGCGGCGCGTGAGCTTGAGCGAATCCGCCGCGATTTGCCGATCGATATCGGTGGAAAGATAATTCAGCTTAATTGCCGGCGCCTTTCGCGGATCTTTCGATTGAATTCGCACATGGCCGCGGCTGGTTGGCCGCAAATTGCATACGGACGCGGTGAACGCGGGAAAGCGATGCAAAGGATCGCCAAATTTATCCAGCGACAGCGGCTGCACGTGATATTCCAAATTCGGCGTCGCGTATTCCGGCCCTGAACGCGTGAACACGCCGAGCTGGCTCGGCGCCATCGTCAGCGGACCGGTTTTGATAGAACAAATATTCCAGGCCGATGCGCGCTTTGCCGAGCCAACTATTGGCGATCTGATTCATGGTCACGACGTTTTGCACTTTGAACGCCATGCGCAATTGCAAATGGTCCTGCAGATTTTCGCCGACGCCGGGCAAATCGTGATTGACCGGAATGCCCAGCGATTGCAAATGTACGGCCGGCGCCGATCCCCGACAATTGCAAAATCTGCGCGCTGCCGATTGAGCCCGCCGACAACAAAGTCTCGATCTTCGCTTCGGCAAAACACGCTTCACGACCAAGATCGAATTCGATGCCTGTCACGCGCCTGCCATCCAGGCGCAATTTCTTCACCCGTGCTTCGGTCATCACTTTCAAATTGGGCCGATGCATGATCGGCCGCAAGAAATGCCTTAGTCGTATTCCAACGCACGCCGCGACGCTGATTGACTTCAAATTTTCCTGTGCCTTCGTTAGTGCCGCGATTGAAATCGTCGGTTTTTGGAATGCCGATTTCGTTGGCTGCGGCGGCGAAGGCATCAAGAATTTCCCAAGACAATCGCTGCTGCTCCACGCGCCACTCGCCGCCCGCGCCATGCAATTCATTGCTGCCACGCCAATTGTCTTCGCTGCGCTTGAAAATCGGCAGCACGTTGTTCCACGACCAGGAATCATCGCCAGTGATAGCCGCCCACTCGTCGTAGTCGCGCGCTTGGCCACGCATGTAGACCATCGCGTTAATCGACGAGCAACCGCCGAGACACCTTGCCGCGCGCATAGTGAATCGAGCGGCCGTTAAGCCCTTCGTCCGGCTCGGTACGATACATCCAATCCGTGCGCGGATTGCCGATGCAGTAGAGGTAACCAACGGGAATATGAATCCAAATCCAATTGTCCTCGCCGCCTGCTTCGAGTAACAGCACGTTGATATCAGGATCTTGGGTGAGGCGATTTGCGAGCAAGCAACCAGCCGAACCGGCGCCGACAATAATGTAATCAAACGAACCAACGTTGCGCGTCATATCCGCGTAAATCCTAATAAGTGGAAAATCAATGCCGCGACCAAGCGCGAGCACTTTAAATAGTTCGCCCATTTCCGCCGGGCTGAGTAACCGTTGCACCTGATTCGCAAGCGGTAGATATTGCGCGGCGTTCGCCGGATCGATCTCGCCCAATTGATCGGTAATGCCGCACGCAATCAAAAATTTTGCCTGGGTCGTAAAGCCTTCAACTTCAAGACCCGTGCTGCGCGCGGCGTTCATCATCGCGCTGAAATTCACATGTGCGGTAATATCTTGTACGCCAGGCAAGAAAAACGGATCGGTGTGCGCGCGATGGCGATAGTGGCACATCACCGTGCCGGCGGTGCGATCGGCGTGATAATACTCGTGATCCAAAAATCCATAATCGATAAACAACGCCGCACCGTGCTTTAACGAATCGCCGATGCTGCGGATAAATGCTTCGCCAGCACGATGAATTTCGCTGACATAGCCGGGCGCAAAATCGAATGTGTTTGCGTGATCGCGCAATGCGCCCAGCTCGCAACTTTCGATCTCGCCAAATGAAGTCTTCGTTCGATATCGCAACGCCGCGCTGGTAAACTCCATCAGTTTGCCACGAGACCAAATCGATTGGCATCGCATCGAGCACTTCGTTGGCAATCATTACGCCGGAGAAATTTTCCGGAAGTCGATCGATCCATTTCACATGTAAATCGCAATCAGCAATTTCTTTTTGCAACAGCACACGTTGGCGCTCGCGCAATTCCGGGCTAGGCTCCAAGATCAAGTACTGGTGCGGCTCGCAGCCTAGTTTTCGGAGCGCGCGAATCAAATCGCAAGCAAATTTTCCGCTGCCAGCGCCGAATTCCAAAACGTCACCGCCAGTCGCTTTTAACATTGCGCGACTTGCTTAGCCAAAGTCGCGCCAAACAACGTGCTCATTTCCGGCGCGGTGGTGAAATCGCCCGCCGCACCTATTTTCGCCGCACCGGCGCTGTAATAGCCCAAGCCCGGCGCGAACATCGCCAAATCCATATATTTTGAAAACGGAATCCAGCCGCCTGCGTTCGCGGATGACATTTTTGATATGCGTCCGACCACGCGCGCCGAATGTTGCAACGAAACCTCGTCGACCTCGGGGAATTCTCGGGTCACGGGTTTGACTCGGACATGACTTTCCCGCTGACTACCGACTGCAGCACTCATGGCCGCGGCAAATCCTTGCGCCAAAATAATTCATAGCCGACCGCTTCGCAGTCGGCGTAGGCTTCGGGTTTCTCGGTGCAAATACGCGCCGCTAAAACGCCCGGCTTCGCCAGACAAATCGCGAGAATTTCCTCACACAACGTTTCTTGCAAATTGAAATGCCGTTCTTGGCTGATGCGCTGAATTTCTGTGCGAACGAAATCGTAGTCCACCACGCTTTCGATTTGATCGCCTTGCGATGGCACCGCCGCATCGAAATACAAATCGACATTGATGATGACGAGTTGCTTTTTCGCCTTCTCATGCGGATGAATGCCAAGCGACATCTGCGCGCGATAGTTCTTCAAAAAAATGCGGCGCACCGGCTCGGGCATGCCTTTCGAGGAAACGAACGACGACGAAAGTCTTTCAATATCTTGATAGCTCATGGCACCTTATACATCACATCGCGATCAAGCGGCATGAGGCGCTGCCCGCCGTCGATAAAGATCGTTTGGCCGGTGACCGATTTTGTAGCCAATAAAAATAATACCGCAGCGAGAATGTCTTCTAAATTTCCCGCGCGCGCGAGTGGTGCCATCCGATGCGCTTGCGCGAAATTTTCCGAGGTCTGATCGCCGCTGACCAAGGTCAATCCCGGCGCAACGGCGTTGACGCGAATATGCGGCGCTAACGCCATCGCCAATGTATGGGTCGCGGCGTCCAGGCCTGCCTTTGAAATCGTATACGAGAAAAAATCTGGGTTGAGATTCGCGATTTTTTGATCGAGCAAATTGATGATGTTGCCTTCCGCGCCCTCGGGCAAGAACCGCGCGAAATCACGCGCCAACAAGATCGGCGCGCGCAGATTGGCTGTGTGCATCGCGTCCCATTCGCCGGATTTGAGAGAACGGATTTGGTCGAACTCAAACATCGATGCATTGTTCACCAAACAAGTCGGCGCGCCGAGTTGCTCGACACAGCGCTGCATCATGCCCTCAACATCGGCCACCTGTGAAAGATCCGCTGGTATCGTAATCGCGCGCTGACCCAATGCGAAGATTTCCCTGCGCAAGGTTTCGGCGTCCGCGGCCGAACGATGGTAATGAATCGCCACGTCCCATCCTGCTTTCGCGAGACCCAGCGCGATCGCGCGGCCGATGCGTTTTGCGGCGCCGGTAACAAGCGCAATGCCTTGCGATGAAGATTTTTCCGTCATGGGGGAAGCAATCGCCAGTAATCGAACGCGTGAACAAAATTGAAATTATCTCATATGCCTATGCCAGGAACCGCGCCCTACGTGCCTCCTGGCATGGTATTGCCTGAGGGCCGGCATCCGCGCGGCTCACGGGCCAAGGCGCATTGGTCATTCCCGCCGAGGGGAATTCAGTGGCGTTTGGCGAAAATCGCTGGATTCCCGCTTTCGTGGGAATGAGAGACTGGCCTCAGGCCACACTTTGTCCTAAGGCGCTCCGATCTGCTGAAATTGAAAATTTTTGTGTCCTAGTCCAATAAGTTACCGAGCGCCGTTGCGTAGGGGTAGGGTTTCAGGTACAGTCCCCCCCTTCTTAAATCAACGCGCTTTTTGCGCAGGTGGAACGGGTTGACAAGGTTACTTGTCATTTTTCGAACGATAGATTAGGGTTCAACACACGGTATGTCCAATCTGGCGACTGTTACTCAGCTTACTACCACTACGCCGCAGCTTCCTGTCGCGTGGTATTTCGATCCAAAAATTCATGAATTGGAACAGAAATATCTGTTCAGCCGCGGGCCGAATTACGTCGGTCACGAGCTCATGGTGCCTAACGTCGGCGATTATTTTCCGCTGCAAGCGCAGGACTTCTCCAAGATGCTGGTGCGCAACGAGATCGGCGTCGAACTGATCGGCAACATCTGCCGCCATCGCCAAGCGATCATCAAAAAAGAAAAAGGCAACGGCCAAAATATTGTCTGCCCACTGCATCGCTGGACTTACGATTTAGAAGGCAAGCTGCTCGGCGCGCCGCATTTTCCGCGCAATCCGTGTAAGCATTTACCGAAGTCAACACTGCAGAATTGGCGCGGCATGATGTTCGACAGTAAGCGTGACATCGCGCTGGATTTGGCGAATCTGGGCATCGCCAAGGACATCGATTTTGGTGACTACGTACTGGATAAAGTCGAAGTCAAAGAATACGATTTGAACTGGAAAACCTTCATAGAAGTTTATTTGGAGGATTACCACGTTGAGCCATTCCATCCCGGCTTGGGCAATTTCGTCAATTGTGACGAGTTGAAATGGGAATTCGGTGAGCATTATTCGGTGCAGACCGTCGGAGTAAAAAACGAACTGGCGAAAGCCGGGGACAGTGACCTACGACAAATGGCACGCAGCGGTGCGCGGCGCACGCGGTGGCGTCGAACCGCATTACGGCGCGATTTGGATGGTGTATTACCCGAACATCATGATTGAGTGGTATCCCGATGTGCTGGTGATCAACACACTGATCCCGCGTGGACCGGAAAAATGCACGAGTGTTGTTGAATTTTATTACCCGGAAGAACTCGCGTTATTCGAGCGGGAATTCGTCGAGGCCCAGCAAAAGGCTTATCACGAAACCGCCGTCGAAGACGATGAAATTTGCCACCGCATGACCGAAGGCCGCAAGGCATTATGGTCACGCGGCGAAGACGATCAAGGACCCTACCAATCGCCCATGGAAGACGGCATGGAACAATTTCATCGCTTCATGTCGGAACACATCGGGCCGCATCTATAGCGCTGGCTGTGCAAACTGAGGCGATCGATGCGCGTTCAGGGTCGTACAGCGTTGCGACCTTGAACGTGCCGCCTCAAATGGCGATGGAATTTAGCTCACAACGAGCCTAGGTGAAATCCGCAACCAGCGCTTGCCGCGTGACAGGGTTAATTTCGTCTAACTTAACTTGGTATTGCAAATGATCGCTGCCCATGGCGATGTCGGCGCCGGATTTCAATGTGCGGATCATCAGCGTTGTAAGTTCGAAGCGCAGAAAGTGAACCGAAGAAGTTTTCTCATCGTTCTCGCGTTCGATATCTTCGTCGGCGATGGCGTAAACCGGCGCGTGATCGGCGATACGCAGCCAAATTTTATCTTCGAGACCTTTCAATTTCGCGAGCATGCGCGCGCGCTCATTGACGTCTTCGTATTCGATCAGCATCGTGGCTTTCAGATTGGTGCCATCCGGGACAAGCGGGTTGTAAGCGGACAATTCATCTTCGATGCCCGCCTCTTCAAAGATTCGTTCGATGCGCAGCATTTCTTGCACTTGATAACGAATCGTCAATTCATCTTCGAATAACAGCGTCACGTGCTCGCCCAAATGCACCGTGCGGCGTTTTTTGTGTTCAATGACTTTGGCGCGAAATTCTTTGCGCGCCTTGGCGTAGGCTTCGAGAGTCATCAGCGATTCAGGTTTGATGTGCGGCATAGCGTTCATAGTCCGTAAGCGATTCGTGTCAACGTAATTGGATGCGCGAGTTGCGCATTCGTTCCGCCATTCTCGGTCATTCCTTGTTCGATGTGATGGCCGGCGAGTTGGCAATCGGAGCTGATGTAATCCGGCTGCGTTTGCGCCATGGCTTTGAAGACTGGCTTGCCGATTTTCATTGCCATTGCGTGGAATTCTTTTTTCACACCCCAGGTGCCGGCGTGGCCGGAACACCGCTCGACCGTGTTCACTTGCGTACCCGGCAAAAGTTTCAGCAACTCTTCGGTTTTCTTGCCGATGTTTTGCACGCGGCCGTGACACGGGATGTGGTACGACACTTTGCCGAGCGGCTTTTTGAAATCGGTTTTGAGTAAGCCATCTTTGTTGCGCGCGATCAAATATTCGAAAGGATCGAACATCGCTTCTTTGACCGCTTGTACGTCGGCGTCGTGGGGAAACATTAACGGCAATTCTTGTTTAAACATCAGCGTGCACGACGGAATCGCGCTCAAAATCGCGTAGCCTTCTTTCGCAAGTTTGATCAGATGGGGAATGTTTTTTTCTTTTAGCGCGGCGACGGATTCGAGATCGCCCAGTTCCAATTTCGGCATTCCGCAGCAGGCTTCTTTTTCAACGAGAATATGCGGGATTTCGTTGTGAGTCAGAATTTTGATTAGATCATGGCCGATGCCAGGCTCGTTGTAATTCACAAAGCAAGTCGAAAAAATCGCAACTTTTCCTGTTGTGCGTTCGCCGTTTTTGACCGTGAAGCCATCGTTCGTTTTCGCACCACTATGAAATTTTTGGTTGGCGTAACCGGGTATCCAAGCTTTCTTGTCGACGCCTAATTGGCTTTCCATCAGGCCTCGCATTAAGCTGGTTTTGTTTACCGCGTTGACGGTTTGCGTGACGATGGGAATGCCAGCGAATTGGCCGAGCATATCGGTGCTCGACAATAATTTATCGCGGAACGTACCGCCGGTTTTTTTGAACTCGACTGCCTTCGCGCGCAACATAGTGTGCGGAAAATCCAAGTTCCATGGGTGTGGCGGCACATAGGGACACTTGGTCATGAAACACAAGTCGCACAGGTAACATTGATCGACGACGTCTTTGTATTTTTCTTTGGGTATGCCGTCAACTTCCAAGGTCGGACTTTCATCGACCAGGTCAAACAGCTTTGGAAACGCACCACACAAACTCACGCAGCGGCGGCAGCCGTGACATATGTCGTAAATGCGTTCAAGCTCGTGCGTGACTTTCTCTTGGTCGTAATACTCGGGATTTTTCCAATCGATGGGGTGCCGAGTGGGGGCTTCTAGATTGCCTTCGCGCATATTGAGTTCGTGAGAAGTGAAGAGTGAGAAGTGAAAGGAAAAGCGCAAACACAACATTGAGCGGTTTTAGGAAAAACAAAGGGTGAAAGGCACAACACCTTTCACCCTTCACTCTTCACCTTTCACGCAGTTTAGTCTGCGAGCGCATCCAGCGATTTTTGGAAACGATTGGCGTGGGAGCGCTCTGCTTTTGCGAGCGTCTCAAACCAGTCGGCGATTTCGTCGAAGCCTTCGCCGCGCGCGGTCTTTGCCATGCCCGGATACATGTCGGTGTATTCATGCGTTTCACCGGCGATCGAGGCTTTCAAATTGTTGCGTGTGCCGCCGATCGGCAAGCCGGTGGCAGGATCGCCTACGGCTTCCATATATTCTAGATGGCCGTGGGCATGGCCGGTTTCGCCTTCCGCGGTGGAGCGGAATACGGCGGCTACATCGTTTTGACCTTCTACGTCGGCCTTTGCTGCGAAATACAGATAGCGACGATTGGCTTGCGATTCGCCGGCGAATGCATCTTTCAGATTTTGATGAGTCTTGCTTCCTTTTAAATCCATGCTGCTCTCCTTAGTTAATAACGGTAAACGTTTACCGGTCATTTAGAATCTTCAAAAAAACTACCGGTAAGCCTCGATATAGACTTAGTCTAAATTATATTAATTTGGTTCATTCGCTGTCAACATGCGCGGATCTTTTTAAGCTGAGGCCGCGCAAATGTCGCGGCTCGCGTTTCAAAAATGGTGCTAGTTCCGTTAGTGCAAGTTTATAAACATCGCGTTTAAAATCGATGACGCTTTCCATCGGCACCCAATATTCGCTCCATCGCCAGGCATCAAACTCCGGATGATCGGACGCGCGCAAACTAACGTCGGTATCGCGGCCGACTAAACGCAGCAAATACCAAATCTGTTTTTGCCCGCGATAATTGCCGCGCCACTCGCGACGGATCCACTGATCCGGCACTTCATAACGTAACCAATCTCGCGTTCGCCCGAGTATTCGGACATGTTTGTGCAATAGGCCAACTTCCTCGGTAAGTTCGCGATACATCGCCTCTTCAGGCGTCTCACCGTGTTTAATGCCACCTTGCGGAAATTGCCAAGAATGCTCCTTAACCCTCTTGCCCCAAAAAACTTCGTTCTTACGATTGCACAACACAATGCCAACGTTCGGGCGGTAACCGTCTCGGTCAATCATGTTACACCGCCAAAATTCTTTAATATCAAGAAGATTGTGTCACATTTTGCTTGGCTTTTGAAGTACTACCAGGTTTGACCACTACCCGCCTCGAGCGGCGTTACAAATCGATACACTCTGGCCGTAACCGATCCCCGCAGCCAGTCGTTATTTTCCCCGTGAGCATTTCTCACAAATTGGAGAAGATGATGAAAAAGTTGATTGCAATTACCCTGACTTCGGTGGCGCTAATGGCCGCCACGAGTACACCCGCACACGCGGCGCATGGCGAAGCCATTATCGGCGCAGTCATCGGCACGACAGTTGGCACGGTGATCGGTCATGATGTCGGTGGGCGGCGCGGAAGCGTGATTGGCGCGGTCATCGGTGCGGCGGCGGGTGCGACGATCGGCAACGATGTCGGTGGTCGGCATCATGAACGTGTTGAATATTATCCGGAGCGGGTTTACCGTCATCCACGAACGGTAGAGCGCGTGGTTTACGTGCCGGTTGAAGAGCCGCGCGTTGTTTATGTTCCGCCACGTCGCGATTATGACGATTGCAACGAACGCGGCCGAGAACGCTGGGGACGGCATCATAATCGTCACGACAATCATCACGAACGCCGCCACCGGAATTAACGGATAACTAAAACAGCATGGCCTCCTGATTGCTACGCCCCGTTCGATTACGGGGCGTTTTTTATAGGCACCGCCGTTTACGCTGTCAAACGCACTCGCGCAAACTTTCGCTTCCCAACCTGAAAAACCGCATCGGTTCCAACTGGCAAGACCAGCGCGCGGTCGCTCACTTTCTCGCCATCGATCTTCACGCCGCCTTGATCGATCATCCGCAGTGCTTCGGAAGTGCTTGGTGTGAGGCCTACTTGCTTCAATAATTGCGCGATTCCGATGCCTGAAGAGCCGCATGGAATAAGGCTCTCCGGTAGGTCATCGGGTATCGCGTTTTGCTTGAAACGAGCCTCGAAGTCCGCTAACGCTTGCTCGGCCGCAGCCTGGCTGTAAAAGCGCGCGACGATTTCTTGCGCTAACGCGACTTTTACGTCGCGCGGATTCTTGCCCTCTTCGACTTCGGTTTTCCATTGTCGAATTTGGCTCATGGGCTTAAAAGACAGCAACTCCAGATAACGCCACATTAAATCATCGGAAATGGACATTAACTTCCCAAAAATTTGTTCCGAGCTTTCGTTAATTCCAATGTAATTGCCCAGTGATTTTGACATTTTGTTGATGCCGTCCAAGCCTTCGAGCAAGGGCATCATCAAGACGCACTGCGGCAACTGACCGAAGTGTTTCTGCAATTCCCGGCCGACCAGCAGATTAAATTTCTGATCCGTTCCACCGAGCTCCACGTCAGTTTTCATCGCGACGGAATCGTAGCCTTGCACCAAGGGATAAAGGAATTCGTGGATCGCGATTGGTTGATTCGAGGCATATCGCTTGGAAAAATCGTCGCGCTCGAGCATTCGAGCGACCGTGTGCATAGCCGCAAGCTTGATCAAACCGGCGGAACCAAGCCTATCCATCCAGGTTGAGTTAAAGGCGATTTCGGTTTTCTCGGCGTCCAAAATCTTGAAAACCTGTTCTTTGTAGGTCTCAGCATTGACCGAAATTGCTTCCCGAGAAAGCGGCGGACGGGTTGAATTCTTGCCGCTTGGATCGCCGATCATGCCGGTAAAATCACCGATCAGGAAGACAACGTGATGCCCCAGGTCTTGAAATTGCCGCATCTTGTTTAAAACGACAGTGTGGCCTAAATGCAAATCGGGCGCCGTCGGATCAAATCCGGCTTTAATGTTAAGCGGGCGCTTGTTTGTCAGTTTTTCGACTAATTCCGCTTCGACCAACAGCTCGCTGGCACCGCGTTTGATTAAGTCTAATGCGGAATCACTTGACATTTGTTATCCATAAAATTGATTTAACACAGAATTTATCTATTCTAAGTTGAAAAAATACTTGGTGAATCGATCGCACTATGGTAATCTGCTCGATCGATATTGTTGTCCATCGTTGAACTGGGTAAATAGGTCACGCATGATAGCGCAAAACATTGCCTCACTCGCATCAAAACTCCGGCCACGAAGCTGGTTTTCCGTCATGTTTGCGTTGCCGCTATTTGGAATGGTCGCGGCATTTGGTATTGCGCCCAATACGCGCACCGAAAACATAGCCATTGAAGTGGTCGAGCAAGAACTGACCATACCTAATGCGTTAGTGACGGACGAAGAAAACGCAGCCGTTTATTCTCGGCAAGAAATCGTAAGGCGCGGCGATACAGTTTCCTCACTGTTGTCGCGCCTAGGCGCTGACGATCCTAGTGCGGTAGATTTTCTGAAATCGGACTCGACCGCGAAATCCATCTACAAATCACTGGTGCCGGGGCGTGTCGTGGAAACTCGCATCAATGATGAAGGCGAACTGCTCAGCTTGCGGATGCGATTGGGCGGCGAGTCGGTGTTAAAGGTTATGAAAATCGGCGACGAGTTGCTTTCGTTAGAAGAAACGCTGCCGCTGGATAAACGCATCCTCTTCAAATCGGGCCTGATTAGAAGTTCGCTGTTCGCCGCAACCGATTCCGCGGATGTTCCGGATGCGATCGCGACCCAACTATTGAAACTTTTTGGCACGGAAATCGATTTTCATCACGATTTGCAAAAGAATGATCAATTCGCCGTCGCCTACGAAGCGTTTTACGACGGCGCGGATGTCATCCGAGTTGGACGCTTACTTGCTGCCGAATTTGTCAATCGCGGCGAAAGCCATCGCTTGGTATTGTTCGAAGATAGCATCGGGGATGGCGAGTATTATACGCCTGAAGGAAAGAGCCTAAAACGCGCATTCATACGCTCGCCGCTTGAATTTTCCCGTATTAGTTCCGGATTTAGTAACGCTCGCCAACATCCTGTATTCGGCGATTGGCGCGCGCATCGCGGCGTCGACTTCCCAGCGCCGCACGGAACACCGATCCTTGCGACCTGTGAAGGCGTAGTGGAATTCGCCGGCGCTCAAAATGGCTATGGCAATGTCGTTGAACTCAAGCATTACAACCAATTCAGTACCCTTTACGCCCATATGTCGTCCTTGCTGCTCGCATATCCGCAAAGGCGCACATGTTAAGCAAGGCCAGGTAATTGGCTATGTCGGGAGCACTGGCTGGGCAACCGGCCCTCACGTGCACTACGAATTCAAAATCGCCGGCGTTCAGCAGGATCCACAAGGCAAACTGGTGCCGATAGCAATGCCTGTTGTTCCGGGCTTTAAGGCGATCTTTGAACTGACTGCAAAACCGCTGTTTGCACAACTCGACATGATGCGCGAAACCGCGAGCGCGGTGAATTTCGAGTAATTCTTCGGGCAATACAAAATAAAAAAGGGAGCATTCGGCTCCCTTTTTTATTGGTCGAACTTAATCTTTGCTAAGCGGAGAACGACGATCCGCAACCGCAGGTTGAAGTCGCATTCGGGTTTTTAATCACGAACTGCGAACCTTCCAGATTTTCTTGGTAGTCGATTTCCGCACCGATTAAATATTGATAGCTCATCGGATCGATTAACAGCGTCACGCCGTTTTTTTGCATGGCGGTATCGTCTTCGTTGGTTTCCTCGTCGAAAGGTAAAACCGTACTGAAAGCCCGAACAACCGCCGCCGGTGACGAACACGCGCAACTTAAGCTCTTCGTTGCCCTCTTCGTTAATCAACTCTTTCACTTTATTCGCAGCGTTGTCAGTAAAAACCAACGGCGCGGGTAATTCTGCAACAGCGTTCATATCGATCTCCTAAAACACCGCTCCATTATGCAACCGAGTTGCGGCTGGGGGTCAATTCTCAATATTGGCGTGAAAGCTCGGTATTTCAAGGTACTGATTTATGGCAAGACCGGAACATGGGTGAGCCCCATGGTTTCCGGCAGCCCGAACATCAAATTCATGTTCTGAACTGCCTGTCCTGCCGCGCCTTTAACCAAATTATCGATTACCGACAAGCACGACAACCGTATTGCCGCCTTGGGGCCGATGTACGGCGATCCGGCACAGGTTGCTGGCGCGTACCGAGCGCGTATCTGGCTGGCTACCGGCAGGTAGCACGTCGACAAATGGTTCGTTGGCGTAGCGCTTTTCGAATAACGCTTGCAAATCGATTTCTTTGGTCAGTCGACCATAAACGTCGCGTGGATGCCGCGAATCATCGGCACCAGATGTGGAACGAAGGTCAATCCGACCTCATGACCCGCTGCGCGGCTCAAACCCTTGGCGAACCTCCGGCAAATGGCGATGGCCTGGCACGCCATAGGCTCTGAAGTTATCCGAGGCTTCGGAAAACAAAATATGGGTTTCCGCCTTACGCCCGGCGCCGCTGACGCCGGATTTGGTGTCGGCGATCAAATGTTGATCGTCCATTGCACCTGCTTCGACCAGTGGCAAAAATCCCAATTGCGTCGCCGTCGGATAACAGCCAGGATTGGCAACAATGCGCGCGCTCTTTATCGCTTCGCGATTCACTTCCGGCAATCCATAAACAGCTTCGTTCACCAATTCCGGGCAAGCATGGGTCATGCCGTACCATTTTTCCCAAACCGCGATATCTTTGATTCGAAAATCGGCCGCTAAATCAATGACTTTAACGCCCGCGCTGAGCAAGGCCTGGGCTTCAGTCATGGCAATACCGTTGGGCGTGGCGAAGAAAACGATGTCGCAAGCAGCGAGCCCCGCTTCCTTCGGATCGCTAAATTTAAGATCGACAGAACCGCGCAAGCTGGGAAACATCTCCGCGACCGGCATGCCAGTCTCTTTGCGCGAGGTGATCGCAGCAAGCTGCGCCTGCGGGGTGCCGTGCCAAAATACGCAGCAACTCAACGCCTGTGTAACCCGTACCGCCAATGATGCCGATTTTGATCATTGCGAACCTCTTTTTTTCAAAGGATCAATAGGTTAAAGCAAAAACAAAAAAGCCGCCTGAATGGGCGGCCTTTTCGCAGCAAACGATACCGCTTTATCGCTTGGAGAACTGCTTCGCGCGACGCGCCTTGCGCAAGCCAACTTTCTTACGCTCCACTTCGCGAGCATCGCGAGTGACCAGGCCGGCTTTCTTCAATGCGCCTTTCAGCGCAGCATCGTAATCGATCAAAGCACGAGTAATTCCGTGACGAATCGCGCCGGCTTGACCGGATTCGCCGCCACCGGCGACGGTCACCATCACGTCGAACGAAGCGACGTTATTGGTCAGCTCCAAACGGCTGGCGCACAATCATACGGCCCGTTTCACGCGAAAAATACTGATCGACCGGCTTTTCGTTGACAATAATATCGCCGCTACCCGCTTTGATAAACACGCGCGCAACTGAACTTTTGCGCCGCCCCGTTCCGTAATAATAACTACCGATCATATTATTTCCTTATACCGTAAGGGGTTGCGGCTGCTGCGCCTCATGGGGATGCGTTTCCCCGGAATACACTTTGAGCTTCTTGATCATCGCATAACCGAGCGGACCTTTGGGCAACATGCCCTTGACCGCTTTTTCCAACACGCGGCGCGGGAAGCGCGCTTGCATCTTGTTGAAATTGGTTTCGGAAACACCGCCCGGATAGCCACTGTGGCGATAATACTTTTTGTCTTCGGCTTTATTGCCGGTAACGCGCAGCTTATCGACATTCACAACGACGATAAAATCGCCGGTATCAACGTGGGGCGTGAAAATAGGTTTATGCTTGCCGCGCAACCGCAGGGCGATTTGCGCAGCCATACGCCCAAGCACTTGCTCTTTGGCGTCAATAATAAACCAGTCGCGCTTAACTTCATGCGCCTTGGCGGAAAACGTCTTCATGGGGAAATCCCTGGAAATAGTGCCACAGAACACGCGATTATAAAAAGAAGCGGCGATCTTGTCAAAAGCAGAAGTTTGGCTCGTCATTTCGACAGTCGCGGCAAATTGCCGAATTCGCCAAAACTCTTCGGGTACTATTCCCTGTGGCTTGCCACGAAACGCGCTTTGACCTGCGTTGATAGCCGGCAACTTGCGTCGATGTTTTTCATGTCGTGGCACGATCGCCGTATTATTCCACCCGCACATTTGCGGGCGATTTATGCGCCCGCGCAACATCGAGGGTGGTCACATTCTGATCCTCCCTATCCAAAAAACACAGATCACGCATTGCCTTTTTTCACTTCGAATTCGCATCAAAGCAGCGGCGAAAAAAAGTCCCTTAAAACTGTTAATCACCCTGGTGGCAAGCCATGCAATTAAACGGCGAATTGAACATCATGCGTTGATGCATTTTTTCGGCGCTGGGTTGCGCAGCATTAAAATTCTCCACGTTGCTTTGCGCGTTGGCGATCCGGCGCTCCAACACATCGCGAAATTTCCATTGGCCGTAGCTCGGTGGAATCTTTGCGTTGGCGTAAATTTTCTGCGCGGTTTGCCAATCGCCGGATTTCACCAGCATATCGCCCATGTTCAAGAAAAATCCTTCGAGATTGTGTGGCGCAATCCACGAATTCCAGCACACGCGTTTTTTGCCTTCTTTGGTTTCCAACACCATGTATTTGGCGTAGTCAGGATCGGCACGATTGAGTTTCTCGCCGACGCAAACATCAAGGTTGCGCCATTGCCATTCCAGCGCTTGATTAAAATTTTTCGAGCCGCGTGGCTCGTTACTGGTGATATAGCCTGCGGTAAATAAATTGAACTCCGGCCAGGCATCGATGCTGTCCAGCAACGTGAAATAACCTTGGCGAGTCAATTTTTCGTCTCTGTGAATACGTCCTTCCGCCAACATAGAGCTCGCAAGAAAACCTTGATACCGCGCCTCGCGGGGATCGAGATTTAGCGCTTCCTGAAAATAGCGGCGCGCCAGCATCGCATCGTCGGTAATCGTCGCTGGCGCCCTGTCCAGCCGCGCGCGTTCGCCTAGGCGCCACTTGTGCAGCCAGCCGATGTGAGCCGCCGTGACGGCGTCGGACGGATCGGCTTGATAAGCTTGCTTTAACACTTCGGCTGTGGCGCCGATATTGGCGTAATCGCCGTGATGAAATGTTTTCCAAAAAAGTTGATCCGCTTTCACGGCTGCTTCAGTTCGCGCCACGCTCGCGCGTTTCGGCGCAGCGGTTTGCACCGCGATGAATCCGCAACCGGTAATCGCTGCGCCGATGAGTAAAGCACTACAACGTTTTAACTGAATGTTCCAATAGGTCATTTTTCTCTCCTGACGTTATCCCGATCGTGATACATCAATTAATAAAATACGTTTAATGTACCCACTGTAAACATTCTAAGCGTTAAATGTTACCGTTGTCAACATAAGTTTTATATGAGAAGATAATTACGCGATGACACAAGAAAAACCCAAAGCACCTTACCACCACGGCGATCTGAAAAACACCTTGATCGATGTCGCGCTCGCGCATATCGCGCGCAGCGGCGTGAGTAGCCTGAGTCTGCGCGAAGTGGCGCGCGAGGCCGGCGTGAGCCATAGCGCCGCGTATCGCCATTTTGCGAACAAGGAAGATTTATTGGTGGCGATCGCCGAGCAAGGATTTCGACAGCTCGGCGAAACCTTGGGCGCGGCAGCGCGAGCACATGCGGGCGATCCGGCGGGCGCGCTGCAGGCAGCCGGTGTTGCCTATGTGGAATTCGCGGTAAGTCATCCGGAACACTTGCAGATCATGTTCGGCGGATCAATTGCCGACGCAAACGACTACCCATCGCTGGTCGCGGCTACAGATGAAACCTACGGCGCGCTATCGCAAATGGTCGCCCAGGCTTCGAAGTCCGGGCAACTGCGCAGCGGAGACAACAGAATGATCGCCCTCACCTGCTGGGCGACGGTGCACGGCTTGTCGCAACTCATCGCCGGCGGACAGGTGGCCTTCGACGCCGGCAATTCGTCGCCGCGCAAATTAGCACTTGCAGCCACTGGCTTGGTAATGCGTGGCATTAATACACCTTCCGATGCCGTTAAGCCGCGCCGCGCGAAGGCAAAACGCGTCGGCTAAAACGCTGGCACTTGGATTGAACGGGATCAACTTTTCATGCGCAGTTATTCCCCGCAAATAGCGTCACACTGCATGGCTGCAGACCTAATATCCATGCGGATTTCCAGTCATGTATCGCCACGAGCCAATATCTGCGCAGCTCGCGGCACGAATGCTTTTCGCATCGCGGTCATCGCAGTACGACGCCCATTGATATAATCGTTTCTCGATTGGCCGGTTAGGTTGTCATGAAAGCACGAATAAAGTGGGTAGGCGATGGCATGTCGTTTCTCGGCGAATCTGAGAGTGGACACGCATTCCTAATGGACGGCGCACCGGAAGCGGGCGGGCGTAATCTCGGCCCACGGCCGATGGAAACCGTGTTGATCGGCACCGGCGGTTGCACGACGTTTGACGTGATTTTTATCTTGAAAAAAGCTCGGCAAAACGTCACCGACTGCGTCGTGGAAATGGATGCAGAACGCGCGCCGACCGATCCGAAAGTGTTCACCAAAATTCATTTTCACTTCATCGTAACCGGCAAAAATCTTAACCCGACGCAAGTCGAGCGTGCGATTAATCTCTCCGCAGAAAAATATTGTTCCGCCTCGATCATGCTCGCGAAAACCGCAACGATTTCGCACGATTTTGAAATTCGAGAGGCTCCATGAGCATCTCAGTTCAAGACGCCCTCAATCGCCTAATAGAAGGCAACGAACTATTCTTCGATGAAATGCTCGCGATCATGGGGCAAATCATGGGCGGCGAAGTGTCGCCGGTTCAAACCGCCGCGATCTTGATGGGTTTGCGGGTGAAAGGCGAAACCATCGGCGAGATCGCGGCATCGGCGCAAGTGTTGCGCGGGCTCTCGATAAAAGTTGAACCGAAAGATCGCAAGTATTTGGTCGACACCTGCGGCACCGGCGGGGATCGCCAGCACACCTTCAACATTTCGACGACGGCAGCGTTCGTCACTGCGGCGGCGGGTGCGAAAGTCGCGAAGCACGGCGGTCGCTCCGTTTCATCTTCCAGCGGCAGCGCCGACGTGCTCGAAGCGCTCGGCATTAATATCTTGCTTGCGCCGGAGCAAGTCGCGCGCTGCATCGATCAAGTCGGCATCGGCTTTATGTTCGCGCCGAGTTTTCACAGCGCGATGAAACACGCCGCACCGATCCGCAAAGAAATGGGTGTGCGCACAATCTTCAATATTCTTGGGCCCCTGATCAATCCCGCCACCGCGCCGAATCAGGTGATGGGCGTGTTTCATCCCGATCTCGTCGGCATTCAAGCGCGCGTGCTAAAGCAACTCGGCAGCCGCCACGTAATGATTGTTCACGGCCTCGACGGCTTAGACGAAATTACCTTGAGCGGCTCGACCATGATCGCCGAATTGAAAAATGATCACGTCGAGGAATATCAAATCGAACCGGCGATGTTCGGCTTCAAATCGACGCCGACGCAGGCATTGCGCGCCAGTGATGCAGCGGAATCAAAAGCAATTTTGTTGGCCGTACTCGACAATCAAGCAGGCCCGGCGCGGGATATTGTTGCGCTGAACGCCGGCGCCGCGATTTATGTTTCTGGCCACTCGACCACGTTGAAAGACGGAGTTGCGCGCGCGTTGGAAGTATTGGATTCCGGCGCGGCGAAACAAAAACTCGACCAACTCGCCGCGATCAGTCAGTCGTTCAAAAACAATTGACCGCAATTACTCTCTTGCCACCGAAATCAACCACTGTCATTCCCGCGAAGGCGGGAATCCATTTGGCATTTGAACTTGGAAAATCAGCGAGGAACCCCGCCTACACGGGGATGAGTGGCTGGCCTTGGGCCATAGGTAGACAGGGCAACGCATTCAGGAAAAAGTAATGTCCGACATCCTACAAAAAATCCTGGCAGTAAAAGCGGAAGAAATCGTCACTGCGCAAAAAGAGAAATCGTTAAGCACGATTCGGCGCGACGCAGAAGCGATGCCCGCGCCGCGAGATTTCGTAGCGCATTGCGCAGCAAAGTGCTCAAGGAAAAGCTGCTGTCATCGCCGAAGTTAAAAAAGCCAGCCCGAGCAAAGGCGTGCTGCGCGAACATTTCATCCCGGCAGAAATCGCCAAAAGTTACGCGCAACATGGGGCCGCGTGCCTGTCGGTGTTAACCGACCGACAATTTTTTCAAGGCGCGACGCAATTTTTAGTCGACGCACGCGCCGCCTGTGCGTTACCGGTGTTGCGCAAAGATTTCATGATCGACGAATATCAAATGTATGAAGCACGCGCCATGGGGGCCGATTGCATTTTGCTGATTGTAGCCGCGCTAACTTTGACGAAAATGAAAGAATTGGAAAGCGTTGCACATAAACTCGGTATGGCAGTGTTAGTCGAAGTCCACGATCGTGCCGAACTCGATCTTGCGTTGCAACTCAACACGCCATTGGTCGGCATTAACAACCGCAACTTACGCAGCTTTGCGACCGATCTGAACACCACGCTCGAACTCATTCGCGACATTCCGCCGGAGCGCCACATCATCACCGAAAGTGGAATTCTGACGAAGGCCGACGTCGCGTTAATGCGCGAACATCATGTCAACACATTTTTGGTTGGCGAAGCATTCATGCGCGCTGAAAATCCCGGTGTCGCGTTGCAAACATTGTTTTCATAAGGCGCGCCAGCAACCAGTCGCAGCGCACTTCCCCGCGGGGTATCCTCCACGAACCAATATTGACGCGCCTCTTGGCGCATGCCGCTTATTTGTTAAGCAACAACATACCTCGCCATTCTTGCATTCCGCCAGCGCATTATCGTTAGTCTGGCGCGGTCGAGACTTGGTGAATTCGATACGTAGTTTCTCCAGCAACTCAGCGGTTTTGTGGTTGACGTCTTTCGATCCCGAATCGGAATGAAAACCGCGGATGGCGAACGGGAAGCCCTCTAAGAGCAAATTAATCACTGGCAGAAGATAAGCCTCGCTGATGTGTTCTACCGACGCCACCAGTTCCCACTGGGTGACGATATCCACCGCGTTGATATGGTAAACCCCCTTCATGCCATCCCGATCACCTTGATGCACCGTATCGATGCGAATATAACCCGGCACACCCTTCTCGTGCCGGTGCTTTACGAATGCCGATCGCCACTGGCGCTGGACGCGTACGGTGCCAGACCAGACGTTGTTTCCGGTAAGGTTCACTGCGGCGCAGGTTGTACAGGTGCGAGACTGAGATCTGCGAGAGTCTCACATAGCGCGCGTCACCGAACTGCTCCACCGCTCATTGCCGCGCCTACCTTAAAACTCTATAATTCAACCCGTTGCTGACGTAGCTCAGTTGGTAGAGCAACTGATTCGTAATCAGTAGGTCGGAGGTTCGACTCCTCTCGTCAGCACCAGTATTCCGCAGTTTCCTCTGACAAGTAGCCGGTTGCCTGTAGCGGAGTAAAATCAAACGATGCATTCCGATCATCTAAGCGACTGGTCCCACAACCACGCGTTCGATTCCGGCAACCCAAACGCCGAGCGTGGCACGCGGTTGGTGATGTGGATCACTGCCGCCATGATGATTGTCGAGATCGTCGCGGGTTGGTGGTTTAACTCAATGGCCTTACTCGCCGATGGTTGGCACATGAGTTCTCACGCCGTCGCAATCGGGCTGAGCGCCGTTGCTTACGGGGCGGCGCGACGCTATGCGAACGATCCGCGCTTTGCTTTCGGCACTTGGAAAATCGAAATTCTCGGTGGTTTCGCCAGCGCGATTTTCTTGCTGGGCATAGCGATGATTATGGTCGTGAGTTCGGTCGAACGGCTATTGTCGCCGCAGGCTATACACTATCGCGAAGCCATCGTCATCGCCACGATAGGCCTCGCGGTGAACATCGTCTGTGCGCTGATTTTGAGTCGCGCCGGTGATCATGAGCATGACCACGGCCATGACCACCACAATCATCATAATGATCTCAATCTCAAATCCGCTTATACCCATGTCGTTGCAGATACGGCCACCTCGATACTCGCGATTATCGCGCTTGCCGGTGGTTGGTTTTATGGTTGGTCGTGGCTGGATCCGGTTATCGGCATTGTCGGCGCGATACTGGTCGCGCTTTGGGCGAAAGGATTGATCATCGACACCGGCGCTGTGTTGCTCGATCGCGAAATGGATCATCCCGTGGTCGATGAAATTCGCGCCGCGATCGAGACTGCGCCGGGCGAAGGCGAAACACACGTGACCGATTTACACGTTTGGCGCGTCGGTAAGCGCGCGTATTCGTGCGCAGTAAGCGTCATCACGCACGACACAACGCTGACACCGCAGCGCATTCGCGAACAGCTTGCTCTTCACGATGAGATCGTGCATTTAACCGCGGAGATTCAAGTTTGCTCGGTAGCGCATCCGATTGTGAGTTAACTCGACGTGTTTCATATTAGAATGTCGAAGCTCGTTCCTTCCCCTTGAAGAAGGGGAGATTGCTGACTAAAACTCCCGTCGCGTCCGCAAAAAACTCGCAAAGCGCGGCAACCCTTTTTTCGTCAACCCGCGATATTGATAAGTCACCATTTCTCCAATTGCCGGCGGATTTTTTCGCACGGCATCGGTGAAGCCAGTGCCGATACGGAAACGCTTACCATCGGGCATTTCAACTTCGAGCGAACCGAGCATGCCTTTGAATTTTCCTTTGCCGGGGATTGTGCCCGATTACCTTTGCCTCGGTATCGAGCACCGGCTTTAGTTTCAGCAACGCGTCACTGCGACCCGTGACGTAGAGCGAATCGGCACGATGCAACATCAAACCTTCGCCGCCTTCACGCACGACTTGATCAAGCTTACGCTGCAATGCCGGGCGATCCGCGAAGGCGAAATTGCTCGACCGCCTGCAATTGGGGCCAATTCAACAATCGAACCAGTGTTCGAATTTCGGCGTAACGCTGCGCAAATGGTCCCGGCGCATCGGGCAATTCGAAAATCAGATATTTGATTTGCTTCCAAGCCGCGTCATCGGCATGTTCGGTACGAACCATGCCGGACAATTCTTCAAAGCGCCCACGACCGAGCCATAGTTCTCCGTCGAGCGCTTGCGGTGGAAGTTTCGCTATGAACCAAGGCGGCGCATTCACGACGTTACCGCTGCGAAATCGCAATGTCTTGCCGTCCCAATAGGCACGCACACCATCGAATTTTTCGCTAATGAGATACGGCGCGGGATCGATGTCTTCGCTCGCCACGTGTGCAAGCAACAGGGACGGCGCGCCCTGAGCGATTGCAAGCGGGGCAAACAAATACAGCAGCAGTGAAATGATGCGCAGTGTGAACATCGCATTGCTTTTGCTAAGGACGCGATATCATACGCCCATGTCCAATAACGCTATGTCTTCGTACCCGAAATTACCTGCTCAACGGCAGTGTAACGATGCCACTCATCCCGAAAAACGGGGCGATGACCTCGCAACTTGTAAATTCGCCAGCGCATGAAAACCATGAACGCTGCAACCGAGTTGTTCCGCCACGTCAGTGCCGAAAAGGCTTTGCTTTACCGCAATATCATGGACAGTTTCGCTGCTGCAAAGCGCCAGTTCCGGCTCCATTTGCGTCCCGACGAAGTCCTCGCGGAAGGCCAATGGGAAAGCGCGCCGCCGCGCATAGAGGAAGTACAGTCAGCCTTGGCGCAACTGGCACAATGGGGCAATCTCGAATCGCAGCCCGATACGGCTCGTGTCGCCAACATCAGCGACTTTTACCGAGCACGCTTTCTGTACCGGCTATCGCGCGGTGGCGAGGCCGTAGAATCGGCGTTGACGGTGTTCGCAGAAACGCTGCGCCACCGCGCCGAACTACAGAGCGTCGCGTTGGAAGACATCGCCAACCGGCTGCAAACCTTGTTGACCCTTTCCGCTGAAACTTTGCCAGACGCCGCCAAAGTGCACGAGACGTTGCGCGATTTGGTGCGCGTATTTGAAAGTCTAACGCAGAATGCCCAGGCGTTCATGGCCGGCATCGGGCGCAGTATCGAATTGCAGCAGGCTGAAGCCGGAGCCGTAGTGGCCTATAAAAGGCGTTTGATCGATTATCTCGAACGCTTCATTGGTGACTTAGTAGCACGTTCCGGCGCAATTGCTCGGCACATCGTAGCCTTGTTACCAGGTATCGAACCGCTGCTATGGCAGGCGGCGCAACGCGAAGCGCGCGACGCTGCGCCGGGTGATGCAATCGAGCAAGCCGATGTTGTAGCACGCGGATTGCAAGCTTGCCGTGAACGCTGGAAAGGATTGCGTCGTTGGTTCGTAAACTCGGACTCCGAGGCGCCGCAGGCCGAGCTATTACGATCAAAAGCGCGGGCGGCAATTCCGCAATTGCTCGCGGCGGTTCAGGCACTAAACGAACGCCGCAGTGGGCGCAGCGACCGTTCCGCCGACTTTCGTGTACTTGCCGGGTGGTTTGCGGCCTGCGCGGACGATGCGCAAGCACATCGGCTGGCGCGCGCCGCCTTCGCGCTAAACCCGGCGCGGCATTTTTCGTTGAGCCCGGAGTTTGCGCCAGACTTGCCCGCCAGCACGTCGTGGGCCGATGCGCCGCCACTACGCATTCACCCGCGCTTGCGCGAATACGGCGAAGCCACACCGCGTGGGGTGCTACCGCAGGTGCAAGAGCGCGATGAGGAACGCCGCTTGATGGCGGAATTATTTCGCGAAGAACATGCGCAAATCGAAGCCGCACGGGAACGTTTGGCGACCGGAAAACTCACGCGACTATCAGAGATTGGCAAACTCGATGGACACGCATTTCAATTGTTTCTGTCCTTGTTAGGTGAAGCGCTGACGTTGCAAGATTCGCCCGATTTGCCGGTGGAATTGAACAGCGGCGATGGATTGTTTCGAATTCAATTAATGCCGCTGGACGCCGCATCGTGCGCCGAGGTGGTGACGTCAAATGGTATCTTCGCCGGGCGCGATCATGCGCTCAGCATCACCCGAATCGGGGACGGCGCGTAATGGTCGACAGCCGCAACATCGGCCAGCAACAGGCGCAGCATCAGCACGAGGAACGCAGCCAGGCGTTGCGCGCGTTGCTGATGGCACCGTTGATGACATCTGTTCACGCCGAATTCGCAGCGGTGCGCCGTCACGCCGACGAATTGCGCGCCTGGTTTACGCGCGAGACAGGCTGGACGCTGCACATCGAACGCGACTGCGCGCGTCTTTACAAGCGCCCCGCCAATCTGCTCGACGCCAGTCGCGGTTTGCCAAATTATGACCGGCGCCGCTACGTGTTGCTATGCCTTGCTTGCGCGGTACTCGAACGCGCCGACGCGCAGATCACGTTGCGTGTACTGGGCGATCGGCTGCTCGCGCTGGCCACCGAGCCGAGCTTGCTAGCGTCCGGTTTCAGCTTCGCGTTGCAGTCCCGATATGAGCGGCGCGAGCTAGTGGCAGTATGCCGCACACTACTCGAGTACGGTGTGCTGCTGCGCGTGGGGGAGACGAAGAAGGCTTCGTACGCAGGAATGACGACAACGCGGCCGCCGATGCCCTCTACGATGTGCAGCGCCGCGTACTGGCGGCGATGTTGGCAGCAGTACGCGGCCCATCGACATGGCACGCCGAAGAAGCGCCGCTCACATTTGAAGATCGCCTAGCGGCGCTGGTCAGCGAACACATTCCCGATAGCGACGAGGGGCGCCGCACGGCGTTACGGCACCAGTTATCGCGGCGATTGCTGGACGATCCGGTGATCTATAGCGACGACCTCGACGCCGAACTGCGTGCGTACTTCATCAACCAACGCGGCCCGATGGCGACGCGCCTATGCGAAGCCACAAATCTCACCGCCGAGCAACGCGCCGAGGGTCTGGCCCTGGTCGATGAGGAAGGCGAATTGACTGATGTCGTTATGCCCGCCGAAGGTACCGAAGCGCATGTGACGCTGCTGGTAGCCGAGTTCCTTGCTAATCGCCGCGACGACGGCACCGGCGTCGCGGTCAGAGACATTACGCTATTCGTCGCGCAGGCCAAGGAACGCTACGGCACCTACTGGCGCAAATCCGCCCGCGAGCCCGGCGCGGAACAGGAACTTGCCCAAAGCGCTCTCGAACGGCTGCAAAAACTGCAGCTCGTGGCCTGTATCGGCGAAGCGATTCAACCTTTACCGGCGCTCGCCCGCTTTGCCATTGGCGAGACGAAAATCAAACCGTCGCCGAGCAAGGCGCAAGTTTCCCTATTCGACGCACTATGAACGTAACCGATAAACCTGTTTTGCCCACGCCCGAGCGCACGCGCTGGCAGCCGCTCCGGCTCGGGCTGGTAAACCTGTTCCACTACGACAGTGAGGAATTTTGGTTCCGCGATGGCCATCTACTGCTGCGCGGAAATAACGGCACCGGTAAATCCAAAGTGCTGTCGTTGACGCTGCCGTTGTTATTCGATGCGAGTCTGAAATCATCGCGCGTCGAACCCGATGGCGATCCCGGCAAAAAGATGGCCTGGAATTTGTTGATGGGACGCCACGATCGGCGCATGGGCTATGCCTGGATCGAGTTCGGCCGGAAGTCGTAGGACGGCGCACACGCAATATTTGACGCTAGGCTGCGGGTTGTTTGCCGCGGTGGCGCGTCCGCAAGTTGACAGTTGGTTCTTTGTACTCGAAGACCAGCGTATCGGCCAAGACCTTTGGCTGATTAATGGACAGCGCGTGGTGCTGACTCGCGAACGTTTGCGCGAGTCGCTCGAAGGCCGAGGCCAAATATTCGATACGGCGCTCGCCTATCGTCGCGCTGTCGACGAACGCCTGTTCCATCTCGGAACAGCGCGCTACGCCGCTTTGATCGACACATTGATCCAGTTGCGCCAGCCGCAACTTTCAAAAAAGCCGGACGAGGCCAATCTGTCGAACGCGTTAACCGAGGCGCTTCCGCCGATGTCGGCCGACTTGTTAACCGACGTCGCCGACTCGTTGAACCAATTGGAGGAACTGCGCCGCGAACTCGAAGAATACGAAGCGCTGGAGCGCGCTGTCGGACAATTCAACCAGCGCTACCGCGTTTACGCATCGACTCAAACCCGGCGCCAGGCGCGCATCTTGCGTAGCGCGCAGAGTGGTTTTGACGGTGCTAGCCGTGCGCTCAATGAAGGACGTCAGGCGCTGGTATCCGCGCAATCTGGCGAAACGTTAGCGCAGAACGCATACGCGACCGCCGAAATCGAACTTGCAGCCAATCGCACTCGGCTCGAACAGCTGCAAGACGATCCGGCAATGCGCGATGCCAAGCGCCTCGAACAAGCCGATCGCGACTCACAGGCGCGCCAAAAAGATGCCGATCTCGCGCAGCGCGCGCGCGAAGAATCGCGTCTGCGATATGAACGCGAGAGTCAGGCAATGGGCGAACGCAACCAGCGTGCCCTAGTCGCTGAGCAGGTCTTAATTGAAGCGCGCCGTATCGCGACAAATTACGCTGGGCTAGCGGAGATTGCCGAAACTTATCAAAACCATCCGCTCACCTCGCTCGATGCCGCAAGTGTGGCGGTTTTGCCGCAAATCAAAGTCGATACCGCCCGTAACGACTTGCGCGGTGATGTCACGCGACGACGCACGCAACTTGCCGTAATGCAACGCCACTGCGACCGTGTCGATCAAGTCGAACTCGCGCTATCGAACCAACAGCAGGCGCGCGACCATCACCAGCATGAAACGGACGAGGCCGCGGCGCGGCGTCAAGACGCCGATCAAGCCGTGGAAAAGCAAGGCCGTAGCACACTGACGGCATGGCAGACCCATTTCGATCAGTTACAACAATTGCATGTTGCGAATCACGCGCCGGTGTTAGATGCATTGACGCGGTGGGTCGTCAATCTGGTCGGCAACAATCCAGCACGTGCTGCACTACAAATCGCGCAACAAGCCGCTAGTGAGCGATTGGCACGGCGTCATGCGGGATTAGCCGAGGAACGCGACGTGCTTGATGCAGAGCAAGCGCTACTCCAAGTCGAGCAGGCGCGCCTGGAACAAGGCACGGACGCAACACCGCCCGCGCCGATCTACCGCGCCGCAGAAGTTCGCGCTGGCAGACTTGGCGCACCGTTGTGGCAACTTGTTGAATTTCGCGACAACATTGCAGACGATCAGCGCGCCGGTCTTGAAGCAGCACTGCAAGCCGCCGGTCTGCTAGATGCATGGATTACACCCGATGGCACAGCTCATACGCTCGACAAACATGGCACAGCGTTGCACGATACGCACTGGCTGGAACGTCCGCGGCAAAGCCATTCCCTTGGGCAGTGGCTGGTACCCAGCGAGCATGCGGCTCAGCCGCCGGTGTCAGCGGTGATTTTGCGACGCTTGCTCGACGGCGTAGCGTGTAGTAGCGCGGACGACGGCATCGCCGAAGCTTGGATCGCGCCGGATGGACGCTTTCGCCTCGGTGCGCTAGGCGGTGCCTGGCACAAACCCGCCGCGGATTACATCGGATTTGCCGCGCGAGCAGCGGCGCGAGCGCGGCGGTTGGACGCGATCGCGTTGCGCCTAAAAAATATCGCCATTGAACTCGGCGCTTTGCGACAACGCGCCAAACAACTCGAGCAAGATCAGCATCGAGCAGCGGCAGAATGGCACAACGCGCCCAGTGACGATGCGCTGCGTGCCGCGCATGTGGAAGCCAGTGCTCGCAGCCGGGAATTTCAGAATGCGCAAACACGGCTTGAAGCGGCAAACCAGCTTTTGCTCACGCGCCAGGAGCAATTGCAAAGCGCTCATCTCGAACGGGCAAAAGACGCGACCGATCTGCGTTTGCCTACTAAGCGACTGGCATTGCAAGCGATCGAACTGGCGCTACAACAGCTTAGCGAATCACTGCTCGCGCTGTTCCAGCATGTACGCGAATTGCGCAGCGCATTCTCTGAACTTGCGCAGCAACAGCAACGCACACAGGAAGCAAAAAGGGACGCCGAACTATCTGAAACTGTTTGGGCCGAACGCTGCACGCTCGCAAACGAAATGCGCATCCGCCTGGAGACGCTGCGCGAATCGATCGGCGCCCAGGTCGACGAACTGCAACAGCGATTGAAAGCGACACGTAACCAAGTCAACCTTTGCGAAAATTCGCTCAAAAATTGTGGCAGCGCACTGCGATCGGCCGGAGAAGCACGCGCCATCGCCGAACAGATAACGCAAGTTGCAGAAGAGACGTTAAAAGAAAAAACGACAGCGCGGCAAAGTGCGGTCGCGCATCTTCAGGGCTTCGCAGTTACCGGGCTGCTCACCAGCGCGATTCCCGACGTGGACATTCCCGATTTGCTCACGCCCTGGAGTATTGAGCCCGCGCTGACACTCGCGCGCCGCGCCGAGCAATTGCTGCAAAACGTCAGAGATGACGATGACGCGTGGAACCGCGTGCAAAGCCAAATCTCGCATGACTACAGCGAGCTGGGACGTGCGCTTGCAGCGCTCAGACACCAAGCGCAGGCGGAAACCAACGACTATGGGCTGGTCGTGACCATCGTTTACCAAAATCGTCCGGAACGCCCGGATGAGCTCAGTGCGCGGCTCGCCGGAGAAATCGCACAGCGCCGCGAACTTCTAACCGCGGGCGAACGCGAAATCCTGGAAAACCATCTACAGGCGGAAATCGCCGCAGCGGTGCAAAAGCTTCTGCAAGATGCCGAACGGCAAGTTAGCGCGATCAATGCCGAACTCGAAAAACGGCCGACTTCGACCGGCGTGCGCTTTCGCCTGCAGTGGCAGCCTTTAGCGGAAGGCACCGAGGGCGCACCGATCGGGTTGGAGGCGGCACGTAAGCGATTGCTTAATACCAGCACCGACCTGTGGTCGGCCGAAGATCGCCGCGTGGTGGGTGAAATGCTGCATCAACGTATCGGTATCGAACGCAGCCGCGCCGATGCGATGAGCGGCGGCAGTTTGCTCGATCAGCTCGCGCGGGCCCTGGACTACCGTCGTTGGCACCGTTTCCGCGTGCAGCGTTGGCAGGATGGCCAATGGCGCCCGCTATCGGGCCCGTCATCAAGCGGCGAGCGGGCGCTCGGCCTAACCGTGCCGCTGTTTGCCGCCGTGTCGAGCTACTACAGTCAAAGCGGCTATGCTCATGCACCACGTTTGGTGTTGCTCGACGAAGCCTTCGCCGGTATCGACGATGCCGCGCGGGCGCACTGCATGGGCTTGATCCACGAATTCGATCTTGATTTTGTCATCACCAGCGAGCGCGAATGGGCGTGCTATGCCGAGTTGCCCGGGGTCGCAATCTGTCAGTTGCAGCGGCGCGAAGGCATGAACGCAGTGCATGTATCGCGCTGGACTTGGGACGGACATGCGCGCCGCCCCGATAGCGATCCAAACCGGCGCTTCCAACCGGTGGACAACATTGAGCCATGACCACGGACGATCGCTTACAAAGACTACTTGGCGGCGAGCCGCTGGCCACTTTGCGGCGGCGCTTACGCCAACGCTATGAACGCGCGGTCGTGGACATGCCGCTGCAAGGTTTTCGCATTGAGCAATTAACCGTGCAAGAACATACGGCGTTGGCTGCGCTGCAAGGTAAGTCTTCGCGCTTTGTCGCTTCAATGCAAATCGAGGTCGCAGCGATCGATGCTAAATTGCGCGACGCCGGCGTAGCCAAATCATTGCGCGATGCGCTCGAACAACTCGATGGTCCGATCGTGCATCGCGCGGCGCAACGCGAGGCGCTCGAAACGCAGTGGCGGCAACTGCGCGATGCAAGCGAGCGAGCACCATTCGCCGCGCTGCTGCAAACCGCAAACGGTCTCGGCCTGCTAAAACGCCTTGCTGGGCAGGATCCGACGAACGCGGCAAGCATTTTGCAAGCGGCGCAAATCGTACTCAGGCGATTACCCGCACTGGGATTGACGCGTGCACAGCTCGCCGCCCAGGCATTAGGCGACGCGCACGGGCTCGATAGCGGAAATGCGGTCGCGTCCTTTGTTTTAGCGGTGCTGCGTACTTCCGCGAATCATGACGCGATGCCCGCTGTGGAAAACGCCGAGATCGAGGAAGCCAGCGAGCGGGAACTTTGGTCCAAGGCGGGTGTACTGGTAAACGAACTGGCGCGCCCTGCACTGGTACTCAACTTGCCGGGCATCGCAACGCTTGGCGAACCGGCCTACTTGTCGTTGCGCAAGCTGTTACGCGCGCCGCAGCAGTGGGAAGTGCGAGGCAGAAGCGTCTATGTGTGCGAGAACCCCAATCTCCTCGCCATTGCCGCCGATCAGTTGGGGGCACGCTGCGCGCCTTTAGTTTGCACCGACGGCATGCCAGCCGCGGCGCAGCGCGTACTACTGACGCAGCTTACACAAGCGGGCGCAATGCTTCGTTACCACGGTGATTTCGATTGGCCAGGCATACAAATTGCCAATCACGTGCTGCGCGAGCATCGCGCTCTGCCATGGCACTTTGGCGCGACTGACTATTTAGCAGCGCTAAATATCGCGCCACGACCGGGCCGCGCGCTGAAAGGGACTGAGGCTGAAGCGTCGTGGGATACCCTGCTTGCCGCAACCATGCGCGAACAGAACCAAGCCATTGATGAAGAGATTGTGATCGATTTCCTAATTCAAGATTTAAGGAAGCAAGACAGCCGGCTATTGAACGAGCATTAGAATTTGATGAATAAAGAAAATCTACCTACGCATACCCCGATGATGCAGCAATACTTGGCGATCAAAGCCGAGCATCCGGACATGCTGCTGTTTTATCGCATGGGCGATTTTTACGAATTGTTTTATGCCGATGCGGAGCGCGCGGCGAAGTTGCTCGATATCACTTTGACGCAACGCGGCGCATCGGCGGGGACGCCGATCAAGATGGCGGGTGTGCCCTATCACGCGGTAGAAAATTATTTGGCGAAGTTGGTAAAGCTCGGTGAATCCGTCGCGATCTGCGAGCAAGTTGGCGATCCGGCGACGAGCAAAGGCCCGGTCGAGCGAAAAGTGATGCGGATCATCACGCCGGGCACGTTGACCGATGCAGCCTTGCTCGACGATCGCAATGACAGCATGTTGCTGTCAATTTCTGTTATAGAAAAAACCATCGGCCTAGCGTGGCTCAATCTTGCTAATGGCGAGTTTCGTCTGCGCGAATGTGCGTTCGGCCAATTGCAATCGGAATTGGAGCGCATTAATCCGGCGGAAATCGTTATCGGCGAAAGCCACGCGCAGTTGATTGCCCGCGCATAACAAAATCGCCGTGAAGCGCCTCGCCGATTGGCAGTTCGATTTCGACAGCGCATACAAAGTCCCTCACACAACAGTTTCAAACCCGCGATCTCGCTGGATTCGGCTGCGAAGAATCACCTGCCGCGATCGCTGCAGCGGGCGCGCTGCTCGGTTACGTCAAACATACGCAGCGTGTCGCGCTCCCCCACGTGCAAGGTTTGATCCTCGAAAGCGAAAGCGAATTCGTGATCATGGACGCCGCGACGCGGCGCAATCTGGAAATTAGCGAGACATTACGCGGCGAAACGGAACCAACGCTTACTTTCGCTGCTCGATACCACCAGCACGAGCATGGGCAGCCGCCGACTGCGCCATTGGCTGCATCATCCATTGCGCGATGTGGATACTTTGCGCTTTCGTCACGATGCGATTCGCGTGTTGATCGGCGAACCGGGAAGACATTGTTACGATGATTTGCGCGAAACACTGAAGCAAATTGTCGACATCGAACGCATCACCGCACGAATCGCACTTGGGCAACGCCAGGCCGCGCGATCTATCTGGCTTGCGCGATAGCCTGGCTGTAGAGCCAATACTGGCGCGGCTTCTGGCAATGCTCGATAGTCCGCGAATCGCAACGTTAAGCGAGGCATTGCACATTGATCCGAACATCGAAGCGCTGTTGCGCCGCGCGCTGCAAGACGAACCGGCTTCTGTGTTCGCGAAGGCGGCGTGATTCGTAATGGCTTTGATGCAGCGCTTGATGAATTGCGCGCCATCCAAACCGACAGCGGACAATTTTTGCTTGCCCTAGAAACTCGCGAACGCGCGCGCACCGGCATCGCCAATCTGAAAGTCGAATACAACCGCGTGCATGGTTTTTATATTGAAGTGAGCCAAGCCAACGCCGACAAAGTGCCGGACGATTATCGCCGTCGCCAGACATTAAAAAACGTCGAGCGCTACATCACGCCGGAATTGAAAACCTTTGAAGATAAAGCGCTGTCGGCCAATGATCGCGCGCTGGCGCGGGAAAAATTGTTGTACGAAGAATTGTTGCAACAATTGTTACCGCACATCGGCGCATTGCAAAACTGCGGCAAATGCCATCGCGGAACTCGATGTGTTGTGCGCCTTGGCGGAACGCGCTGTTGCGCTGAATTATGTCGCGCCACAATTCACCGATGAGCACGGAATCGATATTCAAGCGGGCCGCCATCCCGGTCGTCGAAAAAACCATCGATCACTTCATCGGCAACGACACGGCGCTCTCGCCCGCGCGACAAATGTTGCTGATCACCGGCCCGAACATGGGCGGTAAATCGACCTACATGCGCCAGACGGCGCTGATTGTGCTGCTCGCCTATTGCGGCAGTTTCGTCCCGGCAGATCGCGCGCGCATCGGCGTCGATCGATCGGATTTTCACGCGTATCGGCTCGGCAGACGATCTTGCGGGTGGACGCTCTACCTTCATGGTGGAAATGACGGAAGCCGCGAATATTTTGCACAACGCGACGCCGAATAGTTTGGTGTTGCTGGATGAAATCGGCCGCGGCACTTCGACCTTCGATGGCCTCGCGCTGGCATGGGCGATCGCCAAGCAACTCACGGAAAAAAATCAATCGCTGACGCTTATTCGCCACGCATTATTTTGAACTGACGCGCCTATCCCAAGAACACAAACAAATCGCCAACGTCCATCTTGAAGTGGTCGAACATCAAAATCAAATCGTGTTTTTGCACAGCGTAAAAGACGGCCCGGCAAGTCAAAGTTATGGCGTGCAAGTCGCGCAATTGGCGGGCGTGCCCGCAAGCGTGATTCGCAGTGCGCGGCAAAAATTAAGGCAATTGGAAGAAAACGCCGTGATACGCGGCGGGCAGGCCGATCTATTTGCGGGCGCAGCACTAGAGCCAACGGCGATGCCGGAACAACATCCGGTGATTGCTGCTCTGGAAAATCTCGATCCAAATGACTTAACGCCCAAAGCTGCGCTGGAATTGATATTCGCTTGGCAAAAACAGCTTGCCATGTAGTAACTGATCGCGATCCAATGTAACATTCGGCTTCTAGTAGATCAAATCATCTTGAATCGGAGTACGAATGGCGACACCTAACTATGCGTTCGCAAAACGTCAAAAAGAATTGGCCAAAAAACAAAAGAAAGAAGAAAAAAAATTGCTGAAACAGGCCAACACTACGACGGAAGTGCCCGAAGATCCGCCTGTTTCATCCACCGAAAAGCAGGATACGGAGTAACTTTCCGTCGAAGACTATTTTTTTACTTCGCGCAAACTTGCCAATTCTTTCTCAAGCTCTTCCACGCGCTTTAACAAATTCGACATGCGGTTGCTGAAAAGTCCGACGTTAAAGAACTTTACGTCCTCCGCCGGCGCTTCCAGCGTGTTGCCGTATTCGAGCCACGAGCGCATCGTACAGCCGAACATGTTTGAAGCCTAAATCTTTGAGCACGGCGCTGGTGATGCTTGCGCGCGAGCCGCTCTGGCAATAGACGATCGTCTCTTTGTCGGGATCGAGCAATGCATACAGCGCGCGAAATTCCGGGTTCCGGTTTAAGCGCCAGAGCGTCTTTGGAATTTGCCGGCGGCGCGCCGGGTTTACGCAGGGCAGCCCGGTGAAATTGCGTTCGTATGGAATATTAATTGCACCGGCTATATGGCCGCCGCGTAATGCGCGAATATCTTCACCGTCGAACTCGCGCTGGGTACGCACGTCGAGAACCTGTACTTCAGAGCGATCGAGTTTATTGATGACTTCATTTGTCTCGATGGCAGATTTCCGGACGCGGCGTTAGCGATAGTTTGATCGGCGCCGTCTCGATCATCTGGCGCGCTGATCGGGCGGCCGGCAACTTTCCAATCGTCGATTCCACCGTGATAAACGCGAACATTATCGGCGCCGAAATATTGCAACGTATAAAGTCCAAAATACGCCGACGGCATCGACTTACCCGGCATAGACGATGATTTCTTTCGCCGGATTCAGGCCGACTTTTCCGAGGATATCTTCGATTAATTCCTGCGGAATAAAGTCCTCGGAATTTTCACTGCGCAAAATACGCAACGGATCGCCGATATTTACCGCGCCGGGAATGTGACCTTTGCGAAATTCGTCTTGCACGCGGGCATCCCACAAAATCGCGCCGCGCTGCATGGCTTCAGCGACGAAGGCGGTATCGACAATAACATAGCGGCATTCATCAGCCAGCGGTCGCGATCGCGGCTTCGTTCGCGATGGGCTTGACGTCGCTCGTCGGCTTTGCACGCCATTACGAACGATAGCAGAAGCAAAACACAGTTAATGTTTTCATGTCGGCGAAGGAAATCGATGTTCCCATTATAAACACCCGCGGGCGATATAAACATGCTGAAACGATAAGGCAATGTAATGAGGGCATACCGGCTCTCCTCGCCCTAGCCTTCGGCCGCGCTACGCGCGGCGATTGCGGAACTGAAAAATCGCCAGCACCAGAACACGCGCGAAACATATCAGTGTCCACTCGGGAATACTCAAACGCAGAAACGTCCAACCGACTTCCGCGCATTCGCCGGAGCCTTTCAACACATTCTGAAAAACCTGTAGCCATGGTTGCGTTTCCATCAAATAACTCAATCCCGGCCCGCATTCGGGCACTTGATCTTTCGGCAAATGTTGCAACCACACGTGGCGCGCGCGATGCCGCCGCCCACGAGCGGCCATGAGCAATGCCAGCGCAGCATAAATTCGATTGCCTTTGTCGTGCGGATTGTGCAAGCCTGCGAGAGAAAAATCACGACCCAACGCGATTACCGCAACGCGCTGAAAAATACATAGCGCGCAGGGATCTTCACCAAGTTTGTGTTGCAGATAAAGCGCGAATGCGATTAGTCCGGCGCAGGCGAGAAAGCCCAGCAAATAAATCGCACGGCGTGAAAAAAAAGTAGTGTTTGAGTTCATCATTCGCAGCGACATGATGAAACTTATTGAAGTACAAATCTTGTCGACGCAGATACGGCGACTGCGTAACGCCACCGCAACGGCAGCATAGCGATGGACAATAACTACCACGGGAAAGTTGCCGAATCGCGCATAAGGCGTCGTGCCGTCGAATCCCTGCGCCGTGCCGGTCAATGCCATTGTGGTGAATTCCGGCGCGCGGCTGACGATGCGACCTTTTTGATCGATTATTGCAGTCACGCCGGTATTGGTCGCGCGCAACAAATATCGGCCGGTTTCCAACGCGCGCATTTGCGCGATCTGCGCGTGCTGTTGCGGCCCCCATGAATCGGCCAAACCAGGCGTCATTGCTGACATTGGCGAGCATCGTTGCTTCCGGCAATTTGCGGATCACTTCTTCGCCGAATAAATCTTCGTAACAATTGGTCATCGCGATTTTTTGGCCGGCGACGGCGAAAGGTTTTTGATCGATCGCGCCGGCGGTGAAATCCGCCAACGGCATATTGAGCAAATCGTCGTACACCCAGCCGATCAGCCATTTAAGCGGAATGAATTCGCTGAACGGCACCAGATGGGTTTTGCGATAAGTTTGCCGCGGCGAAACGCCGAAACTGATCACGCTGTTGTGATAAGTCGTCGGGCCGGTTGTTTCGGGCACGCCGACCAGCACGTCGCCGCCGAGTTTTTTTGCGTGATCGTTCGAACTCGGCAAGATATTCCTCCGGCATTTGTTCCAAGAAAACCGGAAAGGCCGTCTCCGGCAAGAATCGTTAGATTGCTCTTGCTCGCGAGTGTGAGATCGCGATAGGTGATTAATGTCGACTCGATGGTTTCCGATTTCCATTTGATATCTTGCGTGATATTTCCCTGCAGCAAGCTCACGGAAATCGGCACGCCGATGGGTTGCGTCCATTCGATGCGCGCGAGAAAAATATTGGTTGCAGAACACGATTGCGAACATCATCGCCGCTATGGTCGCGTCGACGTCTCGATCGCGCGCCATCATCGCGGATAAGAAGCGTCACGATCAACCCCGCAGCAATCGCCGTCATGAGCGAAACGCCGATAAACGCCCACCAACGGCGCATATCCAGCCAACAGGCCATCGGCAACCTGCGCATAACCGACGCTCAACCACGGCAATCCTGTTAACACCCAACCGCGTAACCATTCGAATATCGCCCAGAGAGCGGGGATAACCAACATCGCTTGAACTTTCTCGCGCGCGCCGATGAGCGCTTGGAAATATCCGCACTAAACGCCGGAAACATTGCGAGAATCAAGCTCAACAAAAACGTACAAAACACCGCGAGCGCGGTGGGCATGCCGCCGAAATCATGCAGGCTGACATAGATCCAATTCATGCCAGCGCAAAATAGGCCAAGGCCAAATGCCAGGCCGATTAGCGTCGCGCTGAATCGACTTTGATTTCGTTGCCAGAGAAGATTGAGGCCGGCAAGCGTAAAAAAAGGAAGGTAATGAAAATGGAATGGCGCGAAGCTAAACACCGTTGCCGCGCCCAGCGCTGCCGCTAGGATTGCCGGCAACCCTAGGCCAATATAGCGCGAATCATTCTTTCGAAATGCGTATTGCTAACGAACTTTTCTCGCCCTCGCCCTGAATAACATGCGAGAAACCAACATGCGTCAATAAGGCGTCATCTCGTCGATTCAGGCAACGCAGCTCTTGATGCGATCGACCAACAATACATGGAGGCGGCGGCTGTCGGCGCGCAGCACTTGAAAGCTTAATCCTTGCGTGTCGACTCGCTCGCCGCGTTTGGGCATGCGGCCGAACAGATTGACGACCAAACCGCCAACGGTATCGAAATCCTCGTCACTAAATTTCACGCCGAGTTTTTCATTGAAATCGACGATCTCCGTTGTCGCCTTCACTCGATAGCGACCGGTGCGGTCGAGGATGATATTGTCTTCCGCTTCGTCAAAATCGTATTCGTCGTCGATGTCACCGACAATCTGCTCGAGAACGTCTTCGATCGTCACGAAGCCCGATACGCCGCCGTATTCGTCGACCACAATTGCGATGTGATTGCGATTGGCGCGAAATTCCCGAGTAACACGTTGAGGCGCTTCGATTCCGGAATGAACACCGCCGGGCGCAGCATATCTCGAACATTGAATTCTTCTTCCCCGGCGTAGTAACGCAACAAATCTTTCGCCAGCAAAATGCCGAGGACATTGTCTTTATTTTCGTCGACGACGGGAAAGCGCGAGTGCGCGGTGCTAATGACGTAGGGAATAAATTGGTCGGGCGTTTGGCCGATGGAAATTACATCCATTTGCGAACGCGGAATCATGATGTCCCGCACTTGCATTTCCGACACTTGCAAAACGCCCTCGATCATCGACAATGCTTCGGCGTCGATCAATTCATTTTCGTGAGCGGTATTCAGAAGTTTGAGTAACTCCTCACGGTCTTCCGGTGCGCGCAACAAGAACGCCGACAGGCGTTCCATCCAACTAGGTCGAGGTTCGTCCATACATTCTTGGGTTAAATCGATGCATCACACTACATTGGCCAGGGGAGGGCGTCAACTTTCCGTCGAAGCGGACTGTGGTCGCTATTTGCAAATAGCGAAATTTCGAAGCAACGCCAAGAAAAAAATCCAATTGGATGCCTGGAGAGCCAAGCAGGAAGCGGCTCTCAGGCCGGTTGTTTAGTGTTTGTGGCGCACGCTTTACATGGGCCGCAACTGCCGCAGCCTGTTTTTGCCGACGCGCGTGATTGCAAGCTTGCGGCATCCGCGTTCGACAATCCCCATCGTTTTGCAATAGCTATTGCACGTGACACGACGCTGGCGCGCGCTGTGATCGGCATCCAGCGCCATGTCACGTAAATGGCCGCGAGCATAACGATGAAATAAACAATCAAGTCTTGCCACATGTCAGCCGCCCAGCGCCAACGCGACGCGGTAAGTGATGAAAGACGCGAGATAAGCCAGGCCAAACAAGTAACCTGCCATCATGATCATATAACGCCAAGAGTTGGTTTCGCGTTTGACTGCGGCGAGCGTCGCGATGCATTGCGGCGCGAACACGTACCACGCCAGCAGCGAGAACGCGGTGGCGAGTGGCCAAGTTTGCGCGATCATCGGCGTGAGTTGGTCGGCGACTTGATCGCCTGCAGCGGAAAGTGCGTACACCGTGCCGAGCGCGCCAACGGCGACTTCGCGCGCCGCGAGGCCGGGGATCAACGCGATAGAAATTTGCCAATTAAAACCGATCGGCGCGAAGATGACTTCGAGCGCACGGCCAATGATGCCGGCGAAACTGTATTGAATCGCCGGGCCGGTCGCGCCATCGGGCGGCGACGGGAATGTCGACAGGAACCACAGCAAAATCATCAAGCGTCAAAATAATGGTGCCGACGCGATTTAAGAAAATCCATACCCGTTCCCACAGGCCGATTGCGAGATTGCGTAGGTTCGGCCAATGGTACGAAGGCAATTCCAGTAACAAGGGATGATGCGCCGCTTTGCCCTGCCAAAGTTTAAATACCCAGGCGACCGCCATCGCGCTGAAAATACCGGCGAAATATAAACCGAACAATACGATGCCTTGCAAATTGAACATACCGCCGACGGTTTTAGCTGGGATGAACGCGCCGATAATCAGCGCGTAAACCGGCAAGCGCGCGGAGCAGGTCATCAGCGGCGCGATCATGATGGTGACGAAGCGATCGCGCCAATTAGTGATCGTGCGCGTGGCCATGATGCCGGGTATGGCGCAGGCGAAACTCGACAACAACGGAATGAACGAGCGGCCAGACAAACCGACCGTGCCCATCACGCGATCGAGCAAAAATGCGGCGCGCGGCAAATAGCCAGAATCTTCCAGCGCGAGAATAAACAAAAACAAAATCAAAATTTGCGGCAGAAACACCAGCACGCTGCCGACGCCGGCGATGATGCCGTCCACCAGCAAACTTTGCAGCATGCCCTCGGGAAGGATTTGTTTGGCGAATTCGCTGACTGCTGCCACGCCCGCCTTGATCGCGTCCATCGGTACGTTGGCCCAACTGAACACTGCCTGGAACATCAAAAACAACGTTGCCGCCAAAATCAACATACCCCAAACCGGATGCAGCACGACGCGATCAATCGCGTCGTCCCAACGGGTATCGATCAGCGGTTCGTGTACAGCGGCGGCAAACACGCGGCGCACTTCTTGCTGCGTGGACAGCACGTCATTGATATTCGGCGTTTGCCAACTTACCGGCGCGAGTTTTTCCAGCGACACATGGGAATCGATATACGCGATCAGTTTGTTCGCGCCGCCATGGCGTACGCCGACGGTTTCGACAACGGGAATGCCGAGTTCTTGTTCCAACTGCGTGGCGTCGATTTTAATGCCGCGCTTGCGCGCGATATCGCTCATGTTCAGCGCGAGCACCATCGGAATGCCGAGCCGCTTCGCCTCGATCGCTAAACGCAAATTGAGTTTGAGGTTGGTCGCATCTGTCACGCAGACGACTAGATCAGGCCGCGCTTCGCCTTGCGCCGTGCCGAGAATCACGTCGCGCGTGATGGTTTCGTCGGCGCTGATGGCGTTCAAGCTATAAGCACCGGGCAGATCGAGCAGGCGAACTCGCTTGCCTGATTCTGTTGTAAATAATCCTTCTTTGCGCTCGACCGTAACGCCGGCATAGTTCGCGACTTTTTGTCGGGCGCCGGTGAGCAAATTGAATAGCGCGGTCTTGCCGCAATTCGGATTGCCGAGCAAAGCGACGTGCAACGTGGAATTGGCCGCGACCATTGCTTATGCGTCGGCGACGACGTAAATATAATCCGCTTCGAAGCGGCGTAATGCAAATGTCGTGCCACCAATGCGCACGGCAATGGGTTCGCGACCTGGATGTCCGTGAGCAATTACTTTCACCTTTTCACCAGGAACGAAGCCAATTTCGGCCAAACGCTGAATCAGCGCGATATCGGTCTCGGCGCTAGACGAGCTGATAGCCGCGACCGTTGCCGCTATACCAATGGGAAGATCTGCAAGACTGATTTGTTGTTGTTTTTTCATTACTTTAGCCGCAAACGATCGCGCCAGCGCTAGGCTGACAGTTAAACATTTTAGGCAAAGCCGCCTGCGGGGCACCAACCAAAATAGACATAGGATAATACCGTTATCGATGCAAAAAACGCCAGAGTCAATGGTACACTATAATACTAATGCGAATAATTCTTATTTGAGTATATATCAAGATTTACCCGCTCTCAAACATAATTAGATTGACTCGGATCAGCCCGATTATTTGGGTCTGACTTGCTTTGCGAGGCAAAATAGCTAAGCTTATAAAAACGACAAATAACAATAACAAAAAAAGGATACACGGCTCTTGAAAGCAGAACTTGAACAACTGAAACGCTTGGAAGAAGACTGCGTTTCGATTCAAAAATCTCTCGCCATCATCCAATCCGCACAACGAATTTTGTCGCTTTACACCGCGGATGAACGCAAAAAATTGTTCCGCGAATACGACGCGTTAAAGCGCAGCATCCGCGATACGAAAGGCAATATAAATCGAGCGTTCGATGCAGTAATGATTTTTCGCCAAGACCATTCGGATTTGGCGACGATCGGCGATGTGCTGGAACAACTTGAAACATCGATTTGGATCAACTCAAACTGCGCATGTAACACCAATGACTTTCGGTGAGCGCGCGGTAGAAAATCCGGTCTGTTAAGATAGGGGCCATTCGAATTACAGAAGAATTTGCAATGGCCACCGCTCAAATTCCCGTCACTATCCTCACCGGCTTTCTCGGCAGCGGCAAAACCACGCTGCTCAATCGCATCCTGCAAGAACACCACGGCCAGCGCATCGCCGTAATCGAAAATGAATTCGGCGAAGCGGGCATCGATAACGAAATCCTGCTGCAAGACCGCGACGAACAAATCATCGAAATGAACAATGGCTGCATTTGCTGCACCGTGCGCGGCGATTTGGTGCGCATTCTCGGCAATCTCGCCGATAAACGCAGCAACGGCGAATTCAAATTCGATCGCGTCGTGATCGAAACCACCGGCCTTGCCGATCCCGCGCCAGTCGCGCAAACATTTTTTGTCGAAGATAAAGTCCACGAAAATTATCTGCTCGATGCGGTGATTACTTTGGTCGACGCGAAACACGCACCGATGCAACTTAAAGAACATCACGAAGCGCAGGAGCAAGTCGGCTTTGCCGATCGAATTTTGATTTCAAAAAGTGATTTAGTTAGCGAAAGCGAAACCACTGCGCTGACCGAGCGCTTGAGTAACCTGAATCCACGCGCGCCGATCAAACACGTTCATTTCGGCAAAACCGACATCGCCGATATTCTCGACGTGCGCGGTTTTAATCTAGACGATATCCTCGCCATCGAGCCGGATTTTCTCGAAGAAAACCATCACGAACACGATGATGACATTTCGTCCTTCGTGTTCCGTGACAAAAAGCCGTTCATTATGGAAAAGCTCGACACCTTCCTCGGCGGCATTGTCGAAATCTACGGTACCGACATGTTGCGTTACAAAGGCGTGTTGAATGTACAAGGTAACGACAAGCGCGTCGTGTTTCAGGGCGTGCATATGCTGATGGCGAGCGATTTAGGTAAGCCATGGGACGACGCCGAGCGCGAAAGTGTATTGGTTTTCATCGGACGAAATTTGCCGAAAGATGTTTTTGAGGCTGGGCTTACTACTTGCTTAGTTAAATAGATTTCTATCATTCCAATGTACGGCAGTCCCCTCACCCTATCCCTCTCCCCGCAAGCGGGGCGAGGGGACAAGACTCCCTCTCCTGCTTTGCGGGAGAGGGTTGGGGTGAGGGTGGAGCATTGCTAGAACGTGTCAGTGATCGAACTAAACAACATCCGTCACCGCTACGGTGATCGCATAGTTCTAGATATGCCCAGTTTTCAACTCGGCGCCGGCGAAGAATGCCTTATCCTGGGATCGTCCGGAAGTGGCAAGACCACATTGCTGCACATTCTCGCGGGAATCCTTAAGCCCAGCGAAGGCGAAGTGAAAATCGGCGGGACAAATCTAAACGGAATGAAAGGCACGGCCCTCGATCGCTTTCGCGGTCAAAACATCGGCATCGTTTTGCAAAAACTCCATCTGATCTCGCCGATTTCCGTGCTGCAAAATTTATTGCTCGCGCAATCTTTATCGGGGCGGCCCTCGAACAAATCCCTGGCGATGAAGTTGCTGGAAGATCTCGGCATCGCCTCGCTCAGTAAGATATAAACCAGCTCAGTTATCTCACGGCCAAGCACAACGCCTCGCGATTGCGCGAGCGGTGATCAATCAACCGAAACTGTTGATCGCCGACGAGCCGACATCGAACCTAGATGACAAGCATGCTGAAGAGGCGCTCCAGGTCTTGCGTTCACAGGCACGTGCTTGCGGAGCCGCTCTGGTATTGGCTACCCACGATGCCCGCGTGAAGAGCCACATCGCACGGCGTTTGGAGCTGACTCCGTCATGAGAAAACGTGTTGTCCGCGTAGTGTGGATCAAGCGAAGCGGATCCACCATTTGGCGCCTGGTGGATCCGCTTCGCTTGATCCACCCTACGAAAACGGGTGCTAGATGAAGCTTTTTCAGCTTGCTCTAGCCTATTTGCGTCATCGCCCGCTCAACTCGTTCCTCAATGTAATTTTGCTCGCGCTTAGTGTGGCGATGATCGTCGTGCTTTTGCTGTTTTCCGCGCAAATTGAAGATCGCCTCACGCGCGATTCGCGCGGCATCGATATGGTGGTTGGCGCCAAGGGCAGCCCGTTGCAGTTGATTCTATCGAGCATTTATCAGATCGATATGCCGACCGGAAATATTGCGCTGTCCGATGCGAAAAAGCTGATCGGTCATCCGATGATCAAAAACATCGTTCCGCTCGCTCTGGGCGATGCCTTTCGCGGCTTTCGGATCGTTGGCACCGAGCATGGTTATCTCAAGCTTTATGATGCAAAACTGGCCCAAGGTGAATTGTGGAACAAACCGTTAGACACCACGCTCGGTGCTGTGGTCGCAAAAAAAACCGGTCTTAAAGTCGGTGACACATTTACCGGTTCCCACGGCCTCGGCGACGGCGGTGGCGAACACGAGGCGGCGCCATTCAAAGTCGTCGGAATTCTAGCTGAGACCGGCAGCGTTGCCGATCGCTTGGTGCTGACGGGCGTCGACAGCGTGTGGGAAATGCATGAGCATCACGCAGAGAAGGAGAAACACGCAGCCGAATCGGATGAAGGCCGTGAAGTCACGTCACTGTTAGTCCAATATCGCACGCCGTTGGCCGGCGCCTCGTTGCCGCGCGAAATCAACAGCAAAAGCGCGATGCAGGCGGCTTCGCCCGCCTTCGAAACCGCGCGGCTGTTGTCACTGGTTGGTTTCGGCGTCGACACCTTGCGCGCCTTCGCGATTGTGCTGATGGCGAGCGCGTTGCTATCCATGTTTATCGCGCTGACTAATACCCTGGACGAGCGCCGCTACGATCTGGCCATCATGCGCACGCTCGGCGCAGGGAACGGATGGTTATTCGCGCTGGTCTTACTACAAGGCATGTTGTTGGCGGGCCTTGGCGCATTAATCGGTATCGCACTCGGTCACCTGGCTGCACAAGGGCTGGGAATGTGGTTCAATATGACGCAGCAAATGGCCTTCACCGGGTTAACATGGGTGAAGGAAGAGTTTTGGTTGGTCGCGGTGGCGATCGGCGTCGGAATCATTGCAGCAATATTGCCCGCGATCCGCGCCTACCGCACCGACATCGCGAAAACGTTAGCAAAAGAATGAGGAAAATATATGCGTAAATTAATCATGCTGATGTCGGCTTTAGCAATCTGCGGCGCCAGCCAAGCGCAAGATAAATACAAAACGGCGGGCGATAGCAAACCGGCCGCCGCGGATGCGCAAAGCACCACGCCTCATGCGATGAACCCCGAGCAAGCGGGCATGGCGCAATCGCTGTTGCCGAAAATCCCCGGCCTGACGTCTTGGGAAATTCTGCAACAAGCGGAAATGATGAATCTGAATTCCAGCGGCCCGCGCGTAAGTCATGTCGGCGAACCCGGCAAGGGCGGGGTGTTTGGCGTCACGCCGGACGACGGTGTGCCGGCAAAATTCGAAGTCGTGTTCAGCCCGGAAGTGAAAAAGTTGAATAACAAAACGATCAAAGTCGCGGGATTTATGATGCCGATCGAGCAGCGCGAAACACACAAACGCTTCATGCTCTCCGCCGTCCCGCCCGGCTGCCCGTTCTGTTTGCCCGGCGGACCGAATTCCCTTATCGAAGTCTTCGTCAAAAAACCGCTCAAATACACGACCGATGCGATCGTATTGAACGGCACGATGAATTTGCTAAAAGACGATCCGAGCGGATTTTATTATCGGATGATTGAGGCGGCGGAAGTTCGCTAGCGAATCGTGCCAGGAGCCAGTATCCATGCGGTTCTTGGCGATGCCATATCGGCAATTTTTCGTAATTTGTCTTTCCCGCGCAATGGTTTTGTTTTAAGCTATCGATTGTGAAACTCGTAACCGCCTATCGCCGCAATCGTCACTCAGCGTTCATCCTCGCGCTGCTTGCCGCATTGTTGTTTGTTGCGAGCCCAATCTCGACGTTCGCACATTTGCTGTCCGCTCACACGTCGACAGCGCAGCACTTCGACGAAGGCCAAGAATCTCCCCACGCGCCCGTTTGTAAGCTCTGCCTTGGCTTTGTCGGAAGCGCGGCGGCAGTTGATAGCTATGTGCCGTCGCTCGGCGCCTTCACCGCGCGAATACCTGCGCCAGAAGCCGCGCCAATAGGGCTTCTCCGGCCAGTCCCGTATCACCCTTACCGATCTCGCGCCCCACCCACTCTCTAGTCGTTTAAGAAATCGTTTCGACTCGGCCCGATGTCGCGGCTGAGTCTATTTATCTTTTCGACGGAGAGAATCATGTTTATCAAACGTACCCTCATTGCGTCCGCAGTGGCCGCAATGTTTTCCGTCAGTCCGCAGATTTGGGCCGACGATATTCAAGACATTCGCAACGAAATTAAGGATATTCGCGATAGCTACGAAGCGCGAATCAAGAGTCTTGAAGAACGCCTGAAAGCCGCTGAAGCAAAAAGCGCTGAACCTCAAGCTCAAGTACCTGCCGCAAAACCTGCATCGAGTGCGGCAAGTTTTAATCCTGGCATCGGCTTGATTTTATCGGGCTTCTACAAAAATCTCGAGAAAGATCCCGGAACGTACGCGATCGCCGGTTTCGTACCGGGCGGCGAAGAAATTGGTCCCGGCGAAAGAGGATTCAGTTTAAGTGAGTCTGAGCTGAATATCTTCGCCAACATCGATCCCTATTTTTATGGGAAGTTGACCGCCGCGATCACCGGTGAGAACGAGGTTGAAGTAGAGGAGGCGTTTTTCCAGACGCTCGCGCTACCAGCGGGTTTGTCGCTCAAAGGCGGGCGATTCTTCTCCGGCGTCGGTTACCTAAACGAGGTCCATGCTCACGCTTGGGATTTCGTCGATCAGCCGCTCGCATATCAAGCCTTTCTCGGCGGCCAATACGGACAAAACGGTTTGCAAGCGAAGTGGCTCGCGCCGACGCCGATGTTTTTGGAGTTTGGCATTGAAGGCGGCAATGGCCAGAACTTTCCCGGCCTTGCGCGCAACAAAAATGGTTTCAACGGCGGCGCCGGTTTCGTTCATGTCGGCGGCGACATCGGTGACTCGACTAGTTGGCGCGCGGGACTTTCTTATCTTTATCATCGCGTGAAAGGCCGCGAGTTTGACGACGAGAGCGGCACGTTCGGCGGCATCACCAATAGTTTCGACGGCAAGAGCAAATTGATGATCGCCGATGGTGTATTGAAATGGGCGCCCAACGGAAATTCGAAGGAAACTTATTTCAAAATTCAGGGCGAGTATTTCAAACGCAAAGAAACCGGCGAGCTTAGCCTTTGACATCAACGGCGATCCGTTGGCGAATCCGTTTGCTGCTGCCGCGTCGGCATTTTCATCGTCACAGTCGGGTTGGTACGCCGCAAGGCGTATACAAATTTTTATCGCAATGGCGCGTCGGGTTGCGTTACGACGAACTCGATTCCGGCACGCCTGAACATTGGCCTGATCGGGCAAAGCGATGCCGGTACCGGCATCACAATTGGCGAAGATGATTTCTCCGGACTAAAAAAATACAAACCGAAACGTTTGAGCGCGATGGTCGATTGGAGTCCGACGGAGTTCTCGCGCTTGCGCTTGCAATACTCACAAGACAAAGCACGACGCGACATTACCGACAACCAAATTTTCATTCAATATATTTACAGCTTGGGCGCGCACGGCGCGCATAAGTATTAGGAGCATCGAAGTGATCAGAAACATTTAATCTTTTCCGTTCCGTGAGGTTCTTGGTCTCCCTGGTATTGGCCACTGGAGCCATTCCTGCCTTTGCGGCTCTTAACATCCTCGCCACTACGCCCGAATGGGGCGCGCTCGCGACCGAAATCGGCGGCGACAAAGTGAGCGTGTATGTTGCAACCACGGCGTTTCAAGACGTGCATCAAATCGAGGCCAAGCCCAGCCTCGTCGCGCGGGCGCGCAATGCCGATCTTGTCATCGCGAACGGTGCCGACCTTGAAGTCGGCTGGATGCCGATATTGCAACGGGAATCGGGCAATCGAAAAATTCAAGAAGGCAACGCAGGTTATTTCGAAGCGACCCGTGGCTTGAATTTATTCGACGTTCCAGCAACATCGATCGTTCGCTGGGCGATGTCCACGCATTGGGCAATCCGCACGCGCATCTGGATCCACGCAATCTTGTTGAAAGTCGCCAACGCCTTGACGCAGCGGCTCGGCGAAATCGATAGCGCAAATAAAGCAACGTTCGATGCGCGCAATCAATCGTTTCAACAGCGAATGGTTGAGGCGATCAAACGCTGGGAATCGATTGCCGCGCCACTGAAGGGACTGCCGGTTGTTGTGCATCATCAAGATCAAAAATATTTGCTGCATTGGCTGGGATTGAAAGAAGTCGCCTCGCTGGAATCCAAACCGGGCATTCCGCCGAGCACCGGCCATCTGTCGGATTTGCTGCAATCCTTACAACGAGAGCCGGCGAAGTTGATTCTGCGTGGGGGATACAACGATCCGAAGCCGAGTAATTGGCTCGGCCCAGCGCAGCAAAACTTCCGATCGTGACGTTACCTTTCACCGTCGGCGGCAGCAAAGAAGCAAAAGATTTGTTTGGTTTATTCGACGATACCATCGCCAAGCTATTGGCTGGGATCAAGCAATGATGCGGCTTCCGTGGCAATGCATGCCGTGAGAGGCAAGCGGGGCGCGGCCTCTGGCTCGATCGCTGAAATAATATGACGACTCACGCGATCACCTGGAGCATTCTTTGGCCGGCACTTATCGCCGGATTAATCGTCACGGCGAGCCATGTCCCGCTGGGCATGCAAGTGTTGCGCAAGGGCATCGTGTTCATCGATCTTGCCATCGCGCAGATCGCCGGGTTCGGTGTGGTTGCGGCCGACGCGCTGGGTATCGAGGACGGTGCGATGGTTCAAGGCGCTGCTCTGGTGACGGCGATCCTCGGCGCACTCATTCTGACGTGGACCGAGAAAAAATTTCCGGACGTTCAAGAAGCGATTATCGGCGTCACGTTTGTGTTGGCCGCGACCGCGGCACTGATATTGCTTTCCAGCAATCCGCACGGCGCGGAACACATGAAGGATATTCTGGTCGGCCAAATTCTGTGGGTGAACCCCGAAGCGCTTTGGCTTCAAGGCGCGATCAGTGCGATCATCCTCGCCGTTTGGTTTGGTGTTGGAGCGCGGATCGGTCGCATCGGGTTCTATGTTTTGTTCGCCTGCGCCGTGACGATGTCGGTACAGTTGATCGGTATTTATCTAGTGTTCGCAACCTTGATTGTTCCGGCGCTGGCGACACGCGACTATCGGCGTCGGCAACTTGTTATTGCCTATCTCGTCGCGATTGTAGGCTACGCGCTGGGGCTGACACTTTCTGCCTGGCTGGATTGGCCGTCCGGCCCGGTGATTGTTTGGGCCGTTGCGATTGCCGGTATCTTCGCCTACGTGTTGCGATCTCGCAGCGCTTGAATCGGCAGCTTGAGTTTCAAACACGCGCGATAAATTGTTTCTACCGCTAGCATTCGCGGAAAGCCGCGCCGATAGGCCGCGACCACGCGACGACTCGGTGGCGATTTGAAATCGATTGCCTTGATCAGCGGGCTGGAATATTTTTCCGTCAACGCTGTTGCGGGCAGCACAGAAATGCCCATGCCCGATGCAACCATGTTGCGTAGTGTTTCCAACGAATTGCCCTGCTTGCCCGATTCCGGCGCACGAGAGAATTCTCCGCAAGCACCCAACACCTGATCGCGAAAACAATGGCCGATGGACAGCAGCAATAGATTTTGGCTATCGAGTTCACTCGAGTCGACGTTTTTACGTTTTGCCCAAGCATGCTTAGCAGGAACGATTGCGCGAAACGTTCTCGTCATACAGTGGCAGCATGTCGATGCCGCCGGCCTGAAATGGTAATGCCAGGATCGCGACATCGATCGTCCCATCGGCGAGCATTTTCTCCAAATTCGCCGTCATGTTCTCTTCAATGTCGAGCGGCATCTTCGGCGCCAGCTCGCGCATCGCCACGACCAGTTCCGGCAACAGATAAGGCGCGATGGTGTGGATAACGCCTAAGCGCAGCGGGCCTTCCAAGGGATTGGCGCCCTGCTGCGCAATCGTTTTCACCTTCGTCGCCTCATCCAGCACGCGTTTGGCCTGCGCGATAATCTGCTTGCCGATTTCCGTGATCAATATTTCGCTTTTGCCACGCTCGAAAATTTGTACGCCTAGTTCTTCTTCGAGATTTTTCACCGCAGCGCTTAAGCTCGGTTGACTGACAAACGCACGCTCAGCGGCGCGACTGAAGTGCTTTTCTTCAGCAACGGCGAGCACGTATTTTAGTTCGGTAAGGGTCATCGGATTATCGATAGATAAAAACTATCGATAGGATCATAACAAAGTATTGGATAGCATCAAAGCCACTGCGTAGTATTCGATTGTCGGTTTTCCAATTCATTTCGATTTCTTAAAAGGAAAGAGAACTATGTCTACTGAATCAAAATGTCCATTTTCGGGCCACGCTCGCAGCAACGCCGTGAACGGGGCGCAAACGAACGCAAATTGGTGGCCGAATCAACTTAACCTGAAGATACTGCACCAGCATTCTTCGCTGTCCAATCCCATGGACGAAGCGTTCGATTACGCAAAGGAATTTAAGAGCCTCGATTTGAATGCGGTGATTAAGGATCTTAAAGTCTTGATGACCGACTCGCAGGATTGGTGGCCGGCGGACTACGGCCATTACGGTCCGTTCTTCATCCGCATGACCTGGCACGCTGCGGGTACTTACCGTATCGCCGATGGCCGCGGCGGCGGCGGCACCGGCGCGCAGCGCTTCGCGCCCCTCAACAGCTGGCCAGACAACGGCAACCTCGACAAAGCGCGCCGGCTGCTCTGGCCGATCAAGCAGAAGTACGGTCGCAAGCTTTCTTGGGCGGATCTGCTGATCCTCGCCGGCAACGTCGCGATGGATTCTATGGGTTTCAAAACCTTTGGATTCGGCGGCGGCCGCGCGGATATTTGGGAGCCGGAAGACGATATCAACTGGGGTTCGGAAAGCAAATGGCTAGGCGATGAGCGTTATAGCGGCGATCGCCAACTTGCCAATCCATTAGCTGCCGTGCAGATGGGCCTGATCTACGTGAACCCCGAAGGGCCGAATGGAAACCCTGACCCGCTCGCCTCTGCGCGCGATATTCGGGAAACCTTTGCCCGCATGGCGATGAACGACGAGGAAACCGTCGCGCTCGTCGCCGGCGGACACACGTTCGGCAAATCCCATGGCGCAGGCGATCCGGGCAAGTATGTCGGCCCTGAGCCGGAAGGCGCCGGCATTGAGGAGCAAGGACTCGGCTGGAAAAATTCGCTTCGGCGACGGCAACGGCGTCCACACGATCACCAGCGGTATCGAAGGCGCTTGGACCAAAAATCCCGACCAAGTGGGACAACGGTTACTTCGAAAATCTGTTTGGCTACGAGTGGGAACTGACGAAAAGCCCCGCCGGCGCGCAATCAGTGGAAGCCCGAAGGATCCCGCTGCGGCAAACACCGTGCCTGATGCGCACGATCCGAGTAAGCGCCACGCGCCGATGATGACCACCGCCGATATGGCGATGCGCATGGACCCGGCTTACGAAAAAATCTCGCGGCGCTTTATGAACAATCCGCAGGAATTCGCCGACGCTTTCGCCCGCGCCTGGTTCAAGCTCACGCACCGTGACATGGGCCCGGTCACGCGCTACTTAGGCCCGCTCGTGCCCGCAGAAAAGCTGATTTGGCAGGACCCGATTCCCGCGGTCGATCACGCATTGATAGACGAGCAAGATATCGCCGCTCTGAAGGCGAAGATTCTCGCCAGCGGCCTTTCTATCGCGCAGCTGGTTTCGACGGCCTGGGCTTCGGCATCAACATTCCGTGGCAGCGACAAACGCGGCGGCGCAAACGGCGCGCGCATTCGACTCGCGCCGCAGAAGGATTGGGAAGTCAATCAACCGGCCGAACTGGCGAAAGTACTATCGAAGTTGGAAGCCATTCAAAAGGACTTCAACACGTTCGCAGTCCGGTGGGAAGAAGGTCTCGCTTGCCGACCTGATCGTCCTGGGTGGCTGCGCGGCCGTCGAGGCTGCGGCGAAGAAGGCCGGCGCAAAACGTGAAAGTTCCCTTCTCGCCGGGACGCATGGACGCATCGCAGACGCAGACCGATGTGGATTCGTTCGCCGTTTTGGAGCCGACCGCAGACGCGTTCCGCAACTACCTGCGCAAGGCACATGAGGCATTCGGCGCCGAGTTGATGGTGGATCGCGCGAACCTACTGACGCTGACCGCTCCCGAGATGACAGTTTTGGTTGGCGGCATGCGGGTTCTGAATGCGAACTTCGCGCAGACTAAGCATGGCGTTTTCACCAAGCGGCCTGAAACATTGACCAATGATTTCTTTGTCAATCTCCTCGACATGAGCACGAAGTGGCAGAAATCCGCCGCATCAGAAGGCGTGTTGGAGGGGCGCGATCGGGCGACGGGCGAAGATCAAGTGGACAGGCACTGTTGTCGATCTGGTCTTCGGCTCAAACTCCCAGCTGCGGGCCTTGGCGGAAGTTTATGCGACCAATGACTCGCAGGAAATGTTCGTGAATGATTTTGTCGCGGCTTGGAGCAAGGTGATGAACCTTGATCGTTTCGACCTTAGGTGATTTAGTAAAAGTGTTTTAGGAGTTCCGTAAGACACAGCCCCGAAATGGCGGGGCTGTGCTGACGGGGGCGCAATGTTGAATTACACCGACCCACAGGCCAATTGCCGGAGCAATTGGCGAACTTTACCCGTGAGGGTCGCGGCTTTTGCGGGAAAGCGGGAATCCAGCTAAGCTGAAAACGACTTAGAGTCCGCCGGCCGGATCGCGAACGAAAACCGCTCTGGCCGATTTCGCAGCGGTCATCGAAATGCTACAGATGTAATCTTGCCCGGCACATGTGCCTTCCCAATGATCGAACTCAAAGAAAATGTTCTTGAGTAGATTGACGTGGGGAGTCGGTTTCAAATTCACTACGGTGCCGGGGCTGTATACCGCGTTACAAATACTTGCGCCCATACCGCAATTGATTCCCGCAGGTGTACTGGTGACTTTGCCGGAACCCCCGATCGAAACGGTCAATTTCGCGCCGCTGCGGCCGTGCACAACGCTTGACCAATCGGAACAACCCAATCCATCGCAGGCTCGTACGCGGTAATCGATACTTGCGCCCGCGCTTAGTCCAGTGTGGGTATAGCTGGTCGAGTTCGCTGGCACAATGACGATCGACGATGCGGTGCCGTTAACGTCGGTGGTCAACACACCGCCAAGGTCGATGCCGCCGATGACGCCGATTTTTGTCGTGGCGAATTGGACTGTTCCAACATTTTTGGCGGCCAGATTGGCCGTGCTAAGAACCGTGCCGCCTATTGGCTGTCGCAGGATCTCGAAACGTGTTTCGCCCGGCGTGCGGTCGGTCCAACGCAGTTGCATTGTGCTCGCCGTTACGCTGCCAATATTAACGCCACTCGGCACCGGAAAACAGACCGCTCGCAAGGCATTAACTCGCCCAAACTGCCAGTTGCTACCGGTGCCGGCAATCGCATCGGCTGTGCTGGTAATTCGCGTGACGATGTCCGTGCCGGAAGAAAATCCGCAACTGGCGCGCACTAACGCAGCGATGCCTGCGACATGCGGTGACGCCATGGACGTGCCGCTACAGTTTGCGAACTGCCCGGTCAAACCCGATTGGCACGAGCTCGCGCCGGGTACGGCGGTCGAAAAAATACCCGAGCCCGGTGCCGCGACATCGACCCAGGTGCCGAAATTCGATGATGTAGCTTTGACGTCGGCAATAGTCGTGTTGGCAACGGAAACGACATTCGGGCAAGCGGCGGGCCATTGCTGCCGGCTTACACCGTTGTTGCCAGCGGCGCCGACGAGAACGATATTGCGACTCCAGGCATAGTTGATCGAATCGCGCAATTCGTTGCGGCCGGTATCGGTTAAATCTTCCAACCACGACGTGCTGCAATCTTGGTCTGAGCCTAAACTCATGTTGATGACGTGGGCGCCATGGTCGGCCGCCCAGTAGATGCCGTCAAACAACATCGAAATACTGCCTTCTCCGCTATCGTCGAGCACTTTGACGTTGAGCAAACGGCTGTTGTAGCCGACACCGGCAACGCCCACGGCGTTATTGGTGGATGCCGCTGCGATGCCGGCGACGTGGGTGCCATGCCCGCCGACATCGGCTGCGCCGACCGACGAGCCAGTGAAGTCGCGCCGGTTGATTACTTTGCCAGCCAGATCCGGATGGGTTTCGTCGATGCCCGTATCGAGCACCGCGATCACCACACCGGTCGAGCCGTGGGTGCGGTTCCACGCGGCAGGCGCTTGAATGGTGTTGAGGCCGCCCTGGCTACCGATGAAAGGATCGTTCGGTGTCTCGCTGGCGTACATGATCCAATCGGGACTGGCGTGTAGCACGTTAGGATCGAGCTTATACGCACGTGCCGCGTCTTCCAGCGATTTTGCACCGGTGACATCGACCAGGATCGCCTTTGGGCCGATTTTCATCAGCGGTGACGCTTTACCCGCACCGCGGGTAGTGGCACGCAGATGGCTCAAGTTTTGATCGGCATCGACGAGTTTATTTTTAAACACGACAATTAAGCGATCGGCAACTGCCTTTCGTTTCGACAAAGTGAGAACTGTTTTGAGCGGCCTAACTTGAATGACTTCGAGCCCACGTTTTATCTGAACGACTTGCGAGGAGCGCGGGTATGTCTCCAGATTTGCAACCGTTGGCAACGCTGCTTGAGCTGTACGCGACAGCAAACTCAGGCAGATTAAACAAAGGGTCAAAATCGCGGCAATGGCGATGCGCTCTTGTGTAGGGAAGTGAAAACGATCCATGCTTGATCTCCTTGCAATTACTTTGTGTTCGCGAATGCCTAGTTGGCCGCACCGATTTTGAGATCCCCGTCAACAACGTTGCCCGTACCATAGGCGACGCGCTTGCCGTTCTCGTCCAAAATCAAAAAACTGATGACGTCATAAGTCCGCCCAACCACTTGGCCGGGCACGTTATCGACCGCCATCAACCAATAGTGGCAACCCTTCACGTTCGCGGCTTTGCAGCGTCCGCTGACCCACATTGTGGGCGTGTATTTGCCACCGGAAGTTACCTGTTCGAAGGTGGTAAAAGCGACATCGCCTTGGATGGTTGAATCATTCATGCTGATGCCGTAAATGCCTAATACGCCGGTCGGATAAACAATTCCGGCCGCAGGGTTACAGGAAAGGCTGCCGCGCAACGAGAAAAAACCCGTGTACGGTGCGCCGGCCCGGGTATCGATAATGACGAAAGCGTTGGAAGACAGCTTCGTCGCATTACACACTTGCAGTGACGGGACTTGAATTTGTTGCGCGAATGCTGGTGGGGTCGTTATCGCAGCAGCTAAAGTTGCGATAGCGAATAGGCGAAAAACTGTCGTTAAAATTCTCATGATGTGCTCCAAGGTTTATTAAAAAGTTGGGCGCCGACTCAAAATGCGGTACTTGTGAGAATGTTAGGGCTCGCAACGAATTAAAAATATTGCCCAAATGACCTATGTCTTAATGACAGCGCGTCGGCGATTGATGCTGGCCGTCGGCGCTATCCCTCGGGCGCTCGTTCAAATGCTGATACAACACAAGCGAGGTGGGCTATGTCTTTTGGGCTAGATCAAATGGCTGCCCCGTTCAAATGCTGGGGTGACGGCGTTGCAGTACCGACGCGAGGGCTTCGAAACTTGGCATGATCAAGCTATTTTTGGCGACAGGCTTGACGAGTCGGTGCGGCCGCGACTCAACGCTTGCTCGCGTGTGAGCGCAGGCTTATACTCCCGATTGCAAGACATAAAATACCGCACCACCATATGAAAATAACTACAGGTGGTTGAATTTGAAAGATTTAAGGCTCGCCGCCCGTAGGGATTTTCAGCATGGCCTGTTGTTTTCGCACTTTGATTTTCCTGGCTCACCGGCATCATGGTTGATCGCCGTCCTCGCCTCAAATCCACTTTTGTTATGTTGTGCCACATCATTTTGGTCGGATTCGGTTGGGGTTTGTTCTTCTATTTCTGGGCAAAGGTATTGGGGCGCGATTTGGAGACTGCGAAGCAGGCAGCCCTGCTCATCCTCATTGGCTTACTCCTCAGCCCGCTCATTACCTTGTTTTGGGTGCTGCATAACAAATGGATTTTTCAGCGCAAGGGCGCGCGGGGTCGCGGTTATTCGCCTCCCGAAAACTACGATAACGACTGGTCAGGCCGTTCCGTTTTCGCGGAATTTCCATTGCTCAAAAGGACTCGCCACGTAGACGTTATTCCCGCCGAGACCGCCAAACTCTACAAGCCGTTTCGACGCATAAGCCAGGCTAGTGCACGGCGGCCTGATTAACGCATGGACGCGCTAAGCTTAATCGTTGCAATTCAGAATAATCTCCTGTATCGCGTGGCGCTATTTTTCTTCGCGGCCTACCCGATCATCATGAGCTTGGTGTGGATCACGACCTCATTTTTTTATCGCTCGCGTTGGGAACCCGAGATCGAAGCGCCGTCTGATGAAGCCGAAAGGTCGCCCGACACCTTCCAACCTTTCGTCTCCGTCGTGATCCCCGTTTATAACGAAGCCGACGTCATTGGCGATGCGGTTCACGCGGCGTGCAGTTTGGACTACCCGAATTTTGAAGTTGTCGTTGTGAACGACGGTTCCACCGACGACACGCGGGCAGTGATCGAAAATTTCGTTACGGCCGGCATGGTTCGCATCGTCAATAAAGCAACGAATGAAGGCAAAGCGTTGGCGTTAAACGACGCTATACCGTGTTTGAACGGTGAGATCGTGCTCATCATCGACGCCGATGCCGAATTAGAACCTTCAGCGCTACGCCATATGGTGGGTCATTTCAAGAGTGGGCGAGTTGCCGCCGTTGCCGGCAATCCGCGCGTAAAAAATGTCGAGACATTTCTTGCTCGCCTGCAGTTAATCGAGTTTACCTCCATCGTCAGTTTGTTGCGCCGCGCGCAGCGTGTATGGGGGCGCGTCATTACAGTCTCCGGCGTTGTCGCGGCATTCCGCAAAACAGCGTTGATTGACGCCGGTCTGTTTAGCCCCGATATGCAGACAGAAGACATCGACCTCACTTGGAAATTGCAGAAAAATTATTGGGACGTGCGTTACGAACCGAATGCCATTGTTTGGATGAACGTGCCGACTACGCTAAAGGGCTTGTTCAAACAACGCTTGCGCTGGGCCCGCGGTCTGTTGATGGTGTTGCGACGCCACCGTGGTGTCATTGCGACTTGGAAAATGCGCCGCATGTGGCCGATTTTTATTGAATCGTCGTTATCGGTGCTCTGGGCGTTGTGTTTCGTGAGCCTAACAACAATTTGGATATTATCGTATTCCTTAGGCTATCCGCCGATTGGCGCGTCGCCCATTCCCAATCTTTGGGGAATGGTCATTGCGACGATGTGCCTCATACAATTATTTGTCGGTGCGTGGATGGAACGTCGCTATGATCGCGAAATTTTGAATTATTACCCCTATGCGATTTACTATCCCATCGCCTATTGGATGTTCACTTCAATTTGCAGCGTGATTGCGTTGCCACGTTTATTTTGGACGCCACGTGCTAGTCCAGTTAGGTGGTCGACGCCGCGCGATGTCAAAAGCGCAAAGGCGGCAGCATGATTGCGCGCCACAAGTTTTTAATCGTAATATTGCTGGGCACGCTGGCACTACCCATGTATGCCGATGAATCGGTGATCACGACCGGCCGCTACGCGCTGGCGACCGCGCGCCAATTGGTGGAGAAGCGAAATTATTCTGACGCGATCAAATTCTATCAACGTCTAGTAAAGGCAAAGCCCGACGATAGCGATCTGATGATCGAAGCCGCGCGGGTCTATGGTTGGGCCGATCGCAATAAAGAGTCTGCCGAACTGTACCAGCGCGTAATCAATCAATTCCCGGGTCGCCGCAATGATGTATTGCCGTCACTCGCAGCGCAGCTATTGTGGTCGAACAATCCTGACGCGGCGATTGCGCTTTACCAAGAAATCCTCACGCGTAAACCGGCGGATCGCGATGCGATGCTGGGCCTCGCCGAAGGCCTGCAAAGCAGCAAGCGCTACGATCAAGCCATTGCGCTCTACGATGGCTTACTCGCCAAAAACGCCGCCGACGAGGCCGCTCAGCGCGGTAAGGCATGGGCCATGCTACGCACGGATCAATTCTCCGACGCCGAGCGGCTTTTTCGCGCTGTTTTGCAAGGTCGCCCGAACGATATGGATGCCCGAGTGGGCCTTGCTCGGACGCTGAATTTTTCCGGCCGCCACCAAGAAGCGATTCGCGCCTACGACCAACTCGCGCAGGATTTTCCTAAAGACAAAGGCATACAAGTCCAGCGTGCGACCGCGCATTATTGGGCCGGCATGGAACAAGAGGCGTTAAGTATTGTTGATACGATCAACACCGACGACGCGGAAAATTTGCGTAACAAGATCTTGCGCAATACTAAACCGGTGGTAACTGCTGGCGTGGCCTATTCGAAGGATAAGGATGATCTTAAAATTACCCGCGCCCAAGTGAGCGGTAAGGTTCCCATCGGGGAAACCGCAGCGATCGAAGTTAGCTACAGTCGCGCGGCATTGAAAGGCAAGCGCAAGGCGCGGGAGATTACGTTATCGGGAAGCGATATCAACAATCTTAAATTGAACAGCGCGAACGCCAGCGCCGCGCGCGTCACCGACGACACGCGCGTTTTGAATGTCGACATTCCCGACGGCAAGAGTCTACATGTGCCGGTCGATGCCGGACAGCAAAGTAATAGTTTTCGCACGGGCGATTGGAACGAATCAGGCCAACTCACCGGCCAACAACTCTCCTTCACCTATAGCGATCGCTTCGGATCCGCGTATTCCGATTTCGGGTTGATCACGCCGCGCGTGACGCTTGGGCTGCGCGATTACGATGGTTGGCGCAGTGGCTTGGTGCGCGTCGGCGCGAAATGGGCGCCGGTGGACTTCTGGCGTTTCGATGTTGAGGCGGGCAATGACATCGTCGAGAATTTAGATTCCATCGACAATCGCGTGAAGTTGAATTATTTGAGCGGCAGCGTCGATCACGTTTTCACACCGCGCTGGAATGCCGGAGGCGGCTTGTTCCTCGGAAAATTCGACGACGGCAATCGCCGCACGCGTCTCAACGGGCGATTAGAATACGTCGCACAATTTAAGCCGCGATTATCAATTGGTTTGGAAGGCCTGGGATTTCGCGATAGCAAACAAGCGTTTCGCGATGTCACATTGCGCTTCGAGAATCTTTCTATTGCCGGAGAGCCCGGTTTGCCAAACGTCGGCTCAATCACCTTTCGCGAAGCGGGGCGCGGCTATTACAATCCAAAGAATTATGCCGAGGCAAAACTATTTGGCGCGATTGCGTACGACCAAGACGCTTGGTCGCTTTGGGCGAAACTGGCGGTGGGCGGCGTGCGCGAGACACCCTTCGATGGCGAGTCGAGCAACGGTGTGATCTCCTCGGCAGAACTGAACTATGCCTATCACATCACCTCGCAAAGTGAATTTCGGTTCTCCATCGGCCGCACCAGTTCGCGCGTTTCAAGTAGCGAAGGTGGCGGTTACTATCGCAACTTTGCGGGGCTAAACTTTACGCATTGGTTCGACTATTAAATCGTTGGACATAGCGATCTGTTCGTGTCGGCGCAGCCGATACAGACAGCTCGCAACGACAACCGTCAATAGGAAAAAGGCATGATTCTTTTTAGATGGATGGGAATATTCGCCGGCTATCCATGGCTCATACTTTTTCCGATCGCACTATTTCTCGTCATCGGCATCGTCACAAAATCGCGCTTCGCTTTTTTAACGGCGATACTCTGGGTGATTTACGGCATGTACGAATGGATGATGTACGCGCGAATATTGTGTAGCGGCGATTGCAACATTCGCATGGATTTGCTGTTCATTTATCCCGTGTTGTTGCTGATGAGCCTAACGGCAATCATCGTTTACGCGCCACGAATATTTCTAAAGCGATAGAGCATATGCCTGAAGACGCGCTACCAGAGCGGCTCTTCAAGCATGCCGCGCCAAGCGGCATTTTCGATGCGCCTCGTGGCAATGCCTCAATAAAAGTGTAGGGTGGGTCTGGCCGCAGGCTGTAACCCACCGAACCCGTTACCGCTGCGCAAGCCTCTCGGCAATCGCCAAAATCCGATAAGACGTTCGCACCACCGGCAACTCGATCAACTCACCATCGATCACAACGAGTCCAGACTTCTCATTCTCAAATGCCGCACACACTTTCTTTGCCTTCTCAATCACGGCAGCGCTCGGCGAAAACGCCTCATTAATGATTGCGATTTGCTTCGGATGAATCGATGCTTTCCCGGTGCAGCCGAGATTAGCGCAGCGTTGTGATTCCTCGCGCAACCCAGCCTCGTCTTCCAAATTAAGATAAGGAACGTCGAGCAAATCTATACCCGCGCTCGACGCCGCATGCACGATGCGCGAGCGCGCGTAAAGCAACGGCTCCCACTCTTTCGCGCAGCGTAAATCCGCCGACATATCGACGCCGCCCATGATCATTGAATCGATACGCGGCGACGCGCGCGCGATGTCCATCACCCGCTCCAAACCTTGATTGGTCTCGATGATGACGCAATAGCGAATCGAGCTGGCGCGGCCGATCAACAATTCATCAAGTAACTGAACTCTCCTCCGCCGAGCGCACCTTCGGCACCATGATCGACGGCGGCGGCGCATTGCTTTCGATAATCGCCGTCAAATCTTTCAAACCATCCGCCGTCGACAAACTATTAATGCGCACCATCCATTCAATGTGCGGATGCGTAATATTTTTGAACAAGGGCAACGCCAGCGAACGCCCTTCATCCTTACGATCGCGCGGCGTCGCATCTTCCATGTCCGTGCAAACAATATCCGCGCCCGATTCCAGTGCTTTGGTGAAACGATCCGGGCGCAGCGCCGGAACGAATAACAAACTACGGCGCGGGCGAATGTTTTTTTCGAAGTCGGTCATTTTTTCTCCTATTGAGCGCGCATTATGACATTTGCACGCTTTCGTCGAATCCGGCAGACAAGAAAAACGACTACCGGTGCAATTCGCAATGCAAAAATCCTCATACGTTCCATTCTCGCTGTCTCGAACTCGTGTTATTCTTACTAGGTATTACCAAGAGACCAACCATGGACACGACATCCGTTACAAGCAAGGGCCAAGTCACTATTCCGAAACCGCTACGGCAGCAACTGGGACTCCGTCAGGGCAGCAAGGTGGAATTTGTGTTGGTGGGAGATCATGCGGAAATGCGCGTCGTCAGTACGCCGGCGGACCTTTACCTCAAGCGGCTTCGGCATGCTTAGGAGCAAGCGTGCTCCCGTCCCGGTTGATTTTGATCCGGCGGCATTGCTTACCAAAACGGCGGCGAGACGACTCAAGTGATCGGGCTTGATACTCAATGTTTTGGCGCGCTACTACATTCAGGACGGGAGCGATGGCGAAGCCGCAAAGCAGCGCGAGGCCGCACGTCGGCTAATGGAATCAGGCAAGCCACTGATGGTTTGCAAGACCGTGTTGCTCGAACTTGAATGGGTAATGCGCGGATACTATAAATTTTCGACCGAACAAATTTCCGGCGTCATGAATCACCTTTTGGCCTTGCCTCAAGTCACCATCGAAGATCGAAAAAGCATCGCGCAAGCGCTTTCCCATTGCCAAGCCGGACTGGAGTTGGCCGATGCCTTGCATCACGCAAGCTATCGAGATTGCGACAGCATGGCCTCGTTCGACGACAAACAATTTGCGCGAAAGTCTCGGCGCATGGGACTGATACCACGGGTAGTGGTGCCGGGATAGTTTGTGCTCAATGTATGGACGCCGGGCAATCTAACTAGGCGCTGACTTCGGGCGGGGTGAG
>CAWJAF010000009.1:0-156024 GCA_963840785.1 uncultured Pseudomonadota bacterium | reverse complement strand
GGCGGCTGCGAACCGGCGCGACTGTGCCGCGATTCTACGGAAACATGCAGGCGTAGCGCAAGCGCTGACGATTGGGCGTTGGACGATGCAGACTTTTCAAGTCTGAGTTAGATCAAAATATCCATTAAGCCGCGAGCAATTGGCGGCGTCTCAATTTCGTATAATGTATATTATTGTCAAATTCTGAGCGTGATTGGCGGCTTGGGTGGGCGAGGGCGCTCCACTCAGGCCGACACCGAGCGCGATCTGGCAAATGTTCGACAACCCGCGCCCACACGCTGCGGATTTCTTCGCTACTAGCGCGTTTAAAATTAGCGCACGCCAATACATACGCCGGATCGATGTCGAGGTTTCCGCGATTCGGCGCGCCGTCACGCCACCAAGGAAGTTCGTTCCGCCTCGAAGCATCGAAATAGTTTGCTTTGTCACGCCAAGCCTGCGCCGCTAGATCGATATCGCGGGCAATATCAAGTCGAGCCTTCGCTTCGTCCAAAAATTCAATGGTAGTTTTCATAGCGATCACCATGGTCTAGAGTTCGACGTAGCGCCGACACGCCGCGCAATCAAGGAACAGTCCATCGCCGGTTGACAGTCCATTGCCGATGGACTATCGTTACCGCAAATCCAAGGCGCGGCGGCTGCTATCACTCACCATGGTTCTCAGTTGCCGCGCCGAGGGTTCCTCAACGAACCACGGTGAAAGGGCGGTAGAAATGCACTCCTCCAATAATGTTTTTAGGCTCCCGAATGCGCGCGAGCCTTTTTTTCGGCGCGGGACAAGTCGCGGGTAGACGCGTCAATTGCGCAACTCTACGAGGCGCTCGACGGCGCGATACAGCTAGTCGGGCTGGGGAAGCGAGCGCATGAAATCGTTAGCGCAAGATCGCGACGCGCCGCTGATGTTCCTCTGGGATGAACGTGTGCGCCTCGTTACGATTGAGTCGGGAACTACGGTTGCAGCGAAAGCACGCTGCGAAACTTTTGGGAGAGTGACATGAATCGTTGGGACTGGATGCGCGGGATTATGGGTGTTGCGGCGAGCGGAAGAGGTGAGGGCGCATCAAGCGGCGGCGATCCTCGCTCAAGTGCAAGAGGGTTTCGATTCGATCGCGAACACGCTGAATCGTTTCGAGGCGGAACTCACTGCGCGGTTGAGCGCTGTGCAGGAAGAATTTCACAGCTACGCACTCACGGTGAACGCGAAAATTCGCCATCTTGAACGCCGTCTCGAAGTGATGGAGTCGATCCTGTTCGAACCTGATCCAGAGTCGCGAGCGGCAAAAATCGCGGCGGTCGTAAAGCCATCACTCACGCAATCATCCGACGTGTTGCAATGGCCTAACGATAAACCGGCGGCGTAGTGCGTCGCATTGTTTCCGATGAAAAGTGGCGAGCCGAAAAACTCGCCACGCTACCGGCAACCTGGTCACGCAAATTAGAAAAGCAGGTTCAGCAAACCCTCAAAGACGATTCCAGCGCATCAAATTTTCGCGTCAACACGCTCTTACGCGAGACGGTGGAACACCTTGATGCGTGCGTTCGCCAAACGCCACGGACGCGGATATCAACGATCACGCGGCGGCTTGCGCGCGGCGAGTGCGCGAAATTATTTCGCTGCCGGTGTCGGCGCAGGCCGCGCGTGAGTCTCTTGACCGTCACGCAATCGCGAATCGAGTCGCGCCACCCAATGTGTTGATAGTGCAGAGCGCGCGCGTGGCTCGGATGCTGGATGCACATTGGTGGCGGCGCGGCCTTCGAAGGGCGCAAGCGCGGATATCGAAGGCGCGGCGATCAAGCTCGGATTTGTCCACGCCCACGCTGAGAAATATCTCTCGAATGAGTCGTTAACCAGGAGAATTCAACAGGCGCGCCGTAATAGGAAGATGCTCGAAGCCACGACGATGGTGAATGAGAACGGCGAACAATTTACATTGGCGCAGCTATCAGACAAGTCCGTTGCCAATCCGCAATTGCGGCGCGGCGAGATGATGATTCGAGTGCGCGGCTTTGAAGATATCGCTAAAGAGCGCGGCGATGATTGCCTTTTTATCACCCTCACTTGCCCCTCACGATTCCATGCAAAACTCCAAGCCTCCGGCGAGTTCAACCCGCACTATGATGGTTCAACCCCGCGAGCGGCTCAAACTTATTTGTGCGGAGTGTGGGCGCGAATTCGAGCAAGCCTTGCGAGACGATCCGTCCAACTATATGGATTCAGAATTGCTGAGCCGCATCACGATGGATGTCCACACTGGCATATGCTCTTGTTTATACCTCGGTCAGGGCGAGGGGTATCGCTTCTGCCGGATGTGCGGGAGTGTTCTCTTGTCTATGGCCTAGCCGACTCGCCAAACGAACCCGGCGCGCAAGAAGCGGCGGGTGCGATTTGAAACGATCAACTTAAAAGAAGGGAGTGCGGCGGGCTATGTCGCGAAGTACATTGCGAAGGCGATGGGCGCGCCGGAGAGCGACGGGTTGATAGAGTGCGCGCTAAACCGAGCGACCGCTCGCGTTCCGGCGTGGGCAAGTACCACGGCATCAGACAGTTCCAACAAATCGGCGGCGCTCCCGTCGGACTCTGGCGCGAGCTACGAAAAGTCCCATACGAGACCATCAAGGGCACGAAACAAAACGCGCTAACGCGATCCTGGCAAGCCGCAAATCGGCGCGATAACGAAAAATGCGACTTCGCCGCGTTTCTTTCCGCGACGGGCGGCGTCACCATCAAGCGCAATCAGCGCAAGTTAAAAATCGCGTGGGAGTGGACGACAAGCCCGGCAAGTACGGCGAAGCGCGCGGCTTCATGAACCGATCGGTGTGCAACTCGCCGGTCGTGCGGGCGATACGAACATGTACGCCTCGATCAGGCGGGAGTGGCGAATTCTGGCCCCTTGGACTCGTGTCAATAACTGTACGGTTGCGGTTGCTCAAAAAATAGGCAATGATGCGGCTGCCATGGTGGAATTTTTAAATTTCTCTCCACATCGACAAGGATCATCACCATGCAACGCTTAACCCCCGCACTAATCCGAAAATACAACCCGTCGCTCGCCACGCTGGCGATCAACCTCGTCATTACCGACGAACGCAAGCTCCGTTTCAAGGCAACGGCGAACGTCAACGCGCCGAATTTAGTCGGCGGCGGCGAAAGCACCCAAGCCGTAGAAGTCGCTGACAATAGCGGCAAGTACGTACTTGGCCAAACATCGATGACGCGCTGCGCGCCATCTCCAAAGAGAATTATGGCCTCACCGCCGTCACATTCACCGCCGACACCGCCGCGCTCGTGCCCTCGTTCCCCGAAACGTACACGCCCGCACAAATTGCCGCAAAACAGCACAGCTCCTCGTCAAGGCGCTGCCCGCGCAAAATGGCCGTGTCGTAGCCGCTGAGGCAGCACTCGCGGCAGTCGCGAGTTTTCAAGCTGGCACGCCGAGCCAGCAGGGCGTCTACAACGAAAAGAAAGCGATTCGAGATACCGCCGTCGCGCAGCAGCGTGGTTGATCTCCGAGCGCGATCGCCTAGTATTGCTGTTCCCGCCACCGGCGCAGCAGTAACAAAAAATTGGTAGGGCGGCTTCGCTCGCCCTACCAGATCGGACTATCAAAACGTGATATCGAAAAAATCCATCGCTGCACTGGAGCAAGCGCCAAGCCGCGCACGCATCGTGTTGATGCGGCTAACGTCGTGCGAACGCATTGTTAAAAGCAACGGGCGGCGCAATCACCGTTGTTAGCGCGGCAACCTGGAGTGACATTGCCGAAATTATTTACCTCTCGGCACGATCCTGATCGTGATGGCCGATACCTTGAGGCAGAGTCACTAATGGGATTTTTGATTAGGCGGCTAATTTTGCATTGGCGCACGATAACCACGCAAGTCGTTTGCTCGGGGTGTTGCTCGAAAAATTCTGGGATTACCTGGAGGCACATGCTGATAGTCCCGCTGTCCAGGCGCTGTTAAACTAGACGTTGACGTATACATCGTCGGATTGGTGCGCCAGAAGACCGGCATGGAACTCGACCCGGATGATCCGCTTAGCAAGGCATCGCTCGGTGCGGCGATCGGCCTCAAATTCAGTTGCAGCTCGACCCTTACGAACCGTTCTCAAAGCCAGCATCGGACGCGCCGTTGGTTTGCGAGTAGGGCTCGAACTTGATCCGCTCGATCCATTCAGCAAGGCGTCACTCGCCAGTGCGGTAGGCGATAAGATCGGACTGCAACTAGATGCGGCCGATCCGTTTTCTAAAAGATCCTTTGGCAACGCGATCAGCTTCAAGTTGGGACTCAATACGCCGTTTCGTGATATCTCGAATCGCGAAATGTTTCTGGAGGATTTAGGTCAGGGCATCACGAACGTGATTAATAACCGGCTGGGTACCAGCTTCCAGCGGTTATACCCGGTAGACTCATCGATCATCCAAAGCTTCGAACGTGAAATCGTCGTGCAGCTCGAAAAAGCGTTCGCCGGTCAACCATCGTTAATTAAAAGCGATACTTGAACATGATTATCACTCGCGTGCGAACCAATCGCGGAAACCTCGATCCGCAAACCGTCAACGATGCTGATAAGTACATTAGAGCGCGCGCGTACAGCAGAAAATATTACGATCGCCAGATGCGCGATGGTTACTCGCGCCTATGGGTAAAGCGCGATGCCGGTGGCGTGCTGGTTGAATACGATCCAGGAATTTAACAGAATAAGACGTGACCATTGTCATCAATCGACTAAAACAAACCGCACCTAAGCGATCCTAGAGGCTCGATGCATCATGAACCAAGCAGAATTGATTGAAGTCATTGCAAGGGATGCAAAAATCACTCACTTCCAAGCCCTTCTTGTAATTTATTCCATCACCGGCGCGGTAAAGCGCGAACTTGCAAATGATCGCGTCATCTTGCTAGAAAAGTTCGGACAGTTTAAGCGCGTGACTACTCAAGCCACTTCAGGGCGAAACCCGCGCACTGGCGCAGCGATCCAGATTCAGGCAGGCAAAAAAGCGATCTTTAAAGCGTCGAGACTATTCAAAGACGAATTGAACACCATCGCATGAGGACTCAAAGTGGCGAAATTTAGTATGAAACTCACTAAAAAACGGCACATTGAGTCCTCATGTGTATCGCTCAGGAATGCCAGTGAAGGCAAATGCCGCGCCGCGTACGCTCGCCACGGATCGCGCAAAGAAACCCAGCCTTTTATGCCAAACCAAACGGCCTGCGCCCGTCCGATTGCTGTGATTCTAAGTGCGCGCATCGTGCGACTGCAGCGGCGTCGAGTCGATTTCGCTGATGCGTTCGCGTGCACTCTCCAACAGAAAATAAGTCAATCCGACGAACCAAATCGACGAGGTACCCGTGAATTCACGCCACAAGCTCGACAAGCCGAGCCAGTCCAGCGCAAGAGCAAGGACGATGAGCGCTAGCATCTCGATCACGCCGCGAACCACTGTAGGATATTCCTTACGCTTAATCACGAGCCACGTAAGAAAAGAACCCATAAGCGCGCCGCAACAAAGCGCCGCGATCAATGCGTACATCGCCCAATCGATCAGCTCGTTCACGTTCAATCCTTTCCCAATCGCCGTCGAGTTTCGCGGCGCGAATCTTATCGACTACGTTCCAATTTACAACGTAGTAGCCAAGTTTCAAGGTAGAGACACGATTGTTCACAATGACATCAAGCCAGCATTCAACATCATCAATCGTCACCGCAACCTCGCCGAATAAATCTCGCATCCAATCCTCCAGGAGAAATTAAATGCCCAGCTGGTCACTCAAAAGCAACCTTGCCGCGCTCAATACCGCGCGATACCTGGTACCGCTAGAGCGCGTCGTATCAATCGCCTACGGCGTTGAAATGCGCGTTCGTAACGGCTTCCGCCTCAGACGGGCGGCTCGTTATCGACGGCTGTTTAGCGGTTGGGAGAATGGCATGAGCGGCTTTATCGATCTACTCATGGCCGATGCTGCCGAGATTCCGGCGGCGGATACTGGACGTGCCCACGTCTTTATAGACTCAATCGACGGTCAAATAAAACTGAAAAATGTTACAGGTGCCGTAAGCGCGGCGGGTGGTAAGGGCGATAAGGGCGATCCCGGTATCCAAGGCGCGCAAGGCCAGCAAGGCGTCGTCGGTGTGCAGGGCATCCAGGGAATCCCAGGTGTAGCGAGCGCGCCGGTTGCCATGCACAACGCGCTGAACCTACAGGTCAATCAAGTCGCCGATTTCACTGTGGCGCCCAGCGTCGCCGTGCCGTCATTCGTCATCGTGTTGACTTGTATTGTCGGCGAAACCGGCTTTGCTATCGGCGATCAGATTTTCATCAGTCCCGTGGGCGACAATCAAACCACGAACCCAGCATTTCAGGTCACCAAGAGCGGCGCGGTATGGCGGCTGCGAACCGGCGCGACTGTGCCGCGATTTTACGGACACGGCACGGGTGTAGCGCAAGCGCTGACGATTGGACGTTGGACAATGCAGACTTTTCAAGTCTGAGTTAGATCAAAATATCCATTAAGCCGCGAGCAATTGGCGGCGTCTCAATTTCGTATAATGTATATTATGTTAAATAACTTTATTATCTGAGTCGTAGATCCCGGTCGACCACCCTTTATCACCCTATCAACCGGCAACGCGTCGTCATTCGCTCCGTCCAACCTGAACCAGACCGTCGCCTCGACGTTCGAACGTTAAGGTCACTTAACTTTGACCTGAGACTCAATGCCGACGCGCCCTATTTAAACATCGGTAATTGTTTCAACGCATACCACGTCATGCCAACGGTAATCACAATCGTCGTGATCCACAGTAACGCAGACACCCATTGTGGCGGCGCGACTTCTTGCGGCAATTTTTTGTAGCGCAGGTAAAGCGTGCAGATCGCAATGACCGGTAGCAACAAGGCAATCGAAACACCGGTGATGGTGACCATTAGCGCGGGAAGTTTGACTGCGTAATAAAGTAGTACCGGCATTCCATTGAAGACGACGACCATGATGCGTTGCCATTTACGTCGCTGCGCGTAATCGTCAAAGCGATAAGCGCCGGCGATACCAACGAGATCGGCGAATTGGCGCGAGAGGCCGGCAGTGGCGGCAAAGATGGTGCTATAAAGCACGGCAATTGCGCCGAAGATGAACAGATACAGCCCCGCCGTGCCGAGCAGTTCGGTATACATCTTGGATAAATTTTCGATCATCTTGCTTGATTCGGGAATGAGTCCCAACGTGTTCAACACGCCGGCGCCGAGCAGATAAAACGCGACGGTGGCGAAGGTGTAAATCACCATGGCCAGTAAAATATCGACGTGCATCACGCGTATCCAGCCCTTCGCGCGCGCATTCCATGCGGCGCTACCGTCGCGCACACCAGCAAAACGCGCGTAGCCTTTTTCCACGCACCAATAGGGATATTGCGTGAGCTCAATCGCGCCGACGCCCGTAATGCCGAACACGGCGACGGCGGTGAAAAAGCCTTTGTCCGGCACGTCGAACGCCAGCCCTTTGGCAACGCTACTCCAGGTGAAATATTCCGGATGGAACACCAACACACCGGCGGTGACGACCGTCAAAATAGTGAAGATCACGACCAAAAGAGTCGCGACGAACTCGATTTGACCGTAGGAACCGGTGATCAGGACAAACAATGTGACGATCAATAACACAACAACCCAAACATCAACGCTAATAGCGGGGACTATCATATGCAACGTTTGCGCGACGCCGCCGTACATGCCACCGACTGCGAACATGACCAAGATCCCCACCAGCGCCCACAACCAAATCACCCATGACAATCCAAGAATTTTGCCCGGCATATGATTCATGAATTGCAGCGCGGTTTCGCCGGTGGCGATGGTGTAGCGGCCAATTTCGCCTTGAATGACGACCTTGATTAAGCACGCGACGATCACGGCCCACAGCAACACATAGCCGACTTCGGCACCGAGTTTCGTTGTCGCGATCAGTTCACCGGAACCGACTATGGATGCAGTCAATACCAATCCAGGGCCGACTCGACGCAATGCGCCGCGAAGGGTTGTAGGCGGCGTTTCGATCGCGCTATTGTCGTAGGCATACGGATTCGCAACGGATGATGGTTCGGCCATGATGTTCTCCTCCTATTTTTCGATACTAAGCGCGCGGTGCGGCCAAGCGTTAAAGAGATGGTATACGCTTTGTTGAGCGAATTGCAAAGTTACTTGCCATCGCCAGGACTCACGTCCCACTTGCCTCGCGGCATGGCATGCTCTGAGAGCTAACATGCATGCGGCTCGTGGCACGACGCGAAGATTGAGGCATAATTCGCCCATGCCTAAATTTGCCGCAAACCTGCATTATTTGTTTAGCGAAATCCCATTCCTGGATCGCTTCGCGCGCGCCGCCGGTTGCGGATTTCGCGCCGTGGAATTTCAAGTGCCTTACGATTGGCCTGCGCAACAACTGGCGGATTTACTGGCAGAACATCAACTCACCTTGGCGCTGATCGATACGCCCACCGGAAATTGGCAGGCAGGTGATCGCGGGCTTGGTCCGTGCCTGGGCGGGAAACAGAATTTCAAGTAGGTTTAAAGAAAACCATTGCGTACGCGCGAGTGCTCAAGCCGGAATGCGTGCATGTGCTCGCAGGCGTTTACGATTCTGCTACGCCATATGAACTCGCAGAAAATACTTTCATTGCCAATCTTAAAATCGCTGCGAGGCGCTAAGGGAAATCAGTGTCGCCGCCGTGATTGAGCCGATCAACAACAAAATGGATATCGTGCAAGGCGGGGAGCACTACGTCACTCAAGGCATGCGCGGATTTTTTCTGCATCGTGTCGATCAAGCGCGAAAAATCATGGCCCGCGTCGTCAGCGATAACTTATTTTTGCATTTGGATTTGTATCATCAGCAAATCATGCAAGGCCGTCTCGCAGAAACGCTGCGCGAAAACATTTGCGTGATTCGTCATGTTCAATTTGCCGGCGTGCCGGGCCGGCATGAGCCGAGCGTCGGCGAAATCAACTATCCGTTTTTATTCGACTTGATTGATGAATTGGGCTATCGCGGCTGGGTCGGTTGTGAGTATCGGCCGCGCACCGGAACTGAAGCGGGGTTGGCTTGGGCTGAGCGTATGGAATTCTCCCCCACCCTAGCCCTCACCCGCAACGCAAGGGAGGGGATCGTCTTCATTCTGAGTCGGGTTGAGCGCCGGGCGCGGCATCTTGAAATGCTTTAAATGTCATACAATTTTTCTCGATGCGAACCAGCGTCGGAAACGCATCCAGTTCGATATTAAAGCGACGCGCGTTCGCAAGCTGTGGCACCAAGCAAATATCCGCCAGTCCCGGCGAGTCGCCGTGACAAAATTCGCCCGTGGCCTTGTCGTTCGCGAGGCGCGATTCCAACGGCACCAATCCCGATAACACCCAATGTCCGTACCACTGATTTTTTTGTTCTTCGCTCAACTTCAACTCGTTCACCAAATAACGCAGCACGCGCAAATTATTCAGCGGATGAATTTCGCATGCGACCATCAAAGCGAGCGAACGCACGCGCGCACGGGCGGCGATGGACTTCGGCAGAAAAGCTGGCTCGGGATACGATCTCATCTAAAAATTCAATGATTGCCAACGATTGCGTCAACGTCGCCATCGTCTTCTTGCAACACCGGCACCAATGCTTGCGGATTGAGCGCGCGATATTCGGGCGCAGAATTGCTCGCCGCCATTTTTCGTTAAATGAACGATCGCGTGTTCGTAATCCAATCCCTTCAAGTTCAGCGCAATGCGCACGCGAAACGCCGCGGAACTACGAAAATAGCCGAAGAGTTTACGCATGGCTAGGCGATGCTGAAATCAAGCGGCGGCAAGCCCGGCGATTCGCGCTGTCAACGCTATCGCCTTTTACCAACGGCCCGACGCCTGCGGGCGTGCCGGTATAAATCAAATCGCCTGCTTTTAATTCGAACAAGCCAGATAAATGCGCGATGATTTCCGGCACATTCCAAATCATATCTTTGACGTCGCTGCTTTGCTTCATAGCACCGTTCACCGCAGATGGTAATCGCCGCTTGCGGAATGTGGCCGCCGCGGAAACTGGACGCAACGTTGCCGATCGGTGCAGAACGATCAAATGCTTTGCCCACATCCCACGGACGACCTTTGTCTTTCGCCGCTTGCTGCAAATCGCGACGCGTTAAATCGACCCCGACGGCATAGCCAAACACTAAGTCCAGCGCGGCTTCTGGTGTGATATTCGCGCCGCCACTTTTGAGTGCGACGACGAGTTCGACTTCATGATGAAAATTTCTCGTCGCTGACGGATAGGAAATCACGCTGCCGCTCGGCACGACCGCGTCATTCGGCTTGCAGAAAAAAAACGGCGCTTCCTTAACCGGATCCGCGCCCATTTCGATGGCGTGCTCTGCATAGTTACGGCCGACACAATAAATTCTATGTACCGGAAACGTCGCATCGGACTGGCTGATGGCGACATGGGGAATATCCCAAAGCGGCAAAGCATAATTCATCTTAATTCCTAAATTTTGTGAGTGACTGAGGCTCGCAAACCTCGAAGCCGTATTGTAGTACGATGACACGATCAAACTCACCCAAGTAATGCATGGCTTCCTCAGCCAATATCGGCGCGGCTCAACAGCATACCCCATTGGAAAAGCGCTTTAACATTAGCGTTGCGGGCAGGGCACTTGAAATAGTTCATCTTTCCAGTGCCGTGAGCGATCGACCAACGATCGTATTTTTGCACGAAGGCTTAGGCAGCGTCAGCCTGTGGCGTGACTTTCCCCGGCAAGTCGTCGCGGCAACGGGATGTTCCGCGCTAATCTATTCGCGCTATGGCTATGGTCAATCGGACGTGCTCGACAAGCCGCGCAAAGCGGATTACATGCATCGCGAGGCGCTTGACACGCTACCCGAACTATTGGCGCAGTGTGATATCGAAAATCCGATTTTGTTTGGTCATAGCGACGGCGCATCAATTGCGCTAATTTATGCAGGTACATATCGAAATGTCGCCGGCCTCGTTGTCGAAGCCCCACATCTTTTTGTCGAAGCAATTTCGTTGCAAGGTGTGGCAATAGCGGCTGCAGCGTTTCGCAGCACCGACCTACCGGAAAAATTAGCGCGCCATCACCGCGATGTAAAAAAAACGTTTTGGGGTTGGCATGACATTTGGGCCCATGCAGATTTTCGCGATTGGAGTATCGAGTCATACGTGCCTTCGGTTCGCTGCCCGATTCTGGCAATCCAAGGCGAACAGGACGAGTATGGCAGCGCTATGCAAGTTGAGGCGATCGCAACGGCGCGACCAGACATCACTGCGATTCATTTACTCCCTCAGTGTGGCCACACACCGCATCGCGATCAAGCGATCATTACGCGAGAACTGATCGCGAATTTTATTGCAACGCTGTAATCGACTGGATCCGGCCGATCGGTCGAATTGCGAGTTGGGAAAGTTTGACCGCGGGCAATCGCCGACTCTGTCACGGGCCAACCAACGTGAATGACAAGCGCCGGCACGCGGCGTAAACTTGTACTCCCAACCACCGCTCGACAATCAGCATAGTGGAAACGCGTACCGGTGAAGAATTTCGCGATGACGTTCGAAAAAAGCTGCCCGTCGAAGTCTTGGCGCCGCTCACTCAGCTCGATTCGCTGCGATCAATTGGCGCGATCATCTACACTTTTGGCTTGCTTGCATTCATCATCGCCACGGCAATCGTCTATTGGTCGTGGTGGGTAGCGCTGATCGCAATCGTGTTGATCGCGCCATTGCAGCACGCGCTGTTCATTTTGGCCCACGAAGCGGCGCACTATCGCCTATTTTCGAATCGTTCGCTGAATGATTTTTTCGGGCGCATGATCGGTATGGTCGGCGGTGTTTCCATGTGCAGCTATCGAGTCATTCATCGGCTACACCACAACTACCTTTACCAGCCACAAGATCCTGACATCGCGCTGCACGGTGGCTATCCGCGCGGCAAGAAATATCTCATCAAAAAATTATTGAAGGATTTGACCGGGCAAACCGCGTTCAAAAACTATGCGTATTTTTTCGGCAATCCGGCGATCAATTTGGACACCAAGGTCTCCCAGCGACCGCTTGACGATACCTCCCCTGCCCTGCGGTGCGCGGCGTTACAAGATCGCTGGGGTGTGGTTGCGTTTCATGTGCTGACACCGATTACGATGTTCGCGCTCGGCTGGGGTTGGTATTACATCGTCCTTTGGGTAATCCCGTTACTAACCTTGCTGCAAGCCACTCTTCGCTTGCGCGCCATTTGCGAGCATGGTGCCGTGACGGATTTTTCTTCACCCCTAACGGCAGCGCGCACCAATATCGCGAATGCTTGGCAGCGCTTTTTTATCTTCCCGCATCATGTGAATTATCACCTTGCACATCACCTTTACCCCGCCGTCCCGCACTACAATTTGCCTAAATTGCACGCGGCTCTGGAACAGCACGGGATTTTGACCAACGCGGAGGTACGTCCTTTTTTCGAAACGTTGCCAATTATTTTTGCCGAACGGCAATTACGGCCGGCTACGGCTTAAGACGTCGCTAATTCGCTGGCTGCTTGCTGGTAGGCTTGCACCAACACATCCGGATTCTGCGCGCCGGACACTGCATACTTTCCACCGAATACAAAGAATGGCACGCCGGTGATGCCCAATTGACGCGCAACGGCATCCTCTTGCTGCACCGCCGCCGTTCCCTGATCGGACGACAGATATGCGTAAACTGCGTCGCGATTCAATCCCGTATTTGCGGCGATTTCACTGAGCGCAGCGACATCGCTGATATCGCGCAGCTCAAGAAAAAACGCACGGAACAAGGCTTCCGAAACGGCATCTTGGTTACCATGCGCTCCTGCGTAGGCAATTAAGCGATGAGCGTTGATCGTATTCGGTTGGCGCTCGATTTGATCGAATTGAAACGCAATGTCAACTTCGTGACCTACCCCAGCGACGCGTGCGTAAATTTCCTTCGCGCGTTCGGGTCCGCCGAATTTTGTTTCAACATATTCTTTGCGCGCCACACCGGCAGCGGGTATATCGGGGTTAAGCTGAAATGCCCGCCAATTGGGCATCACAACCACATCTTGCTCGCGAAGGCGTGCCAACGCTTGTTCTAGCTTGCGCTTGCCGATGTAACACCACGGGCAAACTACATCAGAATAAACATCGATGCTGATCGCCTCACTCATTTTGGTTTCACCCACGTTTCCGACCATGCCAAGCACGCGCTGCTTGATTTGCGATCGCCGCGCATTTCCTCCCACGGTTGACCAGCGGTGACTTCGCCATCCATTTCCACTTGCGCGGCCCGCGCCGGAAAAAATGTGCTGAAGACACCGATCGGCCGATTGTTAAAGCCCGGCGGCATGGTCAACACCAACGGCGCGATAAAGTCGTACCACGTCAGCGTCATTTCATGTTCGCTCGATGTAACGGTTTCAATCGCTGACGATTGCGCATCACCGTGACGCATAAAATCGGCGCCGACGATCGGCAATTGCTCGTCGGCGAACGCGGGAAACAATAGCGTTTCGATATTGCGCTGCAGCCAGCGCGCGACGGCAACGTTGTCACTAAAGATTTTGACTTTCCCGGCCGTCAATTCGCTTTGCATGAAGAGCGCATGACCCGCGCCCGCGGGGCACCACAACACGCGCCAATGGCTAAAGCGATCGCTTTGCGTTTTGCCGCCATCGTGGCTAAGGCGAATGAACGAATTCTCGCCGGTCATAATCGGATCGTTGGGGTCAACGGGTGTAGCCATGTTTAAATCTCCAGAAAATGTAGGGTGCATTCATGCGCCATTTTATTGTAGGTGCATAAATGCACCCTACTACGCCACGACTCGCATTCCGCTTGGCTCGTGGCATGCCATGCCTGTAGAGCCAATATTCATGCGGCTTTCCAAGCATTGCTCGAAGAGTCGCGCTAGCAGCCGTGTTCCCGAGAAATACCTCTGAAAGAAACGCGGAAAAAAGCTAAAATTGCGGCATGAACTCAATTCGGATTCTGAACCCCTCTTCCCAACAATACAACTCGATATGAAACTCCAAAACAAAACCTTTGTGATTACCGGCGGCGGCTCCGGACTCGGCGCGGCAACGGCGCAAGTGATTGTGAGCGGCGGCGGCAACGTCGTGCTCATTGACGTCAACGCCACGCAAGGTGAAGCCTTCGCCAAGCAACTCGGCGCACAAGCTCGATTTGCCAAGGCGGACGTCACCAACGAAGCCCATGTAAATTCCGCAATCGCGCTCGCGGTCAGCAGTTTCGGCGCCGTGAACGGCGCTGTGAACTGCGCCGGCGTCGGCGCGCCAGCGAAGGTACTGGGCAAAGAAGGCCCGCATCCATTGGATGTCTTTCAGCGCATTATTAACATCAACTTGATCGGCACCTTCAATGTCATTCGCCTCGCGGCCGCCGCAATGATGAATAACACGCCGGACGAAGGCGGCGAACGCGGCGTCATCATAAATACGTCGTCCGTCGCAGCCTACGAAGGTCAAATCGGACAAGCGGCCTACTCGGCATCGAAGGGTGGCGTCAACGCAATGACCTTGCCGATCGCGCGCGAATTGGCAAGGTCCGGCATTCGCGTCGTTACCATTGCGCCGGGATTGTTCGACACACCGATGATGGCGGGTCTGCCGGAATCGGCGCGCGAATCCTTGGGCGCGCAAGTGCCCTTCCCTTCGCGCCTAGGCCATCCGGACGAATATGCGGCGCTGGCCAAGCACATTATTGAGAACACGATGTTGAATGGCTCGGTGTTAAGGTTGGATGGTGCGATTCGTATGGCGCCGAAGTAAGTTCGAATTTCTCTCGCAGCGCTTATGAATAACCAATCTGCCGTTCCCGCGCAGGCGGGAATCCATAGTACCTTTGGCAATTGACATGCCGAATGGATTCCCGCCAACGCGGGAATGACAAAAGGATAAGTAGTCTCAATTAAATATGCTTTTCGACACCAGAATCAACGACGACATAGACGCACTTCGCGATAGCGTACAGAAATTCGCTGCGGCCGAACTTGCGCCGCGCGCTGCGGAAATCGATCGCAGCAATGAATTCCCGATGGACGTCTGGCGCAAACTCGGCGACATGGGTTTACTCGGCATTTGCGTCGCAGAGGAATTCGGTGGCAGCGCAATGGGCTATCTCGCCCATGTCGTCGCGATCGAGGAAATCTCGCGCGCCTCAGGATCGGTTGGTTTGTCGTACGGCGCCCATTCGAATCTTTGCGTCAATAATTTATTTCTGAACGGCAACGACGCGCAGAGACAAAAATATCTGCCGAAACTTTGTCGCGGCGAACACATCGGCGCCCTGGCGATGAGCGAACCCGGCGCAGGTTCGGACGTGGTTGGCTCGATGTCGTGTCGCGCAGTGAAACATGGCGATCGCTGGATCGCCAACGGCAACAAAATGTGGATCACCAACGGGCCCGATGCGGACACGCTGATCGTTTACATGCGCACCTCGGAAATTGAATCGTCGGCGCGCTCAATGACCGCTTTCATTGTCGAAAAAGGCATGAAGGGATTTAGCACCGCACAAAAGCTCGACAAACTCGGCATGCGCGGCTCGAACACTTGCGAATTAGTATTCCAAGATTGTGAAATACCAGAAGAGAATATTTTGGGTTATGCCAATGGTGGCACGCGAATTTTGATGCGCGGCCTGGACACCGAACGTGTCACGCTTTGCGGTGGGCCCATCGGCATTATGCAAGCAGCGATGGACATTGTCGTGCCCTACGTTCACGAACGAAAGCAATTCGGCAAACCGATCGGCACCTTCGAATTAATGCAAGGCAAGCTCGCCGATATGTATGTGAAATTGCAATCCTCGCGCGCCTTTGCCTACCGCGTTGCCACTTCCATCGACGAAGGCCACCCCTCGCGCAAGGATTCGGCGGCGTGCTTACTTTATGCCTCGGAAGCCGCCGTGCAAGTCGCGCTCGAAGCGATCCAATGCCTCGGCGGCAATGGGTATATCAACGACTATCCAACCGGCCGCTTGTTACGCGATGCAAAACTTTACGACATAGGCGCGGGCACCAACGAAATTCGCCGCATGCTTATTGGTCGTGAGTTATTCGATGAAACAACTTAATGTAGGGTGGATCAAGCGCAGCGGATCCACCATTTTCTTAACGGTGGATCCAGCGCTGCGCGCCTTGATCCAGCCTGCCAATGAAGCCATCGATCAGTCACCGTAAATGCCCCTTCTCAAAACAAGAATCGACCTCGAATCAGAAGAATTCCGCATCAACGAAGTGACCATGCGTTCCCTTGTAAGTGATTTGCGCGACAAAGTCGCCAAAATCGCTGAGGGCGGCGGCATTGATGCGCGCAACAAACACACGGCACGTGGAAAACTGCTGCCACGCGAGCGTATTCTCGCCTTGCTCGATCCCGGCAGCCCATTCCTAGAATTCTCGTCCCTCGCCGCTTACGGCCTCTACAACAACGACGCGCCCTGTGCAGGCATGATTGCGGGAATTGGTCGCGTGCAAGGCAAAGAAGTTGTCGTGATTGCAAACGACGCGACGGTTAAGGGCGGCACGTATTATCCGATCACCGTGAAGAAACATTTGCGCGCGCAAGAAATCGCGATGCAGAATCGCTTGCCGTGTATTTACCTCGTCGATTCCGGCGGTGCGTTCTTACCGCTGCAAGACGAAGTATTTCCCGATAAAGAACACTTCGGTCGCATTTTTTACAACCAAGCGAATATGTCCGCGCTGGGCATTCCGCAAATCGCCGTGGTACTTGGATCTTGTACGGCGGGTGGCGCTTATGTGCCGGCGATGTGCGATGAATCGATCATCGTCAAAAATCAAGGTACGATTTTTCTCGCCGGGCCACCGTTGGTAAAAGCCGCGACCGGCGAAGTGGTGAGCGCTGAAGATTTGGGCGGCGGCGATGTACACAGCCGCACTTCCGGCGTAACCGATCATCTCGCGCAAGATGACGCACATGCGCTTAACATCGCGCGCGAAATTGTTTCGCATCTGAATCGCCCGAAGCCAATGCCCGTGGAAGTACGTACTGTCGTCGAGCCGCGCTATCCGATCGAAGAAATTTACGGCATCGTGCCGAAGGATACGCGCCAGCCATTCGACGTTCGCGAAATCATCGCGCGCATTGTCGACGGCTCGGAATTCCATGAGTTTAAGCAGTTGTATGGCAACACGTTGGTCTGTGGTTTTGCCCACATTCACGGCTATCCTGTCGGCATTGTCGCCAACAACGGAATATTATTTTCTGAGTCAGCATTGAAGGGCGCGCATTTCATCGAGCTGTGCAATCAACGTGGTGTGCCACTCGTTTTTCTACAAAACATTACAGGCTTCATGGTCGGCAAAAAGTACGAAAATGCCGGCATCGCGAAAGATGGCGCGAAAATGGTCACCGCCGTGTCGTGCGCAAAAGTTCCGAAATTCACCGTCATCATCGGCGGTTCGTTCGGTGCCGGAAACTACGGCATGTGCGGCCGCGCCTACAATCCGCGCATGTTGTGGATGTGGCCGAACGCGCGCATTTCGGTGATGGGCGGCGAGCAAGCGGCATCGGTTCTCGCGACGGTAAAGCGCGATGGCATCGAAGCGAAAAAAGGCACTTGGAGCAAAGACGAAGAAGAGCAATTCAAAGCGCCGATTCGCGAGCAATATGAAACGCAAGGTCACCCCTACTACGCCACGGCGCGCTTGTGGGATGACGGCATCATCGATCCCGCCGATACGCGCATGGTGCTGGGTTTAGGACTTTCGGCGGCGATGAATGCGCTGATCGAAGACACGCGCTATGGCGTGTTTAGAATGTAGAGAGCACTATGTCTAACTTGCTCACTTCTCGATCCGGCGATGGCGTATTGACCATCACGCTGAATCGCCCCGATATTCACAACGCGTTTGACGATCAACTCATTCTCGAACTCACTCAAACGTTGGAAGCAGCGGGCGCCGACAACAGCAATTCGTGTTGTGGTTCTTACCGGTGCAGGTAAATCATTCTCCGCCGGCGCCGATCTGAATTGGATGCGGCGCATGGCCGCATTCACCGAGGAAGAAAATTATCATGATGCGATGGCGCTCGGCGAATTGATGCTGACGTTGAATCGTTTGCCGAAGCCAACCATCGCGCGCGTGAATGGCCCGGCTTATGGCGGTGGCGTCGGATTGATCGCCTGTTGCGATATGGCTATCGCGGTGGAGGACGCGCAATTTGCGCTAACGGAAGTGAAACTTGGATTAATTCCTGCTGTGATCAGCCCTTATGTTGTCGCTGCGATTGGCGAGAAAAAAGCGCGACGCTATTTTTTGACCGGCGAACGATTTAACGCTTCCGATGCAGTAAATTTTGGTTTGTTGAATGCCAGCGTCACCGCAAACGAGTTAGATCAAGCGGTGCAAGCGATGATCGATTTGCTCATAATCCCCGGCCCCGTTGCGCAAGCAGAAGCGAAGGATCTGATCGCGTCAGTCGCCCATCGGCCACCGACTGATTCCGTCGTTGCCGATACCGCCGAGCGCATCGCTCACATTCGCATTTCGCCCGAAGGCCAAGAAGGATTGGCCGCGTTCTTAGAAAAACGCCCGCCGAGCTGGCTGAAAAAATAAGTCATGTTTAAAAAAATATTGATCGCCAATCGCGGTGAAATTGCTTGTCGCGTCATTCAAACCTGCAAGCGCTTGGGCATTCAATACCGTCGCGGTTTATTCCGATGCAGATCGTCATGCGCGGCATGTCAATTTAGCGGATGAAGCATTTCACATTGGCGGCCCGCGGCCGGTGGAATCTTATCTTCGCGGCGAAGTCATTTTCGATGTCGCGCGCAAGACCGGCGCCGAGGCGATTCATCCGGGCTATGGTTTTCTTTCCGAGAACGCTGATTTTGCGCGAGCGTGCAACGCAGCGGATATCGCATTCATCGGCCCAACCGCCGAGGCGCATCGACGCGATGGGCTCGAAAAGCGCAGCAAAAGCGCTCATGGAAAAAGCCAGCGTGCCCGTGGTGCCGGGTTATCACGGCGACGAGCAAGAACCGAATTTTCTCGCAACTGAAGCCAAACGCATTGGCTATCCGGTTCTGATCAAAGCCATCGCCGGCGGCGGTGGCAAAGGCATGCGTCTCGTTGAAAAACACGCTGATTTTTTGTCGCAACTGGAAGCAGCTAAACGCGAAGCGAAAAATTCGTTTGGCGACGACACCGTGCTGATCGAGCGCTACGTGCAAGGCCCGCACCACATCGAGTTTCAAGTATTCGGCGACAGCCACGGCAATGTCGTGCATCTGTTCGAACGAGAATGTTCGATTCAGCGCCGCCATCAAAAAGTATTGGAGGAAACGCCCTCGCCTTTTCTTGATGACGCAACTTGCGCAAAAAAATGGGCGAAGCTGCTGTCGCCGCAGCAAAAGCGATCAACTACAGCAACGCCGGAACAATCGAATTCATCGTCGGCGAAGATCGCGAATTCTTTTTTATGGAAATGAATACGCGCTTGCAAGTCGAGCATCCGATCACGGAGATGACCACCGGATTGGATTTGGTGGAATGGCAATTGCGCGTCGCCTCCGGCGAACCTTTGCCGCTGCGCCAAGAACAAATTACGCGCGCTGGCCACGCCATCGAAGTGCGCATCTGCGCGGAAAATCCCGCGAATCAATTCTTGCCTGAAATCGGGCCGCTAAACCGTTTCACTTACCCAACCGATATCGATGGCGTACGTGTCGATACCGGCGTAGTCGGAAGGCGACGAAATCAGCATTTACTACGATTCGATGATCGCCAAGCTCATTGCCTTTGGTGCGGATCGCCAGCAAGCGCAACAGAAGCTGATCGCAGCCTTAGCGCAAACGGCCGTGATTGGCGTCAAAACCAATATCGATTTCTTGGCAAAAGTCGCGCGCGAACCGGATTTCTCTGCTGGAAAAATCGATACCCATTTCATCGCGCAACATAGCGCCTCGCTTCTAGTCCGCGCCGGAAAAAGCCCCGCATCGCGCTTTGATATTTGCAGCGGTCAGCCAATTGCGCGCGAATGAAATCGCCGCACGAACAAGATTACTCGCGTCAAACGATCCCTATTCGCCGTGGGGTATCGCGAACGGTTGGCGACTCAACGGAGCGGTGTGCGGACCCTGCTATTTGCCGATCCCTTGCCCAACCTCACACGCGAAATCCGCGTGCGACGAAATGCGAATGGCTATGCGCATCGAAATCGACGATCAATCCTATGCAGTTTCAACGCAGAGGCGAAATCAGCAAAGAAGTCAAAGCTGACCATTGATGGCAATGTATCAAGCGCGCTGGTGCTGCGCCACGAAGATCACTACCTAGTCGACATGAATGGCGAACGCTATGAATTCATCGCCGCTGCAACCCTTCGCTTTCGAACACGCCGAAGAATCCGCCGCGGCCGCCTCACCGCGCTAATGCCCGGACGCATCGTGAAAGTCATGGTCAGCACGTTGGCGACATCGTCGCAAACGGTCAACCGCTACTCATCATGGAAGCGATGAAAATGGAACACACCATTCACTCGCCGCGCGAGGGAAAAATCGAGAAAGTGTTTTACAAAGTCGACGAAATCGTCGCGGCGGATGCGCCGCTTTTTGCGTTTGAAGCAACCTAGAGTGGAAGTAGGCTACGTTTGCTAACGCGTTGCTAAAAAACAGGAGTCATATTGGTAGCATCTCGATTAGTCGGGAAAATTGAAGCCGAAGAGCCAACTGTTCGTTTAGCGGTTCTCATTGACGCTGATAATGCGCAAGCCGCAAGCACCAGGATCAACGGCGAAGGTTCTCTTACTTCGTGCGAGAGAGAAAGCGTAGCCGAATGAAATGGACTCCGCCTGACCTAACGGCATCGCAATGTGCCAAAGTAGTGAGGGTTGAACCTGACCACTGAACGCGAAGAGTGATCGTAGGGTGCATTTATGCACCAAACGTTTTGACCGGTGCATGAATGCACCCTTCCGATTTATTTCCACGTCACGACTTCATCTAAATTTGCCCGCTCGGTGCGATATTGATTAATCGGATGCGTCGTATCTTCATACCCAAATGAAACCCCGCACACGAGTTTTCGATCGTCACCGATTCCAAAATACTCGCGCACGAAATCGCTGTAATGCGCGATCGCCGCTTGGGCGATGGTGTCGATGCCCAAACTTTTCGCAGCGAGCATGAAGCTGTTGACGTAAAGGCCGCAATCTAGCGCGGCATAGAAACCCAAGATAGGTTGGCGCGGTGATTAACGCAACATGAGGCGCGCCGAATAGACGAAAATTTTCCAGAAATTGGTTGCGTTTACCGGCTTCGTCTTCGCGGGTGATTTTAACCGCTTGGTAAAGCTGCAGGCCGCAGGTTTTTCGGCGCTCGCGCTCGATGCCTTGATAGTCGGTCGGAAACGCAAAATCGGGATTGGGTTTGCCGCCTGCTATCGACGTGAGCGACTAAGCGCCTCGCTAAATTTTTGTGCCGCAGTCGCCGCTCGCGATCAACACACGCCACGGCTGCACGTTGTTCCACGATGCCGTGTGTTGCGATATCTCTAGAATTTTCTCGATCGTTACACGTGGAACCTCACGCGGCAAAAATTTGCGGCAACTGTAACGGGCTTTGATCGCTTGTTCGAAATCCATTATTGATTTTCCGATGAGTTGATGAACGTAGTCGGCAATCGCGAGCGAAGATGTCAGGCCCGGCGATTCGATGCCGTAGAGATTGATGAGGCCATCGATGCCGTGTTCGCGTTTGCCTTGAACGACGAAATCCGCGGCGGGCGTACCGGGTCCGTGCAGTTTGGGGCGGATGCCGGTGTAGCCTGGTTGCAAAGAATCGTCCTTCAGATCGGGATAGTAACGGCGGATAGAATCGTAAAATTTTGTCGACAGACTGGTGCGAAAACTGTAGTCGATTCGGTCGATGTATTCGATGTCCGGGCCGAAACGCACTTGACCCGCGAGATCAAGAGCAACGTGAAGGCCGAGACTTCCGGCGACCGCAACTGGGTAGATCAATCGTGTGAATGCCGGCTTGCCACTGACGGTGAAATAATGGCCGATAGCGTAAAAAATCGGCGGTATCGTTTGCGGTGGAATGCCTGTGATTTTTTTTGCGATATCCTGCGCGTACAAACCCGCGCAATTGACGACAAGATTGCACTGAATCGTCATCGGTTCTTTGCCGCCGACGTTAAGCATTACACCGTCGCTTGTCACTTCGCCGGATTCGATGGGACTGTGAAAAACCACCGTGCCCCCGGCGCTTTCCAAGTCACCTTGATAGGCGAGCATCAACGCATGACTATCGATCAAACCCGTGGAAGGGGAATGAATCGCGGCGACGCAATGAACGTTCGGCTCCATCTCGCGCACCTGTGCTGGAGTCAGCCAGATAAGGTCGCACACGCCATTAATCTCGCCCTGCTTCACATACTTTTGCAGCGTCACGATTTCGTCATCGCTGGTCGCGACAATAATTTTACTTAATCGTTTGTGCGGTACATGGCGCTCGGCGCAATACTGATACAGCGCACGATTGCCGTCGACACACAATTTCGCTTTCAGCGAATCGGTCGCGTAGTAATGCCCCGCGTGGATCACTTCGGAATTGCGCGAACTCGTTTCGGTGCCGATGCCTTCGGCTTTTTCAATGACAATTACTTCGCGTCCGGCAAGCGCAAGACGGCGCGCTACAGCCAATCCTACGACGCCGGCACCGATCACTACGCAATCAATTTTTTCCATTGCCCAGCCGAAATCGAAATTTCCACAATCAAGATTTTCTCATGATCGAGTAAAATAGCGAAAAGGAGATTCCATGGACTATCGTCAACTCGGCACAAGCGGCCTTAAAGTTTCGCCCATTTGTATCGGTACGATGCTGTTTGGCGATCGCACCGACATAAACGAATCCAAGCGCATCGTCGATTCCGGTCTCGACGCCGGCATCAATTTTATCGACACAGCGGATGCTTATGTGAAGGGCGAGTCGGAGCGCGTCACCGGAAAATTAATCACGGAAAAGCGCAGTCGCTGGATTCTTGCCACCAAAGTTGGCAATTTTATGAGCGACGATCCCAATGACGGCGGCCTTAATCGCCGCTGGGTATTAATGGCCTGCGAGGCAAGTCTGGCGCGGCTCTCCACGGACTATATCGATATTTATTACGCGCATTTGGACTTTGCCGACACACCCTTGCACGAAACAATCGGTGCATTCGGCGATCTAGTTCGTGCCGGCAAGATTCGTTATTGGGGCATCAGCAATTACCGCGGCTGGCGCATCGCCCTGGTCATGCAAACCTGCAAGGAACTCGGCGTGCCGCCGCCGATTGTTTGTCAGCCCTACTACAACGCGATGAACCGCATGCCGGAAGTCGAGATTTTGCCGGCGTGCAAACACTTCGGCCTTGGCGTCGTGCCCTACAGCCCGGTCGCGCGTGGCGTGCTCACCGGAAAATACCAGCCGGGCGTCGCGCCTGCTGCCGAAAGCCGAGCCGGACGCAATGACAAGCGCATGATGCAAACGGAATTCCGCGAAGCGTCGATGTTGCTGGCGCAAGAAATCAAAGCCTATGCGGAAAAACGCGGCATGACAGCCTCGCAGTTCGCGGTAAATTGGGTGTTAAACAATAAGTCGGTAAATTCCGTCATCGCCGGCCCGCGTACCATGGAGCAATGGCAAGAATACCTTGATGTGTTCAAGCATGAATTCAACGCCGATGATGAAGCCTTGGTGAATCGCTTAGTCGCAGAAGGACACCCGTCGACGCCCGGCTATAACGATCCGCAATATCCCCTCACCGGAAGGAATCCGCGTGTTGCGTAAAGCGCTGATTTGCCTGGTCGCCACGGTGACTTCTATGGCGGCTGCTTTCGCAGCGGACGCGCTTCCGCGTAATTTCGGAAACTTAAGCTTAGGGATGCCGGCAGCGGAATTTGCCAAGGTCACTGGTGTCGATCCGGCGGGACGTTGCGCCGATTGTTTGCGGGAGCAAAACGGGGGCGACGTCGAACCGGAATTGGTCGATCCTGTATTAAGAACCTTTCCGACATTGGCTCGTTTTCGCAAAGGAACCGACGCCCTGCCAACCATATTTTTTTACAAAAACAAACTCGAATTCATTTTGCTCACCTTCGAGCAATATCATTTCACCACTGTCAAAGCTGAATTCGAACGGATGTTGGGCAACCAATTTAAGCGCGAAACGTTCCCGAAAAAATGCATCTATTCCGGCGGCGAAAGTATCACATGGTCTGACGCGACCACGTCGATCGTCCTGACAGAATATCGTGATGCGAGCGGCAACCAACTCGAAGTAAAGTTTGCCGACCGCGCCCTGCTTGAAGAAGCGGAAAGGTTACAAGACGCGGAGCAAAAAGAAGCCATCAAAAAATTGGAACGTGAAGGCAATTGTTAATTTTAACTAGGAGAAACCCATGATCATCGACGAACGCACCTACCAAATCGCCGGCGGAAAAATGAATGAGCTGTTAGCGCTCTACGAAAAGGAAGGCTTTGCCGTGCAGACCAAACATCTCGGCAAACCATTCGGCTATTTCATCGGCGAAGTGGGCCCGGTTAATCACATCGTGCACATGTGGGCCTACGAAAGCATGGCCGAACGCGAGCAAAAGCGCGCGCAGATGCAAGCCGATCCTGCGTGGCAGGCGTATCTCGTAAAGGCAGGCCAGTATTTCGTCAAAATGGAAAATCGGATTTTGAAGTCGATTCCGGCGTTGATGGGGAAATAAACAAGGTCGGCCAGGCGCCTTATGGATAGTCGGTCCTGGCATGGCATGCCTGGAGATCCGCTCTGCATATGCCTCGTGGCACATCGTTATTTTCGATGCTCTCCGCTCGCATAGCCTATGCGTCCTGTATTGTGAGCGGCTAAAATGACAAGTCGAATTTTTAGTGATTGAACAATTTATCCGCTAACCGCTCTAACACTTATCCTAGGAATATATCCAACATGGCAAAAGCAATCCGTTTTCATCAAGTCGGCGGCCCCGAAGTCCTGAAATATGAAGATGTCGAAGTCGGCGCGCCCGGCCCCGGCCAGGCGCGAGTAAAAAACCTCGCCTGCGGCTTGAACTTTATCGATACCTATCATCGCAGCGGCTTGTACCCCCTGCCCTTGCCTAGTGGCATCGGCTTGGAAGGCTCCGGTGTCGTTGAAGCGGTCGCATCCGATGTGGATTATCTGAAAGTCGGCGACCGCGTCGCCTATGCAGGTGGCCCGCCCGGTGCTTACTCCGAAGTCCGGATTATCCCCGCCGATCGTTTGGTAAAAGTACCGGCGGGCATCACCGATCAACAGGCAGCGGGGATGATGCTCAAAGGATTGACGACGCAATATCTGTTGCGCCGTACCTATAACGTCAAAGCCGGCGACACGATTCTCGCCCATGCGGCCGCAGGTGGCGTTGGCTTGATTCTGTGCCAGTGGGCAAAATCGATCGGCGCAACGGTGATCGGCACCGTCGGTTCCGACGAAAAAGCCGCACTGGCCAAAGCCAACGGATGCGATCATCCGATCGTCTACACTCGCGAAGATTTTGTCGCGCGAGTGAAAGAAATCACCGGCGGCAAAGGCGTTCCCGTGGTGTACGACTCGGTCGGCAAAGATACCTTTATGAAATCGCTGGACTGCTTGTCACCGCTGGGCTTGATGGTGGTTTTCGGCAACTCATCGGGCAATGCGCCGGATTTGCCTACCGGCATGCTCGCAGCAAAGGGTTCGTTGTACGTGACGCGCCCGACGCTGATGACCTATATGGCCAAACGCGAAGACCTGGTCAAATCCGCCGACGATTTGTTTGGCATGGTCGGCTCAGGTAAAGTGAAAATCGACGTGCGCCAGACCTACGCGTTGAAAGACGCCGTTAAAGCGCATCAAGATTTAGAAGCTCGCAAGACTACCGGTTCAACCGTTTTGATGCCGTAATCGTTAAGGACCTATGAAAAAACTCATCGCGCTAATTTTGTTTTGTTTCGCCTTTCCGGCACTCGCGGAAGATACGCCGCCGGACTACGCCCGCGAAAAAAAATGGGCCGATGAGATTCTGCCAAATGTAGTTGTTGGCGATCCGGTTTATCTCAAAACCAAGTCCGGCATTAAATTCTTGAGCTTGCTAACGGAGCGCCGAAAGACCCGAAAGCAGCCATCATCTTGGTTCACGGCCGCGGCTGGCATCCGGATTACGAAGTGGTCGGCCCACTGCGCTCTGCCCTACCCGACCATGGCTATACGACGTTGTCGATTCAACAAGTGGTGCTATCGCCGGCAGCGAAATTCACTCATTACGAGCCGTTGTTTCCCGAAGCGGTAGAGCGCATTTACGCAGGTATAAAATATTTGCAAGACAAAGGATACAAGCGCATCGCGTTTGTCGGCCACAGCCTTGGCTCGCGCATGGTGAATGAGTATCTTTGGCGCGATGAGGACAATCCGGCATTGTTTGCTTGGGCATCCATTGGTATTGTGCACGGCACCTACGATAAGCCGATTCATATTCCCGTTCCGGTACTCGACCTTTACGCGGAAAAGGACTATAACGTCGTCTTTGGTATGTTGACGAACGCATTAAGGAATTGGCAGCACGTGAAAGCGAAAGGCTCACGGCAAGTCATGGAACCCGGCGCAGAACATTTTTTCGAGGGCCACGAAAAACAATTAATCGGCCACGTGCTAAAATTTTTCGACGAAACATTGGCAGCAAACACCGCGCAAAAATAGCGAGAGGCGAACATGATTTCCGCACAAGATGTGGCACAGCTATCACGAGGAAGGCTGCATCATCGTCGAAAATGTATTGGATCCGGCTCAGCTGAAGTCTGCGCGCAACATCATCGACGACATCCTCGCTAACGCGAGAGGCAAACCGACACACGACGACATCTACGATTTCGAGCCGACCCATACGCCGGATAATCCGCGCGTACGGCGAATTAAAAAGCCCCACGTCATTAAAAGCTATTTTGGGATTTGGTGAAATCGCCGCGCATGGTGAGCGATTCTTACCAAACTGCTCGGCCCCGAACGTGCGCCTACACGGCTCGAAACTCAATATCAAAGCACCGCGCTACGGCTCACCGGTGGAGTGGCATCAGGACTGGGCGTTTTATCCCCATACCAACGACGATATTTTGGCGATTGGCGTGATGCTGGATGACGTGTTGCGATGAAAACGGCCCGATGCTCTTCTTGCCCGGCATCCCATCAAAGGCCCGACCTACGATCACCATGCCGATGGTCGCTTTTGCGGCGCGATCGATCCAGCAGCCGTCCCGCTCGAATTTCAAATCCGCGTTATCAGCAACAGGAACAGCCGGCTCCTGCTCGTTTCATCACGTTCGATTAGTACATGGCTCGGCACAAAATACTTCAGATCGGCCGCGGCAATTGTTGCTTTATGAATGTTCGGCCGCTGATGCTTGGCCGCTGGTCAATTGGAGTAATTTAGAAGAATTCGACAGCCGCATGATCTGCGGTGAACCGACGGTCGAGCCGCGCACAACGCCCGGTTCGATCCGGATGCCCTACCCGCCCGCGCTGAATCAAGGTTCGATTTACGAAAATCAGGCGGTCGTCGGCCGGCGTTATTTCGACGTCGTTGCGAACTAGCGGCTCGTTTTAACGCGCGCCAGCACGGTTGCGTTGCCCAGCAAACAGCGCGGGCTCTTGATCGCCGCCCAGGGCCTCAATGCCATACTCGCCGGCGACCCAATATGCTGCGTCACGTTGAAACGTTCGCATTAAGGTACGGCGGAGTTTGTCGTGGTGCACCGGGCCATGCGCTTTGCCGTTGAGTTCATTAATCCGGTCGGTACAGGCGACGGCGAGAACAAAGGCCGCGTCCGATAAATCTTGACCCGTTGCGCCTTGAGGATGACGAAGCTGCGCGACCACCGTGCGACGTGCTTCTTGGAAACGCGCGTTGGCGGTCGCATAGTCCCAGCGATGGGCTTGATTGGCCCACCTTGCGAGCCGATGACTAGGGCTAAACCAGATAAAAGCCACGAATATAATTCCAGCTAACGCGATCAACGCGCCCAAAAATGACATGCCCATGTGCAGCTTTCTTGTTGTTGTAAATTTGAGCGTAGTTCAAGGCCTTGGATTGTCAATGTGGCTGTGGGTTTCGAGGAACTTTTTTAACATCTGCCTGCAGCCCAATCAGGGAGCGGATCTTCAGGCACCCGCCTCCAGCACGCAAGCGCAGTGCGGTCGCTGGCTCGAGCAATAAAAAAGGCCGCACTAAGCGGCCTTTTTCATTGCCTGGGGCTGATTTAGCCAGCAAAATTCTTAGCGACAAAATCCCAATTTACTAAATTCCAAAAAGCAGCCACGTAGTCGGGACGGCGATTACGATAATCGACGTAATAGGCGTGTTCCCAGACGTCGCAAGTCAGTAACGCGGTTTTTCCGGACGTCATCGGGCTTTGGGCGTTTGAGGTGCTCATTAGTTCGATCGAACCATCGGCATTTTTCACCAACCAGCCCCAACCGGAACCGAAGGTCGTGACGCAAGTCTGGGTAAATTGCTTTTTGAATTCGTCGAACGAGCCGAATTTTTTATTGATCGCGTCCCCCAAAGCGCCACTCGGTTGGCCGCCGCCGCTGGGTTTCAAGCAATACCAATAAAATGTATGGTTCCACATCTGCGCGGCGTTGTTGAACATGCCGCCGGCAGACTTCTTGACGATTTCTTCCAGGGCCATGTTTTCGAATTCCGTACCTTTGATGAGGTTGTTCAGATTCGTGACATAAGTCTGATGATGCTTGCCGTAGTGAAACTCCAAAGTTTCTTTGGAAATATGCGGCTGTAACGCATCCATCGCATAGGGTAATTCGGGTAATTTGTGTTCCATTTTTCTCTCCAGAAACGGTTAAAAAATCTAATCGACAATACTTAATCCCAAATCCAGTTGGAATGAGGATAAATGAGTTTTCATTGGCGCTCGCTATCGGCCCTCGTTTCTTCCAGCCCTGCCAAATATTCCGGTGTCACGTCACCGGTTATGTAGTTGCCGTCAAAGCACGAAGTATCGAAATGGGTGATGCTGGGGTTGCTGGCTCGCACCGCATCGATGAGCGCGGATCAAGTCCTGGTAGAACACCGCGTCGGCGCCGATCTCGCGCGCGATTTCTTCATCGCTGCGGCCGGTGGCGATGAATTCATGCTTAGTCGGCATGTCGATGCCGTACACGTTGGGAAAACGTACCGGCGGCGAGCCGAGGCGAAATAAACTTTCTTTGCGCCGCAATCTCGCGCCATTTGCACGATCTCGCGGCTGGTTGTGCCGCGCACGATCGAATCGTCAACCAGCAATACATTGCGATCCTTAAATTCCATCGCAATCGCGTTCAATTTTTGCCGCACGGATTTTCGCCGCTCCGATTGGCCTGGCATGATGAACGTGCGACCGATATAGCGATTTTTGATGAATCCTTCGCGATAGGGCAAACCCAATCGCGTCGCCAATTGCATCGCGCTGGGGCGGCTGGTGTCGGGGATCGGAATGACGATATCCGCATCGCAAATCGGGCGCGACTCGCTTAATTTTTTCCGCCAGATTGTTCGCCCATGCGCAAGCGAGTTTCATAAACCGATATGCCATCCATGACGGAATCGGGTCGCGCGAAATAAACATATTCAAAAATACACGGATGATGAATCGGCTTGATCGCGCATTGACGGCTGGCAAAACGGCCCTCTTCGTCAATGAAAATTGCCTCGCCTGGCGCGACGTCGCGCAGCAATTGAAAACCCAGGTATCGATCGCGACGCTTTCCGAGGCAACCATGTATTCCCGGCCTTTAGGCGTTTCGTTGTAGCCGATCACGAGTGGCCGAATGCCGAACGGGTCGCGAAAGGCCAGAATCCGTAGCCTGCGATCATGGCGACGATCGCGTAGGCGCCGCGACAGCGGCGATGCACGCCGGCCACTGCGCTGAAAATTGCATCGGGCGTGAGACGAAAACCGGCGGCGGCATCTTGCAATTCATGCGCAAGAACGTTAAGCAACACTTCGGAATCGGAGTTGGTGTTGACGTGGCGTAAATCTTGGCGGAACAATTCGCGGCGCTGCTGTTCGGTGTTGGTCAAGTTGCCGTTATGGCCCGAGCACAATGCCGAACGGCGAATTCACGTAAAATGGCTGCGCTTCGGCATTGGAAAATGCCGAGCCGGCAGTGGGATAACGGCAATGGCCGATACCCATTTCGCCGACCAGCAGCGCGCATATTGCGTGTGCGAAATACGTCGCGCACCAGACCACCGCCCTTGTGCATGTTAAACGCGTTGCCATTGGCAGTGACGATGCCGGCCGCGTCCTGGCCGCGATGTTGTAGCACTTGAAACCATCGTATAACAACTGATTGACCGGGCCTTTTCCGACAATGCCTAATAATTCCACACATGTTTTAATTTCCGCTATTTCGACTGGTTCGGCAGCGCCGGCGCCGAAGTGAATTCGTTTTGCCATCGCGTCCGGTAGCCAGGGTTTAACAGCGACTGCTAAGGACTCGAACCAACCGCTGGTAAACGCATTGCGCCAATCGTTTTGTTGCGGCAGTGCCGTCATGCCACCGAGCACAACCAACATCAACATGATCAGATACCTCGCAATAATCCAAGAAAAGTACCGAGCAAGCGATCGAGCGGCCCGAGACCGATTTTTTTTATTGCCGTGGCGATCAATAAACTGATCAACGACATTACGATTAGGGTAAGGATGAACAAAATGATAAACGCCGTTAGCAAGCGCAACGACGAATTTGCGACCGCGGATTCAAACACGCGCGCAAATTGAACGCTAAAGATTTTGGCTACAATAAACGCGATGACCCAAGATGCCAACGAAAATACTTCTTTGACCGCGCCGCGCATTAGCCCTAACAGCATGGAAATACCGACGATCGCGATTGCAAAATAATCAAACAGGGTCATGGGTGTTTTTGACTCGAGGAATTATCGTGCCCGCTCGACTTTAACAACTTCCGCGTTTTTTTCGCCAAATTGCCTTACTTTCGACAACGCCTCGTCGGCTTGGTTGCGATTGTCGAATGGCCCGACTCGAACGCGGGTTCGGCTCCCGCCGGACGTTTTGATTGACTCGACGATCGCTGTCATGCCATTTTTTTTCAGTTTCGCCTGCACGGATTTCACATTTTCTGACTTGGAAAAAACCCCCACCTGTACGAAGAAGCCGTGTTTCACCGATGGTATAACGGGCTGTTCAACCAATGGTGGCGCGGGCTCCGTCGCAGCTTCCACGGGCCTACTCGGTTCTGGTATCGTTGACGGAATAACCGTTGGCGTGGCATCAGGCTCCTGCGGCGCTAGTTCGGGGTTTGTCGGTGTTTGCTGTGGTGCCGGGATGTGCACCGAGATGTCATTCGTTGGACGTCTAGGCTCTCTGTCCAGCAATGTCGGTAGAAACAACACGAGTGCAAATAACAACGCAGTCGCGCCGATGAGGCGGCGTCGCGCTCGTTGTTTGAGTTTGAGTTCGTCGTCACCGATAGGAGGGGGCATAAAGGAAATACGTTAAAGTTGCCTAAGTACTTCAGCAACGGTATAAAAAGAGCCGAAGACAATAATTCTATCATCTTGGGACGCAGCACGACAGGCCGATGCAAAGGCGAGCGCAATGGATTGATAGCATTTTGCTTTGCTCGTTGCGCCAAATACGGCGAGGTGAGTTAACAATTCTTCTGCGGTAGCGCCGCGCGCGGACTCTATCGTACCGAGATGCCATACATCGACTAGTTTCTCCATCATGCCGATGACGCTGGCAATATCCTTATCTTTGAGCATGCCGAATACCGCGTGGGTTTGACGAAAACGACCCATATGCCCAAGTTGCTGCGCCAAAACCACTACGGCTGCCGGATTATGTGCCACATCCAAAATCACAGTGGGTTGGCCTGGCAAGACTTGAAAACGGCCCGGCAGATCGATCTCGAGCAAGCCACGCTTGATATCTTGCAAAGTCACTGGCAGCCTATCTTTAAGCTCGTCGAGAGCGGCTAGCGCGGTGCTTGCATTCTTAAGCTGGTAACCGCCACGCAACGCGGGATAAGGCAATCCATGGTGATTGCCACGGCGACCATAAAACTGCCACTGCGTGTCTTGCCTGGAAAAATTGAACTCCGCGCCGAAGCGCTGAAAGTCGGCGCCAATTTGTCGCGCATGTTCGACGATTGTCGCCGGGACATTATCGTCGCCAAACAGCGCGGGTTTCGCCGAACGATATATCCCTGCCTTTTCGGTTCCAATCGCGTCGAGCGTCGAACCGAGATATTCGGTGTGATCCAATCCGATGCTGGTCACAATGGCGCAGTCGGCGTCGAACGCATTGACCGCATCCAAGCGCCCGCCTAACCCCACTTCCAAAATTGCCACGTCTACCTTGCGCTGGAAAAATAGAAACATCGCCGCGAGCGTACCAAACTCAAAATAGGTTAGCGGTGTATCGAATCGTGCAACCTCAACTGCTTGGAACGCCGCACACAGACTTGCGTCGTCAACAGGCTCGCGGTCAATGCGAACCCGCTCGTTGTAGCGCAACAGGTGCGGCGAGGTATATAGACCGATCCGGTACCCGGCGATTCCAAGGATGCTTTCCAGCATTGCGCAAGTTGAACCTTTGCCATTGGTTCCACCCACGGTAATTACGATACACGACGAATTTAAAGCGAGGCGCGACTTGACATCATTTACGCGCTCAAGGCCTAGGGCTATGGACTTAGGGTGAAGATTTTCGAGATGAAGCAGCCAATCGGCGAGCGTCTTTGCGGCCAATGGGGCAATCAACTAGGTCGCAGCAAGGGCCGGTTGTCGCATCATCAGGGTGATCAGACTCGCCAATTTATCGCGCATTTCGCGACGGTCGACGATCATATCGATCGCGCCTTTTTCCAGCAAGAATTCGGCACGTTGAAAGCCATCGGGCAACGTCTCGCGCACCGTTTGCTCGATCACGCGAGGGCCTGCAAATCCAATCAGGGCGCCAGGTTCGGCGATATTTACGTCGCCGAACATCGCGAAGCTTGCGGATACGCCGCCCATGGTCGGATCGGTGAGCACCGAGATATAGGGCAATTTCGCTTCAGCGAGTAATGCGAGCGCAGCGCTTGTTTTCGCCATCTGCATTAACGAAAACAAGCCTTCCTGCATGCGCGCGCCGCCACTCGTCGAAAAACAAACGAACGCAAGTCGCTGCTCAATGGCCGCCTCAACACCTTGGGCGAAGCGCTCGCCGACCACAGACCCCATCGAGCCGCCGATGAAATCGAACTCAAACGCGGCAGCGACCAAAGGCACCGACTTTATCGTGCCTTGCAGGACGACTAACGCATCGGTTTCACCGGTCGATTTCTGCGCTTCTTCCAGGCGCTCCGGGTACTTTCGGCTGTCCTTAAACTTCAAGCTATCGACGGGATAAATATCCGCGCCGATTTCAAATCGCGTTTCTTCGTCCAACAGCAATTCAAGGCGAGCACGGGCGCCAAGCCGATTGTGATGACTGCATTTCGGGCAAACGTTTAGATTTTTTTCGAGGTCTGCACGATACAACACCGCATCGCAGGAGGAGCACTTAATCCACAACCCCTCCGGAACGGTCGCCTTCTTTCCGGCGCCAGCGTCGCGCTTGATGCGTGGCGGGAGTAATTTCTTGAACCAACTCATGGACGGTTGCTGTCCATTGCAGTACGGATTCCACTCAGAAGTTGTGCAACGTTTTCCAGCACGTTGGCCGCGTTGGAGCTCTCGATTTCTTGAATAATTCGGCTACCGATTACAACAGCGTCGGCAATACCGGCAACTGATTTCGCCGTCGCGGCATCACGAATACCGAAACCGACCCCGACCGGTAGATTGGTAGCCGATTTGATTTGCGGCAACTTGGCCGCGACCTCGGTTAAGTCGATATTCGCTGCGCCCGTAACCCCTTTAAGTGACACGTAATAAACGTAACCGCGAGCCAATTTCCCGACCGCGGCGATTCGTGCGTCACTTGATGTAGGCGCCAACAAGAAAATCGGATCCAATTGATGGGCATCCAAATATTTAAAAAGATCGCCGCCTTCCTCCGGCGGATAGTCCACCACCAAGACGCCATCCACACCACTGGCGCGTGCCGCAATGGCAAACAATTCGTATCCCATATGCTCGATCGGATTGGCGTAGCCCATTAACACCACGGGCGTAACGTCATTGGTTTTGCGAAATTCGGTGACATAGTCCAAAACGTTTCGCACGCCCACGCCATTTTTAATTGCGCGTTCACTGGCGCGCTGGATCGCTGGGCCATCAGCCATTGGGTCGGAAAATGGAATCCCCAACTCAATAATATCAGCGCCCGCTTTGACCATCGCATGCATCAGCGGCACGCTCAGTTCTGGCGAGGGATCGCCGGATGTTACAAATGGAATAAGGGCTTTTTTGCGCTGCTCTTTTAGTTTGGAAAACGTTGCGGCGATGCGTGACATGTGAGATTAATATTTCTTATAAATTTTTCTGGTAACGTTAAAGTTGAAGGCCTGAAGCTTGGGCAACGGTATGCATATCTTTATCTCCACGCCCGGATAAATTCACTAGCAACACTTTATCCTTGCCCATCGTTGGTGCAATCTTCGCCGCATAGGCCGTTGCGTGGCTGGACTCCAACGCCGGGATAATCCCTTCGTAGTGACACAAATCATGAAACGCTTGCAGCGCTTCATCGTCAGTGACGGCGACATATTCCGCACGGCCGGAATCCTTCAGATAGGAATGTTCCGGCCCAACACCCGGATAGTCCAATCCAGCCGAGATTGAATGAGTTTCCATGATCTGCCCATTCGCATCTTGCATCAGATAGGTTCTGTTGCCGTGCAAAATACCCGGCGATCCCATCGAAAGCGGCGCGGCATGCTTACCCGATGCCAGACTGACGCCGCCGGCTTCGACGCCAATCAGCCGAACTTTATCGTCGGTGATGTAATCGTAAAATATTCCCATCGCGTTTGATCCGCCGCCGACGCAGGCCAAAATCGCGTCGGGCTGACGGCCAAGCATATCGGGCATCTGCGTACGGCATTCCTTGCCGACAACGGAATTAAAATCGCGCACCATCATCGGATAAGGATGCGGCCCAGCAACGGTTCCAATAATATAAAACGTGTTTTCGACATTGGTCACCCAATCGCGCATCGCTTCGTTCAATGCGTCTTTCAATGTCTTCGAACCGCTCTCGACCGGTACAACTGTTGCGCCGAGCAACTTCATGCGGTAGACATTTTGTACTTGACGTTTAATGTCTTCGGAACCCATATATACGACACATTCAAGACCGAATCGTGCCGCCATCGTTGCGGTCGCAACGCCATGCTGACCGGCACCTGTCTCTGCAATCACGCGCGGTTTACCCATGCGCTTCGCTAACAGCGCCTGCCCCATTGTGTTGTTAACCTTGTGCGCACCGGTGTGATTAAGATCCTCGCGCTTCAGATATATCTGCGCACCGCCCAATGACTCGGACCAGCGCTTGCAATGATAAATGGGGCTGGGGCGCCCAACAAAGTGCTTCAGCTCGTAGGCAAGCTCCGCTTGGAATTCGGGATCAATGCGGATTTGCTCATAGTTGACGCGTAATTGCTCGAGTGCTTGCATCAGCGTTTCCGCGACAAAAATACCACCGTACGGCCCAAAGTGCCCGCTATTATCGGGTAAGTCATACATCCGCATTGCGTACTCCTCGCATGAATTGTTCTATTTTGTAGGCGTCCTTAATACCTTTCGCCGCTTCGACACCACTCGATACATCGACTGCCCAAGGCCGAACCAATTCGACTGCAGAGGCAACATTCGCCGGTCCAAGCCCGCCGGAAAGAATCACCGGAAGCGGCAAATTCGCGGGAATTAGCCGCCAATCAAATTCTTGGCCCGTACCGCCGTGGGTGCCTTCAACGTACGCGTCGAGCAACAAGGCTTTCGCAGCACGAAATGAAGTGGCGTATTGTAGCAAATCCACACCCGGCTTGACACGAACAGCCTTCAGAAACGGAACGCTGAACTGCGCGCAGTACTCAGGCGATTCGTCGCCATGAAACTGTAAATAGTCCAGCCGGACACTGTGTAATGTCTTCAAAACGTCCGCCGCATCCGCATCGACAAACAGACCGACGCTGCTGACAAACGGCGGAATCGAAGCGGCGATTCGGCTTGCGCTTTCGGCATTGACATAGCGCGGACTTGAAGGGTAAAAAACAAATCCAATGGCGTTCACGCCCAATTTTGCGGCGGCCAGACCGTCTTCTAGCCGCGTAATGCCGCAAACCTTAACTCGTGTATTCATCGTTTAAGGAGTCAATTCAGCAAGAAATTCCCGCTCGTCCATTACCTGCCTTTGTGGCAGCGCCCACGCGGAATCATATTCAATTCGAGTCAAGTACAACCCGTCGGGAGCGAAAGTCGGGGCGGCGAGGCGACGGTCACGGTTCTCCAAAAGCGTTGCAATCCACGCCGCGTCCCCGCGTGCGCTACCCACGTAAACTAAACTGCCAATTAAATTTCGTACCATATGATGCAAAAATCCGTCGGCGTGAAGGTCGAATATCACGTAATCATTTAATCGCTCGATTTGAAATGAATACAGCGTCCTGATCGGTGATTTTGCCTGGCATTCGGACGATCGAAAGGCACTGAAATCGCGTCGGCCCACAAAACATTGCGCCGCGCGTCGCATGGCATCGAGCTCAAGCTCTTGGTGATACCAACCGACACGATTTGAAGCTAAGGCTGGCCGCTGCGGGCGATTGAGTAGGATGTAGCGATAGCTTCGCGCCTTTGCGCTGAAGCGCGCGTGGAATTCTGCCTCGACCGGACTCGCCCAAAGTGTCGCAATATCGTTCGGTAAATTTGCATTAGTTCCGCGAACCCAAGCGCTGAGCGGACGCGTAGCGGTTGTTTCGAAATGGATCACCTGCTCGATCGCATGTACGCCGGTATCGGTTCTGCCGGCGCAGACAACTTGCACCGGATGCTCGGCGATCTTCGTTAGCGCGGATTGTAAGCAATCTTGAATACCGCACCCATTCGCTTGCGATTGCCAGCCACAGTAACGCGCCCCCTGATATTCGACCCCCAGAGCGACTTTCATCAATTGAAACCGTACCTAAAATGGAACAACCGGTAGTACACCGCGCTACTCCGATAAACGAATTCGCTGAAATCCCATTAGAATATCCCGCACCGTTCGGCCGTCTAACCGATCAATGTACTCTAAGGTCAGAGAAAGACGCCGCGCCGCTTGATCAACGTTTAAACCTAACCACGCAACGGGCGACAATAACTTCATGAAACCCAGCGCCAATTGCGCTGACGACAAGCCACCAAGGGCAACGCGCAACGCCAGTAATCCCACCAACAGGCGCATGGATTGAACACCACCCATGGCCAATCCTTCCCAGGTCGGCGCCCAAACATCCAGCGGTAAAACGCCCGTACCGGGAATGACATAGCCACTCAAGATCGGCGGAATGATCAGTAAGTAACGTGCACGACGAATCCAACGAAACGTCATTGCGTCGTTATTCAAAAATAACCAAATTCCCAGTATTAGAGATGCGGCCAGAAGTACATAACGTCCCAGGGCTGAACTTAATACAATTAAGCTCAGCCCTAGAAGAATGCGAGTGGAAGGTTGAAGTGCCATGTGCGCCATTTCGAGCGCACAGTGTATCCGGCTTAGGCTTGGGCGGCGAGTTTTTTCGCTTCGTCTTGTTGCTCGGGCGAACCTTCCTTGATTACTTCTTGAAGGATTTCGACCGCGCCAACTTTATCGCCAATCTCGAGATAAGCGCGCGCCAGGTCGAGTTTCGTCTCCGCGCTCTGCCAGCCCCCGCCGCCATTGCTGTGGGATACGGTGCCGCTATCGCTTGCAGAACCTAAGCTCAAATCGATGTCCGCCAAATCTAACGCCGGTAAATCCACGCTCGAACTAGTCGCAAAAGATTTAGGCGCCGATGTTGCCTGCGACGGCTCGTCGAGGGAACCTAGTTCGAAATCGAGTCCACCACCAAGATCTGCGGACATTTCGTGAGCCTCCGTCTTTACTGCGGTCGACTTTGGCGTATCAAGATCAAAATCTAATACGAACGGATCGCCAACTTCGTTCTTCTGACTGCCAAGATCTATATCACCTTGAGATTGTTCGTCAAAACCCAGATCAAGATCGAGCGTTCCAGTGTTTGGCGAAAGATTTTCGCCGGTAACTGAACGCGGTTCCGAAGCCGTCGCATCAAAATCTAAATCTAAGTCTAGTGGGGCGTTCGAAACAACAGGCTCTTTCACCGTAAGCGTGTCACGCATCGCGGCCGGTACATCTTCTGCCGGCTTGGGTGGCGGCGCCAGATCGCGATTGACGGCACGAATCACGGAGCTTTCGCCAGACCGATTACCAACAGAGGTTATATTGACCGGCGCATATAGCGCATTATTTGCGTCGAGCTTGCGACCCATTTCCGCAACTTTCGACCAGAGCGGATGCTGCGCGCCGATAGTCCCATGCAATTGTTTAGCGACCGTCTCAAACGATTGCGCGCTCTTGCGATTAGAATAAATTTCTAACAACTTGAGCGGGATTTCGTAACGCGACGCGTCCTTCACCATCGCTTCTTTCAAGATTTCTTCCGCCTGCGCATCACGGCCATAGGCGATATAAACATCCGCTTCTGCAACCGGATCAACTTCGTCGGTATCGATATTTCCTGCGCCGACTTTATCGAAATCACTGAGGAATGAGCTATTGCCACCATCCGGTGTTAACGTTGCCGGCCCAGGCGGTTGAGCAGCCTGCCCCATCTTAAAGCCACCAGGAATAGCGCCGGTTGCCGTGAACGCACCGAACTGTGCATCTTTGCGTTTGCGGAATTGTCGATAGCCCAAGAAGCCCAGCAAACCGACCAGGCCCGCAAAAGCGGCAGGAATTAACGGATTATCCAATAAGCCGTCCAGGAAACCGGCCTCGGGAACAGGCTCCGGGGCAGTCACAATCCGCTTCGGTTTTTTCGGCGTAACCGGTTCTGTTTCGAGCGGCGGCTTAGTCTCCATTTGCGTAGGCGCTGGTGCCACTGGAGTTAGTTCGGGCGCTGGCTTGGACTCAAGCGGAGGCGTCACTACAGCGGTCGGTTTTTCAGTGGGCAAAGGTTCTGGCACTTTGGCCGCCATCGGCGGTTTTTCCGTTGCGACAGGTGAACCTTTCAATTCCAACAGTCGGCGCATTTCCGTAATCTGCTTTTCTAGCTCGGATATACGTGCTTGCGAGTCTTGCAATGCGCGATCCCGCGCGGCAACTTCCTCTTGCATTGCGTCGAGTCGTTCCGCGCCCTTGCCGGCAGCGCCTTTATTCGTGTCTACCTGGCCCCTGGATAACTTCAGCACGTCCTTGCCAGTATCCGGCGGCGCTTTGTCATCGGTCACTCTTGTATCAATTGCACCGCCGGCGGTTTGGCCGGATTGACTTGCCTTCGCGGGACCGCGTGTAGCGACATTAGCAAGACGTTTACGATAAGAATTCCAATCGGCCGTTTGCGCAATAACTTCACGTTTTGCTGCGGCTGGCGCAACTTCGGCTGCCGCTGCGGCATCCGGGACTTTCAAAATCATGCCCGTCTTAAGCCGATTCATGTTGCGTCCGCTAAACGCGCCTTTATTCTCGCGATAAATGGAAACGAGCATTTGGTCTAACGTCACTTCCGCGGGGCGCGTCGATTCGGCAATCCCGCGCAATGTCTCGCCGAATTTAACCGGTCCGTAGGTATCGGTGCTTTCCTTGCCAACGAGTGGTACATCAGCGGCTTTCGCGGTCGCCGATGCGCTACCACTATTCGGGGCGGATTCTTGCGGTGCCGGCATCGCCTTTGCGGCCGATGTGCGCTTGACTTGTCGCGCAGGGGTCGGCTCTGCGGTTACGACTTGCGGCGCCGTAACTGCAGGCGTTTGCGATTTCGCAACGTTGTAGCCCGGCGGATCGAGCAATACCGGATACTCGCGCAGTAATCGGCCAGACGCCCAATTCAACTCAATCAACAGATCGAGGAATGGTTCGTTGATCGGCTGATTGGTCACAACCTTCAAATAAGGTTGACCACTGGCGCGTTTCTCGATCACAAAACGAAATGCGCCGAGACCATTGGGATACTCAACGTTGGCCTCGCGGTACGCGTCCGGCGACGCTAGGCGAGCCGCGAGCGACGGAAATTCTTCCGCAGCTAACCGAGACCAAATCGATTTCCGCTAATAATGGCTGCCCTAAGGCAGACATGACATTGATCTTTCCTAAACCGGCCGCCGTAGCCAGGCTTGGCAACATCGAAATGGCGGCAATCACTGCCGCGCGGCGAAAGAGTTTATTTCCTCGCATATCCGCTAGATTCACTCAAAGTTAATCTCAAGGTTTCAAAATAACATCAATCAGTTACAGATGCAAGCTCAAAACTACTGTAATAGTCCGCCCTAATGAGCAGGGATGTCAACCAAAATCTTGATTTTTCAGGACGAACGCGACGTTGATGTCGTGTTTCTGACACCGAAAATATTTTTTGAAAAACCTAGGGAAAACCCCTAAGTATTGCGGAATGCGATTATTCGATCAAAATTCGCAACATGCGGCGCAGCGGCTCGGCTGCACCCCACAACAATTGATCGCCCACCGTAAACGCAGTGAGATAATCTGCACCCATTGGGAGCTTACGCAGACGTCCAACCGGCGTGGTTAACGTTCCCGTCACCGCGGCCGGTGTTAACTCGCGCAAACTCTCGTCGCGATGGTTCGGGATCACTTTGGCCCAGGGATGGGCGGCAGCTAACATGCCTTCGATTTCATCCAACGGCAAATCGCGGTTGAGCTTGATGGTCAATGCCTGACTATGGCAACGCATTGCGCCGATGCGAATACACAAACCATCAACCGGAATCGGCTTTTCGGTAATGCCCAAAATCTTGTTCGCTTCGGCCATGGCCTTCCACTCTTCTTTGCTTTGGCCATTGCCAAGATCCTTGTCGATCCAGGGCAGTAAGCTCCCAGCAAGTGGATAACCAAAATTGTCCGTCGGCATCGCATCACCGCGCAACGCGTCGGCGACACCTTTGTCGATTTCAAGAATTGCCGAGGCCGGATCGTCCAATTTTGCTTTGACGGCCGCGTGGGTCGCGCCCATTTGCGCGATCAATTCGCGCATGTTTTGCGCGCCGGCGCCGGACGCCGCTTGGTAGGTCATCGCCGTAATCCACTCGACGTAGCCACGCTGAAACAATCCGGACAACGCCATCAACATCAAACTCACCGTGCAATTGCCGCCGATATAGGCCTTACCGCCGGCCTTTAGCGCATCCTTTATTACACGCTGATTGACGGGATCGAGAATGATCACGCTATCCTTATCCATACGCAGCGCCGATGCCGCATCGATCCAATAGCCATTCCAATCGGCGGCACGCAACTTCGGATAGATACCGTTGGTGTAGTCGCCTCCCTGACAAGTGATGATGATATCCATCGCCTTAAGTTGCGCGACATCATTGCCGTCGGATAACGGCGTGCCTTTGGATTCTTTCGGACCCGGCTTACCCGGAACCGACGTCGAAAAGAAAACCGGATCGATGTGATCGAAATCTCGCTCTTCGTTCATTCGCTGCATCAGCACTGAACCGACCATGCCGCGCCAACCGACTAAGCCTACTTTTTTCACGTTAACACCATATCAAACTAAGTTGCGGATGAAGGGTTGAAGGACCCGGATGACGGATGAAGGCGCGAGGATGAAAAAAACGATCGGCCTGCAAGCCCTATCCTGCCTGGGTTGCAGCCCATGCCGCGCCAGAAGCCGCATGAACACTGCCGCCTAGCCTAGGCATCCAATATTTTTCATCCTTCATCCCTCCGCCTTCATCCTTGTATTGCTTTGACCACCGCATCACCCATTTCCCTAGTGCCGACCTTCTTCAACCCTGGCTCGAAAATATCACCGGTACGATAGCCGTGTGACAATACTTGGCGCACGGCGTTCTCAATCCGATTCGCCTCATCCATTTTGCTGAATGTATAGCGCAACATCATCGCTGCGGACAGCATCATCGCCAACGGATTTGCGACGCCTTTCCCCGCAATGTCCGGCGCAGAGCCGTGGATCGGCTCGTACAAACCTTTGTTATTGGCATCCAGCGACGCCGACGGCAACATGCCAATCGATCCCGTCAACATCGAGGCTTCGTCCGACAGAATATCGCCGAACATATTACCCGTCACCAGCGTGTCGAATTGCTTCGGATTGCGCACCAACTGCATCGCGCAATTGTCGACCAATATGTGACTTAACTCGACTTGCGGATATTCCTTCGCAACTTCGATCACCACATCGCGCCATAACTGCGTGGTCTCCAACACATTCATTTTGTCGACCGAGCACAAACGCTTGCCGCGCTTCATCGCCGTTTGAAAACCCACGTGGGCGATGCGGCGAATTTCCGATTCGCGATAAGTCATCGTATTGACGCCGACGCGCTCGCCGTTCGCGTCTTTGTGTATACCACGCGGTTGACCAAAATAAATGTCACCGGTCAGTTCGCGGATGATCATCAAATCCAATCCGGCGACGATTTCCGGTTTTAAGCTCGACGCGTTTGCTAATTCCGGGTAAAGCAAGGCGGGGCGAAGGTTGGCGAAGAGCTGCATATTTTTGCGCAACCCGAGAATCGCCTGCTCCGGCCGCTTGTCGCGAGGCAGCGCATCGTATTGCGTGCCGCCGACCGAACCGAACAACACCGCGTCCGCTTGTTGGCAAAGCTTCAAGGTTGCATTCGGCAACGGCATGCCGGTTTCATCAAAGGCTGTACCACCAACAGAGGCTTTTTCCGTTTCGAATTTTAAACCATCTGCGCGTAAAACGTCCAACACGCGCAGTGCTTCAACCATAATCTCGTGACCAATGCCGTCACCTGGCAATATCGCAATTTTCATTGTTCTTCTCTAAGCAAAAATCCAAGGTTCGCGGGCTTTGCGAGTTTCCTCATACGCACGAATTTTGTCGGCGTTCTTCAACGTCAAGCCGATTTCATCCAAGCCGTTGAGCAAACAATATTTGCGGAACGCGTCGATCTCAAAGCGATAGACAGTCCCAGACGATGTAGCCACCGTTTGCGCATCAAGATCGACAGTTAACTTATAGCCTGGTTGCGGCGCAGCTTCAGCGAACAAGCGATCCACTTCGCTCGAGCCGAGCACGATCGCCAGCAAACCATTCTTGAAACAGTTATTGAAAAATATATCGGCGAAACTTGATGCAATCACCGCGCGAAATCCATAATCCATCAGCGCCCATGGCGCGTGTTCACGGCTGGAGCCGCAGCCGAAATTTTCCCGTGTGACTAAAATTTCAGCGCCTTTGTAACGCGGTTGATTCAATACAAAATCGGGATTAAGCGGACGCATGCTGTTGTCGCGCCCCGGCTCGCCGCGGTCCAAATAGCGCCAGGCATCGAACAAATTCGGCCCAAAGCCGGTGCGTTTAATGGACTTCAAAAACTGCTTCGGAATAATCGCATCGGTATCGACGTTGGCGCGATCCAGCGGCGCAACCAATCCTTGTAAACGGATAAATTTTTCCATGTTCGCTCTATGACAATGTTCTGACGTCGACGAAATGCCCGGCGATCGCCGCAGCCGCCGCCATCGCCGGGCTGACCAAATGCGTGCGCCCGCCGGCGCCTTGGCGGCCCTCGAAATTGCGATTCGATGTCGATGCGCAACGCTCACCCGGCGAGAGTTGATCTTCGTTCATGCCCAAGCACATCGAGCAACCCGGCTCGCGCCACTCGAATCCCGCGGCGACAAAAATTTTGTCCAAGCCCTCATGCTCGGCTTGCGCTTTCACTAAACCGGAGCCCGGCACAACCATCGCAAGCTTGATGTTGCCCGCGATCCTGCGACCTTTGACGACCGACGCCGCGGCCCGCAAATCTTCGATGCGCGAATTGGTACACGAGCCGATAAAAATCTTATCGACGCTGATGGACGTGATCGGCGTACCGGGCTTCAAGCCCATATAGGTTAACGCACGCTCCATACCTTCACGCTTAGTCGCGTCTTTAACCTTATCCGGATCGGGTACGCGGTCCGTAACGGTGACAACCATTTCCGGCGAAGTTCCCCAGGTTACGAGCGGCGTGATCGTTGCCGCGTCGATCTCGACGATCGTATCGAATTTCGCGCCGTCGTCAGAATTCAACGTGCGCCAGTAGGTGACGGCTTTGTCCCAATCGTCGCCTTTAGGCGCGAACGAGCGCCCCTTTACATATTGAGCGGTCGTGTCGTCGGCAGCAACCATGCCGGCGCGGGCACCGGCCTCGATCGCCATATTGCATAAGGTCATCCGCCCTTCCATCGACAAACCGCGAATCGCGCTGCCAGCGAACTCAATCGCGTGGCCCGTGCCGCCGGCGGTGCCGATCTTGCCGATCACGGCCAGTGCAACGTCTTTCGCCGTAACAAATTTTGACAGCGAGCCTTCCACCCGCACCAACATCGCTTTAGCTTTTTTCTGCACCAGCGTTTGCGTCGCGAGCACGTGCTCGACCTCGCTGGTGCCGATGCCCATCGCCAACGCAGCAAATGCGCCGTGCGTGCTCGTGTGGGAATCGCCACACACTACGGTCATGCCGGGCAAAGTCGCGCCCTGCTCCGGACCGATGACGTGGACAATGCCTTGGCGTTTATCAAGAAACGGAAAATACGCTTTAGCGCCGAATGCTTTGATATTCGCGTCGAGCGTTTCAACTTGCGTGCGCGAAATCGGATCTTTGATGCCTTGATCCCAATCCTTGGTCGGCGTGTTGTGATCGGCCGTCGCGACAACGGAACTGATGCGCCAAGGTTGGCGTCCAGCAAGGCGCAAACCTTCAAACGCTTGCGGACTGGTGACTTCATGCACCAAATGGCGGTCGATATAAATTAACGCCGTGCCGTCGGAATCCTCATGCACCACATGGGCATTCCAAAGTTTATCGTAGAGGGTTAGTGCAGCCATGGCGGGGTAAAAAGTAAAACAGAAATTATGCCACGGCACGAAGGCGGCGACAATGAAAAAGCCCCTTAATCGGCGTCGAAAGGCCGATTCTTGATCAGTACCACGAGGCCGAGCAACGCGCTCAGAGCCGCCAGCGAAAAGGTAATCGCAGGCCCCAAAGGCTCCCAAACAAAGCCACTCAGAAATCCACCGAGCATGCCGCCCGCGCCGTAAGTTAATCCGCTAAACATCGCCTGGCCTTTGGCTTGATGGCGCCCGGCGAAATGCCGGTGAACGAATCCCATGGCGATGACGTGAAACGCGCCGAAGGTGAACGCATGCAACATCTGCGCAAAAAATAACAGCGGAAACCAGTCCGCGCCCCAGGCAATCAGCAAAAAACGAATGGTGGCGACGACAAAACAAAACAAAAAAATACGTCGCAGCGAAAATCGCTTTTGAATGCGCGGGAACGAAAGAAAGATCCCAATCTCGACCAGCACACCGATGGACCACAGCATGCCGACGCTGGTTTTGCTATAGCCGTGGTCGACCAAATAAATGGAAAAGAACACGTACAACGGCCCGTGGGCAAAGGTCATCAAAAAACACGCAACAAAAAATGCGATGATTTTCGGTTGGCGCAAAATCGACAAAATCGCGCCTTGATCGTCCACGTGAGCGGCTTTCATACCTTGTGGGACTAAGTAAGCGAACAGCAGCATCGCCAACATGAGCAGCAATAAAATCACCGGCAAACGAGAAATGGCAATCAGATCCAACATCGCGCCGACGCCGCTGACGACGACGATAAAGCCAATCGACCCCCACAATCGAACGCGACCATATTGCGCCGTTGCACCGCCGAGTCGCTGCAATGTGGAAGCTTCAACCAGTGGCAGTGGGCCGCTCCAAAAGAAACCCACTATCGACATGACGACGAACAATCCGATAAAACTGCTTGCGAAAAAAACCGAACAAAATATCAATACCGCCGCGAGGGTGGTGAATCGAATCACCCAATCCGCACGACCGATGCGATCGCTCACCGCGCCCCAAAACGTCGGCGCAAAAATTCGCATCACTTGCTGAACGGCCATCAGCGTGCCGATCTGCGCCGCAGCAAATCCCAGCGATTGCAAATACAAACTCCAATACGATGAATAAGCCGCGACGAAGGCGAAATAGGTGAAATAGAAACCGGCGAGACGCCAGTAGATGTTGAATTCCATAATTGCATTCTAACAACTTGAAAACAACGGCGGCCGCTGACTTTCGAGGCGCTTGGCTGCGAGCCAATAGACATGCCGCTCTTCAGGCATGATGCGCCAGGGGCCAAGTACCGTGCGCGTCCCGGCAATGGTGTATCGAAAATGTCGATGGACGCCTTCAACCCCTCTTCACTACAATCGAACTCTATTCAAACTTTCGCGACGGCCATGGACCAATCCCAGCAAATCACCGCGGCGCTGAAACAATTTCTGAAAGAAAAAGGCGTCACCTATGCAATGCTCGCGCAGAAAATTCGCTTGAGCGAAGCGAGCGTGAAGCGCTTGTTTTCCACGTCCGCCTTCACATTAAAACGTCTCGCGCAGATTTGTGATGCCCTTGAACTCGATATTTATACCTTGGCGAAAATGGCGCGCGGCACCAGCGAAAAATCCGTCGAGCTATCTCTACCGCAGGAGAAAGCACTGGCGCAGGATATCAAGTTGCTCACGCTGTTTCACTTACTGTTACACGATTGGGGCTTCAACGATATCTGTGCCGAGTTCGATATCACCGAAGCCGAGGGCGTTAAACTGCTGGCAAAGCTGGATCGATTGAAGTTAATCGAGTTGATGCCAAATAATCGCGTGCGAGTGATTTGCCCGCAACATTTCACGTGGCGTATCGACGGCCCGGTGCGCGAAAAATTTCAGCCGGCAGCGATGGCGGAATTTTTAGCGGGCGACTTCGCGCTGAAATCCGACTTGTTGCGTTTGGAGGCGCGGGAATTAAGCGCCGCGTCCATGGCGATTATTAAACGAAAACTAGAGCGCATCGCCGTGGAATTTAATGAGTTAGCGGAGATGGATAGTTCGCTGGCGATTTCAAAACGCGAAAGCGTCGGCATGGTGCTGGCAATACGGCCTTGGGTGTTTTCGATTGTGTCGGCGTTGAAGCGACGGTAATGTGCGGCTCTGGTTACAATCAAGCCTAGCCCTTGTTGCTGATCACGGACCATGAATCAAGAAAAAATCGCCCAGGCAATCCAATTCGCCATCGATCACGAATCCGACTGGCCGCGCGATAACGGCGTTGGCTGGGGCATCCATCATCTCGATCCCGCACCGTGGAATCGCCTGTTCGGGCCCGTGCATCCGCGCGGGCCAGTCTCCGGGGTCATCACAATCGATGGCGAAACCATCGCCTCCTGGGGCGAGCCCGAGCGCGCCGATCTCACTTTCAGCATCGCAAAAACTTACCTCGCACTGTTAGCCGGCATCGCCTTCGATAAGGGCTTGTTAACCAATATCGATGAGCCTATCGGCGCGCGAATCAATGGCATCGGTTTCGAAAGCGACCAAAACGCGCACATCACTTGGACTCACTTGCTGCAACAAACCAGCGAGTGGCAAGGCGAATGTTTTGGCTTGCCCGACCAAGTCGATCGCTACCGCACGCTGCAATTCCAAGGCATCACCGCCGCCGGTAAAAAGGGCGATCCGCGCTCGCTGCAAACGCCCGGCACGTTTTGGGAATATAACGACGTTCGCATCAACCAACTCTCGCTCGCCTTGCTGCATTTATTTCGCCAGCCATTACCGGAAATCTTTCGCGAATACATCATGCAACCGATCGGCGCCAGCGAAAACTGGCAATGGGTCGGCTACGACAACGCCTGGATCGAACTCGACGGCAAGCACATGCAATCGGTTCCCGGCGGCAGCCATTGGGGCGGCGGCGTGAGCATTAGCAGCGCCGACCAAGCGCGCATCGGCGAATTGCTGCTCAACGATGGGTTCGCGAATGGCATGCAAGTCTCTCGTCCGAGTGGATCAAACGTATGCGCACCCCCTGCCCCATCGCGCCGTTTTATGGATATCTGACTTGGCTCAACACCGATCAGAGCGTTTTTCCGAGCGTGCCTGCGTCGAGCTATTTCGCCATTGGCGCCGGTAGTTCATTCACTTGGATTGAACGGGAACATCGTATGGTCGTTATTGTGCGTTGGATCAATGCCGAACATGCCGACGAGTTTTTCGCAAGAATTTTGTTGGGCATTGAATCGAATCCATAGGTCGACGGCACATACGCTGCATCGCTCCACAAAACATTTTTCATCGACCTTTTTTCTGGTACCACGATTGCTTTTCTGCCTCTGAAAGTACTGCGCCCACTTCGAAAACCTGTCTACCATTACGTACATCTCCAGGATTTTCAATACAGCGGATATGACCTTGCTTGGCGGGTGAACTCTTGAGTGTTGCAACGATCCAGGCCCGAGGAATCGGAACGATAATTGGCACAAATATCAATCCAGCGGGAACAATTTGTTCCGCGACTGTTGGCGCGTTATCGGAAACATATGGCGTATCAGAAACCAGGACGGGTTCAAAGCTATAATTGAGTTCAACAAAGTAATTCAGGTTTTCCGATTTGCAAAGTTCCGCAGCACGAGCCCGCCAAGCCAACACCAGTCCGCCCTCTTCCGTTGCGACTCGCAAGTGATAGGAAACGTAATATATCCCCGACTTAACTCGATATTCTTGATAACCGTCGTAACCTCGATATGGCCCAAATGTCAGTGCCTGTGCAGAAAGAGTGCTGAAAAAAAATACGCCTGCCACAAACGCTTTTATTGATACTTTCCCCATGATTTAGATTCTCTGCGAATTCGTTCGATTTTCGTCGACCCATACTTTGAATGCGTTCATCACGGGATAATAAACTTCGGATTCAATATCCAACCAAACCGTAGTCGAGAACCCTATTGAGACAAGCTCCACTCCTTTCGACATGTCCACGGCGCGCATCCGAATGGTTGGGTGAACGTACGGAAAAGGCGACACGACTTCAATGCCCAAAATTGGGCCAATACGTTGGGATATGCGTTGTTGTGCCTCAGCCGAACTAAAATCATCAATCGACGCAAGATCGGGGACTGATTTAATTAGTTGCCGCAATTCTTCGGAATTGAGAATGTGTTTCATGCCCATATGCGCAAGGGCGGATCGCACTACATACTCTAGCTTAGTCGCGTCAATTTCACGTTGTGTTGCAAGATAGACAAATTTGTAGATGTCAACGTTAACCTTGCGCTCCGTGTTCACAATCCCACTTGGGTCGACGACATTCTTGGTGGGGAGTAAACCAGTTTTCGTGTCGGGGACCGGCGGCAAGAACGTTGAGCAGGCTGACAAAAACAGGAATGCGGGCAAAACGAATCTCAAACTTATTTTCATTTACAGTTTCGATTGAAGGATGAATCGGAGCCGTGATTATGCAGATTAGACGTTTCGCACTCAAGTATGCCGGTTAGAAATTGATACAAACCTCATTGGGACGCGATCAGTGCGCCCATAACGCAGTATGCTACTGTCGTTGAGGCCAATCTTGCCGCGATCGCATTGACAGCGGCGGTCCCGTCGTACGCATCAGGCGCGCACCATCATGCGCTACACTAATCTTATTTCAACGGAAGTCGGGCATGAATGATTCCTTCGTCGCAAAAGCAAACCGCATCGCCGTGCGCGGGGCTTTCGCCGCTATCGCGATTGGGATAGTTGCAGCGACGATGGCGATTTGGATGCCCGATGGCAGCGCACTTCAAATTGCGATGATGCGGCTCATGGGCACGTCGGTCATTTTGTTCATCGGCTGCGCCTCGGCGCTGGCGATTGTGAAATTCTTCTATGTGAATCGCGATCGGGAAAAGTAAATCAATGTGGCGTTGCGCCACGAGCCTATCCTCGCTTGCCTGCTGGCAGAGCATGGCCTGAGAGCCGCATGAATGTTGGCTCTCAGGCCATGTTACTTCTGGATTACGAAACCGTCTTCACGCTCTTCGATTTCATCACCACCCAAACCGGCCCTTGCGTCGGCGAAACTTTCGATTCTTCCACCACCCACACCGGCCCTTCGGTTTTGCTTTGATCGACGATTGCCGCCGGTTCTGCCGCACCCTTGTCGACGGTTTCTACCGCCGCGAAGCTCGCTAACGGCATCGCCGCTAAGGCTCCGATCAAGATGAGATATCGCAACATGATCGTCTCCTAGGCTGCCGGTTGGAATTGTTGCGCGAGGCCGAGGGTTGTCGATGGCGAAGGCGAGATCGGGATCGTCGACCCAGTGTTTGTAGCTATCGCCAGGCACGCGCGCATCGGCTTGCTTGAGATCGGGCATGAGTTCCAGCACGATCGGCCAGAGGCGCTCTACGGCATCGGCAATCTTTAATGTTGACGCGTAGTTGAAGCAGTTCCATGCCACTTCCCAGTTATACGGTTCGAATTCGAGCAGTGCTTCACCTGCCTCGAGAATGGCTTGCAGATTGGGCCTTGGCTTGCCTGCTCGATAATTGAGCACATCGCGGTTGACTAAAATTTTCCAGAGCAGACGCAACGCCGCGGGCTTGGGATTGGTGGCGCCGTTGAGGTGGCTGCGCGCGTATTCTTCGGCTTGCGTCAAATAACTCATCGCATCGGCGTGATAGCTTTCCTGATGCGGGCGAAATTTTGCGAATTCGCGCTCGTCTTCGATGCAGTCGAAATCCTTCGACGCGCTCAACGTCGCGAGTGAAAACGCGGCGGCAGCCGCTTCGAATAAATGTCCTGATTTTGTCAGCAGCGCCAACTCATATTTCAACGCCGGATCAATGGCGGCGATGAAAGTCGCTAATTCGTATTTCTCTTCACCGAAGTAGCGCAGTGCGCGCCATTTCTGTAACCAGGCGTGAATATGTTCCGGATAGCCTGACGGATAGTGTTTGTCGTAGGCCTCTGCCAATGCTTCCCAGAGCTTGCGATTCGGGCTGTGGCTGCCGCTGCGCAGGCGCGTGATGGTCTTGCGATCCACTTGCAAAGAAATCGCCGTGTCTTTCACGGAGCGATGGCGGCGCACCGCTTCATAGGCAAGCAGTAATTTCTGCGCCTCGGCGGCGCGGGCACGGTTGGCAAGTTCTCTGTTCAACATCGCGTTCTCCTTAGTGCTTTCAGTCGAGTTAGTGCAAGGTTAAATGTCGTAGGTCTTTGGCGGGGGACAACTGCTACCGAGAATGTCCCGCGAGAAAGTCGCCGGCGAATGCCGTCCCGGCGACGTATTTGAGGCTCACTCTACACCCCATGGCGCAGGTGATGCAAGCTTCCCGCGCGTCCAAATCGAGTATAGATCAAGGGGTAAAAGATGTTAGAGATCAGATATTTAATTGCAAGCCTGGCGATGGGCATCGGTTGTTTCGCGGCAATTCCAGTCTATTCGCAGGATCGATTACAGGCCAACTTGGCAAAGGCATTATCGTATTGCGGCGATTCACTCCTGCCTTGCCGCAACTTGAGCCGAGCCACGATAACCACCCTGCCCTATTGGCGAGGCAACGCGCCGGCTCAACCAATCCGAGCCAACTACACACCTGCATTTCCACGTACTCAGCGCTGAGGAGCCGTCATGAGAGATTTCACCCATTACGTTGTCGCAAATTCTAACGCCGGATTGAAGTACCTATCGCCCTTAACCGGAGTGCGAGACCTCCCGCCTTTCCCGCAACGAATTGTGCGATGGGGCTGTAACGGCCCGTATCTAATCGCGTGGGGCCACACGGTGGTCACGCACAAACCGCTGCCCGATGAGTTGTTTTCGATTGGTAAACCCGAGGCGACGGGTTTCAGATCAATCGGCAATTGGTTCCGAAAGCGCCGCGAGGGGCGCCCTGCAATCCTCCACCCTTGAGTGCCTCCTCCACGCTCGAAAGGGATTTGCGGGCCATACGGCCCGCATTTTTTATTACATCCCGCCGTTGTCGCCGGCTATTTTTGCACGATGCATTCGACGGACGGCTTCGCGTCCAATAAATCCTTCGCAATCACAGCGACAATGGCTGCCCGTTTTGGAATAGGCGACGGGAATTTCTTAGCGTCTTCTACAATATCTTTGACGGCTTGCTTTGCGTCGGTGGCAACGCTCACAACGGATTCCTTGGCTTTCTCCCCAATGGTTTTGTCATTGGCTGCGGCATCTCGGCCTTTGCTTTCTGCGTCGTTTTTCTTGCGAGCCGCCGATGACGGCTCGATTTTCTGCTGCCAACCCCAGCGCAAGGTTAGCTTTTTTTTGCCGGAATCGGCGGTAACACCACTACAACTCGCCACCCCATTGCCATAAGGATTGTTGCCGCTGTCGATGACGACTGCCTCTTTTGACCAGTTGATTGACGGCAATGCCTGCTCGCCCCAACCCCAGGCATCAAGCGTCGCTTTGAACTTGGCCTCGTTTTCGAACGCCAGACAATATTTAATCGGTTTCCATTGTGATTTAACCGAGCCGACCACACAGCGACTCGACGTATCGCCCGATTCGGCAGCAAGGACCGGAAACGCGTACGCGGACGCGCAAAAAATCAAAATTAATTTATTCAAAAAGACCTCCAATATACGAACGAAATAATATTGCGAAAAATTCTCAATTTTTCTTATTGCCTAAAATTAAGCGCTACATTCTTGACAAGAAACGGCAAAAGCATATATTACAAGGTAATTAATAACTAATGCGCAGCAACTGAAGACTCATGAGTTTTGGTGATTTTGAGGCTGACGATTCGGAATTTTACTACGAGGGTTCGCTGCCGGTACTGGCCGGGCGTTTTCGTCGAAAAATCGTCGGCTATTTTGATGGCCATGTGCCGAAAGGCATGCGAACCGGACGAGAAATTCGCCTGGTGAAGCTGCCCGAGCTCAATTGGGTTTATGGCTATTTGATGCGCGCCAAGGGTATTGGCCCGGTGCTCTATATCAAGAATGCCGCATCGATGGAAGGCGTCGAGGGTTACCATCCGATCCGATCGGCTAGTGAAATCCGTCAATCCAAAGCCACTGTCGCACTATCACTCAAACCCACACGACACATCCATGAGCCGGCGGCAGACGCAGATTTTGAATTGGATTTTGACGATTTAACCGATATCGCCGCGCCCAGTGGCGTCAATAAAGAACCGCAAACCGAACGCTGACCGCGTCCTAACGAAACTGTGCGGCGAAACGCGGGTAGATTGCGGCCACCTCATCTCGCACTCGTGATCGCACCAATTCAAGCGCGGCTGTTTCCGGCGCAGGCGTAATGCCGCAATTTGGTGGCACGTCGATCTCGAATCCCGTATTGTCCAAAATTTCTTCGACTGAATGGCCGGGATGCACACTTAGAAGTTTAAAGCGCCGCCGTTCGCAATCGAACCCAAACACCCCTAAGCGCGTAACCATTGCATAGGGCCCGCCGCGGCGATAGACATTATCATCGCTAGTGCCTGGCGCGCTAACAAAATCTACCTTTGGAACCATCACGCGCCGCGTATGTTCCTCGCGAAATAAAATCACCCGCGGCACTAGAAAATAAAGGTAAGCTGAACCAAACGAGCCCGGCCAACGCACATCGGCGTTCGGATAATTTCCTGCACCGACCAGATTAATGTTTGCTTGACCGTCGATTTGTCCGCCACCGAGAAAAAACGCATCAATGCGTCCCTGCGCCGCGAGATCGAATAATTCCACGCCGCCGTCGGTAAAGGTATTGTGGTGCGGCGACCCAAGAATGCTCACGCGCGTCGCGCCATTCGATTGCGCGCGTGCCAACAACGCACCGGAGCCCGGGATGGGTGAAGCAGCACCGACCGCAACATGCCGGATGCCGCGCAAAAGCCCAGCAATGACGCAGATTAGCAATTCCGTTGTCGAGACTTCGCGTTCTGCTAACTGCGCGCTCATACGGCCATGGCGATTTGCGGTTGCGCCGAGTTAATCCAATCGGTAACGAAGCGGTCGAATCCCGCCTGCGTGGCCGCCGCTGCGGCGTAGTTTGCGAGGATCGGCTTCGTCGTCGCCATAGTACTCATGAAATTTATACGGCGCTGCGCCGAATTTAGCTTGCGCGATGGCGCTAATGTATAGCGCGGGAATCGTTCCGCTTGCCGTCGTAACATCGCCGAGCAAGTCATGCTGAACGACTTCCTCAACGGTTACCAAAGTCGATTGTGAGGCGTGCGCCAGCGTCATCAACTCGCGATCCCGGCCAATGAATACGTTGCCGAAACGATCGGCGTAAGGCGCATGAAATAACGCCACATCCGGTTTGATGGCCGCAAGCGCGATAATTTTGTCTTGCGGCTGAAACGGATTGTCGATGACACGCCAATCGTCTCGGCGCGGCAACAAATCGCTGCCAATAATGCCACGCAACGGCATGAAAGGGAGGCCCTTTTCCGCCGCCTGCAGCCCGGCATAAATTGCCGGGCAAGTGGAATCGAGCATCCGGATTTTACCGCTGCGCACCGCCTCGCCGAAGCGCGGCGCTGGGCCAAACTCGCCAAGCGATACTGCCGACGTTTCCAGCGTTGCGACGCAACCGGCTCCGATCAATACATCGGCTTGCATGCCCCCGACCGGGACGCAAACTAAATGCAGATCACGCACAGGTCGCCGCAGCAATTCTCGAGTTGCGGCCATAGCTGCGCCACTGGATTCTTTTGGTATCGCAAGCTTGCAGCCATCGCGAATCGCAGCGACCAACTCAGACACACTCTGGAAAATAATGTTACTCATACGGCAAACTCTTTCATAGTAATCCGATACAAGGTATGGAAAATCGTGGATCAGCCAAGGTCACCGATTGAACGTCCGAACGGCGAAACGCTTGCACAATGGGATCTAAGCGTAACCCACCATCGCATCGCAAACAAGCTGGCAATATGCCCCAAGACCCGCTACCAGAGCCGCTCTCCAGCCATGCTTGGCGGAAGATTGGCGAGGTAAATTGATCGAAAAATTTGATCGCCACTACAACACTTCCGCCGCATGATCGGCCAGTCGCGAACGCTCACCGCGCTGCAATGTGACATGGCCACTGTGCTTCCAGCCTTTGAAACGATCGACCACGTAGGTTAATCCGGAACTGCCTTCGGTCAAATACGGCGTATCGATCTGTGCAATATTGCCGAGGCAGACGACTTTCGTTCCGGGTCCGGCGCGGGTCACGAGCGCCTTCGTTTGTTTCGGTGTGAGATTTTGTGCTTCGTCGATAATCAAATATTTATTCAGAAATGTGCGGCCGCGCATAAAGCTGAGCGACTTGATCTTGATACGCGACCGTATCAAATCTCGGGTCGCCGCTCGCCCCCAATCGCCACCTTCGTCATCCGTTTTGTTGAGGACATCAAGATTGTCCTCCAGCGCGCCCATCCACGGCGTCATCTTCTCTTCCTCGGTACCCGGCAAAAAGCCAATATCATCACCCAGCGGTACAGTGGCGCGGGTCATGATGATTTCCGAATAAATTTTCTGATCGAGCGTTTGCGTCAGGCCGGCGGCGAGCGCCAGCAACGTTTTGCCGGTACCCGCTTGGCCGAGCAATGTAACGAAATCCAAATCGGGATTCATCAACAGATTGAACGCGAAATTTTGTTCTTTATTGCGCGCGATGATGCCCCAAACATTGTGCTTTTGGTGGCTGTAATCGCGCAAGGTTTCCAATTGAACGGTTTTGCCATTTTGTTCTTTGACAGCCGCTTGAAATGGCTTTTCTCCCGCTTGGAAAACAAACTCATTCACCATCAGGCTCGCACATAGCGGCCCTTTTATACGGTAATAAGTACGCCCGCCCTCCTGCCACGATTCCATATCTTTGCTGTGCTTGTCCCAAAAATCGGAACCCAGTTCGCGCATGCCGCTGTAAAGCAGATCAGTATCTTCCAGCGCTTTATCGGTGAAATAGTCCTCGGCGGGAACGCTGAGCGCATGCGCTTTGATGCGCATGTTAATGTCTTTGGTGACGAGAATGACTTGGCGTTTCGGTTGCAACTTTTGCAAATGCACGACCACGCCAAGAATTTGGTTATCGGCCTTGTTGCCGGCCAAGGTCGATGGTATGGGATCGTCAAAGCCGTCGGTCTGCAAAAACAAATGGCCACTGGCGCCGTTGACGTGGCTCTTCAGCGAAATCCCCTGGGTAATGGTGCCAACCGGCACGCGACTCACGAGTTCGTCTAAAAAGCGGCTCGCCTGCCGCGCGTTACGCGCGACCTCGGACATGCCTTTTTTGTGATTGTCCAACTCTTCCAACGTCACCATCGGAAGATAAACATCGTGTTCCTGGAAATGAAAAAGGCTCGTGGGATCGTGCATCAACACATTGGTATCAAGCACGAAAAGTTTGTTCTTGGCAGCGGACGCTCGAGGCATATTTTTAGGGTCTAGAGAGTTTTCACAAACGTTAGGACTTCTTGCGCATGACCGGACACTTTCACGCCGCGCCATGCTTTGCGCAGCACACCTTCTTTATCAATCACGAAAGTGCTGCGTTCGATTCCGCGAACCTGTTTGCCGTACATGTTTTTCATTTTCATCACGTCAAACGCTTTACAGGCGATTTCTTCGGTATCGGATAGCAGCTCAAACGGGAAGTTCATTTTAGCTTTGAATCCCTCATGAGACTTCAACGTATCGCGCGAGACGCCGAATACGCTGCATTTCATCTTTACGAATTCGCCGTGCAAATCGCGAAACTGCATACCTTCATCGGTGCAGCCTGGTGTGTTGTCCTTCGGATAAAAATACAGCACGAGCGGACTACCTTGCATCGCGGAAAGCCTGAAACTTTGGTCGCCGGTGGCAGGAATTTCAAAATTGGGAGCGGGTTGGTCGAGCATGAATATCCTCTATTCTATAAACGAAACATTTCTGAATGGTTACCATGATACGAATTCCTCGTTGATATTCTCAACTATTGGGGCGCTTCGAGAAATGGACGCCCTTGCAACAGCACGGAACCGCTGCGGCCGGGAACTTCGCCTTGCGACATCTCATAGTGCGGCAGGGAGTTGCGGTCAAGTGCGCGAAATAGCTGAGCCACACGCTCCCCAACCGATAGCCCTGACGCGACCAACCGGTCAACAATGCGTCAAATATGCCGGCGAGTTTCATGCCTTCTAGCTCCGCATGCAAAGTGTAGACATGCCCCGTTTCGGTGAACCTTTCGGTTAATTTCAGAAGTTCCGCCGCGACATTCGACTCATCGACACCGTTGAGGCCGATCAATTCGTCGAGCGTCGGCAAGGTCGTAGGCAGTTGTGGGCAATTAATCAACTCACCGCGATAAACCGGCATAAACGGAGATCGACCACGCCCATCGGAACAATAATCGAAACCCATCCGTTGCGTGAGGCGCAGTGCGTGAACATTCATCTGCCAACCGGCCGCACCATGAGTCTTGGCTTTTACGCCGAACACATCTTGAAATGCCTTGGCCGCATGCTCCATCTCACGCGCGGTCCACGCGGCATCTTGCGAGACGACATTGTCTTGCCATTTGACGTGATCGTAAGTATGAATGCCGACTTCGAAACCGGTGTCGCGAACCCCCCGCATGAGCGTGGCGCAGCGCTTGCCGATGTGAGGGCCGGGCAACAGCGTGCCATACATCAAGGTTCTGTAGCCGTAGTGATCGACAACGGACGTGCGCGACACCTTGTTGAGAAATCCTGGCCGAAACACACGCGTTATCGCGCGCCCGGTATGGTCGGGGCCGAGGCTAAATAAAAAAGTAGCGTTGGCTTGATGTTTTTGCAGCAAATCGACCAGTCGAGGCACGCCCTCAAGCGTTCCGCGCAACGTATCGACATCAATCTTCAAAGCGAGTTGATTCAAAAGGATGCTGCATGAATAATTTGAACAAATGCTAACACAGTTGCGATGCCGGACTATTCGCTGCTGCGATATACTAAAGCCATGCTAAGTTTGCTGTCGATCGCCTATTTTCTGCTGGTGCTACTGCTCATTATTGCCTTCGCTGCAATTTGGGGCGTTGTTGCCTTAGTGCGCTTTCAGCGCAACTTACCGCAACGATTGGACGAACAAATAGAGGGGCATCACCGCGCGATGCTGTCGGATTTACACGACGGCCTGACTAAGCAAAGCGATCGAATTTTGGGCAGTCATACCGATAGTTCGGAACGCCTACGCTCGACGCTGCGGCAAGAACTGGATGCCGCTCGAGAAGTGACCCATAGCCTGAAACTCGCACAGACCGAAGCGCTTGCGGCCAACCGTGAAGATCTGGTGCGGCAGCTCGGGCAATTGAGCAATGTGTTGCAACAAAAACAAGATTTATTGCGGACGGAAATGCTTGGGCAAACCCTGCAGAAGCTTGCAGAACAGGCGCGATCAGGGCAAGAAATGGTACAAACGACGCTCGCCAACGTGACGCAACAATTGTCGATGCGAGTTGAAGCGCTGAGTGTGAAAGTTGACGAACGTCTGGATCAAATCAGCGGCAAGGTTCACGAGCGCTTGGAAGAAGGTTTCAAAAAAACTAATGAGACATTCACCAACGTTATGGCGCGGCTGGCGACGATCGACGAGGCACAAAAGAAAATCGATGGCCTGACCACTAATGTCGTCAGCTTACAGGAGCTGCTCGGCGACAAGCGCTCGCGGGGCGCGTTTGGCGAGGTGCAACTCGAAGCGTTAGTCGCCAATATTCTGCCGAACCAATCCTATGCAATTCAGCACACTTTATCGAATGGATTGCGTGTTGACTGCGCGATTTTCTTGCCTGCACCGACGGGAACCGTCGCCGTCGATGCTAAGTTTCCATTGGAAAATTATCACCGCATGTTTGCCAGTGGTATCACGCCCGCAGAGCGCATTCAGGTTGAGCGTCAATTTAAAAACGACATCAAAAATCACGTCGATGCCATCGGCTCAAAATATATTCTTCCCGGGGAAACGTCTGACGGGGCAGTGATGTTCGTGCCCGCCGAAGCGGTGTTTGCAGAAATTCATGCCTATCATCCGGAAGTGGTGGACTATGCAATGCAGCGACGCGTATGGATTGTTTCCCCCACAACGCTGATGGCCGTGCTCAATACCGCTCGCGCGGTGATGAAGGACGTCGAAACCAGGCAGCAAATTCACATCATCAAGGACGAACTGGGCAAACTCGGCAAGGACTTTTTACGCTTTGACGATCGCATGAAAAAGTTAGCAGATCACATCCGCCAAGCAAACCAAGACGTAACGGAAATTCATGTGAGTAGTCGAAAAATCTCCGATCGCTTCATGCAAATCGAGCGCGTCGAACTCGACGGCATTGCGAGCGATTCCACGGTTGCCCTCGAGCTTAAGGAAAATCCTTAGTCCGCCATACTAAAAGCGGTGTAATATTCACGACAGCGCCACGTAAGAAGGCGCACCTCAACAACAACGAGTGACGCTTCCGATGGCATCGCTGCACGAAAAACTCACTGAAGATCGCGTTCTCCAGAGCATCGCGCTTGCAGAAATCAGTCCTAATGATTTCGCCGAGCTAGGCCGCATTCACCAAGTTCTACGAATCGCCCCGCCGGAGGCGTGGTTTGCACTGGACCGTTTTATTGATGGCGAAATAGCTCGATTAATCGACGACCCAAATCGACAGGCCCTGGTGGCGCCGGTGTTGAAAGATATGTTTCGTTCATTTGCCGGTGCATCTATCTCATTCGAGGACGTTTGTAACCGCCTGCAAGTTTGGTTGGATCTGCAATATTTTGGCATGCCGCCGGAATGGCCTGCCATTGCCCATGAACACTATCTTCGCGCGGTTGTCGACGAACTGGCGCGAATTCAATGGCAACGCGGCACCGAGGCCCACGCGGCGCTTCGCAAATTCGTCATTTTGCATTTGGGCTTGGCAACCGCTGCGCTCATTCACAGCGAGCAAGAACTTTATCAACAACAACTGTTCTTCGATTCTGGTACAAAGTTACCTGGCCCAGAACTTTTCCGCGAAACATTGGATCAGCGTATTGCGGAATATTCTGCCGAAAAACAAGAAATCCTCGCGGTATTGATGCTGGAAACGGTTTCGTCCCACCGGCTGTTGGGTTACCCAGGGTATCCAACGGTGGATCAATATATGTCCGAGTTGGCGAGCCGGCTAAAGCCCGTTTTACGCGCGAAGGATTTTATCGCGCGATTAGGGCGGCAGGAATTTGGTGTTGTACTGCCGAACTTGCGCAGCGAAGGACAAGCCATGCTCGCTGCAAACAAATTGCTCAACACGCTACAAACGCCGATCAAACTGGAGTCAACGGAAATTTCGCCGCAGCCGTCGCTTGGCATCGCTTTTTTTCCGGAGCATGGGAACGATAGCCAGACCTTGATTCGCCTGGCGGAAACCGCGTGCACCGCCGCAAAACGCTCGCCGGATCCTTATGTGATTTATCAAGCGCAACTCGATCAAAATGAGCGCTTGCAGCGGAGCATGGAATCGGAACTACGCACGGCTTTACGCGAGAATGAGTTCATGCTTTTTTATCAGCCGCAGCTCTCGTTAGTATCCGGCATCGTGCATGGTGCCGAAGCCCTATTGCGTTGGCGCAACCCGCGCGGCGAATTCGTGCCGCCCAATGTTATCGTCGAGGTCGCCGAGCGCTGCGGCATGATGACCCAGTTGACCCAATGGGTCATGAATACGGCGTTGCGACACAGTGCGGAAATGCGCTTTAACGGAATTGACATCACTATAAGCGTAAACCTAGCGGCGCAAGATTTGATCTCACCGGAGTTTGTTGAGATCACCGACCAGACGCTCCGAACCTGGGGGGTTGCGCCGAATAAATTGCTGCTCGAAATCACGGAAGGTTCGATGATCAGTGAAGTCGATAAAGTTCATTCGGTATTGACTCGGCTCAAGGAAGTCGGCGTAGAAATTTCCATTGACGATTTTGGAACTGGCTATTCGTCACTCGCCTACTTAAAACGTCTGCCGCTTGACGAACTCAAGATCGACCAAGTGTTCGTACGCAATATGCTTAAAGATAGTCAAGACGAACGGATCGTTCGCACCATCATCGACCTCGCACACAACCTGCAATTACGCGTCGTTGCCGAAGGCGTCGAAGATGACGCAACGCTAATGGTGCTGAAGAACCTCCATTGCGACGTGGCGCAAGGCTACTGCCTAAGCAAACCGAAACCGCTCAACGAATTCGAGACTTGGTGGCTAGAACGATCGAAGCAACCCATTACTTAAGCCGGCCTACGAGTCAATGGCCCGAGGCCACGCAGTATCCACGGGCTTCTCCAGGCATGCCTCTCTACAAGGCAATAAGGACGGGCGTCGTGGCTCAATAGCACTTTCAACGCATTAGCGCGAAATATTTAGAATACGCATTGCGGCGCAGGCCGCGCCAAAACCATTGTCGATATTCACGACCGTCACGCCGGGTGCGCAACTGGCCAGAGCCGAATGCAACGCGGTTTCGCCATTTCGCGCAATGCCATAGCCTACCGACGTTGGCACTGCAATCACGGCGCTGCGCGTCAAACCACCCGTCACGCTCACAAGCGCCGCGTCCATTCCTGCGACGACGATGATTACTGCATGTGCACGAATAGCCTCGAGCTTTTCTGTTAATCGCCACAGTCCTGCGACGCCAATATCGTTGAATTCCGTCGCGGCGATGGCGTAATAATTCAGCGTGCGCAAGACCTCGCGCGAGACGGGAACATCCGAGGTTCCTGCTGTTAACACCGCAACGCGGACTGCACCGCTCAGCGGCTTGGATTCGCCATACACACCGGTTTGCGAAATCGGATCGTAATCGATTCGCTGGCGATGAGCCTCTGCTAAAGCGTCGAATTTTTCTTGCGCTAAGCGCGTTAACAAAAACCGATTGCGGTGTTGCGGCGCTTGGCCGAGTATGGCGTCAATCTGCGCAACATTTTTTCCGGCGCAGAAAATGGCCTCGTCGAAGCCAAGGCGTTTCTCACGGTCAAGGTCTAAGGTAAATTCGGTCACGCTGTCTTTGCCTTCATTGCTAGCGCCAACTTTTCCGCCTCGCGCCGCAATGTGTCTCGCTCTAAGCGGGTGTTTGCCGACGATTCTTGCACAGAATCGGACTCGAGTTTCGCCGTCAGACGGCCATCCGGGCGATGCGCGATTTTGACCGCCATCGCCACGCCCGCCATCGCGACCTCGGCCTCGTCACGCGATAAAATTGCGCGCTGAGAAATATGATAACGAATACCGAGGCTACTGGTTTGGTTAAAGCAGGCCGCGAGAGCGCTATCCAGCGCATGAGGCCGACAAAGTAATTGAATGTGATTGACCAATCGCCCCTTCTTACCATAAGCCGGCATCTGCAAAACATCCAACACTCCCTCCAATTCGCGCAAATTGGCAAGGGCGAGTGCAATATCTTCGGCCGTCTGATCGTCGAGCTCGAATTCAATTACCGCAATTTCTTCGCGCGCGATCTCTGATGTGTCACCGTCGACAAACAACATGACACGCAACGTATTACTCATTCCCATAAAACGTCGTGTTCCAAATCCATAGCCGGATGCATTTAATTTTTTTCCACCGGATGGCATCCGATCGGAACAATTCAGATGACGCACGATTGCCGCACCGGTCGGCGTGACACGTTCTCCCGGTCGACCATCATCGTGCCAAGCAAAACCTTCCAGCAGGCGCGCCGTTGCTGGGCTGGGAACCGGCAGGGGGCCATGGGCAGTTTTCACCGTGCCCGACCCTTTGGGTAACGAGCCGATCGACCAAGACGTGGCGGCGCAAGATTCAATTAGAAATGCAGCGCCCACAATATCGGCTATCGAATCCCAACCACCTAATTCATGAAAGCTAACGTCCTTGGTTGCAACACCGTGAATCTGCCCTTCAACTTCGGCGAGCAAGGTGAAAATGGAAATCGCGCGATCGCGTACTTTTTCATCAAGCGAACTCGAGGCTAACGCATCGACGATATCGGCGAACGCTCGATGGTCGTGGCTATTCTTCGACGGTTCGTCGACAACAAATCGCCTGCCGGTGAGCGCAAAATCCTGGAACGGCGCACTTTGAATATTGATGTGATCGGGCAAACCGGCTGCTCGAATCGCCGCGATCATCGGCGCTTCCAAATCGGGAGAAATATGAAGCATTGCTGCAATGAACATGTCTCCCGCGACACCGCCGACGGGATCAAGATGAATATGCGTCAAGATTGAACTGACCTTAGCCCAATTTGAGTTGTGTTCGGATGTCAGGATGCTGCAAGACATCGGCATTGACGACGTACTTTGGCACCTCACCTTTGGCCACCGCAACCGCCGCCCGGAAAGCGCCTTCTGCGTTACCACGAAAACACTCATCGGTCCAACAAATCGAATGGGGCGTAACGATCACATTGTCCAGTCGAAAAAGCGGATTGTCGCCCGAGGCCGGTTCTTGCTCGAAAACGTCCAACGCCGCGCCGGCAATGCGTTTGCTTGCAAGCGCCTTAAATAAGGCGCTTTCATTGACGATCGGGCCGCGCGCCGTATTGATCAAATAAGCACTATCCTTCATTAAATTCAGTTCGCGTTCGCCAATTAATCCTTTGGTTCGCTCATTTAGAAAACAATTCACACAAACGAAATCCGCCTCACGCAACACTGTGTCCATATCGGTCAATTTCACACCGAGTTGGTCGGCGTCGGCTTGAGTCTTAGCAGGATCGCACGCGACTAATTTCATATTCAACGGCGCAAGCAAGCGAAACATCTCACTGCCGATGTTGCCCATGCCAATCGATCCAACCGTCTTGCCGATCAAACCCTCGCCCATATGCGACTTAGTTTCGTTCCAGCGCCCGGCTCTCGTGATTCGGTCTTTCAAGAATAATTTATGCGACAGCGCTAAGATAAAAGTCAAAATACTGGTCGCAACCGGGCGCCGCACGCCTTCCGGTGTGATCGTCAAAATCACACCGTTGGCGGTGCAGGCCGGAACGTCGACGTTATCGTAGCCGACGCCTAAACGCGCGACGATTTTCAAGCGCCGGTTCGGCCCCGCCAGCGTTGCGGCCGTCGTTCGCGGCATAAGCACGCAAAGCGCATCATAGGCAGCGGCATGGGCGGCGGTAAGCTCCTTGACATTCTCCGGTATGAATTCCCACTCAATGATGGGATCATCGAGAACTTTCAACGCCGCGGCATCGAAGACGGTTTTACCGTCATCGCGCAATGCATCGCGAGTGATGCCGACGCGAAATTTTTGAACGGCCATAATTACTTGCCTTTCTTCGCTACCTTCTTGGTTGAAGCGACTTGTCTGCGCATGCCGCCGATTAAGTTCGTCATCGCATTTTGCAACAAACCGCTATCCAATCCGGTCGCGATAATGTCAAAGCCATGATCGACATACTCCGTCGCCCATTTTTCATCGGCCGCCATGAAACCCGCCGCCCGCTTATGCTTGCGTGCCGTTGCAACGATTTTCTTTACCGCACTAAGATAATCCGGATGGGAAAATTGCGCCGGAATGCCCATGAAATTGGTCAAATCAAAATGGCCGAGCCACAAACAATCCACGCCATCAACTTTCGCGATGGCGTCGACATTCTTCAAGCCTTTCGCCGTTTCGATTTGGCAAATCACAAAGGTACGTTCATGAATGGCGGCGATCTTTTCCTTCACGTCCCCGCCCTGGTAATCGTCCTGGGCCACACCGAAGGCCGCGCCACGATAGCCGAGCGGCGGATAGCGCGTGCACGAAACAATCATCTCTGCCTGTTCCTTACTCTCCACCATGGGCACCATAATTCCCATCGCACCCAAATCCAGCATGCGTGCGATAAAGTGATACTGAGTGGTCGGCACTCGCACCATCGGCACCAAATCGAGCCCACGGCACAGCGCAAACATCTGTTTCATCAACCCGATGTCAGTCCCCGCATGCTCCATATCGAACAAAATAAACTCCGCGCCGGCATTTTTTGCAATTTGCGGGACACCCGGTGAAAAAAACTCAAAGAACATGGCACCGAACGCATGCTCGCCCCGCGCTAGCTTGGCTTTAACGGGATTATTTCTCATTGTTACCCCCTCTGGTATGCAATTGCGCTGGCTAATTGCGGCGCCGTTGGCCGATATCGCAGTCGCGCTTGATCACGCTGTAGGCCGCCTTAGAGTCGGCCAATTGATCACCCACACGACCGTGAATCATTTTTACGATGGCGACGAGATTACTTTTTTCGAGTTCGCCCGGCCAATCGGTTTGACTTGCGACGGCCGCGATTGCATCGTCCTTAGTCTGACCTTTTTCACGACTGCTCATCGCGTTGGCAGCGTACTGCCCGACTTCTTCGCAAGTCATCGCACCCGTGTCGTACGCATGGGCAAACGGAGAGAAAAGTCCGGCCAGTAAAACAAACAGAAATGAATTACGCATTTATTGTTTTCAACTTGGTTTCGATGGCCTCATTATAAGCCCAAGCCTCGCGTTTATGCCGAACTCCCGAACACACTTTTCCATAATCGCGTTACCGGATGCGCATATGCCGCGGCAGTGTCATTTTGCACTCTGGCCACGGCATCTTCGTCGAGCCAAGCGCGATGTTGCAGGCGACGCAATTCTCGATAAGAGTCGGCGACCGCGCTGGCTTGATCCTCCGCGATCAATCCAAGTGCGCCTGCTCGCTCAAGCAAAGCGATATTGCCAGCATTCGCCGTCAGAGCATCGTAACAATGCGCATGGGCCAACACCAGATATTGCACCATAAATTCAATGTCGACTAAGCCGCCGCGACTGTGCTTAACGTCAAATATGTCTGCTGGAACCGGATGACCTTCATGCATTTTTTTGCGCATTGCGAGTACGTCATCGCGAACGCTCTGCAGATCGCGCTTTTGCTGCAAGATGCCGCCGCGAATCCGCTCAAATTCGGCGCCGACTTCGCCGTTGCCGGCGCAGAATCGAGCCCTAGACAGCGCTTGATGCTCCCACAACCAGGCATGATGCGCCTGATATTCCGCAAATGCCGCGATGCTGCTCACTAGTAGACCGCTGGCGCCGTCCGGCCGCAAGCGCAAATCTGTTTCGTAAAGGACTCCCGATGACGTATAGGTCGAAAGCCATGAATTGAGGCGCTGTGCGAGGCGCGCATAATTTTCCGCCGCATCGGGATGAGCGTCGTTAAATAAGAAAATGATGTCGAGGTCAGAACCATATCCCAATTCTTTTCCGCCGAGCTTGCCATAGGCCACGATACAAAATTGCGGCACATCGCAGTGCTTCACCTTCAAACCGCGCCACACGGCGGTCACGGCAATATCGAGCAGGCAATCGGCAAGATCGCTCAAATGATCCGACAGTTTTTCCAATGCAAGCTGCCCGGCAATATCCTGCGCGATCAGTCCAAATATCTGGGTTTGTTTGAAATGGCGCAAAAGTTCCCATTGCTGCTCTACGTCGCCTTCGTATTGCAGAATTTCCGATTGCAATTTGCGCTTCAAATCCGGCCAGTCAGGCACGGCACCCAGTTCTCGATGGTCAAGCAATTCGTCGAGCAAAATCGGATGCTGCGCCAGAAAATTCACGGCCCAACCACTGGCCGATGCCAACTCGATAACTTTTTTTAACGCGCTACGATTCTCCAGTAACAGCGCAAGATACGTTTCGCGTCGACTAACGGACTCCAATAAGTCCAAGGTTCGGAACAATGTTGTGTCGGCGCGCGGCAATCCGGCCGCCATGGCGATCAGCGTTGGAACCAACGCGTCAAAGCGCGCGCGGCTGGATTCGGGCAGCTGTTGATAGCGCGCGCTGCGGCGTATTGCAACGAGGCGCTCGGATACGGTAACGCCATTATCAAACCCCAGCTTTTCCAAAAGCTTTACCGCTTCCATTTTGGGTAACGAATCCCGCCAGACCGCGGCTAAGACGCCGTCGTCGTCTCGCGGTTGATGCGAGAAAATTGCGTCGAACTGCCGAGTTACACCATTTCGATGCTGCTCCAACAACGCCAATACCTTTCCGTATTCATCTAGATTCAGTGATTGAGCGATGCGGATTTGTTGGTCCGGATTGGACGGCAGGGAATGGGTTTGCGCATCGTCTAGGTATTGCAGACGATGTTCCAAGTTGCGCAAAAAAACATAACTCTCAATAAGCGCTTCGGCGTTTTCTGCAGAAACGAGCTTTAGCTGCGCCAGATAGCTTAATGTCGAGATAGTAGATCGGCCTTGCAAGCGAACGTCGCGACCTCCGCGAATTAGCTGAAATACCTGAGCGAGAAATTCAATTTCGCGAATGCCGCCCGGCCCAAGTTTAATGTTGTCAATTCGATCGAGGCGTTTCACTTCGGCGCGAATCTGGCTATGCAAGTCGCGTAACTGGGCCACCGCAGCGAAATCCAAATAGCGCCGAAAGACAAACGGCTTAACCAACGCCGCAAGTTCACCGTGACGAGAACCCGTGATCGGTCGCGCCTTGATCCAAGCATAGCGCTCCCACGGACGACCCTGGGTAATTAAATAACTCTCCAGCGCGGCAAAACCAATCACTAGCGCGCCGCTTTCCCCATAGGGCCGCAAACGCATGTCGACACGAAATACGAAGCCATCCGACGTCACCTCGGAAAGTATCGCGATAATCTGCTTACCGAGCTTGCTGAAAAATTCGTGATTGCTGATCTTGTGCACACCGTTGGTATCACCCTCTTCCGGGTACACAAAAATCAGGTCGACATCCGACGACACATTAAGCTCTGCACCCCCAAACTTACCCATGGCGACCACGACGAGCTCTTGCGCCGTACTGGATTCCGCGCCAATCGGTATGCCAAAGCGTTCGGCTAAATCTCGCTGTGCCTGGGAATGCGCAGCCGAAATGGTTACTTCCGCGAGGTTGGTCATCGCGGTCACGACCTCTGCAAGATTCGCCATGCCGGCCAGATCGCGCGCCGCAACGCGCAGCCATACTTGCTGCCGAAGCTTTCGTAGCGCGATTTTCAGTTCAGTTAGATTGTTTTCTGCGACAGATTGAACAAATCGTTCCATTTCCATGCGCGAAAAGGGATTTCCAGCGACCTCTCCAAGGTCGGCGATCAATCGCGGTTCGGCGTCGAATAGTCGCTGCGCGAAATGGCTATGGGCGCGTAGGCGCTCAATGTTCACCGAAAACTCAGCCATTGTGAGAAGACAGCGTTGTCCAAATCATAGTGAGATCGTTAACTGTAGAGTGGACATAACCTGTTATCATTTTACAAAATCTGTCATGAAAGTATCTCTGGTTTGAACCGCCGTTTTGCCTGGCGTGTCGCATTGTCGCTAATTATCCTCGTCGTAGTCGGCCTGTTGGCGGTCGGCTTGGCGCTGCGTTACTGGTACGTTCCACACGCCAGCGAGTATCGCGACAAAATCGCAGCCCTCATTTCGAACACTGCCGGTACACCTATTACGATCGAAGCCGTCCAAGGGAGCTGGGAAGGCTTGCGTCCCGCGCTCGAGTTCAAATCCCTAACCGTCTTTGATCATAAACAACATCCGGCAGTCAAACTCGATCGAATATACGGCGTTTTATCTTGGTGGTCATTACTTTTTGGCTCTATCGAATTTTTCCGGCTTGAGATCGATCATCCTACGCTGGCAATGCGCCGTGATAAAGCCGGCAAACTATTTTTGGCCAACATTGAGCTTCCAAAAGGCGATCCGACGGAAGATACCGGGCTCGCCGATTGGCTTTTAAAACAACGTAGCGTGGTGATCAAAGACGCAACGTTGTCATGGCAGGATGCCAAAGTTAACGACGAAGTCTTGGTATTAACGGAAATTGGCTTTCTCCTTGAAAATCGCGGTCAGCAACATAACTTTGGATTGGGCGCAAAACCACCCATTGGAATTGCCAGTCCGCTTGCCGTTACCGGCAATGTTCGCGGCAGCTCTTTTTCGCAGCTACGCAACTGGAGTGGGGAAATTCAAACTCACTTACAAAATATCGATTTGGCCATTTTACGCCGCTTCCTCCCCGTTCCGGAGGAACTGCGGCGCGGCGCTGGCGGTGTTAAGCTGACATTCAGCGGTGACGGGCGGGGTCACCTTAGCGTTACCACGGATCTCGATCTAAAAAATGTTCAAGCGCAATTTAATTCGAGTGTCGCGCCGTTAGAGCTCGCGGAAGTTACCGGCAAAATTGGCGTTAAGCACCTTGCGCCCGGTTTCGAAGCCACTACCAACAACCTTGCTGTAAAGTTGGGTGACAGCCCAACATCGTGGCGGCCCGGCGATGCCAAAATTGTGTTCGATCCCGGCGACGAAAAGCGCCCCGAGCATGGTGAAATCACAACCAAACAAATCGAATTGACCGGATTACTTGTCGTGCTGCGAAGTGTGCCGCTGCCGCCGGATACCCGCGAACAGTTGCGCAATTTCGCGCCATCAGGTCAATTGAACAATTTCATAATCGGCTGGACAAGAACGGCAACGGGAATCGGTGAATATCAATTGAAAGGCCAATTTCAAAATCTCGCGGCCGCACCACACAATTCGGTTCCGGGATTTACTGGCCTGAGCGGCAGCATCGACGCTAATCAGCGCGGTGGCGGCATTGCATTGAATAGCAAAGGGTTAGTCGTCAAGGCCCCGACGATATTCGTCGAAGATCTGAAATTTGATACCTTAACCAGTCAGGCCAGTTGGAAAACCACCAAAGATGGCGTCGACGTCAAGTTCGACAATTTCGCGTTTGCCAATCAGGATGGCGCGATAGCCGCGAGTGGCCTGTACAAGTCCGTCGCCGGTACGCCGGGCTGGGCCGACATCAAGGGCCAATTGTTGCGCGGTGATGCCCGAGGTATCTGGCGCTACGTGCCTCGAATTGTGCCGGATGCGGTTCGTCAGTGGGTGAAAACGTCGTTGCTCGCCGGCAAATCCGAAAGCGGATCATTTCAACTCAAAGGAAATTTGTTTGATTTTCCCTTTCCTGATAACAAAGGCGGGGTATTCGAAGTCATCGCCGATGCACACGATGGCGTGGTGCGCTACGTGCCAGACTGGCCGAGCGTCGAAGATATTTCGGCTAGACTCATTTTTCGCGGCATCACCATGGACGTGATCGGGCAAAAAGGCCGCGTGTTTCAGAGCAACATTAATGCCGCGCGAATTCGTATCGCTGATTTGGCCCATCACGATCCCGTTGTCAATCTTGAACTACGCGCCGACAGTAATGTGCAAGATGGGCTGCGCTTTATCAACGAAAGTCACGTCAAAGAATTTATCAATCACGCGACAGATCGCTTTTCGGGAAGCGGCAATAGTAAGCTCGATCTCATCCTAGTGATGCCCTTAGCGCGCCTTGAGCAAACGCGTATAACCGGCGACTGGGAATTCCTCAACGGCAAAGTCACAGATCAGCAAGAGGCGATCCCCGATCTCGATAAGATAAGCGGGCGCCTGTTGTTTTCAGAACGTGGCATCGAAGCAAAGCAGTTGCGTGGCGAAACCCTAGGAGGGCCGGCCCAGGCGAGTTTTTCTACCGATAAAAATTACCGATTGACCATTAATACCAGCGGAAAAGCCACTGCTCAGGGAGTGTACAAACAATACGAAAGCCCGGCCATTAAGTACTTCAGCGGCGCCGGCGATTGGTCTGGCATCATTCAAGTTCACCGCGGCGAAACCAATATCAAGATTGGTGCAAAAGGGACATTACTTGGCGGCCCGGCCACATTCAATATCAGCAACGATAAAGATGGGGCGATTCGTCTCGTCGGCAATGGCACCGCGACGCTTGCTGGCATGCGGCAGAATTTTGATTCGGGCGCCATGAAGTATGTCAGCAGCGACGCTGGCTGGAACGGTACAGTTTTGGTTCGCGATAAGGGCGCGCAACTCAAGGCAATCGCCAAAACAAACGTACTTGGCACAGCAGCCCAGTTCGATATCGCAACGATCGGCCGACGGCACAACAAGTATCGAAGGCGGCGGTATGATTGAAACGGCCGCGGTTGAAAAAGAATTACGACTGGCGATTTTGAAAGATTTTTCCAAGACAACCGAATGGAGAACCAAGATCAAAATCAAAGACAACAAAAATGAGATCGGCATTACCGCCATCGGCAAACTCTATGGCGAACCCGTCGATGTTGACGTGATTAACCGCGGCAATGAAGCCTGGGACATTCGCGCCAGCGGTAGCGCGACGCCAAAGATGATCAAGCAAATTTGGCCACAGTCATGGGTCGATTCACTTTCCGGCGCCAGCCCATGGACGGGTGCGTTCGAAGTTCGCGGCGCAAAGTATTCGGGAAAATTGGATTCGGATCTACGCGGCCTGGCCTCGAAGTTACCTCGGCCCATGGCGAAAACCGCCGGCGAGTCGTGGCCCTCCCACATTGATATTTTGCAACGCGATGCGAAGCAAGAATTGTGGCGCATCAAGCTCGGCGATCAGATTAAAGCGCAATTGGTGTTGCGTGAAACCGGGTATGGCAAGCGCGACGTTCCGCAGGGCGAAATCACATTCAATCAGGCGTCGGTCGATCCCGCGCGTGCGGGCCTTTGGCTAAGCGGCAAGATCGACAATCTAGATGCCGATGGCTGGCGCAACCTCTTCAAAGGCACGGCTGGTGCCGCCAGTACGAAAAACGATGCGCCCGCTGCGATCGCAATTGGAGGTATCGACATCACCGCGGCGAATATGACGCTGTTCGATCGTCGCTTCGCTAATTTTCAAATCAAGGCAGAGCAGGGAAAAACCCAATGGCTGATCGGTGTCGATGGCAACGACGTTCGCGGCAATGCGCTGTGGCAGCCTGAGGGAGCGGGTTTTGTTTCGGCGCGCTTTAGTCAATTGCATTTACCTGCGGCCAATCCCAGCGTACCGGGGAACACGTCCGCTCGTCCAGCACCGGGCAATTCCGGACGTTTACCGTCCATGGATATCGCCGCCGATTCGTTTGAAATCGGCAAGCGCAAGCTGGGCCGCTTGGAGCTGCTGGCGAAACAAGAAGGCCAAGATTGGCGCATCGAGCGCGTGCGATTATCCAGTCCCGCCGGGGTATTCAGTGCTGATGGTGTCTGGCAAGGTTGGCTCGATCGACCGCAAACCTCCATGAACGTTAATCTGCGGGTAAGCGACCTCGGCCAGTTTCTTGGCAATGTCGGCTACCCTGGCACCGTCAAGCGCGGCAACGCGGAAATCAATGGGCAGGTGTCTTGGATCGGCGATCCTTATGCCCTCGATCCGCCGACGTTAAGCGGCAACTTTAGCGTTATCGCAAAATCCGGGCAATTTCTCAAGGCAGAACCCGGCGTCGGCAAGCTGCTGGGCTTAATCAGCTTGCAATCATTACCGAAACGGATCACTCTCGATTTTCGAGATATTTTCAGTGATGGCTTTGCGTTCGACGACATATCTGCGACAGTAAAAATGGACTTCGGCGAATTGAAGACGGATGATTTTTTTATGCGCGGCTCCGCCGCCGGTGTGATCATGCAAGGCACTGCGGACGCGCGTACCGAAACGCAAAACCTCAAAGTGAGAGTGATACCCAGTTTGGCGGAAACGATCGCTATCGCTGGCGGCATTGCCGGCGGGCCGATCGTCGGCGTGGGGGCTTACATTTTGCAAAAAATCCTGCAGAATCCTTTCGACAAAATTTTCGCCTATGAATATACCGTGACAGGCCAATGGGAAGATCCCGTAGTCACAAAAATTACAACGCCACAACCCCAGAAAAAAACCATTCGCAGATAGCGAGAAACCTATGTCCTCAAAGAGACCCACCAGCAAAGACGCCGGCTTCGGCAAAGCCAAACCCATTCGCGGCATCTACCGCATCGCCGCGCTGCAAATGGCCTCGGGGCCATCGGTCGAGGGGAATTTGGCGGAAGCCGAACGCCTAATCGAAATGGCGGCCATCCATGGCGCGAGCCTGGCCGCGCTGCCGGAACATTGGGCATTGATGGGATTGAAAGATACGGACAAAGTCGCCGCACGCGAAAAACCTGGCAATGGCCCGATTCAAGATTTTTTAAGTAGCACCGCGAAGCGCCACAAGATGTGGATCATCGGCGGTTCGATTCCAATCGAGGCGAGCGTTCCCGATAAAGTTCGCAACACTTCATTGCTGTACGATGACAAAGGCAAATGTGTCGCGCGCTACGACAAAATTCATTTGTTTGGGCTCGATATGGGCCAAGAAAAATTCAACGAATCCAAAACCATCGAGGCCGGCGATAAAATCGTCGTGGTCGATACGCCGTTTGGCAAACTAGGCCTATCGATTTGCTATGACTTGCGCTTCCCCGAATTGTATCGCGCGATGAAGGAGGTCGACCTAATCGCCATTCCATCCGCGTTTACTGAAACTACCGGGCGCGCTCATTGGGAAGCATTAATCCGCGCCCGCGCCATCGAAAACATGGCTTACGTCATCGCGCCTGCGCAAGGCGGCTATCACCGCTCCGGTCGCGAAACTCACGGTGATTCCATGATCGTCGATCCGTGGGGTGTGGTGCTCGATCGCCTGTCGCGCGGCTCGGGAATTGTCATTGCCGGCATGAATCCGACTTACCAAGGCAACTTGCGCAAGAGTCTGCCTGCGCTTGAGCATAGAACGATTCATCGCGTTTAAGGTCTAGGATTTAGGAGTGAGCATATGGGATTTAAAACCTACACCGTTGCGCCGTCATTCCCGCGAAGATCACTGCCTTGCTTTAGAGAATTGGGAACAGGGCCGCAGCCGACCGAATGAACAGGCCGCCATGTTAGTTTTGCTGGTACGTCATTATCCCGACACCTTGACACGCCGGCAGCGGCTCGCGGCGACTGACTGTCGCGGGTTGATCAATTTATAGTCAGCGGTTGACGACTATTGAATTCGTGCCTTCATAGTCACTCCGCCGCAAACGTCCAGCCCGAATATTTCTCACCGCCTCGCAGCGAAACGAATGTCGCGAATAATGTCGGTGAGTCGTTCGATAAACTATGCACGCCGATGACTTGGTTGTTCTTGTTGCGCACCGCGCCCCATTCCTGCTTCTGCGCGATCGGATCGACGGGCAACGTCGCAAGATATCCTTTATCCGCCAACATCCGCGGATCGCGCATTAGATCGGCAAGTTGGTTGGGAAATTCCTTAGCCGTGCCCGGCGAGGCATCGCGATAGGCTTTCAGTGCGGCGACGATTTCATTGCCCGCCGCAATCAGGCGACGTTCCTTGCTCCAATACGTTTGAAAACCCGATGTGCCAAGCAGCAGTGCGATCGCGAATGCCACAACAAGCAACGCGATCCAGCCGCGATGAATTACCCGTTCGGATTTCATTGCTTGATTCGATTTTGACGCTGCTGTGGTTTTCATTGGTTGCATGTTTTGAATTTGAGTTTTGTTCGATGATTCAAAGGGCATCGGGCTGTGAGGCACTATCCATGCGGCTCTTTAGGCACTGTCATTGCGAGAAAAACACCGCCTGACAAAGCAATCTGGTTTGTCACGCCTAATCCAGTTTTCGGTAGAGTGCGCACCGCGCACGACGATCATCGGTTGGTCGACAAGCACGTTCGAATCCGCGTGCGCGTTGCGCACCCTACGCCTGTTCGACAAACTTCGCACGCCGATAATTTGATCGGCGTTGTTAATCGCACTACACCCCATTCCTGCTTTAAAGTGATCGCGATCGACGGGCTTTAATGTCGCTAAGATATTCTTTATCCGCCAACATCCGCGGATCGCGCAACACTTGCTACGAGCTGGACGCAGAATGTTGCCACCTGAGATTCGGTATCCGCGATTATATGGGTTGATCCCATCCGACCACGGAAAAATACTTATCTATTTGTTCTTTACTTAGTAAAACGTCGGGAGCGAGGCTTAAAAATTCCGCTTTTATTGATCTGACACGCCCCAATCGATGAAAAATAACATTTCATGATTATCGTCATCTCCGCCGACTACGCTACCTCATCTGCATTTGCCGTAGAGCGCACCCCAACGCGCTGAGGTATCGAATAAGCCGTATAAACGCGACAATGTTACTTTCATATAACCGCTTCCTAAAGCAAATTCATCCCAAGTCAAAACCTCGATAATGTCTGAGGTATGAATTCCACTGTTGTTAGGACAACGCTATCTAACTGGCTTACTCTTCCGAGCCCTGTGAGTGCATCAATCCAATGCTTTTCGCGCAGAGAAAATTAATTGAACCAGCGTACAACATAAATACACCTTTTCTTTTTAACAAATTCCCATCGCTGCCGATTCACATTTTCGTTTTGAATAAAAATTGACGAAAATAGACTTCCGTAGAGATTTTCAAATTCAGCCGTCGTGATTTTCATAGGAGACTAATCTGTCTTTGTGAAATTTAAAACCGAATTTTAATTGTAAGCGAGTTTGGACTAATGATCTCAGATACCGTCGGTGGTCCCGTCTATGGAAAACATTCTTATAGATCCTGTTGCATTGTTGGGTAATTCATCGACAATTCGTGCTAAACATCAGCTGATGATCGAACATCGCCGATTTTAGGCAAGGTGCTACAATCGCTCGCCTAGCTTCAATATTCCGCCACTTAATTCCACGTTCAATACTTTGCTAGTGGCATTTGTAACGCAACCAATTGTTTCTGTTCCAATCAGAATTAGTGATCCCCAATAATCATGATCCTAAACGCAGTTGCCTTCGAAATAACAGCGCCACCGAGAAGTACTTCCTCTAGCGGATAAACGTTCTCGAGTGGCGATCGTTGATAGGGTAAGTTCCCCACCCCTTTTGCGATTGTACAAATAAATCAAAGCCGAAGTAGCCGCCCCACGACTACAACTTCCCCCACCCGCCGCCGACCCCGCACAACCGGCCACCATCGCCATGGCCATGCCACCGCCAAAGCTATCGACCTTGATTTGATCGATCCCTGCGGTAATCGCCGCAGACAACGCACCCGCACCACATTTCCCACCGCCCGCTTCGGCCATCGCGCAGCCAAACGCCGCATGCGCCAGCACGTTGCCGATGCGGGTACCGTTGGATACACCTACGCCGTTGATGTTGAAAGTTTGGCCTATCGCTTGGTTCCCCGCCGCAGAAACAAACGCGATCGCCCCAGCCTGGATCATATTGCCAAAGGCATCCTCATGACTACCGCCGGCCAGCCAAGTCGTGTACCCCGCGACATGCGCCTCCATCGCCGCATAACACGCCGCTGCGCCGGCGTAACAGAATGCCGAAGCAAAGGCCAATGCCGCATGCCCCAAATCCATGGCCCATTCGTGGCTGAGCATGAAATTGTCCATGGTGGCGCGGCCGGGCAGCGCGCGCTCTAGTGCATAAATATTGAAGTTATCAAACGGGTTCTTGGCCAAGCCGATCATGGCACCGGACAAACTTTGATATTGACTGCTGCCCGGATTAAACCATCCGCCACCACCCGGAAGGATGCCAAGGGGATCGAATAGACTAAAGAACCCACTCGGATCGGTGCCGCCGAGCGGATTGTTCAGAATGTAAGAATAGCGGTTGTAGCTCTGTGTGTAATCCGCCATTTGTATATGCGGATCGGGCGTCATAAATCGCCCAAGATTAGGATCGTAAATGCGGCCGTTCAGTGGCTGGCCTTGGGCCATGTGAATTAAGCCGCCACCAAACTCCGGCAGCATTTCATGGCCGGTAAAGCCACGGCGCATGTTCGGCGTCGGCATGGTGGTGCCGGCAGCAATATCGCTGCCATTCAGATTACGAGTTTTACCGAAGGCATCGTAGCTATAGCACTCCAATACGCCACCGGCGCTGCTGGTGACGACCGTGGTCGAGCCGAGGTGATTTTGTGAGGCTAGGCTTTTTTGAGATAAAAGCTGAGTCGTAAAAAAAACATAAGCGTCAGTGCGTAACTTCATTGCAAATACATATCATCGTATGCATAATAGTGGTGATGAACTTCCTGTGGGACGAAACCAAGCGCGTAGCGAACATCAATAAGCATGGACTCGATTTTGCCGACGCGGAAAAAGTGTTTGCTGGCCCAATGGTTTTATTCGAAGACGACCGCGTTGATTACGGCGAGCAGCGCATGATCGGCATTGGTCTCCTCGACTACTTGGTCGTACTGATTGTCCACGTGGAAACCGATGACACCATTCGCATCATTTCAATGAGAAAGGCCGAAAGTTATGAAACAGACCTCTACTACGAAAACGTCGGCTACTTTTAACGACGACGCGCCAAAGCTTACCCAAGCGCATTTTGATCGCGCTAAATATCGAGTTGGCACAAAATCGGTTAGCCGGACGGGGTGGCAATCCGCCGTGCAGGGGCGTATCGGCAAGCAACGCATTAGCATCATGCTAGATACGCCGATCGTTGAACACTTCAAGGCGGCCGCTGGCGAGCGCGGTTATCAAACGCTTATTAATGACACCTTACGTCGCGCTGTGGATAGCGAGCATTTTGTCGAAGAGATGCGGTCGGCAATCCGCGAGGAATTGATAGCTGTGACTCATAACAAGAAATCGCGTTAGTGTGCAATTGGGAAGCGTGCCATAACATTTCGCACGACTGACTGTCGCGGGTTGATCAATTTATAGTCAGCGGTTGACGACTATTGAATTCGTGCCTTCATAGTCACTCCGCCACAAACGTCCAGCCCGAATATTTCTCACCGCCTCGCAGCGAAACGAATGTCGCGAATAATGTCGGTGAGTCGTTCGATAAACTATGCACGCCGATGACCTGGTTGTTCTTGTTGCGCACTACACCCCATTCTTGCTTTAAAGTGATCGGATCGACGGGTAATGTCGCAAGATATCCTTTATCCGCCAACATCCGCGGATCGCGCATGAGGTTAGCAAGTTCGAGCGGAAATTCTTTGGCGGTGCCGGGGGACGCGTCGCGATAGATTTTAAGCGCCATGACGATCTCGTCTGCGGCGGCGACGACGCGGCGCTCTTTGCTCCAATAGGTTTGAAAACCCGATGTGCCAAGCATTAGCGCAAATGCGAATGCGGCGACCAGCAACGCGGTCAAGCCACGATGCACGACGCGTTCGGATTTCAATGATTGATTCGATTTTGTAGCCGTTTCAGTTTTCATTGTTTGCGTGGTTGTGATTTATTGTTTGACGAATTCAAAAGCGCATCGGTCTGTGAGGTAGCGCCGGTAGCCCGGAAGACGCGGCGCCAGCCCCTATTCATGCGGATCTTCAGGCATGCCATACCATAAGGCAAGCAAACGGGAATTTGGTTTATATGAAACGCGGAAAAAAGTCTGATATTTATTTCAAATTTGTTGCGATCACGTATTGAATTGCAAGTGTAAATTCGTAAGAACAACGTTTACCTGTAGGTTTTTACAGTTCAAAACTTCACTCTTTTTAGTAGTTAGCAAAGCTTTCGCTTGCACTTCCGATAAGTCGAGGGAGAACCGCGTGACCTTCGGCCACCCTATGGATAGAAGTGTCGTGACACATAAATAACGAGACAGTAAAAATGATGGATGTTTTTGTCTGGCGAGTGGCGTAAAGACAACGGCTGCCATAAAGCGCGAGGAGGCCGCATCAGAATTCCGTATTTAGGCCTCGGGTATAATAAACATTCGCAGCTCGTGTCATCCCTCGGGAACCCCATGGAAACCTCCGCTCTCCTTAACACCGCCAGCCAGTATCTTCTGACACCCTATGATCTCGACCAGAATTCCTTGAGCCGGGTGTTCGGTCAGATCATGACGCACTCGGTGGACTACGCCGATTTGTATTTTCAGTACAGTCGCAGCGAAGGTTGGAGCTTAGAAGAAGGCCAAGTGAAAAGTGGTAGCTTTAACATCGATCAGGGCGTCGGTGTGCGGGCCGTGAGTGGCGAGAAAACGGCGTTCGCCTACTCGGACGAAATTAATTTCGACGCGCTTACGGCCGCAGCCTCGGCAACACGCGCCATCGCTTCATCCGGCGGCGACGGCAAAATGCCCGTCGCGCAATCCGGCCATCCACGTAAACTCTACACGCCGCAAGATCCGATCGCCAGCTTGTCCGACACGGACAAAGTTCGCATGCTGGAGAAATTGGAAAAGTACGCGCGCGATCTCGATCCGCGCGTGACCCAAGTGATGGCCGGTCTCGCCGCCGAATTCGATGTGATCTTGGTCGCGCGTAGCGACGGCTTAACCGCTGCGGACGTGCGGCCCTTGACACGCGTTTCCGTTACGGTCATTGCGGAGGAAGGCGACAATCGCGAGCAAGGCTCCGCCGGCGGTGGCGGACGATTCGACTACGGCTACTTCACCGACGCGGTGCTGCAAGACTATGCGAAACAAGCGGTGCACCAAGCCATCACCAATTTAAAAGCCAAACCCGCACCCGCCGGAACAATGACGGTCGTGCTCGGCAATGGCTGGCCCGGCATCTTGCTGCACGAAGCCATCGGCCACGGCTTGGAAGGCGATTTCAATCGCAAAGGCAGCAGCGCATTTTCCGGCCGCATCGGCGAGCGAGTCGCCGCATCGGGCGTGACCGTTCTCGATGACGGCACTATCCCCGATCGCCGTGGTTCGCTCAACATCGATGACGAAGGCAACCCAACGCAGCGCACCACGCTGATCGAAAACGGTATCTTAAAAGGCTACATTCAGGACAGCCTCAATGCACGCTTAATGGGCATGCCGCTCACCGGCAATGGCCGCCGCGAATCCTTCGCGCACATCCCGATGCCGCGCATGACTAACACCTACATGCTCAATGGCGATAAAGACCCGCAGGAAATTTTGGCGTCGGTCAAGAATGGACTTTACGCCGTCAACTTCGGTGGCGGCCAGGTGGACATCACCAGCGGCAAATTCGTCTTCTCAGCGGCAGAAGCCTACATGATCGAAAACGGCAAAGTGACGTATCCGGTGAAGGGCGCAACGCTGATTGGCAACGGGCCTGATGTGTTAACGCGCGTATCCATGATCGGTAACGACATGGCGCTCGATGCGGGTGTTGGTACCTGTGGCAAAGATGGCCAAAGCGTGCCGGTTGGTGTGGGTCAGCCGACGTTGAAGATTGATGGCTTGACAGTGGGTGGCACGGCTTAAAAGCTTTAAATCTGGTTCAATCAATGGCCTGGAAGCCGTGCCAATGCTGGCTTCCAGGCCATTGCCTTAAGCAATAAACGCATACGCTGTGCGATGATCGACAAAACCTTCGCCGAACATTTCGCCAATGATTGGATCGAGTCGTGGAACAGTCACGACCTCGATCGCATTCTTTCGCACTACAGTGACGACTTCGAAATGTCGTCGCCGCTCATCGTACAAATCGCCGATGAGCCAAGTGGAACATTAAAAGGCAAGGAAGCCGTCGGCGGTTATTGGGTGAAGGCGCTCGCGCTCATTCCGGATTTACGCTTCGAATTGGTCACGACTTTAGTCGGCGCAAACAGCATCACGATTTACTATCGTGGCGCGCGCGGTATGGCCGCGGAGGTGTTTCATTTAAACGATGCAGGAAAAGTCGTCATGGCATTTGCGCACTACACTGCCTGATCTAATGAGCAAAATTTGATCACGTCGTCTTCGCGACGGCAATGACCTTTCCCCTTGTCATTCCCGCGCAGGCGGGAATGACAGAGTCGGCGTTCAAGGCATAATTGCCAATCTATGACCGAAGAGCCAACAATCCACTGGACCGAAGTACGCGAAGACTTTGCCGCCCGCTGGCGCTCAGAAAGCGCAGTCGCGCCACCAAAACGCGTTGTCATTGCCGATGATCGAACGACCGCCGACGCAGCCTATCGTTTCGCCTGTGAAGGCACAGCGATGTTGTGGCGCGGCGACTTTCACAACGCCAAACAATTGCTGCAAGCCCTTGCGCGCCGGCTTGATCGCAGGAAAGAAAAGCTTGCCGCAACACCGCTCAATGCGTTCAATCAACATCGCCAAGCCCAGGCACAGCGCGCACGCGTCCTCGGCATGTTGCTCATTCATTTTGAAGACGACTACGGTATCAATCTGCGCCGCGCGCCCGACGTAAAACAAGCCTGCATCGAGGCCTACGGCCCATCGGAAGGCCCGTTCATCGCGTCACTACGCGAATTGCTCGGCATCATTGGCGCGCACGAATGGCGCAAAAATGGCATTGACATTCCTGCCGCCGGTGGGCGCATTCACCCACACTATGGCGTGTTTGCGCCGATCAGAACGGAGTACGTGCAATTGCTCAACGAGGCACCGTTGCCGACAACGAAATTGGCGTTCGACATTGGCACCGGAACCGGCGTCCTAGCCGCGATACTCGCGCGACGCGGCGTGCAAAAAATTATTGCTACGGATCAAGACCCACGCGCGAGCCGTTGCGCGCAAGAAAACATCGTTCGGCTTGGCTTTGGCAAACAAGTCGAGATCGTCGAGGCAGATTTGTTTCCAGTAGGGCGCGCACCATTGATCGTTTGTAATCCGCCGTGGGTTCCGGCGCGGCCTAGCTCGCCTCTGGAAAACGCCGTGTACGATTTTGACAGCCGCATGCTGCGTGGATTTCTCGGCGGCCTCGCTGCGCATCTTGAACCTAGCGGTGAAGGCTGGCTGCTGCTCTCCGACCTCGCCGAACATTTAAGTTTACGTACGCGCACGAATTTGCTTGCACTGATCGAACAAGCCGGACTCGTCGTAAAAGATCGAATCGACATTCGGCCAAGCCACCCGCGCGTCGCGAAAAGGGATGATCCGTTACACATTGCACGCGCCGCAGAGATCACTTCGTTGTGGCGGCTTGCCGCAGCGTCCCCCTGTCGCGCATAATGCTTGCTCCAATTCGAACTCGCGCTCCCAGCCAAGCACCTCGTCAATATTGGCTCTCCGGCCAATCATCGATTCGGCCAGTGTGGCGTTGGCAAGTTCGCAGTAGCCTCGGCCGCAGATAAGCTACCGGTCGGAGCGCACTCGTCTCGATACTCACTGAGTTATACTTTGCACTTATGATTCCAGAACTAGGCCATTTCGCACTAATCGTCGCGCTGTGTATCGCGCTGGTTCAATCCACGCTACCGTTAATCGGCGCACAAACCGGCAACGCGCGCTTCATGGCGGTTGCGCGCCCAGCGGCGCAGGGGCAATTTGTGTTTGTCGCGATCGCTTTCGGCTGCCTTGCCTACTCTTTCATTAACAACGATTTCTCCGTCGTCAACGTCGTGAGCAATTCCAATTCGCATTTGCCGGTTGCATATCGTTTCGCCGCGACTTGGGGCTCACACGAGGGATCATTATTGCTGTGGGCGCTGATGCTGTCAGGCTGGATGCTCGCGGTGACAGTCTTTAGTCGATCGTTGCCGCTGGCCATGTTGGCCCGGGTGTTGGGTGTGATGGGTTTGGTGAGCATCGGCTTTTTACTGTTTATGTTGCTGACGTCGAATCCGTTCGAGCGGCTGTTGCCGCAAGCGATGGACGGCCGCGATTTGAATCCGCTGCTGCAAGATCCCGGCATGGTGATTCATCCGCCGATGCTTTACATGGGTTACGTCGGCTTCTCCGTTGCATTTGCATTCGCGATTGCCGCGTTGTTGAGTGGCCAGCTTGATGCAGCGTGGGCGCGTTGGTCGCGGCCTTGGACGACGGCGGCATGGTGTTTTCTCACCATCGGCATCATGCTCGGCAGTTGGTGGGCTTACAACGAACTCGGTTGGGGCGGCTGGTGGTTTTGGGATCCGGTGGAAAACGCCTCGTTCATGCCCTGGCTAGTCGGCACGGCATTGATGCATTCGCTCGCCGTTACTGAGAAACGCGGCAGCTTCAAGAGTTGGACCGTATTGCTGGCGATCTCGGCGTTTTCCTTATCGTTGCTCGGCACGTTCTTGGTTCGCTCCGGCGTGATTACCTCTGTTCACGCGTTCGCAACCGATCCCGCGCGAGGCGTTTTTATCTTAGCGTTCTTGGTCATTGTCATCGGCGGCTCGTTGGCGCTATTCGCTTGGCGCGCGCCGAAGATCGGTTTAGGCGGCAAATTTGATTTGATTTCGCGTGAATCGTTTTTACTTTCCAACAATATTTTGCTGGTAGTCGCCGCTGCATCGGTATTGCTCGGCACGCTTTATCCGCTGTTTCTCGATGCGTTAAATCTCGGCAAAATTTCCGTCGGCCCGCCCTACTTCGATGCAGTGTTTTTCCCGCTGATGGCGCCGGCCGTTTTCTTAATGGGCATCGGCCCCATGGCTCGCTGGAAAGCCGACGCAATTCCGAGTTTATTGACACGATTGAAATGGGCGTTTGCGGTCAGCGTAATTTCAGCGGCGATTATTCCCGTCGTCATGGGCCGTTGGTCACTACTGACGGCAATTGGCGTGTTGATGGGCGTATGGCTATTCGCCGCCGGCATTACCAATATTGTTTCGCGCGCCAAACAACTGCCTGAAGGCCCAATACTGGCGCGGCTCTCCAGCCTGCCTCGATCGTATTGGGGCATGTCGATTGCGCACATGGGCGTCGGCGTTTTCATTATCGGCGTGGCGTTGGTGAATAGTTATGCCACCGAAAAAGATTTGCGCATGAATGTCGGCGATACCACCGAAGTCGGCAAGTACACGTTCCGCTTTAATGGCACCACCGAAGTGCCAGGGCCAAACTACGTTGCTGCGCGCGGCTTCTTTGAAGTGCTGATTGGCGAAACGGTTGTCACAAAAATGTATCCGGAAAAACGCAGTTATCGCACTATGGGGCAAGTGATGACGGAAGCCGCGATCGATGTCGGTTTCACGCGCGATTTGTATGTTTCTCTCGGCGAACCGATTCCCGATAGCGGCGGCTCATGGAGCGTACGCGTGTATAACAAACCGTTCATTAACTGGATTTGGGGCGGTTGCGTGTTGATGGCACTGGGCGGGTTTTTGGCGTTGAGTGATCGGCGTTATCGTATGGCCAAACGCAATGCGGAAGCCTTGTCTGCTGCGAACATCGGCATTGAAAACAGTTCGCGAGTTAAATCATCGTTGCCCCCTCATGGCCCTAGGCCACCCCGCCCCAGCCCTCTCCCCGAGGGGCGAGGGGATTAGACTGTGGCCAAGTTTCTTATTCCGTTAGCGATATTTATCGTTCTTGCGATTTTCTTGGGGCGCGGCCTGAGCCTCGATCCCAAAGATATTCCGTCGCCGTTAATCGACAAGCCCGCGCCGGTTTTCTCCCTATCTCAATTGGATAAGCCGAGCGAAACGATCAGCACGGAGAAAATGCTCGGGCAGGTGTGGATTCTGAATGTGTGGGCATCGTGGTGCGTGGCGTGTCGCGATGAGCATCCCGTGTTAGTCGAGTTTTCCAAGACCGGCGTCGTGCCAATTTATGGACTGAACTACAAAGACAAACGCGAGCCTGCGCTGGCATGGCTGGGACAACTGGGCAACCCCTACACCGCGTCGATATTCGACGAAAACGGGCGCGTCGGCATCGACTTCGGCGTTTATGGCGTGCCGGAAACCTTTGTGATCGACAAGCAAGGCGTGGTCCGCTACAAAAAAACCGGGCCGGTTACGCAAGAAACCATTCAAACAAAAATTTTGCCGCTTGTGAAGAAATTGCAAGGATGATTCGACTTGCGATTTTGCTATGGCTTGTTTTGTTGACGTCGGCGTGGGCTGAGGAAGCAAAACTCAACGCGGCCGGCGAGGAACGCGTGAAAGCATTGGCCCACGAGCTACGCTGCCTCGTTTGTCAAAACCAAACCATCGCTGATTCGAATGCGGATCTCGCCATTGATCTGCGCACGCAAATTCGCGAGCAAATCCAAGCGGGCAAAACCGACGCGCAAATCAAAGACTACATGGTGGCGCGCTTCGGCGATTTTGTGTTGTATCGACCGCCAGTGCAGTCGAACACAGTGCTGCTGTGGATCGCCCCATTCTTGCTGCTCGTCAGCGGCCTTGCGTTTTTGTTTTGGCAATTGTCAAAACGGCGCAAGCAGGTTGCCGAACCACCATTTGCGCTCGACGATATCCAACGCGCTGATGCGTTGCTGGGCAATGCTGCAACTAACGAAGTAAACAACAACAAAACATGACCGCCTTCATCATTTCGGTCGCGATATTCATTGCGATCGCGCTAGCCTTTGTATTGCCGCCGTTGCTACGTAAATCAACACCAGCAGCGACGGACATCACCAGCTTGCCGATTTATCGCGAGCAGCTGAAAGAATTGCAGGCGGATTTTGCCAACGGCATTATCGAAGAAGCGAAATTCCATGAAGCGGAACAAGAACTCAAGCGCCGTTTGCTCGAAGAATCGCGCATTCAGGTAACGCCAACTCGCGGAGCTGGCCGCAAACCGTGGCTTGCCGTCGTGATCGCCTTGGCGTTGCCGTCGGCATCCTTGGGTTTGTATAAACTGCTCGGTCAGCCCGAAGCGTTTATCGATAACGCGCAATCCGGGGCGCAAATAACCCCAGAGAATATCACGCCGAAACAGTTCACCGGCATGACCCAGCGCCTCGCCGTCAAACTTCGCGAACAGCCCAATGACTCGCATGGTTGGAGCATGTTGGCGAAGGCTTATGCCGTAATCGGTCGCGCTGGCGACGCAACCATGGCCTACGAACGGGCGGTGCTGCTCGCGCCGGAAAACGCCACATTGCTCGCGGAATTCGCGCACACTCTGGCGACAGCGAATAACAATTCGTTTGCCGGCCGCCCGCGCGAACTCATCGCTCGTGGCTTAAAACTCGAACCGAATAATCCGAGAATTCTAGCGCTTGCAGGTTCGGCCGCATTTGATGCCAAGGATTATTCCGGTGCGGTCAACGCATGGGAAAAATTGCTCGCAATAGTTCCTAAAGAATCGGAAATCACCGATCAGCTAATTGCCAGCATCAGCGCCGCTCGCGCCGCGATGGGTCAGCAGCCAGCGGCGACGTCGGGCCAAGGCGTTTCCGGAAGCGTCAGCATCAGTGACGCACTCAAGAATATAGCCTCAGATACGGACACGCTTTTCATCTACGCTCGCGCCGCCGGCGCCAACGCGCCGAGAATGCCGCTCGCGGTGTGGCGCGGCACGGTAAAGGATCTGCCACGACAATTTTCCCTCGATGATTCGATGGCCATGACACCGGCGATGGTATTGAGTAAATTCGAACAAGTGACGGTAGAAGCGCGCATCTCAAAATCCGGTAATGCGATCGCGCAAAGCGGCGATCTTGGCTCCCCCGGTATCACCGTTAAGCCCGGTGCAAAAGATATCAACATCGTCATCGATCGCGTGGTGCCGTAGCCGTGAAGCCGGGTGAAACACCACGCATCGCCTGGGGCTTAACCGGTTCCGGCCATTACCTCAAAGAATGCCTGGAATTCGCACTGGCGCAGAATGAAAAACACCCCGGCCTAATCGATTTTTATTTGTCGAAAGCCGCAGCCGAAGTGCTGCACATGTACACACTCAGCGTCACGGAATTACAAAAACGTGCGCGCGTGTTTCGAGACCAAACTGCCAGTGCCGCGCCGGTCGGATTGTTTTATCATCGCCACTATCACACCGTCGTCATCGGCCCGGCAACCAGCAACACCGTCGCAAAATGTATCGTCGGCATTTCCGACACGCTCATCACCAACATCTTTGCGCAAGCGGGCAAACAACGCATTCCCACCATCGTGTTTGCATGCGATACCGAACCCGTCGTCGAAACCGAATCGCCAAGCGAATGGGTGACGCTGTACCCGCGTAAAATCGATTTGGAAAACACCGAACGCCTTAAGACATTCGAGAACACCACAGTCGTAAGCACCGTCGATGGCCTGGAAGCCGCTCTGGGAGCGCGTCTTCAGGCACTTGCGTTTTAGGCATTTGAGCTACTAAGATAGCAGTCAAACCAGCCGGAGGAGAATGCAATGAAAATCGCCAACAGCGTAATCGATCTAGTAGGCAACACACCCTTGGTTCGAATCAATCGCCTAACGCAGGGCTGCAAGGCGGAGGTCGTCGCCAAGCTCGAATTTTTCAACCCGTCCAACAGTGTCAAAGACCGCATCGGAGTTTCCATGATCGAGGCTGCCGAAAAGGCCGGCATGATCAAACCTGACACCATTATTTTGGAACCCACCAGCGGCAACACCGGTATTGGGCTCGCTTTTGTCTGCGCGGCAAAAGGCTACAAGCTTACGCTGACCATGCCGGAGACCATGAGCAAAGAACGCCGCGCGGTGTTGCGCGCCTACGGTGCAGAACTGGTGTTGACGCCAGGGCCAGAGGGCATGGGCGGCGCCATCGCCCGCGCAAAACAAATGGCGGCGGAAGATCCACGTTACTTGATCCCACAACAATTCGAAAATCCGGCGAATCCCGCCATTCATCGCAAAACGACGGCGGAAGAAATTTGGCGCGACACCGACGGCAAATGCGATTTCTTAATTTCCGGCATCGGCACGGGCGGGACTATCACCGGCGTTGGCGAAGTCATTAAGGCGAAAAAGCCGTCGTTCAAATGTGTTGCAATCGAACCGGATGCGTCACCGGTTTTATCGGGCGGGCAGAAAGGTCCGCACCCATTGCAAGGTATCGGTGCCGGTTTCATACCGGCGATTTTGAACACGAAAATTTACGACGAAATTATTCGCGTCAAAAATGACGACGCTTTTGCCTTTGCGCGACGCATGGCGAAAGAAGAAGGTTTGCTCGTTGGTATTTCGTCCGGGGCGGCAATGTGGGCCGCAATTGAAGTCGCAAAACGCGACGAGAATGCGGGCAAAATGATTGTTGTCATTATTCCGTCTTACGGCGAGCGATATTTGAGTACGGCGCTATTTGCAGGGTTGATGGATTAACCCACTAACCTTCCCTCTGCCACGATGTCATTCCCGCGAAAGCGGGAATCCATTTAGCCGTTGCAAAGTCAACATGGATTCCCGCCTTCGCGGGAATGACGGGGTGGCCTAGGGCCAGGGGCTGGCCTCAGGCCACAATGAGTTAGGTTTGTGGAAAATTAATGAGACTCTCTCGGAACCGGCGCGCCGCTGCCACCAACCAAAAATTCCAAGTCCACGCCTTTGTCTGCCTGATTAACCGTTTCGCAATAGAGCTTCACATAGCCGCGCGTGTCGTGAGGCGGTAGCGGCTTCCACAATTTTCTGCGTTTGGCCAATTCCGCTTCCGATACATCCAAAACCAGCTTGCGTTTTTCCACATCGAGCTCGATCATGTCGCCATTTTTGACCAACGCGAGCGGCCCACCGGCCGCGGCTTCCGGCGAGGTGTGCAGCACGACCGTGCCGTACGCGGTGCCGCTCATGCGCGCATCAGAAATGCGGATCATGTCGGTCACGCCTTTCTTCAAAATCTTTGTCGGCAGCGCGAAGTTGCCGACTTCCGGAAATCCCGGATAACCCTTCGGCCCGCAATTCTTCAGCACCATGATGCAATCTTTATCGACATCCAATTTTGGATCGTCGATGCGTTTTTTGTAATCATCGATGTCTTCAAATACCACGGCACGTCCGCGATGTTTCATCAGCTCAGGTGTTGCTGCGGAAGGCTTAATCACGGCGCCGGTCGGCGCGAGATTGCCTTTTAGCACGGCAATGCCGCCATTCGGTTTGAACGGTTTTTTCAGCGGGAAGATCACGTCTTCGTTGTAATTCTTCGCGTCTTTGCAGTTATCCCAAATGGTTTTGCCGTTTACCGTCAGGGCTTTTTTGTGAATCATGCCGCCCATTTCTTTGATGACGACGGGCAAGCCACCGGCGTAATAAAAATCTTCCATCAGATATTTGCCCGACGGCATCAGGTTCAACAGGCACGGCACTTTTTTGCCGAGGCGGTCCCAATCGTCGAGTGTCAGTTTGATGCCTAAACGTCCCGCCATCGCGAGTAAATGCACGACAGCATTGGTCGAGCCGCCGATTGCGCCGTTGACCATGATGGCGTTTTCAAACGCTTCCTTGGTCATGATTTTCGACATCTTGAGATTTTCTTTGACCATCTCGACGATGCGCCGGCCGGCCATGTGGGACAACACATAGCGACGCGAATCGACGGCCGGAATCGCTGCGTTGCCCGGCAAGCCCATGCCGAGCGCTTCGACCATCGACGCCATGGTGCTCGCCGTCCCCATGGACATGCAATGCCCGGCGGAGCGCGACATGCACACTTCCGCTTCGTACAAATCGTCCATATTCATTTCACCGGTCTTGAGCATTTCGGTGAATTTCCAGACGTGGGTGCCGGAGCCGATATCTTCGCCGCGGAATTTTCCGTTCAGCATCGGGCCACCGGAGACGACCAGCGTTGGCAGATCGCAACTCGCCGCGCCCATCATCAATGCCGGCGTGGTTTTGTCGCAGCCGACCAGCAAAATAATTCCATCAAAAGGATTGGCGCGGATCGATTCTTCGACGTCCATGGAAACCAGATTGCGGAACAACATTGCCGTGGGCCGCATCACCGGCTCGCCCAGTGACATCACCGGAAATTCCAGCGGAAAGCCGCCCATCTCCAGCACGCCTTTTTTCACGTACTCGGCGATATCGCGAAAATGCGCGTTGCACGGCGTGACTTCCGACCAGGTATTGCAGATGCCGATCACGGGGCGTCCATCGAACAAATGATGCGGCAAGCCCTGATTTTTCATCCACGAGCGATGCACCATACTGTCGCGATTCGGACGGCCGAACCACTCAATGCTGCGATACTCGTTCTTCGGTTTTTTGTCCTTTTTGTCTGCCATGATGTCCCCTCCAGTGAATGTTTGAATGAATGCGCGCAACGCGCGATGTAGGAATTCTACACGGGCAGCGCGGACTTGGCGCCATTTCCGTGTGTGAATTATTTGATAGCACGTGCCAGGAGGCGCTCCGTACTTAGCGCCCGGGCAAGCATGCCCTGGGAGCCGCTCCCCGCTTGGCTCCTGGCACGGCCTTACTGCGCGGGAAAACTACGGCGGAAACGACTCATTCCAAGATGAGATTTGTCACAAGCTGATGTTATACTAAGAAAATATCATAAGTCGTTGATTCAAGGCATTTTCAAAATGATTTGTCGTATTACAAAACACGCTGTTCTTCTACTACGGAAAAGATGGCCGAGCTAAGGCTGCCACAGGCGTTGGTATGGCCAGCGAATTGGCTATCCCGGAAATGGATTGGCCTAACCAGCTTCGCGCTACTTTTGCTGCTCTGCTGGCTATTGGCCAATTGGACCTGGATATTTTGGCCACGGCCGAAACTCTCCCAAATCGACGCCGCTCAGCAATTGGCGATCGCGCCGCCACCTTCGGTCGGTGAAATTGTCGCGCGCCATTTGTTTGGCGAGCCGCAAACCGAGGCACCCGCTGCAGCGCCGGTCATTGTCGCGAGCCCACTCAACGCAAAACTCAAAGGCGTGTTCGCCGGATTGCCGCCCTTCCCGGCCTTTGCAATCCTAAATTTTGACGGCAAAGACCAACCAGTGCGCGTCGGCACGGAAATCATTCCTGGCGCCATGCTTGATGGCGTTTTCGCGCGTCATGTGTTGGTGCGACGTAATGGCGCGATCGAGAAACTCGAATTCGAGAACAGTGGTGCACCTGGCCAATTGATCGCGCAGTCAAATCCACAAATCGCGCCGCGAATGGCAGCGCCGGCATCGCAATTTAGACTTAATGTACAATCGCTTAATCAAAACACATCGGCCCTATCGCGAGGCGAGCTGCAATCAGCTCTCCAAGATCCGCGACAACTGACTAACGTCGGTCGAGTGCAGGACAATCCAGGTGGCGGCGTAGCCGTACAAGAAGCCGCGCCGGGAAGCCTATTGCAAAAGCTGGGACTGCTGGATGGCGACGTAATTCGTTCGCTGAATGGGGTGCCGGTGAATTCTCAAGCCGACTTAATGCGCCTATATCAGCACTTCGGACAAGTCGGACAGGTCAAGGTGGAAGGCTTGCGCGCCGGGACGCCATTGCAGCTTAACTACAATATCCGTCAATAAGAGATGAATTTGCTTATGCACGCAACTTTTTCGCGGCTCGTTTGTATTACCCTTTTCGCGTTGTCGTTAGCCGTAGTCGCTGCCGATAAATCCAAAGACCGCGAAAAGGTCACGCTGAATTTCGTCGGTGCCGATATTCAATCGGTGGTGAAAAGCGTCAGTTTGATCACCGGAAAGAATTTCATTCTCGATCCGCGCGTGACCGGCACGGTCAATATTATTTCTGCGAATCCAGTCGATAAAGATTTGGTCTATCCGATTTTGTTATCAGCGTTGCGTTTGCAAGGCTTCACTGCAGTCGAAGGCCCGGGCGTGATTAAAATTGTTCCCGAGGCGGACGCTAAACTGAACAACTCGCCAACCGTCGAAGGCACCAATAAATACAAAGGTGATCAGTTGATCACCCAGGTTTTCGCGCTGAAATACGAATCGGCCGCGCAATTGTTGCCAGTGCTGCGCCCGCTGATCGCGCCGAATAACGTCATTAACGCTTATCCAAACAACAACACGTTGGTGATCACCGACTACGCGGAAAATTTAAAACGTATCGACAAAATTATTCAGTCGATCGACGTTGCGCCGAATACGGAAATTGACGTGATCCGACTGAAATACGCTTCGGCGATCGAGATGTCGCAGCTCTTGCCGCGCTTAATGCCCGAGGCGGCGGCGCAACAAAACATTCCTGGCGGTCAACCGAAACTGGCGCTCGCCGTGGATGCGCGCATTAACGGATTAATCGTGCGCGCGGAAAATCAAGCAACCATTGCCAAAGTTCGCAAACTGGTGGAAAGCTTGGACGTCGAGACCAGCGAAACCGGCAATATTCGCGTGGTGTATTTGCGCAACGCCGAAGCGGTCAAAGTGGCCGAGACGCTGCGCGGTATTTTGGGCGGCGGCACCGGCGGTGCGGGTGGTTCGCAGCCCATTCCTCAGCCCGTTCAACAACCGACACCGGGACAGCCCGGCGCGCAATCCGTCGCCGCCGTAGTCGTGAATATTCCGCAAACCTCCGGCGGCGGCACCATACAAGCTTACGCGGCGACGAACAGCTTAGTGATCGTTGCGCCGGATTATGTTTACAACGGCCTACGCGGTGTGATCGATAAGCTCGACGCCCGTCGGGCGCAAGTATTTGTCGAGGCACTGATAGTGGAAGTTTCAACCAACAAGGCGTCCGAGTTCGGCATTCAGTGGCAAGAATTGAGTGGCATTAACGACACAGGCGTGCGCGGCGTCGGTGGAACGAACTTCAACACGGGCGGTGTCAATAACAACATTGGCGCTGTCGCAACTAACATCACAGGCGCCGGGACTGGCCTCAATATCGGTATTCTCAAAGGCAAGATCAGCATTGGCGGTGCAACAATTTTGAATCTCGGTGTACTTGCTCGCGCGCTTGAAGCCGACGGCAACGTCAATATTCTTTCCACGCCAAATATTCTCACCGTTGATAACGAAGAAGCGAAAATCGTCGTCGGTCAAAACGTGCCTTTCATTACCGGCACGCAAACCGCGACCACCGGTGGGCTGGCAAATCCATTCCAAACCATCGAACGAAAAGACGTTGGCTTACAACTCAAAGTCAAACCGACCGTGTCCGAAGGCGGCACGGTGAAACTAACCCTATCGCAAGAAGTTTCAAGCTTGGGCGCGAATAGCACGGCGGGATTCATCACGAATAAGCGATCCATTGATTCGACCATTCTCGTCGACGATGGGCAAATAGTTGTGCTCGGTGGCTTGATACAAGACGAAGTGCGCGTCAATGTCGATCAAGTGCCGGTGCTGGGCAATATCCCGTTTTTCGGCAACTTGTTTAAGTACGAAAAACGCACTCGCGACAAAGTGAATTTGATGGTATTTATTCGCCCGGTAATTCTGCGCGATACCCAAGCACCGCAACTGATTACCAACGAGCGCTACGACTATATCCGCAACGAACAAGGCCTCACTGCGCCGGAGCATCGCTGGATTCTGCCGGACATGCCGGTGCCACAATTGCCGGCGATTCCACCCGCCCCAGTCAAACCGCAAATCAATAACAAAAAATCGTCGACGGCACCCTTGACGAAAATACCGAAAGGCGCGGTGACGATGCCGTTAATCAGCGCGCCGTCGCCAGAGGCCACCACGCTTGAATCGCAAGATTCACCGCCCGTCGAGCCCAAAACGACGCCAAATAACGTGCATCGCGACCCACTGAAACCCGTCCAGCCGTGAACACGATCACTCGCGCTGCGGAACTCGCCAGTGCGCAACCCGCGGCTTTAAGCCATCCTGACCCGCAAGTGAGTCGGCGCCTGCCCTATCATTTCGCCAAAGCGAAGGGCGTCATCGCCGTACGTCAAGAGGGCGATGCGATTGAACTATGGGTACGAGAGGATCTGGACTCAAGCGCGCTAGCGGAGACACGCCGCATTTTGCGCCAGCGCGTACGACCTCTGGTGCTCGATAAAGAACGCTTCGAACAATCCTTAGCGCAAGTCTATTCACGCCAAGATAACGAAGCGCAGCAGTTGATCGGCGACATGGGCCAAGACATGGACTTGGCCACGCTGGCGCAAGAACTGCCACAGATTACGGATCTGCTCGAAGCCGAAGACGACGCGCCGATTATTCGCTTGATTAATGCACTGCTCACGCAAGCACTGCGTGAGAATGCATCGGACATTCACATTGAACCGTTCGAGAATCGCTCCGTCGTACGTTTTCGCGTCGATGGCGCATTGCGTGATGTACTCGAACCGCCGCGCGCGTTGCACGCTGCGGTCGTCTCACGCATCAAGATCATGGCACAGCTCGACATTGCCGAAAAACGCTTGCCGCAAGATGGCCGCATTACCTTGCGCCTCGCCGGCCGGCCCGTTGATGTGCGCGTATCGACCTTGCCCACCGGTCATGGCGAACGCGTGGTGTTGCGCTTGCTCGATAAGCAAGCCGGTCGCCTCAACCTCGACAAGCTCGGCATGCCGTCAGTGACCTTAGATCGTCTCGACAAACTGATTCATCAGCCGCATGGGATTGTTCTCGTCACCGGTCCAACGGGTTCCGGCAAAACGACGACGCTTTACGCTGCGCTGTCGCGCCTCGATTCGGCGACGCTCAATATGATGACGGTGGAAGATCCGATCGAGTACGATTTGGACGGCGTCGGCCAAACTCAGGTAAACGCTCGAATTGAAATGACGTTCGCGCGCGCACTACGCGCAATTTTGCGGCAAGATCCGGACGTCATCATGATCGGTGAGATCCGCGATTTGGAAACGGCACAAATCGCCGTGCAAGCGAGTTTGACCGGCCACTTAGTCTTAGCGACGCTACACACCAACGACGCCGCCAGCGCGGTGACGCGCTTGATCGATATGGGCATCGAACCTTTTTTGCTCGCGTCAACATTGCTTGGCGTTTTAGCGCAGCGATTAGTGCGCTTAACTTGCAAAGAATGCCGCAAGCCCCACGCGCCGGATGTCGAAGTACGCGAAGCGTTTAACGGCGGTACCGTCCCCGAAATCATTTACAGCGCCGTCGGCTGCGCCGCGTGTAACTGGACCGGCTACCTGGGCCGCAGCGGCATTTACGAACTCATTACCGTCGACGATGAAATTCGCCAAATGGTCCACGACGCCGCAGCGGAACAACACATTCGCGATCACGCGGCGCGCAGCGGCATGATCAGCCTACGCAAGGATGGTATGCGCTGGGTCGCAGAAGGATTAACTAGTTTTGAAGAAATTGTTAGAGTGACACGCGAAAGTTGAGGGCAAGGATGATGGCGGCGAGTGCAAAGATGAAGGCGGAAGGATGAGGGATGAAAGTAATAATCTGAACCTTCGCACTAAGCGGTACTCTTTGGCTGTTATCAGATTGTTTGTTTCTCTGCCGAAGAGTGAAGTTGGAAAAGTTTTGGGTCGGCAAATGCTTCGTTCGGCAACGTCTGTTGGTGCTCAGTACAGAGAAGCGAATAGGGGAAAATCAATCCCAGATTTCATTAGTAAAATCGAGGGCGCTCTTCAAGAGCTTGACGAAACTGCTTACTGGCTCGACTTACTGTCCGAATCTGGCATCGATCAAACGATTGAATTACATGAGTTGCGCAAAGAAACGGACGAGTTGATTTCTATTTTTGTGACCATAGCGAAGTCTGCCAAGCAAAGAAAAACGAAGACTCAACCGCCCCAATAATCCTAGTTAAATTCATCCTTCATCCTTCCGCCCTCATCCTTGATGTTTCATCCTTCATCCTTCATCCTTTAACAAGATGGCTGGCTTCCGTTACCAAGCGCTAGATAGCACGGGCCGTGTGCACAAAGGCGTGCTCGAGACCGACAGTCAGCGTCAAGTGCGTGCCATGCTGCGCGAACAAGGCTTGACGGCGATTGAAGTCGAGGGCTTAACGCAACAATCCGACGCGCCAGGAAAAATCAGCACGCGTAAAGCTTCGCGCCGCAAGCTGTCGATCGCACAACTGTCGCTATTGACGCGTCAATTTGCGACGCTGCTTGGTGCAAGTTTGACGGTCGAGCAAACCATGAACGCCTTGATTGAGCAAGCCGATAACCAGTTTATCCGTCAAGTGCTGGCGGGCGTTCGTGGCGAAGTGTTAGCGGGCCAAACTTTGGCGCGCGCGATGGGTCAATTTCCGCGGGTGTTTCCCGAGTTGTATCGCACGCTTGTCGAGGCCGGCGAAAAATCCGGCCAGCTATCGAAAGTCATGTATCGCCTCGCTGACTACACGGAAGATCGCCAATCGCTACAGCGAAAAACCACGACGGCAATGGTCTATCCGGCGGTCGTATCGGTTGTGGCAATCTTAGTCGTGACGGGATTGCTCACATATGTCGTACCCAAAGTTGTCGCGGTCTATGCGAACTCGAAACAAGTTTTGCCACTGCTCACGCGCGTGATGATTTCGCTATCCGATTTCCTTGTCGCGACGGGTATCTATTGGTTGATCGCATTGATCGCCGGTGGATGGCTATTTGCGCGGGCGCTTAGGCAGCCGGCCATTCGCATGCGCTTCGATCGCTTCGTGCTAAAGCTACCTGTCATCGGACGTTTAGTGCGCGGCGTTAATACTGCGAGGCTAGGCTCGACGCTCGCCATTCTCGTCTCGAGCCGGGTACCGCTGTTAACCGCGCTGCAAGCAGGTGTTGGCGTAGTGAGTAATTTACCAATGAAACACGCATTGATCGAAACGGAAAAGTTAGTGCGTGAAGGTGGTAGTTTATCGCGCTCGTTGGCGAGCACGAAAATGTTCCCGCCCGTGATGGTGCATTTGATTGCCAGCGGAGAACAGAGCGGCAAACTGGACGAAATGCTGGAACGGGTGGCATCCAGTCAAGCGCAAGAAATTGAAAGCCGCGTGTCGACGCTGACCAGCCTGCTCGAGCCGATGTTAATGCTGGTGATGGGCGTCGTAGTATTACTGATCGTGATCGCCATTCTGCTGCCGATCTTTGAGCTGAATACGTTAATTAAGTGAGCGCGCGTATTTTCAATAATGATTGCCCTGTGAGGCGCTACCAGAGCCACTCTCCAGGCATGCGTGGCTGCGAAGTAGTAACATGGCGGCTGCTGGCTCAATTGCATTTTTTGACTTTAGGAACCTCATGAATCTCTTTTCAAAATCCCTGATCGCGTTTGCGATGATTCTGGCCAGCATCGCGGGCTGCGTTTGTGCCGAGTCAAAACCTGGTAACGATGTCGCGCAAATCATCGTGAAGTTTAAAGATGCGAATACGGAACCGGCAACAGCCGCAATACTAAAAAGCCTCAGCGAAACAGCAAAATTAAAAATTCATCACGTACGGCCGATGTCCGGCGGTGCGCAAATTTATAGGCTATCTGGATCCGGAGATGATGCTGCGCTGGATCGGGCGCTGGCGCAAATTTCGGCTCGCCCGGATATCGAATACGCAGAGATGGATCGAAAACTACAACCTCAAAAGGAAAACTTAAATGGTAAAAATCATTAGGAAAATTGGCCTTGCCATCGTTTTTTCCTTGGCGCTTGCGGCTTCATTAGCGAGCCAGGCACAAAGCGAAATCGATCAGACACCGAAATGGCTGCGCGCCAGCCTAGCGGCGCACGCAGCGCAATCAACCAATCGCTTGATCGTCAAATTCAAAGACCAAACCGCTAGCGGCGCCGTGCGTGCGTCGACGCTTGCCGTCACTGCCGGGACAACACTGCGCCACGTGCGATCGCTCGGTGATCGCGTTGAGGTCATCGCGCTACCGCAATCGATCAGTAACGAGGAGGCGCGCAAGATGGCGGTGCGCCTTGAAGCCGATCCAAGCGTGGAATACGCCGAGCCCGACTACAAAATGTTCCCAATGGCAACGCCCAGCGACCCCGGCTTTAGCCCTGGAATTAATTACGGCACGGCTGGTAATCCGGTTCTATTGAATCAATGGTACTTATCGAATTCCCTTAGCGGCGTTAATGCACCAGCGGCCTGGGACATCACAACGGGTTCCACGTCGACCGTAATCGCCGTGATCGATACCGGCGTGTTGCAACACAGCGACCTCGCCGGCCGCCTTGTCACGGGCTACGATTTCATCAGCGCCGATCCGAACGGTTCTTTTGATACCGCGAACGACGGCAACGGCCGTGACAGTGACGCAAAAGATCCTGGCAATTGGATTACCGCCACAGAAGCGGGCACGGGCAATTTTTCCAGTTGCACGTTTGAAACACCCAGCGACTGGCACGGCACCCATGTCGCCGGCATCATCGCCGCTAATCCCAACAACGACAATATTGCGGGAATTAACTGGGCGGCGAAAATCCGTTCGGTTCGCGTTCTGGGCAAATGCGGTGGCTACACGTCGGACATAGTCGACGGGATGCGCTGGTCCGTTGGCATAGCGGTTCCTTGCAATTCTCAAGATCCTTGCGCGGACGTAAGCGCGAGTCCGGCGAAAATTCTCAACCTCAGCCTAGGTATTCCGTCGGAGACAACGCCCGCCAGTTGCACGCGGACCATGCAAAGTGCGATTAACGACGTTGTGGCGAGAGGCGCGACGGTCGTCGTCGCTGCAGGGAACAGCAATGAGGACGCGAGCAATTCCGTACCGGCAAACTGCGGCGGCGTCATCAGTGTTGCGGCGACGTTGATCGACGGAAATTTCGCGTCAACCTATAGCAATTTTGGCACGGCAATCACTCTGTCTGCGCCCGGCGGTTTAATTACAAAAGCCTCCGGTGATGTAGGTCAGAACGGAATGTTATCGATCAATGATCGCGGCGACACCACGCCGTTCAATGATAATTCCACCGCCTCACTCTTTGGCACTAGCTTTTCTAGCGCGATCGTCAGTGGCGTCGCGTCATTGATGCTCAGCGTGAATCCGAATCTGACGCCGGCGCAGATAAAAGCGATTCTCCAAGCGACCGCCCGCAGGCCCTCGAATCAAACTCAAAAGGGATTGGATTGCGGCTTGACCTCAAATAATCCCTGTCAGCAATATGTCGTCGACGCCGCCGCCGCGGTCACCGGCGCCCAACAATCGATACTTAGTTTGCTGGATCTGAATGGCAATCCGCTCAGCCTAATTGATTTTGGCACTGGCGCGCTGGGGATATCCTCGACACCACGGACATTTATCGTTCGAAATAACAGCGCCTCAACCATTCGCATCGAGAATGTGCTCGTTGCCGGGGCGCATCTAAACGATTTTGCCGCGAGCACAACGTGCGCAGACTTAAACAGCGCCAGCGGCTATCCATTTGACCTCGGCCCTGGGTCTGAGTGCGAGATCGACGTGACGTTTACGGCGAAGGGAAACAACATTCGCACGGCCGATATCGTGATTGCGGCGAACGTTGATCTTGCCGTTGCGCTAACCGGTTCCGGGCCGGCGACATCTCCGGATGACGGCGGCAGCAGTGGTAGTTCCGGTGGCGGATGTGCGATTACATCAACGCAGGGGCTCGATCCGACGTTGCCTTTACTGCTGTTGCTTAGCCTAGTCGTGGTCGTGCGTCGCGGCGCGCGAAAATAATTCATGCGGGCAATTCTGCGAGACCTCGCGCTCGATCGTTGCCCGCCGTTTTTTCGTGATTGGCAATTCTTGGCGGCTCTCGTCGCGGGCGCAGCGTTCTGGATTCTGCTCAGATGGTTAACGCCGAACGTTCGAGAAACCGGCTTGGCGATTGCCGCAATCATTTCGCTTTGCCTGATCCAACCGATCTTGGAGGAGTTAATTTTCCGTGGCGTTGTTCAAGGCGAACTGTTGAACAAAGCTTGGGGACGGGTGAAACACCTCAGAATTAGCTCGGCAAACGCCCTGACTTCGCTGGCATTTACCACGTTACATTTTATTTCTCATCCGCCTTTGTGGGCGGCCAGTGTGATTATTCCGTCTTTGCTATTCGGCCATTTTCGCGAACGCCATAGCAGCGTCTATCCGCCACTGGCGCTCCACATCTACTACAATACGGGTTATTTTCTGACGACAGGATTTCATACATGAAAAACAACATTCAATTCCGCGGATTTACCCTCATTGAGGTAATGGTCGTTCTGGTTATTCTCGGTATCCTTGCGACGCTCGTGGTGCCGCGCATCATGAGCCGACCAGATGAAGCGCGCATCATTGCGGCGAAACAAGATATTAATTCTATCGGTCAAGCGCTGAAGCTGTATCGTTTGGATAACCAGAGTTACCCGACGACGGATCAAGGCCTGCAGGCGCTTGTCACCAAACCAACTGGGACGCCTCCACCCAACTGGAAAACCGGTGGTTACCTAGACCGTCTGCCGAAAGATCCCTGGGGTAATGATTATAAGTATCTGAACCCTGGCGTAAACAACCCCAATGATGTCGATGTATTTAGTCTCGGTGCCGACGGCGCGCCGGGCGGCGAAGGAAACGATGCCGATGTTGGTTCCGCCACCAATTAGCGTTCCTAGATTGAAGCTCGCTGCACGTGGTTTCACGCTCATCGAAATCATGGTGGTGATGGTCATCCTCGGGATAACCATGACATTAGTGAGCGTCAACTTTAGTCGTGACGATACAAAAATCCTAAGCGAAGAAGCCAATCGCCTCGCAACGCTTCTCGAGCATGCGCAAAGCGAAGCGATGTTAACGGGAACGCCGGTCGCTTGGTCGGCGCAGGATGGCAAATATGCGTTTTGGCAGCGCGGCAACGACGGCAAGTGGGATCAACCCAGTAGTGACGAAATTCTGCGCGCGCGAACTTTCCCGGTCGCAATAGCCTGGGGTGAAAGCCGCATCGCCGGCAACACGATGAAGCTGGACGATCGATTAATCTTTCTCCCCGGTGGATTCAATCAACCATTCGAGCTCAGCCTCAAATATCGCGACAAGCAACTGAAGATTCGCGGCAATCCATTAGGCCAAGTCGTCGTTGACGAAAAAGCATGAAGCGAAATGGCTTTACGTTGATCGAAATTCTCATCGCTTTGGTGATTCTTGCCGTCGCGCTTTCAGCCGCTGGCCGGGCGACGGGTAACGCCATCGATGGTGCGAGAACGCTGAAGCAGCGGATGCTGGCGCAATGGGTAGCGCAGAACCGCCTAAACGAAGAAATCATTGCACAATCATTTCCTTCCGTTGGTGTTCAGACTGGAGACGGCAGTCAGGCCGGACAAACATTTACCTGGCAACAAACCACCAGCGGTACGGAAAATCCGAATTTCCGTAAAGTTGAGATCAAGGTCTTTGCTGGCGGTGACAATTCTTATGCACTGGCTACCTTGTTGGGCTTTGTCTCGAAACTATGAAAGCGCGCGCAAAAGGATTCACGCTTATCGAGGTGTTGATTGCCGTTACGATTTTTGCCGTGATGTCGGCTTTTGCGTATCGCGCGTTGTCGTCGATCCTAACTGCCCGCGAACGCGTGGCCGAGGAAAATCAAAAATGGCGCGGTGTTGCAACTTTTTTTGCGCGTTTGGAAATGGATCTGACCAACGCCACGGCGCGCGACATTCGCAATAGCAACAATCTAATCGAAAGCGCATTCGTCGGGAGTCAAACCTTCGCCAAAGAAACCGAAGCTCAGCTGATGTTTACGCGCATGGGCCTACCCGGCGCGAACGGCACGCTAGCGGCACCGCAGCGGATCGGCTATCGAATTAAAAATGGCACGATAGAAGAATTGATATGGCCGGTATTGGACCAAGCACCGCGCACGGTACCGTCCGTGTATCCATTGTTGACCGGCGTGAGTGCAATTAAATTGCGTTACTTAGGCCAAAGCAATAGTTGGCAAGATAGTTGGCCGCCCCTGAACGTCGGTCAGGGGGTGATCGCCAAAATTCCTCGGGCCGTGAGCGTAGAATTAAATTTGGAAAGCGGTGAAGCGATCACCCGCGTGTTGATGCTACCGTCATGAACCATTACTCCGAACCTGCACGACAACGCGGCGTTGCAATCGTCATGGCGATGTTGATCGTTGCGCTTGCAACCAGCGTGGCGGCTTACGCCGCGTGGCAGCAGAATTTATGGATGCGGCAAAGCATGAATTTGGGCGATCAGGCACAAAGTCTTGTTGTAAGCCGTGCCGCACTAAAACTTGGCAGCCTCGCGCTGATCGAAGATTTGAAGAATGCAGATACGTCACAAAATGATCACCTTGGTGAGCCCTGGGCGAAATACAACTTGGTGACGCCAGTTGATCGTGGTGGTAGCGTGAGCGGAAAAATTACCGATAGCCAGGGATTGTTCAACGTCAACAACCTCGCGGCGACAGACCCGGTGCAACGTGGCTATCAACTGCTTTGGTTCACGGCGATTCTGGGAAAACTAGACTTGCCGTCCGAATTGGCGGAGGCACTACAGGACTATGTCGACGAGGATACTCAAGGCCCCAAGGAAGATCTCAACTACCTCGGAAAATCGGAACCTTATCGAACTGCCAATCAACCGCTACAAAATATCGATGAGCTGGGGCGCGTAGAGGGGTTCGACGATAAAGTTATCGAAAAATTAAGGGCCTTTATCACAGCGATTCCGGAATTTTCGCCACCTGCGCCCGGAACGTCGGCCCCGCCGAACATTCCTGTCACACCGCTAAACGTTAACACCGCGCCAAAGGAAGTACTCGAAGCCGTCTTCGGCGCGGCCGCAGGACCGGCCATTGAAAAGCTACGCGACGATTCACCGTTCAAAGATGATGCCGATTTTGAGGCCCGGACCAACACGCTGCTCCCAGCTGTCAATCCGCAGAACCCGGCTGATCATCCCTGGAGCCCCGTGAACATTGGCGTGAAGAGTCATTATTTTTTGATCGCAGCCATCAGCCAATTCGGCAGTACTAAAAATGGCTTGGTCGCATTGGTTCATAGAACAAATCCTACAAGCTGGCCAGCCATCGTCTGGCAAAAGCAAATATTCGAATAATGACCATCCTACAAATTTATCTGCCGGAATCCGGCCTTGCCAACGACAGCGACACGGTGCTTCGCTACGCGGTGCGGGCGAATACCGGCGAGCTGCAGCGCAACGGCACTGGGCAAATCAGCGATCTGCCGCGCGCTGATCGCGTTGACATTATCGTGCCGGCAAGTTTGGTGTTATTCACCGAGGTCAAGTTGCCGCCTGTGCGCGGGCAAAAGTTACGGCAATTGTTGCCGTATGCCGTCGAAGAAAAAATTCTTTCCGACCCCGACCAAGTGCAGGTCGCCGCCGGCGCTCGCGATGAAACGGGCATGACGCGCGTGGCGGTGGTGGATCGGGCATGGCTTGACGCATCGTGCGATCGCCTGCGACAAGCCGGCCTGCGGCCAGAGAATGGCTATGCAGAAACCTGTTTACCGGAACTGGAACCGAATGCGTGGACCTTAATTTGGGATGGCCAGGAAGGCTTTGTCCGTACAGCGGTGGGCGCCGGTTTAGCGCTCGATAGCATGGGCGACAACGGCGCACCGTTTTCACTGCGTCGTGCCATTGAAGAAGCGCGCAGCAACGCCCGTCTGCCGGAAAAAATTATTCTACGTGCGACCGATGCGGCCGCAAGCGTTCCGGATTTGCAGCTATGGACGACGCAACTAGGCGTCTCCGTTGTCCCCGGCCAAGATTGGCACTGGGCGCCGCGCTTCCTCAATACCGCGAACGCAATCAACTTGCTGCAAGGTGACTACGCGCCCTCCTCCAGTGTGCGCGAAATGCTGCCGCAATTGCGGCCGATTTTGCTGCTTGCCGGATTAATCATCGGCGCGCAAGTATTGGCGACGAGTGTCGATTGGTTCCGCTTGAACTACGAGAAAAAAAACCTGACTGCAGAAATGAACAAGATATTTAAGTCGGCCTTTCCGCAAGCGGCAAACGTCAGTGACGTAAAAATTCAAATGCAGCGCAATCTCGCGGTAATGCAACGCGCCAGTGGTCAATCCCAACCGAACGACTTTTTGCCGTTGCTCGCGAAAACGCTGCCGCTGATCAATTCCGCGACTGGCGTTGAGTCGCTGAGCTATGAGCAAGGCACACTCAAAATCGATGCGATGTTTCGCGATGAAGGCATGGTAGACCAATTGCGCAATCAACTCAGTAACGTTCCCGCCGCAAGCGTGGAAGCGAGCACCCCGAAAGAAGGCGGCGTAACGGTTCGCATTGCCGTCACGGACGGTGCGCGATGAAGCAAGCATGGAACGAATTTTGGCAAGCCCGTAATCCGCGCGAACGGGCGATCCTCACTTACGGCGGCGTGTTCTTGTTGTTGAGCATGTTGTACGGTTTGGCTTGGCTGCCCATTAGTGAGGGTCGTAAAAAGCTCACAAGAAATTTGCCGCAACTACGCCTAGATGCCGCACAAATGCGCACCAATGCCAAAGAAATAATCGGTCTGCAAGTGACTACCGGCGCGGCTTCTGGCGAGCCTCGTCAAGCCGTCGAAAGCAGTTTGCAGGCCGCCAATCTGCGTGAGAAAGTCAGCGCGATCGATCGTGTCGACGCACAACGAGTCCGGTTAGCGTTGAGCGGCATGCCATTCGATGCCCTATTGATGTTTCTGGAAAGTATGCAGAGTCAGCAAAAACTTAGGGTCGAAACACTGCAAATTCAATCAGCAGAAGCCGGACGAGTAAAGGGAAGTGTGACCTTGGTCGGGCCGGAGACTAAGCAATGAAGCTCGCTTTGCCCACCGTGCGCTTCCCGACTTTTCGCTATCTTTTCGGTGCAATCGCACTTTATTTATTGTTTCTCGTCGTAACAGCGCCGGCATGGCTGGTCGTGTGGGCATTGCCTAAAATTGCACCGTTCCCGATCACGGCTCAAGAGAGCCGCGGCAGCCTATGGCGCGGCGCTTTCGAAGGCGTAAACGCCGCGTTACCGACCGGGCAAAATTTACAATTCGACGCAATCAAATGGCAATTGCAACCGTGGAATTTATTACGTGCCGAACTCGCAGCCGCAATCGAACTTAGCGGCCCGCAATTGCAAGGCAAAGGCGTCATTGCCAAAGGAATATGGGGTGGTATCAAACTGCGCGACGTAAACGCGTCGGCGCCGGCAAGCCTGCTGCCAATGGCGGTTCCTGCATTAGCGATTTGGAATCCGACCGGAACGCTGGATTTTACAACGACAAATTTCGTATACGCCGGTGCGGCCAGTGACGGCAAGGCGAGTCTTGCCTGGCGCCAAGCGGCTCTGGCCTTGAGCGCCGTCAAGCCGCTGGGCGAATATCTATTGGCGATGGATGGTAAAGAAGGCGCGCTGAATTATCAACTCAATACTGTCTCCGGCGCATTACAACTGGAAGGTAAGGGCCGCTGGGCCGCAAACAGTTCACCGACTTTCCTCGGCTCGGCCCGCGCCCAGCCTAGTTACGCTGCTCAGCTTGCCGATCTGTTGCGCCTGTTCGGTAACGCTGACTCGAATGGCGTCGTGCCTCTGCGCTATCAGCCACCGAACTCGCAATAAAATTGCGTTGCGAAAAAACTTACAAGCCCAATTCACTTAAGCCCGCATGATCGTCCGGTCGCCGGCCGAGCGGCCAATGAAATTTCCGATCCGATTCTTTAATCGGTAAATCGTTGATGCTCGCGTAGCGTCGCATCATCAATCCGTAATCGTCAAACTGCCAGTTCTCGTTACCATAGGATCGAAACCAACTACCGGAATCGTCGTGCCACTCATAGGCAAAGCGCACTGCGATTCGTGCGGCTTCAAACGACCAAAGCTCTTTGATCAAACGATACTCGAGCTCTTTTGCCCACTTACGAGTGAGAAATTCTACGATCTGTGTGCGGCCACAGGGAAACTCTACACGATTACGCCATTGGCTATCGATCGTATAGACGAGCGACACTCGGGCGGGGTCACGGGAATTCCATCCATCCTCCGCCATACGCACTTTCTGTGTGGCTGTTTCGCGCGTAAAGGGCGGCAGTGGCGGGCGGCTTTCCTGCAGGTTGGGCACTTAGTAACCTTTTGCGCTCGACGCCAAATGCCGGACGGCCTCGAGTGACAACTCTCCCAAGCCATGTCCGCCGGAATGTACATGAGTAATAATTGCCTTACGCATCCTCGGATCCCAGAAACGTTTAATGTGGCTGGAAATATTGTCCACGGCGACGCTGCGGTCGACCTCCGATCGAAAAAATGATTCGATTTGATTCGCCATCTTCACGAGATGCTCGGTGTTGCTCATGCTACCAATGCCTCCGCATGTTGCGTTAATCGTTCAGGGTTCGCGTAAATCGTGTGACGGCTATCGCGAGCGAACGCAATTAACGTTACACCGGTTTCGCGGGCAAGACGAATTGCGAGTGCAGTCGGAGCAGAAATGGCGGCAACTATTTCGATGCCAACCGTTGCGGCTTTCTGTACCATTTCGTAGCTGGCACGACTGGTTAATAATAGCCATCCTTCATTCAACGGCGCGCCATGAGAAAACATTGCACCGATTAATTTATCAAGGGCATTGTGCCGACCAACATCTTCGCGGGCCAGTTGAATGACGCCCTCCAAATCCACCCACGCCGCAGCATGGACCGAGCCGGTCGCCACATTTAGCGGTTGAAAGTTATCCAGCGACTTAACGGCACGTTCGACAATTGCTTGGGAAATAACCACTTGGCTAGGCACGGTTTGCGGATGACGAATCGCGTCGGCGAGACTTTGCGCCCCGCATAGTCCACACCCTGTGCGGCCGGTCAGATTGCGCTGTTTTTTTTCCAACTCTGCAAAACGCGACGTGGCGATGGCCAGGTTGACCTCAATACCTTCCGGGTGCTTGGCAATGTTGATATCAAGTATCTCGCTCGACGATTCGACAATGCCTTCGCTCAAGCTAAATCCCAACGCGAAATCCGTCAGATCCAGCGGCGATGCCATCATGACGACGAACGGCAGTCCGTTGTATACCAGCGCAACGGGCGTTTCTTCGGCGATATCGTCTTTGACGGCAATCATGCCATCGGTACTCCACCGCTCCCCGGCAAAACGACGATGCGTACTCAGCCCGGCAAAAGCAACTTTCGCCACGTTCCTAAGTCCTCGCAGCGGCACGCTGCTTGAGCAAATCAAGTTGCGTTTCCGAAAATTTGCGATAGTTCCGCTGCCATTCGGACGGCTGCGACACGCGGGTTACCTGTACTGCCGTCACCTTGTACTCAGGGCAGTTTGTAGCCCAGTCGGAATTGTCGGTGGTGATTACATTCGCGCCGGACTCTGGGAAATGGAATGTGGTGTAAACAATGCCCGGTTGGACGCGCGTGGTAATGCGCGCTCGAAGTACGGTTTCGCCGGCGCGGCTGGAAATACCGACCCAATCATCTTCTTTGATGCCGCGCTCTTCCGCATCATGGGGATGTACTTCAATGCGATCCTCGTGATGCCAGGTGTTGTTTGCCGTGCGTCGTGTTTGCGCGCCAACATTGTATTGCGACAAGATACGACCAGTCGTCAATATTAACGGGAATTTGCGCGTGACTTTTTCGTCGGTCGGCACATATTCCGTTACAACAAACTTCCCTTTGCCGCGCACGAACTCGTCGATATGCATGGTGGGCGTGCCTTCCGGATGGGCGGCATTGCAGGGCCACTGAATGCTACCGAGCTTGTCGAGTTTCGCGTAAGAAACGCCGGTGAAGGTCGGCGTCAATCGTGCAATCTCATCCATGATCTGCGACGGGTGTTTGTAATCCATCGGATAACCCATGGCGTTGGATAGCGCAACAGTGACCTCCCAATCTTCCTTACCCGCTAAAGCCGGCATGACTTTGCGCACCGGGGAAATACGTCGTTCGGCATTGGTAAACGTGCCGTTTTTCTCTAGGAAGGACGAACCCGGCAGGAAAACGTGAGCAAACTTGGCGGTCTCGTTCAAGAATAAATCTTGGACCACTAGGCATTCCAGATTTTTCATCGCCGCGGTAACGTGCTGCGTGTTAGGGTCGGACTGCACGATGTCTTCGCCTTGCACGTAGAGACCTTTAAAGCTGCCGTCTAGCGCCGCCTCGAACATGTTTGGAATACGCAAGCCAGGCTCGTCGAGCAGCTTCACATGCCATTCGTTTTCGAACAACGTGCGGGTTGCCGAATCTGAGATGTGCCGATAACCCGGCAACTCATGCGGGAAGGAGCCCATGTCGCACGCACCTTGCACGTTATTCTGACCGCGTAGCGGATTAACGCCTACCCCAACTCGACCGATATTGCCGGTGGCCATCGCAAGGTTCGCGATGCCCATGACCATAGTGGAACCTTGGCTGTGCTCGGTAACGCCAAGACCGTAATAGATCGCGCCATTGCCACCGGTGGCGAATAGTCGCGCTGCACCACGGACGATGTCTGCGGGGACGCCGCTAACGGGTTCCATCGCTTCCGGTGAGTTGTACTCGCGGGACACAAATTCGCGCCACTTCTCAAACTCAGCGACGTCGCAACGGGCTTTAACAAAGGCCTCATTCACCAAGCCTTCGGTGACAATGACATGGGCGAGCGCATTGATGACGGCAACGTTGGTGCCTGGACGCAACTGCAGATGGTAATCCGATTCGACGTGAGGCGTACGAACTAAGTCAATGGTGCGCGGATCGACGACGATTAATTTTGCGCCTTCACGCAGGCGTTTTTTCATTTGCGAGGCGAATACTGGGTGGCCGTCGGTTGGATTCGCGCCGATGACGACGATCACATCGCTGTGTCGTACCGAATCGAAATCTTGGGTACCGGCCGATTCGCCAAGCGTAGTCTTCAACCCATAACCGGTAGGCGAATGGCACACCCGCGCGCAGGTGTCGACGTTGTTGTTACCAAACACGGCGCGGACAAATTTTTGTACCAAATAGGTCTCTTCGTTGGTGCAACGAGACGACGTAATGCCGCCGACGGATTCTTTGCCGTATTTCGCTTGAATGCCCTTAAATTTATTCGCCGCAAAGCCAATCGCTTCATCCCATGACACTTCGCGCCACGGATCGGAAATATTTTCACGAATCATTGGCTTCTTGATGCGATCGGTGTGGGTCGCATAGCCCCAGGCAAAGCGACCTTTCACGCAGGAATGGCCGTGATTCGCATGACCGTCTTTATTGGGCACCATGCGCACTACGCGATTGCCCTGCATCTCGGCGCGGAACGAGCAACCTACGCCGCAATAGGCACAGGTTGTGACCGTGCTGTGATCAGGTTGGCCCATTTCGATGATGGATTTTTCCGACAAGGTCGCCGTCGGGCAAGCTTGAATGCACGCACCGCAAGACACGCATTCGGAATCGAGAAAGGACTCTTGCATACCGGCTACCACGCGCGACTCAAACCCCCGGGCACCGATCGTCAACGCGAACGTCCCTTGCGTCTCTTCGCACGCGCGCACACAGCGGCTGCAGACAATGCACTTGCTCGGATCGTAGGTGAAGTAGGGATTCGACTCGTCCTTGATTTCTTTGATGTGATTCTTGCCCTCGTAGCCGTAACGTACTTCGCGTAAGCCGACTACGCCCGCCATGTCCTGCAACTCACAGTTGCCGTTGGCGGAACAGGTCAAGCAGTCGAGCGGATGATCGGAAATGTAGAGTTCCATCACGCCGCGGCGAATATCGGCGAGTTTGCTCGATTGGGTGCGTACCACCATGCCGTCTTCGCAGTTGGTGGTGCAGGATGCGGGATAGCCTTTGCGACCGTCGATCTCGACTAAGCATAGGCGACAGGAGCCGAATGGTTCGATACTGTCGGTCGCGCACAATTTGGGCACTTTCACACCCGCGCCAGATGCCGCGCGCATCAGCGATGTACCGGCCGGTACGGTGACCGTCATACCGTCAATTTGCAGCGTTACGGATTTCGTGCTGTCGCGTTCCGGGGTGCCGTGATCTGTGTCGAATTTGGATAACATCTCGATCTCCTGAAATTAATATTCTGATGCGGTCACGCCGCGATACTTTGTTTTGCGATACCGAAGTCTTCGGGGAAATGATTCAGCGCACTCAAAACTGGGATCGGTGCCATGCCGCCCAGCGCGCACAGGGAGCCATTGATCATCGTGTCGCACAGATCTCGCAACAATTGAATATTTGCCGGTCGATTTTGATCGGCAATAATTTTGTCGACCACTTCCACGCCGCGCGTAGAGCCGATGCGACACGGCGTGCATTTTCCGCAGGATTCGATGGCGCAGAATTCCATTGCGTAACGCGCCATTTTCGCCATGTCGACGGTATCGTCGAACACGACCACACCACCGTGGCCAATCATCGCAGAAATGGTGACGTAGGCTTCATAGTCGAGCGGAACATCGAATTGCGATTCCGGTAAATAGGCGCCAAGCGGCCCACCGACTTGCACCGCGCGTATCGGTCGTCCGCTCGCCGCGCCGCCGCCGTAGTCGTAAAGCAATTCGCGCAGCGTTAAGCCAAAGGCTTTTTCCACTAATCCGCCGTGCTTGATGTTGCCGGTTAACTGAAACGGTAACGTGCCGCGCGAACGACCCATGCCGAAGTTTTTGTAGAAGTCCGCGCCTTTGTCTAGAATGATCGGCACCGATGCAAACGAGATCACGTTGTTGATGACAGTCGGTTTGCCGAACAAGCCTTTGATCGCAGGAATCGGCGGTTTGAAGCGCACGATGCCGCGTTTTCCTTCCAGGCTTTCCAACATAGCGGTTTCTTCGCCGCAAATATACGCGCCGGCGCCGAGTCGGACTTCCAAATGAAATGCTTTGCCACTGCCAAGTACGTTTTCACCCAGATAGTTTTTCGCGTTGGCCGTGGCGATCGCGTCGTTCAACACACGGTAGGCGTAGGGATATTCCGAACGCAGGTAGATGTAGCCTTTAGTCGCGCCGGTGGCGATTCCGGCGATAGTCATGCCTTCGATGAGCACAAACGGATCGTCTTCCATGATCATTCGATCAGAAAACGTGCCGGAGTCACCTTCGTCGGCATTACACACGACGTACTTCTGGGCGCCCTGGGTATTGTGCACCGTCTTCCATTTGACGCCGGTTGGAAATGCCGCGCCACCACGACCGCGCAGACCTGAATTCGTGACGGCGTCGACCACGGTCGCTCCGTCCATTTTGAGGGCGTTCGTTAAACCGCGGTAACCATCGTAGGCAAGATAGTCATCTAGTGACAGTGGGTCGGTAATGCCTACGCGGGCGAAGGTTAGCCGTTCTTGTTTTTTGAGATACGGGATTTCTTCAGTTACTCCGTGACATAAAGGATGCGCACCGCCGTCCAAAAAATTTGCGGCAAACAAGCTCGCTACGCCATCAGGCGCAATCGGGCCGTAGGCGATTCGGCCTTTTGGTGTCGCGATCTCGATCATCGGTTCCAGCCAAAACAATCCACGCGAACCATTGCGTACGATTTTTACTTCTTTGCCCAGCCGCGCGGCTTCAGTTACCAAGCTCGCCGCAACTTGATCGGCACCCACGGACAACGCCGCCGAATCACGCGGTACGAAAATGGTTGTCGTCATTCGATTTCCGCCAGTTCTTTTGCAAGTTGATCAAAACGTTGCGGTGTCACCCGACCACACGGCGCACTGTTGATCATGATTGCCGGGGAAAGCGCGCAATTCCCCAAGCAGTAGGTCGGCTCGAGCGTAAAGTCGCCATTCTTGTCGGTGGAATGAAAATCGATACCCAGCTTCGACTTGATGTGCTCAGTAAGTTCTTCCGAACCCATCGCTTGGCACGCTTCGGCCTGACATACTTTGACGAGATGTTTGCCGGGTTTATGATCGCGAAAGTCATGGTAAAAGCTCACCACGCCGTGAACCTCCGCGCGCGATAAATTTAATTCTTTCGCGATGACTGGGACCAAACTCGGTGGGATAAAACTGAACTTTTCTTGGACGCGATGCAAAATGAGTAACAAAGGTCCTGGCTGGGTCAGCAGGTCGGCGCAAAGCGCCTTAAAATCATCAGCAGTAGTTGGCTTGGCTATATCCACAGAATATTTATCGAGAAATATATGTAAATAATTACATATTTACTCGTTCAAGTTAGGCAATAGGCGTAAGCTAGCATGTGGAATCACGTCACTGCAATATGATATTGTTTGCATAATGCATAAAGTGCGAATTAACCCGCAATGGGTATTGGAACGGCCCGGTGAACTGCCGAAGCCATTACCCGACTTACTGAAGTTATGTGAGTCGATTAACGAATTCGGCAACCTTGCTGCGGCTTGTCGACATATCGGTGTGTCCTATCGTCACGGCTGGGGCGTGCTGCAAGAAGCGACTCGCATGTTTCAGGCGCCCGTTGCAGATTTAGAGCGCGGTCGCGGCGCAACACTGACCGCACTGGGTGAGAAATTGCTTTGGGCGGACAAACGCATTAACGCTCGACTTTCTCCGATACTGGATACGCTCGCGTCCGAATTAGAGGTCGAACTTGAGCGCGTGCTATCGCACACAACCGGCATATTGCGTATGCACGCCAGTCACGGTTTCGCCGTCGAAGCGTTGCGCCAAACATTGGTCGAGCAAGCGATTCCGGTCGAACTCAAATACGTTGGAAGCCAAGAGGCACTTGCGTCGCTCGGGCAAAATGAATGCGATATTGCGGGGTTTCATGTGCCAATCGGCAATTTGCAGGCCGCGGCTTTGAAACAATACGCAGCATGGTTACAGGCCCCGGGACTTAAGCTCATTAACTTAGCTACGCGACAGCAAGGCCTAATGCTGCCTCCGAAAAACCCCAAAGGCCTGTCCGCGTTAAGCGACCTATGCCACGAGGATGTGCGATTCATCAATCGCCAGCCGGGCTCAGGTACGCGATTGTTGTTGGATTTGCTGTTGAAGCGCGATGGCATAGATAGCCACGCCATACATGGTTATGAAGTCAGCGAATACACTCATGCCGCCATCGCGGCCCACGTTGCCAGCGGTATGGCCGACGTGGGCTTCGGTGTCGAGACTGGTGCGCGTCGCTTCGGCTTGGATTTCATTCCCATTATCACAGAGCGGTATTTCTTAGCTTGCGGTGGCGAAAGGCTAAACCTAAAGTCTGTCGCACAAGTGCTTGCGATTATGCAGGGCGATGCATTTGCTACTCGTGTGAACCAATTGCCGGGTTACAACGCAAAGGATTGCGGGAAAGTAATGTCGGTAACCCAAGCGTTTAAATCGCCTGCTACCTCACGGCCCCCGCAAACTCGTCGCACCGGCAAAATACCCTGACGGAGTTTCGAATAGAGTCCCGCCGCAGATTTTACCGACGCATCATTGCTTGACTATAACTTTCTTCATACCGGCCCGTCGGCCAAACGCCGCATCCTGAATGCGAATTACAGTTTAGGCAGTTTTCATGTCATTGCCCACTTACACGAACACGCTTGGTTTTTGGAAGCGGCGCATCCAAAATACGATTTCTTGCGTAACAAGAAAATGAATCCCGCGCCGGCTGATTTTCCCGCTCAGTTTGTTATACTTTCGGGCATGAAAACAAGCGATATGCTGACCGCGCCGGCTCGAGGGACGACGGTGCCGGAGCCTGACTTTGAGTACGCACAAAGGCTTGCCAGTATTGCCACGGGCGATGAACAGGCGCTTGGCGCGTTTTACGATGCGACCGTGAACCGTGTTTACGGTTTGGCGCTACGTATCGTGCGGCAACGCGAACCAGCGGAAGAAGTTGTTGAAGACGTCTATTTGCAAGTTTGGCAGCAGGCCAGTCGCTACGACGCATCGCGTGGTAGGCCGCTAACTTGGTTATTGACCATCTGCCGCAGCCGCGCATTGGATTTTCTGCGCCGCGACGACCGGGCCATTGCGCACCCGGATCCCGAAACCCTCATTGATGAGCCCGGCGATGTGCGTGCGGATCCGGTAGATCTACTGTTGACGCTCGAACGCGATACTCGCCTGTATGCGGCACTGGAACAGTTGACGCCGATCCAACGCCAATTGTTGGCGCTGGCATTTTTCCGAGGTTTAACCCATCAAGAAATTGCTGAACAAACCGGTTTGCCATTGGGTACCGTAAAATCTCATGTTCGCAAAGCCTTGGATAGAATGCGCGAACAATTGGGCGATAAAATTTACAATTGAAGAAAATGAAAACAATCAACAATAGCGAATTCGATTCCGACTTGATGGAATCTTTAGTGCGCGCAATTGTGCCGATTGAGCCGGCGCCCGCCAAACGAGCTGGGATGCGTGAACGTATTTTGAAGCGTATCGCGACGGAAAAAGTTTCGACTGTACCAACGCATCTGACCGTACATCTGAGTAACGACGGCTGGATTGATGTGCTGCCATTGATCAGAATGAAAACGTTGTTCGAATCGGAAGATGGCAAAGCTGTGTTGTTCCGCTTTCAGCCGGGCGCGCGACTGCCCGCACACGAACACGGCAGCGACGAGGAGTGCGTCGTGATTGAGGGCGAATTGCGCATCGGCAGCGAAGTAGTTCATGCCGGTGATTTTCATTTAGCGCGACGCGGCATACCCCACGGTGAACTTACCTCGCCAAGCGGTGCGCTGTTTTACATTCGCACCGGTGCGAGCTTTAAATTCACGCCTATCCGCGTCTAGTATTTCAACTTAGCCCAGCATCTTCGTAGTGACGAAAGAATTGGCCGAAAGCTACCGCGCGCCGTGGTGGTTACCCGGCGGCCATCTGCAAACACTCTACAGCGCGCTGTGCGTGCCGCGCGCGAACGTTCAATTTCAACGCAGCATTTGGGATACGCCCGATGGAGATGTTGTCGCGGTCGATGAAGTGGCCGGGCCCGCCGATGCGCCGCTGGTGGTGCTGTTTCATGGCCTGGAGGGCGGCGCCAAGAGCCATTATGCGCGGAGTCTCATGGCCGAAATTCAGCGTCGCCATTGGCGCGGCGTCGTCCCACATTTTCGGGGTTGCGGCGGCCTGGCAAATCGCTTACCGCGCGCCTACCATTCCGGTGACACTACGGAAATCGAATGGATGCTGCGGCGAATCAAAGACGTCGCAGGAAGCGCGCCACTATTTGCCGTCGGCGTATCCCTGGGCGGCAACGCATTGCTTAAATGGGCCGGCGAATCGAAAGCCAGCGCTGCGGAAATATTGACAGCCATTATTGCGATTTCGGTTCCCTACGAACTTGCCGCGACCGGCGATCATTTGGCCCGCGGCGTGAATCGAATTTATACCTGGAATTTTCTGCGCACATTGAAGCAAAATGCGCGACTCAAGCTAAAACAATTTCCGGCCATCTTCGATGTAATCGCAATGGAACGAGCACGTAACATGCGCGAATTCGACGACGCCGTTACCGCACCGTTACATGGGTTTAGAAATGTAGACGACTATTGGGCACGCGCCAGCAGCAAACCGGCGCTACGCCATATTCAAGTGCCGACACGCTTGATTCACGCTCGCAACGATCCATTTACACCGGTGAAGATTCTACCGTCCGCCAGCGATGTTTCCGCGCACGTCAGCTTTGATTTCAGTGAAGCCGGTGGTCATTGCGGTTTCGTCTCCGGCCCATTTCCTGGTCAATTGGAAATTCTGCCGCGAAAAATTATTGACTATGCCGCCCAACAATTGGCGCTAACGGCAGAAGAATAGCCAGTCGCCCAAGCCTTTATTTCTCGCGCTCACCGTGGCACACTTGAAACGCTTACCGAGTGTCTCGCGAAGGCATGAATCTCATCGCAAACAAATATAGAGGCGTTCGTCGAATGACCTGCGTACCTCGACGACATGATACGAAGTGGTATCTTCTTTACCCTTCCAATCAGAAAATGCCCAAGGCGCCTGAACAACGCAGGCCGTCCGTGGCCTACTGACGAATAGCGGTGTGACGCTCGATTAGGCACACAGCTTGCGCCGCGATTCCTTCGGCACGACCGGTGAATCCCAGCTGCTCCGTCGTCGTGGCTTTGATGTTCACGCTATCTTCGGTGACGCCAAGATCCGCAGCGATGTTGATGACCATTGCCGCGACGTGCGGTGCCATCCGCGGTGCTTGCGCAATGATAGTTGCGTCGACATTGACGATATTAAATTTACTTTCTTGCAATTTAGCGCGCACCGAGCGCAACAGTACACGGCTGTCGATATCTTTGTACGCCGCGTCTTGATCGGAAAAGTGGCGGCCGATGTCGCCGAGGCCAGCAGCACCTAGCAATGCATCGCAAATTGCATGAAGCAAAACATCCGCATCGGAATGACCGAGCAGGCCAACCTGATGGGGAATCTGAACGCCGCCGATGATCAACTTTCGGTTCGGCGCGAAAGCGTGCACGTCGAATCCGTGACCGATGCGCAAGTTGCTCATGCCTTACCGCCCTGCCCGCTCTGCCGCTCCAGTAGCCATTCTACAAAGGGTATGTCGTCTGAATAGGTCACCTTAATGTTTTGCCGTTCACCCATCACTAGCTTGGGTCGCAGGCCCGCCGCCTCAATCGCACTCGCCTCATCGGTGATGACATCGCGCTTCGCATCTTGCAACGCATCGCGCAATGTGCCCACGCGAAACATCTGCGGTGTTTGTGCATGCCAGAGTCCGGCACGTCGTTCTGTTTTGGTCACACGCCGATAGTCATCGCTGCGCTTTATCGTATCGGAAACCGGCACGGCCAAAATTCCACCGACAACATCAGTCCCAATTTCATCGATCAATCGACTCAGCGCGACAGCCGACAAACACGGCCGCGCCGCGTCGTGAACCAGCACCCAGTCATTGTCGAGTACGCCATTCTTTTCCATTTCGCGCAGACCATTCAGCACCGTTTCTGCGCGTGCAGCGCCGCCACAAGGCAGTACCAGCGCGGCCTCCAGGCCAGGCATCGCCGCGATCCCCTCTGAATAAGCGTCTTCAGGCGACACTGCTATAAATGTCTTGACGATTCGCGGCTCGGCGAGCATGGCCGCGGCCGCATGCGCGAGCAGCGATTTTCCCGCGATCTCGAGATACTGTTTCGGCGCGTCGCCGCCAAGGCGAGTGCCACTTCCTGCGGCGGGAATCAATGCAAAGTAGCGTGGCATCGCTTAACTAATTTTTTCCAGACCGCCCATGTACGGACGCAACACCGATGGTATCGACACGCTACCATCGGCCGCTTGATAGTTTTCAAGAATTGCCACCAAAGTGCGGCCAACAGCGAGCCCGGAACCATTGAGCGTGTGGACCAACTCGGGTTTGCCTAGTGCGTTACGAAAGCGCGCCTGCATGCGCCGCGCTTGAAACGCTTCGCAATTGCTACACGATGATATTTCCCGATAGGCATTTTGCGCCGGCAACCAAACTTCAAGATCATAAGTCTTCGCCGCACCGAATCCCATGTCGCCAGTACACAAGGCCATCACGCGATAAGGTAATTCCAACTTCTGCAAAATCACCTCCGCGTGGCCGACCATTTCTTCCAATGTCGCGTAGGATTTTTCCGGATGAACGATTTGTACCATCTCGACTTTGTCGAATTGATGTTGGCGAATCATGCCGCGCGTGTCTTTGCCGTAGCTGCCGGCTTCGGAACGAAAACACGGCGTATGGGCCGTGAGTTTCAGCGGCAATTGATCCAGCGCTAGAATTTCACCGCGAACCGTATTCGTCAACGAAATTTCTGACGTAGAAATCAAATACAAATCTTCGGCATCAACATCACCACCTTTGCGCACCGCAAACATATCATCTTTGAACTTCGGCAATTGTCCCGTGCCGAGCAGCGTTTCGCTGTTGACGATATAGGGCGTGTAGTGCTCGACATAACCGTGATCCTGCGTCTGCGTGTCAAGCATGAACTGTGCGATAGCGCGATGTAGCCGTGCGATAGCGCCTCGCATTAACGTGAAGCGCGCCCCCGCCAGTTTCGCTGCGGTTTCAAAATCCAGGCCACCGAGATTTGTCCCGACATCAACGTGATCTTTCACTTCAAAATCGAATTTCCTTGGCGTGCCCCAATGCCGAACTTCAATATTATCGTCGGCGGATTTACCTATCGGTACGCTGGCGTCAGGCAGGTTTGGCACGCCAAGCAACATGTCTTGCAGTTTACCCTGCACTATTTCGAGTTGGACCTCGGCGGCCTTCAGCTTGTCCCCGAGATTCGCCACCTCGGCCATAATCGCCGATGTATCTTCACCTTTCGCTTTGGCCTGACCGATTAACTTTGACGATTGATTTCGCTTGGCTTGTAATTCCTGTGTCTTAACTTGTATGGTTTTGCGTTCGTCTTCGAGTACCCGAAATGCGTCGACATCCAGCTGGAAGCCTCGCCCAGCAAGGCGTTTGGCGGTGGCGTCTAAATCCGTGCGGAATAATTGAATGTCTAACATGATGGTTCCGTAGCATGCGCTGCTCGCATGATGGTGATGAAATGGTGCGCGTCGCGCACCCTACATTTTTTTCTTTGCCTTCGAGTCCAGCTCGCGCAAAGCGTTGAGCTTATCGCGAATTTTGCCTTCCAAACCACGATCAGTCGGCTCGTACCAGCGCTTTGTTTCAATGCCGTCAGGCAAATACTGCTCGCCGGCAGCGTAAGCGTTTTCCTCGTCATGCGCATAGCGATATTCGCTGCCGTACCCCAAATTTTTCATCAATTTGGTCGGTGCGTTACGCAAGTGAACCGGAACGGGCCGCGACTGCATCGCTTGCGATAAAAGCGCGAACCGCATTATACGCGACGTAGGCCGCATTACTCTTCGGCGCACAGGCCAAATACAGCGCCGCTTGCGCCAACGCTAACTCGCCTTCAGGGGATCCGAGCCGCTCGAAAGTCGCGACCGCATCAAGCGTTAGATTCAACGCGCGTGGATCGGCCAAACCAATATCCTCGCTCGCCATACGTACCAAGCGCCGACCCAAATATCTCGGATCGGCACCGCTGTCGAGCATGCGAACCAGCCAATATAACGCACCATCTGGATTGGTGCCGCGCACGGATTTATGTAATGCGGAAATCTGATCGTAAAACTGATCGCCGCCTTTATCGAAGCGACGGCCGCTACGCGTTAAGGTATTTTCTACCAGTTCGAGACTGATGGTTTTCGTGCCGCTCTGGTCGATGGCGACCTTCAGTTGTTCAACCAAATTTAACAACCGTCGACCGTCACCATCGGCGTTGTCGACCAAAAATTTCGCCGCTTCGTCGACCACAACGATGCCCTGAAGAACCGCATCCAGAGCGCGTCTTAGCAATGCACCTAATTCGTCCGCGGAGAGACTTTGTAGCACATAGACCGCCGCGCGTGACAACAATGCGCCGTTAACTTCAAAGGAAGGGTTTTCGGTCGTCGCGCCGATAAAAGTGATGAGACCCGATTCGACATACGGCAGGAATGCGTCCTGCTGAGACTTGTTGAATCGATGCACTTCGTCGACAAACAATATGGTCGATCGGCCGAACTGCTCACGATTCAGGCTCGCGTGTTCGATGGCCTCACGAATATCTTTAACGCCGGCAAGCACCGCAGAAATCGGCACGAAATCCGCATCAAACGACTGCGCCATGAGCCGCGCCAGCGTTGTTTTTCCCACGCCGGGCGGGCCCCACAAAATCATCGAATGAATTTTTTTCGCCGTGAAGGCGACATGCAACGGTTTGCCGGGACCTAATAAATGACTTTGTCCAATGACGTCTTCGAGCGATTTCGGCCGTAGTAATTCGGCAAGCGGCGGCAGCGGTTCGGCCATAATCTCATCACGGTCGTTACTCAAATGTTACCGAGTTAAAAAATCTTGGCGCCAACCGCTTGGCTGCAGCATCTTCGGACTTCGCGTACTCAACAATCATGGTAAAAAGATCGTCGTCCAGCAACACCGTTCGTTGTACTGCGACGGTCTTTCTTAACTTCGATCTCCGCCTCGACCGCTTCATGTTCGTTCATGCGCATCGGCTTAACGGTTTTGTAGGGCGCCTTTGCCAGCAGACGCTTTATCGCTTCATATTGCTTGCGAGCACCGTTTCCTTCCTGGGCGAAAATGCATGCCGTGACGCAGTAAAATGAATTCGCTGCATCATCCTCGTCGTGAGCCTTCGGATTCGTCAACCGGCAGATTTCGGATCTTGTTGTGCCATGCGGTGAAATCTTTAAATTCGCCGGGAGATCCACCGAATACTGTCCGTGGTCGACTTCGCCTTGGTCCAGCCTTCCTGCATCCAATGTCGCCTGCCTCTGCGCGATGCGTGGTCACTTTCGGCGCAATCGTCTGCGCCTGAAACAGTCCACCCAAGCGTATGAAACCAGCATTCCAAGAAAACTACACTGAGTTTACAAATCCGTATTCAGCATTAGGATTTTTCCTTCATCGATTTAATTGAACGTTTATTCACCGACGATGTCGGCATCTTTCGGTGGTGTAAATTTAAATAAATCGGCTGCGCCGAGCTTCGGATTTTTTTCCACTTTGGCAAAGCGAATAATGCGTCTTCTGGCCAAAGCTATCGACCAACTCCATCACTTGCAGCCCAGCCTCGCCGAAGCCCATGCGAATGCTTTCGAATGTGGTGTCGCGATCCTTCGGTTGCGCTTGTAACCATTCGAGGCCATCGTTGTCGCCACCATCGATCAAAGTAAAACTGCGCTCGATTTCGTTGTTGCCGGCGAGCAATGCGGCGGGGCTGGAGCCGAGGGATTCACTCTAATTTTTTCACGGTGACTTGGTTAAGATCACTATCCCAAATCCACAATTTTTTGCCGTCGCCGACAATCAACTGCGGATAGGGTTTGGTGTACTCCCAACGAAATTTTCCAGGACGGGAAAACTGCATCGTGCCGCTGGATTCATTGGTAACTTTGCCGGCACGATCGAGTACCGTTTGGCTGAATTGCGCGCGCAACGTTTTCGCTCCTTCGACGAATTCGCGCAAGCGATCAATGCCGCCGGCCCAAGCCGACCGAGCAGACAAAACTGTCAGCAGGCCGAGCAATTGACAATGTTCTAAGCATATCTTTCAGTCGAAAGTAATGACAAGTGATTAACGCGGCAAACTGAACACTCGGCCTACCGCTCAACGCTGGCACCCGGCACTAAAATTTCGCGATTACCGTTGGATTGCATCGCCGAAACCATTCCGGCTTTTTCCATATCTTCGATCAAGCGCGCGGCGCGGTTATAGCCGATGCGCAAATGCCGCTGCACCAGCGAAATCGACGCGCGGCGCGATTTCAACACAATTTCGACCGCCTGATCGTAAAGCGGATCTTTCTCGCCACCGGCGTTACCGCCGGTCAGGATATCGACCTCGCCATTCCGCTTTCTTCGCCGTCCAACATGCCTTCGACGTAGTTCGGCTCGCCCTGTTCCTTCAAATACTCGACCACTTTGTGCACTTCTTGGTCGGCGACGAATGCGCCGTGCACGCGCTGCGGATAACCGGAACCCGGCGGCAAGTAAAGCATATCGCCCTGCCCCAACAATGCTTCGGCACCCATTTGATCCAGAATCGTGCGCGAATCGATTTTGCTCGAGACTTGGAACGCAATTCGCGTCGGAATATTGGCTTTGATCAAACCGGTAATCACATCGACGGACGGCCGCTGCGTCGCCAAAATTAAATTGATTCCCGAGGCTCGCGCTTTCTGTGCCAAGCGTGCAATCAGCTCTTCGACTTTTTTGCCGACGACCATCATCAAATCCGCCAATTCGTCGATTACGACCACGATCAGCGGCAACGCATCTAAATGCTTCCGGGTTATCGGGCGTGAGGCTAAACGGATTTTTCAACGGCTTGCCGGCCTTTTCCGCTTCGGCAACTTTATTGTTGTAACCAGCGAAGATTGCGCACGCCCATCGCGGACATCAACTTATAGCGCCGATCCATCTCGCCGATACACCAATTCAACGCCGCGCTGGCTTGGCGCATGTCCGTCACCACCGGCGCGAGCAAATGCGGAATGCCTTCGTAAACGGACAAGCTCCAGCATTTTCGGGTCGATCAAAATCACGCGAATCTGCTTGGGCGACGCTTTATACAGCAAGCTCAAAATCATCGCATTAATCGCGACGGATTTTCCTGAACCGGTCGTACCGGCAACGAGCAAATGCGGCATTCTGGCCAGATCAGCCACGATCGGATAGCCGGCGATATCCTTGCCTAAGGCCAAGCGTCAACGGCGAGGCCATTTCCGCATAAACTTTCGAGCTCAATATTTCCGACAGCCGCACCACTTGGCGCTTGGGATTGGGAATCTCCAATCCCATGCAACTTTTGCCGGGAATGGTTTCGACGACGCGAATCGACGCAACCGATAAGGAGCGCGCCAGATCTTTCACCAAATTAACGATCTGACTGCCCTTCACACCCACGGCCGGCTCGATTTCGTAGCGCGTGACGACCGGGCCCGGATAGGCAGCGAGCACTTTTACTTGAACGTTGAATTCGAGCAATTTTTTCTCGATTAAGCGCGAGGTATATTCCAGTGCATCGTTGACCCATGGTCTCGATCTGCCGGCGCCGGCGCGTCGAGCAACGACAACGGCGGCAACTCAGAATCCGGCAAATCCGCAAACAGCGGCACTTGCTTTTCTTGCACCACGCGCGCGGATTTCACTACTTCCGGCGCTGGCGGCGCGATCAGTACCGGCTCGCGCTGCTCGAAACATGCGCGTGAATTCGCCGACGCTTTCTTCGCGCTCGATTTGCGCCGCTTCGCCGGCGCGGCGATCGCGCCAGGATTGAAAGCGATGCAACGTGGAGATAAAACAATAATTCAACGCGTGGCCGGTTTTTTCCGCGAGGCGCAACCACGATAAACCAGTAAATAAGCTAAACCCGACCGCGAATAACACCAACAACAGCAAAGTTGTTCCGGTGAATCCGAAACCGTATTCAACGCGCTGGAAATCAACGCACCGATCATACCGCCTGGCGCGCCCGGCAATTCTGCTCCGAGACTATGCAAGCGCAGTGCTTCGATGCCTGCGCTAGCTGAGCAACACGAAAACGAATCCGATTGATGTGACGGCAGCGGAATGGCGATCAATCAATCCGGAAAGATCCAAGCGACGATAACTCTGCAAAACAATGACGAATGCCGCGCCGCCCACCACCACGCCGAGAGCGCCGAACACCGACAACAAAATATCCGATAACCAAGCGCCGAATGGTCCGCCGGTATTTTGCGCGACGTTATCGCCGCCGGTGTGGGACCACCCGGGATCGCTACGATGAAACTCAAAAGAATCAGCGCCAAATAACAACCGACGGCGGCCAGGATCAGCCAATAGGCTTCGCGCAGCAATCGCGTCAGCTTCGGCGACATGGGCTCGGCAGAGCGCGCCATCGCGGGCTTGAACAATCCGAACATTGTGACCATTTAAAACAATATCTGCGGGCAATTATAACGGCATCGACCTCGACAAAGCGCGCAAATACCCGGAAAATTCACTCTTAAATCATACAATTCGACCATCATGACCACAAAACATCATCAGCCTCATCATTCTTGGCTCCGGCCCCGCAGGTTATTCCGCCGCGGTCTACGCCGCTCGCGCCAACCTGAAACCCGTGCTAATCACCGGCCTTGCGCAAGGCGGCCAACTGATGACCACGACTGACGTCGACAATTGGCCGGCCGATGCCGATGGCGTACAAGGCCCGGAGCTGATGGAGCGTTTCTTAAAGCATGCGGAGCGCTTTGGCACCGACATCGTGTTCGATCACATCAATCGCGTTCAGCTTAAAGAAAAACCGCTGACGCTCGAAGGCGATTCCGGCACTTACACCTGCGATGCGCTCGATCATCGCCACCGGCGCATCGGCGCGTTATTTGGGCTTGCCGTCGGAAAGCGCTTTCATGGGCAAAGGCGTATCGGCCTGTGCGACCTGCGATGGATTTTTTTACAAGGGCGAAGATGTTGCCGTGATCGGCGGCGGCAACACAGCGGTAGAAGAAGCGCTCTATCTCAGCAACATCGCAAAGACCGTGACGTTGGTACATCGCCGCGATAAATTGCGCGCTGAAGCGATCATGATCGATAAGCTGATGGATCGCGTGAAAAACGGCAACATGCGGGTGGAATGGAATCAGACCCTTGATGAAGTCCTCGGCGACAAAACCGGCGTGACCGGCATTCGCATTAAAGGCACAACTGAAACCAAGACCAAAGACATGCCGCTTAAAGGCGTGTTCATCGCCATCGGCCACACGCCCAACACGCAAATTTTCGAAGGCCAAATCGACATGGCAAACGGCTACATCAAAACCAAAAGCGGTAACAACGGCAACGCCACCGCAACCAATATTCCCGGCGTGTTCGCAGCAGGCGATGTGCAAGATCACGTCTATCGCCAGGCCGTCACCAGTGCGGGCTCCGGCTGCATGGCGGCGCTGGACGCGCAAAAGTATTTGGAAGATTTGCACTGAGTATTTACGATGCATCGTGAAGATCCGCGTGACTATTGGCTCTCCAGGCCATGCCGGCCGATGAAGACAATGAATTCGCGCTGTTTCGCGATGCCGTCGCCGACGTCCACCCGGCACGCGCACCGGCAAGGCAATGCTTGAAAAGCCGCGCCCCAAGCCGATCCCCAGCCAATTGCTGCGCGATGATCGAGAAGTTCTTAAAGGAGGCCTTGAGCGATCCATTAGAAAGCGCCGACGAATTCGAAACTTCTGATACCTCGGTTTTTATTCGGCCGGGATTACCGAAAAATGTCGCGCGCCGCTTGCGCAATGGCTATTGGTCAGTGCGCTATGAACTCGATTTACACGGTCGTACCACCGATGAAGCGCGCACCGAACTGGTAGAATTTATTCATCGCGCCCGCCAATCGTGGCGAGCGCTGCGTGCGCATCATTCATGGCAAAGGCTTGCGCTCGCAAACCGGCGAGCCGGTATTGAAACAAAAAGTCCGCCACTGGCTCATGCAAAAAGACGAAATCCTCGCCTTCGTCGAAGCAGCGCCGGCATAAGGCGGTAGCGGTGCCGTTATCGCATTACTGAAATCGAAATTCGAAACCCAATCCTCATGGCGATGAACGACAGCCGCGACTAGATTTTCGTTGGCCATTCTGGTTGCTAGCTTGGCTATTTTCACTCTGATCTGGTTCGGCACCCTAGATTATCGTCATTTAGTTAAACCGGACGAAGGCCGCTATGCCGAAATCTCCCGTGAAATGGCCATCACCGGCGACTGGATCACGCCGCGCTTGAACGGCATCAAGTATTTCGAAAAGCCGCCGATGCAATACTGGATGACCGCGCTTGCCTTCCAAGCCTTCGGCGTCAACGAATGGACCGCGAGTCTGTGGACGGCACTAAGCGGCTTTCTCGGCATCGTGGTCGTTTGGTTTGCCGGTGCGCGCTTGTTCGGACGAAGCGCCGGCACACTCGGCGCATTGTTCCTCGCGACCAATCTTTATTACGTCGCGCTCGGTCATATCAATACACTCGACATGGGCTTGACGTTTTTCTTAACCTTACGCGCTCGCCGCATTTTTATTTGCGCAACGCGAATCGCCGGGAACACCTCCACGAACGCTAACTGGATGCTGATCGCCTGGGGCGCCGCAGCAGGCGCGGTGTTAAGCAAAGGCCTGATTGGCGTCGTGATTCCATCGGCTACGCTTGGTGATCTACAGCCTGCTCAATCGCGACTTCACCCCGTGGCGCCGTCTGCATACGTTTTGCCTGGCCTATTGATTATTTCTGTGTCCTCGCCGCGCCGTGGTTCATCGCCGTGACGCATGCGCAATCCGGAATTTCCACACTTCTTTTTCATTCACGAACACTTTCAACGATACACCTCCACCGTCCATCGACGCGCGGAACCGCCGTGGTATTTTCTGCCGATCCTGCTCATTGGCTTAATCCCCTGGATTCCCCTGGCATTAACGGGCATCGCTCAGTGCTTGCCGAGCGCCGCTGAGAACCGGAGAGTTTTCTGCGCAGCGATTTTTGCTGGTTTGGTGCGCATTTGTGCTGCTATTTTTTAGTATTTCGGGCTCTAAATTGCCGGCTTATTTACTGCCATTGTTCCCGGCGTTGGCGCTGCTGCTCGGGCCCTTTCTTGCGCAACGATATCACGCCACTCTCTTATTCGCGGCAGCTGGCACTTGCCATTGCGATTAGCTTCGCCGGACTTATCGCCTTCCCCTTCGCGCTCGACGCGCGCCGCGAATCGGCTGTCATCGCGCTCTATCGCGATTACGCGCGCTGGATAAATGTTGCCGTTGGCGTCCTTGGAATCGCGGATTGATTGCACTGCTCGAAAGCATTAAGCAAAGCCAAATGGTGGCCGCGCTAGCGGTACTCGGCGCAGGCGGTTTTGTTGCCACGATGTCGCATTTTGCTTGGCCATGAATCGTTGGCCCGCTCGAATTCTTCCGCTTACCTCGCCCGAGCAAATCAAACCGATGTTGCGTGCCGATATTCCAATTTACAGCGTAAAACTTATGATCAAACACTGCCGTTCTATCTCAACCGCACAATGATCCTGGTTGCCTATCAAGATGAATTCGAATTCGGTCAGCAACAGCAGCCGGAAAAATCCATTCCGACCTTAGCGGAATTCGAAGCTATTTGGCGCAATGGCGCGCCGGCTTTGGCCGCTGCTCGAACCGGGTCAATATGCGGCGTTTATCGCCTCGCGGATTCCCGATGCGCCTCATTACCCAAGACAGCCGCCGTGTTATTATTGCCACGCCTTAGCAGAATCCAATCAATAAAATGAACGGAACCAGCTTTCGCACTCATTCTGATCGGCGTATTGCTTAATGCTAGCGCACAGTTTTTACTTAAAGCCGGTACCAATGCCGTCGGCCATTTCGCCTTCGAGCGCGGCAATATTTTGCCGGTCGGTTGGCAACTCGCGACCGAGCCACACATCTTCGCCGGCCTCGCCTGTTACGTCATTAGTGTCGTGCGTCTGGATCCTTGCGTTGTCCCGCGTCGAAGTAAGCATTGCCTATCCGATGCTCTCCATCGGCTATGTCGTCAATGCCATGGCGGCGTGGTATCTGTTCGGTGAAGCCGTCACGCCGATGCGTCTTCTCGGCATCGGCATCATCATCCTCGGCGTATTTGTCGTCGCGCGATCTTGAGTATGACCGAATTTTTACCGTTTGCCCGCCCGACTATCGACGAAGCCATGATCGCCGACGTTGCCGATACGCTGCGGTCGTTGTGGATCGCGACCGGCCCCAGGTGCAGTGCATTCGAAAAACAATTGTCCGAATACGTGGGCGGCCGACCGGTTATCACGCTCACCTCGGCGACCGCGGCATTAGAAGTTGCCTTGCAGTTAATCGGTGCCGAGCCCGGCGATGAAATCATTACGCCAGCGCAAAATTTTTTTGCCGCCGCGAACATGATCGAAAAAGTCGGCGCGAAGACGGTGTTTGTCGATGTCGACTTGACAAACACGCAACATCAATCTCGATGCAGTAAGTGCCGCGATCACCGCGCGGACAAAGCCACTATTGCCGACGGATTTCAACGCGCCGCTTGATATAGATACGATCATGTATTTGGCAAGAACGCATGATCTGCGCGTCATTCAAGATGCGGCGCTCGCGATTGGTTCAAGCTTGGCGATCCGAACCGTTCGGCAGCCGAGGCGATTTGGTCGCGTTCAGTTTCCACCCGAATAAAAATATGACGACCATCGAAGGCGGCGCGCTGGTTGTGAATGATGAAGACGAAGCCCAGCCGCGCATTGCAGTTGCGATTTCATGGCATTCAGCGCTTGCCCGATGGCACGCGCGACGTCGACGTTGCCGGCGGAAAATTCAATATGAGCGACGTCAGCGCGCGGCTCGGTATCGCACAATTGGCGCAGCTCGACGGCTGGTGCGCAAAGCGCAGCGAACTTGCCGATCATTATTTTACAGTGCTTGTCGGATGACGATTTACTTACCGACGAGATGTTACCACCGCGCGATAATCCTGGCCATAGTTGGAATATGTTTACGTGCTGCTGCCACTCAGCGTATGAAAATTTCGCGAGCGGCGTTGTATCGCGGCAATGCAGGCGATAGGAATTGGCATTGGCATTTCTTATGAAGCCGTTCATCTGACCAGCTTATTTCGCGACAAAGGATACAAAGAAGGCATGTTTCCCAGTCAGCGAGCGCATCGCGCGCGAAACCATTACCTTGCCGATGTTTCCGGCGATGACGTTCGAGCGACGTCGAGCGCGTTTGCGACTGCATTGCAGAAAACTAATTCGCTCATAATCAAAAATAAAAATGAGCAACCCACAAATCTCTGTTGTCATTCCCGTTTATAACGAAGAGCACGGCCTGGCCGCTCTATTTCAGCGTCTCTACGCTGCGCTTGATGCATTAAATCGCAGCTACGAAATTATTTTCATTAACGACGGCAGCCGCGATCGCTCGGCGGCCATGCTGCGCGAACAATACGAACGCCGACCCGATGTCACGCGGGTGATTTTGTTCAACGGCAATTTCGGACAGCATATGGCGATCATGGCGGGATTCGCTAAATGCGCGCGGCGATACGATCGTGACGCTCGACGCCGATCTGCAAAATCCGCCGGAAGAAATCGGCAATCTCCTGATAGCAGATTGATGCGGGCCATGATTATGTCGGCACCATTCGCGTCATGCGCCACGACATCGGCGTGGCGCAAAATCGCTTCACGGATGATGAACCGCGTGCGCGAACGCTTTACCAAAGTGCGCATGACCGATCAAGGTTGTATGCTGCGCGCCTATAGCCGCAACATTATTCGCGCGATTAACGAATGCAGCGAAGTCAATACTTATATCCCGGCGCTGGCCTATACTTTCGCTCGCAATCCGGTGGAAATCGAAGTCGCACACGCCGAGCGCGCCGCAGGTGAATCGAAGTATTCGCTGTATAGCTTGATCCGCCTTAATTTCGATTTGATCACCGGATTTTCGCTAGCGCCGCTGCAATTGTTTTCCATTTTTGGCATTGTCGTTTCGTTGCTGTCCGGCTGTTCTTCGTTTATCTCGTCATTCGCCGCTTCGTCGTTGGGCCGGAAGCGGAAGGCCTGTTCACCCTGTTCGCAATCGTATTCATGATTGATCGGCATTTTGCTGTTCGGCGTCGGGATGCTTGGCGAATACGTCGGGCGCGTTTATATGCAAGTGCGCGATCGGCCGCGCTATTTGATTCAAGCGATTTTAGAAACCAGCGACGAAGTTCAAGACAATCGCTGAAACCGACATCGGCCGCTTACCGCACCCCGTTTCTCGATCTAGGCCGTGACCAGCGCCGTCGTATTCGCCTACCACAATGTAGGCGTGCGCTGCCTTTCGGTTTGCTCAAGCATGGCGTCGACGTGCGATTGGTGCTCACCCACGAAGATAATCCCGAATGAAACGATTTGGTTCGACAGCGTTAAGTCGCTTGCGCAACAACATGGCATCGAAACCATCACGCCAGATTGATGCAAACGATGCCGGACTGTCGTCGAACGAATTCGCGCAACTGCGCCGGATTTTATTTTTTCGTTTTACTATCGCTCGATGTTGCAAGCTGCCGCTGCTGACGATTCCGCGCTATGGCGCATTAAATATGCACGGCTCACTGCTGCCGAAATATCGTGGCCGCGTGCCAGTGAATTGGGCCGTGATTCGCGGTGAAACCGAAACTGGCGCAACGCTGCATTACATGGTCGAGAAACCTGATGCCGGCGATATCGTCGGTCAACAAGCTGTGCCGATCGGCCCGGACGACACGGCGTTTGACGTGTTCGGCAAAGTGACCGAATGCCGCGGCGTCAGTACTCGATGCTACGCATTACCGTCATTGCTGCGCGGAGAGCGTACCGGCACGTCCGCAAGACTTGAGCCAAGGCAGCTACTTCGGCGGCCGCAAACCAGAAGACGGGCGCATTGATTGGCATAAATCCGCAGCGGAAATTCACAATCTGGTGCGCGGCGTCGCACCGCCCTATCCCGGCGCGTTTTTCGATTTGCAAGGCACACGCGTAAAAATTATTTCGCACCAAGCGTATGCCTATGGAGAGCCGCGTGGATACTGGGTCCTTCAGGCATTTTTATAGCAGAGCAAGGCAAGCTCCATGCGATCTGCGGCGACGGCAACGTATTGGAACTCGTCGACGTCGAAATCGCACGGCGAACCGGTCGAAGCCGATAGGTTTTATGCGCATTTTCGGCGTACAATCCCACGCTCAAAAAATACCTTTCGATCCCACGTGAAAAGAATTCTGATCCTCGGCGTTAACGGTTTCATCGGCCATCATTTGTCGAAGCGCATTTTGGCGAACGACCGATTGGGAAGTCCATGGTCTGGACATGCAAAGCGAGCGCGTCGCCGACATGGTTGATCATCCGCGCTTTCATTTTACCGAAGGCGATATCACCATCAACAAAGAGTGGATCGAATACAACATCAAAAAAAGCGATGTCGTGTTGCCACTGGTCGCGATCGCAACGCCGGCGACCTATGTGAAAGAACCGCTGCGCGTATTCGAATTAGATTTCGAAGCGAATTTACCGATCGTTCGCGCTTGCGTTAAATACGGCAAACGTATTTTGTTTCCGTCGACGTCGGAAGTGTATGGCATGAGCACCGATGCGGAATTCGATCCCTATGCCTCGTCGCTGGTCTACGGCCCGATCGACAAGCAGCGTTGGATTTATGCGTGCTCAAAACAATTGATGGACCGCGTCATTTGGGCCTATGGCGTGCAACAAAATTTGGATTTCACCTTGTTTCGCCCTTTCAATTGGATCGGCGCCGGGCTGGATTCGATTCACACGGCAAAAGAAGGCAGCTCGCGTGTCATCACGCAATTCTTTGGTCACATTGTGCGCGGTGAAACGATTAAGCTGGTCGACGGCGGTACGCAAAAACGCGCATTTACTTACATCGATGATGGCATCGATGCGCTGATGAAAATTATTGAAAACCCAATGGTATCGCCAGTGGAAAAATCTATAATGTCGGCAATCCGGCGAACAATTTTTCTGTGAAAGAACTGGCGAAAATGATGTTGAAATTGGCGCACGATTATCCCGAATACAGAGACGGTGCGGCGAAAGTAAAAATCGTCGAGACCACCTCGGCGGACTATTACGGCAAAGGCTATCAAGACGTGCAAAATCGCGTGCCGCATATCGGCAATACGCAAAGCGAATTGAACTGGTCGCCGAAAGTGAATATGGCCGATCGCTGCATTACGGCATATTTTTCGACGCCTATCGCGACGACATGTCGCCGATGCCAAAGATTCTGGAGTTTAAAGGCATGGAATGCGCGAAAAAATGACAAAACCTTTAGTCGGCGTCGTGATGGGCAGCAGCAGCGATTGGGAAATCATGCAGCACGCCGTACAGCAATTGGAAGCCTTCGGCGTGCCGTTCGAAACCAAAGTCGTCTCCGCCCATCGCACGCCGGACGAAATGTTCGCCTACGCCGAGAGCGCCATTCCACGCGGCCTCCAGGCCATCATTGCCGGAGCGGGAGGCGCGGCGCACCTTCCAGGCATGCTTGCCTCGAAAACCACGCTACCCGTGCTCGGCGTGCCGGTGCCATCGAAATATTTGCGCGGCGAAGATTCGCTTTACTCCATCGTGCAAATGCCCAAAGGCGTGCCGGTTGCAACCTTCGCGATCGGCGAAGCCGGCGCCGCGAACGCGGGACTATTCGCGGTCGCAATGTTGGCGTTGCACGACGCCGAACTCGCAAAAAAATTAAGCGGCGTTCCGCGCAAAACAAGTCGACGCCGTGCACGCGATGACCCTTCCACCCGACCAATTCAAAAAGTGATTCTGCCCGGCAACGACCCTCGGCTTGCTCGGCGGCGGGCAACTCGGGCGAATGTTCACCAGCGCCGCACGCACCATGGGATACGACGTCATCGTCCTCGATCCCGATCCATGCAAGCCCTGCATCGCATTTCGCAACGCGAGCATATTTGCGCAGATTTTCACGATCAACAGGCGCTGGAACAATTGGCAAATGCGCTGCGCCGCTGTCACCACCGAATTCGAAAATCCACCGGCGGAAAGTCTTGCCTGGCTCGCTGAAAAGCATTCCCGTGCGCCCGGGTGCAAATGCAGTCGCCATCGCGCAAGATCGCATGCGCGAAAAAACTTTTTTCGCCGAGAATGGCTTCCCTGTTGGACCGTTTGCGATCATCCAAAGCGAAGCCGATATCGATGCAGTCGGCGCACACATTCAATTTCCCGCGATCTTAAAAACCGCACGCTTCGGCTACGATGGCAAAGGACAAGCGCGCATCGAACGAACGCAGCGGCCGCCCACGAAACCTTTCAATCGTGGCGCGGCGTTCCCTGCGTGTTGGAACAATTATTACCATTGAAACTCGAAGTCTCGGTCGTGTTAGCGCGCGGCCATCGACGGCGCAATCGCTACCTTTCCGGTCTCGGAAAATCAGCACCAAAACGGCATACTAGACATTAGCATTGCGCCCGCACAGAATATCGCGCTGCACTTGCCAAACCAAGCACAAAACATCGCAGCAGCGCCTCGCCGACAAAACTCGACTACTGCGGCGTCCTCGCGTGGAATTTTTTGTGGTCGAATGACGAAGCCGGGCACGAAAAATCTACTCATCAACGAAATCGCACCGCGCCCCCACAACAGCGGCCATTACACCATTGACGCCTGCCTAACCAGCCAATTCGAGCAACAGGTACGTGCGTTGTGCGGATTGCCACTTGGACCGACCACACAACACACCCCGGCCGTTATGGTGAATTTGCTTGGCGATGTGTGGAAAAATAACGTACTCGCCGCCGATAAGATTTTTAAATCGCCCAATGTGAAACTACATCTCTACGGCAAACGCGAAGCGAGGCCGGGACGGAAAATGGGGCATTTCACGGTGTTGGATGTTAATGTGGGCCGCGCGCTGCAATGCGCGCTTGAAACCAAATGCCGTCTCGTTTGAGTTATCGACATCTCACTAAGTGTTCACATAGCTCTGCCGTGGGATAACGGCAATTACTTGGCCCGCAGGCCAGCATACATAAACGACCCGCGCGACCTGCCGACATGTCCTGTGTCAAAGGATTCTCAGTAAGATGAATTTTTTGCTACGGTATAATTCCCTAATTTGCTCAATGGAAACCGCCATGGCTGCCAACTTAGATTACCTCGCCAACCACCGCCAACCTGCCGCGATAATCCCCACCGTAAAATTGCTGATTAACGGGGAGTTCGTCGAATCACGCACGACGGAATGGCGCGACATCGTCAACCCCGCTACGCAAGAAGTCATCGCACGCGTGCCGTTTGCAACGACAGCCGAAATCAACGCCGCGATTGAGTCCGGTCGCGTAGCGTTTAAGACATGGAAAGATACGCCGATCTCGGCACGTGCTCGAGTCTTCCTGAAGCTTCAACAATTGATCCGCGAGAATATGGCAAAGCTTGCGGCAGGCCTGACTGCGGAGCAAGGTAAAACGTTAGTCGATGCGGAAGGCGATGTGTTTCGCGGCTTGGAAGTGGTGGAGCACGCTTGCTCAATCGGTAATTTACAACTGGGCGAGTTTGCCGAAAACGTCGCATCTGGTGTCGACACGTACACAATCCGTCAACCGTTGGGCGTCTGCGCTGGGATCACGCCGTTTAATTTCCCGGCAATGATTCCGCTGTGGATGTTCCCCATGGCGATTGTGACGGGCAATACCTTCGTACTCAAACCTTCCGAGCAAGTGCCGATGACGTCGATGTTTCTAGCGGAGTTGGCGCTGCAAGCGGGCGTACCGCCGGGCGTGTTGAACGTCATTCACGGCGGCAAAGATGTGGTCGATTTATTGTGCACGCACAAAGATATCAAAGCGGTTTCGTTCGTGGGTTCGTGCCATGTCGGTGAACATGTTTATCACCTCGGCAGCAAACACGGCAAGCGCGTACAAAGCATGATGGGCGCGAAGAATCATTGTGTGGTGATGCCCGATGCGAATAAAGAGCAAGCCCTGAACGCCATAGCGGGCGCGGCTTTCGGCGCAGCGGGTCAGCGCTGTATGGCAATCTCTGTGAGTGTGTTGGTGGGTGAGGCGAGTAAGTGGATTCCCGATTTAGTGGAAAAAGCGAAGAGCCTGAAAGTTGCGGCGGGAATCGAAAAAGGTGCCGACCTTGGCCCACTCGTCTCTAAAGCGGCGAAACTACGCGTTACGGCATTAATCGAAAAAGGCATCGCCGAAGGTGCCAAATGCGAACTCGATGGCAGCAAAGTCAAAGTGAGTGGCTATGAGCAAGGCAACTTTGTTGGACCAACGATTTTTTCCGCCGTGAAACCCAGCATGAGTGTGTACGACACGGAAATTTTCGGACCCGTGTTGAGTGTCGTCAGCGTGGATACGTTGGATGAAGCGATTGAGTTGATCAATGCGAATCCCTACGGCAATGGTACAGCGATTTTCACCTCGAGCGGGGGCGCGGCACGCAAATTTCAAAACGAAATCGATGTCGGGCAAATCGGTGTGAATCTTCCGATACCGGTACCGGTTCCATTTTTTAGCTTCACCGGTTCGCGTGGCTCCAAGCTCGGCGACCTCGGCCCCTATGGCAAACAAGTGATTCAGTTTTACACACAGACAAAGACCGTTATTTCGCGCTGGTTCGATGAGTCGAGCAAACCAACAGGTGTGAATACGACAATTAGTTTGAAGTAAAGTCGCCCCCCAAGCGTTATCGCGAGCAGCGTTTTTTTTGCGACCCAGCAATCTCGCTTTTCTCTGCGAAATATGAGATTGCTTTGTTATTCGCGATGACCCACTGTAAGAAATACGCAATATCGCAATTGGAAATAAAATGAAAATTGGATTCATCGGATTGGGAAATATGGGCAATCCCATGGCGCGCAATCTAGTTAAAGCGGGGCATGATCTCGTCGTATTTGACGTGTTTCCCGACGCGATCGCAAAGGTAGTCGCTGCGGGCGGAAAAGCCGCGACATCCGTCGCTGAAGTAGCGAAAAATGCGCGGGTAATCATCACCATGCTCCCGTCCTCGCCCCATGTGCGCGAGGTGTACACGGGCACGGGTGAGTTGCTCGCAAATGTAACACCGGGAACGCTGCTGATTGACTCAAGCACCATCGACCCGCATTCCGCTCGCGAAGTTGCGGCCACGGCTGCACAACGCAAAATCGTGATGCTCGACGCGCCAGTCTCCGGTGGTACGGTGGGCGCTGAAGCGGCAACGCTGACCTTTATGGTGGGGGGCGACGCGAAAGCGTTCGCGGTCGCAAAACCGATTTTGGAAAAAATGGGCAAGAATGTCGTTCATTGCGGCGCTGAAGGCACCGGCCAAGTTGCGAAGATTTGCAATAACATGCTGCTGGCGATTTCGATGATCGGCGTATCGGAATCGATGAATTTGGGCGCATCCCTTGGTATCGACCCGAAACTATTGGCCGGGATTATCAATACCTCGAGTGGCCGTTGCTGGAGCTCCGATACCTACAATCCGTTCCCTGGCGTGATAGAAACTTCTGCTGCGTCACGCGGCTACACTGGCGGCTTCGGAGTGGATTTGATGTTGAAAGACCTCGGCTTGGCGATGGATGCCGCAAAACAAACTAAGCAAGCGGCAATCATGGGCTCTCTCGCCCATCAGCTTTACCAAACCTGGAGTGGGATGGGCAGCGGCAGAAAAGATTTTTCGTCGATAATTAATTTGTATAAACACGACTGATTCGGCTTCCGCCGACGCTACTGCATTGGCTTTTGTTGGCGAAAGTTTTTCGAAAGAGATCGAGCTCAGCGAAGCGGATATCAAACGGTTCGCCACGCTCTGCGATGACCTGAATCCCATGCATCACGACGATGCCTACGCCGCTAAAACTCGATTTGGTAAAATTATTGCCAGCGGGCCGCACTATTCCTCGCTGTTCGTCGCGATGACCGCCACACATTTTTCCAAAACGACACCGGGCGTGGGTTTAGAATTCAACTTGAAGTTTCGGCGACCCGTGTATGCCAATGTCGCCCTTAGAATGACTTGGACGGTGACAAAAATCGAACGCAAAGCGAAACTCGGCGGCGATATCGTGTCGCTTACCGGTCGCATCACCGACCCAACTGGCCAATCCTTGCTCACGGGCGAAGGCAAACTTTTACTCACGGAAAAACTTTAACTATGTCCTCGGAATTACTGGTTGATGTTCGCAACCATATTGCCTTCGTTACGCTTAGCCGCCCCCAGGCGCTAAACTCACTTTCCTACGGCATGGTTAAGGAGCTCGCGCAACTGCTAAAAAAATGGGAAAGCGATGATTCGATCCACGCCGTTCTCGTGCGCGGTGCAGGCGACAAAGCTTTCTGCGCCGGTGGCGATATTCGATACATCTACGATTCTTTTCAAGCAGACAGTACCGAACATCTGCAATTTTTCTGCGATGAATACCAGCTCGATCACTACATTCATCGCTACCCAAAACCTTTCATCACCCTGATGGACGGTATTGTGATGGGGGGCGGTATGGGCATTTCCCAAGGCGCGCAGTTTCGCATCGTCACTGATCGTACGCGCATGGCGATGCCGGAAACCGCGATCGGATTGTTTCCCGACGTTGGCGCAAGCTATTTTCTTTCGCGGCTTGAAGGTGCGTTGGGCCTTTATTTAGGCATCACCGGCGTGTCGATCAAAGCAGTGGACATACTTTACCTTGGCCTTGGCGATCTTTACCTCGATACATATTCCGTCGTCGCGCTGGACGATCGCCTCAACGATATTGTTTGGACCGACGATCACGATCGCGACATCGAAATGGCGCTGAACACGCTGGCCAGCGAACCCGGAACCGCGCCCACGCTAGAAGCCCTCTCGGACGCTATCGATGTTCATTTTAGCGAACCGACGTTACAGGGAATCGTCGGCTCGCTGAAAAATGAATCACATACCGAACTTACCGATTGGGCGACACAAACACTGGCCGGTATCGAAAAAAGATCCCCGCTGCTAATGGCCGTCACACTCGAACAATTGCATCGCGGAAAAAGAATGTCCCTCGCCGACTGCTTTCGCATGGAATTGAATTTGATGCATGCATGTTTCGACCAAGGCGATTTCATTGAAGGCATTCGCGCGCTCATTGTCGATAAGGATCAGCGCCCCCGTTGGAGCCCGCCGACCCTTGCTGAAGTTACACAAAGCGACATTGACGAGTTTTTCGTCCCGCGCTGGACACCACGGGAACACCCGTTACAGGCTCTCGTTTAACTACTGGCGCTCAAACGCACCTGCATCCGGCTTCACGCCAATGACCCTCGGCGCGCCGTTAAAGTCCGACAACACACTCGGCAGCAAAACACCCTTATCGATCGCGAGGCTGGTTGGCGTCAATCGATAGTCGGCCAGAGGCCCATTTACAAATCCGGTTAAGCCAACTGCCCCTGTCGGATCGGCGACACCAACTAGCAATGCCGGACCCGGCGCATAGAAATTATTCGCCAGCGTCACACCCGTTGCGCGCGCGCCTTTTTCCACGTGCGCAGGGACGTACCAAGAGCAATTGCTCTTGCAGTTGGTGTTCGTGGTCTGATCGAATAAATTGTTGGCAATTTCAATACCGCTGATGGTCGGATCATCATAAATCGTAATGCCTTGTCGACCGTTTTGATAGAACGTATTGTGATAAATTTTTACGTTGCGCACATTCCCGCCAACCGCGATGCCGGCAAAATTGTTGGCGACGAAAATATTGTTGCGTATCGTCACGCCATCCATGTGATTGCCCAGGGAGGCTTCGTCGCCCATCGCGAGAATCATGCCGGAACGCTCCGGTGAGACGGCAAGCAAATTGCCTTCCACCAACACATTCGAAATGACTCGCTTGAAATCCGCACCGCTACCGCGTTTCTGATCGAAGATGTGAATGCCGTAGCCGGGCGCGCCTTTCGCGACGTTGTATCGCAGAAGAATATTGTCGCCGGCGGAAATGTAATAGCAATGACCCTGCGTACCTTGGGTGCTCGACGGTACATCACAGTCATTGCCAGCGAGCACCATGTCATTGCCGTGGGTGCCAATCGCGTCATAGTCGATCACGCCGCGGAAAGTGCTGTTGTAAATACGATTGCCAACAACGCCTTCGGTCTCCCCGCCTAGTCCCAGAGACTTGCCATTTTTGAAGTGTATACCGGAGATCGTGATGTAGTTAGCCGAGAGTGCAAACGGCCGAACACCTATCGAAAACTCGGGCACTTCACCGGGGAAATTTCGGATAATCTTCGGTTTGCCCGGTGCGCCGGAATGTCCGTGTGCATCGCGAATCCAAATTTCGTTGTCATTCAACGTACCGCCGCGCACCAGCACAGCATCTCCGGCGACCATTACGTTGGCCGCCGCATGCAAAATAGTTGCGCAAGGTTGTGTCTCGCTGCAGGGCGCGACGTCCGAGCCGGTCGGTGCGACATAGAAAACCTTGCCACCGCTCGGCGTGAACCGATAATCGGCATTGGACGTCTTGCCGGCGACCGTTACGACGACCGGTCCCGCGGTGCTAATCGCCCCGGGCTGCACGACAATCATATCCAATGCAGAATTGTTGGCGTTGTTTTGCCCCCATATCAAGTAACTCGCGACCTCTACACCGCCGATGGTAACTTTTGATGTGCCGCGCGCTGTGCCGAATCCTTTGCCGAAAATAGCGACAGGTAAGCCGCGATTGTTTGGCCCGCCACTAACCGGCCCTGCCTCGACGTCGGTGAACAATATCGCTGGCGCTCCACTTGTTGTCGTCGGCGGCGGTGGCGGACTTCCTACTATGACTAAACGTACGGCGTCTGCTCCAGCCTGACCGTTCGCGTCACTGACTTGAACAAAACCCGCGGTGCCAACGTTGAAGTTGTATCGACCATGCAAGACCCATTGCCCACCACCGAGCCTTTCATTGAAAGATTTGGATGTGCTTCCACCTGCATGGGTCACGCTGATGGGTACGCTTATCGAGCGGTTTAGATTGGCCGGCCACCACACATACGTGTCGTAAGATCCAGCAACGGTAATATTCGGTGTCCACCGATACGTATCGGCCCCACTACCGCAGGAATAAAAAGAGTCGGCAGCGAACTTGTTCGCAGCTACGGACGTACACCAGGTTCCGGTAAACGTTCGGCCACCGGCGATATCTTGTACGCCAAGGCTGGCGTTATCGAGAACAATCTCGCCTGCAGGTGGCGGCGGGCTTTCCGCTGTAACCAATCTGACCGCATCTGCCGCAGCCTGACCATTGGCATCACTTACTTGTATGAATCCGGCTTTGCCCACGATGAATCGATATCGGCCATGCAAAACCCATTGCCCGCCACCAATCCGTTCATTGAAATTTTTTACAACATTGCCGTCGGCATGGGTTACGGTAATCGGCACCGACGCGGATCGGTTCGGATCGGTCGACCACCAGATGTAAACGTCGTAGGCTCCTGCTGTCGCGATCGTCGGCGTCCAGCGGTAGGTATCGAGCCCCGTGCCGCAAGAATACAAAGAGTTGGTGGCAAATTTATTGGTTGCAACGGATGTGCACCAGGCGCCCGAAAACGTCCGACCGCCGGCACCGTCCTGCACGCTGAGGGGCGCGTTGTCGAGGATAATTTCTTCCGCAAAAACGTTACCGGCCAAGGCCGCAAACAGAACAATTAATACCGCTTTCCAACTAAATCTAAACGTGAGTCTCATATTATCTCCCTGAATCGTATCCCCAATACCAGTGCGGCTCACAGACCAATATTGCCTGCAATTCCCCTCTGGAAGCCATTGTATGTAAACCACCCTAGCGTAGCGCGATTGACCTGTGCTTTAGTGAACGTACAAATGAGGCTGGAACAAAGTGGTAACAGCGTTTTTGCGATCATGATGGTCTCGCGTTAAAACGCAGGAACGAGCTTGATTGCATCGGCCAATGCGAGGCCATTGCTGTCCTTCATTTCAACGAATCCGGTCTTGCCCACCGCGAACGTGTATGTACCGAGCAACACCCATTTGCCGCCGTTGATCCTTTGATCGACATTCACCGTTGCCGTGCCCTCTGAATGCGTAACAGCAATCGGCACGCTTGCAGAACGATTGGGGTGCGTCGTCCACCACGCGTAGACGTTGTAACCACCGGTCTTTGGAACATTCGGCGTCCAGCGATAGCTGTCCGCTCCCGCGCCGCAGCTATAGAGCGAATCGGCACCGTTCGGCGATGTGCCGACGGATCGGCACCACTGGCCCGTGAACGACCGTCCGCCGGCCGGATCCTGGACACCTAAGGCCGCGTTATCAACGATCGTATCAGCGACGCGGAATGTTGCGGCGAGAAACTTCGAATCGTTCATGGTGATGCTACAGGCGCCATTGCCACCGCAGGGGCCGCCCCATTCGAAGAATATTGATCCCGGGTCGGGCGTAGCGGTAACTCGAACGACAGTATTGAGTGCAAACTCTTCGACGCAATCCGCACCGCAATCGATACCGGCCGGCACCGTGGTCACACGCCCACCGCCGCTGCCAGCCTTACTAACCGTGAGCTTTCCGGCTGCGGGTCCGGCGGCAGGAACAAAACGTACCGCATCAGCGTTAGCTTGGCCGTTGCTATCGCTAGTCTCGACATAGCCCGCTGACCCCGCAGAAAAAGTAAAGCGCCCCGCCGCGGTCCACACACCGCCTGCCGTTCGCTCATTGAAATTCACCGTCGTCGTGCCTCCCGCGTGTACAACTTTAAAGGGAACCGCGGTACCACGAGTGGAAAGCGCCGTCCAGCGAACGTAGACATCGTAGGCACGATCGCTGGGAATGGTTGGTGTCCAGCGATAGGTATCGATAGCGCTGCCACAACTGTAGAGCGAATTGCTGCCAAAAAAATTCGTGCCCGTGGATAAACACCAGGTTCCCGTAAAACTGCGCGACGAATCCGATTGTCCCGGGGCGGCATTGTCGATCACGATTTCGCTGTCGGCAGTCGAAGCGATGCGATAAAGCGCACCGTTCGTGCTGTCGTAACCGACAACATATAACTCACCCACTTCGTCCTCACCAAACGCAGTGATGGTCAGCGCCGAATCCAATAACTCGCTAGAGGTCCAACTCGCACCGCTTTGCTTACCGCCCCATATACGACCGCTGCAGAGATCGCCATAGAAATAAATGCCCGAAAGATTCGCCCAGCGACCCCCGCGATAACGGTATCCGCCCGTGACGGAGCAATTTCCCGCTGAATGGGCGTACTCCAAAATCGGCAGAGTGAGGGTTCCGTTGTTGCAACTAGTAGCGGGATTGAAGCAATGAGTCCCTTCCATTTTGCGCCAGCCATAGTTCTCGCCGCCGCGGCTGGAACGTGGTTGAAAGTCGATTTCCTCCCAGGCGTCCTGTCCTACGTCACCCATGATCATATCGCCGGTGGTACGGTCAAAACTGAACCCCCAGGCATTACGCAAGCCATACGCCCATATTTCTTTTTTAACAGCTGCATTGGTATTGGAAACGAAAGGATTGGTAGCCGGAATGGTGTACGGCAAGCCGCGATCGACATCAATGCGCAACATTTTCCCGAGCAATGTTGTCAGGTCCTGGCCGCGATTTCCTGGATCACCACCGGAACCGCCGTCGCCCATGGAAATATACAAATAACCATCGGGACCGAATTGGATTTGGCCGCCGTTGTGATTAGAAAACGGCTGCGTCGCCGTTAAGATAATCATGCCAGAACTAGGATTGGCGACGTTGGGATTCGCGGCGGATACGCTGTAGCGCGCAATCGCCGTATTGCCTGACAAATCTGTATAGCTGATGAAAAATAAACCATTAATTTTGTAATTGGGATGAAACGCAATACCGAGCAGACCCTGCTCGCCGCCACCATTGGTGAACAGATCAATATTCAGAAACGGCGTCGGTAGAAGCTGTATCCCGCTCCAAATTCGTATCGCGCCACCTTGTTCGAGGATGAAAAGCCGGCCAGAACCGTCCTTGGCGTTGTAAACGCCGATGGGACTTTTTAAGCCTGCTACAACAGGCTGAAGGGAAATTGTTTGGGCGTGAAGCGGAAAGGCGAAGAGAATAATCGCCAAAGAAAAAAATAATCTAATCATGGCCAGGCTCCTGTTATTGGTTAATTTCCAAAACAGTCATTCGCCCCCAGCCGATGCCCGACAATCAGCGGAATTAGTCGAGGCGGCGCGATGACTCACCAGCCCGACGTTTTAAATTTTAGTTTTTTGGCTCACCAGAAAATTATTTTTAATCTCTGCGATCTGGTGGATCGCTACATCTGGAATCGTAACCGATAAAAGTTACCTAAACATTACAAATCGCAATGTACGAGGATTTTTTATCTTAGTCAACATTAGCTAACAAGCTTAACCAACCAAAGAGAAATACTCGGAAACAGAATAAGTAAAGTGATGCGCACAAAGTCTGAGCCTAAGAAAGGTAACACGCCCTTGACGGTTTCCATCAGCGGCACATCGCGCGCAAGGCTATTGATGATATAAATGTTCATTCCGACCGGCGGATGAATTAAGCCAATTTCGACTACCGTCAGCGCCAAAATTCCAAACCAAATCGCTTTGCTCGTTTCATCCATCCCCCAAAAATCGAGCCCTAAAACAATCGGCAATAAGATGGGGATAGTTAGGAGCAGCATCGATAAGCTGTCCATCACGCAGCCCAAAACAATGTAAATGAGGATGATCGTAATCAAGACTAAAAACGGTGAGACCCCCAAACCTCGCACCCATGCCGACAACTCCGCCGGCATTTGCGAGAGCGCCAAAAACGAATTCAATGTATCGGCGCCCAACAGAATGAAAAAGATCATCGCCGACGACTCTGCGGTGGAAAGCAGGCATTCGACAAATTCTTTGCCGTTCAGACCGCCGCGCACAAATGCGGCGACACCTGCCAGCGCAGCGCCAACTGCGGCCGCCTCAGTTGGCGTGAACCACCCCAGATAGATACCACCGATCACCAGAAAAAATATCGAGGCGACCGGCCATACATTGACGATGGCACGCCATCGCTCCGGCCAGGAAGCTCGAGGCGCGGACGGGCCGGCAGCCGGATTAAATCGCGTCACAAGCCTAATCGTGAGCATGTAACCGATGGTTGCGACTAGACCGGGGATCATGGCCGCCGCGTAAAGCTTGGCGATGTTCTGTTCCGACAACATCGCGTATACCACCAACGCGACCGAGGGAGGAATTAGAATACCCAACGTGCCACCGGCCGCAAGTGTTCCCGTCGCCAAGCGCGGCGAATAGCCGTAGCGGCGCAGTTCCGGGAGCGCAACGCGACCCATCGTTGCCGCCGTTGCAAGCGATGACCCACAAATTGCACCAAAACCGGCACAGGCGCCGATGGCGCTCATCGCCAATCCGCCGCGCCAATGGCCGATAAATTTCGCCGCGGCGTCAAACAGCGACTTCGATAATCCTCCTCGTGCTGCGAACGCGCCCATCAGCAAATAAAGGGGGATCACCGACAATTCATAGTTGGAATAGCGCGCGTAGGCACTGTTTTTGAAGTGTGCCAAGAGTGGACTCCAACCCGCTAACGTTGCGTATCCAACGATGCCCGCAACCATCATCGCGATCGCGATGTGAACGCGCGCCGCCATTAATAGCAGCATCAATCCCAGTATCAATAAACCAAGTTGCGTACCGGTCATGACTGGCCCTTTATGCCGCGGGTTACTTCGAGCACGGTGAAATAAAGCGCGGTAAGGCTTAGTGAGCCAAATGCCACCACCAGCGCCGTGTAGGGCCACCAAACCGGCAGGCCAAGCAGCATCGACGTCTCGCCAGAGTCCTGGCCATCTGTCATGCCGATAAACAGTTGGCGGGCAAACACCGCGGCGATTACCGATAGCAACAATCCAGCCATTGCGTCGAGCCAATGCTTCACGCGCTTGCTTGCGCCCGCGGTGAAAAAATCGACCAAAACATGGGCTCGCCGCAAATGACAATAGGGCAAAAATAGCGACACGGCCATCGCGGACATCATTTGCGCAAGCTCGTAATCCCCCTGAATCGGCTTGGAGAACAGCACTCGACCGAAAATACTGACTACTGACATCGCAACCAGAAGCACCAACACTAGCCCGCCCAGCAACGCCAACGCAGTGACCCAATAACGCAACGCTTTACCGAAGCCTTGCTGAGCATCGGCGTCCGGGTCAATTTGTCCCGGGATGATGACATCTATTTTTTCCATATCGAATATCGCTAGTCTTAATTTATTCTTCGGAGGGTGCGGTGGATAGTTTTATTCTGTGGGTCAATTGCGATCAAATCGCTCAATCTGCTCTTTCGCGCTTTTTAGCAATGCCGCGCCGTCCAATCCCTTTGCCCCAACGTCTTGCATCCAGGCATCAACAACCGGCTCGCTAATCTTTGCCCAAATTTTCAACTCGTCTTGTGATATCACGGAAAATTGATTGCCGCGAGCAGCGGCCAATTTGCGATGCGGCGCGGCCGTATCATCCCACATTTTTCCGGCGAGCGCGGAAAAATCCGCGCCGCTGTTGGCATCGATCACCTTCTTCAACTCCGCAGGAAGACTGGCGAACTTCGCTAAATTCATCGCTACGACAAATCCGGTGGTGTAAAGCGCCCGAGATTTCGGATCGGTTTCGCTGTGAAATTTCACCAGTTCATGCACCTTGAGGCTGGGCACAATTTCCCAAGGCATTGCGGCACCGTCCAGAACGTGTTTCGACAATGCGTCCGGTACCTGGCCAACCGGCATTCCAACGGGCGTGGCGCCGAGCGCGGCGATCAACTTTGTGACCCAGCGATTTGACGTGCGCAACTTCAAACCCTTGAAATCGGCAAGCGTTCGCACCGGTTTATCTATGGTATGAAGCACACCTTCGTCGTGAACGTGGGTCGCCAATAGCTTAACGGACTTAAATTCCGTTTGGTCGATTTTGTTCAAGCGCACGTACTCCCACAATGCCCGACTTGCACCTTGCGCGGTCTTGGTCAAGAACGGCAATTCAAATACTTCGAAGGCCGGATAGCGACCGGCGCTCGCGCCTGGCAGCGCCCAGGCGATATCGACAACGCCATCGGCAACTTGATCCAGTAGCTGCGCCATCGTTCCACCTAGTTGCATCGCCGGGAAGATTTGAATCTTAATGCGGCCGCCCGATTCTTTCTCGACGCGCTCTACCCAGGGAACTAAGAATTTAGCGTGCGCCGTCGAACTCGGCGGCACAAAGTGATGCAGCTTAAGGGTAATTTGCTGCGCCTGGACAGCAGCGGCTGTACCAAGACCAATTGCGCACGCAATGATTACGGCAAATCGCAACAAGCGTGTCATCTTCATTGGTGAATTCTTTCCAGAAAAGTACGTCGATTTCGCAGTCGTTGCATATCGCGTATTGCGGCGGATTTTAGCATAGCGTTGGCGATGACTATCGCTTGCCTTATCGCTGAAAATCGGTTCAAATGAATCGTTAGGTGAACTTGAGAGGGCAAAGCACCTACGAACAACCAACAGGGACATCGCGTTTCGACGAAGCCTGCAAATCACTATTCAAGGAGAAAAATTTGGATATCGTCTCTCTCATTATTAGTCTCATCAGCGGAGCCGCGGGTGGCAATATTGTTGGCGCCCTGGTCAAAAAAATTAGTTTGGGCGTATTAGGTAATTCCGTCGCAGGTATTTTGGGCGGTGGTATCGGTAGTCAAATTCTAGGTGGTCTGCTTGGCGGCGGCGCGGGCGCGGCGGGCAGCGGAATTTTAGGAAACGTCTTGGGATCGGGCATTGGAGGCGGCGTATTGATGGTGATTATCGGCATCATCAAAAATATGTTGATGAAACGCTAGGTCATCGCCACCCATCAAATAAAGGCAGCCATGAAAGCTGCCTTTATTAGTTCAATTACTTTGTCGAACGCCATGTCTGCGATCCGCACGGCGCCTTAATCGCAGGGCATGCTGCGTCAAACACGGCGCCATCATTGGCTCGCAGCCCGTATGTTATTCCAAGCTTGTTCAACGTGGCGATATTCAGTCTGAGTTTGCCCAACACAAAACCGTAAGGTAAATTTTCCATCAAGCAAAGTATGGGTAAGGTAAATTTCTCCGGACTGATTCAAACGTTCGAGTAATTTTCGATTCGTCTCGTCTCCGCCGCGATGGCGAAAACATACCAAGTTCAATGGTGCCGCCGCGGCCAACTCAAAGTCTTGCGATTCGCCTACCCAACCGGCAAATTCCTGCGCCAGTCGAACGTGTTCGCGAACGTGATGTTGCAATCCTTCCACGCCGTAGTGTCGAATCACGAACCACAATTTCAATGCGCGAAAGCGCCGACCCAACGGAATTTGCCAATCGCGGTAATCGAATACCGCGCCGGATTCCGTTGCTTGATTGCGCAGATACTCCGGCAAAATGCTGAGCGTTTTAATTAACGCCGCGCGATCAGCGATATAGAAACAATCGCAGTCGAAATTGGTGAACATCCATTTGTGCGGATTGAAGCAATAGCTGTCGGCGAATTCCAAGCCATCCTGAATATGACGGAATTCCTGACACAGCGCGGCGGTACCGGCCATTGCGCCGTCGACGTGAAACCACAGATTTTCCGCACGGCAAATCTCGCCGATTGTGCGTAGCGGATCAAGGCCGTTCGATGACGTTGTACCGATCGTGGCCGAAACAAAACATGGAATAAATCCGGCGGCACGATCTTTTTTAATTTGTTCCAGCAACATTTCCGGCCGCATCGCAAAATTTTCATCGACGTCAATTAAGCGCAAATTTCTGCGGCCGAGCCCGGCGATCTTCACCGCTTTTTCGATCGACGAATGGGCTTGGTTCGACGTATAGGCAATTAGCTTTCCATCGCCGCCTTGCTCATTGCCGGCAAAATTCGTTGCGCGTTCGCGCGCCGCGAGAAGCGCGCACAACGCCGCGCTCGATGCCGAATCCTGAATGACACCACCACCGCTGCTTGTCGATTTAAATTTCGACGGCAGGCTCAACATATCGACCAACCAATCTAGAACGTGCGTCTCAAGCTCCGTGCAAGCCGGACTGGTCGCCCATAACATCCCTTGCACGCCAAGGCCGGACGCGAGCATTTCTCCCAACACCGACGGGCCGGACGAATTTGCCGGAAAGAAGGCGAAAAAATTCGGCGATTGCCAATGAGTAATTCCCGGCATAATTAAACGGTCGATATCCGATAACATCGATCGGAACGATTCGCCTTGCTGCGGCGGCTTGCGCCGGGAGCGATGCGCGAATGTCACCCGGTTTAACTTGCGACAACACCGGCAGCGATTCGACACGCTCATAATAGTCGGCGATCCAATCGACCACTTCTTTACCATGCCGACGAAACTCTTCGGCGCTCATGTGGAATGATTTAGCGTCGCTCATGATTCTTCAAAAGAAATAATTGATGCCCGCTTTAAATTGATACTTCTGGACGAAGTCCCGAGCGAAATCATTCAGCGGGCCGCCGACCACACCGAACATCGCCCACTGCTTGCGCGCACCGAACAATCGGCCAAGCGAGGTAGTCGCCGTCACGTTCCAACGATTTTCGTGTTCGATATCGAGTATCGCCTTCACCTCGGAAATCGAATAATAATCACTCGGGAAATTCAGAATCATGAAGGGCCGCAGATTAAGTGTCCGCACATGATCTTCGCCATCATCGCGTTGCACGTCGAATTGATATTGCACCAGGCCGATGAGCTGAAACATTTTGCTATGCCGATAGGTCAGCGCGTAGGACGGCAACAAGGTCGTACTCCCCTGCCCTAACACCGCCGGGCTAGCGGTGTTGAAATAAGTTTCCAGCGCATAGGAATGAATAAATTTTCCTTGAGTCGCGAAGGGATGGATCAAGAATGTTCGGATGTCGCCCAATCCATTTGCCGAATCATTACCGGCCACGCCATTCGCGCGATATTGGGCGTAAGGCACTTCGACCGTCAAACCGTAATCGCGCTTCTCGCCGAACGAATAAGTCACATTTAATAGAACTCGATTGCGGCTATCGCCTTTCGGTAACGCGGTGTACTCGTCCAATATCGTCGCGCGGCGGCGAATCACCGTAGGGCCTTGCGCGGTTTCGAGTTTCGGCGTCGCCGCCGGCGCGCTGGCGTTAACGGCTCCGCGTCAGCGCGCATAAACCAAACTCGTATGAATTAAGAAACGATAGCGCCAGCCAGAAAAATGCTCGGCAAGCCGAGCGAGATTGCATTGTTGTCATTGTTAAATGGTGAATAGTTCATGTTACGGCGACGTGCCAGAAATTATTTCGCCGGCGTGCCGGACAAGGTCAATAAAAATTTGATTTGAACTTCGTCCGCCACGGTATCTAAGTCGCCCCAGATCCCGCCACCCACTTTGTAATCCAGGCGCTTGATTTCGATTGCGCCTTGCGCCGTCGTCACACCACCCGCTTCTTTTAACGTGAAGGGCACTACGACATCTTTGGTCGTTCCCTTCACGGTCATTTTTCCGCGCATCTCGAATTTGTCGCCGGAAATATTCTTCACGCTCGATGATACAAATTTCGCTTGTGGAAATTTCGCTGTATCGAACCAATCCGGACGAATCACCTCGGCGTTCGCCTCATCGCTTCCCAGATCCATGCTGCTGACTTCCACGGTGATTTCCGCGCGGCTGGCTTCCGGCTTCTTCGGATCCAGATTCACCTTCGCGCTGAATTTGCCGAACTTGCCATCTTGCGCAACGCCCATTTGCTTGCCAGAAAATTTTATTTCACTTTTCGCGGCAACCAATTGCTGCTGCGCCCAAATCGGCGCGGCAATAAACATTGAAGCCACACCCATCGCAATCATTTTTCCAACCATAGCCATCCTCATTTTTTTGCAAGAAAAGGCAGCATTCGCGACATCACATCGTCGCGATCCACCAAGTGATGTTTCCATGCCGCAGCGATGTGCAATAACACAAACGCAGCCAACGTGAAATTTAAATATTCGTGAACCTCTTTGAGCGTTTCGGCCAAACCTTTGTCGGCGGCGACCAGATCCGGCAATGCAATAAGCCCCAAATAAACCACGGGCTTGCCGGCAGCCGAGCTAAACAGCCAGCCCGACAGCGGAATCACGAACATCAACACATAGAGCAGCACGTGACTCCAATGCGCCGCGCGGACTTGCCATGCCGGCATGCTCGCCGGCAACGCGGGCGCGGCGTGGCCGAGGCGCCACAACAAACGCAAACACACCAGCATAAAAATCGTCACGCCGACCCATTTGTGCCAAGAAAAAAATTTCAATTTTTGCGGCGACAAGGTCATCTCGACCATGGTCAAACCGAGACCAAAATTCACAATGATCATCAGCGCAATCAGCCAATGCAACGTAATCGCGGTGCGGGTATAACGGCTAACCGAAGATAAATTCACGGGTGGAACGTTGTCGAAATCGATAAGACGAGAATTATCGCCCTAAGTTCGAGGTCGCGACAAGGAGAGTTTCGTATCGATTGCTGGCGCAGAAACAATTTTCTCCCCTTCAAGGGGAGGACTAAGGCCATGGGATGGGTTACTGCACCACGAGCCGCACCAATATTGACCCGTGGCGTTGCTTATGCCAGAAGCCAATATTCATGCGGCTTACCGGCCTACCACCAGTAGAACTGTAAACAGCGTAGCACGATCGCTATGAAACGATCGCGAGGTAAAAACGAATCTTACATCTGCGACTGCAAGTAGTTTTCCAATCCCACTTTCTCGATCAGCCCAAGTTGAGTTTCCAGCCAATCGATATGCTCTTCCTCACCTTCGAGGATGTGTTCGAATAGTTCACGGGTAATGTAGTCGCCACATTTTTCGCAATGGGCAATTGCGTCTTTAAGCAGCGGATGGCCTTGCTGTTCTAACTTGAGATCGCACTTGATCATCTCAAGTGGATTCTCGCCGATTAAAATTTTATTCAATTCCTGCAAATTCGGCAGGCCCTCGAGAAAAAGAATACGCTCGATGAGTTTATCGGCGTGCTTCATCTCATCAATGGACTCTTTATATTCGTATTCGTTGAGCTTGTGGAATCCCCAATTTTTGAACATCCGCGCATGCAGAAAATACTGATTAATCGCGGTGAGTTCGTTGGCGAGAACTTTATTGAGGAACTGAATGACTTTCTTATCGCCTTGCATAAGCCCTCCAAAGATTTAAGGTGACAAGTCTATTTTACCAAGACGAACGATGTCGTGGGGCACCGAGCATATTGACGAACACCTGCTCGAAAACAAAACGAGATATTTTTTACAAATCGCTAGGCAGCCTGCAAATTACATTGGCTATCGCGCTGCGCGAGACTTTCTTTCAGAATGCACTTCGCCATTTGGCCGCATTTGCCACACTGATTCGCGACGCCGAGATCGCGCTGAATGTCGCGCAAACGGCTCGCGCCCGCGTACACGGCCTCGCGAATTTCGCGATCAGTAACCTGGTTGCAAATACAAACGTACATACGATCTCCGGCGAAAATGACGTTTTAAAATGAAACTTACATTTCTTAATGATTATGATAATGATTCTCAATAAAAAGTCAATCGAAGTGTTATTCCCCCAGCACTTAATCGACCTTCGGATTTCAGATAGCGCCCTGCAAAAAATGCTTTGCGTCCTGCCAGGATCCGCTCCCAGATTAGCTTGCAGCCATGCATGGCTTGGAAGCCGCATGGGTGCTTGAGCCTGGCAATGCCCTCTTTTGCAATCGCCGCGGTGATTGGGGATTTAAGTGCACAAGTCGGCGAATCTGCGATTCGGGCGTTGCTTCTAAACTCATTTCTCGCTATTAATTTTTATCCCGATAAAATGTCACTCAGTCCGAACGGGCTGAGGGTGAGTTCGACCTCTTTAAATTAATGTTTTACTTTAAATATTTTACTTTTATTGCAGAATTTTCAAATAATTATGAGCCTTTTTAAATACATTTTTTTTGCTCTTTCAGTGGTCACCTTCTCCCACTCGATCGCGGCCGACAGCGATCGCCCCATGATCGATTCCCGCTTTATCGGGACATGGAAAGGCAGTTGGCTGGAGGGCATGAGCAGCGGCAAGGTCACGCTTGAAGTGGGCAAGTCTCACGGCGATTTGTCGCTTACCACCCGCCCCGCATTTGGGACGCAGGCGGTTGCGATCGCGAAAATCGTTGGCGTTGAAAAACAACTGAGTTTTTATGCCACCGGCGCGGACGGCCACGCCATGCGCTTCAATCTGACGCCGCACAAGGACTACCAAACGCTGAAGGGAAAAGCTTACTACGACGGCTTGCACATGGAGCTAGATCTCGCTCGTGCGCCAATTGAGTAGGAGGAAGCGAGGCTCGCTTCCCCCGGTCGGATTAACTACGGCGCGGGTGGCGGTTTTAAACTCACGATGTAGCGCGCTAATCCCATCAACTGTTCGTCAGTCAACGTCCCGCCAAACGACGGCATCGGCGTTTTGCCTTTAACAATACGCTCGATCACGCGAGCGAAATCAAGCTCAGTGCCGGCCAGTTGTGGGCCGTCACCGCGCTGCATGCCGCGCCCCAAATGACACGCGGCACAGCGTGTCGCCCATAGGGTTTTGACATCAACGCCAAACTCTTCCTTCGCGGCGGCAAACGCCTCGTCAGGCGTCAAACTATGAGGCGCCGGGGGATCCTTCGCGATGCTCTGGGTTCCAAAGCCGATACCGGCTGCTAACGCGATCGCTAAACCGATTTTCTTCAGAGGCACAGTGGGCATTTCTATTGTTCTCCAACTCAAGACATGAAAAGGGCGAGGGATCACTCCCTCGCCCCATTAACGCGGTATAACTTGCGTTGGTTTACGGCAGAGCAAACACTATCAAGTTACCGCCTTCGGTCGGCATCTGGTGAAGGGCTCACCGAACAGCGGTGCATAGTTGCCGGAAACGTGGCTGCCCCAGCCGGTCACGACAGCGATGTACTGCTTGCCGTCTGACCGCGTAGGAGATCACGCCACCGTGATGGCCGAGGCCATTGTTGTGGCTCCACAGCTTTGCGCCGGTATTGGCATCCAGTGCATCAAACTGCCATCGGCACCCGGAACGAACACTAGGTTACCCTTGGTCGACAGCAGCTAGGCGAGCGGCGGGTACTTGTAGTGCACTTCCCATCTTGCAACACCGGTGATCGGGTCGCGACCGGACACGTGGCCGAAGGCTTTTTGGCCTTCCGGATGCGTTGCGGTCCAGCTAAGCGCCAAAGTAGGCTTGGCCGGAGAAGTCTTCCGGACGATCCGCTTTCACCACTTCGATGTCGATAGCACCACTCCTGGCCGATCTTGTAGAACAGGCCAGTGCTTCGGGCTGATAGGAACCTGTGTTCCAGCTGATTGCGCCGTCAATTGCCGGGCAAACGTTGGTGTGCTTGCCAAGCGGCAGTTCGCGACGGCCGATGCAACTCACCGGTCTTGCATCGACGCCTTTGATGTAGTTGAAGGTTTTGCCCAACATCCAGGTGTTTTCGACTTTGCTGCAGGTCAGCCGATCGGTTGTAAACGAACATGATACCGCCCTTGTTCGGGTGCACATCTAGCTTCTTGCCACCGCGGTCGATCATCATGAACTCGCCAACAGCGCTGTCGAAGTCCCATGCGTCATGCGGCATTTCCTGGAAGTAGGACTTCAGCTTGCCGGAGTCTGCATCCAGCACAATCACGGAGGAGCTATACAGGTTAGTCACCGGGGCGCGCGCCTTCGGTCTTCCAGTTTTCGCCGGCCCAGTCGTAGTCAGGCGCCGGATTGGCGGTACCCCACCATACGGTGTTGGTCTCCGCATCGTAGTTACCGGTCATCCAGCCGCCGCCACCGCCGATCTTCCAGCTAGTCGTTGCCCCAGCTTGCGCGGGAACGCTCGTCGCCACCGATGGTGTCGAACTGCCATGCCATCTTGCCGGTTTTCGCGTCGACACCGAAGATCGGACCGCAGCAGCCGGACAACTCACCGCCGTTAGAACCGATAATAACCTTGTCTTTCACGATGATCGGTGCGCCGGTAAAGCCCTTGTTGCCTTTTTCAACCGTCATGAACATGGTGTCCCAAGCCACTTTACCGGTCTTCATATCAACGGCGATCATGCGACCATCAACCGTGCCGATGTAAACCTTGCCGTAGCCGATAGCCACGCCGCGGTTATAGGGGTTGTAGAACGTGCCCATGCCGCGCTCTTCGTCGATCTTGGCCTGAATTTCCACTTGTGGGCACCGGTTGCGGCGTCCAACGCATAGATTTGGCCCAATGACGAGGTGTAATACAGCACGCCGTCGGCTACGATCGGGAACGATTGAATACCACGCTTACCGGCACCAGGCGTGTGCATCCATGCGATTTGCAGGTCTTGCACGTTACCGGTGTTGATTTGCGTTAACCCACTATGATGCCAACTACGAAAATCCTGGTGATACATCAACCAGTTATTTGGATCTTTATGGGCGTTTACCAAACGATCCCAAGTCACATCCGCTGCGCTCGCTTGACCGAGCATTGCAGCAAGCGCTGCGCCGGCGGTAAGACCAAGCGCGAGTTTGCTTAACTTCTTCATATCTGCCTCCAGTTGTTTATAGACGTACTACCTTGAACAATTACTTCGAACTGCGTAGGGTACTACACTACTTTTTTATTAGGCTTGCGCCTTTGCTACGTGACCAAAGCTGAGATTACAGACGTTCAATTTGGTTCATTGCATCGCTACTATATTCTCTACCTGCGCGGGTTTCAAGGGGGAAATAATAGTGCACTGCGACAAAACAAAAGATGAGGCTTAGTACGAAAATGGATACAAGCGCCAGTATGTCTTAATTTTACGCCAGCGCGACGCCATTCCATCTGGCTCAAAAACCAGGAACAAGACGATAATTAAGCCGAAAACACCCAACTTGATAGAGGAAAAAAGCCCGACTAGGTCCGGGTAGTAACCACTCAACGCGGTGGTCGTCAACCGGAGTATTTCCGGCAATCCCGTAATAAATATCGCGCCGAGAATCGAGCCCAAAATGCTCCCAAGTCCGCCGATGATAATCATCGCCAGGTAATCGATTGCGACCGTGATCGGAAAATTCTCCGGACTGATGATCCTTGCCTGATAGGCCATCAGCGATCCGGCAACACCGACATAAAAAGAACTCACACCAAAGGCCACCAGCTTGTATTTGAAAATATTGACGCCCATCACTTCGGCCGAAATGTCCTGATCGCGAATCGCAATAAACGCCTTGCCGACTTTAGTACGAAACAGGTTGGTTGCAAACAACGCAAACGCTATCACCAGAACGTAAATCAAATAAAACAGGGAACGATCATTGCGAAACTCAAACCCGAATAGCGCCGCATTGGGAATACTCAAGCCATTCACACCGCCGGTGACCGATTCCCAATGGACGATGACGAATTCAATGATGAAATGCGCAGCAAGCGTCGCCATCGCGAGATATAAGCCCGCGCAAGCGTAGCGATGGAATGCCAAATATCATGCCCACTGCAGCTGTAATCAATCCGGCTATTGGAATAGTGATGAAGAGTGGCAATCCTGCATTGTTCGCCAGCCAACCGGTGCTGTAGGCGCCGACCGCGAGAAACGCGGCGTTGCCCATGGAAATTTGTCCTGTATAACCGGTCAGAATATTCAAGCCAATCGCCGCGACGATCGCAATGCCAATGCGATTAACAACGTCTAGCCAATAGTTGGTCGATATCAGGGGAAACAGCATCAGCAGTAACAAAAAAATAATTAAGCAAGTTCGGCGAAGCGCGTGTTGAACACCGCCATATCGCTTGCGTAGTTGGTTCGAAAGTCACCGCATTTAATCATTGGAGATTGTTACAACCTTATTTGAAGGCATGGCTGGGAGCCGCTCTGGCATTGCCTTTCGGGAAATGTATGGCCAGGTGCCGCACCGGTGCTGGTTTGCAGAGCACGCCACCAATGACCGCACCAAACGTCTTTGCGTGCAACGCGAAGCCATCTCGCTTTTCTAAAGCCGTTAAACGAACAGATCGCCACGTCACTTTACGACTCCTTGCGATGACAAGTTTGGTGTCACACACGATCAATGTGCACCTTGCCAAATAGCCCATAGGGCTTGACCATCAATATCAACACCAGGATCACGAACGGCGCGACTTCTTTAACCCCGCCGCCGAAAATGGGATCAAGGTATCCCCCCGCGAGATTTTCCAACACGCCAACAATCAGCCCGCCGACGATGGCGCCGATAATGCTATCCAGTCCACCCAAAATCACAACCGGAATCACCTTCAAGCCGATTGCCGCAAGCGCCGCATCCACGCCACCGCGCACGCCGCCAAGCAATATGCCGCCAATAGCGGAAACCACCGCAGCAATTGCCCATGCCAATGCGAACATGCGCCGCACCGATATGCCCATCGATTGCGCCACCTGTTGGGAAAACGCAGTCGCGCGCATCGCGATGCCGGCGCGGGAATATTTGAAAAATAACGTAAAGAGTAAAAGCAAAATCGCGACGCAGACTACGCTGTAAATGTAACCCTGAGAAACGGGCAATGGCCCGATCTGAATCGGGGTTGTCGGAAAAATTTCCGGAAATGGCCGTGTATCCGTGCCCCAAATCCCTTGCACGACCGCCTTCAACACGCTCGATAAACCGAGCGTCACCATGATTACCGAAATCACCGGCTCGCCGATCATCGGCCGCAAGATTAAGCGCTCGATCAACATGCCCAGCACGACGGAAAATAGCAAGGTGATGATAACCGCCACCCAGAACGGCATATTGTATTGGCCAACGACCGCCATACTAATGTAAGCGCCCAGTAGCAAAAATTCTCCCTGGGCAAAATTTACCACGCTGGTCGATTTGAAAATAATCACGAATCCCAGTGCGACCAAAGCATAGACGCTACCGACCACCAGGCCGTTGATCACCAATTGCAAAAAGAAATTGACGTCCATGGTTTAGGTCAAATCTCGCAATAACAACGTGGTTTGAAAACGCGCCGTTTTTCCGTCTTGGAATTTAATCGTCGTATCGATCGGCACCTGCTTTCGATCGCTGTAAAGCGCGTCGATCACATCTTTATAGCGATCTTCGACAAAGCCACGGCGGACCTTGCGCGTACGCGTCAGCTCTTCGTCGTCAGCATCAAGTTCTTTGTAAAGCAAGACGAAGCGACGCAGCTTTGCCGCCTGCGGCAGCTCTGCGTTAACTTTCTCGACTTCTTTTTCCAGCAGCCCGTAGACTGGCTCCTTAGCCGCGAGATCCGTATAAGTGGTGTACGAGATTTTTTGATTCTCAGCCCATTTCCCGACGATGCCCATGTCGATGCAAATCATCGCTGTCAATCGCGGCCGATCATTGCCGATCACTACAGCCTCTTTGATGTAAGGAGAAAACTTCAACCGGTTCTCGATGAATTGCGGTGAAAACTGCGTACCGTCGGCCAAACGCATCACGTCTTTGATACGATCGATCACGACCAAATGACCATCATCCGTCAGGTATCCGGCATCGCCGGAATGCAGCCAACCATCGCGAATCGTTTGCTTAGTCGCTTCGTCATTTTTGTAGTAGCCGGGCGTGATCGAAGCGCTTCGCGACAGAATCTCGCCATCTGCGGAAATTTTAACGTCGGTACCCGGAATCGGTTTGCCAACAGTATGAAACTGCACATCGCCGTCGTAATGGATGCACGAGATACCGCTAATCTCCGTTTGGCCGTAAATCTGTTTCAGCGGAACCCCGAGCGCATGAAAAAATCGGAATACATCCGGCCCTAGAGCAGCTCCGCC